>NZ_LWQT01000055.1 GCF_001650715.1 Paramagnetospirillum marisnigri | reverse complement strand
TGGTGAACTCGCGCCTCAACCGCGCTCCTAGCCGCAATGGCGGCATTGATTTCGTCTTGCTCGGCAGCCAGCTTCGCAGCCCTGCGGGTATCGATGACGCGCTCGTATTCCTCCACGGACGCGATCAGGGATGCCTCCTTGGCAGTCAGAGCCTTTACCCGGGCTTCAAGATCGGCCTTCTGTCGGGTCAGCTTTCCTGCATCATCGATGCCCTGAAAGTTTATGGTTCGGCCACCCTTGGCGGCTGGCTTCGCCTTGGTTCGATCAGCCAGTTTGGACACGCCAACCATGATGGCAAAGAAGCCACAAGCCGACAGCACGATCAGAAGTATAGGCATCATTCTTCCCCAAATGGCAGACAGCCATACGGATTTAGACTAGCACATCAGCTGTTACCGCCCATGCCAAAAGCCGACAGCCCCCAACAGGGCAAGTAAATGACGGTTTGTGGCACAACTGGGCCATAGCGGACGCTCCAGCCGAGTGGCAGTTGCCGGGGGTACAGCGGTCAGATACCAACGGGTTGCGCGCCTCTGCCGCCAGCTTACGCTGCGCGGAGATGCGTGTGCCGACATGGCGAAAACATGCCTGTCATTGTGGTTGCGGTGTGCCGAATTGCTTCATGAACTCATCGGCATCCAGAACAAGGTGCACTTCCTCCCCGGAATGAGTGGTGATCGCTGCCGATCCCCGATCAATCGTGATTAAAGCGACAATCCGCTTGAGATCCTGTGTGAACGCAGCCCTGGCCCGATATCGCTCCGCCGGGTCCTCAATCTCGTCAAGTCGCTGCATGTGCCCCAGTGCCTCCATCAAGGCTTCCCGATCATCAGCTACAGCCTCGGCCTCAGTGACCGGAATACGGCGCTCGAGCTCCTTTCGCTGCCGCCTGAGCGTGCTGATCTCCGTTCGAAGTTCGAGCACCCGGCCTGCAAGCGCGTCATCGACCTCGTCCTCATCCTCGGTCGCTGCCGCCTCGGCTAATGCGACGAGTCGTTTCATCTTGGCTTGTGCGCCGCCCAGCCGGGCTTCCACCTGGGACAGTTCGGTGCGCAGTGCGGCGACGGTCTCGTTTTCGAGGTCAAGCACCTGCCGGATGTTCAGGTCTGGGAGGCAAGCCAGCACAAAGTTTTCCAATGTCACGTAATGATGAAGCCGTTTTTCCTCACACCGCAGACGTCCATCCTCCTTAACACGGCGGCGGGCACGGTCGCACTGCACGTAGCGCCCACCCTTCGGTGGCGATCCCTTGTCAATCAGGTGCATCGGGCCACCGCATGAACCACATCGCAGCAATCCTGCGAACAGGTTACCGTATGTCCGGCCCTTCTGCCCTGACGCCCCTGAACGGCGGCTGGTGAGGGCGGCGCGAGCCGTGTGAAAGAGCCCCTCTTCGATAATCGACGGGAAGTAGGCCCGGATTGCCACCCCCTCGGAGACCCGCTTGCCATCCTTCTTTACGTGTGGCTGGAAAGTCCCGATGACCGATTCGCTGTCGAGGATTTTCTTGACGCTGCTCGGGTGCCATCCCCTTCCAGACCGCCCGAATGGCCGAATACCGTCCTCATTGAGCCTTCGCGCAATCGACGCGGCACCAATCCCGGCGGCGCATTCCTGGAAGATCCGGCGCACAATTGCTGCGCGGTCTTCCATCACCCTGAAGCCCTTCCGGTCGGCGGTGAGACTAAGCCATGCTGGGGTCCGGCCTGTCAGTTTCGCCGTAGGGTCTGCCACCGCCCTCGCCCGCTTGGCTTTCCATGCCTCTGCCAGCCGCGCCGACTTCATCGCGCTTTCGTCGTGGGCGCGGGCCATATACACAATCGACATCAGCAACTTCGTGAAATCCCGGTCAACACCCTCCTTGGAGTAGGTCTGACCGTCCGACAGGGTGACAATCGTCACGCCAGCCCCCGTGATGGTCAGGAACAGGTTCAGCGCCGTCGATACCTGCTCGCGCGAAAGCCTATCGAGGTTTTCGACGATGAGCACCGATCCGGCCGGAACCCGTCCACCCTGTATCGCCTCGATAAATGCGGCAAGGGTTCCCTCGGTCCGGTTTTTCCCTCTGAAGGCCGAAATGCCGAGATCCTGCATGGACTCGTCGAGTGTCAAACCATGTGCGGCGGCGTAAGCTCGGGATGCGTCAAGTTGTCGCCGGAGGGAATCGCCTCGCAACTGTTCGGGGCGTGACATGCGGAGATAGGAGAAGGCGAGTGGCATTGATCCCGTCCTCGGGCGGCGGAACCCTAGTGTAGTCCGATTGGGCAGCATGGACCAGTCTTCCTGTGAGGTTGAACTGGCTATATTATGCTGATGATCGGCCCGCCCGGCTCGGGCAAGTCCATGCTGGCCGCCCGCCTGCCCGGATTGCTGCCGCCGCTGGCCCCGGCCGAGGCGCTGGAGGTCAGCATGATCCATTCGGTGGCCGGACAACTGGCGGGGGGAAAGCTGCTCCGGCGGCGTCCTTTCCGTGATCCGCACCATTCCGCTTCCGTGCCGTCCCTGGTGGGCGGCGGGATGCGGGCCCGGCCGGGCGAAATCTCGCTGGCCCATAACGGCGTGCTGTTCCTGGATGAATTGCCGGAATTCCAGCGCGGCGCCCTGGAGGCGCTGCGCCAGCCCCTGGAATCCGGCCGCGCCGTGGTGGCCCGCGCCAATGCCCATGTCACCTATCCCGCCCGCATCCAGCTGGTGGCGGCGATGAATCCCTGCCGCTGCGGCCATCTCGGCGATGCCGCCCTGGCCTGCGCCAAGGCGCCCAAATGCGGTCAGGACTACCAGTCGAGGATTTCCGGGCCACTGTTCGACCGTATCGACCTGCATGTGGAGGTTCCGGCGGTCAGCGCCGCCGACCTGTCGCTGCCGCCCGCCGCCGAGGGCTCGGCCGAGGTCACCGCCCGGGTCGCCAGCGCCCGCGCCGTCCAGACCGCGCGGTACGAGGGGTTGGGAGCGCGCTGCAACGCCGAGGCCGATGGGGAATTGCTGGACCGGATCGCTTCCCCCGACGCCTCGGGGCGCGCCCTGCTGGCCGAGGCGGCCGAGCGCATGCGGCTGTCGGCCCGGGGCTGGCACCGGGTGTTGCGGGTGGCCCGCACCCTGGCCGATCTGGATGGCCAGGAGGAGGTGCGCCGCATCCATGTGGCCGAGGCGCTGTCCTATCGCCGCCTGATGCCGGGCCGGAGTTAGGTCGGCAAGGCTCGCCTTACCTCGTCATGGCCGGGCCTGACCCGGCCATCCATGGACCCCCGGATCAAGTCCGGGGGTGACGATAAAGGGAGGGCCGTCGTCAGGTCGGCAGGCTGTTGCCACTGCTGGGCAGCATATGGCCCAGCTTCTTGCCGCCGAAAATGTGGAAATGCAGATGCGGCACTTCCTGGTGGCCGTTGGTGCCGATATTGGACAGCAGCCGCCAGCCGTCGACACTGACTCCCGCCTGTTTCGCCACCGTGCCGATGGCGCGGATCAGACCGGCGATCTCGGCGTCGGAGGCCTTGGCCGCGAAATCATCGACCGAGACATAGGCGCCCTTAGGGATAACCAGGATATGGACGGGGGCCTGGGGGTTGATGTCGTGGAAGGCCAGGGCGAACTCGTCCTCGAAAGCCTTCTTGCACGGAATCTCACCGCGCAGGATGCGGGCGAAGATGTTGTTGGGATCGTAGGCCATGATCTCCTCCGACGCTTATACCGTCCATCAAACGAACAGACCTGTCATCCGTCACTTCTTGGCGCGCGACTTCTTCTCGTCGATGCCCGAGGTGCCGGTGCGCCGGGCCAGCTCGGCCCAGACCTTGGCCGGATCGATGCCGCAATCGGCCCACAGCACCAGCAGATGGTAAAGCGTGTCGGCACTTTCGCCCACCAGCTCGTCCTTGCCCTCGGACAGGGCGGCGACCACGGCTTCCACCGCTTCCTCGCCGAATTTCTGGGCGATCTTGCCGCGGCCACGGGCGAACAGCTTGGCGGTATAGGACTTGTCGGGATCGGTGCCCTTGCGGCTGGCGATCACCTCGAACAGTTCGTCCAGAATCGTCGCGTCCTGCGCCATGACCCTTCCCCTCTTCATAACCATTCTATCTTGTAATGTTTCGCCGGGCCTTGCTATCAGATGTCGGCCCGGCTGTCACGCCTTGGCTCAGGGACGAACGGCAATCCCCGCCGCCCGCATATGGGCCTTGGCTTCGGCAATGGTATGAGTTCCGAAATGAAAGATCGAGGCGGCCAGCACGGCGGTGGCATGGCCGTCGCGGATGCCTTCCACCAGATGGTCCAGATTGCCTACCCCCCCCGAGGCGATCACCGGCACCGGCACCGCGTCGGCGACGGCGCGAGTGAGCGGGATGTTGAAGCCCTGCTTGGTGCCGTCGCGATCCATGGAGGTCAGCAGAATCTCGCCCGCGCCATACTCCACCATGCGCCTGGCCCAGTCCACCGCGTCGATGCCGGTGGCATTGCGGCCACCATGGGTGAAGATCTCGAACCGGCCCGGCGCGGTCTGCTTGGCGTCGATGGCCACCACGGTGCACTGGCTGCCGAATTTCTCGGCGGCTTCGCGCACGAATTCCGGGCGGTGCACGGCGGCGGTGTTGATGGAGACCTTGTCGGCCCCGGCCAGCAGCAGCTTGCGGATATCGTCGACCACCCGGACGCCGCCGCCCACTGTCAGCGGCATGAAGCATTGCTCGGCGGTGCGGCGCACCACGTCATAGATGGTGTCCCGGTTATCAACACTGGCGGTGATGTCGAGGAAGGTCAGCTCGTCGGCGCCCGCCCTGTCATAGATCTTGGCCTGCTCCACCGGATCGCCGGCATCCACCAGATCGACGAAGTTGACCCCCTTGACCACGCGGCCGTCCTTGACGTCCAGGCAGGGGATGATGCGCATCTTCAGCATGGTTCACGCCTTCAGCAGGGCGATGGCATCGGCCACGTCGATGCGCCCGTCATAGATGGCCCGGCCCGAGATGACGCCTTCCAGCTTGGGGTATGACTTCAGCGCCTTGAGATCGTCCAGCGACGACACTCCGCCCGAGGCGATCACCGGAATGGAGATGGCATCGGCCAGGGCGGCAGTGGCCGCCACATTGGGACCGGCCAACACGCCGTCGCGGTCGATATCGGTGTAGATCAGGGCGGCCACGCCGCAATCCTCGAACTTGCGCGCCAATTCCAGCACGGTGAGATCCGAGGTCTCGGCCCAGCCTTCCACCGCCACCTTGCCGCCCTTGGCGTCGATGCCCACCGCCACCCGGCCGGGAAAGCGCCGACAGGCCTCCCGGACCAGATCGGGATTCTTCAGGGCCACGGTCCCTAAGATCACCCGGCGGATACCGCGAGCCAGCCAATCCTCGATGGTGGCCATGTCGCGGATACCGCCGCCCAATTGAACCGGGACCGAAACGGAAGCCAGGATGGCGTCGACGGCGGCGGCGTTGACCGGCTTGCCCGCGAAGGCGCCGTTGAGATCGACCACGTGAATCCACTCGGCACCCGCGTCCTGGAAGCTTTTGGCCTGGGCGCCGGGATCGGTGTTGAACACGGTGGCGTCTTCCATCAGGCCCAGCTTGAGCCGGACACAAGCGCCGTCCTTGAGGTCGATGGCGGGAAAAAGAAACATCTAAGGCTTCCACTTCAGGAAATTGGCGATCACCGCCAGGCCGGTGGCCTGGGACTTTTCCGGGTGGAACTGGGTTCCCGCCAGATTGTCGCGGCCGACCAGGGCGCAGATCGGTCCGCCGTAATCCACATGGGCCAGCCGATGGGCCGGGTCGACGGGGCGGAAATGATAGGAATGGACGAAATAGGCATGGGCGTCGGGGCTCAGCCCCGCCAGCAGCGGATGGTCCGGGACGTCGGCCACCAGCTGGTTCCAGCCCATATGCGGCACCTTGAGGCCCTGGGCCTCGACGCCGAGCGGCACCACCTCGCCCCTGATCCAGCCGAGACCGGCATGCACGCCATGCTCGCGCCCCAGATCGGCCATCAACTGCATGCCGACGCAGATGCCGAGGAAGGGCTTGCCCTTGTCCAGGACCTGGGCGTTCAGGGTCTCGATCATGCCGGGCAGGGCGGCCAGCCCGGCCTTGCAGTCGCCGAAGGCGCCGACCCCGGGCAGCACGATGCGCTCGGCCGCCGCCACCCGGGCAGCGTCGGCGGTGACCTCCACCGTCAGGTCCAGGCCCTGTTCCGACACCACCCGCTCGAAGGCCTTGGCGGCGGAGCGCAGATTGCCCGAACCGTAATCGATGATGGCGACGCTGGCCGTCACAGGCTGCCCCCCCGGCGACGCATGGCGGCGCTCACAGCGTTCCCCCAAGCGTTCCCTTGGTGGAGGGCACCGCGTCGGCCTTGCGCGGGTCGATTTCCACCGCCTCGCGCAGAGCCCGGGCCAGGGCCTTGAAGCAGCTTTCGACGATGTGGTGGTCATTGTCGCCGTAGAGCGATTCCACGTGAAGCGTGGCGCCCGCCGCCTGGGCGAAAGCCTGGAACCATTCCTTGAACAGCTCGGTGTCCATGGTGCCCAGCTTGTCGCGGCCGAATTTCACCTTCCAGATCAGATAGGGCCGGTTGGACAGGTCCAGGGCGACGCGGGTCAGGGCCTCGTCCATGGGGACATAGGCCGAGCCGTAGCGATTGATGCCCTTGCGGTCGCCCAGCGCCTGGTTGACCGCCTGGCCGATGGCGATTCCCACATCCTCGGTGGTGTGGTGGGCGTCGATATGCAGATCGCCAGAGGCCTCCACCTCCAGATCCATCAGCGAGTGGCGCGACAACTGTTCCAGCATGTGGTCGAGGAAACCGACCCCGGTCTTGACCGAATAGCGGCCGGTCCCGTCCAGGTCGAGGGTGACCTTGATGCTGGTTTCGGTGGTGTTGCGCGCGATGCTGCCCTGGCGCATGGAATCCTCCTGAAGCTCTGTCCGTTTACTAGCAGGAATGCGGCCTTCGTGCCAGTGGGTGCGGGGTGACGCAATCAATGCGGATGTGGCCATAGCATCTATCGGATTTTGTTTGTTGCCGGCTGCACGCCTTTTCGCATCGCTATAACCTGCCAGACCAGAGTGTCTGTATTGCGTGCAAGGGGGCGCATGATATGACTGGTTTGTTCCGATTCCTGGCCTGCGGCGATCTGGCAGTGGCGGGTTGCGCCACCCCTGATTATCCCAAGACTCCGGTGGAGGCCAAGGTCGCGGCGGCGGCACAGCAACAGGCCATGCAGGCCCAGGCGGCACCCGTCACCACCAAGCTGCTGAAGCGCAAGGTCGCCATCGGCCGCTTCAGCAATGAAACCCGCTACGGCCGCACCTTCGTCCGCAGTGATTCCGGCGATCCCCTGGGCAAGCATGTTTCCGACATGCTGGGGTCGCGGCTGTTGGAATCCGGCGCCTTCATGGTGTTCGAGCGGCCCGATCTCGACAAGGTGGTCAAGGAGCAGCAACTGGTCGGCCCTGGCGCCCGCCAGGGTCTGAAGGTGGGCGACCTGCTGACGGTGATGCAGCCGGGCGAGCAGATCAAGAGCGGCCAATCGGGCTTCACCGTGTCGCTGCCCGCGACCGAACTGGCCACCATCCGAATCGTCGCCCAGTTCGGCGACAGCGACACCAACGAGGGATCCGTGGCCGAACTGGTCAGCGGCACCCTGGCCGGTCGGCCGATCCAGTCCTTGTTCATCACCGACAAGCGGGGAGGTTGATCATGCGTCGCCTGCTTCTGATTCCGGTACTGGTGGTGGACGGGCTCGATCTGGGACCGGTGGGCGATTCGCTGCTGCTGGAGCCCGGCACCCATCTGGACAAGGTGATTGGTCCCTCTGGGGGCACCTATACCGAGACGGTCTTCCTCAGCGGTCGCGGTAACCGCACCCTGACGGTTCCGGCGGGAGCGGCGCCATGAGATGGGCGGCCCAAGCGATTGGGTGCCGTGACCGCCATGACCACCCTGTCGGCCTGCGCCCGGCCGCCGGGGAATTTCGAATGGAGCACCTATGACGAGAGTCTCTACCAGTATTATCGGGACTCCCAGAACCAGGACAAGCTGATCACCGAGCTGGACCGGCTGTCGGTGGCCTATGTGGTCGAGGACCTGCCCGAGCTGGGCGAGGCCATGACCCGCGCCGCTCCCGATTACATCCGCCTTGCCCGTCAAGCCAACCGCGCCGCCTTCGGCACCCCGGAACAGGGCTTGCCCGAAGGGCCCCATTATCGCGGCAAGCACGGCGAACTAGCGCCGAAGAACGCCCAGGGTCCCGCCCGCAGAATCTTGCGGGCGGGGCACCATGCCTTTGCTATGATGCCGATCCCGTTCCCAACCCGATCGGCATCCATGTCCCATTCCTCCGACGCTTCCCCCTCCTGGCACGGCACCACTATCTTGTGCGTGCGCAAATCCGGCCGGGTGGTCATCGCCGGTGACGGCCAGGTCAGCCTGGGCGCCACCGTGATCAAGGGCAATGCCCGCAAGGTGCGCAAGATCGGCGGCGACACCATCCTGGTGGGCTTCGCCGGGGCCACCGCCGACGCCTTCACCTTGCTGGAGCGCCTGGAGGCCAAGCTGGAAAAGCATCCCGGCCAGGTCACCCGCGCCTGTGTCGAACTGGCCAAGGACTGGCGCACTGACCGTTACCTGCGCCGCCTGGAAGCCATGATGGCGGTGGCGGACAAGGACGTCTCGCTGGTGCTGACCGGCCAGGGCGACGTGCTGGAACCGGAAGACGGGTTGATCGGCATCGGCTCGGGCGGCAATTACGCCCTGGCGGCGGCGCGCGCCCTGATCGAGGTCGACGGATTGGACGCCGAGACCATCGCCCGGCGCTCCATGAAAATCGCCGCCGATATCTGCGTCTATACCAACGGCAATATCATCGTGGAAAGCCTGTGATGACCCCCGCCTTCTCGCCCCGTGAAATCGTTTCGGAACTGGATCGCTACATCGTCGGCCAGCACGACGCCAAGCGCGCCGTTGCGGTGGCGCTGCGCAACCGCTGGCGCCGCCAGCAGCTGCCCGAGGCCCTGCGCGAGGAAGTGCTGCCCAAGAATATCCTGATGATCGGCCCCACCGGCGTCGGCAAAACCGAGATCGCCCGCAGGCTGGCCCGCCTGGCCCAGGCGCCCTTCCTCAAGGTCGAGGCCACCAAGTTCACCGAGGTGGGCTATGTCGGCCGCGACGTGGAACAGATCGTGCGCGATATCGTCGAGGTCGCCATCGCCATGACCCGCGAGCGGCTGCGCAAGCAGGTGGCGGCCAAGGCGGAGATCGCCGCCGAGGAACGGCTGCTGGACGCACTGGTGGGCGAGACCGCCAGTGCCGATACCCGCCAGAAATTCCGCAAGATGCTCCGCGAAGGCAGCCTGGACGAAAAGGAAGTCGAGCTGAACCTGGCCGAGGGCGGCGGCTCCAATACCCTGCCCACCTTCGAGATTCCCGGCATGCCCGGCGCCCAGATGGGCATGCTCAATCTGGGCGACATCCTGGGCAAGCTGGGCGGCGGCCGCACCCGGCCGCGCAAGCTGACCGTCAAGGACGCGCTGGTCCAATTGACCGCCGAGGAATCCGATAAGCTGCTGGACCAGGACAAGGTGGTGAAGGACGCCATCTGGGCGGTGGAGAACAACGGCATCGTCTTCATCGACGAGATCGACAAGATCTGCGCCCGTTCCTCCGAGCATCACATCGGCGGCGATGTCTCGCGCGAAGGGGTCCAGCGCGACCTGCTGCCGCTGATCGAGGGCACCACCGTCGCCACCAAGCACGGCCCGGTCAGGACCGATCATGTGCTGTTCATCGCATCCGGCGCCTTCCACCTCGCCAAGCCCTCGGACCTGCTGCCGGAACTGCAGGGCCGCCTGCCCATCCGGGTCGAGCTGAAGCCCTTGAGCCGCGATGATCTGGTCCGCATCCTGACCGAGCCGGAAGCCAGCCTGATCAAGCAGTACGAAGCCTTGCTGGCCACCGAGGAGGTCTTGCTCACCTTCGAGCCCGATGCCATCGACGCCATCGCCGATCTGGCGGCCGAGATCAATTCCACGGTGGAGAATATCGGCGCCCGGCGGCTGCAGACCGTGATGGAGCGGCTGTTGGAGGAGATCAGCTTCTCCGCCCCCGATCAGACCCCCGGCACCAAGGTCACCATCACCGCTGGCCTGGTGCGCGAGCGGGTGGGTGAACTGACCAAGAAGGCCGACCTCGCCAAGTTCATCCTGTAGTTCCACCATCCGCTTTGCTATGATCCAGATCATAGAATTCGGGGGGTGCCATGGCGGCGGACTGGAAGCCCTTGCTGGCGGGAATCACCTCGCAACACCTTGATCTGGCTGCGGGAAAGCGGCTGTTCAAGGCAGGGGCGGAGGCGCGTTCGCTGTTTCATGTGGAACAGGGCTCCATCACGCTGTCGCGCCATGGCGTCGTGCTTCATCGGGTGGAGGCGGGAGCCCTGGTGGCGGAAACCTCCCTGTTCGCGCCGCGCTACGATTGCGACGCCGTGGCCGAGAGTGATTGCCACCTGGAGGAATTCCCCAAGGCCGCCGTGCTGCTGCATCTGTCGGCCCATCCCCAGATCGCGCTCGCCTTCACCGCCTTTCTCGCCCGTCAGGCCCGGCTCGCCCGGGGACTGCTGGAGGTGATCCGCCTGAAGGGAGCGCGGGAGCGGACCATGGCCTATCTCACCGTCAAAGGAGCAGCGGACGCGGTCATCACCCTGGACCGGCCGCTGATGGAGGTGGCATCGCGCATCGGCCTCACCCACGAGGCCTTCTACCGCACCTTGAAGGTGCTGGAGACCGAGGGCCGCCTGGCGCGGCCGGGCAAGCGCTCATTCCGCCTGATCACGCAGGACGGCCAATAGAAGCTCCACCGTTTCGGTCGGCATCCGTCTTAGCGTCGCCCCCAACCGGTTGGCCAGTTCGGTCTTGGCCGGAGTCAGGCCGGAAGTATCCAGGGTGACCTTGGGATGCGACAGCTCGGCCAGGGCCTTCAACTCTTCCGCCTCGTCCCAGATGCAATCGAGATAGCCGCAGATCTGCATCACCAGACCGGGAGCGGGCTTGCCGCGATGGCCGTGTTCCAGTGCGGAAAGATAGGCGGCCGAGACATGCAGATCAGCGGCCATGGTCTTCAGCGCGATACCCTTGGCTTCGCGCAGGGCGCGGATCCGGGCGCCGAACGGGGTCATCCCCGCTGCCTCCGCACCAGCACATACAGGGCGCCGTCGCCGCCGTGATGGGGCCGGGCATAGGAAAAGCCGAGAATGCGTTCGCGCAAGGGCGACTGGTTGAGCCAGCGCGGCACCTGATGCTTGAGCACGCCGCTGCCCTTCATGCCCTTGCCGGTGACCACCAGCACGCAGCGGCGCCCGGCGGTCCAGGCGCGCTGGATGAAGGCGATCAACTCGCCATGGGCCACGTCCTGGGTATGGCCGTGCAGGTCGATGGCGGCCTCGATCACCATCTCGCCGCGCTTCATGCGCTCGGCCGACCGACGGTCGAGACCTGGCGTGTGGCCGTGGCTGAGATCGGACAGTCCCGCATGGCGGCCGGGAACCGGCGGATGAGCCGAGGGGCGGCGGGGAGCTTCACCCGGGGGAGGGGGGGGCGAGGGCTTGGCTTCGGGCGGCGCGGTGGCGGGCTCGGCGGGAACGGCGCGACCGGGCAGCGGCTTGGCGTCCTGGACCACCGAGCGCCAGATGCGGATTTCGTCGTCGGTCACCGCCCGGCGCCGGGGCTGGCGCGGCTCCACCAGCCGGGCGCGGCTCATTGCGATGACGAGGAGGAGGATGGGGGCGGCGTGACAGCGTCGCGCGGTGGCCCGTCATCGATGGACTCCCAATGGGTCCGGGGCGGTTCCGGGGCGGACGGCGGCATCAGCTCGGCTTCCGGTTCCACCGCGTCGGCCATGGGCTCCGGCTCGGGCTCGACCATGGGTGGCGGCGGTGGTGGTGGCGGCGAGGCCATGTGACGGGTGGGAACCGGAGCATTGGCCATGGGTTCGGGCTTCTGTCCCTCGCCCTCGCCCAGATTGCGGCGAATGAATTTGCGCCAGTCGCCCTTGGGCGCCAGGCATGGCGGCTCGTTGCCGCCCCGCACCACCAGGGCGACGCCGCCCATCTGCCACAGGGTCTGGAACTGGACCGCATCGGCCAGCATATAGGCGGAAGCCCGCGTCTTCAGCCGCCAGGCCACATAGTGGCGGCTGCCGAAGACATGGATCAGGGTGCAGCTCGTCATCACCACGATGCCCACCACCACATTGGTGGCCAGCAAAACGACCAGCGCCAGGGTCATCAACCCGGTGAGCGGCAGCAGGTGGTCCCAGTGCTGGTGCACCGGCGAGCCGGGAAAGTCGAGCACGCGGGGATCGGTGAATACCTGCACCCGCCCGGCGCCGACGGCACCGCGCAGCTGGTCGTGCAGTTGGTCGTCCTCGCGTTGCTTGCGCTGGCGCCATTCGGCCATCAACTGGCTCATGGGGCCAAGATCCCTCGGCTGGTCTGCATAATGATGCGAAGGATGGACAAGGCGGCCGCGCTTGGCAAGAGGCGCTTAGGGTGCGATGACATTGGATCGGCGCATCCGCGCCCTAATTCAAGGATATGCCGCCATGCGCGGGCTGCGGGCCTTGGGCAGCAGCAGGGTCAGCCGACCGGTGCTCTTCATGCGCCCGGCCATATCGAAGGCGGCTTCCCCCGCCCCCCAGAAGATGTCGCCGCGCACCGGTCCCTTGATGGCGGCGCCGGTATCCTGGGCCATCATCAACCGGCGCAGCGGCCGACCCTTCGGGTCGGTGGTCTCGACCCAGACCGGCGAGCCCAGGGGAATGAAGCGCGGGTCCACCGCCAGCGAACGCTCGGGAGTCAACGCCACGCCCTCGGTGCCCAAGGGGCCGTCGCCCTGGTTGAGGCCGTAGAAGATATAACGGGGATTGCGGGCCATCAGGCCGCGGGCCTGCGCTCCATTGGCCTTCAGCCAGGCGCGGATGGCGGGCATGGAGGTGTCGGTCCCCAACTTGCCCTCATCCTTGAGGATCTTGCCGATGCCGAGGAATTTATGGCCATTGCTGCCGGCCACGCCCAGGCGGATGACGCTGCCGTCGTCGAGGCGCACCCGGCCGGATCCCTGGATCTGCATGATGGCGAAATCCACCGGATCGTCGGTCCAGGCCACCACCGGCGCCTTAGTGTCGATGGCGCCCGCCTCGATCTCGGCGCGGGCGGGATAGGGCACCAGCTTTGATCCCTCCAGCCGCCCCACCAGTTGCTCGCCGGGCAGGTCAGGCCGGAACTTGGACAGATCCACCGTGACCAGATCGCTGGGCTTGCCGTGGATGGGCGTGGTGAAACGGCCCTGGCGCACGCGCGATCCCCGGATTTCCGGTTCGAAATAGCCGGTGAACAGGCCGTCCGCCTTGTCCTGATCCGATACCTGCCAGGGACTGAACCAGGCCTCGAACATGGCCCGCGCCGCGCCGTGATCGCCATCGGGCACCCGGGCGGCGGCGGAACAGGGGGAATACCAGTCGGCGGCGGTGCCGCCCACGCCGTCGAAACCGATGGAACGGTCCACCGGCAGCCTGGTGATGCGATCACAGGAGCGCTTGAGGGCGGGAAGCACCTGGGCGGCGGCATCCTCGGACCACCCCGCCAACTGCCCGAACGCCGTGGGAGTCAGGCTGAGACGCCCGGCGCCCGGAGCCAGCGGCTCGGGCGGCTTCTCCACCGGCGCGCAGGCCACGACGGAGCCGAGCAGCAAAGCCGCCAGTCCGAAACGGCGCATGCTCATTCCTCGGGGGTGCGGGTGGCGGCCAGCAGCCAGTTGGGATCGGAGGAGCGGGTGTCGCGGCGGAAGGTCCATTCGTCGATCACATCCACCACCCGGTCGCGGCTGCCTTCGATGATCTGGCCGTCATGGCTGGTCAAGGCATTGACCTGCTCGCTGACGATGCGCAGCGTCACCACCGCGAAACCATCGTCCAGGCGGGCTTCGATTGGCTGGACCGAGCGGATGCCCACCAGTTCGGTGGTCAGACTCTCGCCGTTGCGGGCGCGGGTATCGATGGCGTCGGCGAAGTGGCGATAGACCTCGGGGGCCAGCAGCGGCTTCAAGGTGGCCTTGTCTCCGGCGGCGAAGGCACCGACGATCATTTCGAAGGCCGCCCGGGCACCACCCAGGAATCCATCCAGGTCGAAGCCGCGATCGGCGCCGCGGATGGCGGCCAGACCGCGCCCCATGGGGGACTCCGCCGCTGGCTCGAAGGCCGAGCGACGCATCTGCGCCAGATCGATCACCTCGGCGGTTTCAGGCTCGGCCGCCGTCCATTTTTCCGGCGGCCGTTCATGGCCGGTGCGCTTTCCCAGCACGCTGCGCAGCCGCAACACCAGAAAAGCGGCGATCATGGCGAAAAAAACGATGTCGAGAAGATGGAAACCGTCGTTCATGGATCAGGTCCGGGTTAGGCTGACGAGCGTCGCCCGCGTCATTCAAGACATAAGGCCGGTTTGGAGAAAGAGCAAGCATGGGATGGTTGATCGGCGTGGCAGTCCTCGCCCTGCCCGTGATGGAAATCATGGCCTGGATCCGGGCGGCCGAGGTCATCGGCGCCTGGAGTGTCATCGGCCTGACCGTGGCGGCTGTCCTCCTCGGTACAGCCATTCTGCGCAATCTCGGTCTGGCGGTGCTGCTCAATGCCCGCGCCCGCCTGCAACAGGGAGAGGTTCCGTTGCAGGCGGCGTTCGACGGCCTGTTCCTGGCGGCATCGGGGGTCCTGCTGATCCTGCCCGGCTTCATTTCCGACGCTCTTGGCCTGTTGCTGCTGCTGCCGCCGGTGCGCCGCCTGATTCGCGAGCAGATGGCGCTGCGCCTGGTGGTGATGCCGGGTGCCAGCACCGGACCGGCCTCGGGACCGGTGACCATCGACGGGGATTACACCGTGGTGGAGCCGGAACCGCCGCCCGCCGACACCAAACACTTGGAGCCATAGGCGATCCGTGCTACCCCCCTTGGCTGAGAATACCGCCCGCCAAGGCGACCAAGACACCACCAGGAGGATCAGGATGACCGACACCCCGACGCCGCAGGCCGAACTGCCCCAGCTGCAGATCAATGGCCAGTACATCAAGGACTTGTCCTTTGAGGTCCCGGCCGCGCCGCAGGTGTTCATGGAGCAGAAGAACGAAAACCCGGAAATTCCGATCCATGTGGACGTGAACGCCACCAATCTGGGTCCGAACCTGTTCGAGGTGGTGCTGCACATGCGCATCGAGGCCAAGCTGCCGTCCAAGCCGCTGTTCATCCTGGAACTGGACTATGCCGGCCTGTTCACGGTCAATTTCCCGGAAGAGCAGATGCATCCGGTGCTGATGATCGAATGCCCGCGCCTGCTGTTCCCCTTCGCCCGCAACATCGTCGCCGACATGACCCGCGACGGCGGCTTCCCGCCGCTGATGTTGCAGCCGCTGGACTTCGTCGCGCTCTACCGCTCGCGGCTGGAAGAGATTTCGGCGCAGCAGCCGGTCGGCAACGCCTAATCTCCGGCGAGTATTCGTCATGGCCGGGCTCGACCCGGCCATCCATGGACCCTCGGGTCAAGCCCGAGGGTGACGATTAGGGAAATCGAGTCGACCAAATCCGAATAGGCTTAATCCCTGAGCCAGATCGGGTTTTTCAGCTTGCCGAGGAAGGTGGCGTGGGCTTGCGCCTCGTCCTCGGTGGGCGCGAAGCTCCGGGCCGGGCGGGCCACCCGCTCGATGCGGCGCTCGCCCTCGGCCGGGCCGCTGGCCTTGCTCACCCCCAGTTCCAGACCGGGCTGACGCCCGCCGATCAGCTGAAGATAGACCTCGGCCAGCAATTCGGCATCGAGAAGCGCGCCGTGATGGGTGCGGTGGGTGTTGTCTATGTCGAAGCGGCGGCACAGGGCGTCCAGATTGGCCTGGGCACCGGGAAAGCGCTTGCGCGCCATGGCGACGGTGTCGATGGAGCGGCTCATGGGCAGGGTCTGGAAGCCCAGCCGCGCCAGCTCGGCATTGATGAAGCGCATGTCGAATTCAGCGTTGTGGATCACCAGCACCGAATCGGCGATGAAAGCCATGAAATCCGAGACCACCTCGGCGAAGAGCGGCTTGTCCGAGAGGAATTCCGCCGACAATCCGTGAACCTTGAAGGCCTCTTCCGGCATATCGCGTTCGGGATTGAGATAGCGATGGAACACCTCGCCGGTGGGCAGGTGGTTGAACAGCTCGACACAGCCGATTTCCACCAACCGATGGCCCGACAGCGGATCGAAGCCGGTCGTTTCGGTATCGAGCACGATCTCACGCATGGAGTCTGATCCCATCAGGCCGTTCATTAGGTCCACGAATAAACACGAATGAACACAGATATATTTTCATCTGTGTCCCGCGTCGCGGGGATCTGTGTTTATCCGTGGTCATTATCCTGTCTTTTCATCATGGCGACCGCCGCCCTCAGCCGTCGCAGGGCAAAGGCCTTGCCCAGACCGGTCTGTATCACGAAATCGGCGCGCTTGCGCTTCTCCACATCGGGCATCTGCTTGGCCAGGATGGCTTTCAGCCGTTCCTCGGTCATGCCCGGCCGGGCCAGCACCCGCTGAGCCTGAAGAAAAGCGGGCGCGGTGACCACCGCCACCTTGTCGCAGTTCTTCCAGCCACCGCCCTCGAACAGCAGCGGCACGTCGAGCACCACCAGGGATTGGCGCAAACGGCGGCAGCGGGCGAGGAAGCGCCGCTCGGCCGCCCGTACCAGGGGGTGGACGATGGCTTCCAGCCGTTTCAGCGCCACCGAATCGGAGAAGACCACGGCACCCAGCGCCTTGCGGTCCACCGCGCCGTCCTTGACCACGCCGGGAAAGGCGGCATCCACCGCCGCCACCGCCGCGCCACCCGGCGCGAACAGGGCATGCACGGTGGCGTCGGCGTCGTGCACCGGCACCCGCAGGCGGCGCAGCATGGCCGCGGCCGTGGTCTTGCCCATGCCGATGGACCCGGTCAGGCCGAGTATCCTCATGCCAGGACGAAGTCCCGCAAGGCGTCATTGACCTGGGGCCGGGTGCCGAACCAGGCCTCGAAGCCGGGCACCGCCTGCCACAGCAGCATGCCCAGCCCGTCCACCACCGGATTGCCCCGGGCCTTGGCCCGGGCCAGCAACTCGGTTTCCAACGGGGCATAGACGATATCATTGACCACCGCCGTGACCGGCATGGCCGAAAGGTCGAGATCGAGGGCGGGCTGGCCGGTCATGCCCAGGGTGGTGGTATTGACCAGCAGGGCGGCGCCGTCGAGGGCCAGCCCACGCCGATTCCAGTCCACCACCGTCACTGGCCCGCCCAGATCGGCGGCCAGTTTTTCGGCGCGGTCGCGACCCCGATTGGCGAGATGGATCTCCGGCACCCCGGCATCGCTCAACGCCGCCACCACCGCCCGCGCCGCGCCGCCGGCACCGATCACCACGGCGGGACCGGCGGGGGGCGCCCAGCCGGGCGCCCCCCGCCGCAAATTTTCCAGGAAGCCGAAGGCGTCGGTGTTGCGACCGATCAACCGGCCATCGTCCTCGACCATGATGGTGTTGATCGCGCCGATGCGCCGAGCCAGCGGCTCGACCTCGTGCACCAGCCCCAAAGCCGCTTCCTTATGGGGAACCGTGAGGTTGCAGCCGCGAAAGCCCAGCCGGGGCAGGGCATGCAGCGCCGTGGCCAGATCGTCGGGCGCCACCGCCAGCGGCACATAGGCGCCGTCGATCCCCAGGCTTTGCAGCCAGAAGCCGTGCAGGCGGGGCGAACGGGAATGGGAGACCGGCCAGCCCATCACCCCAGCCAGTTTGGCCTTGCCAGAGATCATTGAGTCAACTCCCCGTTCTCGCGCAGGAAGTCCAGCACCGGCAGCAGGGGCAGGCCCAGCACAGTGAAGAAGTCGCCTTCCACCGACAGGAACAATTGTGCCCCCAGCCCTTCCAGCTGATAGGCCCCCACCGTGCCCAGGGCGGCCTCGCCCACCCGTTCCAGATAATGCTCCAGGAAAGCATCGGAGAAATTGCGCATGGTCAGGCGCGCCTGCTCGGCGTGATACCACACCCGGCGGCCATCCTTGGCCGCCACCACGGCACTGCTGAGCCGATGGGTATGATGGCGCAGCATCTTCAACTGGTGGCGGGCGTCATCCCGAGTCTTGGGCTTGTCGAACCAGATACCGTCGTAATCGAGCATCTGGTCGGCGCCCAGCACCAGCATCCCCGGATGGCGGGCGGAAACCTTGATCGCCTTCAACTCGGCCAGGGTTTCCGCCACCCGCAGCGGATTGCCGGTCTCCAGGCGCAGGGCTTGCTTGACCGCCTCCTCGTCCACCCCGGCCACGTCCACGGCCAGGGAAACTCCGGCGGAATCCAGCATGGCGCGCCGCGCCGGGCTGGCGGAAGCGAGAATGATCATACTGTCCCCTGTTCGGCGGCGCGCTTTTCCAGATGCTTGGCGTGAAGCTGGATGATGGCGGCCGAGGCCTCCTCGATGGAGCGCCGTGTCACATCCACCACCGGCCAGCCCAGGCGGGTGAACAGGCGCCGCGCCGCCTGCACTTCTTCCTTCACCTTCTCGAACTGGGCGTAATCGGCCTCTTCCTCCTGATTGAGCAGGCGCAGCCGGGCGCGACGGATATCGGCCAGGCTCTTGGGGTCCTTGGTCAGGCCTACCACCAGCGGCTTTTTCGCCCGTTCCAACTCGGGCGGCAACGGCACGCCCGGCACCAGCGGATAATTGGCGCATTTGAGGCCGCGATTGGCGAGATACATGGAGGTGGGAGTCTTGGACGAGCGCGACACCCCCACCAGGACGATATCCGCGTCCTCCACCAGCTCGATCAGCTGGCCATCGTCATGGGACAAGGTGAACTGCATGGCGTCGATGCGGCGGAAATACTCGGCATCCATCTGATACTGGCGACCGGGCAAGGCGTTGACCTGTTCCCCCAGGAAGGCCGACAGCCCCGCCATGGCCGGGTCCAGCAGGGAGATGCTGGGTATGCCGCGATGGCGGCAGGCCTCTTCCAGCAGGCCACGCACTCCACCATCCACCAGGGTGAACATCACCAGCCCGGGATTGTCCTCGATTCCGGCGATGACCCGTTCCACCTGGCCCTGAGTGCGAACCAGCCACCAGTTGTGCTGAATGGGCTGGACACCTTCGAACTGGACCAGGCAGGCCCGCGCCACCGAGGTCACGGTTTCGCCGGTGGCGTCGGAAACGAGATGGAGGTGAAAGCTCTTCATGCCTGTGGATAAGCCTTAAGTCCGGGGATAAGCCGGGGGTTTCGGAAAAGGGACAAAAACGCTCCCCGCTGGCCTGTTTTTCGCCCCCGGGGTGGTCCGCCTGTCCAAAACCGATCCTCCCGTCATCGAGAATAGCGTGAATTCATGCCTTTCACACGTCCTTTCCAGGGGTTATCCATGTCACTCAGATGCCGTTTCATCGCGCGGAATCAAGGCGGTGTCGGTGTTTTCCCCAGGTCGGACCACTGAATCGCGTCCGGCTTGGCCATCCTGGGGATGAGATGTGGACTAAGGCTAATCCCCGTCATCCACAGGCATCAACCAACCACAGCCACCTTTCATCTAAACCTTAAAGACTGTAAGAGAGACCAGACCCCCAGACCGAGGCTCCGCCCGTGCCCCACTCCACCAAACCCTTCCTTCGCGCCCTTGCCGGTGAAACCCTGACCCCGCCGCCCTTCTGGCTGATGCGTCAGGCCGGACGCTATCTTCCGGAATACCGCGCCACCCGGGCCGAGGCCGGAAGCTTCCTCGATCTCTGCTACAATCCGGATTTCGCCACCGAGGTCACCTTGCAGCCCTTGCGGCGCTATGGCTTCGACGCGGCCATCCTGTTTTCCGACATTCTGGTGGTTCCCGATGCCTTGGGTCAGCAGGTCGCGTTCAAGGAAGGCGAAGGACCGGTGTTGACGCCGATTCGCTCGGCAGGGGATCTGGATGGTCTCAGCCTCTCGGGCCTCCACGACCATCTCGCCCCCGTCTACAAGACCGTCGCCAACCTGTCTAAGGCCATTCCCGCCACCACCGCCCTAATCGGTTTCGCCGGGGCGCCGTGGACCGTGGCCACCTATATGATCGAGGGCAGTGGCTCGAAGGATTTCGCCAAGGCCAAGGGCATGATGTTCGGTCAGGCCGAGCTGTTCGCCCGCCTGATGGCGCTGCTGATCCAGGCCACCGGCGACTATCTGATCCGTCAGATCGACAATGGCGCCGAGGCTATCCAGATTTTCGACACCTGGGCCGGGGCCCTGCCCGAGGATCAGTTCGAGCGCTGGGTAATCGGCCCGACCCGCAGTCTGGTGGAGCGCATCCGTGCCGAACGGCCGGGGATTCCGGTGATCGGTTTTCCTCGCCAGGCCGGTTACCTCTACAAGCGCTATGTCACCGAGACCAAGGTCAGCGGCGTGTCGCTCGACCCCTCGGTGCCGCTGGACTGGGCGGCGGCCGAATTGCAGACCAAGTGCACGGTACAAGGCAACCTGGACCCGCTGCTGGTTGTGGCGGGAGGCGAGGCCATGGATGCCGGCATTGATCGGGTGCTGAGGGCGCTGGGCAAGGGTCCGTTCATCTTCAACCTTGGCCACGGCATCACGCCGCCGACACCGCCGGATAATGTGGCGCGGCTAGCCGAGCGGGTGAAGGGCTGGAAGGGGTGAATACGTCCAAGACAGCGGTGGTTCTGTTCAACTTGGGCGGTCCCGACCGACCCGAGGCGGTGCAGCCGTTCCTGTTCAACCTGTTCAACGACAAGGCCATCATCGGCGCGCCGGGACCAATCCGCTGGCTGCTGGCCAAATACATCTCGAAAAAGCGGGCACCCATCGCCCGCGACATCTATGCCCATCTTGGCGGCGGCTCGCCACTGCTGCCCCAGACCCAGGCCCAGGTCCGGGCGCTGGAACAGGCGCTGGGCGAGGGCTATCGCTGTTTCATCGCCATGCGCTACTGGCATCCCTTCGCCCATGAGGCGGCCCGGGCGATCAAGGACTGGGGGGCGGAGCGGGTGATCCTGCTGCCGCTCTATCCCCAGTTCTCCACCACCACCACCGGGTCCTCGGTCACGGACTGGCACCGGGCGGCCAAGGACTGTGGTCTCGATCTGCCCACCAGTTTGGTTTGCTGCTATCCGACACAAGCCGGACTGGTGGCGGCCATGGCCGAACTGGCCCGGACGGGATATGACGAGGCCAAGGCCAAGGGCGTGCCCCGGGTGCTGTTCTCCGCCCATGGCCTGCCGAAAAAGATCGTGGAGCGGGGCGATCCCTATCAGGCCCAGGTGGAGCTGACCGCCAGAGCAGTGTCGGCGGCCATGGGAATCGAGGGGCTGGACTGGTCCATCTGCTATCAAAGCCGGGTTGGTCCCATGGAATGGATCGGACCCAGCACCGAGGCCGAGTTGGAGCGGGCCGCCCGCGACAAGGTGCCGGTGGTGATTGTGCCGGTGGCCTTCGTGTCCGAACATTCCGAGACCCTGGTGGAACTGGATATCGAATACCGGCACCGCGCCGACCAGTTGGGTATCCCCGGCTATGTCCGGGTTCCCGCCCTGGGCTGCCATACCGGTTTCATCCAGGGTCTGGCGCAAGTGGCGCTTCACCCCAGCCGGGGCGAAGCCTGCGGCCGGTTGGGACGGAGTTGCGCGTCATGCTGACCGCCGACGGTTACCTGTGGGTCAAGGCGGTGCATGTCATCGCCATCATCTCGTGGATGGCGGGCATGCTGTATCTGCCCCGGCTGTTCGTCTATCACTGCACCGTCGATCCCGGTTCCGAGGCTTCGGCCACCTTCAAGGTGATGGAGCGGCGCCTGGTCAAGGCGATCATGACCCCGGCCATGATACTGGCCTGGGTGCTGGGTCTGGTGATGGCGCTGGATGTGAACCTGTTCGCCCAGCACTGGTTTCACGCCAAGCTGCTGGCGGTGGTGGGCATGACCGTCGCCCATGTCTTCCTGATGCGTTGCAAGACCGCCTTCGCCGAGGATCGCAATACTCGCTCGCAGAAATTCTATCGCGTCATCAACGAGGTTCCGACCCTGTTGATGATCGCCATCGTGATCCTGGTCATTCTTAAGCCGGCATTCGGCCACTAATCCTGTTTGACAGCGGGCGAGGCTTTGGCTAAAGCTGTGCGGATATAGGGCCGGACAGGTTACCGGCCCTTCTCCCTCCTTCTCGCCCGCCCGCGTCGGATCATCCGTATCCGTCCCACCATCGGCAGCCGGTCCGCCTTGTCGGACCTTGTGATTATCTTGCCGATCGTCCCGCGCCGGGTCTTTCAACGGAAATTCGCTCCATGCATCTCCAGGAACTGAAGAAAAAGACCCCGGCCGAACTGCTGGCCTTCGCCGAGGAACTCGAGATCGAGAACGCCAGCACGCTCAGGAAGCAGGACATGATGTTCGCCATCCTGAAGCAGCTGGCGGACAACGACACCCCCATCTATGGCGATGGCGTGCTGGAAATCCTGCAGGACGGTTTCGGTTTCCTGCGCAGCCCCGAGGCCAATTACCTGCCCGGCCCCGACGACATCTATGTTAGCCCCAGCCAGGTACGCCGTTTCAGCCTGCGCACCGGCGACACGGTGGAAGGCCAGATCAGGGCGCCCAAGGATGGCGAGCGCTATTTCGCCCTGCTCAAGGTCAATACCATCAATTTCGAGGACCCCGACAAGGTCCGCCACCGTATCAATTTCGACAACCTGACTCCGCTCTATCCCGACGAGAAGCTGAAGCTGGAGATCGAGGACCCCACCCGCAAGGATCTCACCACCCGCGTGATCGATCTGGTGGCGCCGGTGGGCAAGGGTCAACGCGCCCTGATCGTGGCGCCGCCGCGTACCGGCAAAACGGTGATGCTGCAGAACATGGCCCATGCCATTTCCCAGAATCATCCCGAAGTCTATCTGATCGTACTGCTGATCGACGAGCGGCCGGAAGAAGTCACCGACATGGCCCGCTCGGTCAAGGGCGAGGTCATCAGCTCCACCTTCGACGAACCGGCCTCGCGCCACGTCCAGGTCACCGAGATGGTGCTGGAAAAGGCGAAGCGGCTGGTGGAGCACAAGCGCGACGTGGTGATCCTGCTGGATTCCATCACCCGTCTGGCGCGCGCCTATAACACCGTGGTGCCCAGCTCGGGCAAGGTGCTGACCGGCGGTGTCGACGCCAATGCGTTGCAGCGGCCCAAGCGCTTCTTCGGCGCCGCCCGCAATATCGAGGAAGGCGGTTCGCTGTCCATCATCGCCACCGCCCTGATCGACACCGGATCGCGCATGGACGAGGTGATCTTCGAAGAGTTCAAGGGCACCGGCAATTCGGAAATCATCCTGGACCGCAAGCTCAGCGACAAGCGCACCTTCCCCGCCATCGACATCACCAAGTCGGGCACCCGCAAGGAAGAACTGCTGGTGGACAAGGGTATCCTGTCCAAGATGTGGGTGTTGCGTCGTATCCTGATGCCCATGGGCGTGGTCGACGCCATGGAGTTCCTGGTGGACAAGCTGAAGCATTCGAAGAACAACGCCGACTTCTTCGAGGCGATGAATTCGTGATTTGATTCACGTGAAACAAAACCCCCCGGAGCGATCCGGGGGGTTTTTTTCATCCAGATTCTGTCATCTCGACGACCGGAGGGAGGAGAGATCTCGTCCTGCCATGGCGTTTCAATAGAGAAAGATTATTCGCCCTGGAAGACCGGCGGGCGCTTTTCCTGGAAGGCCTTGACCCCTTCCACGTAGTCGGTGCTGTCATAGACCTTGCGCCGCATGCCCTGCACCCGCTCGAACATGCGCGGCGTGATGGAATGGGCCGAGGCCAGGACCCGCAACTCTTCCTTCATCACCGCGATGGCCAGCGGCGCCATCTTCTCGATGCCGCGCGCCATCTCGATGCAGAATTCGGTGATCTCTCTGGGTTCCACCAGATGATTGATCAGACCCACCAGCAGGGCACGCTTTGCATCCACCGGCCGGGCGGTGAAGGCCATTTCCTTGACCACATGCAGATTGGCCGCATTCATGAAGGTCAGCAGGCCGGTGACGTTGTAGGGGATGCCCAACTTGGCTGGAGTGATGGCGAAGGTGGAATCCGGCGTGGCGACGATGATATCGCAAGCCAGGGCCATCTCGCAGGCGCCGCCCCAGACGCCGCCCTCGATCAGGGCGATGATAGGGGCGGGGAACTCCTCGATGGCGCGGATCACCACCCGCAGCGGATCGCTCCAGCCCAAGGGGTCGCGATGGGACTTGGGCAGTTCGGAGATGTCGTGACCCGCCGACCAGATTTTCACCCCCGGTTCGGAGCGCAGGATGACGCAGCGCGCCTTGGCGGCTTCGGCCTGGCGCAGGGATTCCAGGATCTCGGTGATCATGGCGTCGGACAGGGCGTTGCGCTTGGCCTGGTTGGCCATGGTGATCACGGCCAGACGGCCGTCGGTCTCGAAGCGGGTCAATGTCATGGGATCAATGGCGTCCAGAGCTGCGACGGCGATGATGGCGTCGGTGATGCTCCTGCAGCAGGTCATCGTTGGGGCCGTCGTCGTCGGAGCGACGACGCGTCAACATGTGCAGGGCGGTGGCAAGGATGATGGGGGGAACCACCACGATGGCGAGACGGCCGAACATGGCATAGAAGGTGTTGTTGGTGCTCTTGATGACGATATTTTCCTTGCACTCGTAGCGCTGCTTATAGGTGCCCGAGCAATCCTTCAGCCGTTCCTGCACCGATGTCGACGAGTGGTTCTCGATATCGGAATCAGACAGATTGCCGAACTGATCCAGTCCGGCCCAAGTCATCCAGGCCAGACTGACGCCGGCCACCACCCACTTGCCCAATTTGGACCCGCTCACGACTTCGCTCTCCTGCCGGACGGCTTAACCCCGTCCGGCAGTCTAATACGTTTTTTATCAAGGCAACAGCACCGTCGAGCCGGTGGTCTTTCGTCCTTCCAGGTCGCGATGGGCGCTGGCGGCATCCTTGAGGGCGTAGGTCTGATTGACCTCGATGCGGACCGCGCCCTGGCCGACGACCTCGAACAGTTCCTCGGCCCCCGCCACCAGATCGGAGCGTTTGGCGGTATAGGCCATCAGGGAGGGACGGGTAAGGAACAGCGAGCCCTTGGCCGCCAGCAGGCCGGTGTCAAAGGGTTCCACCTTGCCCGAGCTTTGGCCGAACGAGACCATCATGCCCAGCGGCTGCAGGCAGTCCAGCGACTTGAGGAAGGTATCCTTGCCCACCGAGTCATAGACCACCGGCACGCCCTGGCCATTGGTGATCTCACGCACCTGGGCGACGAAATCCTCGGTCTTGTAGAGGATGGGATAGTGGCAGCCATGGGCCTTGGCCAGGTCCGCCTTGTCCTCGGACCCGACGGTGCCGATGACGGTGGCGCCCAGATGCCGCGCCCACTGGCAGACCAGCAGGCCGACACCGCCCGCGGCGGCATGGATCAGGATGGTGTCGCCCGGCTTGACCCGATAGGTCCGCCGCAGCAGATATTGCGCCGTCATGCCCTGCAGCATCATGGCGGCGGCTTCCACATCGGTGATGGCGTCGGGAATCCTCACCAGCCGGTCGGCGGGCATCACCCGGGCCTCGGCATAGGCGCCCAGCGGCGGATTGGCATAGGCCACCCGGTCGCCCGCCTTGAACTCGGTGACCGAGGCACCCACCGCTTCCACCACGCCCGCGCCTTCCAGGCCGGGGGTGAAGGGCAGGGGGGCGGGGTAGAGGCCGCTGCGGTGATAGATATCGATGTAGTTGAGGCCGACGGCGGCATGGCGGATCAGCACTTCATGGGCGGCGGGCGCCGCCACCGAGACTTCCTCCCACAACAGGACCTCGGGACCGCCGGTTTGATGGATGCGGATGGCATGGGTCTTCACAGGCTCACTCCCTCGTGCTTGAGCAGGAATTGCTTGGTCTCGATACCGTCGATGCCGGAATAGCCGCCCAGGCCGCCATTGGCCGCCAGCACCCGATGGCAGGGAATGATCACTGGAATGGGGTTGCGGCCACAGGCGCCGCCCAGGGCGCGGGGTGCCGTGCCCAGCTTTTCCGCCAACTGGCCATAAGTGAGAGTGGCACCGAAGGGAATCTCCGACAGTGCCGCCCAGACCTTGCGCTGGAACTCGGTGCCGTGGGGTGCCAGCGGCAGGTCGAAGCTTTTCCGGCTTCCCTCGAAATACTCCTCCAACTGGGTCCGGGCCCGGCTCAACAGGGGAGAATCCTCGTTCTCGGGCAGCCAGCCCCAATCCACCGCGACGATGGCGCCATCGGCCTCGAACAGGGCCAGCGGCCCGATGGGGGTATTGACGGCGATCTGGGGCATGGTGGCGGCACTCGCTGGGATGATGATCCGGTGATGCTATCCCGCCTTCAGGGCCTGGCGCAATTGGTCGGCATCGGTGAACGGCGTGGAGCAGACCGAGGCACGGCAGACCACCGCCGAGGGCATGGCCGCATCGATCCGCCGCAGCAGGTGAATCTGGCATTCCGCCCGCTGGGCCACCCGCATCAGATCCTGGGCGACGGTATCACCGGCCGGACCGGCGATGGTGACTTCCAGCGGCGCCGCCAGGGTTTCGAAGGCATCCAGCAGGGCGGTCATATTGGGCAACTGGTCGGGCACGGCGGCGGAGAAGGCATTGATTACCGCCTCGGCCCGCTGGCGCCATTTCGACTCACCACTGGCCAGCGCCATCAGCGCCAGGGCCTCGGCCATGATGCCGTTGCCCGAAGGTACCGCCGAATCAAAGCCCGACTTGGTGCGCATCATGATGTCGGCGGCATCCATGGCGGAGACGAAATAGCCGCCCTCGGCTTCGTCCCAATGATGGCGGTGGGCGGCATCCAGCCAGAGGCCCGCCTGGATCAGCAGTTGGGAATCGGGCTCGGCCTGATGCAGGGCCAGGGCGGCGCGTGCCATATGGCCGTAGTCATCCACCACCCCGGCATGGGCGGCGCGGCCCTGGCACAGGCTGTGGTACAGGCGGTTCTCGGGGGCGGCCATGCGATCGGAGACCACCAGGAAGGCGCGCCGGGCGGCGGCCAGCCAGTCGGGCCGGTCGAAGCAGCGGGACGCCTCGGCCAGGGCGGTGATCATCATGCCGTTCCAGTCGGCCAGCACCTTGTCGTCGCGCCCCGGGCGCACCCGGCCGTCACGCCGGGCCAGCAGGGCGGCCTTGGCTTCGTCCAGCCCGTCATCCCCGGCGGAGCCATAGGGGTGGTTGCGATGGAGGATGGTGCGGCCCTCCCAATTGCCCTCGGCCCTGACATCATAGAGCCGCGCCAGCCGGGCGGCGGCATCGGCGGGCAGCACCTGGTCGATCTCGGCCTTGCTCCAGGTATAGAACAGGCCTTCCTCGCCCTCGCTGTCGGCGTCCAGGGCGGCGGCGAAGCCGCCGTCTTCCGCCATCATCTCCCGCATCAGCCAGCCCACGGTCTCGAACACCCGGGCGCGATAGAGCGGGTTTCCGGTCTTCTTCCACACCTGGCACAGCAGCGACACCAGTTGGGCATTGTCGTAGAGCATCTTCTCGAAATGGGGCACCAGCCAGTGGGGGTCGGTGGAATAGCGCATGAAGCCGCCGCCCAGATGGTCATAGATGCCGCCCTGGCAGATATGATCCAGGGTGGTGGTGACGGCGTCGCTCAGGCGGGCATCGCCGGTTCGCAGGGCGGCCCGCCACAGGAAGCGCAGCAGGCCGGGCTGGGGAAATTTCGGCGCCCCCAATGTGCCACCCTCCACCATGTCCATATTGCCCAGGATATCCACCGCGCCCCGGTCGAGGATGTCCATGGACAGCGGCATGGAACCGGGCGAGCGGGCCAACTGGTCCAGGGCCTGGCGCAGCCGGGCCACATTGTGGGTGATCTTGTCGGGGTCGCGCTGATAGGTGGCGGCGATGCCTTCCAGCACGTCGGGGAAGGCGGCCCGGCCCCAGCGGGCTTCCGCGGGGAAATAGGTGCCGCCCCAGAACGGCTCGCCCGAGGGCGTCAGGAACATGGTCAGCGGCCAGCCGCCATGCTGGCCCATCATGGCCAGCGCCATCTGGTAGAGTGAATCCAGGTCGGGCCGTTCCTCGCGGTCGACCTTGATATTGACGAACAGCCGGTTCATCAGCGCGGCGATGCCGGGGTCCTCGAAGCTTTCATGGGCCATGACATGGCACCAATGGCAGGCGGAATAGCCCACCGACAGCAGGATCGGCTTACCCGACGCCTTGGCCTCGGCCAGCGCCTCCGGACCCCAGGCCCACCAGTGCACCGGATTGTCGGCATGCTGCAGCAGATAGGGGCTGGTCTCGGCGGCCAGTCGGTTGTGGGTCATGAAGGACTCCTTGGGGCGTTGCGCGGCACGGGCGTACAGCTTAGTTTGGGTGCTGGGCTGGGAAACGCAAGGCGAGGTCGCCATGAAGATCACCGTGGATGTGGATTGTACGCCTGAGGAATTGCGCACCTTCTTCGGCCTGCCCGATGTCAGGCCCATGCAGGACGCCCTGATGAAACAGATCCAGGATCAGATGGCGGCCAGCTTGCACGCCATGGAGCCCGAGGCCATGTTCAAGGTCTGGCTGCCGGCCGGCATGCAAGGGATGGAGCAATTGCAAAAGATGCTCTGGTCCCAGTTCAGCCATGGCAGCCGCCCCAAGGAGAAGTGACCGTGACCCAGGCCGATGACCCGCCGCTGCATTTCCGCCTGCATGTCTTCATCTGCACCAACCGGCGTCCCGACGACAATCCGCGCGGTTCCTGCGCCCAGCGCGGTTCCGAGGACTTGCGCGAGCATCTGAAGGATGCCCAGAAGCGCATGGGCCTCAAGGATGTGCGGATCAATTCCGCCGGATGCCTCGACCGCTGTGGTCTGGGGCCGGTGATGGTGATCTATCCCGAGGGCGTCTGGTACAGCTTCACGACCGTCGCCGACATCGATGAAATCCTCGATACCCATCTGGTCAAGGGCGGCCGCGTCCATCGGCTGATGGTGGACCGGCCAGCGGGCTCGTGACCACCGCCACCATCTTCGCCCTGGCCAGCGCCGCCGGGCGGGCCGGGGTGGCGGTGTATCGCCTGTCGGGACCGGGAGCGGGCGAGGCGCTGCGCCGTCTGTCCGGGCATGACCTGCCACCACCACGCAAGGCGGTAAGGGTCCGTCTGAAGGAGCCCGATGGCTCCGATCTGGACGACGGTCTGGCCCTGTGGTTTCCGGCCCCCCACAGCTTCACCGGCGAGGACGTGGTCGAGCTTCACCTGCATGGTGGCCGTGCGGTGGCGCAAGCCCTGGCCGGGGCGCTGCGGGTTCTCGGCCTGCGCCCCGCCGAGCCGGGCGAGTTCTCGCGCCGGGCCTTTCTCAACGGCAAGCTCGACCTGACCCGAGCCGAGGCCATCGCCGATCTGGTGGATGCCGAGACCGAAGCCCAGCGGCGTCAGGCCCTGCGCCAGATGGATGGGCAGCTGGCGTGGCTGACCGAACAATGGCGGTCGCGACTGATCACGGCCCTGGCCCATCTGGAAGCCGTCATCGACTTTTCCGACGAGGACATTCCCGACCATCTGCTGGAGCAGGCGCGAGACGAGGTCACCGCCCTGGCCCGGGACCTGGAGCGCCATCTCGCCGACGGCCATCGGGGCGAGCGGCTGCGCGACGGCATCCATATGGCCATCCTGGGGGCGCCCAACGCGGGCAAGTCCAGCCTGCTCAACCGGCTGGCCGGACGCGACGCCGCCATAGTCTCGGCCCAGGCCGGGACCACCCGGGACGTCATCGAGATTCATCTCGACCTGAAGGGCTGGCCGGTGGTGCTGGCCGATACCGCCGGTCTGCGCGAGGCCGCCTGCGAGATCGAGGCGGAAGGGGTGCGCCGCGCCCTGGCCCGGGCCGAGGCCGCCGACCTGAAGCTGGCGGTGTTCGGGGGCGGGGAGGTGGACGCCGCCACCCGCCATGTGATAGACGGCGCCACCGTGGTGGTGGTCAACAAGCTGGACCTGTTGGCCGGACCGCCGCCCGCCGAGATCGACGGCCGCCCGGTGGTGGCGCTGTCGGCCCGAACCGGGGAAGGGGTGGAGCGGCTGCTGGACCTGTTGGCCGGAGAGGTCGAGGCCCGCTTCGCGGTGGGCACCGCCCCGGTGCTGACCCGGGCGCGGCACCGGGCGGCGGTGGAGGACTGCCGGGCGGCGCTGGGCCGTTTCGACCCCGGTCTGGGGCCGGAACTGGCGGCGGAGGATTTGCGGCTGGCGGCCTCGGCGCTGGGCCGGATCACCGGCCGGGTGAATGTGGACGAGGTGCTGGACGTGATCTTCCACGAGTTCTGCATCGGGAAATGACCCCTTCTACATATGGTGTGTTTCACGTGAAACAGGGCGATGGATTGAATCGGGTCGATGTCGTCGTGGTGGGCGCCGGTCATGCCGGTTGCGAGGCCGCCGCCGCGTCGGCGCGGGTGGGCGCCAGCACTCTGCTAATCACCCAACGGCTGGAGACCGTGGGCGAGATGTCGTGCAACCCGGCCATCGGCGGTCTGGCCAAGGGCCAGTTGGTGCGCGAGATCGACGCCCTGGACGGGCTGATGGGTCGGGTGATCGACCAAGCCGGTATCCAGTTCCGCATTCTCAATGCCAGCAAGGGACCGGCGGTGCGCGGCCCCCGCGCCCAGGCCGACCGCAAGCTTTATCGCCGGGCCATGCGCGACGCCCTGGACGCCACCGCCCATCTGTCGCTGCTGGAAGGATCGGTGGAGGACCTGCTCACCGACGCCGCCGGGCGGGTGACCGGCGTGGTGCTGGGCGACGGAAGCACCATCGCCTGCGGCGCGGTGGTGGTGACCACCGGCACCTTCCTGCGCGGTCTGATCCATCTGGGCGAGACCACCTGGCCCGCTGGGCGGGTGGGGGATGCCCCATCGCTGGGTCTGTCGCTGGCGCTGGACCGCCTGGGCCTGCCGCTGGGTCGGCTCAAGACCGGCACCCCCGCCCGGCTCGACGGCCGTACCATCGACTGGGCCGCCTTGGACATGCAGGCGGGCGACGATCCGCCGGTGCCGTTCTCGTATCTGACCGAGTCCATCACCACGCCCCAGGTCAAATGCGGCATCACCGCCACCACGCCTGAGACCCATGCCATCATCCGCGCCAATCTGAGCCGCGCCCCCATGTATTCCGGCCAGATCCAGAGCACCGGGCCGCGCTATTGCCCCAGCATCGAGGACAAGGTGGTGCGCTTCGCCGAGCGCGAGCGTCACCAGATCTTCCTGGAGCCGGAAGGTCTCGACGACGACACCGTCTATCCCAACGGCATCAGCACCTCGCTGCCCGAGGATGTGCAGCGGGCCATGATCGCCACCATTCCCGGCTTGGAACACTGCCGGGTGATCCGGCCCGGCTATGCCATCGAATATGATTTCGTCGACCCCCGTGCCCTGCACCGCTCGCTGGAGACCCGCTCGGTGGGCGGGCTCTATCTGGCGGGGCAGATCAACGGCACCACCGGTTACGAGGAAGCGGCGGCGCAAGGCCTGCTGGCCGGGCTCAATGCCGCCCGGGCCTGCGGCGGATCGGCGCCGGTCATCCTCGACCGCGCCGACGGCTATGCCGGGGTGATGGTGGATGATCTGGTGGGGCTGGGCACCTCGGAACCCTATCGCATGTTCACCTCGCGGGCGGAATACCGGCTGCTGCTGCGCTCCGACAATGCCGATCTGCGCCTGACCCCCAAGGGCGTGGCGGCGGGCTGCGTCGGCTCGGCCCGCGCCGCCGCCTTCGCCGCCAAGGCCGATTCCATCGCCCGGGGCAGGGAGCTGCTGGGCTCACTCAAGGCCTCGCCCAATGTGCTGCGGCGTCAGGGGCTGGAGGTCAACCAGGACGGCGTGGTGCGCTCGGCCATGGATCTGCTGGCCTATCCCGAGATGAGCCTGGACCGCCTCGCCCAGGTCTGGCCCGAGCTTGCCGCCCTCTCGGGGGCGGTGGCCGAGCAACTGGAGATCGAGGGCAAATATGCCGGATACCTGGATCGCCAAGACGCTGATATCCGGGCCTATCGCCGCGAGGAGGGGCTGGTGATTCCCTCCGGCTTGGACTATGACGCCATTGGATCGCTGTCCACCGAGGTGCGCCTCAAGCTGAAGGTCTCAAGGCCCGAAACCCTGGCGGCGGCGGCCCGCATTCCCGGCATGACCCCGGCGGCGGTGACCGCCTTGCTGGGGCATGTGAAGCGGTTGGGGGAGGTTGTGTGACTCCTGAAGAGTTCAATACGAAATCTGGTGTTTCACGTGAAACACAGGAGCGGCTGCGGCTCTATGCCGATCTGCTGGTCAAATGGCAGGCCCGCATCAATCTGGTGGGCCCCGATACCTTGCCTGACCTGTGGTCACGGCATTTCCTCGATTCCGCCCAGCTGTTGCCGCTGATCCCGGCCTCGGCGCGACGCGTGGTCGATCTGGGCAGCGGTGCCGGATTTCCCGGCCTGGTACTGGCGGTGATGGGAGCGCCGGATGTGCATCTGGTGGAGAGCGATTCCCGCAAATGCGCCTTCCTGCGGGAGGTCGCCCGCGTCACCGCCACCCCGGTCACCCTCCATAACAAGCGCATCGAGCAGGTGCCCGGCCTGGGCGCCGATGTGGTCACCGCCCGTGCCCTGGCGCCGCTGGCCAAGCTGTTGGACTGGGCGGAACCCCATCTGGCGCCGGGGGGGTGCTGCCTGTTCCTGAAGGGCAGGGGAGCGGAAGACGAATTGACCGCAACTGCGAAAGAATGGAATATCACCCCGCGCCGGGTTTCCTCCGTGACCGATCCGGCCGGTCTTGTCCTTCAGATTGAAGAGGTGCGTCGTGGCCGAGCCGAGCCGTAAGAGTGCCCGCGTCATTGCCGTCGCCAACCAGAAGGGCGGCGTGGGCAAGACCACCACCGCCATCAATCTGGCCACCGCCATGGCGGCGACCAAGAAAAGCGTGCTGATCATCGACCTGGACCCCCAGGGCAATGCCAGCACCGGCCTGGGGGTCGATCGCGGCGCTCGCGAAGTCAATTCCTATCATGTGATGATCGGTGAAGCCGCCCTGGCCGACGCGGTGATCGAAACCGCCATTCCCCGCCTGCATCTGGTCCCCTCGGGCGTCGACCTGTCGGGCGCCGAGATCGAGCTGGTCACCTTCGAGCGGCGCGAGCATCGCCTCGCCGAGGCCCTGGCCGGAACCCTGTCGGCCTATGATTATGTGCTGATCGATTGCCCGCCGTCGCTGAACCTGCTGACGCTGAATGCCCTGGTGGCGGCCCAGGCGGTGATGGTACCGCTGCAATGCGAGTTCTTCGCCCTGGAAGGCGTCAGCCATCTGATCAAGACCATCGAGCGGGTGCGCCAGGCCTTCAATCCCGGTCTCGAACTGCAGGGCATCATCCTGACCATGTTCGACAAGCGCAACAACCTGTCCGACCAGGTGGCGGCGGATGTGCGCGACTATTTCGGCGACAAGGTCTACAAGACGGTGATTCCGCGCAATGTGCGGGTGTCGGAAGCGCCCAGCCACGGCAAGCCGGTGCTGCTCTACGACATGAAGTGCAGCGGGGCCGAGGCCTATATCCATCTGGCCTCGGAAGTGTTGAAGCGCGAACGCGAGTTGAGGGCATAAAATTGGCAGAAGAAAAGAAGAAGGGTCTGGGGCGCGGCCTGTCCGCCCTGTTGGGGGATCACGCGGCTTCGGCCATTCAGGCGGTGAGCAGCGCAGCGGCGGCCGGTCCGGAAGGCGCGGCGGCCATCAAGGGCCTGCGCACCCTGGCGGTGGAGAAGCTGCAGCCGGGCAAGTTCCAGCCACGCCGCAGCTTCGACGAGGACCGCATTGCCGATCTGGTGGAATCGGTGCGCGAGAAGGGCATCTTGCAGCCGCTGCTGGTGCGCCCGCTGCCCGGCCAGACCGACCGCTTCGAGATCATCGCCGGTGAACGCCGCTGGCGCGCCGCCCAAGGCGCCAAGCTGCACGAAGTGCCGGTCATCGTCCGCGACCTGTCCGACCGGGAAGCCCTGGAAGTGGCCCTGGTGGAAAACCTGCAGCGCCAGGACCTGTCGCCGCTGGAGGAAGCCGACGGCTATCGCCGTCTGATGGACGAATTTTCCCATACTCAGGAGGAACTGGCCAAGGCGGTGGGCAAGAGCCGCTCGCATGTGGCCAACATGATCCGTCTGCTGGCGCTGCCCGATCCGGTCAAGACCATGCTGGAAAAGGGCGAGCTGACGGCGGGCCATGCCCGCGCCCTGCTGACGGCGGCCGATCCGCTGCGTCTGGCCCGCGACGTGGTGGGCCGGGCGCTCAACGTCCGCCAGACCGAAAAGCTGGTCAATGACGAGGGCAAGGCCAAGCCTAGCCTGGGCGGACGGCCGGCCAAGCCGGGCAAGGACGCCGATATCGCGGCGCTGGAACGCGACCTGACCAACGGCCTGGGCTGCAAGGTGGAAATCCGCTCCCTGGGCAAGGGCGGCGAGATCACCATTTCCTACGGCTCGCTGGAACAGCTCGACGACATCCTGGCCCGGCTGGCCCAGGCGCCGAGGTCCGAGGCCGACGAGTTGGACGCGGTATAGTCGCCCGCCTTCATGGCGTGCATTTGCGGGCTATGAAGGCGGCCCCCGGCTTTGTACAATACCGGCGGGACGGACCGGGGGATGAAAGAGCCATGTCGGGACAGGAAGGAAACGGGCCGCTCGACGAGCTGCTGGCCAATATACCGCAGCCGGTGATCGACAGCTTCACGCCGGAACAGCGCGCCGCCCTGTGGAACGCCGCCAAGCCGGTGAGCTGGCGCAAGCATCCCATCAATATCCGCATCACCTTTCCCTTTCTCGGCGACCGCTATTTCGTCACCGTGGTCGGCGGCATGGAACGCCGGGGGCTGGACCGCATCGTGCGCGATCGCAAGATGCATCCGCTCAGGACCGCCGGAAACATCCTGTTCATGCTGGGCGTCGGCGGCGCCTTCTATCTCGCCGCCGTGCTCGGCATGTTCGCCTTCTCCAATCTCATCGAGTTCTGATCCATCATGACTGATTGTCCCTGCGGCTCCGGCCGGAGCTATGCCGATTGCTGCGAACCCTTCATCACCGGCGCGGCGATTCCGCCCACGCCGGAAGCCCTGATGCGGTCCCGCTACTCCGCCTTCACCGTGGTGAATATCGATTACCTCCACGACACCCTGGCGGTGGACCAGCGCCATGACTTCGTGCGCGCCGATGCCGAGAAATGGGCGCGGGACTCCAAATGGCTGGGCCTCGACATCCATGCCACCACCGGCGGCGGTCCCGACGAGGACGAGGGCACGGTGGATTTCACCGCCCGTTTCAAGCTGGGCGGCAAGGCCGAGGCCCATCGGGAAATCTCGACATTCCGCAAGGAGGACGGCCGCTGGTACTATGTGGACGGCCGCATCGGTGGGCCGAAGCAGGAACAGCGCCGGGTTGCGGTGAAAGCCGGGCGCAACGATCCCTGCCCCTGCGGTTCGGGCAAGAAGTTCAAGAAGTGCTGCGGCGCCTGATCCCCTGACAGGTGGAGCGGAGGTCAGGCGGGCATCTCCTGTCGGCACCGTTCCGCCGGGAATGTGACGGTGATGGTGGTGCCTTTTCCCGGGATGCTGTCGATTTTCAGGTCGCCGCCATGGGCCAGGGTCAGCGCCACTGCCAGGGGCAAGCCGAGACCGATACCCTCCTGCTGGCGAATGCTGCTGTCGGTGACCTGACAGTATTTGGTCAAGGCGCGGCGCTGCCCCGCCTCGTCCATGCCGATGCCGGTATCGGCGACGGTGAACACGCCACCTCCGTCGGGTGCCAGGCGGGCGGACAGGGTGACCCGTCCCCCGGCCGGAGTGAATTTGATGGCGTTGGTCACGAGGTTGAGCAGGATCTGCCTGACTCGCCGCTCGTCACCCCGCATCCGATCGAAATGACGGTCGATTTCCAGCACCATGTCGACTTTCTTGGTCGCGGCCTTCAGCATGACCATGGTGTGGACGATCTCGATGGTGGATGAAACCGGGAAGGTGGTTTCATCCAGTTCCAGCTTGCCCGCCTCGATCTTGGAAATATCCAGGATATCCTCGATCAGCAGCAACAGATGGCGGCCCGAGGCCAGGATGTCCTGGACATATTCCCGATAGCGCGGATGGTTGGCGCCCAGCGCTTCCTTGTCGATCACATCGGCGAAGCCGATGATGGCGTTCAAGGGGGTACGGAGTTCGTGGCTCATATTGGCCAGGGCGTCAGATTTCTCGCGGCTGGTGGCTTCGGCCCGCAGCCGTTCGGCGCTCAGGCGTTCGCTGACGATCAGGGTGAAGGCGAAGGTCCACCCCACCACGAAGATGGTCTGTTCCAGCACCACGGCGGCGTTGATGGCACTGGGCGACATGATCTGGGTCACGCCGCTCTGGGACTGGGACAGGACGGCGATGACCAGGAAGGACAAGGACAGCAGGCCGAAGAACAGGGCGGCCACCAGATGCGACAACAGCCGGATCCGCCGGTAGGCATGGATGACAATCCACATGGAAGCCATCATCACGGCGGCGTAGTAGACAAGGTAGAAGAAAAGCCGCACCTTGAACGAGTCGTCGACCAGGAAGAAGTAAGCGAATTCCAGGCTGTAGACGACGCAGGAAAGCACCAACCATTTCCAGGCGATTTCCTTGCCGCACAGCTTGCCGATCCCCGCCAGGATCAGTGTATAGCCGATGCAGACCAGGATGTTGGCGGCGACGAAGGAAATGACGGGATGAAGGTTGCCTCGCAGCAGGATCATCAAAAATCCGACGAACAGGAAGCTGTTCGACAGGGCGATCAACTTTATACCTGGAATAGAACGGTGACCGACGTATAGAAACCACACAAATGCCATGGCCATGGCAGAGATCGCGACCAGGACAAGAAACAGGGTGGATATGTCTAAATTCATAAAATTTGTTCTTCAGAGCGTTGAAGACTAATGGGAATTCAGACGATACCGTAACGGGACCACGCTTCCAAGCCCGGGGGATCCCATCGGAAACGGAAAGGGCAGCCGCATCATGACAGGACACTTCACCCTGCCGCTGGCCTTCGATCTGGCCGCCACCTTCTTCTTCGCCGTGACCGGCGGCTTGACCGCCATGCGCAAGGGCTACGACTTCGTCGGCGTGTTCTTCCTGGCCCTGGTGGTCGGATTGGGTGGGGGATTGCTGCGCGACGGCCTGTTCCTGCAGCAGATGCCCACGGTGATGGAACCCCATTATCTGGCGACGGTGTTGGCGGCCATGGCGGTCAGCCTGCTGCTGGGGGAACGGCTGAACCGCCTGGCCATGGTGTTCCTGGTGGTGGATGCCCTGGGCCTCGGCCTCTACGCCATGGTGGGAACGCAAAAGGCGCTGCTGGCCGGGCTGTCCTGGGTGCCCGCCCTGCTGATCGGTGTCATCAACGCGGTGGGCGGCGGGGTCATCCGCGACCTGATCACCCGCGAGGAGCCGCTGGTGTTCCGGCCCGGCGAGTTCTACGCCGCCGCCGCCTTTGCCGGGGCCGCCCTGTTCGCCGCCCTGGTGGTGGGGCTGGGTGTAACCGCCCAATGGGCGGCCTTGGGCGGGATCGGCCTGGTTTTGCTGATCCGGTTGGCCTCGGTTCGCTTCGGCTGGAAGACCCGCGCCGCCCGTGCCTTGATCAGAAGCTCCGACGCCGCCGATTCAGGCGTTTGACGGCCTGTCCTTACACCAGCGGCGCCAGACGGCACGGTACAATCGCTCGATCTGGCGGGTGCGGCCGACGCCGTCGCACAGGGGCGAGTGCAGCAGCTTGTGACGCAACCCGTGGCGCCGCGCCGGATTGCGGTTGCCATCGGCGGCCAGGGCCAGGGCGATTTCCACGTAATGGGCGGGAGATTCGGCGATCAGCTCGGGCAGGCCCAGGCTGGTCAGCATGCTGGCGCCCCAGCGCCCGGCCATGGTGGCGCCACGCAGGGTGACCACCGGCACCCCCATCACCAGGGCCTCGAAACTGGTGGTGGACCCCGCGAAGGGGAAGGGATCCAGGGCGATGTCGACGGCGTTGTAGAGATCGAGATGATGGCCGGTATCGCCCACCTGGGTGTGGATCATCAGTCGCTCGGCCGCCACGCCGCGCGTAGCCAGGGCGTCCACCACCCGCGCCCGCAGGGCTCCCGACTCGAACCAATTGAAATATTTTAGGAAAAGCCGAGACTCCGGGCAGCGGGACAACAACTCCGCCCAAAGCCCCAACACCGCAGGAGTGAGCTTGGCGGGATTGTTGAAGCAGCCGAACACCACCGGTCCCGAGGGCGGATGGATGGCGGGCGGATATTGCGGCGCCTCCGCCATATAGAAATGGGGCAGGCGCAGGATGCGCTCGGTGAAGCGCTCGGGCGAGTTGGGCGGCGCCAGGACCCGATCGGCCAGCAGATAGTCCATGGCCTCCAGACCGCTGGTGGCGATGTCGTGGAAGCTGATCTGGAGGGGGGCGGGGCGTTGGGCGCAGATGGCGGGACGGTTCTTGTCGAAACGACCGGCCAGGCTGACCAGGATGTCGATGCCGTCGTCGCGGATCAGCCAGGCGGCCTCGTCGTCATCCAGGCCGGTGATGGAGCGCCAGCCATCGCAAAGCGCGCGGAAGCTGGCGGTGGCCTCGTCCGGCCGCTCCACATCGGCATAGCCATGGATGGCAAACCTGTCGTGGTCATGGGCGAGGAACTGCGGCACCAGATTGCGCGCCACCGAATGGGCGCGAAAGTCCGAGGACAGATAGCCGATGCGCAGCCGTCGCTCGGGGTCGCGGCTATTGGTGTGGGGCGCCGTGGCGGCGGCGAAGATGGTTCCGAAGCGCCGGGGGGCGGCGAAGGCGGCTTCCGGATCGGGCTGATCCCCATAGGCCAGGGCCAGCAGCAGGTTCTTATGCGCCCGGACATGGCGGGGATGGCGGGTGACCACATCCTCCAGCAGGGCCACGGCCTCGTTGAACCGGCCCAGGGGCAGCAGCACCCCCGCCAGGGCGCATGAAATGTCGGCCTGGTCGGGGGCCAGGGCCAGGGCGCGGCTCAAGGCGGCCTCGGCCTCGTCCAGGCGCCCAGCGGCGATCAGGATCATTCCCAGTTCGGCAGCCAGACCGGGCTGATCGGGTCGCAGGGCCTCGGCCCGGCCCAGGCTGGCGGCTGCCTCGGTCAGGTGTCCGGCTTCCCGGAGCGCCATGCCCAGCAGGACCAGGGGCTCGGACTGGCCGGGCGTCAGCTCGACCAGCCGTCGGTAGGCATCCGCGGCCTCGTCGCGACGGCCCTGGCGCTTGAGGGCATTGCCGAGATTGCGCTGGGCGCGGGGATAATCGGGATTGAGGGCCAAAGCCTGGCGGAAGCAGGCCTCGGCCTCGTCCGGCCGCCCGAGATCCAGCAGGACGGCGCCCAGATTGTTGTGACCCTCGGCCAGACCGGGGCGAAGCGCCACGGCGCGGCGGCAGGGCGCTTCCGCTTCCCGGGCGCGGCCCAGATCCTTGAGCAAGGCGCCGAGATTGGCCAGGGAGGCGGCGTGATCGGGATAGGCGGCCAGGGCGCGACGGTAGTCGGCCTCGGCCTCGGCGGCCCGGCCGCCGGTATGGTGGTCCAGGGCCTGGGTGAACAGTTGGTCGGCGGCGAGGGCGGTGTCGGCCCGTGCCGCCATCTGGTCCACGGCCACCCCCGCCAGCCCGTTGCGGCGGCCCTGGTCGATCAGGGCGACGGCCTCGGCGGGCTGTCCGGCCAGGACCAGGGCCTCGGCCAGACTCAGCCAGAACCGCCCATCCGAGGGCTTGGCCTGCAGCGCGGCCCGCAGGCGGGGCAGGGCGAGGTCGGGCCGCCCCACCTGCAGCACCACCATGCCCAGATTATGGTTGGCTTCGGGATGGTTGGGGTCGAGGTCGAGGGCGGCGCGATAGATACGGTCGGCCTCGGCCAACCGCCCGGCCCGGTGGTGGGCGACACCTTCGGCGATGATATCGCGCAGCGTGGTCGATCCGGCCATGACCCTCGCCCCGAAAGACGAAAAGCCGCGGTGACCCGCGGCTTTCGTTTAGTCCGATTGGAGCGGGCGAAGGGATTCGAACCCTCGACCCCAACCTTGGCAAACGGCGCATCGCAGCTAACTAATTGATTTACAATGCTGTATTAGCGCTGGAATAAATCCGTAGATAAACCGTATATGAGAGGCGTCAGGAAGTCCAGCTAAAGCCAGAAAGCCCCCTACAACGCATCGAGGCAAGGTTCTGGACGGTGACCTGGACCGTGGTGGTTAATTCATGCGCCCTTCTCACGCTTCCTCGAAAAGCGTAACCTGCTTTGGAATAAAGTTGTGGGGGAGACCATGCAACTCGACATATCAACCTTATTTTTTGTGCTCGGCGGAGTGTCGATTCTAGCATGCGGGTTTGCGTGGTTTCTTTATTTTAATAACAGGCACATCAGAGGCGTAAAGGCAGTTGCCCTCTCTAGCTCATTCTTTGCTATCGGATTTAGCGCAATTGCATTGCGTGCATTCTTGCCTGCTTGGTTGTCATTTGCCGCTGCAAATATAGCTATTTTTTACGGTTATGCCCTTGTCCTTTATGGTGTTTTGGTATTTTCAGGTAAAAAAGCAAATGTTAAATTATTAATACTATGCGGAGCGGCATACGGCGCCGAGTATATCTATTATTATTTTATTGAAGATAATTATATTATTAGACTTGTTTGCTACCTCACCGTTTATGCGGTAATTTGCACTATCGCATTGGCAATAATAATTAATGATTATCAAAAAAACCGTTTCCGGTCATATATAGCAGCGTCTATATTTTTGACAATTCTTGCAGCATCATTCTTGATCTGCGCAGCTATATCTATTCCAAGCGAAGGTGTAAAAGACATATTTTCAAAAACGTCAATTAATGCGCTTGTTCTTTATGAACAAATTATTTTTGTAATTGGGTGGCTCATATCATTTACGTTGATGGTCAATGAGAGACTGTTATTGGAGCGAAAAAATGCTGAACTGGCACTAATAGACAAAAACAATGAGCTTGAAAGGTCGAATTTAGATCTTGAGCAGTTTGCTTATATTTCATCTCATGATCTTCAAACGCCACTGCGAAACATCGTCCGGTTTTCACAATTGCTTGAGAGCCGCTACAAAGGTCGTCTTGATAAAGATGCAGATGAATTTATTGGCTTCATCGTGCATGGCGGTAAGCACATGAGTGAGCTGATTGATGACCTTCTCCAATACGCTCGGATCACCAAACAACCTTTCCCACCACATCCAGTCCGAGCCAATGAAGCAATCGAGCATGCATTGGGCAATCTGAAAGTGGAACTGGAAGAGGCAGGTGCAGAAATAGAGGTTGGGGAAATGCCGCTGGTAATTGCTGAACCATCCCTTCTTACGAGCTTGTTTCAGAACTTGTTTGGAAACAGCCTGAAATACCGCTATCCGGATCGAAAACTTCGACTTTCGGTCACGGCAAAGCGAGATTTATCTGATCATTGGGTCTTTGCCGTTGCGGATAATGGTATCGGGATTGAACCGCAATACCACGACAAGATTTTCGAGATATTCCAGCGACTGGACCCTGTTTCCAATGCGGAAGGCACGGGGATCGGACTTACCCTATGTCGGCGAATTGTACATCGTTTTGGGGGAGCCATCTGGTTGAAGTCGGAACCGGGCATTGGCACGACATTTTTCTTCACGCTCAAGGACGGGTCAGTCTCAACCTGATCTGTGGCTGCCAAGCTCGGACGGACCCAGACCCCACAGCTGGTCGGTGATGGCAACCGGGTCCTGGCGCACTGGTAATAGCAGGATATCAAACTTCAGACCGATCTCGAGGACGTGAATCCTCCCCTCAACACCAGAAGCCCCATGTGGTAAAAATGGGAAATTCCAGTGGGTGGGGAGGTTTAGATGAGTGTGCCGGATTGGATTGCAAAGTGCGATAACCTATCATTGCTTCAGCAAGGGCTGGAAAATGCGAAAGCACATCAAAATCAAGAAGTTATACACGTTATCGGAAAAAGAATTGAATTCATAAAAGAAAACAGTCCCATTGAAATTGCATTCAGGAAAATGCTGCAAAAATACGAGGAACTGCTGAGCCTTAAGAATGGCAAAGCAACCAGAGCGACAAGACTCAGACCTAAGTACCATAAGGATGGCGCTGTTGTATGCATTGAGTATCTTGTAAAATTAAATAATCGCACAAGTGGGTTTAATTTACTTGTTGATAATAAATTGGCTAATCTAACATGTGAAGCGATTGTAATAGAAAATAAGGAAATGTTTTCAGAAGAAGCGGTTCGCATGTCTCAAAAAAGACTAAGTAGAATCACATAAAAACAAGATAATCACTATCAAACCATTTTTAGTTTGATAAATATCCCTGACAGACCGCCTACATTTGAGCGCCAAACCTGCTGCGACTGCCGTGAGAGCGTTGCCGTCAGAATGCAGTGAGGGCGCAGCCTTCTACATCATCAGGTCGAGTCACAAGCGGAATGGGAGAAATCTCAGGAAGTACGATGGGGGCACTGCTGACACACTTGCAACCCTCGAGCACATGGAAGCCGTCTGGATGGCTCTGTGAAAGCTGGCGTTGAAGAACTGGACGTAAAAGGGAGATCGCTCAACCGCTCCTTGCTCCGAATAACGGGAGTTGTCTAATCCAGAGTGTGCGACGGGGTGCTACACGCAAATCCTGAACATGCTTCGGCTGCGGATAGCCGAAGTGTGTTCAAAAGCCACTTCCGCAATGATCTCGGACAAAGAAATAAGCCAAACGAACGAGCGAAGCGAGTGAGCTTACCGAAGGCAAGCCAGTGGCGATTAGATCCATTAAGATCAACTGAAGCAATAAATGCCCTAGAGGAACAAAAGGAATAAGCAAATGGGATTAAGAGATTCGTTCATAGGCAAAGAAGCAAGAGCATTAGATAGTTACATTAAGAAAGCTAAGATAGCTGGATTAGTAGAAATAGAAACCGTAAATGACTTAAATAAGCTTGATGATATTAAAAAGTCAATTAAGAACATTCAGTCAGCAAATCACTTAGTTGTTGTATATAAATTTAATTAGGATTGGAGCTTAGAATGGCGCTTATCGAAAAACATGAATATACTGAAAAGCGGGATGGTATTTGTTATAAAAGATATGACATATCTCTTCTTATTGAAGATCCAGATGCTAAAACGGAAACTGACGGACCTGTTAATGAAACACTATTGAATGCAATTGACCAACTATTTCAAGAAATCAATCAAGATGGCGATTTAGAACTGAACGAGCGGGAGGAAGACCTACTTGAACAGATTAAATATCACATCTCTGGGTACGTTCGTCACTGCATGCTGAATTACGACCCACAGCTTGTTGCGTGTTGAGCCGGACACTCAGGCGAAGGGGTGAAGGGTTTTTTATCCCTTCGCCACTATGGCTGTGGAGGTTGCCAATCGGGATTAACCCATTGTCTCATATTGGTGTCAAATTTCTTTATATGGTCAAAAAGCCATGTCTTTAGAAGTTGATTTAACATGTTAATAGAATTTTTATCAACCGGCTTTGTTTTTTCAATAAAGTAGGTTCGTGCCATTTCCTGAATTTGCATGACGAGAGCTTTATGCTCGTGGTGATGCATATTATAATACGGATACATGCATTCTTTTTGTATTTTTTCTTCACGCTCAAAATGAAACTTTGTATAATCTAGCAATGACTTTAAAGTCTCACTCATTAATTCAACATTGCTAATAGATTTTGAGTGTTCTAAAAATTCATTTATTATTTTTACAAGTTTTTCATGATCATGGTCGATTGTTGCATTGCCAATTAGCAAATCAGGCGTCAATTTGATCATTGCTGATTTTCCTACGTGAAATCTTTAGATGAAAGCTTCGGAAATCCGCTTGAACAGGACCTCGGTTATCAGGTCATCAAGTCTGACAGTTACACGTCCCAGTCAATCGACCTGAGACATTTCAGCCTGAGGAGGAAGGTTTCGGGCATTTATCAGCTTCCCAACCGTCCAAATTGTCCGCTCTCTCCCACTCATTTCATAAAGATCACCGAGTCGTATTTGACGCTGAAAATTTGGGGCTTTGGGATTCTGTTCAGGTGATTTTTGCGGCTTCAGCATCGTGGTAATACCTAGTTTCGCTAAATTATCCTTAATCTAAATGTGACATTTTTTCCATTGAGATCCGCTCTCATTTGAGATGTCTATGGACCGTCGCCAGATGCCATTTCCCACCCCTTGGGGACGGGACTCCTCTTCGGTTGAGTTCCAGAACGATGCTGGAAATCGTTGAGAAACCTTCAGATTTGATCTCAGCGAACAGCCTGGCGTATTCCATCCTCCGCTGTTCGGTCTTGATTCGGTTTGCTGCCACAGCGGCTTGATTGCCGAGCCCAGCGAGGGCAGCGGCTCCGTTAGGATTTCCCAACTTGACCCCTCTTGCCTTGGCAGCCGCTAATGCTGCCTTGGTCCTCGCCGAGATTGCCTCCCTCTCATGCTCGGCAACAGCCGCCAGGATATGGATCGTCAGCCGATTCGCATGGGGGAAGTCCACTGCGACGAAATCGGTCCCGGCTTCCATCAGGTTGGAGACGAAGGCGACATTTCGGGCGAGCCGGTCGAGCTTGGCAATCACCAGAGTCGCCTTGTACCGGCGGCAATGTTCCAGTGCCTTGAGCAGCTGGGGACGATCAGCCTTCTTCCCACTCTCGATCTCGGTGAACGAGCCGACCAGTTCCCACCCCTGGCGACCGACATATTCCGAAACCGACATTTGCTGCGCCTCCAGTCCGAGACCAGAAGCACCCTGTTTCACCGTACTGACCCGGTAATACGCCACGCATCGCATCACTGCCCTCGCCATTCATCTCTCGCCTAATCAACGTCAGGCAAGACGTGAACGGAGGACAACGGGGGGGGGTGCCGATCAGTTCATCAGGCAGTAGTTCCCACTGACGTGATAGCCGGTGGGGCATGACCCTCGCTTGCTGATCGCTGGTTTGGCGTTGTGGTCGTTGGCGAGGCAATAATCGCCGCTGACATGATATCCCGATGGGCAAGCCCCATCCTTGTGGATGGCGGGGAGAGCGTTGCCGGTACTCGGAATGCAGTAGTTGCCGCTGACGTGATAGCCGGACGGACAAGCCCCTGTCTTCGGCAAAGGCTGTTCTGCGTATCCATGAAACGGGATAAGCAGGCAAACCACTCCCACCGCTGTGATCCAACACCTCATCGCTCTACTCCCTCGGCACCTGATTGAGCCTCACGCTGGCGGAGAATACCGGCTTCGATTCCGGCGGCGATCACAGCATCACCCATTGGACCCTTCACCTCGTCCGGGAGGGTGATCGCCGGTTTCCAGTTTCCATCAGGTGCACGGTATTTGGGGAGCCGAACCTCAGTCCTGTCTGCCGTCGCACAAATCTGGACGCCATGGAGGATGATCTCTACCCCGTCGAGCAATACCTCGACATCCGCCAATCCCAAGAGGTTCCCTGATCCCCTCAGAGGGATCACGTTCAGGACAGAGATATGGATTGTGGTGGTATCCATGGGTATGGCACTCGGAAAAATGGGTCATCCTACGACGAGGTTGGCATTAAATTTTTGTCCCATTGTGTCAGGTAAAACACAAATGGAAGAAGAATGTAATGGTTTAATAAAAATTTCACAGAAATTCTAGTTAGAATAATAATTGACTATATCGTCATTATGGAAACTATCAAAAGTTGGCTCAATAATAAGTGAAAGCGCAAAATCTATTACTAATACACCAAAATCCTCGGTGATCTTTTTATCAAAATAATGCTTAATTTGGTCGTAGCTGCTAAAGGACTCTATAATTTCATCTGTTACATCATATATAATGTTATTTGGCAGAGAACAAATTTCTTCATTGTAGTCGTGTAGAAAGTTATTAGCTACAAACATACAATTTATATCATCATTCATGTGTGCTTCTTTAAGAAAAGACATAAATTGATCGGAATACATGGTGGACTCCCACATCAATGTTTATTTGATGTGTTCAATATAATATATGACTGAGCGCTTTAATCCGGCAGAGTTGGGCATTCTGGAAAATGCTTTTATCAGATAGAGCTATTTTTAGTTAGCCCCATATCCACCAATAACTTTTAAAACTCGCCTGGAAAAACACCCTTTGCCACGTTCTGAACGATCTTCTTAGCCCTCCGAACATACCGACGCATATCTGCTCTCATTGCATCACCATCGGTGGCTTTTGCCTTCCCAGCGGCTTTGAGATCAAGGTGGTCGATATAGGTCGGCAAATACGGTGGTATGGCGACCTGATTCCGTTTCCACCCTTTGCCTTTGACCTGATCGTTCCACGCCCTCGCCCAGGCGTAATACGAGCGGCATGTGGATTCCAGGTCGCCGTTGGACTCCAGCCAGAACCCATAGAATCTCAGGAATACCCGAAGTGAGCTGAGGTTCATGCTGCGATTGGCGGTCAGGCTGAACGGAGCTTTCCCGCCCGTGCGAGGTTTCCGAGCTTCACCGGCAGCAGCAACGGCAGATTTAATCCCCTCCATCCGCTGCGAGTGGTTTTCCGTCAACGAGATGCGGACGACTATGCTGTCTGGATCGCTGATTGCGTCCCGGAACTCCAGTGCCGTGGTCAGGCGGTGGGTTGGGGCGGGTTCGGCGAACAAACGCCGCCAGTTGTCACCCCACCACTGGTCAAAGTTCGACCCGGCGACATCTCCCCAATCGGCATAGAAACCCGGCTTGACCGTGATGGTGGGGTCTCTGAGCGCCAGCTTCAGGAACTCAAACCACAGCCTGTATGGCTCCATCTTCGGCTTGGGCAGCCGATGGGTCGCATCTCCTCCAAAAGCTCTTTGCCCCATATCCACCCCCACCAATTAGTGAACTTAAACGGTATCCCGTGATGTGATGTTCTGCAAGTCGGGCAAAGTTCATTTAATAAAGATATGCCCGAGTTATTGTATGGTCATTTTCATATAATCAAAAAACAGAAAGAGAGAACGTCTCTCTCACTATAATTTGGAGAAACACAATGTCTAATAATTCACGCTTTATCGTCGATATCGACAATTGTAACAGCAATAATGAGAGGGTGGTTATCGAGATTATCAGCGAACTTACAAGCGAGGCTACAGTGTATGATGATATTGAGGTAGACTTTAATAGGTGCATCGACTATAAAAACATAATTACTGCCATTCGCAAAAATAACTTTGATGAAGCATTTTCATATTTAAAAGATGGATATACGTACTTTGTTGAATTGTGGCTATATAATGCCTCATTTGCAACTAGAGGGACATCGATCATTATGCTTGATGTAGAATATCACAATGAAAGTGAAATAGTAGAATGTCTTATTAATGATAGCGGTTGGAGCGGAAAGGCTCATAAGGAAATGATTAAAAGTGTGTGGAAAGAATTTTTAAAGGGTCATCAGAGTTATGTATGAGATGTTATTGCAGAGAATGCAAAAAATAAACAAGTGCGATAACTAGGTTGGCGCCCGCACGATAGCGGGCGCCATAGTTTTATGGAGATAAAATAATGACGGTTTTGGTTATGGAAAATTGGCGTTTTACACCAGTTCTTGAGAAAAGCCCAGTCACAAAAGACTGGACAAATAAGCCTCTTGCCTATGAACAAATTGACTTTACAAAATATGGCTATGGCTTGCTCCTAGGTCCACTATCAAGTGGGGTTATGGCTTTAGACTTTGATGGAACTGAGGCAATTGAATTCTATCAACAGCAGTTTCAAAAGAAACCAACCAACAGCGTCATGTGGACCAGCGGAAAGCCTGGACGGGCACAGATTGCCTATTCAGTTCCAGAAGAATATTGGGCTTCACTTAAAACCATTAAGGTTGGACCCGGTAAGAAACTAGAATTCCGCTGGGCTGGGTCTCAGTCAGTTATTCCCCCAAGCCCTCACCCAGAGACCGGGAGATACCGCTGGATCAACCAGCCAACCTGCTCTGATGACCTCAAGACCATCCCGAAATACCTCATGGATTTCTGGCTAGAGAAATGCTCTCCACCTCAACCGCAACGGTCCAAAGCAGTGACTCGGGGTGAAGAATTCACGGTCAGCAATGTCACCCCGAACAAGCTGGAAAAGGCGTTGATGGAGGCTGCCAAGAGGGATTCCAGACCGACCTATGACGATTGGCGACTGATTGCATTCGCATGTGCGAGCGAATGTGGGGTGGAGATTGCGAAAAGCCTAATGCAGAGACATTTCCCAGCAGAGAGGTCTGGAGAATATGACGCTCTGTTCAGAGGCTATGACCACGATAAGAGCCCTCGGTTCGGCTCTTTGATTCACTACATCAATAACCACTAAGCGGATACCGGGCAGGGTTCAAAACAAGGAACCCTGCCCGATTTTAAAATAGCCTAATGTGAGAGAATTAATAATCGAAAGAACGGTTCTTTCGGCATCTCATTTTAGGAGAAATTATATGATTATGGCACTAGAAGAATATATCGAACAACTGAATTCCTATCCTGCCGATGCTAAGCTAACTGATAAGGACAAGCTTAAATCCATCATTTATCTAGCCAAAGAATGGAGTGGAACAGACATTGCCACGGTAGAAAATTTGAAAAGCGCTCTGCTGAATCACACCCAAATGTTAGGGAAAGACATTGACGCATTGTGCAAATCAATGACCATGAAGATTGAGCTTGGAGGCGTTTTTAACGGTTACGCTGATTATGTAAACAAGTGGGCAAAAGCCAACAATGTTCATTACTCACTAGACCACAGGCTGACCGTTAATGGCGTGGATGTATCAGACGACTATATGTTCAACAAGATTTTCCTTCTTTGCTCCAACCATATTGATAAAGTCCGCAGAGACTTGATGATGGCTGGGTGGAAAAACTGGAAGCAAGAAACCTTGGAGGAGCATCTGGGCGTGTTTAAGGCGAAGATCGCCTTTACCGAGGATGCCCCAGATCAATGGGATTTCATCGTTAGAAAGCTTCTGCGCAGGGTCGATGATCCCGATTATGTGGCAGCAGCGTCTGCGGTCCTGAGAGGGGCAGTCTGGCGGGTTAAGAACAAGCTCAACGGCAAGCCCGTCAGTCAGCACATCATGTCGTACCTCCGGGGGCGTCAAGGGTGTGGCAAGTCAACCTTTCTGAAGTGGTTTTTTGAGCCGGTTCAGGAGGGCGTCACCAGCACGACGTTCGAGATGTTCGAACACGATGAAAAGACGATCTTTCTCAGGGACACACCGATCATCTTGTTCGACGAGGTAGCTCGGGCTGACAAGGCGGATTACGCCAAGGTCAAAAATCTGATGACCAGCGAAACCGCCATGTTCAGGAAGCTATACGGGGAGGCAACGAAGGGACGGATCATGTCTACGTTCTTCGGTGCCGGAAATCTGGATCTAGCAGAGGTTTTTCATGATCCGACCGGGTTACGACGGTTCTTCCAGATTGAGGTGAGACAGGATCTGTACCTGGTGATGAGCGAGTTGCAGGAAAAGGTCGATCCGTTGGACCTGTGGCGGTCTGTGGATGAGAACGCTGCATCACCGCTTGAAGGCTCTGAGATTCTTCAAATCCTGATGAGTTTTCAGAAGGAGCAAAAAGCCTCTACAGCAATGGAAGCATGGCTTGCTTCAATCTATGAGACAGGAGGATATCGAGATTTTATGGGGATAGATAGGCTGTACTATAATTATGTGGAATGGAAAAAAGACAGATTCCCAGAAACAAAAACAAGCCTGGGAAGTTTTCCGATCCAGCTTAAGAGAATCCTTATTGATGCACCAGAAGGTTTGTATCTATATGAACACAAGCTGGATTCTAAAACTAGAAGGTCTACATATAGGTTTTTGCAACAGCTAGACTTATCAAGTTTCATAGATGATGAGGAAGCTGCGTAAAAGGGAAGGGGTGAAGGGGTTATTATCCCTTCACCCCTCTCTTTTTTATACGTGAGATATAAAGAAATTTTCAAAAACAACCCCTTCCCTTCCATCAATCTGTTACCCCGTTTGGGTCTCCTAAAAGCTTCACCCGACCAGCCTTCCGGCGACAATTATACCAGTACGTCATCGCACCCTTCTCGGTCAGACCGGCACCGTCGATGAATGCCTTGACCACGATCTCTCTGGGGAGGTGGTTGATCGACTCGAACATTGACCATGCTGTGAAAGCCTTGGTCGCCCCTCCAGCGATAAGGTCCTTCCCCACTGAGACCGCCATGGCAATAGCTTCGGCAACGGCGGCATCATCCTGGGTGGCTTCGGTCTGATCCGGCTCAACCGGCTTATCGGATTTCTTGGACATGTCGTGCTGTCTCCATAACTCGTTGATCAATTCGATCCGCTCGGCATCCGAGACAGTCTCGAATCCGGCGATATCGTCGAGGAGGTCATGGAGGAGATCGGTGAAGTCGCCATACATGATCGGGGCAGGGATGGAATCGCTGACGATTTCCAGCAACGCCTGCTTCTGATCGGTGGTGAGGTCGTACATCACGGAAGCCCTTCATAACCAATATGAAGAGCGTCCGGAAAGACTCGGTGGGAGACAACGGGGAGAGCAGAAATTTACAATTTATATGTCATAATAATACATTTTATTAATATGTTGAAACCAGTAAAATTTGTTGCTATCAAATCTAGCGACATAATGGGCGTGAGGGATTAAAAATGTCTTTTTTTGATAAGCTGAAGGTAGCCACCCAAACCAAGCCAGCCAAGCCCGGCGTCAGCAAAAGCACTCCAGAGAGCCGCTTTATCGAAAAGGTTAATCAGCAGATTAAACGTATCGATGAGGTTCTTGCTGGTGATCCGATTAACGGTCGGTCTGATTGGTTCGAGCTTATTACAAAGGAATTTGGAACCAACCTTGTGTCGTTCAAGGTTCTCAGGTCGCCGCTGATTTTCACGGCTGAACCTAACGATAAAGGCTTCTATGAAGCGGAGTCTCTGGACGCCCTGAAAGGGATCTACCAGTCGCTGGTTCACGACGTGAAAAGCGGTGATCAACGCCTGATCAGCTTGATCAATGAGCGAGCCGCCAAGGATTCTCAAGCGGCTCTGGCTAAAGGTCTTGGTCGGAAGCGGAAGTCCTAGTCCAGCAGCCAATCGACCGCCTGGGACTTTTTCCCACCCTTGAAGCTGCCGCCTTTGGTCAGTTCATCGGCAGAGGCGATGTTGGACGTGTGCCCGTAGTGGCGCTCCAACATCGCCGTGCTGGTCCCCATGTTCTTGGCAAGAATGAACTGGTGGACACCTTCTTGGAGGCGGAACGTCGCATACGTGTGACGGAGGGAATAGATCGACCGGCGGGCACCGTGGCTGTCAAATTCCACACCGGCATCCTTGATCAGGGTGGCAAACGACTTCTTGAATGACCCGATAGCCTCGCCATCCCGATTGCAGAAGACGAAGCCGTCAGGCTTGGGCTTGACCCCCTCCAGTTCATCGATCCGAAGCTAGAGCAGCCGCTTGAGATACGTCTTCACGTCAGGCGTCCTGGCGACAACCTCTCTCGGACCCGTCTTGCCGGTTACATAGAGGGCGATATTTGCCGATTCTCCAGCTTTTGACGCCGGAATATCCCGAATGTCTCTCCACTTGAGCGTCCGAGCCTCCCCAACCCGAATCCCGGTATTAGCGAGGATAAGGACGTAATTCGCCAGCATCGTTCGATCCCGGACGGTCTTCGAGTTTTCGTGTTTCACGAACTCCCTCAGATACCGAGTCAGTTTGGCGTAGTCCCGCTGGTCGAAGTGAGGGCGGCGATTGTGACCGATCCGCAGTTTGGGGAATGAGGGAATCTTGGCGATGTAGTCCTTCTCAAGCGCCCAATTGAGGAACTGCTTCAGGTCTGTCGCATACCTCTTGATCGTGTTCGGCGACAGTTCATTGGTCCTGGAGTGCTTCTCCATCCAAGCCAGCAGATCAACCACGGTGGCGGTCGTCATCTCATTGAGTTGGAGCGTCCCGAAGAACGGCTTGATCCGTTCGAGATACTGGCACCGAAGCTTGGTCGAGAGTTTCTGGGAGGCGGTGGCGGTCTGAGCCTCAACGTATTCCGTGATCGCAGCCGACACTCTCTTACCGTTGATGTCGTGCCCCTGGATCGATTTGACCAGCATCCGGTTATAGAGGTCTTCGGCGAACCGAAATGCCTCGTGTTCGTTGGTCGTTCGGGTGCTGCGGGAGACATAACCGGAAATAGACGGAACCTTGATCCGGCAAAACCAGATCGGCTTTACGTAGTCCTGACGGCGGAACAGGTAGATTTGCCCGTCTCGGAATGTCCGGCTATCGAGGGTGCCCTTCGGCTCTCTTTCCATTGTCGTGGGTTTTTTGCCGGGGTTCTCGTTGTCCTGCGCCATACACTGCTCTCCCGTAAATTAGCGAGAACATTATACTTCCGTCTATAATCCGGAGAACCTTTTAGAATAATATATATAAATAATTATTGAGACTTATGAGGCGCATGAGAATTATCTAAAGGGATCAATTGTTTATACATCTCAGGAGCAACAATTGGGGCGTTGATAATAGCAGTATTTTCCTGTCCTTGGTGGAAATATTCTCTCTCTGTGAATCCAGTAATTATTGCAAGGTACTTCCATGGTAATTTTCTAATTTCAGAATTAAATTTTGAAGCAGATTCATTATACAACACTCTATTATTTGCTATTCTCTCTTCCATTTCAACCAAGGAAGACATGGTTGATTTATATGATTTTACTGATTTGATGTCTGGATAGCTTTCGGAATAAGCCATGATTTTACCGTAAGCAGAACTAAATCCATTTTTAGCTAAAATTTGTTCTATTCCAAAAATTTCATGTTTAATAGAGCTATTTGCCAAGCCTTCAGTGCGCTTATCTGCGCCATGATTAAAAACAGAACTTTCAAGTGCGGCATGGTTTAGTGTCAAGTTAATTAGATTGCCAAATAGATTATTTCGTCTTTGAATCTGTACCTCAAAATTTGATCGTTTAGATTGTGCATCTTCACGCATTGTTAAAAATTCATTGTAGCGAATCAGCGACAACGCAAACACCACCAGAACGGTGATGGCGGAAACTGCCCGAAACCCATATCTAAATTGAAGACTCATGCAGCACCTCTGGTTACGGCAGATATTAGCCACCCGCTCGCACCATTGAACAGAGATGACTGGGCTGGCTGATGGGGTGGTGGATTCCCGGTCAGGGGGAATTGGATGGGCGATAATGCTTGCGATCACTCAGCACGTTGATAGCAACGAGGGTGTCCTTTGGCTCTCGTCCCAATTTCGTGGGTTTCTTGCCGGGATCGTCGTTGTCCTGCGCCATACCCTGCTCTCCCGCAACCCATTGAGAGCATCATAATTCCGTCTAAGTCGGGGCAAAACCGTTTATGGCAACGCTCAGTAAATTAAAATCTATTACTCAATCATGAGCAATAGATAGTCTTGATACAGACAATTCAATTTCATCGATAAGCTTACGTCTGGTTACAGGCTTAACAATATAACCATCGACATGGTGAGCCTTTGCTAACATAACGTCTTCTTGATTATCTAGAACCGTAACCATAATATAAATGCAATGTGGACTAATATTTCTTACATGTTCCAAAAGTTGCAATCCATCAATATTTGGCATTAACCAGTCCGCAAGGATTATATCAGGTACTCTCTCGACAGAATCGAGGTATTTGATTGCCTCTTGACCATTATTTACAGAGTGAATGTTTTTAAACCCATCTACTAATAACAACTTCTTAATAATTTTATTGGTCGTCGTACAATCCTCGACGACCAATATAGAAAAATCTAAAAGATGTGCGGGAAATGGCTGATTTTTGGGGTGCAACATCTCAGCGGCTCCCAATCAGGTTGTTGCGGGATAAAACGTTCGACATATGGCGGACATGCTACCAATCCGGGGGCATGCAGACCACAAATTTTGATTTGGCGCACCATTGAATCCTGACCGGATTATCGTTGTCCTGCGCCATACCCTGCTCTCTCGCAACCCATTGAGAGCATCATAATTCCGTCTATACAGGGGCAGAACCGTTTATAATCCGTATACGCCAAAAAGCGAAAAGCCGCCCGAAGGCGGCTTCACTAACTCATTGATTTTATTGGTCCGATTGGAGCGGGCGAAGGGATTCGAACCCTCGACCCCAACCTTGGCAAGGTTGTGCTCTACCCCTGAGCTACGCCCGCTCTATCGGCGTCCCGACCGCGCCAGCGCGTTCGGAGGCCCGGATAATACGAAAAGCCGCGAGTGACGCAAGCCCTTTTTTGCAGGAATTTCACAGACGCTGTCCGACGCTGTCCACAAAGGGGGTTTGCACTTGCCAGCCGCCGGGCTTCGGTCCATCTATTGCGGGACGAAACGCCGATATTGGACGAGCCCTCGCCATGGACATGATCTTCAATTCCGGAGCCAAACCCGCTGCCGGGGCCGCCAAGGATCTGATCAAGGACGGCAGCGCCGCCACCTTTGTTACCGATGTGATCGAGGCCAGCCGCGCCGCGCCGGTGATCGTGGATTTCTGGGCCACCTGGTGCGGCCCCTGCAAGCAGCTTGGCCCCATGCTGGAAAAGGCCGTGCTGGCCGCCAAGGGGGCGGTGCGCATGGTCAAGATCGACGTCGACCGCAATCAGGAGCTGGCGGCGCAGTTGCGGGTGCAATCGGTTCCCACCGTCTATGCCTTCAAGGATGGCCGCCCGGTGGACGCCTTCGCCGGAGCCATTCCCGAAAGCGAGATCAAGGCGTTCATCGCCAAGCTGACGGCGGGTGCCGGTCCCAGCCTGGACGACTATGTGGCCGAGGCCAAGCAGATCCTGGCCGAGGGCGATGCCCAGACCGCCGCCGGGATCTTCCAGCAGGTGTTGCAGCACGATCCCGACAATGCGCCCGCCCTGGCCGGACTGCTGCGCTGTCTGATGGCGCTGGGCGATGCCGAACAGGCCGAGCAGATGCTGGCCCGGGTGCCGCCCGCCCTGGCCAAGCATGCCGATATCCAGGCGGTGCGCACCGCCTTGGAATTGGCCAAGACCGCGGCGACGGCCTCGGGCGAGACCGCCAATCTGCGTCGCAGGCTGGCCCAGGATGCCGACGACCATCAGGCTCGCTTTGATCTGGCCCTGGCCTATTACGCCGCCAACGAGACCGAGGCGGCGGTGGACGAACTGCTGGAGCTGTACCGCCGCAACCGGGCCTGGAACGAGGACGCGGCGCGCAAGCAACTGGTCAAGATTTTCGAGGTCTTGGGCTTCGCCCATCCCCTGGCCAAATCGGGCCGCTCGCGCCTGTCCACCATGATGTTCGCGTGACGGGCCGCCCATGACCCTGCCGCGCGGAATGCAAAGCCAGGACTTGCCGGGAGCGGTGCCGGTCTTCGCGGTGGCGGGCGCCATCCTGCTGCCCGGCGGCTCCATGCCGCTGATGGTGTTCGAGCCGCGTTACCTCGCTTTGGTGGATGATGCCCTGGGCGCCGGGCGATTGCTGGCGCTGGTACAGCCGAGGGAAGACGAGGGCGGCACCGTGCCGGGCCTGCACGAGGTGGGAACCCTGGGCCGCATCACCGCCTTCGGCGAGACCGGCGACGGCCGCTATCTCATCACCGTGGCGGGTGTCTGCCGCTTCCGGGTCAAGGCCGAGGCCGAGGGCCGTGCCGGTTACCGGCGGGTGCGGCCCGATTTCCTGGCCTATCTCGACGATCTGGCCGGGGGCGACAAGGGTCCGGTGGACCGTCGCGCCCTGCTGGCCATCGTCCATACCTATCTGGCGGGGCTTGGAATGGCCACCGACCTTGCCCAATTGGAAAAGGCCGATGACGCCGACCTGACCACCCGGCTGGCCATGGCCTGCCCGTTCTCGCCCGACGAGAAGCAGGTGCTGCTGGAGGCCGTGAACCATGCCGAGCGTTGTCGCCTGATGACCGCCATGATCCAGAAGGAGCTGCTGATGGAAAGCAGCGGCTCGTCCATCCATTAGGAGGCTTTGATGGCCGAACGGAGCGGCACTTTCGATACCAAGCTGCTGGAAATCCTGGTGGCGCCGGGCACCCATGCGCCGCTGCGCTATGATGCCGAGGCCCAGGAGCTGATCGACGACAAGGCGGGCCTGGCCTATCCCATCCGCGACGGCATTCCCATCATGCTGGCCGATGAGGCCCGCAGCCTGGAGCAGGCGAAATGAGCGCCATCGAGAAGCCCTGGCCCGAGGAAATCAAGGTCGACAAGGTGGCGCGCACCCTCAGCGTGCTGTTCTCCGATGGCAAACGCTTCGTGCTGCCCGCCGAGCTGTTGCGGGTGGAAAGCCCCTCGGCCGAGGTCCAGGGCCACAGCCCGTCGGAAAAGAAACTGGTGTCCGGCCGCATGCATGTGGGCATCATCGGCGTCGAGCCGGTGGGCAACTATGCCGTCAAGCTGGTGTTCGACGACCTGCACGATTCCGGCATCTACTCCTGGGACTACCTCTATGCCCTGGGGGAGCAGCAGGATGCCATCTGGGCCAACTACCTGGCTGAGTTGGACTCGGCGGGCCTGTCGCGCGACCCGGCGCTGTCCCCGGCGCCCGCGCCCAAACCGGGCGGTTGCGGCTCGGGCAAGGCAGCGGGCAGCTGCGGCTGTTCCTGAGCCATGTCGCGGACCACCCGCGCCACCCAGGCCCTGGACAAGGCCAGGCTGGCCTATGCCGTCCACAGCTACGACTATGACCCCAATGCCGAGAAGGTGGGGATGCAGGCGGCCGAGGGACTGGGGGTCTCGGCCGCCATCGTGCTGAAGACCTTGATGACCCTGGTGGATTCCAAGCCGGTCTGTGCCGTGCTGCCGTCGGATCGCGAGGTCTCCATGAAGAAGCTGGCGGCGGCGGTGGGGGGAAAATCGGCCCAGATGATGAAGCCGGCCGATGCCGAGCGCCTGACCGGCTATGTGGTGGGCGGCATTTCTCCCTTCGGCCAGAAGAAGGCGGTGCCCACGGTGATGGAGATCACCGCCCTGGACCATCCCCGGGTGTTCCTCAATGGCGGCCAGCGGGGCTTGCAGGTGGAAGGCGATCCCAAGGACTTCCTGGCCGCCCTGAAGGCCAAGGCGGCGGATATCCTCGGCTAAAGCCGTTCGCCCTTGAGCAGGCGGGGCAGGTCGCCCACCACTCCCATGGCATGGCGCATGAAGAAGCGCTTGGTGTGATCCAGGCGGTCGACGGTGGCCAAGCCAAGACGGCGGGCGAGGCGCAACGGCTCGATGCCGTTGGAGAACAGCCGGTCGAGCCCGTCGGTCAGGCCCAGCATCAGCAGATTGTCGAAGCGGCGCCAGCGCTGGTAACGCTCCAGCACCTGGGGGGTGCCGGGGTCGAGGCCCAGGCGGCGGGCATCGACGATGACCTCGGCCAGGGCGGCGACGTCGCGGATGCCCATATTCATGCCCTGGCCCGCGATGGGATGCATGCCATGGGCGGCGTCGCCCACCAAAGCGAGGCGGTGGGAGATCATTTCGTTGACGAACTGAAGCGTCAGCGGATGGTGGAAGCGGGGGCCGACCAGAGTGATATCCCCAAGGAATCCGCCGATCTTGGCCGCCAGCTCGGCGCGAAAGGCGTCGTCGTCCTGGCCGCAGATGGCGGCGGCGACGGCATTGGCCTCGGTCCAGACGATGCCGCTACACTGGCCCGCCAGGGGCAGGATGGCGAAGGGGCCCCCGGGCAGGAACCGCTCATGGGCGATGCCGTGATGGCGCTCGGCATGCTCGATGGTGCAGACGATCCCCGAAACCCGGTAATCGCGCCGGACCAGGCCCAGACCGGCGGCCTGGCGGGTCTTGGAGCCCCGGCCGTCGGCGCCCACCACCAGCGAGGCGCGCAAAATACGGCCGTCCTCCAACTCGGCCTCCACCCGACCGGCCAGGCGTTCCAGCCGTTTGAGGCGGGTGGGCGCGAACAGCCGCGCGGCGGGGGCGGCGACCAATCGGGCGGTGACGGCGCGACGGATGGCGGGATTGGGCACGATCCAACCCAAGGGTTCGTCCCCGATATCCTGGTGGTCGTAATGCAAGCAGAGCGGCGAGCCAGCGTCGGTGACGCGGATTTCCAAGATGGCTCCGGCCTCGGGGGCCATCTGCTCCCAGGCGCCGCTGGCCCGGATCAGCTTCTGGGCGGAATAAGCCACGGCGATGGCGCGGGCGTCGGAATCGGGCCGGGCCAGCGCCTCGGGCGACGCGGCTTCCACCACCGCCACCGTCACCCCGGCCTGGGCCAGCACCGTGGCGAGCAATCCACCCACCGGCCCGCCGCCGATGATCAGGACGTCGAAGGACAGCGCTTCCGCCATGGCTAGAGATTCAGCTTGGGCTTGGTGAATTTGGGGTCTCGGAACTCGAACAGCTTGGGATCAAGGGTCAGGCCGCTTTGCGCCTCGAACAGCGACACGGTGGTGACCTGGTTCTGGGCATCCTTGACCTGCCATTGGCGCAGCATGAACGGCCGGTCCGAGAACACCAGGGTGATCTCGCCCGCCGCCGGTTCGCTGGCTTCCACCATCGAGACCCGCACCACCCCGGGTTGGCGCACCACCCGGGTCACCGCCACATCGGCGCCGTTCAGCCGGACATTGGGCCGCACCAGGATGCCCGCCGGGGTTGAATTGAGCGGAATCCAGCTGGGTTCGCCCAATTGCTGGTCATGGACGATGAGGAAACTGCCATCGGCCACCACCAGCAGCGGGCTGGGCGGATCGTATTGCAGCCGCAACCGGCCGGGGCGCGACAGATAGGCGTCGCCTTCCACCGAGGCGCCGTTGGGCGAGACCTGGAGAAAGCGGGCCTTGAGCGTGGTGATGGAATTGAGATAGGCCTCGGCCCGCTCCACCTCGGCCCGCTCGGCGTCGGACAGGGCGGCGCGCTTGGGCTCGGCCGCCTGGGCGAGGTTGGCCCAAAGGGCAAGGGACAGGATCGCCAGGATTTTTAAATATCGCATCGCCTCGGATTTCCATTCATGAACCACCAAGGCACTAAGACACCAAGATTGTGACGGAATAAGGGTGAGCCATCTTGGTGACTTGGTGTCTTGGTGTTGAGACCTCAATACTCCGCGCCGGTGCGGCCCAGAACCTCGCGTTTGCCCACATGGTTGGGCTTGCCCACCACACCTTCGGACTCCATGCGCTCCACCATCCTGGCGGCGCGGTTATACCCGATCTGGAGGTGGCGTTGCACGAAACTGGTGGAGGCCTTGCCTTCCCGCAGCACCAGCGCCACCGCCTGGTCGTAGAGATCGTCGCCGGAACCACCGCTATCCGAGCCGGGCTGGCCGAACTCGCCGCCCTCTTCCTCGGTGACCGCCTCCACATAGGAGGGTTCGCCCTGGCCGCGCAGATGCTCCACCACCTTCTCCACCTCCTCGTCGGAGACGAAGGGGCCGTGAACGCGGGTGATGCGGCCACCGGCGGCCATGTAGAGCATGTCGCCCTGGCCCAGCAGCTGCTCGGCGCCCTGCTCGCCCAGGATGGTGCGGGAATCGATCTTGCTGGTGACCTGGAACGAGATGCGGGTGGGGAAATTGGCCTTGATGGTGCCGGTGATCACATCCACCGAGGGGCGTTGGGTCGCCATCAGGATATGGATGCCGGCGGCGCGGGCCATCTGGGCCAGCCGCTGCACGGCGGCCTCGATGTCCTTGCCCGCCACCAGCATCAGGTCGGCCATCTCGTCGACGATGACCACGATGAAGGGCAGGGGCTCCAGCGCCAGGGTCTGGTCCTCGTAGAGCGGCTTGCCGGTATCGGGATCGAAACCGGTCTGCACCGTCCGGGTCAGGACCTCGCCGCGGCCGCGCGCCTCCAGCAGGCGCTGGTTATAGCCCGCGATATTGCGCACGCCGAGCTGGCTCATGGCGCGATAGCGGTCTTCCATCTCGCGCACCGCCCATTTCAGGGCGACCACCGCCTTGCCCGGCTCGGTCACCACCGGGGCCAGCAGATGGGGAATGCCGTCATAGACCGACAGTTCCAGCATCTTGGGGTCGATCATGATGATGCGGCACTCTTCCGGGGTCAGGCGGTAGAGCAGCGACAGGATCATGGTGTTGATGGCCACCGACTTGCCCGAGCCGGTGGTGCCCGCGATCAGCAGATGCGGCATGCGGGCAAGATCGACCATCACCGGCCCGCCGCCGATATCCTTGCCCAGTACCAGGGTCAGCTTGGCCGGGGCCTTCTCGAACTGCTCGGCGGCCAGCAGCTCGCGCAGGTAAACGGTCTCGCGCCGCGAATTGGGCAGCTCGATGCCGATGACCGAGCGGCCGGGAATGGTGGCGATGCGCACCGACAGCGCGCTCATGGACCGGGCGATGTCGTCGGCCAGGCCAATGACCCGGCTGGTCTTGGTGCCGGGCGCCGGTTCCAGCTCGTAGAGCGTCACCACCGGGCCGGGCCGCACCTTCAGGACCTTGCCGTTGACCCCGAAATCCTCCAGCACCGATTCCAGCATCTTGGCGTTCTGCGCCAGGGCATCCTGATTGAGACGGATGCCGCCCTGTTCGGGCGTGGGTGCCAGCAGCGCCAGCGGCGGCAATTGGTATCCCTGACCGGGCTGGGGGCCGAGGTCCAGGGTGCCCTGGCGGGCGGCGCGCTCGCGCTTTCCCGGTGTCGCCGGGGGGCGCTTGGGCTGGACCAGGGACCCCTGGGGTGGAACGGGATCTTCAGGCAGCAGCGGCGGCGGGGTGAAGACGTCCTCTTCGTCGTCATCGTCCTGGTCCTGTCCGTGCGTCAGGCTTGGCTCCACCGGAGTGCGGCGCAGGACCGGGTCGACGCGGCGAATATCCGGCGGATGGTCGTCGAAGGCGCTGTCACGGGACAGGGAAGAGGGGCGCAGGGACGAGGCGGCGTCCAGGGTGGCGGCGGCCCAGTCCGCCGAGCGACGGCCCAGCCCGGCCCATTCACCGCCGCTCAGGCCCAGCACGAAGACCGTGGCGGCTACGGCCAGCACCAAGGCGCCCGGCCCGGCGATCCAGGTGATTTCCGGCGGCAGCGCCAGGGCGAGCCCGTCCATGATCAGGCGGCCCAGGGCGCCGCCGGGTCCGGCGGGCAGGGCGGCGAGATCGGGCAGGGGCAGCCCGGCCAGCGCCATGCCCCACAGCACCATGGCGGGCGGCAATACCGCGAGGCGCCAGGGCCACAGGCCGGGCAGACTGGCCCGGATCATCAGCGCCAAGCCCCAGACCATCGCCGTCAGGACCGGCAGCCCGCCGCCGCCGCCCACCGCCTGGAACAGGAAGTCGGCCAGATAGGCACCGGGCAGGCCCAGGGCGTTGGCCACCGGGCCATCGGCGGCGGTGTTGAAGCTGGGGTCATGAGGATCGGCGGTGCCAAGCGCCAGTGTTGCCGCCGCGCCAATACCGAGAAGCACCACCCCACCGGTCTGGATCAACCGCCTGCGCAGGAACTCAAGGGTTCCGCGGGGCAGGAAACCGCTATTCATCCGAGTCTTGCGCGACGGAGCCGCCATGGGGTGCTACGCGCCTCCCAGGATCGCGGCGATCCGGCCCAAGGCCGTTTCGGTGGTGGCAAGGTCGTGGACCAGGGCGACGCGGATGAAGCGGCTTCCCGGATTGCCGTCCTCGCTGTCCTCGGCCGCCAGATAGGCGCCGGGCAATACCCGGATATTGGCCTCGCGCCACAGCCGGATAGCGGCTTCCTCGCCGTTGCCGACCTCCAGCCATAGGAAGAAGCCACCTTCCGGGCGGCGGAAGCCGAAGCGGGTCCCGAATATGCGCTGGGCGATGTCCAGCTTGGCACGATAGAGGTCGCGGCTGGCGACCACATGGGCCTCGTCGCGCCACAGGGCGGCGGCGGCGGCGGCGATGGGCAGCGGCGTGGCGGCACCGCCATAGGAGCGCAGGCGGGAAAACGCCTTGATCACGCCTTCATCGCCGATCACCACGCCGGAGCGCAGGCCGGGCACGCTGGACCGTTTCGACAGCGAATTGAACACCAGGACATTGGCGAGACCCTGTCCGGCGCGGGCACAGGCCTCCAGAACGCCGGGGGGCGGGGACTTGTCCCAGATCTCGGAATAGCATTCGTCGGAGGCGAGCACGAAACCGTGGCGCCGGGCGGTGGCGACCTGGCGGTCCAACAGGCCGAGATCGGCGACGCTGCCCTGGGGATTGGCCGGGGTGCAAAGATAGGCCAGGGCGACCCGGTCCAGCAGCTCGGGGGGCAGGGTGGAAAAATCGGGCTGGCTGGTGGGGCCATCCGCTCCGGGCACGAAGACCGGCTCGGCCCCGGCCATGACGGCGGCCCCGGCATAGACCTGATAGAAGGGGTTGGGCAGCAGCACCAATGGCCGTCCACCCTCGCGGTCGCCGCAGACCGCCTGGGCAATCAGGTAGAGGGCCTCGCGGGTACCGGCGGCGGGCAATACGGCGGTCTCGGGGTCGATCAGGCCATCGGGCAGGCCGTAGCGGGACTTGGCCCAGTCGGTGACGGCCCGGCGCAGCTCCAACGGGCCATTGGCGGGCGGATACTTGCCCCACAGGCTCGCATTGGCGGCGATGATCTCGGCCACCATGGCGGGTGGGGTGTGCTGGGGTTCGCCGATGGACATGACGATGGACTCGTCGTTGGGCGGCGCTCCCAGCAGCTTGGCCAGCCGGGCGAAGGGATAGTCTGGCAGGGTATCGAGGCGGGCGTCGAGGCCGGGACGGATGATCATGTCTTTGGGCGGTGGCTCGTGATGCGGATCGGGACCCCTGACCTTTTACTCCATTCCCCGGTCCGGCCCCAGGGTGAAGTTGAAAGGAAAAGGGGCGCCGGGTTTCCCCGGCGCCCCCATCCGTCCCCCGCTGGGCGGGGAGGTGAGGATCAGTGGACCGTTTCGCCGTGCAGGGCGAGGTCGAGACCCTCGCGCTCTTCCTCGGCGGTGACGCGCAGGCCCATGACCATGTCGATGGCCTTCAGCAGGATGAAGGACACGACGCCGGTATAGACCAGGGTGATCAGGACGCCATAGACCTGGGTCATGACCTGGCCGCCATTGCCTTCCAGCATGCCGGCGGTGCCGCCGATGGCTTCCACCGCGAAGACACCGGTCAGGATGGCGCCGACGATGCCGCCCACGCCGTGCACGCCGAAGGCGTCCAGCGAGTCGTCATACTTGAGGGTGTGCTTGAGGCCAGTGGCGCCCCAGTAGCAGATCACGCCGGCCACCAGGCCGATGACCAGGGCGCCCTTGGGATCGACGAAGCCCGAGGCCGGGGTGATGGCCACCAGACCGGCGACGGCGCCGGAGATGATGCCGAGAGCCGACGGCTTCTTGCGCAGCATCCACTCGGCGAACATCCACGACAGGGCGGCGGCGGCGGCGGCGATCTGGGTCACGGCCATGGCCATGCCCGCACGGCCGTCGGCATTGACCGCGGAACCGGCGTTGAAGCCGAACCAGCCAACCCACAGCAGCGAGGCGCCGATGATGGACAGGCTCAGGTTATGGGGAGCCATGTTGTCGGTGCCATAGCCCTTGCGCGGGCCCAGCACGATGGCGGCCACCAGACCGGCCACGCCGGCATTGATGTGCACCACGGTGCCACCAGCGAAGTCCAGAACGCCCATCTTGGCGAGGAAGCCGACGGCGCCGCCCTTCTCGTCCAGCATCCAGACCCAATGGCAGATGGGGGCATAGACCACCAGCAGCCACAAGGTGATGAACACCAGCATGGAGGAGAACTTCATGCGGTCGGCGAAGGCACCGGTGATCAGGGCCGGGGTGATGATGGCGAAAGTCATCTGGAACATCATGAAGACGACTTCGGGAACCGGGTTCGGCACCGCCATGGAGCCCTTTTCCAGCCCGTTGAGCAGGAAGCGGTCCAGGCCGCCGACGAAGGCGCCCTCACCGGTGAAGGCGAGAGAGTAGCCCGCGACCATCCACAAGACGGTGACCAGGGCGGTGATGGCGAAGCTCTGCATCATGGTGGCCAGAAGGTTCTTCTTGCGAACCATGCCGCCGTAGAACAGGGCGAGGCCGGGGATGGTCATCAACAGCACCAGGGCGGTGGAGGTGAGCATCCAGGCGGTGATGCCGGTATCGACCACCAGCGGGGCGGCGGGCGCGGCGGCGGCGGCGGCCGGCGCGGCGGCTTCCTCGGCCCAGGCCGCCGTGGCGGCGAGCGCAAGGCCGAGCGCCGGGCTTACGCTGGAAAGGACGGACTTCAAACGATTGCTCATATTTACCCCCGAAGCGGCTCAGCGAGAGGACGTACCAACCCATCGGGGTCGGCTTGCCGTTCCAGTAACAAGAACCGTGCCAACCGGGGAATTCTCAGGGATTCCCATGGGTCCGCCGGTTGCTTCCCAAGGGTGTCAAGGGGAGGATGCACACAGGTGACCGAAAATTAATCAGCGTTTGAGGGCTATGAGCAATTAATAGGCACAGAAGTTTCATTGGAATGAGCGCATGTCCGCTGCTGAGACCGAAGCTGTCTCAAGCGCCGCGATAGTCCTGTCATCCCGAGCGGCAGCAAGGGATCCCGCCCTGGAATGACGCTTCCGGCCTGAAACCAGCATTCCAGACAGAGATCCCACCTCCCCGTGGTCGTGGGGATGGCAGGACTGTTCTTTCATCGACCGATACCAGACATGCAACAGCCCGGAAGACCAAGGCTTTGGTCTTCCGGGCTGGGGCTTGCACCGAAGAAAAGGGTCTACAGCGCCTCGGCGTTGCTTTCGCCGGTGCGGATGCGGAACGCCTGCGAGATTTCGGTAACGAAAATCTTGCCGTCACCGATCTTGCCGGTGCGGGCGGCGGTCTGGATCGCCTCCACCACGCGATCGGCCAGGTCGTCGTTGACCGCGACTTCGATCTTCACCTTGGGCAGGAAATTCACCACGTATTCGGCGCCACGATAGATTTCGGTCTGCCCCTTCTGGCGGCCGAAGCCCTTGACCTCACTCACGGTCAGGCCTTGCACTCCCAGCGGCGTGAGGGCCTCGCGGACCTCGTCCAACTTGAAGGGCTTGATGATGGCCATGATCAGCTTCATCTCTGGTCCCCATGCAATTCCATGGGCCCAACCTCCCGGTGCGGAACCCGCCTCGTCTGGGCGGGCCAGGGGTGGACCACGGTTGATCGGTCGCAAGCCGTCTTGCGAATATTCCGCCCCCACTCCCTTTCAAGGAACGTGCCGGAATCGAGCCCAACAGCGAAATCGCGGCAAAATCTCGGAAAGCCAAGCAGTTGAGGGTAGTCCCGTCCCGAGGTTCTGCCCGAATTCTGGGCTGGAAGGCAGCAGGATTGCCTGTTTCCTGCGCTGCCCCACCAGCCATGCGTAAAGCGCATGGCTGGATTGCGAATCACTTGCCTGTGAACCGTCCAGCCGCACCCCAAATCCTTTCAAGGACGGCGAGGACTGCAACGGTCCTGCCGGTGGGGCGGTCTCCCCTGCCAGCCCCACGCTCCTCACGGAGCCAATAGAGCGCCCGGTTACCCCCCTGACCGGGCGCTCTTTTCGTGCTTTCTTAAGAATTGTCCTTCAAGCGTCCTGCGGCGCATACGCCGCCCGGACCTATGGGCCGGGCGCCCACCTCCGTGGGCTTGGCTTTCGCGCCATGGGGCGCGCCGGGCTTTGCCCGCAACTTCTCGCCAATGGCCAAGGCCATCGGTTCGTCGGTTTCACCATGATCCTAGGGGGTCCCGCCCGTGCGTCTCGTCACCTGGAACATCAATTCCATCCGGCTTCGCTTCGACCTGCTGCGCCAGGTGGCGATGGTGATGGCGCCCGACGTGATCTGTCTGCAGGAGATCAAGGTGGACGACCCGCTGTTTCCCCTGGCCGATTGTCAGGCGCTGGGCTATCCCCACGTCGCCTTCCACGGCATGAAGGGCTATAACGGCGTCGCCGTGCTGTCCAAGCGGCCTATCGAAGTGGCAGAACCCTTGTCGCGCTGTGGCCGTGACGACCGCCGCCACCTGATGGTGCGGCTCGAGGGCGGGGTTCAGGTCCACTGCCTCTATATTCCGGCGGGTGGCGATATCCCCGATCCCGAGGCCAACGACAAGTTTGCCCATAAATTAGACTTTCTGCGCGAGCTCGCGGTTTGGGCAGCCGGGGCATTCACGCCGGGTGACCGCGCCATCCTGGCCGGCGACTTCAACGTGGCGCCGCTGGAGAGTGATGTCTGGTCGCACAAGCAGATGCTGAAGGTGATCAGCCATACCCCCATCGAGGTGGAGCTGCTGAACGATTTCCAGGCCTCGGCCGGACTGGTGGACGCGGTGCGGCATTTCGTTCCCGCCAGCGAGCGGCTTTACACCTGGTGGAGCTATCGCTCGAATGATTGGCAAAGGAATGACCGCGGCCGTCGTCTCGACCATGTCTGGGTCACTCCGGCCCTGGTGCCCGGCCTGCGCTCGGCCCTGGTGGCGCGCGAAGCCCGTTCCTGGACCCAGCCCTCGGACCATGTGCCGGTCATGGTGGATCTTGACCTATAGGGCGGGACTGGCCAGGCGATAGCCGCCACCCTCGCCCTGGAGCAGCTCGCCGCCGGGGTCGATCTTGCGCCGCAGCCGGTAGATGTGGGTTTCCAGGGTATGGGTGTCGATACCATCGCCATAACCCCAGATTTCCGCCAGCAGCACGTCGCGGGCCACCACCACGCCCCCGGCTTGCGCCAGCCGGGCCAGGATGGCGGCCTCCTTGTCGGTCAGGCGTGCCATGCGGCCGTCATCGCGCAGCATCAGGCGGCGCTGCGGCTCCAATCGCCAGGGGCCGATGCGGATCGGCTCCAGACCGGCGGCGCGGCGGGCCAGCAGTTCCGAGGCCTTGGCCGCCAGGGTGCCCAGGCGCAGCGGCTTGGCCATGACCTCGTCGGCGGCCTCGTGATCGCCACCCAGCAGCAGAAGCGGTGCCGTGATTCCGTCGTCGCGCAGGCTGCCGCACAGAAGCGCGCCATTGGCCTCGGCGTCCAGGATGATCAGATGATGGGAGCGGGCCGCCTGGGCCGGGGCCTCGTCCTCCGCCAGCTGGGCGACGGCGGCGCCCAGGGAATCAGCCAGATGCTCGGCGATGCTTTGCCGCAGCATGGCATCGGCGATGATCAGCAGGATGGAGGGCGGGCCGTTCATGGTAGGCGGATCATAGTGGAACACCCCTTCGCGGCAAAGCGAAGGCGTTTGCCCGCTTCCTCTTTTGCCTCCGAGGGAAAGCCTGTATGGTGCGCGCCTTGTTTTTCTCGACCGAAGATCCGCCCTTGACCCGGCAGCTCGACCTCGATCCCCGCCCGGAAAGCCCGGCCCCCAAGCCGCTGGTGGCGGTCGACCGCGCCATCGCCGAACTGCGGCGCGGCGCCGCCGTGCTGGTGCGCGCCCCCGGCCTCAGGGTTCTGATGCTGGCGGCCGAGGCGGTGGGCGATGAAAGCCTGGCCCGGCTGCAAGCCGATGCCGGTGTTCCGCCGGTGCTGGCAGTCACGGGGCGGCGTGCCGGGGTGCTGGGCCTGACCGAGACCGAGGACGGGGTATTCCGCCTGTCTTCCCAGAGTGGTTTCGATGCCGCAACCATCGCGGCGCTGACCGATCCCTGCGCCGAAAGCAACAGCCCGCTCGATCTGTCCCGCCTCGACGTCGTCAAGGCGAGCGGGGCCGAACCCGCCTGTGTCGCCCTGGCCAAGCTGTCGCGGCTGTTGCCCGCGGCGGTGCTGGCCGAGTTGGGCGGCCATGCGCCCTTCGACGTGGTGCAGGTGGAAGCCGACGACATCGCCGCCTATCAGACCACGGCGGCCCGCAGCCTGGTGCAGGTCAGCCAGGCCCGGGTGCCGCTGGAAGGCGCCGAGAACGCCCGCATCGTCGCCTTCCGTCCCTCCGATGGCGGCATCGAGCATCTGGCCATCGTCATCGGCGAGCCCGATCCCGACCAGCCGGTGCTGGCTCGGCTGCATTCGGAATGCTTCACCGGCGACCTGCTGGGCTCCTTGCGCTGCGATTGCGGCGACCAGCTGCGCGGCGCCATCGCCGAGATCGCCCAAGCGGGCAGCGGCGTGCTGCTCTATCTCGCCCAGGAAGGGCGCGGCATCGGGCTGGTCAACAAGCTGCGGGCCTATCAGCTGCAGGATGCGGGCTTCGATACCCTGGACGCCAATCTGCAACTGGGATTCGACGACGACGAACGCATCTATCTGCCCGCCGCCCAGATGCTGCGGCTGCTGGGAATCGGGCGGGTGCGGCTGCTGACCAACAATCCCGGCAAGGTGGAGTCCCTGGCCCGTCACGGTGTCGAGGTCACCGAACGGGTGCCCCACGTCTTTCCGTCCAACGACCACAATCAGGGCTATCTCAGGACCAAGGCCACCCGCGGCGGCCACCTGTTCTAGGCTGTGTCAGAGTTTGGTGGAATCTATATTCCTTTTCGTCACCCCCGGACTTGATCCGGGGGTCCATGGATGGCCGGGTCGAGCCCGGCCATGACGGGTAGTGTAGCTAATGCTTCCACCAAACTCTGACAGGCACTAGGTCGGTCGTCATGCCAGCGCTCCGATGGCGGCGAAGCCGCAGGCGGCAGTGGGCGGCAGACGCCGGGCGGTGCGGCGGTCGATCCCGCCAAGGGCGATGACCGGCAGTCCGGCGCGGCGCGCCCACACTCCAAACCGAACCGAACCGATGACAACCGCTCCCACATGGCTGCTTGTGGGAAAGGCGGGCGACAGCAGGGCGGCATCCGCCTTCAGCCGTTTCGCCCGGCCCAGCGCCGCCGGGGAATGACAGGCCACGCTCAGCAGGCCGCCTGATCTGCGCCGCCATCCCAGGGCGGGTGACAGTACGCCATGACGGGCCAATCCTTCCGGCAGATGCAGGCCCCGGGCCTTGAGCCGGGCCGCCAGCCGCCAATCCCCCGCCACCAGCAGCACCAGCCGCAGGCGGCGGGCGAGTCTCGCCACCGCCACCGCCAGCCGGGCGCGATCGGGGGCGTCGTAGTGGCGTAGCAACACGCCGTCGCCAGGCGCCAGACGGCGCATGGCCGCCAGGGGATCGGGCAGGCGCGAAGGATCGGTGACCAGGATCAGGGATGGCCCCGGCCAGCATTGGGCCAGGGCGCGGCCCAGGGGACGGGGGATCATTGCGCCTCGGTAACGGAACCGGTGGACCCCGCGCCCAACTTGCTGTTGCGCTCGTATTTGGACAGGCCTTGCATCATGGCCGAGCTGAACCAGTCACCCGAGGCGGCTCCGGCGGCATTGGCGGCGCTCTGATTGGCGGCCATTTCCTGGGCCATGGCGGGGGTGATCACCGGTCGGTTGGGCCGGGCGCCGGTCACCGGGGTGTTGGAGCGCATGCCGCTGTTGGAAATGCTGGTTCCCACGGCGGGCGGCGACTGGGTGGCCATGGGAGTGGTGCGGCCTGGAACCGGCATCAGCCGGGGCTGGCGACCGGCCAGCAGCGGCATGGGCTTGCCCTCGGCCGAGTCCACCGCGCGAATGGCGCCGTCATTGGCGGCGGTCTTGGTCACCGGGGCGACGGGGGCGGCCTGGGGGACCGGCGGCTGCTGGGCGGCGAGGGCGGCGGGAGTCGCGGCGGCGGCCTTGGACGTATCCACCGGCATATCGGGCAGCAGCAGTGGCTTGGCGGCGGCGGCCAGGGCTTCCGGCGCGGCTTCTGGCGTGACGGTCTTGGCGGTCACGCCGGGCTTGGTTGTCTCGGTGGCCTGGGCCAGTTGCTGCGGCGCTTCGGGCTTGGTCTTGGCGTCGGTCGGGGCGGCGGCGATGGCGGTGGTGGGCGCATCCTTGGTGGGGCTGTCATCCTTGAACAGGGCGATCAGGTGTCCGCCCGCGTCGTGGCCGGTGGCCTCCTCCAGCACGGCATTGAGCGCCGAGCCGATCAGGCCGATGGGGCCGCCGAACAAGGCACCACCCGCCAGGCGGGCACCGACGCCGATCTTGTCGCCGGTGGCTTCGCGATAGAGATCGTTGACCAGGGGGATGTGTTGCAGCGGATTGATGACGTCGAGAAAATCCCAGAACGAGGGCTCATCATCGCCCTCGGCGAACATGTGTAGCCGCTCGGGGTCATTGGCGCCGGGCGCGGTGGCGGCATTCTCGGTGGCCAGACGCGGAACCAGCGATCCTTCCCAACCGAAGGGCTCGGGCGATGATGATGCGGCTGAGACGGACATGACTCACCTCGGAAAACGACATCAGGAGTACTGCAACCCTGATGCCAGTTTCATGGCATTGATTTCATTGATGAAAATATTTCTCCGCCCGGCAAGTTCGGCCGTGGGGGCGGGGGTGAGGGGCAAAATCTGCCGGGATTGCCCGGTCGACGGCGGACGGCTACCCTGGCGATGAGTTCACGCCCGAACCAGGAGGGTCACGGTGCCGCTTCCCGCCATCGACGAGGTGCTTGCCCTGCATCGGGCCGGGCGGCTGGACGAGGCCGAGCGGCTTTACCTCGCCCTCCTGGATACCGAGCCCGGCCATGCCATGGCCTGGCACCTGGCCGGGGTGGTGGCCTATCAGACCGGGCGCAAGCCGCTGGCCGCCGAACGCATGGGCCGGGCGGTGGAGCTGCGCCCCGATTTCCCCGAGGCCCACAACAATCTGGGCAATGCCCTGAAGGATCTGGGACAGCCCGAGCGGGCGCTATCCCATTACGACCGGGCCCTGGCCTTGAAGCCCGACTTCCCCGAACCCCGTTTCAACCGGGGCAGCGTGCTGCACGAGCTGGGGCGGCTGGACGAGGCGGTGGCGTCCTACCAGGCAGCCATCGCGCTGCGTCCCGATTACGTGGACGCCCTGTCCAATCTGGGTCTGGCGCTGCGTGAGCTGGATCGCATGGACGAGGCCCTGGCGGTGCTGCGCCGCGCCGTGGTGCTGCGGCCCGACCATGCCGAGGCCCTGTCCAATCTGGGTCTGATCCTGTTGAAACGCGAGCGTATCGCCGAGGCGATCGAGACGCTGCGCCGGGCGGTGGCCGCCAATCCCCGCCATGCCCGCGCCCATGCCAATCTGGGCCTGGCCCTGGAAGAGGCGGGCGAGATCGAACAGGCGGCTTCGGCCCATCTCACCGCCCTCAGCCTCGATCCGGGCTTCGAGGACCCCTTGCCCCATCTGGTGCATCTGCGCCGCAAGCTATGCCTGTGGGATCGTTTCGAATCCGACGATATCCGGCTGGTGGAGCTGGCACGGGCGGGAAATCTCAGGATTCCGCCCTTCATCCTGCTGCATTCCCCCACCGCCACTCAGGCGGATCATCAGACGGCGGCGCGGCGGTGGGCCGCCGGGATCAAACCACCATCGGGGCTGTCGCTGCCCGCCCGGCCCCGGTCCGATGGGCCGGTTCATCTGGCCTATCTATCGGGCGATCTGCGGGCCCATCCGGTGGGTTATCTGATGGGAGAATTGCTGGAACGCCATGAGCGGAGCCGTTTTCGCGTCAGCGCCTATTCCTTCGGCCCCGATGATGGCAGTCCGAGCCGGCAGCGGCTGGCGGCGGCGGTGGATGCCTTCGTCGATATCCGAGGTCTCGACGACGCCGAGGCGGCGGCGCGCATCCATGCCGATGCCGTCGACATCCTGGTGGACCTGACCGGCTATACCACCGGTGCCCGCACCGCCATCCTGGCCGCCCGCCCGGCGCCGGTGCAGGTCAACTGGCTGGGTTATGCCGGGACCATGGGGGCCGGGTTCATGGACCATCTCCTGGCCGATGCCGCCATCGCCCCCCTGGCGGAACAGCCCTGGTTCGACGAGCGCATCTGGCATCTGCCCCATAGTTATCTGCCGTTCGATACCCGCCGGAGCGTGGCGGCCAGGCGGGCGGGGCGGGCCGAGTGCGGCCTGCCCGAATCGGGGCTGGTGTTCTGCGCCTTCCACAACGCCTTCAAGATCACGCCTGCGGTCTTCGATGTCTGGATGCGGCTGCTGGCCGCCGTGCCGGGCTCGGTGCTATGGCTGCTGGCCGGGGTGCCCGCCGCCATCGCTAATCTGCGCCGCGAGGCTGGCGCGCGCGGGGTCGATCCCGACCGGCTGGTCTTCGCCCCCCGGGTGGGGGTCGAGGACTATCTGGCGCTGCATCGCCTCGCCGATCTGTATCTCGACGTGCTGCCCTACAACGCCCATGGCTCGGCCGCCGATGCCCTGTGGATGGGTCTGCCGGTACTGTCCTGCGCCGGGGCGACCTTTCCCGGCCGGGTGGCGGGACGGTTGCTGGAGGGTTTGGGCCTGCCCGAGCTGGTCACCTCCAGCCTGGCGGCCTATGAGGCCAAGGCGCTGGAGCTGGCCCGCGATCCGGCCAAGCTGGCGGATTTGCGCCAAAGGCTGGCGCGGGCACGGGAATCATCGCCCATCTTCGACATGGCGGGTTTCGCCCGTGGCCTGGAAGTGGCCTATGAGGGAATGATCGAGCCATGATGTGTCATCCCGACGCCCCTTGAGCGGAGGGATCCCTTCCTGATCCGGCTTTTCAAAATCGGCAGCGACAGTCCAAGCGGAGATCCCTCGCCAAAGCTCGGGATGACGGCGGGGAGCTTACCGCCTCGCGGTCTTGAGCGGCACCGAGCCCGGCCCCTTGAACAGGTAGCGGGTCTCCATGGCGTAGAACAGCCAGTAGAGATAGCGCGGCAGCCAGCGGAACACCTGGAATCGCGACGGCTTGTCGCCGCGCTCGAACCATTTGGCCGCCACTTCGGTCACCGGCCAGCCCAGCCGCACCGATTTGACCAGCAGTTCCACGCTGAAGGTGAAGCCGAGGCGGGATTCGATCACCACGCTGTCCAGCACCTGGCGGGTGAACAGGCGGAAGGCATTGGTGGGGTCGTGCACCTTGGCGCCCGCGATGTGGTACAGGCTGAAGGCGCCGACCTTGGTGATGATCTCCTTGACCGGCGAACAACCGACCATGCAGCCGCCGGGGACGAAGCGGCTGGCGGCCACCACCTGGAAGCCCTCGTGGGCCTTGGCCACCATCTTGTCGACGATGTCGGCGTTGTAGTCGTCGTCGGCCATGTAGACCAGCACCAGCGGCGCGGTGCTGGCGTCCAGTCCGGCGCGCACCGCCGCATGGGGGCCGCGCTCGGGATTCTTGATATATGCGATGTCCAACTCGCCGGGCGGCAGGGTCGCCAGGGCGGGCAGCGTGTTGTCCTCGTCCATGTCGTAGCAGATCAGCACCCGGAACGGGGTCCTGACCTCGCGCTTCAGCGCCGTCATGGCCGCCAGGATATTGGCGCCCTCGTTATAGACCGGGATGACGATATCCAGCTCGGCGGTCATGCCGCACCTGCGGTGATGAAGGGCAGACTGGCCTTCAGCATGGTCTCGCTGTCGGGCATGGTCATCAGGGCGCTCAGCTTCTCGATGGAAATGTCGTAATCGGTATGCAGCAGCTCGGCATGAAAGTCCGGGCTGGGTCGGCCATGTGCCCCGGCCACCACATCGAGCATGCGCCGGATGGTGATGGGAGCGGCGGCGGTGACGTTGTAGACGCCCTCGTCTCCCATTTCCAGCAGCATCGCAAGGGCCTTGGCCACATGGGCGAGATCCACCAGCGACAGGGTGCTGTCGGGCGTCTGGCGGATGGGATTGCCGTTGATGGCGTCGAACACCGGATTCTTCTTCAACCCCGGCCCGATCAGGGTGCCGAGCCGCAGGATCAGGGATCGGGCGGCATGGCGGGCCACCAGCTGCTCGGCCAGGAATTTGTGAAAGGCGTAGACGTCGAGGCCGGAAGGCTCGATCACCGCGTCCTCGCCGCTGCTGGCTGGCGCCCGGCAGCCCTTGCCATAGACATCCATGGTCGACATGAAGACGTAACGATCCGCGAGTCCGGCGGTGGCCCGCGCCGCCACCGAGGCGACATTGGCGGCGAAGGAGGCGGCGGGGTTGGCATTGGCCCAGAACCGCCGCGCATCGCCGTTGCAGTCCACCAGTACATCCACCGGTTCAGTGGGCAGGGGATCGCCGCGCCCGAGCGCCAGCACCTCGTGACCGGCATCACGCAGGCTTTGGGCGAGGAAACCGCCCAGGAAGCCCCCGGCGCCGACCACCGCCATCCTCATGGACGCACGACCGGTTCCGGCAGCGGCACGATGAAGCGCCCGCCCTGCTTGACGTAATCGGAATTGGCCACGAAGAAATCGGCATAGTTCCAGGCCAGCAGCAGGGCATAGGGGATCTTGGCATCCAGCAGGGCCTGGTCAGAGATCACCGGGATATGGCTGCCGGGCGTCAGCTTGCCGATCTTGAGGTCGTTGTTCTCGGACACCGCCACGATATCGTCGGGGCCGACGCCGAGATAGTTCAGCAAGGTATTGCCCTTGGCGGGGGCGCAGAACGCCGCCACCTGGTGGCCCTTCGCCTTGAGATCGGCCAGGGTGGCCAGCAGCGATTCCTTCACCGCCTCTACCCGCTTGGCGAAATCATGGTAGCGGGCGGGGTCCTTGATGCCCCAATCGGCTTCCGCCCTCAGCAGGGCGGGAATGGAGGAATCCTCGGCATGGGGCGCGTCGGCGCGGCAGACGAACAGGCGCAGTGCCGGGCCGGAAGCGCCGACCTCGGTCTTTTCCACCCGGAAGGCGCGCAAGGAGACCTTGGCGAACAGATGGGCCAGCGGGGTCAGCGCCAGATAGCACAGATGCTCGTGGTAGATCGTATCGAAATAGCAACGCTCCACCATATCCACCAGATAGGGGAATTCGATGATCCAGACGCCATCCTCGGCCAGCCAGGCCTGAACGCCCGCCGCGAAGCTCTCGATATCGTCCACATGGGCGAAGACATTGGTGGAGGTGACCAGTTTCACCCGGCCGAAGCGCTCCACCAGCCTGGGCGCCAGATCGCGGCCGAAGAAATCCTCCACCACGGTGAATCCGGCCTTCCTGGCGTATGCCCCGGCGCTGGACGGCTCGATCCCCACCAGGGAAAAGCGGCCCGCCGGATAGCGCGCCAGCATGATGCCGTCATTGCAGCCGATATCACCCACCACGGCGCCGTCGGGCAGTTTGAACCGCTCGATGGCGGCGTCCACCAGTCCCTGGTAATGGGTGCACAAAGCACGCGAGGTCGAGGATAGATAGGCGTAGTCGTCGAAAATATCCTCGGCCGAAACGATGTCCAGCAGCTGGGACAGGCCGCAGTCACGGCACAGATGCATCTTCAGCGGGAAGCGCTGCTCGGCGGCCACCGCCTCGGGGGCGATGAAGCTGTTGGACGGCGGCTGGTCGGTGAGGTCCAGCACCTCCACCAGATTGCGGCTGCCGCAGATGCGGCAGGTATCGCGGTGGCGAACCGAGAAGGCGGCCATGGGCTCAGATGCCTCCCATGTCCAGCATGCCCCAGACATCGATCACTGGCTTGCCCTTGAGGTCGAGGCCGCGATAGGCGGAATGGGGCGTGCACAGCATCAGCACGTCGCTCTTGTCCAGCACCTCGTCCAGGCCGACCAGATCGGGATCGTCGGTGACGAAGGGATCGGTGGTCAGTACCGTCTTGGCCTTGAGCGTCAGCATCTTCTTCAGCTTATAGGACAGCGAGGCGCGGATATCGTCCACCTCGGCCTTGAAGGCCATGCCCAGCAGGCCGACGGTGCTGCGCTTCAGGTCGAAGCGCTTTTCCGCCTGCTGGATGATGTAGAGGATCAGGCCCTCGTTCACCAGCATGGCCATGTGGCCCAGGCTGAACTGGTTGTTGGAGAAGGCCGCCAGCTGCATGGTGTCCTTGAACAGGCAGGGACCGGCGGAGAAACCCGGGCGCGGCATGTCCTTGGCGCGGGGATAGTCCCGCGTCATGGCGTCGTGGATGGCGTGGTAGTTCACCCCCGCCGAATTGGCGATCATGAAGAACTGGTTGGTGGCGGCGAACTGGATGTAGCGATAGGCGTTGTTGAACAGCTTGGCGAATTCGGCCTCCATGGGCTTCACCCGCACCACATCGCTGGCCAGCAGGCCGAACAGCTTGGCCGCCGCCTCTTCCGCTTCTGGTGTGGTGCCCGAAACGATCTGCGGCATGTTCTGCAGCTCGCGGATGGCGAAGCCCTGCACCACCCGCTCGGGGCAGAAGGCCACCAGCAGCTTGCGGCCCTGTTCCTCCAGGTAATGATGCAGCCAGTCGGTGGTGCCGGGGAACACGGTGGAGCGCAGGATCACCAGCTGGCCGTCCACCAGACGGGGCAGGATAGCGTCGAGACAGGCCTTGACCGCCTTGTGCACCGGATTGAGGTATTCGTCCACCGGGGTGCCGATGGTGATGATCACCGCGCCGGTGGCGGGGATGTCCTCGGGCCGGGATGACATATGGAAGCGGCCCGAGGCCAGGGCGCGATCCAGATAGGGCTGGGCATCGTATTCCAGGGCGGGCATCCGCCCCGAGGCGATGACGTCCAGCGCCGCCTGATTGATATCTTGGACCAGGACCCGCAGTCCCTTGTCGGCGAAGCACAGGGCCAGCGGCAGGCCAACATGCCCCGCGCCCCCGATGACGGTTACATCGATACCGTCCGCAACCTTATTATTGCCCAATGAAATCAATCCTTTGGCACGCCCTGCCCGTCATGGGCCGAAGTGCGGTGCACTTTGGACAGAAGGTCCTTTATTGTCAAGGCGCTCGTCCCCGCGTGCTTGCCTCTCTCCCCGGCTTCGGGCATACAGCCCGCATCCCTTTACTTCCGCGCAAGGATCAAGGCCGTGGCGAAGCGTTTCCTGGTTACCGGCGGCACCGGCTTCATCGGCGCCGCCCTGGTCAAGCGGCTGCTCAAGGACGGCCACTCGGTGCGGGTTCTGGACAATAATTCGCGCGGTGCGCCGCGTCGTCTGGCCGAGGTCGAAGGCGCCTATGAGATGGTGGAGGCCGATATCCGCGACGCGGACGCGGTAGCCAAGGCCATGGCCGGAATCGACTGCTGCTGTCACCTGGCCTATGTCAATGGCACCGAGTTCTTCTACACCAAGCCGGAACTGGTGCTCGACGTGGCGGTGAAGGGCATGGTGGCGGTGTTGGACGCCTGCCGGGCGCAAGGGGTGGGCGATCTGGTGCTGGCGTCTTCCTCCGAGGTCTACCAGACCCCGCCGGTGGTCCCCACCGACGAAAGCGTGCCCATGCTGGTGCCCGATCCCCTCAATCCCCGCTATTCCTATGGCGGCGGCAAGATCATCTGCGAGCTGATGGCCATCAATTACGGCCGCACCGACTTCGACCGCGTCGCCATTTTCCGCCCCCACAACGTCTATGGCGCCGATATGGGCTGGGAACACGTGCTGCCGCAATTCGTGCTGCGCCTGAAGGCGCTGGCGGCGGCCCAGCCCACGGGCGCGCTGCGCTTTCCCATCCAGGGTGACGGCTCCGAGACCCGCAGCTTCAACTATATCGACGACTTCACCGACGGTGTCGCCGCCATCATCGCCAAGGGCGAGCATCTCGGCATCTACCATATCGGCGCCATGGAGGAGATTTCGGTGGCCGATGTGGCCCGCCTTACCGCGCGCCATTTCGGCCGCGAACTGGAACTGGTGCCCGGCCCGCTGCAAAAGGGCGGCACGCCGCGCCGCTGCCCCGATATCGCCAAGCTGTCGGCTTTGGGCTATGCCCCCAAGGTGACGCTGGCCGAGGGCTTGCCCAAGCTGGCGGCGTGGTACGACGCCAACGCCCATCTGGCGCCCGTGAAGGGTTAGACGCGATTTCCGATTTGGCGTAAGAAGGGTGCCATGAAACAGGTCATTCAAAGCGCCAAGTCGGGCAAGCTGGCCTTGCGCGAGGTTCCGGACCCCCGGGTCCGCGCCGGTCATCTGCTGGTCGCGACCAGGGCCTCGCTGATCAGCGCCGGCACCGAGCGCATGGTCATCGACTTCGCCAAGAAAAGCCTGGCGGCCAAGGCCCAGGCCCGGCCCGATCTGGTGCGCAAGGTCATCGACAAGGCCCGGCGCGACGGGGTGATCTCCACCTTCAAGGCGGTGATGGCGCGGCTCGACGAGCCGCTGCCGCTCGGCTATTCCGCCAGCGGCCGGGTGGTGGCGGTGGGAAGCGGGCTGGAAGGCTCGTTCCGGGTTGGCCAAAGGGTGGCGCTGGCCGGGGCCGGGCTGGCCAACCATGCCGAACTCAACGTTGTGCCGCGCAATCTGTGCGCCCCCATTCCCGACGATGTGAGCGACGAGGAAGCCGCCTTCGGCACCTGCGGCGCCATCGCGCTCGCCGGGGTACGGACCGCCTGCGCCCAGTTGGGCGATGTGGTCGCCGTTCTGGGGGTCGGACTGATCGGGCAACTGGCGGTGCAACTGCTGGCGCTTCAGGGCGCCCGGGTCGTCGCCATCGATACCAATCCGCAACGGCTGGCCCTGGCCAAGGCCCTGGGGGCGGAATTGGCGTGGAGCCTGGGCGAGCCCGGCCTGGCCGAGGCGGTTACCGCCCTGTCGGGGGGCCTTGGCTGCGATTCGGTGGTGATCGCGGCGGCCACCGATTCCGCCGATCCGCTGCATCTGGCCGCCGAACTGGCCCGCGACCGCGCCCGGGTGGTGCTGGTGGGCAAGACCGGCACCGAATTCGATTATGCCGCCTATATGAAGAAGGAGCTGACCCTCACCGTGTCGCGCTCCTATGGTCCGGGGCGCTATGACGAGGATTTCGAGGGAAGGGGGATGAAATATCCGCCGGGTTGGGTGCGCTGGACCGAGGCGGAAAACTTGCGCGAATGCGTCCGCCTGATGAGCCCGTCGCTGGCCCGCCGCCTCGACGTCGCCGCGCTGATCAGCCATCGTTTCGATTTCGATCAGGCCGAGGCCGCCTATGCGCTGGTCACCGGCGGGGCCGAGCCCCATCTCGGCGTCATCCTGCGCTACGGCGAGTCCGCGCCCACCGCCCCGCCGCCGGTCTTCGCCGAGCCCAAGGCGGGCACCGGCACATGCGTGCTCGGCGTCATCGGCGCCGGGAATTTCGCCCGCACCGTGCTGCTGCCCGAATTGGCGCGGCTGCCCGGGGTCGAGATGCGCACCCTGTGCACCCAGCGCGGCGCCACCGCCGAGCACGGCCAGAAGACGTTCGGCTTCGCCCATGCGGTCACCGATGCCGAATTGGTGCTGAATGATCCCGCCATCAACGCGGTGCTGGTGGCCACCCGCCACGGCAACCATGCCGAGATGGTGGCGCGGGCCCTTGCCGCCGGGAAATCGGTGCTGGTGGAAAAGCCGCTGGCCCTGGATCGGGCGCAGTTGAATCTGGTGGTGGCGGCGCGCATGGCCTCGGCCGGTTTCTTCACCGTCGGCTTCAACCGCCGCTTCGCGCCGCTGACCTTGAAACTGCGCGACCATCTCGCCCGCCATGCCGGTCCCAAGATGCTGGTGCTGCGGGTCAATGCCGGGGCGCTGCCGCCGGAAAGCTGGGTCAACGCGGCGGAAGAGGGCGGCGGCCGCATTCTGGGCGAGGTCTGCCACTTCGTCGATCTGGCCCGCGCCCTGGCCGGTTCACCCATTCGTGGCGTGCTGGCCGATGCCGCCCGCGTCACCCATGGCGTCTGCGACGACCTGTCGCTCAGCCTGACCTTCGCCGATGGGTCCCTGGCCACCATCATCTATACCGCCCAGGGCGACACCGCCGCCAGCAAGGAACGCTTCGAGTGTTTCGCGGGCGGAACGGTGGCGGTGCTGGACAATTTCCTCAGCCTCGCCATCACTTCGGGGGGCAAGACCCGGGTGGAGAAGACCCTGGGCCAGGACAAGGGCCATCGCGCCGAGTTGGACGCCTTTGTCCGCGCCGTCGCCGGCGGCGGTCCGGCGCCGGTGGACGAGGCGGAACTGCTGGAAACCGGGCTGGCTACCGTGGCGGTGCTGGAGTCCCTGGCCGATGGCCGCCGCGTCGATCTGATGGAGTAGCGCTTGGACAAGGCCCAGGCCTGGATGATCGCCGTCCCCGCCGCCCTGGCCAGTCTGGCGGCGACCGCCGCCGCGACCCGCGGGGTTTTGGCTTGGCTGCGTCACAAGCAGATTCTCGATCATCCCAATGACCGCTCCAGCCACTCGTTGCCCACGCCGCGCGGTGGCGGGCTGGCGGTGACGCCGGTCATGGCCGCCGGGCTGGTGCTGGTGGCCTTCGCCAGCCCCGGCTATGTGGCGGTGCTGGCGGCCGGGGCATTATTGCTGATGGCGCTGTCCTGGGTGGATGATCGCCAGGGACTGCCGCCCGGCCCCCGCCTGGCCCTGCAAGCCGGGGTGATCGCCGCCACCTTGCTGGGGTTGGAGTCCCAGACCCTGGTATTCGGCGGCGCCCTGCCGCTCTGGGCCGATCGCCTGCTGACCGGCTTCGGCTGGCTGTGGTTCGTCAACCTCACCAATTTCATGGACGGCATCGACGGTATCACCGGGGTGGAAACCGCCAGTATCGGCCTCGGCATCGCCCTGGTGGGTGACGGGCTGGAACCCCAGGCCCTGGTGGTGGCGGGGTGCGGCCTCGGCTTCCTGGTGTGGAACTGGCATCCCGCCCGCATTTTCCTGGGCGATTCCGGATCCATCCCGCTGGGCTTCGTCCTGGGCGGGCTGCTGATCCATCTGGCGGGGCGGGGGCATCTGGCCGCCGCCCTGATCCTACCCGGATACTATCTGGCCGATGCCACCATCACCCTGCTGTGGCGCCTGAAGGACGGCGAGAAGATCTGGCAGGCCCATCGCCGCCACTTCTACCAGCGCGCGGTCCAGGGCGGCAAAAGCCATGCCCAGGTTTCCACCGCCATCCTGGGCGGCAATATCTTGTTGATCGCCTGCGCCGCTCTGGCCGAGTGGGCGCAGCCCTGGCTGGGCGCCGCTCTGGCGGTGGCCGTGGTCGGCGGCCTGCTGGCCTTGCTGACCCGGTGGGCGCGGCCATGAAAGTCCTGGTCACCGGCGCCAACGGCTTTGTTGGCCGTCCGCTTTGCCTTCGATTGGCGGAGCTTGACTACAAAGTGGCGGCGGCGGTGCGGCCCGATATTCCCTGTCCCGAGGGCGCCGAGCGGCGCAAGGCCGCCCGTCTGGGTCCCGAGGGCGACTGGATTTCCGCCCTGCTGGGCATGGAGGCGGTGGTGCATCTGGCCGCCCGCGTCCATGTCATGCATGACCAATCCACCGATCCCCTGGCGGAGTTCCGCGCCGCCAATGTGGCCGGGACCCTGCGTCTGGCCGAGCAGGCGGTGGCGGCCGGGCTGCGCCATCTGGTGTTCCTCAGCTCCATCAAGGCCAATGGCGAGGAGACCTTCGGCACTCCCTTCGGGCCAGAGGCCGCCGCCCCGGTGGACCCCTATGGCATCTCCAAGCTGGAGGCCGAGCAGGGGCTGGCCCAATTGGCGCGGCGCACCGGTCTCGCCATCACCGTGCTGCGGCCGCCGCTGGTCTATGGTCCCCATGTGAAGGGCAATTTCCGCTCGCTGATCGGGCTGGTGGACCGGGGCGTGCCGCTGCCGCTGGGGCTGGTGGACAACCGGCGCTCGCTGATCGGCATCGGCAATTTGGTGGATGCCATCCGCGCCGTGCTGGAATCGCCGCCCGCCGCCGGTGCCACCCGGGTCTTCACTCTGGCCGATGGCGAGACCATATCTACCGCTGAACTGGTGCGCCGTCTCGCCGCCGCCCTGGACCGTCCGGCGCGGCTGCTGCCGGTCCCGCCCGCGCTGCTGCGCCTGGGTGGGCGCCTGACCGGCCGTTCGGCGGCGGTGCAGCGCCTGACCGCCTCGCTGGAGGTGAGTTCGGCCGCCATCCGCGACACAATCGGCTGGACAGCGCCCGACGGCCTGGAGTACGGCCTTGAGGCAACCGCCCGCTGGTGGCGGAACAGGGAGAGCCAAGACCCATGAGCTCCGTCATTCCCGTGATCCTGTCCGGCGGCGCCGGCACCCGGCTGTGGCCCCTGTCGCGCGAACTGATGCCCAAGCAGCTGCTGAAGCTGACGGGCGAACGCACTCTGCTGCAGGAGACCGCGCTGCGCCTCGGCCATCCGCCGGTGGTGGTGTGCAATCACGAGCACCGCTTCATCGTCGCCGAGCAACTGCGCGAGGTCGGGCTGGAACCCAGGGCGGTGGTGATCGAGCCGGTGGGACGCAATACCGCCCCGGCGGCGGCGGTGGCGGCGCTGATGCTGGCCGATGCCGATCCGGACGCCCTGATGCTGCTGATGCCGTCCGATCACCTGATCGTCGACACCGAGGCGTTCCGCCGCGCCGTCGAGGCGGCGGTGCCGCTGGCCCAGGGCGGGCGGCTGGTCACCTTCGGCATCCAGCCCACCGGCCCCAATACCGGCTATGGCTATATCAAGGCGGGGCGCCCGCTGGGTGACGGCTTCGAGGTGGAGCGCTTCGTGGAGAAGCCCGACCTCGCCACCGCCCAATCCTATCTCGCCTCGGGGGAATACACCTGGAACAGCGGCATCTTCCTGCTGCCGGTGGGGCTGTTCCTGTCCGAGCTGGAGACCCATGCCCCGGGCATGGCCGATACCTGCCGCGCCGCCCTGGCCAAGGGCCGCTCGGACCTGTTCTTCTTCCGCCTGGATGACGAGACCTTCGCCGGGCTGAAGGGCCAGAGCATCGACTATGCGGTGATGGAGCATTCCACCCAGGTGGCGGTGGTGCCCGTCGACATGGGCTGGTCGGATATCGGCTCGTGGTCGGCGCTGTGGCAGGAATCCACCCGCGACGCCTCGGGCAATGTCATCAAGGGCGACGTCCTGGCCATCGACAGCAGTGATTGCTATCTGCGCAGCCATGATCATCTGGTGGCGACGGTGGGCGTACACGATCTGGTGGTGATCGCTACCGATGACGCGGTGCTGGTGGCCGACAAGTCCCGCGACCAGGAGGTCAAGGCGGTGGTCGAGGCCCTGAAGCGGGAAGGCCGTCCCGAGGCCACCCAGGGCAGCCGGGGCTGGCGTCCCTGGGGCTGGTTCCAGACCATCGAGCAGGGCGAGCGCTTCAAGGTCAAGCACATCCATGTCGATCCGGGTGCGAAACTATCCCTGCAAAAGCACTGGCATCGCTCGGAGCATTGGGTGGTGGTGCGGGGCACCGCCGTGGTGACCTGCGGCGACACGTCCTTCGTGCTCCGCGAGAACGAATCCACCTTCATTCCGGCGGGGACGCCGCATCGGCTGGAAAATCCCGGCAAGGTGCCGTTGCGCCTGATCGAGGTGCAGTCGGGCGAATATGTGGGCGAGGATGATATCGTGCGCCTGGAGGACGCCTACGGGCGATAGGCCTATCCCGCCGCCTTGTCCTTGTCCTTGCTTTCCCGGTGGGCGAGGTAGTCGCTCAACTCCTTGACCCTGGCGTGCCATTCCCGTTCCTCCTCCATCTCGCGGTGGCGGATTTCTGGAATCTCGCGCGCCTGGCGCAGATAGCGGATGGTGTAGGGGATATGGGCCTCGCGCTCGATCTCGTTGCGCCCCAGATTGGTGCCGAAGCTCTCCAGGAACTGGGTCGAGACCCGGGGGAAGACCCGGTGACAGGCCAGGACCATGAAATCCACCCAGTCCGGCGGGAAGCGGTTGAAGGCGCTCAGCAATCCGTCGCGGAAAGCACCGTCGCGGGCCTTCTGCTGGAAGATGCGGGGGTCCTTTTCCTGCTCGTAGAGGTCGTGGCAGATGCGCCACGAGCGGTTCAGGCTGTTCCACCAGTCATTGGCGGGGTCCAGCAGCGACTTGAAGACCTCGATCTCGCGATTGCCGATCTTGGGGATGTCGTAAACCATGGGATCCGATGGCAGCAGCATGTCGCGCAGCGCCCGGGTGGAATCCTTGACCTGGAAGACCTTCTGGCCGTCCTTCTTGGTTTCGACCAGTTTCAGGTCATCCCAGGCCTGGGTCCAGCCCTGCAGGATGCATTGTTCCAGGCCACGGGTGACGTGTTCCCAGAAGCTGTCGGTATCCTCCTCGGCCCAGGCGAAGCTGGTGGCGAGGACGCGAATCTGGCGGCTTTCCCAGATCACCGGAATGATGAACTTGCCGATGGCCTGATGGAACTTCTCGGCGAATTCCGGCGAGGCCAGGAAGAAGGTGGGGAGTTCCAGCTTCAGCGCCGGGTTATGGCGTTGGAAGAACACCAGCACCTTGTCCACCCGGCGGCAGATGGTGGCCTCGACGAATTTCTCGAAGGTCTCGAACCCCTTGGTGGGGGGCGGTAGCTCGGGGATGACGTATTCGATCCGCTTCAGCAGATGGGCCAGATTGGGCGGCAGCTCGTATTCGATATCCTTGTGGCGGGCTTCCATGCGGGCACGCCGCTCGGCGGCCAGCTCGGCCTCGCTGGGCTGGGCCATGCCCATCTGCAACTCGGCCGCCGGGGCCGGTGACGGCGCCTTCTTGGGGATCAAGGCCTTGAACTTCATGTCCTGCTTCAGGATATGGTCGATCAGCCACTCGTTCAGGACTTTGATCAGCACCTGGCCGCAGGTCTTGCGGGCCTCGTCATTGGGGGCCGCCTTGAATTTGTCGTGCAAAAGCCGGGTCTTCATGGACAGGGCTTCGTGCAGCTTCTTATGGGACTCGGCCTCGGGATATTTGATGGCGAGCTGCACCGCTTCCTCGCGCGCGAAGTGGTCGCGCACATAAGCCATCAGATCGTCGATCACCGCCGACACCTGGGGCCAGGCCTCGCGGCTGACCCATTCCTCGGCGAGATTCAGCAGTTCGATCAGCTTCTTGTGATCCGCGTCGAGGGCTGGCGAGCCCACGGACATGGCATCGCGCCATGTAATCATCTAAGCCCCTCCCGGTCCGCCCATGCCGATCAAAAGGCATAATCCATTCAGATTGCGAGTCAGAGCGGTTATGTCAACACCCAAACAAGGGATATACTACCGATGCACTGATAAGATCGTGCCGGCCAGATAAAGGCTGCCGCAGATCAGGATGCGGGCGGGGCCGGGCACCACTCGGAGCAGTTGGTGAACGGCATCGGCCGCGTCGGCGGCCGGTCGGGCGTCCAGGCAGAAATGGCGGGTGGCGGCGCCAGCGGCGTCCTCGGCCGACAGCGAGGCGTCCTCGCCCGGAATGGCGATACCGCGCAGCGCATGGAAGCGGGGCGCCAGCGGTTCCATATATCCATCCACATCCTTGGTGGACAGCATGCCGAACACGGCGGCCAGGGGCTTGTCCCGCCAATTGCGGGTATGCTGGGCCAGGGCTTCGGCGGCATGGGGATTGTGACCGCCATCCAGCCATAGTTCCCAGCCCTCGGGCAGCAGCTCCACCAGCGGTCCGGCGCTCAGCCGTTGCAGCCGGGCGGGCCAGTCGATGGAGCGCAGGCCCATGCCCAGGGCGGCGTCGGGAAAGTCGGGAAAGACCGGCGGCACGTTCAGTCGCGACAGGCGTTCCACCGCCGCCAGGGCCAGGGCGGCGTTGCGCGACTGGAAACCGCCCGCCAGATTGGGGGCGGGCAGCGACCATTCCACCGATTTGCCGCGATAGATCAGGCCGCCATCGGGGCGGGTGCGGACGAAGAAATCCTCACCCTCCTTGTAAAGCGGCACGCCCAGCTCGCCGGAGCGGGCCTCGAGCACCTTGACCACCTTGCGACCTTGCTTGGCGATGACGCAGGGCACGCCCCGCTTCATGATCCCCGCCTTCTCGGCGGCGATGGATTCGATGCGGCCACCCAGGAAGTTCTGGTGGTCCATGGCGATGGGGGTCAGCACCGTCAGGGCGGGCCGCGCGACTACATTGGTGGCGTCCAGCCGTCCCCCCAGCCCGGTTTCCAGGATGCAGAGATCGGCCGGAGCCCGGGCGAAGGCCAGCAGGGCGGCCGCCGTGGTGATCTCGAAGAAGGTGACGGGCTGGCCGCCATTGGCGGCCTCCACCTCTTCGAGCAGCGCCAGCAGCTCCGGATCGGTGGGCAGGACGCCGTTGACCCGGATACGCTCGGCGAAGCGCACCAGATGGGGCGAGGTATAGACATGGACGCGCAGGCCCGCCGCCTCGGCCAGGGCCCGCAGGGTGGCGACGGTGGAGCCCTTGCCGTTGGTTCCGGCCACATGCACCACCGGCGGCAGCCGGTCCTGGGGATTGCCCAGGGCGTCGAGCAGGCGCGACACCCGGTCCAGGGACAGGTCGATGACCTTGGGATGCAGCCGGGTCAGGCGCTCCAGGATGGAATCGATCAATCCTCGTCCACCGCGTCGGGGGTGTCGATGGGCAGCGCCACCAATTCCCCGGCGGGTGCCCGGTTTTTCAGCAGCGACAGGATGCGCACCAGGGTGGCGCGCAGGTCGCGGCGCGGCACCACCATGTCGATCATGCCGTGTTCCAGCAGGTATTCCGCCTTCTGGAAGCCCTCGGGCAGCTTTTCGCGGATGGTGGATTCGATGACGCGGGCCCCGGCGAAGCCGATCACCGCGCCGGGCTCGGCGAGGGCGATATCGCCCAGCATGGCGAAGCTGGCCGAGACGCCGCCGGTGGTGGGATCGGTCAGCAGCACGATATAGGGCAGGCGGCGTTCCTTGACCTTGTCCACCGCCACGGTGGTGCGGGCCATCTGCATCAGCGACAGGATGCCTTCCTGCATGCGCGCCCCGCCCGAGGCGGGCACCACGATCAGCGGCGCGTCCTGCAACACCGCCAGTTCGGCGGCGGCGACGATGCCCTCGCCCACGGCGATGCCCATGGAGCCGCCCTGGAAGTCGAAATTGAAGGCGGCGACCACCACGTTCATGCCACCCATCTTGCCATGGGCGACCACGATGGCGTCATGCTCGCCGGTCTTGGAGCGGGTGTCCTTCAGCCGGTCGGTATAGCGCTTCTGGTCCTTGAACTTCAGCGGGTCGTCGGCGACCTTGGGCAGCTCGATGCGCTGGTAATGGCCCTCGTCGAACAGCATGCCCAGGCGCTTCTTCACCGACAGGCGCATGTGATGGCCGCAGTGCTGGCAGACATTCAACGCCTTTTCCAGGTCGCGGTGGAAGATCATGTGACCGCAGCCCGGGCATTTGTGCCACAGATTGTCGGGCACTTCCTTCTGGGTCACCAGCCCCTTCAGCTTTTCCTTCAGCGAGGGACGGACGAAGTTGGTCAGCCAGTTCATGAGCAATTTCCTCGGTCGAAGGCTGTGAAATTAGACTCTAAAGCCGTGCTTCCCGCACACCCTTGGCCAGGTCCTTGACCAGGGCCAGCGGCGCCTCGGCCGAGCGGGTCTCGGCCAGGACGGAGACGATGGCGGAACCCACCACGGCGCCTTCGGCCAGCCGGGCAACCTCGGCGGCCTGATCGGCGGTCTTGATGCCGAAGCCGACGCAGACCGGCAGATCGGTATGGCGGCGGATGCGGCTCACCGCCTCTTCGATGGCGGCGCCGGTGGCCGAACTGGTCCCGGTCACTCCGGCGATGGAGACGTAGTAGACAAAACCCGAGGCATTGGCCAGCACCACCGGCAGGCGGGCATCGTCACTGGTGGGCGTGGTCAGCACGATGAAGTCGATGGCGGCGGATTTGAGGAAGGGCACCAGCTCGTCGGCTTCCTCGGGCGGCAGGTCGACGATAATCAGCCCGTCCACCCCGGCCAGGGCGGCGTCACCCGCGAACTTTTCCGGCCCCCAGGCATAGATGGGATTGTAATAGCCCATCAGGATGATGGGGGTGTCCTTGTCGGTCTTGCGGAACTCGGCCACCATCTCCAGGGTGACCTTCAGCGAGCCGCCCGCCGCCAGGGCGCGTTGCGCCGCTAGCTGGATGGCGGGGCCATCGGCCATGGGATCGGTGAAGGGCATGCCCAGCTCGATGATATCGGCGCCCGCGCCGGGTAAACCGTTCAGCACCACCTGGCTGGTGGCGCGGTCGGGATCGCTGGCGGTGATGAAGGTCACCAGGGCGGCGCGATTCTCGGATTTCAGCTTGGCGAAGCGGGCGTCCAGACGCTTGCTCATCAGACGAGTCCCCCCAGATGTTCGTCGCCCAGTGCCTTGGCGATGGTGGAGACATCCTTGTCGCCACGGCCCGACAGATTGATCACCATCAGGTGATCCTTGGGCAGCGAGGGCGCGATCTTGGCGGCATGGGCGATGGCGTGGCTGGATTCCAGCGCCGGAATGATGCCTTCCAGGCGGGTGCATTGCTGGAAGGCGACAACCGCCTCGTCGTCCTTGATGGAGACGTATTCGACCCGGCCGGTCTCGTGCAGCCAGGAATGTTCCGGCCCGATGCCGGGATAGTCCAGCCCGGCCGAGATGGAATGGGCCTCGGCGATCTGGCCGTCGGCGTCCTGCAGCAGATAGGTGCGGTTGCCGTGCAGCACGCCGGGCTTGCCCCCGGTGAGCGAGGCGGCATGCAGCTTGTCCAGCCCGTGTCCGGCGGCCTCGACCCCGATGATGCGGACGCTCGGCTCGTCCAGGAAGGGATGGAACAGGCCCATGGCGTTGGAGCCGCCGCCGATACAGGCCACCAGACTATCGGGCAGGCGGCCTTCCTGGGCCAGGATCTGGGCGCGCACTTCCTCGCCGATCACCGACTGGAAATCGCGGACCATGGCGGGATAGGGATGGGGACCGGCGACGGTGCCGATCAGGTAATAGGTGCTCTCCACATTGGACACCCAGTCGCGCAGCGCGTCGTTCATGGCGTCCTTGAGGGTGGCGGCGCCGGAGGTGACCGGCTTGACCTCGGCGCCCAGCAGCTTCATGCGGTAGACATTGGGCATCTGCCGTTCGATGTCGGTGGCGCCCATATAGATGACGCATTGCATGCCGAACAGGGCACAGACGGTGGCGGTGGCGACGCCGTGCTGACCGGCGCCGGTCTCGGCGATGATGCGCTGCTTGCCCATGCGCCGGGCCAACAGGATCTGGCCGATGCAGTTGTTGATCTTGTGGGCGCCGGTATGGTTGAGGTCTTCCCGCTTCAGGAAGACCTTGGCGCCGCCAAAGGCCTCGGTCAGGCGACGGGCGAAATACAGCGGATTGGGCCGCCCGACATATTGGGACAGCAAGTCGCGGAATTCGGCCTGGAAGGCGGGGTCGGCCTTGGCCTCGGCATAGGCCTTCTCCACCTGGAGGATCAGGGGCATCAGGGTCTCGGCCACGTAGCGGCCGCCGAAAATGCCGAAATGGCCGCGCTCGTCGGGTCCCGCGCGGTAGGTGTTCAAGCTGTGCATCTGAATCCGGTCAAGGCGGTGGCGCAAGGGCGTCAATAAAGCACGAAGAGGGCTATGAATCCATGCCCACAAGCGACTTGGCGAAGGCTTCGGCCTCGAACGGCCGCAGGTCGTCGGCCTGCTCGCCGACGCCGATGGCATGGACCGGCAGGCCGAACTTCTCGGCCAGGGCCACTAGCACGCCGCCGCGCGCCGTGCCGTCCAGCTTGGTCAGCACCAGGCCGGTGACATTGACCATGTCCTTGAAGATCTCCACCTGGGAATGGGCGTTCTGGCCGGTGGTGGCGTCAAGCACCAGCAGCACGTCATGGGGCGCGGTCTCGTCGCATTTCTTGATGGAGCGCACGATCTTGGCCAGTTCCGCCATCAGGTCGGCCTTGTTCTGCAGGCGCCCGGCGGTATCGATGAACAGCAGGTCGTCGCCGCGATTGCGGGATTCGGTGATGGCGTCATAGGCCAGACCGGCGGCGTCGGCGCCGTTCTCGCGGGAAATCACCGGACAGCCGGTGCGTTGCCCCCAGACCTTCAACTGCTCGACCGCCGCCGCGCGGAAGGTATCACCCGCCGCCAGGGTCACCGACAGCCCGGCATCCTTGTTCTGCTTGGCCAGCTTGCCGATGGTGGTGGTCTTGCCCGAACCGTTGACGCCGACCACCAGCACCACATGGGGCTTGCGGGAAGGGTCGATCACCAGCGGCCGGGCCACGGGGTCCAGGATGCGGATGATTTCCTCGGCCAGGGTCTGCTTGATCTCGTCGGCCGAGACATCCTGGCCGAAGCGGGTCTTGGCCAGATGCCGGGTGACCTTGGCGGCGGTGGCAACGCCGAGATCGGTGGTGATCAGCAGATCTTCCAGGTCCTCCAGCGCCTCGTCATCCAGCTTGCGCTTGGTGAAAAGGTCGCCCAGGCCCTGGGTCAGCTTGGACGACGACTTGGCCAAGCCCGATTTCAGCTTGCCGAACCAGCCGGTCTGTTCCGGTTCTTTGGCGGCCGGGGCCTCGGGGGTCTTCTTCTTGCCGAAACCAAAAAGACTCATGCCTGTTCCCCCAGCAACACGCCATCGGACAGTCCGATGATCCGGGCTTGGACGATGGTCCCGGGTTCCACCGTCAGACCGGGAATCCGAACCGGCAGATAATGCCCGCAATGGCCCTGGCCGTCTCGCTCGATCAGCACCGATGCCTCCGCGCCGATGCGTCCCGCCATGAATCCGGCCAGGGCGGCCTCGCCCTTGGTGCGCAAGGCGGCGGCCCGGCCCTTGACCACGTCGCCCTTGACCTTGGGCATGCGGGCGGCGGGGGTGCCCGGCCGGGCCGAGAACGGAAAGACGTGCAGGTGGCTTAGGCCGACCTCGTCCACCAGATCGAGGGATTGCTGGAACATCGCGTCGTCCTCGGTGGGGAAACCGGCGATGATATCGGCCCCCAGGGCGGCGTCGGGGCGGCGCTCGCGAATTGCTTTCGCAAGCGTAATGACGTCGGCGCGCAGGTGGCGGCGCTTCATGCGCTTTAAAATCGTGTCATCGCCCGCCTGGACCGACAGGTGGAAATGGGGCATCAGCCGGTCTTCCCCAGCGATGGCGGCCAGCAGGTCCTTATCCACCTCCACCGGGTCCAGCGAGGACAGCCGCAGGCGGGGAAGCTCGGGCACGGCGGCCAGCAGGCGTCGCACCAACTGACCCAGCCCCGGCGTGCCGGGCAGGTCGGCGCCATAGGCGGTGACGTCGACGCCGGTCAGCACCACTTCGTGATAGCCGCCCGCCACCAATTCCCTGATCTGCTCCACCACCCGTCCCATGGGCACGGAGCGGTTGGGGCCACGCCCGAAAGGGATGATGCAGAAGGTGCAGCGGTGGTCGCAGCCCTGCTGCACCTCGACGAAGGCCCGCGCCCGTCCCTCGAAGCCGGAGACCAGATGGCTGGCCACCTCGCGCACTTGCATGATATCGCCGACCACGATCTTGTCCGCGGGCGGGGCGCTGAAGATGTCGGGGCGCATCTTCTCGGCATTGCCCAGGATCTGGTCGACTTCGGGCATGGCGTCGAAGCTCTCGGGATGGGCCTGGGCGGCGCATCCCGTCACCACGATGCGGGCGTCGGGGCGTTCGCGCCGGATCTTGCGGATGGCTTGGCGGGCCTGGCGCTCGGCCTCGGCGGTGACGGCGCAGGTATTGATGATGACGGTCTCGACCCCCGCCTCGGTGGCGCGGGCATGTTCCTTCATCACTTCCGACTCATAGGCGTTGAGCCGACAGCCGAAGGTCAAGACCGTTGCCTTGGGTTCGCTCATGACAGCAGCGACGGGTCCAGCACCCCGGAAAAGGCGGTGGCCACCGGCCCGGTCATCAGCACATGGCCGTCGGGCAGCCATTCGATGGTGAGCGAACCGCCGTCCAGCACGATCTCGGCCTTGCGCGGGCTCAAGCCCCGCCGCGCCGCCGCCACCAATGTGGCGCAGGCGCCGGTGCCGCAGGCCATGGTGATGCCGGTGCCGCGCTCCCACACCCGCATGCGGATGCGGCCCAGGGGCGCGTCCGGCGGCGTCAGCATCTGGGCGGCCTCGATATTGGCCTTTTCCGGGAACAGGGGATGGTGTTCCAACTGCGGGCCGAGACGGGTGAGGTCCACGGAATCGGCGTCGTCGACGAAGAACACCGCATGGGGATTGCCCATGCTGATCCCCACCGGGTCCACCAGCGGGCCGATACCGATGCCGAGATGCAGGGTGTCCTTGGCCTCGGCCAGGGGAATCTCGCGCCAGTCCAGCCGCGCCAGCCCCATATCCACCGCCACCAGCCGCTCGCCCCGGCTTTCGGCGTCCAGCAGCCCGGCCCGGGTCTCGATCACTACCGAGTCGGAGCCGGATTCCGCCATCAGCAGGGCGGCGACGCAGCGGGTGGCGTTGCCGCAGGCGGCAACCTCGGAGCCATCGGAATTATGGATCAGCATGGTGGCGTCGCTGACCGAGCTGCCATTAGAACCGGTTTGGGGCGGCGCGATCACCACCAACTGGTCGCAGCCGATGCCGGTGCGGCGGTCGGCGATGGCGCGGATGCGCTCGGGGGTCAGGTCGAGGGCACGCGAACGGGCGTCGAGAACGACGAAATCGTTCCCGAGGCCGTGCATCTTGACGAAGGGCCAGTCTGTGCTCATGACCGGGTTATATGGGGCAGGCGGCGGAAGAGTCCAGCCTTGCCGTCGACACGGCGCCCCTATCCCAGGATTTCGGAGATGCTCGCACGCAGGGACAGCGTGTCTGCGTTGCCCAAGCGACCCAGGATTCGCAGCACCAGCTGTTGTTCCAAGGTGGCGAAGACCGGTTTGATCACCGAAGGCTTAAGCAGCCCCGCTCTGGCCCAATCCGTGACGGCGGTTTCGCGATAATCCGGGATTGCCCGGATTTGGCTCGTCACCGCCATCACCACCAGATCGGGACGTGCCGAATTGTATGCCAGGGAACTGACCACCACGGCGGGTCACTTCTTGGACGCGGCATGGCTGGTGAAGGGAAAAGGAACCAGGACGATATCGCCGAAGTCAAAGGGCATCGTAGGCATCGTCCTCTGGATTGCTCCAGACCCGGGCGAAGGCGGGGCCGCTGGCGGCGGCGGCGGCACGGGAAAGGGCGGCATCCTTCTCCCGCTGGCGGATGAAATCGACGAAGTCCTCGACCTCGGCCATGCGTTCCGGCGACAGCGACGCGATCTTGGCGAGAAGGGCTTCGGCGTTCACATGCATGGCCTGCATCCAGAAAAATCCCGACGATCCGGATGATATCATGCCCACAAGCCGCTTGGGACTCTCAGAACAGCGCGTACTGATTGGCGGGGACCGGCTTGCCCACCCGGCGGGCGGCGCTGTGGGGCGCGGCGCGGCGGGGGCCAGACTCGACCCGGGCCATGGGTTCGGGCCGGGCGATGGTCTCGGGGCGCTGGGTGGGGGTGGGCAGCGGATGGCTGGCGTCGGCCAGGCGCTCGTCCAGCTCGGTCTTCAGCGCGGTGGCCACCAGGGTGAGACGGCGGTTCTCCGCCTCCAGCCGGTCGTTGCGGGCCTTGATTTCGCCGAACTGGCCGTTCAGCTTGTCCAGCGCGGTGATGGCCTGGGTCAGGTCCGAGCGCAACGCCATCTCGGCGGCTTCGGCTCCGGCCAGGGTCCGCTGCAATTCCCGCTGGGTGGCGTCCAGCTCCACCTGCAGGCGCAGCATGGCGGCGGTGTCGGCCAGATTGGGCTGGGCGACGGCGGCGGCCACGGGCTGACCCTGGCGCAGGCGTTCGTTCTCGGAGCGCAAATGGCGGATTTCGTTGCGCAGGTCGAAGACGGTGTCTTCCAGATCTTCCAGGCGGGTGGGAGGCACCACCGGCCCCGAGTCCGACAATCGCGACGCCAGGGCGACGAAATCGAGCCCGGCATTGTCGAGCAGACGCTTGGCGGTACGGACCGCGTGCAGCGCCTCGGCGTCATTGTCCGAGGCGGCCATGGCCAGTACCTTGGCGAGTTTTTGAACGTCCATGCCGAACCCCTTGGAATCGCGGGATTCTGACGCAAGCGGAGTCCAGGATCAAACCATATTTCGTGGTTTCACGAAAAACAGGCGCAATATCAGCCGAGACGGACGTGTTTTCCGCTTTGCGGCGCCTCGGGATCGCGCAAGACATAGCCGCGGCCCCATACCGTCTCGATATAGGACTCGCCGCCGGTGGCGGTGGACAGCTTCTTGCGCAGCTTGCAGATGAAGACGTCGATGATCTTCAGCTCGGGCTCGTCGATGCCGCCATAGAGGTGGTTGAGGAACTGTTCCTTGGTCAGGGTCTGGCCCTTGCGCAAGCTCAGCAGTTCCAGGATGCCGTATTCCTTGGCGGTCAGGTGCAGCGGCTCGCCCGCCACCGCCACGGTGCGCGCGTCGAGATTGACCGACAGCTTGCCGGTATCGATCACCGACTGGGCATGGCCCTTGGAGCGACGCACGATGGCCTGGATGCGGGCCACCAGCTCGCCCTTGTCGAAGGGCTTGGTCAGGTAGTCGTCGGCGCCCGAGCCCAGGCCCTTGATCTTCTTGTCGGGTTCGGTCAGGCCGGACAGGATCAGGACGGGGGTTTCGATGCGGGCCGAGCGCAGGCGCCGCAGTACCTCGTAGCCGTCCATGTCGGGCAGCATCAGGTCGAGCAGGATGATGTCGTAGTCGTAGAGCTTGCCGATCTCAAGACCGTCCTCGCCCAGCGCCGTGGTATCGACCACCATGCCCTCGGCCTTGAGCATGGTCTCGATGACCTTGGACATCATCTTGTCGTCTTCGACCACCAGAACGCGCATGACTCGGTTCCCGGACCATTCTGTCTCCACCATATCTTAACCATAAGGGGGTATTCTGGCCAGTTCAAGGCGGCTAGACTTTTACCAGTCGAAAGTCGAGAGGCGTTTTTCGTGAAATTCCTGGTCCGCAACCTGATCAACGACATCGAACGGGTCTCCAACATCCAGGTCTATGGCCGGGTGGCGGCGGTCCAGGGCATGCTGCTGGAAGCGGGCGGGGTGCAGCGCACCCTGTCGGTGGGCGACCGCTGCAACGTGGTGGCCCGCGACGGCCGCAAGGTGATCTGCGAGGTGGTGGGCTTCCGCCAGGGCCGCGCCCTGCTGATGCCCTATTCCGCCATCGAGGGTATCGGCCTGGGCTGCCGCACCGAGGTCCAGGACGCCGAGCCGGTGATCTATCCCGACCGGGGCTGGCTGGGCCGCTGCGTCAACGGCTTCGGCGAGGCGGTGGACGGGCTGGGGCCGCTGCCCTCGGGCGATACCGCCTTTCCCATCCGCAACGCGCCGCCATCGGCCCATTCCCGCCAGCGGGTGGCGGGCAAGATCGACCTGGGGGTCCGGGCGGTCAACTCCTTCCTGACCTGCTGCCGGGGCCAGCGCATGGGCATCTTCGCGGGCTCGGGCGTCGGCAAGTCGTCGCTGCTGTCCATGATGGCCAAGAACACCTCGGCCGATGTCTCGGTGATCGGGCTGATCGGCGAGCGCGGCCGCGAGGCCCGGGAATTCATCGAGGATGATCTGGGTGAGGAGGGCATGAAGCGCTCGGTGGTGGTGGTCTCCACCTCGGATGAAAGCCCCCTGATGCGACGCCAGGCCGCCTATGTCACCCTGACCGTGGCGGAATTCTTCCGCGACCAGGGCCTGGACGTGCTGTGCATGATGGATTCGGTGACCCGCTTCGCCATGGCCCAGCGCGAAATCTCGCTGTCGGCGGGCGAGCCTCCCGCCTCCAAGGGCTATACCCCCACCGTCTTCGCCGAACTGCCCCGGCTGCTGGAACGGGCGGGGCCGGGCACCGGCAAGGGCTCCATCACCGGCCTGTTCACCGTGCTGGTGGATGCCGACGACCATAACGAGCCCATCGCCGACGCGGTGCGCGGCATCCTGGACGGTCATATCGTGCTCGATCGCGGCATCGCCGAACGCGGCCGCTATCCCGCCATCAACATCCTGAAAAGCGTGTCGCGAACCATGCCCGCCTGCAACAACGAGGAGGAGAACGCCCTGGTACGGCGCGCCCGTTCCCTGCTCTCCACCTATGAGGACATGGCGGAACTGATCCGGCTAGGGGCCTATCGCCGCGGCACCGATCCGGCGGTGGACGAGGCCATGCATTATTATCCCGAGCTGGAAAGCTTCCTGGGCCAGCGCAAGACCGACGCCACCAATCTGCATGGCTGCTACGCCCAACTGGCGGAAATCCTCGGCATGCCGTTCGAGGGCGACGGCATGGGGCGGAAATAGCATGGCGGCGCCTGAGGCCATGATCTGATGGCCGCCAAGGGCCTCAAGACCCTGATCCGCCTGTCCAAGTGGAACGTGGACGAGAAGCAGCGCATCCTGGTGGCGTTGCAGGGGCGCGAGGACGAAATCCTCGACATGATCCGCCGCGAGGAGGAGCAGCTGAAGGAGGAGCAGCGGCTGGCCTCGGAGGATTCCACCGGCATCGGCTTCGCCTACGGCAATTACGCCAATGCCTGGCTGAACCGGCGCCAGCAGCTGTTCAACGCCCTGGAGGCGGTGCGCGAGGAGATCATCCGCGCCCGCGACGCCCTGGCCGAGGCCTTCAACGAGTTGAAGACCTACGAGATCACCCAGCGTGAACGCGAACGCCGCGCCCAGGCCGAGCGCGACAAGAAGGAACAGAACTTCATGGACGAGATCGGCCTCAACCTCTATCGCCGCAAGGGACGCGAGGAGAGCTAGGGTTTGTCCGGTTTAGGTGGAAGCACTCTCTCCACTCGTCATGGCCGGGCTCGACCCGGCCATCCACGGACCCCCGGATCAAGTCCGGGGGTGACGACAGGGAATACCGATTCCACCAGACTCCACCCTATTCGCTGGTCCAGCCCTCGGGCTCGCCCACCGTGTTGGGGATGCCTTCCTCCGGCTGATTGAAGCGGGCGCGCCGGTCGGGCAGGCAGCGCCGGTCGGCGAAGGCGCTTCGGCCGCAAGCATGGCACAGAACCAGGACTCCGTTCTCGGCGGGGTGAAGCTCCACCTTCGAACCGCAATTCTCGCAATGCTCCAGGGATGGACACTGTGAGTCCATGGCCTCATCCAGCCGATGCGACATCTGGTCGAGTCCGGTCTCGATGGCGGTTTCGGTCCGTTCGACCCGGGTCAGTTCGGTGAAGAGCTGGCGAATGGCGCCCAGTGCCGCCATCACATCGCCATGGACCTCGCGCATTTCGTCGCGCAAGGCGCGAATTTCCGTCAGGACGGTCTGGGTATCGCCCTCGGCATCGGCTGGTGGCTTGCTGTCCATGACATTCTTGCTCCCTCCCCTGGACAATCAGCATAGCGCCAAGGGCAGGGAAAGCGATAGCGCACATCCGGTTAGTATCGGGGAGATCCGGGGTTAAGGGCCGACGGGGGCCTCGCATCTTCTATGGACGGAGGCCCCCGTCGCCCGTGGCGGCCCCGCGCTCCGAATGGGGGGGAGGGTAGCGCGGGATCGACCGTTACGCCGCGGTCTCCCTGAGATTGGAGCGCGGTGGGTCATCGATCGGCGACGGCGGAGTGGGGGGAGCCGCGACGATCGACCACCGCGGACTAGAATAATTCAACCGCTGCATGGCGGCAAGAATTTTGAGACGTTCTAATACCCACATAATTTATGAGGACCTATGTCCAAATGGAGATGGTCCGCGTGCAGCCGGTTGTGGTTGGGCGTCAGCACAACGTTGAAGTGCTCGCACGACGCCCGCGCCACCGCCTGGAGGAACTCGCTGCGCTTGCCCGCGCCGCGCCAATCCTTCTTCACCGAGATGACGGTGCCGTCCGCCAGTTCGAAGCCGCCGATATCGATGGCCTGGCCCTTGGCGTGTTCGGAGGGACGGCCGCCCCGGCTTTCGCCCTTGGGTGTACCGGCGGCGGCCACGGTGGCTTCGGTGCGGCGGTTGCGGCAGTCATAGGTGCCCATATGGAGCAGACGGACCACCTTTTGGCCCAGCACGCTTTGGGCGGCGGGACCCACCACCTGGGTCTCGAAGCGGTCCACCACCCGGGCCATGGCGCACGACATCAGGCCGGGCTTGTTCCAGCCGATCTGGGAATCGGCGCTGACCTTGACCGGATTGGCGATGCTGCACGATCCGGCGGGCATGGCCGCCTGGGGTTCGAAGGCGACGCGGCGGTCGCGCAACTCCTTGAGGCAGGCGGCATCGGGGTCGAGAACCGGCGGCGGCGGCGCGGCGGCGCGCATGGGCGGCGCGGCACAGGCCCCCAGCAGCAATATTCCGACGATGGCGATGAGGCGTCCCAGCGACACGGCGACGATTCCGAAACGGCGATCCCTTAGGGAATCTAGGGAACCGCCGCCGGAAAGTCACGTATTTTCTATGTGTTAGGCGCCGTTAGTTCACCTTAAAGGTTAAACAAAGGTTAATCAGCCCAGCTTGACGGCGGTACCGTTGGCCGAAACCATCAGCATGGTCTTGGAGCCGCCGCCGACCACTTCGTAATCCAAGTCCACCGCCACCACCGCGTCGGCGCCCAGGGCGGCGGCGCGGGCATGCAGGTCGGTCAGGGCGGCTTCCTTGGCCTCGGCCAGGATGTTCTCATAGGATTTGCTGCGGCCGCCGACGATGTCGCGCACATTGGCCAGGATATCGCGGAAGATATTGGTCCCCATGACGGCGTCGGCCGAGACGATGCCCAGATAGGCGGTAATGCGGCGGCCTTCGACGCTTTCGGTGGTGGTGATGATCATGCGCCCCTCCAACAGTGATGAAAGCGTGATCATATCCTTGACCGGACGGCTTGGCTGTCCCCAAACTCGCCCTTGCAAAAGAAAGCTCAGGACCGTCGCCATGACCGAATCCGTTCCCATCGGTATCGTTACCATTTCCGACCGCGCCAGCCAGGGGATTTACGAGGACAAGGGCGGCCCCGCCATCCATGCCGAGCTGAGCCGCTTCCTGTCGACGCCGTGGCGGCCGGTGGCCCGCGTCATCGCCGACGAGCAGCCGCTGATCGAGGCGACCTTGAAGGAATTGGCGGATGTGGAGGGCTGTGCCCTGATCGTCACCACCGGCGGTACCGGCCCGGCGCCGCGCGACGTGACGCCGGAAGCCACCGAGGCGGTGTGCGAGAAGATGATGCCGGGTTTCGGCGAATTGATGCGCACCGAAAGCCTGAAAGTGGTGCCCACCGCCATCCTGTCGCGCCAGACCGCCGGAATCCGGGGCCGCAGCCTGATCGTCAACCTGCCGGGCAAGCCCTCGGCCATCAATGACTGCCTGGTGGCGGTGATGCCGGCCATTCCCTATTGCATCGACCTGATCGGCGGGCCGTTTATCGACACCGATCCGGCGGTGTGCAAGGCCTTCCGCCCCAAGACGAAGTAGGGCGCGTCATCAACCCAGCCCGGCCTTGCGCAGCAGCGCCGCCCAGTGGCGGCGGTTGGAATAGTGCCGCCGCCATTGGGCGCGGGCGGCCTCGGCGATGCGGGCGCGCTCCTCCTCGTGGGACTGGAAGAACCGCAGCAGCACGATCAATTCGTGCAGGCTGGAGAACGGCACATAGTGCACCCAGGGGACGTAGTACTCGTCCAGGGGCGAGCCCACATCCTCCAGCAGCAGCGACCCGGCCAGCATGGACTCGGCGGTGCGGCCGGTGACGATATAGCTGTTGGGCGCCACCCGGCCGTTGTTGAGGGACAGGCGCGAACTCAGCAATCCCTGGATATACTCCTCGTAGGACGGCGCCTGATCGCGCTTGCGGTTGTGCAACTGGCACCAGCCGCTCATTCCGGCGGCGCCGGCGGCATTGACCAGGGCCTGGCGTTGGCGCGACACCGTGCCGACGAAGAACAGTTCGCGGCTCTTGGCGACGCCCTCGACGGCGAAGCGGGTCTCGTCGAAGGGAAAGGATGGGCAGACCAGCAAGCGGGCCGGGTCGGGAAAGGCCGTCACCGCCCGGGAATAGGGATGGAAGACGCTCAGCACATCGGCGCAGCCCGACCAATAGGCCAGCTTGTCGTCGTTGCGCTCCGGGATGTCGTAGCAGTCGGGAATCACCACCGCCATGCGGAAGCCGAAGCGGGCCTTCAGGGCGTTCCAGTCCTCCACCCCCATGCCCCGGCCGGTGGGAATGTAGTTGCCGTCGGTGACCACCAGGGCGGGGCGCAGCCGGGCGATGGTGGCTTCCAACTCGTCCCGTGCCCGCTTGATCTCGGTATCGTCCAGGCCGACCAGGTTGGTCTCGTAGGTCATGGTATCGGTGGAGAAGGCATGGGCGTCCAGCCCGACTCCCCGGGCCGAGCCGACGAAATTGGGCCGCACATCGCTTTCGATGAAGGCGGGGTCGAGTCCCACCCGCTCCAGCATGGCCACCAGCACGGTGAGCCGGGGCAGGCTCGGCTCGGCCTCTCCGGCGGGGCCATAGGCGTCGGCCCGCATCGGTGCCGCGATCTCTCCCGCCTCCCAGGCCTGCCGGTGCAGATCCAAGGTGGCCTTGATCAGCCGGTCATGCAGCGGCGACGGCTCTCGCCCGGCGGACCAGTGCCCCAGCCAGGGGCTGGGACGGCACAGGATTTCGGAATAGTCGAAATCGAACGGGGTGACGGCGCAGGTCTGGAGAAAGGCATCGGACAGTCCGTCGGGGACGCTGCCGCCCAGGGCGCGGGCCTGGCGGATCAGCTCCACCGCCACCCGGCCGGACCCCAGCCGGGCATGGCAGTCGGCCAGCAGGAAATAGCCCAGGGGGTCGTCGGGGGCCTCCATGACGAATTCCTCGGCGGTGGCCAGGGCGGCGTCGGGGCGGCCATCGGCGAACAGCTGAGAGACCAGGCGAATTCGGTGCGCCAAGGCTGGATTTCCTCTCCCATTTCGGACAGCCGACTATAGCGGCGCGGCGCCAGGGTGTCGCCTGCCGCAACGGCCTTGACCGGGCTCAAGGCCTTGCCGCTGCCGCATGGGCTTTGCTGTGCCCTCCTATCGCGGAGCCATCAGCCATGACCGAACTTTCCCTGCCGCAATCCCGGGCCACCCTGCTCAATCTGGTGGAAGCGGCCGTCGCCGCCCATGCCAATGTGATTCAGGTCCGACTGGATGGAGACACGGCGGTGGTGGAAACCCTGGCGACCGGCAGCGTGGTGGCCTCGGACACCTGGTCGGTGGACCGCTGCCAGGCGGTGCTGTCGGCGACGTTCAGCCTGTGCGACGGCCCCGACGATTATGCCTATGGCGAGTCGCGCAGCGGCCGCATGACCGGCGAGAAAGTGACTCTGCCACCCGGCCTCACCATGGTGTTCGTGCAGTTTTTCCCACCCCGCGACGGCCAGCGCCACATGGTGGCCCGCATCACCTACGATGCCGATACCTGCTGCGGCACCTGCGGCGGATAGGGTTTGTCCGGGTTTGGTGGAAACATCTCCATTCGTCATGCCCGGACTTGATCCGGGCACCCATGGACCCCCGGGTCAAGCCCGGGGGTGACGGGAATGGTAAACTGACAGGTCCGAGGTTACTTCCGGTTCACCAGCCAGATGCCGCTTCCCACCAATCCCATGCCGAGCATCAGCGGCCAGGTGAGGGGCTCGCCCAGCAGCACGGCGCCGAAACCCATGCCGAACAGCGGCGTCAGGAAGGAAAACGCCGACAGCCGGGTGGCGGGATAGCGGGTGATCAGCCAGAACCACGCCAGATAGGAGGCGAAGGCGACGCCCGCGACCTGGAAGGCCAGCAGGCCCCAGACCAGCGGCGTCGGCTGGCGCAGGCCGGCCTCGCCCAGCGCCAGCGAGGCAAGCGGCAGCGCCACGGCCGAGACCGCCAACTGATAGAACAGGGTCTTCTCGGCGGACAGGCGGCCCAGGGCTGAATTGCGCACCACCAGGGTGGTGGCGCCCCACAGCACCGCCGAGGCCAGCAGCATGGCGTCGCCGATCCACTGGGTGCCGCTGGGCAGGGCCAGGGTTTCGCCGAAGGCGGCGATGATCCCGAGGAAGGCGCAGCCCAGACCCAGGGTCTGGACGCGGTTCAGCCGCTCGGCGGGGACCAGCACATGCATGCCCGCCGCCACCACGAAGGGCGCGGTATAGAGGAAGACCACGGCCCGCGAGGCGGCGGTATAGTCCAGCCCCCAGAAGATCAGGGCGAACTCGCCCGCGAACATCAGCCCGGCCAGCAGCCCGGCCCCCAGGCTGCCGTCGCGATTGAACAGCGCCACCCCGCGCCAGGCCGACCACGCCCAGAGCAGCGGCACGGCCCCGGCCGAACGCAGTCCCGCCTGCAGCACCGGGGAAATTCCGGCATTGGCCAGTTTGGCCGCCACCTGGTTCAGGCCCCAGACGGCGCACAGGAAGACCATCAGCCCCATGGCCAGGGCATCGAGGTGGGAGTGGCGCCCGGTCACTTATGCTCCCTCCCCCGGCCTTGCTGGGGGAGGGTTGGGGTGGGGGCTCGCACCCTCACGCCACTTCCAGGTCGAAGGCGGCGGCCATCAGCGCCTTGGTATAGGCGGTGCGCGGCGCCTGGAACACCTGCTCGGCGGGGCCGGATTCCACCACCACCCCGTCCTTCATCACCATGACGTCGTCGGCCAGGGCTCGCACCACCTTGAGGTCGTGGCTGATGAACAGATAGGCCATGGCGTGGCGGGCCTGGATGTCGCGCAACAAATCGACGATCTGGGCCTGGACCGAGACGTCCAGCGCGCTTGTGGGCTCGTCCAGCACGATGAAGCGGGGTTTCAGCACCAGGGCACGGGCGATGGCGATGCGCTGGCGCTGGCCGCCGGAGAATTCATGGGGATAGCGGTCGCGGGACTCGGGGTCCAGTCCCACCTCCTCCAGCGCCCTTGTCACGGCGGCCTCGCGCTCGCCGGGGCCGGTGGCCAGGCCGTGGACCTCCAGCCCCTCGCCGACGATCTCGGCCACCGACATGCGTGGACTGAGCGAGCCATAGGGGTCCTGGAACACCATCTGCATCTCGCGCCGCAGCGGCCGCAGCCGCGACGCCGACAGCGACTGGATGGCGGTGCCGCCGAACACGATCTCGCCCTCGGAGTCCAGCAGTCGCAACAAAGCCAGGCCCAGCGTGGTCTTGCCCGAGCCGGATTCACCGACGACGCCCAGGGTGCGGCCCTGGCGCAGGCTCAGGCTCAGCCCGTCCACCGCCTTGACATGGCCGATGGTCCGCCGCCACAACCCGCCCTTCAGGGGGAACCACACCTTCAGGTTCTCGGCCCGCATGATCTCGGGGGTCTCGGCGCCGTCGCGGATGGGGCGGCCCTTGGGCTCGGCCGCCAGCAGCCTTTGGGTATAGGGGTGGGCGGGCCGCTCGAAGACCTCGGCCACCGGCCCGGCCTCGACGATCTCGCCCTGGTTCATGACGCAGACCCGGTCGGCCAGCTTGCGCACGATGCCCAGGTCGTGGGTGATGAACAGCAGCGCCATGCCGAAGCGGGCCTGCAACTCCTTCAGCAGCTTCAGGATCTGGGCCTGGATGGTGACGTCCAGCGCGGTGGTGGGCTCGTCGGCGATCAGGATGTCGGGTTGGTTGGCCAGGGCCATGGCGATCATCACCCGCTGGCGCTGGCCGCCGGACAACTCGTGGGGCAGGGCGTCCAGGCGCTTGTCCGCCTGGGGAATGCCCACCAGGGTCAGCAGCTCCAGCACCCGGGCGCGCAGGGCGGCACCGCGCAGGCCCTCGTGGATCTCCAGCACCTCGCCCACCTGGGCGGCGATGGAATGCAGGGGGTTGAGCGAGGTCATGGGTTCCTGGAACACCATGGCGATGCGGGCGCCGCGCACGGCGCGCAGGGCGTGTTCCGGCGCGCCCACCAGCTCGGCGCCGTCGAAGCGGATGGAGCCCTTGGGGTGGCGGGCGCGGGGATAGGGCAGCAGTTGCAGGATGGACAGCGCCGTGACCGACTTGCCCGAGCCGGATTCACCCACCAGGGCCAGGGTCTCGCCCTTGGCCAGGGTGAAGGAGACGCCCTTGACCGCCGGGGTGTCGCCGAAGCTCACCGCCAGATCGTCCACCACGAGGAGAGGGTTCCGAGGTGCGGCTGTCATGTTGTTTTCCTGGGATCGAAGGCGTCGCGCACCGCCTCGCCGACGAAGATCAGCAAGGACAGCAACCCCGCCACCACCACGAAGCCGGTCAGGCCCAGCCAGGGGGCCTGCAGGTTGTCCTTGCCCTGGCGCAGCAAATCGCCCAGCGAGGCCGAGCCCGGCGGCAGGCCCAGGCCGAGGAAATCCAGCGCGGTCAGCGACACGATGGAGGAGCTGAGGATGAAGGGCATGAAGGTCAGGGTCGCCACCATGGCGTTGGGCAGGACGTGGCGGACCATGATGCGGCCATCGCTCATGCCCAGGGTGCGGGCGGCCCGCACATAGTCGAAATTGCGGGCGCGCAGGAATTCGGCCCGCACCACGCCGACCAGATTGGTCCAGGAGAACAGCACCAGGACCAGCAGCAGGCTCCAGAAGCCCGGCTTGATGATGGAGGCGATGATGATCAGGATCAGCAGCTCCGGCAGCCCGCCCCAGATTTCCAGGAAGCGCTGGAACAGCAGGTCGATGCGGCCGCCGAAATAGCCCTGCACCGCTCCGGCGGCCACGCCGACCACCGTGCTGACCAGGGTCAGGGCCAGGCCGAAGGCGATGGACAGGCGCAAGCCATAGATCAGGCGGGCCAGCACGTCGCGGCCCTGGTCGTCGGTGCCCAGCGGATTGACCGCCGTGGGCGGCGCCGGATGGGGCCGGGCGCTGTCATAGTTGATGGCGCGGTAGTCGAAGCGGATCAGCGGCCACACCGCCCAGCCATGTTCGGCGATCTTGCCCAGGATGTAGGGGTCGCGGTAGTCGGCATAGGTCTTGAAGTCGCCGCCGAAGGTGATTTCGGGATAGTCGCGGATCACCGGGGCGTACAGGACGCCGTCATAGGACACCAGGATGGGGCGGTCATTGGCCACCAGCTCGGCGCACAGGCTGAGGCCGAAGACCGCCAGGAAGATCCACAGCGACCACACGCCGCGACGGTTGCGGCGAAAGGCGTCCAGGCGCCGGAGGTCCAGCGGCGTCAGGCGCATGGGCCACCTCTCTTGGCCCCTCTCCCGCAAGGCGGGAGAGGGGCATGAAGCGATGTCATCATCCGCCCCTCCCCTCGAAATCGATGCGGGGATCGACCCAGTGATAGGTCAGGTCGCTGATCAGGTTCAGCACCAGGCCCAGCAGCGAGAAGGCATACAAGGTGCCGAACATCACCGGATAGTCGCGGTTGCTGACCGCCTCGAAGCCCAGCAGGCCGATGCCGTCCAGGGAGAAGATGATCTCCACCAGCACCGAGCCGGTGAACAGGATGCCCACCAGGGCGCGGGGAAAACCCGCCACGATCAGAAGCATGGCGTTCCTGAAGATATGGCCGTACAGCACCCGGGTCTCGGTCAGGCCCTTGGCCCGGGCGGTGATGACATACTGCTTGTTGATCTCCTCCAGGAAGGAGTTCTTGGTCAGCATGGTCAGGCTGGCGAAGCCGCCCACCACCAGGGCGGTGACCGGCAGCACCAGATGCCAGGCCCAGTCGGCGGCCCGCGCGGCGAGGGAGGCAGCCTCCATGTCCGACGAGGTCAGGCCGCGCAACGGGAACCAGGACAGGTATTTGCCCCCGGCGAAGACCACGATCAGCAGGATGGCGAACAGGAAGCCGGGAACGGCATAGCCGATGATGATGGCCCAGGACGAGGCCACGTCCAGCTTTGATCCGTCGTGGCGGGCCTTGAAGATGCCCAACGGGATGGAGACCAGATAGATGATCAGGGTCGAGCACAGCCCCAGCGACACCGAGACCGGCATCTTCTCGATCACCAGGCCCACCACCGAGACGTCGCGGTAGAAACTCTTTCCGAAATCGAAACGGATATATTGGCCCAGCATCTGAAGGAAGCGCTCATGGGCGGGCTTGTCGAAGCCGAACTGGCGCTCGATCTCCTTGATGAAGGCGGGGTCGAGGCCTTGGGCGCCGCGATAGGCGCCCTGTTCGCCCTGGCCCTGGGGGGCGCGCGGCCGTCCGGTCTGGCCGGTCTCGGCGCCGCTCGCCCCGGACAGGCGCGCCGTGGCCTCCACATTGGTGCCCTGCAGCTTGGACAGCATCAGCTCCACCGGTCCGCCGGGGGCGAACTGCACCACGGTGAAGTTGACCAGCATGATGCCCAGCAGGGTCAGCGGGATCAGCAGCAGGCGGCGAAGGGTATAGGCGATCATGGCTTCACCCACCAGGTCAGGAACTGGGTGCCGTTGGCGGGAGCGACCGCGGGGTGGCCGAACTTGTCCCACCACACCAGCCGGTCGGTGCCCAAATGCCAATGGGGGATGACATAGTGGTTCCACAGCAAGGCGCGGTCCAGCGCCCGGGTGCGCGCCACCAATGTGTCGCGGTCGGGGGCGGAAATCACCTGCTCCACCAGGGAGTCGATGGCGGGATTGTTGATGCCAGCCAGATTCTGGGTGCCGGGCTGGTCGGCCGAGGCCGAACCCCAGAAACTGGCCTGCTCGTTGCCGGGCGACTGGGACTGGCCCCAGACATGGACGATCATGTCGAAATCAAAATGGTCCAGGCGATTCTTGTACTGGGCGGGATCGACGGTGCGCACATTGGCCGAGATGCCCAGCCGGGCGAGATTGCGGGCGAAGGGCAGGGTGATGCGTTCCCAGACCGGCTGCACCAGCAGGATCTCGAAGGTGAAGGGGCGGCCGTCCTTGACCAGCTTGCCGTCGACCACGTCCCAGCCCGCCTCTTCCAGCAGTTTCATGGCGATGCGCAGATTGGGACGGATATTGCCGTCGCCATCGGTGACCGGCGGGCGGTAGGCCTGGGTGAAGACCTCGGGCGGCAGTTGGGCGCGCAAGGGCTCCAGCACCGCCAGCTCCAGCGGCCCGGGCAGGCCTTCCGCCGCCAGTTCGGAATTGGCGAAATAGCTGGCGGTCCGCTTGTACTGGCCATAGAACAGGGTCTTGTTGGACCATTCGAAGTCGAAGGCATGGGCCAGGGCCCGGCGGACGCGGGCATCCTGGAACAGGTCGCGGCGCAGATTGAAGGCGAAGCCCTGCATGCCCGCCGGACGGCGATGGGGGATGGCTTCCCTGCGACCCCGGCCATCCTTCAGCCCCTGCCAGTCGGTGTAGCCGGTGGCCCATTTGCGGGCCTCGTTCTCCAGCCGCCAGTCGTATTCCCCGGCCTTGAACGCCTCCAGCGCCACGGTGGTGTCGCGATAGGTGTCGTACCGGATGCGGTCGAAATTGTTGTGGCCCCGGCGCACCGGCAGGTCGGCGCCCCAATAGTCCCGGACCCGCTCATAGGTGATGGAACGCTGGGCCTCGAAGCTTTTCACCTTGTAGGGGCCGCTGCCCAGGGGCGGCTCCAGGGTGGTGGCGGCGAAATCGCGGCCCTGCCAATAGTGCCGGGGCAGCACTGGAAGCTGGCCCAGGATCAGCGGCAGTTCGCGGTTGTCGCCGGGTTTGAAGCTGAATTTCACGCGACGCTCGGCCAGCTTCTCCGCCTTGTCCACCGCGGCGTAGTAGAAGCGGAAGCGGGGATGGCCCTTGGCCTTCAAGATGTCGAGCGAGAAGATCACGTCGTCGGCGGTGATGGGCTTGCCATCGTGCCAGCGCGCCTGCGGCCGCAGCGTGAAGATCACCCAGGAGCGGTCGGCGGGGGTCTCGATGCTCTCGGCGATCAGGCCGTATTCGGAAAAGGCCTCGTCGGCCGAGCCGGTCATCAGGGTCTCGAACGGCAGGTCGGCGCCGCCCGGCGGCTCGCCCTTGACGATGAAGGGGTTGAGGGAATCCCAGCCGCCGATCTCGGCGAGGCGGGCCTCGCCGCCCTTGGGGGCATGGGGGTCGGCATAGTCAAAATGCTTGAACCCGGCCGGATATTTCAGCGCCCCGTGCATGGCGATGCCATGGGCGGCCGGAATCGGCTTCACCGGCTCGGCGAAACCGGCGGTGGGGCTCAGCAGCAGGGAGAGGATGATCAGCAGGCGGCGCATGGGCCGAAGTGTGGCGGCAATCGCCCCGTCGGGCAAGGGGACAAGAAGAAACCCCCTGTCCGGCGACGGACAGGGGGGGCGTTCGTTCAGGGAGATGGCCTCAGCCCAGGCGGCCGCGAATCTGGTCGATCAGGTCGCGCAGGGAGGCCTCGGCGACGCCATCACGGTCCATCAGGTGGCGAACCATGGGATCGCCCATGATCTCGTCCAGCGGCGGCTCGGCATTACCGACGAACCGCGAGGACCGGGTGTTCATCATATTGGCGGCCTGCAGCACGGCCCGACGGGCCACGTCGCGCAGATCGCCGCGCTCGGGGTGGGGAGTGATCGCGCTGGCAGCCATGATGTCTCCCTTCAATTCCATGTGCTCCTGTCGACTACACTACCGCTGATGTTTCGAATCGCAAAGATCGGCATTGGTATAAAATCCATAAAGAAAATAATGTTATCGCATCGCACAAATATTGTGCGGCGCAGCAACATGAGTCTTTTGCATATGAGGACCGGTGCCTTTACCGTCAAGACCCAAGCCTTGGTATTATAACAGGCTTGGCCCCGAGGGCGGGGCCGGATATGGCGGCGGGATCAGGAATTCCCCATCGGGGTCATGCCGGGACCGCCGCCGTTTGGCCTGGGCCTGGGCCGAGACGGCATAGCAATAGACGCAGCCATGGGGGCAACTGTCGTAATCGCCGAGGTCGCGGCTTTCATAGCACAGACAGCCGGGGCGGTTGCCCTTGAGCCGGGCCTTGACCGGACGCGGGCTGCCCCAGCCCGCCGCCACATCCTCCAGGCGCCTGGCATCGACGCAGTGTGACGGGCCGATGCCCGCGACCAGCAAGTCCGGCTGCGAGCACACGGTCAAGGCCATGCCCTGGGCGGCGGCCAGCTCCGCCAGCTCCCGGAGCAGTTCGCGCTTGGTCTCCGGCGGCGGATCGGTCCAGGAAAAGCCGTGGGTGCGGGCGGCTGCCGCCAGGTTGCGCCCGGTCTTGCGATAGGCTTGGGCAAAGGACACCGAAACCTCGTCCACCATCCCGGCCAGCCCCGCCGCCAGCCGGGCGAAATTCTCGCGATGCCAGTCGGGCGGCGTCAGAGAGGTCAGCAGGATGGGGTCATAGCGCCAGACCACGGCGCGCGGGCCGTGCCGGGCCGCCAGCCCGGCCATCAGGGCGACAGAGCGGTCGGGTTCGATCACCGAGCTTTCCAGGGCGCGGGGATAGCCGGTGACGGTGTATTGGACCATGAAGGGCAGGCCGGTCGCCCTGATTTCGTCCAGGGCCGGTTGGAAGGGACCGATATTGCGGGTCCAGAACACGAAGCCGTCAACCCCGACCCGCAGGGGAATGGTGGAGACCTGACCGCCATAAGGATTGACCGCCTTGGCCCATCCGGCCCGGAAGCGGTTCATGAACCAGCCTCCGTAAAAGGCCGGAATGTCGGTGCGATAGCTGGCCGAGACGATCATAGCCCCACTATGACCGCTGGGCGGCGAACTTGCCATATTGCCTAGTTCTGCCCAAGCAACTCATTGAAATATAAAACGTTTATGAAACTATTACAATCCACGAGAGTCTTTTTTGGTTGCCCTGGGCGGCCAGGGTCATTTATAAAACCGTCGACCATGATTTGATTTGTCGATAACCCTAGAGGAGAACAGCAATGCGCGACCGGCTCCTCCCGGTGATAATGCTGGCGATCATGACCACGGCCTTCCCGGCCTGGGCCGAGCAGGCCGCGCCCGGGGTCAAGACCCAGTTGGCCGCCGCCGATGGTCCCATGACCGCCGCCATCCTGCCCGGCTCCAATCGCGAGGCGCGCGTCAGCGCGCTGCCGCGTCCGCTGTCCGTGGCCGATGCCGAGATCTACAAGCGGGCCTTCCAGTTGCAGGCCCAGGGACAGACCGCCGCCGCCGACCGCGAACTGGGTCGGGTCAAGGACGAGTTGCTGAAGGGCCATGTCCTGGCCCAGCGCCTGCTGGCCAGCGGCGCCAAGGCCAAGCTGCCGGAACTGCGCGCCTGGCTGGCCGACTATTCCGACCTGCCCCAGGCCGAGGCGGTCTACAGGCTGGCCGCCGCCAGCAAGGGTGCGCGCGGATTGCATGCGCCCGCCCGTTCCGGCTCGCTGAAGGGTACCGGGATCGATACCGAGGCCGACACCGCCATGTGGGAAGAGGCGGCCTTCAATATCGAGGATTCCTCGCCCAAGGTTCGCGCCTTCAAGGCCCGCCTGCGCCAGGCGCTGCGGGACGACGAAAGCGCCAAGGCCGAGGCCATGCTGACCTCCGCCGAGGCACAATCCCTGTCCGCCCTGGAATTCGACCGGCTGCGGCTGATGGTGGCCGCCGATCATTTCGCCGGTGGCCGTGATGACAAGGCCGCCGCCCTGGCCCTGGCCTCGGCCGAGCGGTCGGGCGAACAGTTGACAGGCGCCCATTGGATCAGTGGCCTCGCCCTGTGGCGCCAGGGCCAGCCCGAACAGGCGCGCCGCCATTTCGAGGCCGCCGCCAATGCCCCCGAGGGCCAGGACTGGCAGTCGGCGGCGGGCGCCTTCTGGGCAGCTCGCGCCAATCTGGTGGTCAAGCGCCCCGAGGCCGTCAATCACTGGCTGGAAGTGGCCGCCACCTATCCCCGCACCTTCTATGGCATGCTGGCCCGCGCCGAGCTGGGCTATGCCAATCAGTTCTCTTGGGATACCCCGCCCTTCACCGAGGGCGATGCCGAAATGCTGATGCGGGTGCCCAGCGCCCGGCGCGCCCTGGCCCTGCTGCAGCTGGGCGAGCGCTCCGCCGCCGAGGACGAGCTGCGCCGCCTGTATCCCTCGGCCAGCAAGGCGCTGCGCCAGTCCATGCTGGTTCTGGCCTATGCCGGGCAGATGCCCGCCCTGGCGGTGCGCATGGGCGGATCGCTGCCGCGCGAGAACGGCCGCGTCCATGACGCCGCCGCCTTCCCGGTGCCCGACTGGACGCCCAAGGGCGGCTGGCAGGTGGACAAGGCCCTGGTCTATGCCCTGGTCCGCCAGGAATCCTCGTTCAACCCCTCGGCCCGCAGCGGCGCCGGGGCGGTGGGGCTGATGCAGCTGATGCCCGCCACGGCGGCCTCGGTGGCGGGCGGCAAGCTGTCGCGTGACCGCCTGACCGATCCCGAGGTCAATCTGGGCCTGGGCCAGCGCTATGTCTCCAAGCTGCTGGCGGAAGAGCCGGTCAGCGGCAATCTGATGATGATGGCTGCCGCCTATAATGCCGGTCCGGGCAATCTGGCGCGCTGGCTCCAGGCCATCCGCCATGGCGGCGACCCGCTGCTGTTCGTGGAAAGCCTGCCGTCGCGCGAGACCCGGGTGTTCACCCAGCGGGTGATGACCAGCTATTGGGTCTATCAGAGCCGCATGGGCCAGTCCGCCGAATCCCTCGACGCCCTGGCATCCGGCGGCTGGCCGCTCTATTCCGGCCAGGACCCCCAGCCGGTCTCGACCCGCCGGTAAGGGTGCGGGGGTGGGTTTGACGGTAAGAACCGGTTGACTCCGGTTGCATAGGTCGCCACGCTTTTTCCATGATTCTGGTTCATGCCACATCGGTCGAGATCGACGGCCAGGGTGTTTTGATCCGCGGCCCCTCGGGCAGCGGCAAGTCCGATCTGGCCCTGCGTCTGATGGATGGCGGCGCCCAGTTGATCGCCGATGACCAGACCGAGCTGTCGCGCCAAGGCAGCCGGGTGGTGGCGCGGGCGCCGGAAACCATCGCCGGGCTGCTGGAGGTCCGCGGCCTGGGCATCGTTCGGGTGACCCATCGCAGTTGGGCGCCGTTGGCGCTGGTGGTGGATCTGACCAGCGACGAGCGGATCGAGCGCCTGCCCGAGCCCAGCTACGCGGAATATCTGGGCCTGACCCTGCCGCGCATGGAGCTTGACCCCTTTCGCGCCTCGGCTTCGGCGAAGGTTCGCCTTGCGGTCCATTCGGCCAAACGCGATATAATGCCCTCGTGATGACCGACTGTCCCAGCCCCGTCAACTCGCAAGCCCCCACTGCCGTTCGCGGCGGCAATCGGGTGGTTATCGTCACGGGCATGTCGGGGGCGGGCAAGACCCTGGCGCTGAAGGCGCTGGAGGATCTGGGCTGGGAAGCGGTGGACAACCTGCCGCTGTCGCTGGTGGGCAGTCTGGTGCGCCCCGGTGACGGGGTGCCGCGTCCCCTGGCCATCGGCGTCGATATCCGCACCCGCGATTTCGGGGTCGAGCCGCTGCTGGCCGCCATCGACCGCCTGATGGCCGAAAGCGGTATCGATGTCAGCCTGCTGTTCCTGGATTGCGACGACGATGTGCTGTGCCGCCGCTTCACCGAGACAAGGCGGCGCCATCCCCTGGCCATGGATCGGCCGCTGCTGGACGGCATCCATCACGAACGCGCCCTGGTGTCGCCGTTGCGGGCGCGGGCCGATGTGATGATCGACACCACCAACCAGCCGCCGGCCGAATTCAAGCGCGCCCTGGCCAATCGCTTCGGCCTGGACGCCGATCGTCGCCTGGTGGTGTTCGTGACGTCGTTTGCCTATCGAAACGGTTTGCCGCGCGAGGCGGATCTGGTGCTGGACGTGCGGTTTCTCGCCAATCCGCACTATGTTCCCGAATTGCGGCCGCTGACCGGCAGGGATCCGGCGGTGGCGGAGCATGTGGCGGCGGACCCGGCTTTCACGGGTTTCTTGAATTCCGTGACAGGTTTGTTGGAACCGTTGTTGCCCCGCTTCGCCGCCGAGGGTAAGAGCTATCTGACCATTGCCTTCGGATGCACTGGCGGGCGTCACCGATCGGTGGCCATCGCCGAGCGCATCGCCGGTTGGCTGAGGGAACACGGCAGTCGCGTCGAGTTGCGTCACCGCGAACTCGACGACGGGGGATCATGATGAGGGGATTGAGATGATCGGACTGGTTCTCGTGACCCATGGGCGGCTCGCCGACGAGCTGGTCGCGGCGATGGAGCATGTGGTAGGGCCACAGCCCAGTGTCGGTGCCGTCTGCATCGGCCCTGACGACGACATGGAGCAACGCCGCAACGACATCCTGGCCAGCGTCGCCAAATGCGATGACGGCAATGGCGTGGTGGTGCTGACCGACATGTTCGGCGGCACGCCGTCCAACCTGGCCATTTCCATCATGGACAAGGCCAAGGTCGAGGTGATCGCCGGCGTCAACCTGCCCATGCTGATCAAGCTGGCCAGCGTGCGTCATACCGAGGCCCTGGCCGATGCCGTGGCCAGTGCCCAGGAGGCGGGCCGCAAATATATCAACGTGGCTTCCAAGCTCTTGACCCAGGACCGCAAATGACATCCGACACCCTTGATGCGCCCGGCGGCGATAACGGGGAAGGCCTGGGGCGCAATGCCACCATCGCCAACCGCCGTGGCCTGCATGCCCGCGCCGCCGCCAAGTTCGTCAAGCTGGCCGCCACCTTCGACGCCCAGGTCTGGGTCAGCCATCGCGGTACCGAGGTTTCGGGCCTGTCCATCATGGGGTTGATGATGCTGGCGGCCGCGCCCGGCTGCTCCATCGACCTTCGGGCCACCGGCGCCCAGGCCAACGAGGCGCTCGACGCCCTGGTCGAGCTGGTGGATCGCAAATTCGACGAGGATTGAGGATCGGCCTACCGCCCATGACATCCCACGATGGCGACGACGGCGCTTCTTCCCAGGCGAGCAGGATCTGTTCCGGGCAAAGCCGGGGCGAGGTTGTGCTGGACGGGCTGGGCGTGTCGCGCGGCATCGCCATCGGCAGCCTCTATCTCCATGATTCCGGCACCATCGCGGTGCGCGAACGCCGGATCATCGCCCGCGCCGTCGAGGCCGAATGCGCCCGATTCCGCGATTCCGCCGAGGAAGCCAGCCTGCAGGTGGAGCAATTGCAGGCCAAGGCGGGAGCCCTGGGGGGCGCGGCGGGCGAGGAACTGGGCTATCTGCTGGACGCCTATCGCCAAATGCTGCACGGATCGCGGCTGATCCGGGGTGTGGAAGCCCGTATCCGTGCCGCCCGTGTCAACGCCGAGGCCGCGGTGCAGCAGGAGATCAACGACATCATCCGTGGCTTCGAGGCCATGGAGGACCCCTATCTCGCCGCGCGCCTCGCCGATATCCGCGATATCGGCCGCCGCTTGCTGCGCAATCTGACCAAGGCCGATTACCGACCCTTCACCGCCCTGCCCAGGAATGCGGTGATCGTCGCCGACGAGATGACCCCCGCCGACACCGCCCTGCTGGACCCCAAGACGGTGGCCGGGCTGGCCACGGTGGTGGGCGGCGCCGAAAGCCATACCGCCATCATGGCCCGCTCGCTGGGCCTGCCCTCGGTGCTGGGCATCGCCGATCTGCTGCGCCAGGCCAAGGGCGGCGAGACCGTCATCATCGACGGCACCAACGGGCTGGTGGTGATCAATCCCCTGCCCGAGACCCTGGCTTATTATCGCCGCGAGAAGGCGGCCTTCCTCAAGACCCGGCGGCTGCTGGGACGGCTCAGGGATGTGCCCGCCGTGACCACCGACGGTCTTCGCATCTCGCTTCAGGCCAATATGGAACTGCCCGCCGAGGTGGGAGCGGTACTGGAATCGGGGGCCGAGGGGATCGGGCTGCTGCGCTCGGAATTCCTCTACATGAACCGCGACGACGTGCCCTCCGAGGACGAGCAGTACCGGGTGCTGCGCGATGTGGTGGAACGCATGGACGGCCGCACCGTCACCGTGCGGACCTTCGATGCGGGCGGCGACAAGCTGGCCCCCGCCCTGGGCTGTGCCATCGGTCCCAATCCGGCCCTGGGCCTGCGGGCCATCCGCCTCGGTCTCGCCCGCCAGGACCTGCTGGAGGCCCAACTGGCCGCCATTCTTCGCGCCGCGGCCCATGGTCCCGTCCGCATCCTGATTCCCATGGTCGCCACGGTGGGCGAACTGCGCGCCACCCGTGAGGTGATGAACCGGGTGGTGCGTCGCCTGCGCGCCGCCCAGGTGCCGTTGCCCGACCCCTTGCCGCCGTTGGGCGCCATGATCGAAATCCCCGGCGCCGCCCTGGCCGCCGACGCCATCAGCTGGCATGCCGACTTCTTTTCCATCGGCACCAACGACCTGACCCAGTACACCCTGGCCATCGATCGCTCCGACGAGGCGGTGGCGCATCTGTTCAATCCGCTGCATCCGGCGGTGCTGCGGCTGATCCAGTTCACCGCCCAGGCGGCGGCCCGCGCCCGCATCCCGGTCTGCGTCTGCGGTGAGATGGCGGGCGACCCGCGCTTTAGCGCCCTGCTGATGGGCCTTGGCATCCGCGAACTGTCCATGACCGCGTCCAATGTGCCGGTGATCAAGGCCCGCATCCGGACCACCGGCATGGCCGCCGCCGCCGAACTGGCGCGCGAGGTCATGGAGCTGAATGACGGCGGCCGCATCGCTCAACTGGTCGACCGCTTCAACAGCGCGGGACGCTGAGACATAAGGGGGAAGTCATGTGGATCCGGCTGGGGTTCGTCATCACGATTACTATGATCTCGATCATGCAGCCGCGTCTGGTCGCGGCGGCCGAGGTCTATCCCACCCAGGAGCTATTCAGTACCTCCACCACCGTGGTGGGCGAACCCATCGCCTATCCCGCCACCGGCCCGGCCAAGGTCACCACCCAGATCGTGACCATCGCGCCCGGGGCTGAGACGGTGCCGCACCACCACCCCGCGCCCATGGTCGCCTATATCCTGGATGGCGAGGTGACGGTGGATTACGGGCCGAAGGGCAAGCGGGTGTTCCGGCGGGGCGACGCCTTCGTCGAGGCCATGGCGGTGTCCCATAAGGGCGTCAATACCGGCACGGTGCCGGTGCGCATCCTGGCCATATCCATGGGGGCCGAGGGCACCGCCAACGCGGTGGCGGATCGGTAGCCCTTATTCCCACATAAAGATATCTTTATGTCCTATTGCGTTTTGCCGGGCGGACTGTTACATACGGTCCAGCCATAGCCATCCCATTTCGCCGAGGGCCCATCATGACCGATTACGTTGTTGCCGACATTGCGCTGGCCGATTGGGGCCGCAAGGAACTGGACATCGCCGAGAGCGAGATGCCCGGCCTGATGGCCACCCGCGAGGAATACGGCCCCAGCCAGCCGCTGAAGGGCGCCCGCATCGCCGGTTCGCTGCACATGACCATCCAGACCGGTGTGCTGATCGAGACCCTGAAGGCGCTGGGCGCCGATGTCCGCTGGGCGTCTTGCAACATCTTCTCGACCCAGGACCACGCCGCCGCCGCCATCGCCGCCGCCGGCACCCCGGTCTTCGCCGTCAAGGGCGAGACCCTGGAAGACTACTGGGACTACACCCACCGCATTTTCGACTGGGCCGATGGCGGCTGCCCCAACATGATCCTGGATGACGGCGGCGACGCCACCCTGCTGATCCATCTGGGCATGCGGGCCGAGAAGGACATCTCCGTCCTCGCCAATCCGACCTGCGAGGAAGAAGAAGTCCTGTTCGCCTCCATCAAGAAGAAGCTGGCCACCGACAAGACCTGGTACACCCGCAACGGCACCGCCATCCGCGGCGTGACCGAGGAGACCACCACCGGCGTCCATCGTCTGTACGAGATGGAGAAGAAGGGCACCCTGCTGTGGCCCGCCATCAACGTCAACGACTCGGTGACCAAGTCCAAGTTCGACAACAAGTATGGCTGCCGCGAGAGCCTGGTGGACGGCATCCGCCGCGCCACCGACGTCATGCTGGCGGGCAAGGTCGCCGTGGTCGCCGGTTTCGGTGATGTGGGCAAGGGTTCGGCCGAATCCCTGGCCAGCCAGGGCTGCCGCGTCATCGTCACCGAGATCGACCCCATCTGCGCCCTGCAGGCCTGCATGGAAGGCTATGAGGTGCTGACCATGGAAGACGCCGCGCCGCGCGGCGACATCTTCGTCACCACCACCGGCAATGTGGACGTGATCACCGTCGATCACATGCGCGCCATGAAGGACCGCGCCATCGTCTGCAATATCGGCCACTTCGACTCGGAGATTCAGGTCGCTGGCCTGAAGAACTTCAAGTGGACCAATATCAAGCCGCAGGTGGACGAGATCGCCTTCCCCAACGGCAACCGCATCCTGCTGCTGGCCGAGGGCCGCCTGGTCAATCTGGGCTGCGCCACCGGCCATCCCAGCTTCGTCATGAGCGCCTCCTTCACCAATCAGGTGCTGGCCCAGATCGAGATCTTCACCAATCCCGGTAAGTACGAGAAGAAGGTCTATGTCCTGCCCAAGAGCCTGGACGAGAAGGTTGCCGCCCTGCATCTGGCCAAGCTGGGCGCCCGGCTGACCACGCTGAACACCAAGCAGGCCGACTATATCGGCGTGCCGGTGGCCGGTCCCTTCAAGGGCGAAGCCTACCGCTACTAAGATCGCGGAACGCGAAAGCCCCCTGGCCGACGGCCAGGGGGCTTTTTCTTTGGGTCCCTACCGCCGTGACGCGGGCGGGGCCAGTTGCTCCGAACGGATGCCGCCCGAGGATGACGGCGCGGCGCGAGGCGCGGGCGAGGACTCATAGCCGACCGAACTGGCGTCCGATTGCTTGGGCGCCACCGTCACCGACACGGTGGTGCCATAGACGGTGCGCCGCTCCACCTGCACCGTGGCGGCGCGGTCGCCGCGCAAATAGGTCAACACGCTGGTCTCGGCGGTGACGCTCATCATGGGCTGCCAGCCGAAATTGGGCATCTGCGATTGGTAGAAGGCGGTGACCTCGTTGGCGGAATTGGACAGCGTCATCACCACCCGTCCGGTCCAGCGGTCGCGGTCCGACAGGATCAGCGAGCGGTCGTTGTCCATGGTGGCCCCCGCCGGGATCGGAATATCGGTGACCAGCTGGAAATTGACCGGCTGGTCCGAGGCGGTACCAGAGGTGGGCGGCAGGTTGGTGCCGCGCGAGCACCCCGCCAGGGCGAGACCGGCGAGCAGCGGCAGGGCAAGGCGGAAGGCACGGCGCATCATGGGGGTGAAAATACCGGGAAGGCGGCGGGGGAACAAGCCAATGTTCAGGGCGCCGCCCTCAACCCCAAGGGATAGCGTTCCAACACGTCGTAGTCGGGTCCGTGGCGGCCCAATCTGCTGCGATAGAGGCAGAACTCCTCGGCCGGAATGACTTCGGGGCCGATCACCGGACATCCGGCCATGAAAGCCTGGATGCGAGGGGGTGGAGTATTCTTCAACCGGGCCAGGGTGACATGGGGCGTGTACCGTTTCGGGTCCGGTTTGACCCCGGCGCGGAGCACCGCCGCATCGACCTTCGCCGCCAGCCGCTCCAGCGCGTCGGACAATTCGACCCCCGCCCACAGGGTGTGGGCGCGGTGGCGGTCGCCAAACAGTCCCAGCCCGCTCAGCACCCAGTCCAAGGGCTCGGCGCGGATGGACGCCAGTTCGTGATGGATGTCCTCGGCCTGGGCCTCGTCCACCTCGCCGATGAAGCGCAGCGTCAGATGCAGGTTGTGGAATTCGACCCAGCGGGCGCCCTCCAGGCCGCCGCCCAGCGCCACCAGCCGGGCGCGGGTGGCCGGGGGCAGTTCCAGGGCCACGAACAGCCGGATCACGGAGCGGCATCCCCCGCCAACACGGTCAGCACCCCGGTGAAGCCGTAAAGGCGGTCGCGGTTGATCTCGCCATTGGCGAAAAAGCCGATCAGGGGGAAGTCACCCAATTCCTCGCGCAGGACCGCCGCCTCGGCGCCCTCCTCACCGAACATATGGATGCCCCGGCCGGTGCATGACACATAGATCCCGGCGCGGATGGAGCGGTTGCCCAGGCGGGCCTTGATATCGGCCAGCATGCGGCGCAGATCGGCCCGGGCCGCGTTGGCGTCGCGGCGCACGAAGATCAGCTCCTCGCCCACCTCGGGCTGGTCGGCCATGGCCAGCCAGCCATTGGTGGGATCGATGCCGATCAGGGTGCGGACCTGATAATCGGGGATGTCGGAGCCCGCCACCGGCAGGGCGACATGGATGTAACCGGCGATGCGGCGCAGGTCGCGGGCCAGCAATTCTCCCACCTCCTCCTTCAGCACCTCCAGGGCCGGGCGCTCGTCGAGCCCCATCAGCACCCCGTCCCAGGCCTCGGTGATGGTGTGGACCGGGCCGATGGGGGTGCAGCCCTGGGTCATGCCGGTCAGCACCGGCACCGAGGGGTCGAGCAGCAGGCCGCTGAGGCGCCCCGCCACCACCTGATCCGCCAGTTGGGCGGGCGGCCCCACCGCCGAGAGCAGGCCTCCAGCCAGGAAACCGGTGGATTCGGCCATCTCGGCGACCGCGTCCAGCAGGCCGGGGTCGCGGGGATCACCATGCACCAGACCATTGGCGGGGGCGTGCTCGGCGGGCCAGGTTCCGGCATCGCCGCCGAAGACATGGAACGTTGCGGGATCGAGATGACCCACCATGACCGCCAATGCGCCGCCGCTGCCGGGAAAGTCGTTGCGGTATTCCTGCCCGTCCACGAACAGGCCGGGGGCGACGCCGCCGACCCAGTGCTCGATATGGGTGATCTCGCGCAGGAAGGTCAGGATGCTGGCGATATCCGACGAAAAGCCCTCATTGGCGTACAAGATGCCCAGATTCGACCGGGCTGGGGCGCCGCCCAGACCGTCCAGGCAGGCCTTGGCCGCCAATCCCCAATGGGAGGCGCGGGAATGGGCGACGGTAAAGGGCTGGTCCGTCATCGGGCACCTCCCTGGGCGGCATGGCGGTCCAGCAACTGGCGGACCGAAGGCAGGATGCGGCGCACGATCTCGTCGACGCCCTGGGCGGACGGGTGCAGGCCATCGGGTAGGGTCAGGCGGGGATTGCCGGTCACGCCGTCGAGGAAGAAGGGATAGAACAGCAGGCCATGCTCGCGGGCCAGGGACGAGAACACCGCCTTGAACTCGGCTTCATAGGCGGGACCGTAATTGGGCGGCGCCAGCATGCCGGTGAACAGCACGCCAATGCGCTCCCGCTCGAAACGCTTGAGGATGGCGTCGAGATTGGCGCGGGTCAGCTTGGGGTCGAGGCCGCGCAACCCGTCATTGGCCCCCAGTTCGAGGATGGCGAGGTCGGGCTTTTCCGCCAGCGCCCAGGTCAACCGGGCCAGTCCGCCCTGGGTGGTGTCGCCGGACACGCCGGCGTTGATCAGCCGCACATCGCGGCCCTCGGCGCGCAGCGCGGCTTCCAGCCGGGCGGGAAAGGCGGATTCGGCGGGCAGGCCGAATCCGGCGGTCAGGGAGTCGCCCAGCGCCAGGATTCGAACCGGCGCCGCCAGGGCCTCGCCCATCAGGGCGTTGACAACCATCACCAATGCCCCATATCGCAGGATCACCCGTGAAAGGAAAGACATGCCGCATCCCCCGCTCGCTGCCCCGCCCCTCGTGGCGCTGGAGGGCATCCATCTCAACTTGGCGAGCTTGGCGGGCGAGGTCAATGTCTTGCGCGGTCTCGACCTCGCCGTGGCGGCGGGCGAGACCCTCGGCGTGGTGGGTCCCTCGGGCTCGGGCAAGTCCACCCTGCTGATGGTGATGGGCGGGCTGGAACGCCCCACATCGGGCCGCGTCCAGGTGGCGGGCCACGATCTCGCCGCCCTGGACGAGGACGACCTGGCCCGGTTCCGCCGCGACCATGTGGGCATCGTCTTCCAGTCCTTTCACCTGATTCCCACCATGACGGCGCTGGAGAACGTGGCGGTGCCGCTGGAACTGGCCGGGCGGGCCGACGCCTTCGCGGCGGCGGCCGAGGAATTGCGCCGGGTCGGCCTCGGCCATCGCCTCGACCACTATCCCGGCCAGTTGTCGGGCGGTGAGCAGCAGCGGGTCGCCCTGGCGCGGGCCTTCGTCATCCGGCCCCGGCTGCTGCTGGCCGACGAGCCCACCGGCAATCTGGACGGCGCCACCGGCCGCGCCGTGATGGATCTGCTGTTCGAGCTGAACCGCGATTTCGGCGCCACCCTGGTTCTGGTCACCCATGACGATACGCTGGCGGCCCGCTGCGGCCGGGTGGTGCGCATCGAGGATGGGCGGGTGGCGGCGTGAGCGCCGCGCCGGTCCTCGCCCTGGCCCTGGGTCTGGCCCGGCGCGAATTGCGCGGCGGGCTGAAGGGCATGCGGGTGCTGGTGGCCTGCCTCGCTTTGGGGGTGGCGGCAATCGCCGCCTCGGGGTCCTTGCGCGCCGCCGTGGACCTGGCCTTGACCACCGATGCCCGCGCCCTGCTGGGCGGCGATCTGGATATACGGCAGTCCCATGCCCCGCCCCAAGGCGACCAGCGCACCGCCCTGCTGGAGTTGGGCCACGTCACCGAGGGCATGGAAATGCGGGTGATGGCCACGGTGGATGGCAATCGCGACCGCGCCCTGGTGGAGCTGAAAGGGGTGGATGCGGCCTATCCCCTGGTGGGAAAGCTGGAACTGGCGGCGTCGCATCCCCTCGATCCGTTTTCCATCCGCGACGGTGTCTGGGGCGCGGTGGCCGAGGCCAATCTGCTGGACCGTCTGGGGCTGGCGGTGGGGCAAAGGCTGCGGGTGGGCGAGATCGAGCTGGAGATTCGCGCCGTCATCGCCAAGGAGCCCGACCGCGTCGCCACCGCCCTGTCCTTTGGTCCCCGGCTGATGGCATCGCGGGAAGCGGTGGAGGCCACCGGCCTGATCCGGCCGGGCAGTCTGGTGCGCTATTCGGTCCGGGTGGCGCTGGAGCCGGGGCGCTCCGCCGCCGAGGCCAAGGCCGAGCTGGGGCGCCGCTTTCCGGATGCCGCCTGGCAGCTGCGCGACATCTCCGACGCCGCCCCCGGGGTCGGCCGTTTTCTCGATACCCTGTCCTCCTTCCTGACCCTGGTAGGGTTGACGGCGCTGCTGGTGGGCGGCATCGGCGTCGCCAACGCGGTCAAGGCCTTCCTCGACGGCAAGATCGCCACCATCGCCATGCTGAAATGCCTGGGGGCGCCGTCCCGTATGATCCTGATCACATATCTGATCCTGGTGGGCAGCCTCGCCCTGGCCGGGATCGTGCTGGGTCTGGCGGTGGGGGCATCGGTGACGCCGTTGGTGCTGGCTCTGGGCGGGGAGTCGCTGCCGCTGCCCGCCAAGGCCGGATTGTTTCCGGTGGCCCTGCTGAACGCCGCCGGATTCGGCCTGCTCTCGGCCCTGGTCTTCACCTTGTGGCCGCTGGCCCGCGCCCGCATGGTGCCCGCCTCCACCCTGTTCCGCCGTCTGGCGGTGCCGGTGGGCGGCTGGCCCGACCGCGCCAGCCTGACGGTGCTGGCCGCCGCCGCCCTGGGTCTGGCCGCGCTGACGGTGCTGGCCTCGGGCAACCGGCCGCTGGCGGCGTGGTTCGTCGCTGCCGCCATCGCCACTTTGGGCTTGTTCCGGCTGCTGGCCTGGGGCCTGTCACGGCTGGCGGCCTTCCTGTCGGAGCGGCACGGCAAGCTGGTGGGGCCGACCTGGAGGTTGGGGCTGGCCAATCTCCACCGGCCGGGCTCGGCGGTGGTGGGGATGGTGCTGTCGCTGGGATTGGGGCTGACGGTGCTGGTCACCATCGCCCTGGTGGAAGGCAATCTGGCCGCCCAGTTCGGCGAGCGCCTGCCCGCGCGGGCGCCATCCTTCTACTTCATCGATGTCCAGCCCGATCAGGTGGCGGGGTTGGAAGAGGCGGCCCGCGGCGCCGATCCGGACTCCGGGATCGAGCATGCCGCCATGGTGCGCGGCCGCATCAGCTCCATTCGCGGCGTGCCGGTGGGTCAGGCCAGCATCGCTCCGGAAACCCAATGGGCGGCACGGGGCGATCGCGGCCTGTCCACCGCCGCCGAACCACCGCCCGGCACGCGGGTGGTGGAAGGAAAATGGTGGCCCGCCACCTATGCCGGTCCGCCGCTGGTCTCGGTGGACGCGGCGGTGGCCAAGGGCTTCGGCCTGCGGGTCGGCGACCGGCTGGGACTGAACGTGCTGGGGCGCGAGATCGAAGTCGAGGTGGCCAATCTGCGCCAGATCGACTGGTCCAGCCTGTCGATGAATTTCGCCTTCCTGCTATCGCCCGGCGCCCTGGACGGCGCGCCCTACACGGTGATCGCCACGGTGCGCGCCGCCCCCGAGCGCGACGGCACGGTGGAAAAGGCCGTCACCGACCGGCTACCCAATGTCACCTCCATCCGGGTCAAGGAGGCGCTGGAAGCGGTACGCGCCATCATCGGCCAGGCCGATCTGGCGGTGCGCCTCGCCGGGCTGGTGACCCTGGCGGCGGGCGGCATGGTGCTGGCCGGGGCGGTGATGGCCGGGCATCGCCGCCGGGTGTGGGAGTCGGTGGTGCTCAAGGTGCTGGGCGCCACCCGGCGCCAGTTGTGGCGGGCCTATCTGGCGGAATTCGCCCTGATCGGCCTAGCTACCGGCCTGGCCGCCGCCGTCACCGGCTCGCTGGCGGCCTGGGCCATCCTGGTTCATGTCATGAAAGCCGACTGGGTGTTCCTGCCCGGGATCACCGCCGCCACCCTGGGCGCCTGCGTCGGCGCCAGCCTGCTGGCCGGATTCGCCGGGACCTGGCGGGCCTTGGGGGCCAAGGCGGCGCCGCTGCTGCGGGGGGAATAGCCCCTTCAAGAAATACGGTAACTTGATTCCCTCCAGGACTTCTCCATATTGGTAGCAGTCTCAACCGTACTCAGTCAGAGGAACGACCATGGCTTTCGGATCAGACCCCAGATACATGAGCGCCGCCCAGGCCGAAGCCGCTCAAATCGATGTGGGCCTGCGGCAGTACATGCTCAGCGTGTACAATTACATGGCCTCCGCCCTGGCCTTGACCGGCATCGTCGCCTGGGTCATCGCCAGCGTCCCGGCGCTTAACGCCGTCGTGGTGCATTCGCCCCTGAAATGGGTGTTCATGCTGGCGCCGCTGGGTTTGGTGTTCTTCATGAGCGCCAAGATCGAGTCCATGCGGGCCTCGACCGCCTCGACCCTGTTCTGGGTCTATGCCGGTCTGATGGGCGCCTCGCTGGCCTCGGTGTTCCTGGTGTTCACCGGCGCCTCGGTGGCCCGGGTGTTCTTCATCACGGCCGCCGCCTTCGCGGGCCTCAGCCTCTACGGCTACACCACCAAGAAGGACCTGTCCGGCATGGGCAGCTTCCTGATCATGGGTGTGTGGGGCCTGTTGATCGCGGGCATCGTCAACATCTTCCTCGCCAGCCCCATGCTGCACTTCGTCATGAGCGCGGCGGGCGTGCTGATCTTCGCGGGCCTGACCGCCTATGACACCCAGAACATCAAGCAGATGTACTGGGAGGGCGACCACTCCGAGGTGGCTCAGAAGAAGGCGATCTTCGGTGCCCTCCAGCTCTACATGGACTTCATCAACCTGTTCATGTTCCTGCTGCAATTCATGGGCGTGCGCCGCGACGACTAGTTGCTATTCCGGCGAAATTTGGGATGATGGCCCCCGGAGCAATCCGGGGGCCTTTTGCTTGCCCCGGCCAGAGCCGCGCAGGGGTAAGTGCATGGGAACGCTGACATCCGGACCGCTTTCCGATCTGGCCCGTTCCATGGCCGAAGGCTTCGGCCTGAGGCACTTTGTCGAGACCGGAACCTTCCTTGGACATTCGTCGGAATGGGCGGCGGATGTGTTCGAGCGGGTCACCACGGTTGAATCCAACGAGGACTACCACGCCCAGGCCCGCGCCCGGCTGGCCGGGCGCGACAATGTTACGCTGATCCACGATGATTCGGTACTGGCGCTGCAAGATGTGGTGCCGACCCTGGACGGCCCCGCCCTGTTCTGGCTGGATGCCCATGCGGGTGGCGGCTGGTTCGGTGGCGCCGATTATTGCCCGCTGCTGGGCGAGTTGGAGGCCATCGCCCAATCGCCGTTCCAGCATGTCATCCTGATCGACGATGCGCGGGCCTTCCTGGCGCCGCCGCCGCCGCCCTACAAGGCGGATTGCTGGCCGGGCCTGTCCGAGGTGATCCTGGCGGTCAATGCCCGCTTTCGTTATGACGTGACCTGCCTGTGCGACGCCTTGATCTGCACTCCGCCATCGGTGCGGCCGCTGGTGGTCGCCTTCTCGGCGCTGGTCCGCCCCGCCATCGATAGCCAGACCGGGCTGCCGGTGGCCTGAGAAAGCGGTTACAGCGTGTCGCGCAACAACTGCATGGCCTGGTTCAGCTGGCTCATGCGCTGGTGGTCGCCGTGGTTGCTGTCGGGATGGTGGATGGTGGCCAGCATGCGGAATTTGGCGCGAAGGGTGCGGGCGTCGGGAAAATCTCCCGGCGCGAAGCCCAGAACATACAAGGCCTCGGCCCGGGTCTGCACGCCATCGGGCAGCGGCTCGAAGGCCAGCACGCTGATGATGGCCTTCAGGCGGTCGATTTCCTCGCTGATGGCCTGAAGCTTCTGGTGCTGCTCGCGCACGCCCCGGCGGCGCTCCACCTTGGGGAAGGCCTCCTCCTCGCGGGGTGGCGGCGACGGCCGCCGGTCCTCGGCGGCGGGTTCGGGTGGCGGCGCCGCCTTGGGGTCTTCCAGGCGGACCCGGATGGCGCCTTGCTCCATGGCCAGGGCGAGGCCGAGGGCGCGGCGGACATGGTCGATCTGATAGCCGGGCGCCATGCGCACCTGCAGGCGAGGCTTGCGGCGCCAGGGCCGCCCCTGGGCCGGGCCGGATTTCAGGATGACCGTCTCGCGGTCTTCGGGCGGCGGCTCGCCGGGATCGGGGCAGGTGGCCAGGGCCTCGGGCGAGACCACCAGCAGCACCGAGCGGGCGATGTCGCCCACATTGACCTTGCGCCGCGCCGCCAGTTGCTCGACGGCGTCACGGAAGGCGCTGGAGCAGGGAACGGTATAGGAATGCTTGATGGTGGCGGTGACGACGGAGTCGGCTTGGTCTCTCATGAACGCATCGCAAGATTGGCGGTGATCTGATCCCCGCCCCGACTATGCCCGAGCGCCAATTCCAGTCAACTGCCAATGTTGGCTGTTCAGAAAAAACATGAAGCTACACAGGCCATCATATTGAAATATTGTCTCTTTCAGATATGAGCCATCAGGGTGTCCAGCGGCTGAAGATCCAGCTTGCGGCCTTCCGCCAGCAATTGGCGCATGCCATCGGCGGGCAGCGGCCTGCTGAAGAAATAGCCCTGGATCTGGTCGGCGCCGAGGCCGCGCAGGAAGTCCAGATGCTCCTGGTTCTCGACACCCTCGGCCACCACCTTCAGCTTCAGCGCCTTGGCCATGGCGACGATGGCGTCGACAATGGCGGCGTCATTGGGATCGGTGGTGATGTCCATGACGAAGGAGCGGTCGATCTTCAGCTTCTGAATGGGAAAGCGCTTGAGCACCGACAGCGAGGAATAGCCGGTGCCGAAATCGTCGATGGCGCAGCCGATCCCCATTTCCTTGAGCTGCTGCACCACGGCGATGGCATTGTCGGCGTCGCGCATGGCCGAGCTTTCCGTCAGCTCCAGTTCCAGCCAGCGGCGGTCGAGACCGGAGGTGGCCAGCACCCGCTCGCAGGCCGACAGCAGCCGCCGGGCATATTGGAACTGGCGCCCCGAGACATTGACCGCTACCGGAATGGCGGGCAGGCCCTGGTCCTGCCACTCCTTGTTCTGATGGGCGCAGACATCGAGCATGAATTCGCAGACGGCGTCGATCAGGCCGGATTCCTCGGCCACCGGAATGAAGTCGGCGGGCGAGACCATGCCCAGCTCCGGGCTCTGCCAGCGCACCAGCGCCTCCATGCCGATCACCGCGCCGGTGGACAGGTCGACCTGGGGCTGGTAATGGGCCGACAGCTCGGCGTTCTCCACCGCGCGGCGCAGCCGGTTCTGCAGCGACAAGGTCTTGGCCGCCCTTGTGCTCATCTCCTTGTTGAACATCTGCAGCGTGGCGGGACCTTGGGATTTGGCCCGCTGGAAGGCGGCGTCGGCGTTCTTGATCAGGGTCTCGGCGTCCTCGCCGTCGCGGGGGAAGGCCGACACGCCCATGGCGGCGGAGATGTCGAATTCCTGGCCGTCCACGGTCACCGTGGCCTGGGAACCGTGATGCAGCCGGTCCAGCGCCTCGGTCATGTCGCGCTTGGAGGCGAGCCCGGTCAGCAGCAGCAGGAAGCGGTCGCCCGACGCCCGGGCCATCACGTCGCCGGACCCGATGGCGGCGCGCACCACGTCGGCGGCGGCCATCAGCACCTGATCCCCGACGCTGTGGCCCATGGTGGCATTGATGATGCCGAGCCGGTCGATGCCCAGGCTGACCACCGCCATCAGGCCCGCCTGGGCGCGGGCTTCCTCGGCGGCGGCGGCGAATCGCTCCAGGAAGGCGGTGCGGTTGGGCAGGCGGGTCATGGGGTCGTGGAAGGCGAGGAAGGCGAGGCGTTGCTCGGCCAGCTTGCGGTCGGTGACATCCAGCAAGACACCGTCCCAGACCACGATCCCATCGGGACGCTGGGTCGGGCGCGACTGGCCGCGCAGCCAGCGCCGCCGTCCGCCCATGCCAGTACCCGCCACAGACATTTCCTCGTCGAACGGCTCCATGGTGCGGGCCGAGCGGCCCAGGGCGGTCAGGAAGGCCTGGTGTTCGTCGTCGCCCAGCAGGGACAGGAACAGGTCCGGGTCGCGGGTCAACTCTTCCGGCTCCAGGCCGAGAATGGCGCGGCACCCCTCGCTGACATAGGTAAAGGACAGGACCCCATCGGGGCTCAGGCTGCGCTGGAACACCATGCCCGGCATATTGGCGGCGATGGCGCCCAGGCGCTGCTGGGTTTCCCGCAATGCGGCCTCGGTCCTGCGCCTGCGGGTGATGTCACGGCCGATGCCCACGAACAGGCGCTGGCCTTCCAGCCGGACCTCGCTGGTGGAGAGTTCCAGGTCGAAGGTGGTGCCGTCCTGGCGCAAGCCGGTCAGTTCGCGCGGACCGCCCCCCACCACGGTGGCAGACGAGGTCTCGGGGGCGTCCAGCAGCTCGGCATGGCGCAGCTCGGGCGGCAGCAGGATGGAGAAGGGCTGCCCCACCATCTCGGCGGCGGTGCGACCGAACAGCCGCTGGGCGGCGGCGTTGACGGTGTCGATGGAACCCTGGGAATCCAGGATCAGGATGGAATCATCGGCATGGTCCATCAGCATGTCGAGCCGCAGTTCGGCGCGGCGCCCCTCGGTGACGTCCACCACCGCCCCATCCCAGGTCACCCCGCCGTCCCCGGTGCGACGCGGATTGGACGCGCCCCGCAGCCAGCGTACCTCGCCGGTGGCGGTGATGGCGCGGAATTCCTCGCGGCACGAGGTCAGGGTCTTGGCCGAGCGGAGGATTTCCGCCAGATGGCCGTCGCGGTCGGCCCAATGGATCACCTGCAGGCAACCCTTGGCATTGACCGCCATGGCGGTGGCGGGAAAGCCCAGCAAATCCTGGACGCTGTCGCTGATCCAGGGATAGGCGATGGCGCCGTCGGCGGCCCTGGTCCGCTGGAAGATGAAGCCGGGCAATCCCAGGGTCAGGCCATGCAGCCGGGCTTCCGCCTCGGCCAGACGCGGCAAGGCCTCTTCCGGGGCGCAGGGAACGCCCGGGGGCACACCGAATCCCACCTCTCCCGCCACGTCATCGGCGGCGGTGGTGGACCCGGCTGGAGATCTGTTGTTGCTCACCCTCTCCCCTCCCGGATGGTTCCGGGTGCCAAAAACGCTGTATCGGGATGGTATCGGGATCGGCGGGATCAGGCAACCCGTACCACCACGGCCAATGGCAGGAATTGGATATACCGGCCGCTCGAACACGAGGGGCTGGAATATCGGGCAAATTGTCTTACATTCGCCGCACTGGCCGATGGAGCGCTTCCGTCGCCGCTCATCACGGGGGTTCCCATGGAATGGCTCGCCGATCCGGACATCTGGCTCAGTCTCGCGACCTTGGCCGTGCTGGAAATCGTCCTTGGCGTCGACAATCTGGTCTATCTCGCCATCGTTTCCAACCGCTTGCCCGAACCGATGCGCCCCATGGGACGGCGCCTGGGGCTGGTGTTCGCCCTGGTGACCCGCATTGCCCTGCTGGGCTCCATCAGTTGGGTCGCGGGTCTGGTGGAGCCGGTCTTCGTCATCTGGGACCATCCGGTCAGTTGGCGCGACATCATCATGATCGGCGGTGGCGTCTTCCTGGTGGCCAAGGCCACCCATGAAATTCACGGCAGCCTGGAGGGCGAGGAAGACGCCGCCGCCGCGGCACCTCCGACCGGTGAAACCGCCTCCTCCCCGGCGGTGGCCGCCGCGGCGACCGCCGGCATGGGCGCGGTGGTGGTCCAGATCGCGGTGCTCGACATCGTGTTCTCGCTGGATTCGGTGATCACCGCGGTGGGCATGGCCAATAACCTGTGGGTGATGGTGGCGGCGGTGGTCCTGGCCTCGGTGGTCATGGTGGTGGCGGCCAATCCCTTGTCCGAACTGATCGAGAACCATCCCACCATCAAGATGCTGGCCCTGTCCTTCCTGATGCTGGTGGGCATGGCGTTGGTGGCGGAAGGGACGGGCGTCCATGTGCCCAAGGGCTATCTCTACTTCGCCATGGGCTTCTCGCTCGGCATCGAGGTCCTCAATCTGATGGCGCGTCGCCGCAAGCGCGCGCCGGTCAAACTGCGCACCCCGGTTCCCTGAATCTGGCGGGAGGGTGCTATTCCCCTTCCGGCAGTGGGGTTGAGCCCCTGCCGGGGCTGTGGTATCGCTTCCGCCGGATTTCCGCGCGGGCGGTTAAGAAATAAGGATATTGGAGAGCGGCATGGCCTACGTCGTCACCGAGAACTGCATCAAGTGCAAGTACCAGGATTGCGTCGAAGTTTGTCCGGTGGACTGCTTCTACGAGGGCGAGAACTTCCTGGTGATCAATCCCGACGAATGCATCGATTGCGGCGTCTGCGAGCCCGAATGCCCGGCCGAAGCCATTTTCCCCGATTCCGATCCCAAGGCCGCCGACTGGAGCGAGGTCAATCGTCAGTATGCTGGCGAGTGGCCCAACATCACCCGTAAGGGTGACGCTCCCGCCGATGCCGACGACTGGAAGGGCAAGCCCGGCAAGAAGGACCTGCTGTCCTCCAAGGCTGGCCGCTAAAATCCCAAAGCCCCGGCCCGCCTGGGATTCCGGCGGGTCGGGATTTTCTCTGTTCTTCACAGAGGCTGTTGTGCTATAAGGGCAACTCCGTCGAACTGTGTCGACGGACAGCTTGTCGGCAAAAGCCATCGGGGCGGAAATTCGCCCACCAAGTCAAGCAGACGTACCGCCGCCAGCCCGGGGAACCCGTGGCGGGTCGGAGTGTTGCGTTCCTTTTGGAACGCGGAAGGCAACGCCGTTGCCCCTTAGGTGCTCTTTCGTAGGGAACTCGAAAAGATGACGATCGTTTCATTCTCCCAGGGCGATTATGTGGTCTATCCCACCCACGGAGTCGGTCAGGTGGTTGCCGTCGAGACCCAGGAAATCGGCGGCATGAAGCTGCAGTTGTTCGTCATCACCTTTGACCGTGACCGCATGACGCTCCGCGTTCCGGTCACCAAGGCCCAGAAGTCGGGCCTGCGCAAGCTGTCGCCCCGCTCGGTCATGGATACCGCGCTGTCCACCCTCAAGGGTCGCGCCAAGGTCAAGCGCACCATGTGGAGCCGCCGTGCCCAGGAATACGAGGCCAAGATCAATTCCGGTGATCCCGTGTCCATCGCCGAGGTGGTCCGCGATCTGCACCGCAACGCCAACCAGCCCGACCAGTCCTATTCCGAGCGCCAGATCTACGAGGCGGCGCTGGAACGTCTGGCCTCTGAACTGGCGGCGGTGGAGCGCATCGACACCCAGGCGGCGACTGAAAAGTTGCAGGGTCTGCTGGAAGCGGCGTGATCATCCTTTATTGACGTTGTCGGCGACGACTGCGACCATGTCCGCCCGGCGGGAAAACCGAGCAGTGCCATGAACGCGGAAGCCGAACGGTCGGCCACGACCCAATCTGACCCCAACGTCTTCGCCACCTTGCGTGGCGGCGGGCGCATCTGGGCGATCGCCGCCATCCGTGGCGAACACGCAAGGCTGCGCTCGCTGCATGCCCGACTGGCGGTCGAGTGCAAGCCCGGCGACCAGATCGTCTATCTCGGCGACTATCTCGGCTACGGCCGGGCGGTGATCGAGACCGTGGACGAACTGCTGACCTTTCGCCGCCGCTTCATCGCCCGGCCTGGGGTCGAGCTGGACGACATCGTTTACTTACGCGGCGCCCAGGAAGAGATGTGGCAGAAGCTGCTGCAGCTTCAGTTCGCGCCCAATCCGGCCGAGGTGCTGCGCTGGATGGTGGATCACGGCATCGCCACCACCATCACCGCCTATGGCGGCGGCATGGACGAGGTCCAGACCTGCATCAAGGACGGCATCCTGGCGCTGACCCGCTGGACCAGCCAATTGCGCCAGAACATGCGGGCCTATGACGGGCACACCACCTTGATGAGCGTGCTCAAGCACGCCGCCTTCACCGACGACAACCTGTTGCTGTTCACCCATGCCGGGCTCGACCCGACGCGGCCGCTATCGGCCCAGGTGGATGCCTTCTGGTGGGGGTCCAGCGGTTTCGCCGATCTGGCCGAACCCTATTCCGGCTTCAAGCTGGTGGTGCGCGGTTCCGACCGCCTGCATCGCGGCGTGGTGCTGGGACCCCATATCGCCACCCTGGATTCCGGATCGGGCATGGGCGGCAGCCTGACCGCCGCCTGCTTCGGTTCCGACGGCAATATCCTGCAACTGCTGGAAGCTTAAGGCCATGACCATGCTCCGTTTCGCCGTCGCCTGCGCCGCGACGATGCTGCTTGCCGCCCCTGCCCTGGCCCAGGGCGGGCTGATGGATCTGGGCAAGGGTGCCATGATGGAGCAGGTGCAACGTCGGCTGGGCGGCGAAGCCCCCCCGGCGGCCAGCGGCGGGCTGGGCTCATCCCTGTCCACCGGCGAGATCGGCTCGGGGCTGAAGGAGGCGCTGCGCCTCGCCGCCGACAAGGTCACCGGCCAGTTGGGGCGGCCCGATGGCTTCAACGCCGATCCCAAGGTACACATCCCCCTGCCCGACAAGCTGGAAACCCTGCGCAAGGGCCTGGCCCTGGCGGGGCAGTCTGGGCTGGTGGACGATCTGGAGCTCAGGCTCAACCGCGCCGCCGAGGCCGCGACGCCCCAGGCCAAGCAGATTTTCTTCGATGCCGTCTCCAAGATGACCCTGGACGATGCGCGGGCCATCCTGAACGGCCCCAGCGACGCCGCCACCCAGTATTTCAAGCGCACCATGACCCCCGATCTCAAGACCGCCATGCGGCCGGTGGTGGACCAGACCGTGTCCCAGTCGGGGGCGGTGCAGTCCTATCAGGGCGTGGTCGGCGCCGCCAAGGGCCTGCCCATGGTCGGCAACATCGCGCAATCGGGGCCCGGCATGCTGACGGATCATGTGCTGGAACGGGCGCTGGGCGGCATTTTCAGCTATCTCGGCCAGGAAGAGGCCGACATCCGCGCCAACCCGGCCAAGCGCTCCACCGACCTGCTGAAGAAGGTGTTCGGCGGCTGAAATCCGGGCCTTCGCCCTGGTGACAGCGCTCCCGTTCCGGGCTAGTATCCCGGCCGTGGCAGCCGTCCCGGCTTCGCCCGACGGACTATGGCCATGGTGACCAGCCTACCCAATCTGCTGACCCTGTCGCGCATCGTCGTGATTCCGCTGGTGGTCGGCCTGTTCTATGTGGACGGCGACGCCGCCCGCTGGGCGGCTTGCGTGCTGTTCGTCATCGCCGCCATCACCGACTGGTTCGATGGCTATGTGGCGCGTTCGCGCAATCTGGTCTCCACCTTCGGCCGCTTCCTCGACCCCATCGCCGACAAGCTGCTGGTGGCCGCCGTGCTGTTCATGCTGGTCGCCTTCGACCGGGTCAGCACCGTGTCCTTCCTGCCCGCCCTGGTGATCGTGCTGCGCGAGATCCTGGTGTCGGGCCTCAGGGAATTCCTGGCCGAGGTCCGGGTCGGCATGCCAGTCTCGAAGCTGGCCAAATGGAAGACCGGCATCCAGATGGTGGCCATTCCGGTGCTGCTGGTGGGCGACGCCGCCACCTTCATGCCCACCCGCGTCATCGGCGAGGTCGGGCTGTGGATCGCCGCCATCCTGACAATGGTCACCGGCTGGGACTATCTGCGCTCGGGATGGGGGCATATCGTCGCCAATCCCGTGGCCAAGGACTGAGGCCATGGCGGTGTTTGGCGTTTGCGGCCGATCCGGCAGCGGCAAGACCACGCTGCTGACCCGGCTGATCCCCTGGTTGAAGGCCCGGGGGCTCACCATCTCCACCGTCAAGCAGGCGCAGGAGGCCTTCGACGTGGACAAGCCCGGCAAGGATTCGTACCAGCACCGCGAGGCGGGCGCCCGCGAGGTGATGATCGCCTCGGCCCGGCGCTGGGCCCTGATGCACGAATACCGCGACCAGGCCGAGTTTTCCATGGAGGAGCTGCTGGCCCGCATGAGCCCGGTGGATCTGGTGCTGGTGGAAGGCTTCCGCCGCTGGCCGCATCCGCGCCTGGAAGTGTGGCGGGCGGAGTGCGGCAAGCCGCCCTTCTATCCCGAGGACCCGCTGATCAGCGCGGTGGCCAGCGACGCCCCGGTGCCGGGCTGTCCGCTGCCGCTTCTGGATTTGGGCGATGTCGCCGCCATCGGCGCCCATATCCTGGACAGGATCGGGCGATGAGCGGCCGCTTCGACATGGACGATTCGCTGATCACCGTGGCCGAGGCCCTGGCCCGGCTGGAGTCTCGCCTGTCACCGGCCGTGGCGGTGGAAAGCGTCCCCCTGCCCGGCGCCCTGTCGCGCATCCTGGCCGAGGACGTGGTGTCCGGCGTCGATGTGCCGCCCCACGACAATTCCGCCATGGACGGCTGGGCCTTTCGCCATGCCGACCTGACCGCCGATGGCCGCCTGCCGGTGGTGGGCCGGGTGGCCGCCGGTCATCCCTTGGATGGTCCCCTGCCCTCGGGCGGCGCCGTGCGCATCTTCACCGGTGCCCCCATGCCCGAGGGCGCCGATACGGTGGCCATGCAGGAGGACTGCCGCGAGGACGGCGGCGCCGTGGTGCTGCCCACCCGGCTGAAGGCGGGCGATAATGCCCGCGCCGCGGGCGAGGACGTGGCCAAGGGCGCGGTGGTGCTGCATGCCGGCACCCGGCTGCGGCCGCAGGAACTGGGCATGGCGGCGGCGGTGGGCCTGACCGAACTGCTGGTCTATCGCCCCTTGCGGGCCGCGGTGTTCTCCACCGGCGACGAGATCCGCGAGCCCGGGACCGAGCTTGCGCCCGGCTGCATCTTCGACACCAACCGCTTCACCGCCGGGGGTTTGCTGACCAGCCTGGGCGCCGAGGTTACCGATCTCGGTATCCTGCCCGACCGGCGCGACGTCATCGCCGCCGCCCTGGCCGAGGCCGCCCGCACCCATGACCTGATCCTGACCTCGGGCGGGGTGTCGGTGGGCGACGAGGATCATGTGAAGCCCGCCGTGATGAGCCAGGGCTCGCTGCATTTCTGGCGCCTCGCCATCAAGCCCGGCCGACCCGTCGCCCTGGGCGAGGTTCTGGGGACCCCCTTTATCGGCCTGCCCGGCAATCCGGTGGCGGTGATGGTGACCTTCATGCTGGTGGCGCGGCCCATGGTGCTGCGGCTGATGGGGGCCAGCCAGACCGGCCTCGCCCGTTTCCCGGTGGAAGCCGGGTTCTCGTTCAAGCACAAGCCGGGGCGGCGGGAATATCTGCGCGCCCGCCTCGCCCATGCCGACGGGCGGCTGGTGGCGGCCAAGTTCCCCTCGGACGGGTCGGGGGTGCTGACCTCCATGACCTGGTCGGACGGGCTGGTGGACATCGCCGAGGACCGGGGCGACATCGCGCCCGGCGACACCGTCGACTTCATCCCCTATGCCGAGGTGCTGCGATGAAGGTGCTGTATTTCGCCTGGCTGAAGGCCAAGACCGGCATCGGCGAGGAAGACATCGTGCCGCCCGCCGACGCCCGGACGGTGGGCGCGCTGGTGGATTACCTCAAGACCCGCTCGCCCGGTCATGCTAGCGCCTTCGAGACCCTGTCGGTGGTGCGTGTCGCCGTCAACCAGGATTACGCCGGGCTGGATACGCCGGTGAAGCCGGGCGACGAGATCGCCTTCTTCCCGCCCGTGACGGGGGGCTGAGATGGCGGTCCGCGTCCAGCGCGAGGATTTCGATCCCGGCGCCGAGCTGGACCGCTTCTCGGCGGGCAAGACCAGTGTCGGCGGCGTTTGCCTGTTCGTGGGGCTGGTGCGCGACTATGCCGGTCACGACCCGGCCAGCGGCGCCGAGGTCCGCGCCATGACCCTGGAACACTATCCCGGCATGACCGAGCGCCAGTTGGAGTCCATCGAGGCCGAGGCGCGGAGGCGCTGGCCGCTGGAAGACACCCTGATCATCCATCGCCATGGACGGTTGGAGCCGGGAGAGCGCATCGTGCTGGTGGCGGCCAGTTCGGCCCATCGCGACGCCGCCTTCGAGGCCTGCCGCTTCCTGATCGACTGGCTGAAGACCAAGGCGCCGTTCTGGAAGGTCGAGCACACGCCCGAGGGCGATGCCTGGGTCGAGGCGAAAGACAGCGACGACGAGGCCGCCAAGCGCTGGCAGCCCTGAGAAGCCGGGGGGGGACGCATGAAAAGCATCGGGGTAGTGGGCGGCGGCGCCTGGGGAACCGCGCTGGCGCTGACGGCGCGCCGGGCCGGGCGCGATGTGGTTCTGTGGGCGCGCGAGGCGTCGGTGGTGGAACAGGTCAACGCCGCCCATGTCAATTCCGACTTCCTGCCCGGGGTCGAGCTCGACCCCGCCATCCGCGCCACCGCCAACATGGCCGAGGTGGCGGAGTGCGACGCCGTGCTGCTGGTCTCGCCCGCCCAGCATCTGCGCGCCGCCTGCCGTGCCCTGGCGCCCCATTGGCGGTCGGGCGTGCCCGCCGTCATCTGCGCCAAGGGCATCGAGCTCGCCACCTGCGCCCTGATGCAGGACGCCCTAGCCGCTGAACTGCCCACCGCCGTCGTGGCGGTGCTGTCGGGCCCCACCTTCGCCATCGAGGTGGCGCGCGGCCTGCCCACCGCCATCACCCTGGCCTGCGCCGATGCCGAGTTGGGTCGCAAGCTGGTCGAGGCCCTGGGCACGCCCAGCTTCCGCCCCTACTGGTCCGACGATCTGGTGGGCTCGCAAGTGGGCGGCGCCGTCAAGAACGTGCTGGCCATCGCCTGCGGCATCGTCGAGGGACGGGGGCTGGGCGACAATGCCCGGGCGGCGCTGATCACCCGGGGGCTGGCGGAACTGACCCGTCTCGCCATGGCCAAGGGCGGCCGCCCCGAGACCCTGATGGGCCTGTCGGGCCTGGGCGACCTGATCCTGACCGCCTCCTCGACCCAGTCACGCAACTATTCCCTCGGCTTCGCCCTGGGACAGGGCCGCGCCCTGGCCGATATCCTGGGCGAGCGCCGCTCGGTCACCGAGGGCGTCACCACCGCGGGCGCGGTGATGGACATGTCGGCCCGCCTGGGCGTCGACATGCCCATTTGCGCCGGGGTCGACGCGGTGATCAACAAAGGCGTCAGCCTGGACGACGCCATCCGCGCCCTGTTGTCGCGCCCCTTCCGCAGCGAGGGACTCTAGCCATGATCAAGCGCCTGAGCGTTATCACCGTCTGCCTGCTGGCCACGGCCTGCGCCGAGAATACCGAGGGCCAGATCTTCGGCACCGTGGCCGGGGCGGGCACGGGGGCCGCCATCGGCCGCGCCGCCGCCATCGGATCGCGCGCTCCCCTGGGCTTTACCGGGGTGGGCGCGGCGGCGGGGGCGGTGCTGGGCTATGCCATCGGCGATTATGTCGATCCCCAGGCCCAGCGTCTGTGGTCGGGGGCGACGGTGGAAGCGGCCGAGACCGGCCGGGCGGTCCGCTGGGAAAGCCACGGCCATCGTGGTTCGGTCACTGCCCTGGGCGAGTCCTGGACCGATGCCGGGGCGCGGGTCTGTCGGAATCTGCGCCAGGAGGCCAGCCGCTTGCGCGAGGCGGACACGCCCTATATGCGCCAGGTGGTGGCCTGTCGGAACGCCGAAGGGAGCTGGGAAGTGGCGGAACCGGCCAAGGACGACGAGATCTGAAGTAAAAGTCCTTGGTCCTCAACGGCTTGGCTTGACGCTGACCGGAGGGTCCGGCATCCTTGACGTCATCTGAGCCCATCTTCGAAGGAAGCCCCATCCCATGACCAAGTCGGAGCTGATCGCCCGTCTGGCCGAACGCAATCCGCATCTGTTCCAGCGCGACGTGGAGCGGATCGTCACCACCATCTTCGACGAGATCGCGGGCGCCCTGGCACGCGGCGACCGGGTGGAGCTGCGCGGCTTCGGGGCCTTCTCGGTCAAGAAGCGCGATCCCCGCCAGGGCCGCAACCCCCGCACCGGCGAGGCGGTATCGGTGGAGGGCAAGGCGATTCCCTTCTTCAAGACCGGCAAGCAGCTGCGCGAGATGCTCAACGTCGACGGCAGCGACTCATGAAAGTGATCTCCTGGCTGCTGGGCCTGCCGGTGGCCGTGCTGGCCACGGTGTTCGCCGTCGCCAATCGCCAGGAGATTCATTTCGATCTGTGGCCGTTGCCCTTCGGCCTCGATATCGCCGCCTATCTGGCGGTTCTGGGGCCGCTGGTTCTGGGGCTGGTGCTGGGCGCCGTCCTGGTCTGGCTGTCATCCACCGGCATCCGCCTGCGTGCCCGCCAGGACCGCCGCCGGGTCGAAAGCCTGGAACGCCAGCTGGCCGCCACCGAGAAACCCCCTCTGTCCTGATCAGGATTCCCATGTCGTCCTCCAATCCCGTCTTCGTCGCCCTGGATACCACCGACCGGGGCAAGGCCGCCGATCTGGCCCGCCGCCTGCTGGGCCATGTGGGCGGCTTCAAGCTGGGCCTCGAATATTTCGTCGCCCAGGGCCCCGAGGGCATGGCGGCGGTGTCCGAGCTGGGCATGCCCCTGTTCGTCGACTTGAAGCTGCATGACATTCCCAATACCGTAGCCGCCGCCATGCGCGGCGTGGCGCGCCTGAAGGCCGCCATCACCACCATCCACGCCTCGGGCGGGGCGGCCATGATCCGCGCCGCCGCCGACGCGGCCCGGGACGAGGCCGCCAAATTGGGAGTGGCGCCGCCCAAAGTCGTGGCGGTCACCATCCTGACCAGCCTGGACCAGGCGGGGGCCGAGGCGGTGGGCTTCGGCGGCTCGGTGCTGGATCAGGTCAAGCGTCTCGCCGCCCTGGCCCAGGATAACGGCGCCGATGGCATCGTCTGCTCGCCCCTGGAAGTGGACGCGGTCCGCGCCCAATGCGGCCCCGGTTTCACCCTGGTGGTGCCGGGCATCCGCCCGGCCTGGAGCGAGACCGGCGACCAGAAGCGGGTGATGACCCCGGCCGAGGCCAAGGCCCGGGGCGCCGACGTCCTGGTCATCGGCCGCCCCATCCTGGCCGCCGCCGATCCGGTGGCGGCGGCGGGGCGCATTCGGGACGAGCTTCATGGCGGTTGAGGTCAAGATCTGCGGCATCACCGACGAGGATGCCATGGATGCCGCCATCGAGGCGGAAGCCGACTATGTCGGGCTGGTGTTCTATCCCCCCAGCCCCCGGGCGGTAACGCCGGAGCGCGCCGCCGAACTGGTGGAATTCACCCCGGGCGAGATCACCAAGGTCGGGCTGTTCGTCGATCCCGACGACGCGTTGTTGGAGCGGGTACTGACCCAGGTGCGGCTTGATCTGCTGCAATTGCATGGGAGCGAGACGCCCGAGCGTATCGAGGCCATCCGTCTGGAATACGGCCTGCCGGTGATGAAGGTGGTGCCGGTGGCCATTGCCTCGGACTTGGCCGCCGCCGAGCCCTTCCTGGCGGTGGCCGACCGTCTGCTGTTCGACGCCAAGCCGCCCAAGGGCGCCACCTTGCCCGGCGGCAATGCCGTCAGCTTCGACTGGACCATCCTGAAGGGACGGAGCTGGGGCCTGCCCTGGATGCTGGCGGGCGGTCTTACCCCCGCCAATGTGGCCGAGGCGGTGCGTATCTCCGGTGCCGGAGCGGTGGATGTGTCCTCTGGCGTCGAACGCTCGCCCGGGGTCAAGGACCCCGACCTGATCCGCGCCTTCATCTCGGCGGCGCGGGGCGCCTAGGACTCCTCGCCCAGCACCTGCTTGACCGCCCCGGCCAGTTGCTTGAGCGAAAACGGCTTGGGCAGGAAATGCAGCCCGGCATCGGGGTCGATGCCGTCCCGGGCCACGTCCTCGGAATAGCCGGAAATCAGGATGACCTTGATGGCGGGGCGCTCCATGCGGACGAAGCGGGCCAGGGTGACGCCGTCCATGCCGGGCATCACCACGTCGGAAATCAGCACGTCGATATGGTCCTCGCCGCGCAGCACCTCCATGGCCTGCTCGCCCGAGCGGGCCTCGATGACGGTGTAGCCCTTGTTGCGCAGCGCCCGGGCGCCGAACAGCCGCACCGCGTCCTCGTCCTCCACCAGCAGGATGGCGCCGGTGCCGGTGAGGTCGCCGCCTTCCATCTCGGCCTGGGGTGGCTGCGGTTTGCGGGTATCGCCCGCCGGTTCGGCGTCGATGCGCGGCAGATGGATGGAGAAGGTGGCGCCCTGTCCCGGCTCGCTTTCCACCACGATGAAGCCATCGGTCTGACGCACGATGCCGTAGACGGTGGACAGGCCCAGCCCGGTGCCCGCCCCCACTTCCTTGGTGGAGAAGAAGGGTTCGAAGATGCGGGCGATGTTCTCCTTGCCGATACCGGTACCGGTGTCGGACACCTCGATCAGCACATACTCGCCGGCCGGCATCAGCTCGGGGCCACGCGGCACCGGCTGCTCCACCTTGACCGCGTTGGTCTTGATGGTCAGCGTGCCGCCGCCGGGCATGGCGTCGCGGGCATTGACCGCCAGATTGATGATGACCTGGTCGAACTGACCCGGGTCCACCCGTACCAGCCCCAGGGCGCGGCCGTGGTTCATCTTCAGCTCGATGGTCTCGCCCAGCAGGCGGCGCAGCAGATTGGACAGGTCGGACAGGGCGTCGGTGACGTTGAGCAGGCGCGGCTGCAAGGCCTGGCGACGCGAGAAGGCCAGCAGCTGGCGCACCAGCGAGGCGGCGCGGTTGGCGTTCTGCTTCACCTGCATGATATCGGCGAAGCTGGGGTCGCCGGGGCCGTGACGTTGCAGCAGCAGGTCGCAAAAGCCGATCATGGCGGTGAGCAGATTGTTGAAATCATGGGCGACGCCGCCCGCCAGCTGGCCCATGGCCTGCATCTTCTGGCTCTGGGCGAACTGGATTTCCAGGTTGCGCTGCTCGGTGGCGTCGATGAAGTGGATCACCAGGCCGGAAATGTCGCCGTCCTCGTGGCTGGGGCTGACGAATAATTGGGAGATCAGGTCGCGCCGTCCGCGCAGCTTTACCTCCAGATGGGTGCCGGTCAGCGATCCCGACAGCACCTTGGCCAGTTGCTCGGCGGCACCGGGTCGCGCCTCCTCGGCGATGATATCGGCGACGGCGCGCCCGATCATATCGTCGCGGTCGATGCCCAGCATGGCCTGCAGCGCCAGATTGCAGGCGCCGATGGAGCCGTCGGGGTCCACCAGGGCGATGCCGACCGGGGCATCGTCGAACAGCCAGCGGAAGCGGCGTTCGGCGGCGCGCAGCGCCCGCTCCCATTGCTGCTCCGGCACCAGATCGCGCACCACCACCGAACGGGTGAACATCTCGCCACCCTCGTCATAGACCGAATGAGCCACCAGCCCCTGGAAGACATCGCCGCCCCGGCCGCGCAGGCGCAGCTCGGCACGTTCCTCCTCGGGATTGGGCACCACGCCGAACACGTCTTCCAGGTTATGGCCGACGATCTCGGTGCCGGGCTTGCCCAGCCACTCCGCCAGCCGCTGGTTGACATAGCGCACGGTGCCGTCGGCATCGGCGGAGTAGCAGCCCACGGGCAGGAAATCCACGAAGTCGGACAGCAGCTCGTTCTCGCGCCGCAGGGTCTCTTCCAGGGCGCGGCGAGCGGAAATGTCCTCGGCCAGCCATGCCACCGCCCCGCCGGTTCCGGCGGGCCTCACCTCCAGGGCGAACCATTCGCGTCCGCCGCCGGTCAGGGGCAGCCCGACCTCGGCCCGGCGCTGGGCGCCCACGGCGGCGGCGGCATCCAGGCGCTCCAGATCGGCCAGGGCGCGGTCGTCATCGGCGGCGCGGGCCTTCATCCCGGCCAGGGGATCGGCGGCCTCGGCCAGGATCTGGCGGCCGCCCTGATTGCGGTAGAGTTCCATTCCGGCCGCCGAGGTGACCAGAACGGCACGCGGGTCGAGTTCCAGGGCTCCACCCAGGACCCGGGCGCGCTCCGCCGCCTGGGCTCGGCCGCGCCGCCGCCAGATCAGCAGGCCCAGGCCCGCCACCAGCGCAGCGAGGACGACGTCCAGCGTCAGCAAGGCGAGATCAGTTGGCAAGGCGCCCCTTCAGCTTCATGACATAGCCGATGACCTCGGCCACCGCCTTGTAATGCTCGGGCGGCACTTCCTGGTCCAGTTCCACGGTGGCGAACAGGGCGCGGGCCAGCGGCGGGTTTTCGACGATGGGGACCTCGTTCTCGTCGGCCAGCTCGCGGATGCGCTTGGCCACCAGATCGGCGCCCTTGGCCACCAGGACCGGCGCGCCCATTGCCTCCATGTCGTATTTCAGCGCCACCGCGTAATGGGTGGGGTTGGTGATCACCACCGAGGCCGAGGGCACCGCCGCCATCATGCGCTGGCGGGCGCGCTGCATGCGCAAGGACCGCAGGCGGCTCTTGATCATGGGATCGCCTTCGGACTGCTTGTGCTCGTCCTTCACTTCCTGCTTGGTCATGCGCATGCCCTGCATGAACGACCAGCGCTGATAGAACCAGTCCGCCGCCGCCAGGGCGGTGACGATCAGGATGATGGTCATGATCAGCTGGATGGCTGTCGAGCGCAGATAGGTCAGCATGGCGAAAATGTCGACCGCGGCCAGGGCGACGAAGTCGTTGATGCGCGATTTCAGCAACAGATAGATGATGAAGCCGATCACCCCGATCTTGATGACGGACTTGGCGAAATCCACCAGGTTCTTGGCCGAGAAGATGCGCTTGATGCCCTTCATGGGGCTGAACTTGTCGAGACTGGGGGTCAATCCCTTGGTGACCCACATCAGGCCGACCTGGGAAATGTTCGAGACGATGCCCAGCAGCATCATCAGCGCCAGCGGCATCAGCAGGATGGAGATGACCCCCTTCAACTGCTCGACCAGAACCACGCCCAGGGTGTCGCGATCCACGCCGATCTCGTGGGGATGCTCGATGAAGGGCAGCATCATCTTGACCACATCGCGTCCGATATAGGGGCTCATCATGGAGATGATCACCAGCACGCCCACCAGACCGGTCCACAGCTTGATTTCCTGGGACTGGGCAACCTGGCCCTCGTCGCGGGCGCCACTGAGTTTTCGGCCTGTTGGTTCTTCTGTTTTGTCAGAATCGTCGCCCGACATGGCCCTACCTCGGCGGCAGGTAGGGGATCAGGCTGTTCTCGAAATAGCGCAAGAACAGCGTGATGATCATGGGAAGGGTGACCATGAACATCCAGATGCCGACCAGGATCTGGATGGGCTGCGAGATGAAGAAGATCTGAAGCTGAGGCACCAGCTTGGACAACAGGCCCAGACCGGTGAAGAAGACCAGGCCCGACACCACCAGCGGCGCCCCAAACTGCAGTCCCAGACGGAAGGTCTCGGTCACCATATGCGACAGGGTTTCGGTGAAATCGCCCCAGGGCAGCGCTTGGCCGGGGGGGAATAGATCGTAGGATTCCAAAACCGCCTGGAACAGCAGATGGTGCAGGTCGGTGACGAAGATGGCCAGCAGCCCCACATTGGACAGGAAGCCGGTCAGCATCTGGCTCTGTTGCTGGGCGATGGGGTCGAAGGAAAAAGCGTTGGTCAGGCCGGTCTGGAAGCCGATGATGGTGCCCGCAAGACTGAGCACCGACATCAGGAAGCTGACAACGGTGCCCATGAAGGCGCCATAAATCACCTCGCCGAATACCAGCAGCAACAGACCGCCGGTGGTGCGCGGCATGGGAGGAATCGTGCTGCCCAGAACCGGCAGCATCAGGAAGGAAATGGCCAGGGCCAGCAGGACGCGGATGCGCATGCTGACCAGATTGCCGCCGATGCCGGGGATCAGCATCATGGCGACGCCGATGCGGGTCGATATCAGCATGAAGCGGAAGATGTCGAGCTGGAGGATCTCTGTCAGCACCGGCCGCGACCTAACCCGATCCGCCCGCGATGATGCGGTCCAGGATCATCTTCCAGAAATCGGTCATGGTCTGCAGCATATAGGGCATGAAGATGATGATGGACCCGAAGCCCAGCAGCATCTTCGGCACGAAGGTCAGGGTCTGCTCCTGAATCTGGGTCAGGGTCTGGAAGATGGAGATCAGCAGGCCAACCACCAGCCCCACCAGCAGCATGGGAGCGGCCACCTTGATCATGGTCATGATGCTGATGCGGGCCAGGTCGAGAAGGTCTGCCTCGGTCATTTTCACTGGCCCTGGGGCTCAGATCGGCATGCGCAGGATTTCGTTATAGGCGGTAATCACCTTGTCGCGCACGTTCACCACCGTATCCAGGGTCATTTCGGCATTGGCCACGGCGGCGACCACCTCGCGGATGTCGGCCTTGCCCGCCACGGCGGCCAACGACGCCTTTTCGGCGGTCTTGGCGGCGCCGACGCTGACCTTGGCCGCGTCCTTCAGCACACTGGCGAAGTCGGTTCCCACCTCGGTGCTGGACTCGCCCGAGCTGGCCTCGTTCTTCTTCTCCAAACCGGCCAGCGGATTGGCGGCGTTGCGATAGGCAGAGACGGCGTTCATGAAGTTGGTCATGGCGGTACAGTCCTGGAAGGTCGCCTATGGGCGAATTCTAGCGCAACATCTCGACGGTGCGCGACAGCAATGAGCGCGAGGTGTTGATGACGTTCATATTGGCTTCGTAACTGCGCTGGGCCTCGCGCATATCCATCATCTCGATCAGCGGATTGACGTTGGGCGACAAGATATAGCCCTCGCGGTCGGCCGCCGGATGCTTGGGGTCGTAGCGGCGCTGGAATTCCGAGGAATCGGGGCGCACCTTGTCCACCGCCACCCGGTTGATGCCGTTGGCGCGATCCAACTCGCTGCGGAAGGTGACAACCTTGCGGCGATAGGGCAAGCCTTCCGGGGTCTGGGCGGTGGAATCGGCATTGGCGAGGTTTTCCGAGATCACCCGCAGGCGCTGGGACTGGACCTTCATGCCGGAAATGGCGATCTGGGTGCTTTTGGAAAGTTCGTCCATGGGGGGTCCTCTCGCGCCGGGTCAGCTAGCGGCTGCCCATCGAGGTCTTGATCATCTTCTGGTATTTCTGGAACAGGGCGGCGGCGGTGTTGAAGGTGGTTCCGGTCTCGCCCAGCTTGGCCATCTGTTCTTCCAGGATCACGGCATTGCCATCGGGCGTGGATTCATAGGTCTTGCGCTGGGTCACCGCCTTGAACGGATCGGGCCCAAGTTCGGGCACGATATGTTTGGAGTTGGTGGCGGCGGCGGTCACCGGCGAGGCGGTGGTTCCGGCCAGAACCTCCTTGAAGTCCAGTTTCTTCAGGTCCTTGGGCAAATAGCGCGGCGTATTGGCGTTGGCGATATTGCCCGCCAGCACTTCCTGGCGCTGGGCCACCCAGTCCATCTGGGCCTTGGTCATCTTGAAGATGTCGAGCTTGTCGTACATCGGGCCTGTCCTAGGAAGACGCCGGAATGCCAACGGTCGGCACCCTTGGCTCCTTGCTGACTATGACTCCGGTGCGCTTAAGAAACGGTAAAGCGGCGCCCGTTGGTCCCGGGGTCGATCCGATCATGGACGAGGTCACTTAAAGCTTTTTTAAGCGCGGGCGGCCAAGCTTGGGGAATCTCGGCGCAAATGCCGAACGCAACCCAGGATAAGGCATGTCCGGCAGCGATATTTGGGATGAACGCGCCGAAGAGGTCGCGGAGCGGCAAGGCTCCGGCCGCGCCCGCCGTCCCGTGGCGGTGGCGCTGCAGCACGATCCCGACCGGCCTGACCTGCCCACGGTCACGGCTTCGGGGCGCGGCGCGGTGGCCGAGCAGATTCTCAACCTGGCCTTCGCCCATGGCGTCAAGGTCCGCACCGATCCCGATCTGGCCGAGGTCCTGGCCGCCGTCGAGGTGGACACGGTGATTCCGGTGGAAGCCTTCGTGGCGGTGGCCGAGATCCTGGCCTATGTCTATCGCGCCAACGGGCGCGCCGCCGCTGCGGCGGCCGCGGCGCCATCACCATGACCGGGGCCGATCGGGTGCGCCAGGAACTGGAGAAGGCGGCCTCGCTGGTGGGAGCCGCCCGGCGGCTGCTGGCCACCGGCACCATGGTCGACCTCGCCGCCCTGGAAGGCAAGGTCAAGGGCATCTGTCGCGGCGTCATTGATCTGGGTCTCGAGGATGGCCGGATGCTGCGCCCCGACATGGAGGCTCTGCTCGCCGATCTCGACCTGCTGGCCGCCGACATCAAGGACCGCTATGATCCGGCCGCGCCTCCCATGGATACCAGCCCGGAGCATTGATGGACTCCACCGCCTATTTGCGTTTCCTGCTGTCACTGACCCTGGTGCTCGGCCTGATTTTCGCCGTCACCTGGGCGATCCGGCGTTGGGGCGCGGGCGTCCTGGTGCCCAAGCTGGCCCGGGGCGCGGGCGGTGCCCGTCGCCTCGCCCTGGTGGATGTCCTGTCGCTCGACGGCAAGCGCCGTCTGGTGCTGGTTAGGCGTGATGACCGGGAACATCTGCTGCTGTTGGGCATCAACGGCGATCTGGTGGTGGAGCATGATTGCGTCCAGCCCCGGTTCGAACTGCCGAGCCCCCCACCGCCGCCCCAGCCGGAGACCGGAGCATGAGCCGCCGCCGCCTCGTCCTCGCCGCCGCCATTGGCCTGGGGACCGCCCTGATGGCGGCTCCGGTGCTGGCCCAGGCCATCAATATCGACCTGGGGGGCAACTCCTCCAGCGCCACATCGCGCATCATCCAGTTGGTGGCGCTGACCACCGTCTTGTCCATCGCGCCGTCGATCGTGGTGATGGTGACCTCGTTCACCCGCTTCGTGGTGGTGTTCGGCTTCCTGCGTCAGGCTCTGGGCACCATGCAGGCGCCGCCCAATACGGTGCTGGTCTCCCTGGCCATGTTCATGACCGCCTTCGTCATGGCGCCCACCTTCGACAAGGCCTGGGAAACCGGTATCCAGCCCATGATGGACGGCCAGATCGAGGAGATCGAGGGCTTCGAGCGCGCGGTCAAGCCGTTCCACGCCTTCATGATGAAGCATGTGCGGCCCCAGGACCTGAAGCTGTTCATGGACATGTCCAGGGCCAAGGAAGTGGCCAATCCCGAGGATGTGCCCCTGAAGGCGCTGATTCCCTCCTTCATGATCAGCGAGCTGCGCCGCGCCTTCGAGATCGGCTTCCTGATCTTCCTGCCCTTCCTGATCATCGACATGGTCATCGCCTCGATCCTGATGAGCATGGGCATGATGATGATTCCGCCCGCCATGATCTCGCTGCCGTTCAAGCTGATCTTCTTCGTGCTGGTGGACGGCTGGTATCTGGTGGTGGGAAGCCTGGTCCAGAGCTTCGGCTAGACATTCGAACCGTTGCAATTTGGTTCACAGCCGAATCGAATTGCGTTTATGGACTTATGGCATAGTCAAATCCTTACGGAGGGTATGGGCGACCCTGGGCAAAGGATTGGCTGGCGATGGCATTTGATCTGGCTTGTTTTCGCGAACGTTTCGATCGGTTGATGGCCGCCATTCGCGACAGCCTGGCCGAACTTGACTATGCCGAGGCCGCCCTGCGGCGTCAGGTGGCGGATTTCACCCGCCAGTGACGCGGCCAGGCCATCCTACCAGGTGATGCCGTCCTCGGGGGTCAGGGCCTGGATCGCCGGGCGGGCGAACAGATAGCCCTGGAACAGGTGAAGCCCCATCGCCATCAGGGTCCGGGCTTCCTCGGCGCGCTCCACTCCTTCCGCCACCACCGAAATTCCCAGCATCTCGGCCATGCGCATCAGGCCGGCGATGATGGCCTGGCGGGGCTTGTCATTATCGACGCCGGTGACCAGGCAGCGGTCGATCTTGATGGTATCGGGTTGGAAATCGGCCAGCAGCGACAGCCCGGCATAGCCGGTGCCGAAATCGTCCAGCGCCGTCATGAAGCCATGGCGGCGATAGGTGGTGACGATGGATTTGAGATGATCGCGATCGACGATCATCTCGTCCTCGGTGAATTCGAAGGTGATCAGGTCGCGGGGAAAGCCGTGTTTCTCGGCGGCGGCCAGGGTCAGGCGCAGGCAGGCCTCGGGGTGGTAGACGGCATTGGGCAGGAAATTGATGTTCAAGCGACGGTCCAGGCGCAGCCGGGCGGCGGTTTCGATGGCGCGGACCCGGCAGGCCTGGTCGAAGGCGTAGCGATTGGCCTCGGTCACTCCGGCCAGGACCGAGGCGGCGCCTTCGCCATTGGGGCCGCGCACCAGCGCTTCGTAGGCATAGATGCTCCGCCGCCGCAGGTCCACTACCGGCTGGAAGGCCATGATGAAATCGAAGGCGGAGGTATCGGCGCAGGCGCCGGAACAGGCAGGAACGGTTTCTGATTCGGTCATGACGGACTCTGTCCAGGCGACGGTTGGCCCGGCATCACATTGACGTGACCGCCGCCGGAATCAAGCCCGACGATTGGGTCCGGCCAAACAAAACCCCCGCCGGATCGCTCCGGCGGGGGCTGCTTGCGGGAAGGACCGATCAGGCCATGCCCATCTTCTTCTTCAGGTTCTCGTCCAGCTTGTCGAGGAACTGGCCGGTGGTCAGCCAGGACTGGCTGGGACCGATCAGGATGGCGAGATCCTTGGTCATGAAGCCGGATTCCACGGTCTCGACGCAGACCTGCTCCAGCGCCTCGGCGAAGCGGGCCACCTCGGGGGTGCCGTCGAACTGGGCGCGGTAGAACAGGCCCCGGGTCCAGGCGAAGATGGAGGCGATCGGGTTGGTCGAGGTCTCCTTGCCCTTCTGGTGCTCGCGATAGTGACGGGTGACGGTGCCGTGGGCGGCTTCCGCCTCCACCACCTTGCCGTCGGGGCTCATGAGCACCGAGGTCATCAGGCCCAGCGAGCCGAAGCCCTGGGCGACGGTGTCGGACTGGACATCGCCGTCGTAGTTCTTGCAGGCCCAGACGAATTCGCCCGACCACTTCAGGGCCGAGGCCACCATGTCGTCGATCAGGCGGTGCTCGTAGGTGATGCCGATCTTGTCGAATTCGGCCTTGAACTCCTTCTCGTAGACCTCCTGGAAGATGTCCTTGAAGCGGCCGTCATAGGCCTTGAGAATGGTGTTCTTGGTGGACAGATAGACCGGCCACTTCTTCTGCAGGCCGTAGTTCATGCAGGCCCGGGCGAAGCCGTAGATGGACTCGTCCAGGTTGTACATGCCCATGGCGACACCGGCGCCGGGGAAGTCGAACACTTCATGCTCGATGGTGTCGCCATTGGCGCCTACGAACTTGATGGTCAGCTTGCCGGGGCCGGGAACGGTGAAGTCGGTGGCCTTGTACTGGTCGCCGAAGGCGTGGCGGCCGATGACGATGGGCTTGGTCCAGCCCGGCACCAGGCGCGGCACGTTCTTGCAGATGATGGGTTCGCGGAACACGGTGCCGTCCAGGATGTTGCGGATGGTGCCGTTGGGCGACTTCCACATCTTCTTCAGGCCGAATTCCTTCACCCGGGCTTCATCGGGGGTGATGGTGGCGCATTTGACGCCGACGCCGTACTGCTTGATGGCCTCGGCGGAGTCGATGGTCACCTTGTCGTCGGTCTTGTCCCGGTTCTCGATACCCAGATCGTAGTATTTCAGGTCCAGGTCGAGATAGGGAAGGATCAGCTTGTCCTTGATGAACTTCCAGATGATCCGCGTCATCTCGTCGCCGTCGAGTTCAACGATGGGGTTCTTGACCTTGATCTTGTTCATGGAGGGGTTCCTCGGTCTACGGATGTCCTAAGGGGGAGTCGGGCGGCGGCGGAGAAGCGGATCGGGCGGAGGAGATGCCTCCTCCGCCCGAGAGTATTTGGTTCGTGTCCTAGAGCGCGGCCAGGGCCGCGTTCAAGGTGGCGGACGGCCGCATGGCGGCCGAGGTCTTGGCCTGATCCGGGTGGTAGTAGCCACCCATGTCCACCGGCTTGCCCTGGGCGGCGATCAGCTCGGCGTTGATCTTGGCCTCGTTCTCGGTCAGGGCCTTGGCCAGCGGCGCGAAGCGGGCTTTCAGTTCCGGGTCCTTGTCCTGGGCGGCCAGGGCCTGGGCCCAGTACAGCGCCAGATAGAAGTGGCTGCCGCGATTGTCGATCTGGCCGACCTTGCGGGCGGGGGAGCGGTCGTTCTCCAGGATCTTGCCATTGGCCTGATCCAGGGTATCGGCCAGCACCTGGGCCTTGGGGTTCTTGAAGGTCTGGGCCAGATGCTCCAGCGACACGGCGAGAGCCAGGAACTCGCCCAGGCTGTCCCAGCGCAGATAGCCTTCTTCCTGGAACTGCTGCACATGCTTGGGGGCGGAGCCGCCGGCACCGGTCTCGAACAGGCCGCCGCCCGCCATCAGGGGAACGATGGACAGCATCTTGGCGCTGGTGCCCAGTTCCAGGATGGGGAACAGGTCGGTCAGATAGTCGCGCAGCACATTGCCGGTGGCCGAGATAGTGTCCTGGCCCTTGCGGATGCGCTCCAGCGACACGGCGATGGCCTCTTCCGGCGACTTGATGGAGATGTCGAGGCCCTTGGTGTCGTGGTCCTTGAGGTACTTTTCCACCTTGGCGATGATCTGGGCGTCGTGGGCGCGATGCTTGTCCAGCCAGAAGATCACCGGGGTGTTGGACAGCCGGGCGCGGGTCACCGCCAGCTTGACCCAATCCTGGATGGGGGCATCCTTGGTCTGACAGGCGCGGAAGATGTCGCCCGCCTCGACCTTCTGCTCCAGCAGCGTATTGCCGTTTTCGTCCACCACGCGGACCAACCCGTCCGCGGCGATTTCGAAGGTCTTGTCGTGGCTGCCGTATTCCTCGGCCTTCTGGGCCATCAGGCCCACATTGGGGACGCTGCCCATGGTCTTGGGATCGAAGGCGCCGTGCTTCTTGCAGTCCTCGATCACCACCTGATAGATGCGGGCGTAGCAGCGGTCGGGGATCATGGCCTTGGTGTCGTGCAGCTTGCCGTCGGTGCCCCACATGCGGCCGGAATCGCGGATCATGGCGGGCATGGAGGCGTCGACGATCACGTCGGACGGCACATGCAGGTTGGTGATGCCCTTGTCGGAATTGACCATGGCCAGGGCCGGGCCGTTCTCGTAGGCCGCCTTGATGTCGGCCTCGATCTCGGCCTTCTTGGCGGCGGGCAGCTTGTCCAGCTTGGCGATCAGGTCGCCGAAGCCGTTATTGACGTTGACGCCGAGGTCCTTGATCACCGCGGCGTGCTTCTCGAACACGTCCTTGAAGAAGACGGTGACGGCATGGCCGAACATGATGGGGTCCGAGACCTTCATCATGGTGGCCTTGAGGTGCAGTGACAGCAGCAGGCCGGGCTGGGACTTGGCGTCCTCGATCTGCTCGGCGAAGAAGGCGCGCAGGGCCTTGACGCTCATGACGGCGGTATCGATGACCTCGCCCGCCTTGAGCTTGGTCTTGGCCTTCAGCATATGGATCGAGCCATCCTTGCCGTGGAACTCGATCTGGACATCGGTGGCCTCGGCCACGGTCACCGACTTTTCGGAACCGTAGAAGTCGCCGTGTTCCATATGGGCGACATGGGACTGGGACGAAGCGGCCCAGGCGCCCATCTTGTGCGGGTTGTTGCGGGCGTACTGCTTGACCGAGGCGGCGGCGCGGCGGTCGGAATTGCCCTCGCGCAGCACCGGGTTGACGGCCGAGCCCAGAACCTTGCCGAAGCGGGCCTTGATTTCCTTCTCGGCGTCGGTCTTGGCGTCCTCGGGATAGTCGGGGATCTTGTAGCCCTGGGCCTGCAATTCCTTGATGGCGGCCTTGAGCTGCGGCACCGAGGCGCTGACATTGGGCAGCTTGATGATATTGGCCTCGGGCTTCAGCGTCAGCTCGCCCAGCTCGGCCAGTTCGTCGCCGATCTTCTGGTCGGCGCTCAGGCCTTCGGGGAAATTGGCGATGATGCGCCCGGCCAGGGAGATGTCGCGGGTCTCCACGGCGACACCGGCGGCGCGGGTGAAGGTCTCGACGATGGGCAACAGGGAATAGGTGGCCAGGGCCGGAGCTTCGTCGACCTTGGTCCAGATGATTTTCGCGGTGCTCATTTTCTTACGTTACCCCCCTCGTCTGAGTTGGTCTTCGCCGTGGCGGACGGCGGTCCCGGGGATTGGGCAGCATGATCGCCGCCCATGGCCGGACAGCCGGGGACGATAGCATTCGGGGCGGCGAACGCAAGCCGGAATCCTACTCGTTGGGATGGGAAACGGGGGGGCAGGGGGACGAATTCATTGAATCCTCTCTAGGAAAGGCGCGAGCTTGCCACCATACTCAGGACCTTCGGCAACCTCGCACTCCTAGGGGGAGTTACCCATGAACCTATTCGCCAAGACCGCCCTCGCCTCGTTCCTGGCCGCCGCCGTCGCCGTGGCCGCGCTGCCCGCCAGCGCCCAGCAGGCCAAGCCGGAAGATCTGCTAAAACTGCGCCAGGGCCTGATGCAGGCGGTGAAGTCCCAGTGGGTTCCTATCGCCGCCTTCTCGCAGGGCAAGGCCGACCTGCCCGCCAATGCCGCCGAGATGGCCGCCAACCTGTCGCTGCTGGCCAAGCTGGCGCCCATCGGCTGGGCCAAGGGCACCGAGTCCCTGCCCAATTCCGCCACCAAGCCCGAAGCCTTCGGCGCCAAGGCCGGTCAGTTCGCCGATGGCTGGAAGGCCCTGGAGACCGAGGCCGCCAAGCTCGCCGACGCCGCCAAGGTGGGGCCCGATGCCGTCAAGGCCCAGGCCGCCAATGTGGGCAAGCTGTGCAAGGGCTGCCACGAGGAACTCAAGAAGGATTAATGGGGGAAAAGGCGGCCTTGGGGCTATTTCCCCCAGACCGCCAGGCCGCCGAACACCAGGGCGGCGGCCACCACCAGCAGCGCCAAGGCCAGCCAGGGGCTGGCCAGGCGCTGCGGCTCCGGCGCCGGGTCCATCTCCTTGACGCCGGTGACCATGGGGATCACCAGATTCTCGCCTTTCTTGATCCGGTAGAAGACGATGGCGGCCAGGTGCAACCCCACCAGCCCCAGCAGCAGCCAGGCACCCTGGCGATGCAGTCCCGACAGCAGCTTCACCATGGCGCCCGAGGCGCTCCAGACTAACGGCCCGTCGGTGGCGATGTCGTCGCTGGTGAACAGGCCCGCCGTTGCCTGGGCCGCCAGCAGGCCCAGCATGGCCAGCACCGACAGCGCCCCCAGCGGATTGTGACCGATGCCCGACCATTGTCCGCGCAGATAGGCGAGGATGCCTCCGGGACCGGACACGAACCGGGCGAAGCGGGCGGTGGGGCTGCCCACCACGCCCCAGGCCAGCCGGAACAGGATCAGGGTCAGCACCGCCGCGCCCATCTTCATATGGATGTCCAGCTTGCCCATCTTGCCGCTGGCCCAGGACAAGGCGAACAGCAGGACCAGGGACCAGTGGAACAGCCGCAGCGGCAGGTCCCAGACGGGAACGGGGCGAGAAGAGCCGGAAGGGGACATGGGGCACAACCTTGGCGATGACTGGGGAAGGCCAGTTTTCCAGGCCGTTCCGGTCGGGTCAATGGGGCTGGACGAGGGTCAGTGACAGCCTTCGCCGAGCCTGCTAGGCTGTGGCCATGGAGCCCGCCACCGAAACCCCGCCCCGGGATGAACCGCCGCCGTCCCGTCCCAAGGACGAGCCGACGAACCGCCCCACCATTATCGCCCTGATCGGGCTCGCCGTCGCCGCCATCGCCCTGGCACTGTCGCTGATGCACGAGCGCGAGGACAAGTCCGCCGCCAACCTGCCTGCCCCGGTACCCCAGGCCGTCCCGGCGACCGGCGCCATGCCCGCCGCGCCCGCCCCGGCGCGCGAACCCAGTTTCGACGTGGTCCGCATCGGCACCGATGGCAATTCGGTCATTGCCGGTCGCGCCGTTCCCGGCGCGGTGGTGACCATTGTCGATGGCGGCACCGAACTGGGCAAGGTCACCGCCGACCAGCGCGGCGAATGGGTCTTCGTTCCCAGTGGCGCCCTGCCCCCCGGTTCGCGCGAACTGCGGCTGATCGCCCGCAATCCCGATGGAACCACCACCGATTCCGGCGATCCGGTCGTGCTGGTGGTGCCCGAGCAGGGCAAGGGTCCCGCCCTGGCCATCCAGACCAGCAAGAAGGGCGCAAGCCGCCTGTTGCAGGGACCGGCGGGGACCAGCGGGCTGATCTCGCTGGATGTGGTCGACCATGACGACCAGGGCCGCCTGTTCGTGGGCGGCAAGGCCCATGCCGGAGCCAAGATCTTCCTGTATCTGGACAATAAGCTGATCGGCAAGGCCGATGCCGATGGCGACGGCCAATGGCGGGTGGACTCCACCAAGCCGGCGGGCCATGACCGCCATCTGCTCCGCGCCGACCTGATCGGCGACAAGGGCAAGGTGCTGGCCCGGGTCGAGGTGAGCTGGGCGCCGGGCGAGGAATTGTCCGCCGGGTCGGTGGGAATCGTGGTGGCGCCGGGCAACTCGCTATGGCGCATCGCCCGCAGGCTGTACGGGCGCGGCGTCGCCTATACCGTGATCTTCGAGGCCAACCGCGACCGGATCAAGGACCCCGACCTGATCTATCCCGGTCAGGTGTTCAGCGTCCCCAACCGCTAACCCCGCGCCCGGGCAGGCCCAGCCGGCGCCATTCCGGCCGGACGGCGCTTTCGCCTGGCCGCGCGGCGGCCAGGGGCGGCCGGATATAGAGGGCGATCACTTCCAGATAGGGCAGGGTCGGCGCCAGGAAGCGGGTGACCTCGGTCACCAGGGCATGGGCGGTCACCGGCACCGGGATGGCGATGTCGCCCCCCACCAGCACCCGCCCGGCCACCACGCGAAAGCATCCGCTGCCCAGATGGGCATTGGCGGCTTCGACGATGCGGGCCAGTCCCGCCCGCGCCGCGGGCGATTCCGCCGAGAAGGGCATGGGGCCGAGATCGCCCACCAGCTTCATATGGGCGGCACCCCGGGCCTGCTCCAATTGTGCGGCGAAGCGGATCTGGCGCAGATTGAAATCGAATTTGACCGAACCGTCGCCCAGTACCAGGGCCTGGCTGTCGTCCTCGGCCCAGGCGCCCTGAAGATCGATCGGTAGGGGCTTTCCGCCCAGGGTCAAGGTAACGCTTCTGGTCATGCTGCGAATTGCCTTGCGGCCGAAACAAAGGGGCGACACACGAATATCATGACTATCACGACGCGGTTCGGGATGAAATTCCAAAAGACCGGCTGTATAAGGTCCTGGTGCCTTGCCGCTGAGGGGTGGGGCTCCCACGCGGAGATTGGCTCGTGCAGGCTCACAACATTTCCTTGACCAAGTATCTCTGGTTCCCCGTCAACCGCGAGGGTTGGCCGTTCGTCGCCCTGTTCGCCGTGGCGGCATTGCTGCTGGGGCAGGTCTGGGCGCCGCTGGGCTGGCTGGGGGGGCTGCTGACCTGCTGGTGCGCCTGGTTCTTCCGCGATCCCGACCGCGTCACCCCCATCCGCGACGGTCTGGTGATCAGCCCCGCCGACGGCGTGGTCCAGATGATCGGCATGGCCGCGCCGCCGCCCGAACTGGGCATGGGCGATGAGCCGCGCATGCGGATCTCGGTCTTCATGAGCGTGTTCTCGGTCCATATCAACCGGGTGCCGGTGGACGGCACCGTGTCGGCCACGTCCTATCGGCCGGGCAAGTTCCTCGACGCTTCGCTGGACAAGGCCAGCGCCGACAACGAACGCATGTCGGTGCGCCTGACCCGGCCCGATGGCCGCGAACTGGCCTTCGTGCAGATCGCCGGGCTGGTGGCGCGACGCATCAAATGCGATCTCAAGGACGGGCAGCAGGTGAGGGCGGGCGAGCGCTTCGGCCTGATCCGCTTCGGCTCGCGCGTCGATGTCTATTTGCCCGAGGGCGTCGAGCCGCTGGTGGCGCTGGGCCAGACCACGCTGGCGGCCGAGACGGTTCTGGCCGATCTCGACGGCCCCCAGGCGGCGCGCCCGGGCGAGGTGCGCTGATGTTCCGCCCCAAGCGGTCGCCACGCATTCCCGGCTTGTCCATCAACAAGCTGATTCCCAATATCCTGACCCTGCTGGCGTTGTGCGCCGGCCTGACCTCCATCCGCTTCGCCATGCACGACATGTGGAAGGAAGCGGTATTGGCCACCATGCTGGCCGCCGTGCTGGACGGGCTCGACGGGCGTATCGCCCGACTGTTGCAGGGCACCTCCAAATTCGGCGCCGAGCTGGATTCCCTGTCGGATTTCGTCAGCTTCGGTGTCGCCCCGGCCATGGTGCTGTATTTCTGGGCCATGCGCGGCGCGGGTGGCTTCGGCTGGGCGCTGGTACTGCTGTTCTCGGTCTGCTGCGCCCTGCGTCTGGCCCGCTTCAACACCATGATCGGCGAACCCGACCTGCCGCCCTATGCCTATAACTTCTTCACCGGCGTGCCCGCTCCCGCCGGGGCGGGCATGGTGCTGCTGCCGCTGATCCTCACCATCCAGTTCGGTGACGGCTTCTTCGACCGGCCCTGGCTGGTGGCGCTGTTCCTGCTGGGCGTGTCGTTCATGATGGTCAGCAAGATCCCCACCTTCTCGTTCAAAAAGGTGCGCATTCCCCATAAATGGGTGCTGCCCATCTTGCTGGTGGTGGGGCTGGCCGCCGCCTTCATGGTGACCGAACCCTGGCTGACCCTGTCGCTGGTGGGCTCGGCCTATATGGCGTCGATCCCGTTTTCCGTGCGCTCGTTCCGCCGCCTCAAGGATCAGGCCGACCGCGCCGCCTTGGATACCGCCGCCGCCGCCGCAACCCCGGATTGACCGGTCACAGTGTTGCATTGCGGCAACACCCGCCGGGAATAGCGCTGCCCAGGACTTACGCCTGCTTGCCGCAGCCAAGGTCACGGTCTACATAGGACAAAGCAGAATTTCGTCTTATGACAAGACTCAAAGGATTTCGCACCATGCGCAGCTTCAAGACCCTCCTCGCCGCCGCGGTGATCGCCGCCGTGCCCGCTCTGGCCCAGGCCGAGTGGTATGTGGGTGCCGATGCCGGCGCCCAGTGGCTGCAAGACTCCAAGAACAGCGGCACCGGCCTCGGCTACAAGAGCGAGTCCGATATCGGCTGGCTGGTCCAGGGCCAGGTGGGCTATGCCTTCGGCCAGTGGCGGCTGGAAGGCGAACTCAGCTACCGCTCCAGCGGCATCGACAAGGTCGGCGGCGCCACCGGCAGCGGTGACACCACTGCGCTGGCCACCATGGTCAACGGCGCCTACTACTTCATGCCGCAGTCGTCCTGGCATCCCTTCGTCGGCGCCGGTATCGGCGCGGCCATGGTCGATGCTGGAACCGTCAAGCAGAACAACACCAGCGTCTATAACGGCGACGACTGGCAGTTCGCCTATCAGGGCTTTGCCGGTGTCGCCTACGACATCAACAAGAATCTCGAGCTGAAGGCCCAGTATCGCTACTTCGCGACCCTGGACTACGAGACCAAGGCCAACGCCAACAACACCACACTGGACAGCGAGTATCGCGATCACGCGGTGCTGCTGGGCTTCACCTACAAGTTCAACAAGCCCGCTCCGGTGGCGGCTCCCGCTCCGGCCCCCGTCCCGGTGGCGGCTCCGGCCCCGGCCCCCAAGGCCGTGCCGCAGGTGGCCAAGAACTTCATCGTGTTCTTCGACTTCGACAAGTCCGCCATCACCCCCGAGGCCAACCGGGTGATCCAGCAGGCCGCCTCCGCCGTCAAGTCGTCGGGTGCCGCCCGTATCGACCTGACCGGTCACACCGATCTGGCCGGCAGCGCCAAGTACAATCAGGCCCTGTCGCAGAAGCGTGCCGATGCCGTGAAGGCCCAGTTGGTCGCCCAGGGCGTGCCCGCCAACCAGATCATCACCGTCGCCAAGGGCAAGTCCTCGCCCATGGTCGCCACCCCCGATGGCGTGCGCGAGCCGCAGAACCGTCGCGTCGAGATCGTGATGCCGTAATTCCGGCCGATCATCAGCGTCCGATCAGGGCCCCCTCCTCCGAGGGGGCCCTTTTCCGTTCAGGAGGGTGTTGACCATGGGCGCCGGGGCTGCTTCCCTGGGGTGACCCTGTTCCGGAGCCCGCCATGCTGTCCGACTGTCTTTCCGGCCTTCGCGTCCTCGACCTGTCCATGTATATCCCCGGCCCGCTGGCTACCATGTGGCTCTCGGATCTGGGCGCCGAGGTGGTCAAGGTGGAAGGTCCGCTGGGCGACCCCATGCGGGTGATGGGGCCGGTGGATGCCGATGGCACCACCGCTTTCTACAAGCTGGCCAACCGCAACAAGACGGTGGTGGCGCTGGATCTGAAAAGCGCCGGGGGCAAGGCGGCGTTCGCGGGCTTGCTGGAAAAGGCCGATGTGCTGCTGGACGGGTTCCGTCCCGGCGTGCTGGCCCGGCTGGGCTTCGGCGACGAGCGGCTGGTCGGCTTGAACCCTCGCCTGATCACCTGCCGCCTGTCGGGCTATGGCGGCACCGGCCCCTTCGCCGAGCGGGCGGGCCATGATGTCACCTATCTGGCGGCGGCGGGAATGCTGGCGGCCAGCGGTCCCGCCGAGCGGCCGGTGATGACCTTTCCCCCCCTGGCCGACCATGCCGGGGCCATGCTGGCGGTCAATGCCATCCTGGCCGCCCTGTTGCGCCGCGCCACCACCGGCAAGGGCGCCGTCATCGATGTCAGCCTGTCCGAGGCGGCGCTGTCCTGGATGGGTGGGGTGCTGACCATGGCGGAACGCTGGGGCACGCCGGGACGCGAGGCCGACCTGATCAATGGCGGCGCCGCCCATTACCGCATCTATCGCACCAGGGACGGCCGCTTCGCCGCCATCGCGGCGCTGGAGGAGAAGTTCTGGCGGTCGTTCTGCACCGCCGTGGAGCGGCCCGATTGGATCGCGCGTCAGGCCGATCCCCTGCCCCAGACCGCCATGATCGCCGAGTTGGAGGCCCTGTTCGCCTCAAAGACCCTGGCCGAGTGGACCACGCTGCTGGAACCCGCCGATTGCACCTTCGAGCCGGTGCTGGACCCCTCCGAGGTGGCGGACCATCCCCATCACCGGGCGCGCGGCTTCGTCAGGCGGGCCGCTGACGGCATCATCGACGTGGCCCTGCCCATGCTGATGGATGGTCAGCGGGTGCGCGACCGCCGCCCGCTGGTGGAGCGCGGTGCCGAGGCGGTGCTGGCGGATTGGCGGTGAGCCCGACCCAGCTACCCCTGGCCCCGCTTCCCCTTCATGGCGGCGATCTGGCGGGGGCGGCGGCGCGGTGGGGACGCCCGGCCGAGGGCTGGCTTGATCTCTCCACCGGCATCAATCCCTGGCCTTATCCCTTGCCCCACATTCCGGCCGAGGCCTGGCACCGCCTGCCCGGTGCCGCCGAGGAAGAGGCCTTGCGCCGGGCCGCCGCCCGCTGCTGGGGTGTCGCCGATGCGGCCCTGGTGGTGACGGCGGCGGGCAGCCAGCCGCTGATCCAGGCGGTGCCCCGTCTGCTGGCTCCGGGCCGTGTCGCCATCGTCTCGCCCACCTATGGCGAACATGGCCGTGCCTGGGCGGCGGTGGGGCACCAGGTGTCGGATGTGGAGGATTTGTCCTCGGTGGACGAAGTCGGGGCGGTGGTGGTGGTCAATCCCAACAATCCCGATGGCCGGATCACGTCGCCTGAAATTCTGTCCGCCCTGGCGGCGCGGCTGGCCCGACAAGGTGGGTTGCTGGTGGTGGACGAAGCCTTCGGCGATCTCCGCCCCGATCTGTCCCTGGCCGGGCGGGTTGGCCCCGGTCTGGTGGTGCTGAAATCCTTCGGCAAGTTCCATGGCCTCGCCGGGCTGCGCCTCGGTTTCGCCCTGGCCGAGCCCGTCCTGGTCGAGCGGTTGCGGGCCATGATGGGGCCTTGGGCGGTTTCGGGGCCTGCCCTGACGGTGGGTACCGTCGCCCTAGCCGATGAGGGCTGGGCCGCCGCCACCCGACCGCGTCTGGCCCAAGCCACCGCCGAACTGCGCCAGGTGCTGACCGCGGGCGGCTGGGAGGTGCTGGGCGGCACCGACCTGTTCGTGCTGGCCCGCCCCAACCGCTTGCCCCATGACGAGGCGGCGCGGCTGTATGACCGGCTGGGGCGGGCGGGAATCCTGACCCGGGCCTTCGCGGACCGGCCGGACCGGCTGCGCTTCGGCCTGCCTTCCGATTCGGGCGGGCTGGAGCGGCTGCGGCGGGTTCTTGCGGCCCCGTGATCGGGTTTTGGTTCTCGGCTGTCCACATTGCCGCTATCATCCCCCAACGGGAGGCTAAGGCTGGGGAGACGGGATGCGACGGAGTCTGCTTCCGGTGCTGGGGCTGGTGTGGATGACGTTGGTCGCCGCCCAAGCCCAGGCCCGCGACCTGAAATTCATCACCATCGACGTGGCGCCCTGGGCCTATGCGGAGTCCGCCAGCACCCGGCTGTCGGGGGTGTTTCCCGACGTGGTCCGAGAATTGGAGCGGCGCACCGGCCACCGCATCGCCATGTCGCTGCATCCTTTCGCCCGCATCGATCGCGAATTGGAGGCGGGCGCCCAGGACTGCACCATCATCGTCTGGAACGACCAGCGCGCCCGCGTCGTCCGCAAGGGCGAACTGGTCTCGGACCATCCCATCGGCGTCATCGCCGCCAAGGGCTCCCGATTGGCCGGCTATGACGATCTGCGCGGGCTGAAGTCCATCTCGGTACTGCGCGGCCTGTCGCTGGGAGCGCGTTTCGACCACGACCCCGCCATCGCCAAGGAATTCGACACCGACTACCAGACCGGGCTGCGCAAGATCGCCCATGGGCGGGTCGACGCCATTGCCGGGGCGGTTCCCACCATCTTGTATCTGGCGGCCCAGATGGGGCTGAACCAGCATCTGGGCGAACGGCTGTCGCTGGGAAGCATGGAGCTGGTGCTGCAATGCTCGTTGAAATCGCCCCATCTCGACCTGATGGACCAGTTCAACCGCGCCATCCGCGACATGCGGGACGACGGTACCCTTGAGCGCATCTTCAAGGAGAACTACTTCTCGTGACCGCGCTGGCCCCGCCCCCGTCGTCCGAGGATCAGGACGAGCGCCCCGGCCTGTCCCGGCCGCATCCGGCCATGGCGCGCGGCATCGGGCTTCGGGTGCTGGCCCTGATCGTGCTGTTCAGTTCCATGGTGACCCTGGTCTCGACCCTGGCCCAGCTCGGACTCGACTATTCCCACGACCTGCGCCAGATCGAGGGGCGGCTCGACGATATCGGCCGCAGCAACCTCACCAGCCTGTCGGTGGCGGTGTGGAACGTGGATTCCGAGGGGTTGCGGGTGCAGCTGGAGGGCATCCTCCGCCTGCCCGACATGCAGCGCCTGGAAGTGCGCGAAACCACGCCGGGGGTGTCGAATCCCTTGCTGGTGGTGGTGGGTGGCAGCGGCGGCCAGGCCATCCTGGCCCGCGACTATGTGCTGCGCTACGACGATCGCGGGACTGTTCGCGAGGTGGCGAGCTTGCGGGCCGAGGCCAGCCTGGAGGGCGTCTACGACCGGCTGCGGGAGAAGGTGGTGGTGATCCTGGTGGCCCAGGGGCTGAAGACCTTCCTGGTGTCGCTGTTCACCCTGTATATCGTCCATCGCCTGATCACCCGGCATCTGGTGGCCATCGCCCAGTTCTTCAGTCGCTACGACTCCCACGGTTCCGGGCCCGAATTGCGCCTGAACCGCACCCAGCCCCGGCAGCCCGACGAATTGGACCAGTTGGTGGACGCCTTCCGCGCCATGTCGCTGGGGCTGGAATCCGCCTATCGCGAACTGGCGGGGGCCAATGCCGAACTGGAATGGGACATCGCCGAGCGCCAAGCCCGAGAGCGGGAATTGCAGCAGGCGCTGGACCGGCTGGCCGCCGCCAACCGGGAATTGGAGCGCTTCGCCTTCGTCGCCTCCCACGATCTGCAGGAGCCGTTGCGCAGCATCGTCTCCTTCGCCCAGTTGCTGTCGCGCCACTATGCCGGGCGGCTGGATGCGCGCGCCGATGAATATATCGGTTTCGTGGTCACGGCGGGCAAGCGCATGCATGCCTTGATCAACGATCTGCTGGCCTATTCCCGGCTGGACCAGGATGGCAATGCGTTCCAACGGGTCTCGGCGGCGCGGGCCTGTGCCAGTGCGCTGGAGAATATGACCGACAGCATCCGGGAATCCGGCGCCATCATCACGGTGGCCGATCTGCCCGAGGTTTGGGGCGACGAGATCCAGTTGATGCAGTTGTTCCAGAACCTGCTCAGCAACGCCGTCAAGTTTCATCGCCCGGGCCAGTCCCCCCGGATCGAGGTGACGGTGGAGCGCATGGACGGAGTCTGGCGGTTCGGCGTCGCCGACGACGGCATCGGCATGATGGCCGATGGCAGCGACCCCTTCGAAATTTTCCGTCGCCAACACCCCGCCCATGCCTATCCCGGAACCGGCGTCGGCCTGGCCATCTGCAAGCGCATCGTACAGCGCCATGGCGGCGCCATCTGGGTCGAGTCGCGGCCCGGCCAGGGCACCACCTTCCGCTTCACCCTGCCGGTGATCTGATCCCCCCTTTCAAATCCATGTCTCCATGCCTAACGTTATCGGAGTTTGGCGGAATCGATTTTCTTTTCGTCACCCTCGGGCTGGACCCGAGGGTCCATGGATGCCCGGATCAAGTCCGGGCATGACGAAGAGAGAGCGGTTCCACCTTAGCCGGACAGACTGAATTGAGGGTCGATCCAAGGAGGATGCCATGGTGGACAAGGTGGTGAAGTCGGACGAGGAATGGCGGGCGCTGCTGACGCCGGTGCAATACGCCATCACCCGCAAGAAGGCCACCGAGCCGCCGTTTTCCGGGGTCTATGACCATTCCAGCCCGCCCGGCACCTATGCCTGCGTCGCCTGCGGCCAGCCGCTGTTCACCGCCGAGGCCAAATACAATTCCGGCTGCGGCTGGCCCGCCTTCACCCGCCCGGCCGTGCCCGAGGCGGTGGCCGAGGCGGAGGACCGCAGCCACGGCATGCGCCGGGTCGAGGTGCTGTGTTCGCGCTGCGACTCCCATCTCGGCCATGTCTTCGACGACGGCCCGGCTCCCACCGGCCTGCGCTACTGCATCAACTCGGCGGCGCTGAAGCATGTGAAGGAATAGGGCTCAGAACAGGCTCAACTGGTCCCCGGCCCTGGGCGGCACCCGGAAGCGGCTGGCGTCCAGGCTCAGGCGGGCGCCGTTCAGGCCCAGTTTGGTCAGGGCGACGCGGAAGCGCTGGGACAGCAGGGCGGCATGCTCGCCGGTGCCGCTGAACCGGGCGCCGAAGCGGGACTCGTTCAGCATGCCGCCGCGCTGATCCGCCACCAGCGACAGGACATGCGCCTTGCGGTCGGGGAAATGGGCCTCCAGCCAGTCGGCGAACAGGTCCTTCACCTCGCGCGGCAGCCGCAGCAGGGTATAGGCGGCGGCGGTGGCCCCCGCCGCCTTGGCCGCCTCCAGGATATGTTCCAACTCGTGGTCATTGACGCGCGGAATCATGGGCGCCGCCATCACCATGGTGGGAATCCCGGCCTGGGACAGGCGGCGGATGGTGTCCAGCCGCCGGGCCGGGGAACTGGCGCGCGGCTCCAACAGACCGTGCAGACGGGCATCCAGGGTGGTGACGCTGATGGCCGCCAGGACCAGTCCCTTGGCCGCCATGGGCGCCAGGAGGTCGATATCGCGAGTGATCAGGACGCCCTTGGTGGTGATGCTCACCGGGTGATTGAAGGCGGCCAACACATCAAGGCAGCCGCGCATGATGCGGTGGTCGCGCTCGATGGGCTGGTAGGGATCGGTATTGGTGCCGATGGCCAGGACGGCGGCGCGATAGCCGGGCTTGCGCAATTCCGCCTCCAGCAGGCGCGGTGCCTCGGGCTTGACGAACAGCTGGGTCTCGAAATCCAGCCCGGGCGACAGTTCCAGATAGGCGTGGCTGGGCCGGGCGAAACAGTAGACGCAGCCATGGCCGCAGCCGCGATAGGGATTGACCGAGCGGTCGAACGGGATGTCGGGTGAGTTGTTGCGGGTGATGATGGAGCGGGTGGCGTCCACATGGAGGATGGTGGGAGGCGCGGGCGGCTCGTCCTCGTCCGGCGCCCAGCCGTCATCCACCGCTTCCCGCCGCAGCCGGTCGAAGCGGGTGGCGGGGTTGAAGCGGGCGCCGCGCGCCTTGGGCCAGGACTCGGTGCGGGTCATGATCGAACATAACATGAACGCAAGCGGTGAGTCGAGAGCCGCGCCCTTGCCTCCGCCGGGCTTTTCCCCTAACACATTGCGGTGAATTTCATCGGCGAAAGGGCGGTTTCATGGCGGACGGTCATTCCACTCCGGTTCTGGGCATCATCGGCGGTTCCGGCGTCTACGACATCGACGGACTGACCAACAAGGAATGGCGCCGGGTGGACAGCCCCTTCGGCCCCACCTCGGACGAGTTCCTGTTCGGCGAGCTGAACGGCCAGAAGCTGGTGTTCCTGCCCCGTCATGGGCGCGGCCATCGCATTCCGCCGTCCGAGCTGAATTTCCGCGCCAATATCGACGCCATGAAGCGGGCGGGCGTCACCGAGATCCTGTCGGTATCGGCGGTGGGTTCGCTGAAGGAGGAGTTGCCGCCCGGCACCTTCGTCATCGTCGACCAGTTCATCGACCGCACCTTCGCGCGGACCAAGAGCTTCTTCGAGACCGGCCTGGTGGCCCATGTCTCCATGGCCCATCCGGTCTGCGGCCGCCTGGGCGATCTGGTGGAGGCGGCCGCTAGGGAGGCGGGCATCATCGCCGTGCGCGGCGGCACCTATCTGGTGATGGAAGGCCCCCAGTTCTCGACCCAGGCCGAAAGCAACCTCTATCGCCAATGGGGCTGCGACGTCATCGGCATGACCAACATGCCCGAGGCCAAATTGGCCCGCGAGGCCGAGATGTGCTACGCCTCGGTCGCCATGGTCACCGATTACGACTGCTGGCACCCCGACCATGACGCGGTGACGGTGGATGCCATCGTCAAGGTGCTGCTGGCCAATGCCGACCGTGCTCGCTCGCTGGTCAAGGCGGTGGCGCCCAAGGTCACCGGCCGCTCGGCGCCTTGCGCCAAGGGCTGCCATACCGCTCTCGACAACGCCATCATCACCCATGGCGAGGTGCGCGACCCCGCCGTGGTCGGGCGGCTCGACGCCGTGGCGGGGCGGGTGCTGAAGTAGCGGGCGCTTAGCGGATATAGGCGGCGGGGAGTTCCTGGCGCAGTTCGTTGGCGATCATGCGCAACAGCAAGGCTTCCTCGGCATAGATCTTGGAATCCACGTCGGCGATGCGGCAGGCGATGGCCAGCACGGCCTTGGCCGTTTCGGGGTCGTCGGCCACCGCTGCCAGGGCGTTCCAGGCCTCGCGGGCGGCGGCGCCGTTATCCTGGCCCAGCTTGCGCACATAGCCGGCATAGAGTGCCATGGCCTGCGAGCCGTGGCTGGAGGATACATCATCGATACCCCGCGCCAGGCGGGCCACCACATTGGATTCCTCCTCGGAAACCCAGCCATCGGCCTTGGCGATGATGGCTGCCGCCGCCATGGCGGCGTCCAGCAGTTTCTTGGTGGCTGTCATCACGCTCCCCCCGGGATCAAGTGAAGGGGCAATTTGTCCCCATGGCACATCAGATAGGCAAGCCTAACCCATTCGTCAGCACCCCCCAACCGCTTTGGCGGCAATTCCGTCACCGTTTCAGCACGGCGAAGGGGGAATCAGGGTCAACGGGCCGCGGCCTTGGCCGATTCGCTCCCTTGGCGCGGCGCGACAGGGCGGCGCGGACCGAGCGGGCGGCATCAAGGCCGAGGCTCAGCAGCGAGGCCATCAGGCGGCTGGGCTCGTCCGGATTGGGTTCAGCCCCTGCCCTGGCCAGGGCGCGGGTTTCGGCGGCGAAGCGTTCCAGGATGTCGAGCCTGACCGCGATGCCCCCCAACAGCCGATAACCTACCGCCTCGGCGAAACCGGGGGGCCAGCCGGGATCGGCGACGGCGGGACGGGGGGCGGGGGAGGGCGGCGGGGTCAGCCCCTGGGCGATGCCCCAGAGCTGGGCACGGGCCTGCAGGGCGGCGGGCTTCAGCAGCAGGGGCAGGAAGACGCTTTCGGTGCCGAAGCGGACCCCCAGCCGGGTCAGGGCACCGCGCCCGGCGGCATCCAGCGCCTCGACCCCGACCCGGCAGTCGGCAAGGGGCGCCGAGCCCAGCCCTTCCACCAGTTGATGGGCAAGGCCCCGGGCCGCTCCGGTCAGCGGTGCGGCACGCAGGCGGAACAGCGGCGCCAGATCGCGGCCCAGCACCAGCGGGCAGACATCGTCGAGGCGGCGGCGCAGCCCGTCGCGCTGGCTGGGGTCCAGCAGGTCACTGGCCAGGGGGGTGGGGCGCGGCCGCAGGATATCCGCTCCGGCGGACAGGCTGGCCACCAGGGCGCCGCGCCAGCGCAGGCCGTCAGCCGCCAGGGTGAAGGCCTCGGGCGGGTCCTCGGCGATGCGGCGCAGCCGCTCGGCCACCTCGCCGGTCAGGGCGCGCAGCGCCGCCGCCTGCAGGGTGCGCGTCGCTCCGGCGGAGTCCGCCCGCTCGGAAACGAAGACGAAACCGTCCAGGCGGCCCACCACATGGCCGTCAACCCGGACCTCGCCACTGTCGGACAGCCCGGCCTCCAGCCCGCCGCCGTCCCGCAGCCTGCGGGTCAGATGGGCGGTGCGCTTGTCGACGAAGCGGTTGGTCAGGCGGTCGTGCAGGGCGTCGGACAGGCGGTCCTCGATGGCCCGGGTCAGCTCCTGCCAGTGGCCGGGATCGGCCATCCAGTCGGGCCGGTGGGCCATATAGGTCCAGGTGCGGATCTGGGCGATGCGGGCCACGATGGTATCCAACTCGCCGTCGGTGCGGTCGATGCGCCGGACATTCTCGACGACCCAGTCGGTGGGCAGCCGTCCGGCGGGGGCCGCCAGATGGGTGAAGACCCGCCCCAGCAGGCGGGTGTGGGATTCGTCCAGCACCTTGCGGAAATCGGGAATCTGGCAGACCTCCCACAACAGCCGCACCCGGTCGGGATGATTGGCCAGACGCGCGATATCGGCATCCAGGGAAAGGGCGGCCAGGGCGGTGTGGTCGTCGGCCTCGCGGGCGCGGATCAGGCCGGGCAGCGGCGCGGGTTTGTCCAGGCTGGCCAGCAGGGCGGCCACCGAGGCGAAGCGCAGGTCGGAATTGCGCCAGGATAGCAGCTTCAGCGGCGCGAAACGGTGGTTCTCGATGGCCTCGACCATGTCGGGCGGGATGGTCCCGGCATCGGCGGTGGTGCCGAAACTGCCGTCATTCATGTGGCGCCCGGCGCGGCCCGCGATCTGGGCCAGTTCGGGCGGCTCCAGCGGTCGCGGCGCCCGGCCGTCGAACTTGCGCAACGCGGCGAAGGCCACATGGTCCACATCCATGTTGAGGCCCATGCCGATGGCGTCGGTGGCGACGATGTAGTCCACCTCGCCCGCCTGATACATGGCCACCTGGGCATTGCGGGTGCGGGGCGACAGGGCGCCCAGCACCACCGCCGCGCCGCCGCGCGAGCGGCGCACCGATTCCGCCATGGCGTAGACCTCGGCGGCGGAGAAGGCCACCACCACCGAGCGCGGCGGCAGCCGGTTGAGCTTGCGCGGTCCCACATGGATCAGGCTGGAAAAGCGCGGGCGGCTGATGAAGTCCACCCCCGGCACCAGACGGCGCAGCAGCGGCTTGATGGTTTCCGCCCCCAGCACCATGGTTTCCTGTTCGCCCCGGGCATGCAGCAGCCGGTCGGTGAAGATGTGGCCGCGCTCGGGATCGGCGCAAAGCTGGATCTCGTCCACCGCCAGGAAGGCCACCCGGCGGTCCAGCGGCATGGATTCCACGGTGCAGACGAACCAGCGGGGATGGGGTGGGACGATCTTCTCCTCGCCGGTGATCAGCGCCACCGAGCCGGCGCCTTTCAGCCGGACGATGCGCTCGTAATTCTCGCGCGCCAGCAACCGCAGCGGAAAGCCGATCATGCCCGAGGCATGGCCCAGCATGCGTTCGAGCGCCAGATGGGTCTTGCCGGTATTGGTGGGGCCGAGAACCGCCGTCAGGCGGCCCGGCGACGCTGACGCGGCGGAACGGGAGGTGGTCATGGCCGGTCCAGAGTCGCCCGATTGGCGGCCTATGGCAAGAGATTGGGGGGGAGAGGTGGGAATTGCGCGTGACAGGGGCGTTCCACTGCATATCATGGTCGGAATGGATTCCGGTTTGAAGGGCGTCAGGTGAAAGACTTCGTGATTCCCGACCAGGGCGTGACCCGCTCGGTCGGCGTGTTCGAGGGATTGTCGTTCAAGCAGGCGGTGGCCACCCTGGTCATCGCGCTGACCCTTGGCCTTGTCGCCGGGGCCTGGGACCTGATGGCCGACTATCGCCGCATGCGCCAGGAAGTTACCGACGCCACCACCGCCAATCTGGCCTTGGTGCGCGGCCTGGCGGTGGAAGCCGCCTTCCTGCTGTCGGCCGATCTGGCGGGCGAGGTCGCCAATGGCCTGATGCAGGACCCGGTGGTGGCCGAGGTCAGGCTGGTGGACAATTTCGGCGACGTACTGGGCCGCAAGGAGCGGCCGGGGGCCGAAACCGCCTTCCCCGAGCTGGCCCAATGGCTGTTCGGCGATTTCACCAGCCACAGCCTCTTGCTGAAAAGCGACCAGAAGGGCACCAGCCTGGATGTGGGGCGGCTGGACCTGCGGCTCGATCCCGGGCGGCTGATGAGCCGCTATATCTCCCATATCGCCAGCACGGCGGCGGCGGGGGCGGCGCGCACCGTGCTGTTGTGCCTGCTGGTAGTGGCGGTGTTCTATGTCCTGATCACCAAGCCGCTGCTGAAGATCAGCGCCGCCATCGGCAAGGTCGATCCCGAGCGGCCGGGCGATTTCCTCATCGCCATGCCGCCCCGCCATCAGCGCGACGAATTGGGATTGCTGGCCTCCACCGTCAACGCTCTGCTGGACCAGACCCAACGCGGCCTGCGGGCCCGCGACGCCGCCGAGGCGGAACTGGCCGCCCTGGCCCGCGACCTGGAACAGCGGGTGGTGGAACGCACCGCCGAACTTGCCCAGGAAAAGGAAGTGGTGGAACGGGCCAATATGGAACTGGAAAAGGCCAGCCGCTTCATCTCCGATGGTATCCGCTACGCCAGCCGCATCCAGACGGCGCTGCTGCCCGATCCCGCCACCCTGAGCGGCAGCATGATGGATTTCGCGGTGGGCTGGCATCCGTTCGAGATCGTGGGCGGCGACTATTACTGGGCGGGCAAGTTCGGCGACAAGACGGTGGTGACGGTGATGGACTGCACCGGTCACGGCGTCCCCGGCGCCTTCATGACGGCGGTGGTGTCGTCGATCCTGGCCCGCGTGCTGCACCATCACCAGCACGAGGATCCGGCCGCCATCCTGGCCCTGCTCAATACGCTGGTGAAATCGGCCTTGCGGCAGGACCGCGCCGATGCTCCCGCCAATGACGGTCTGGACGCCGCCATCTGCGTGGTGGACCATGGCCGCCGGATTTTGTCCTTCGCCGGCGCCAACCAGCCGCTGCTGATCTGGTCCAAAGGCGAGATGAAGCTGGTCCAGGGCGATCGCTGCAGCCTGGGCTATTGCGATTCACCGGCCGAGCTGGCGCTGACCCGTCATGATTTCGATATCGCCGAGGGCGATACCTTCTATCTCTACACCGATGGATTGGTGGACCAGATGGGCGGGCCGTCGCAGCGGCTGTTCGGGCGCCGCCGCCTGCTGGAGGCGCTGAGCGGCGTGGCCGATTTGCCGCTGGAGCAGCAGAAGGAAAAGCTGTTCGCCTTGCTGGCCGAGTGGCGCGGCGGTCAGGCGCTGCGTGACGACACCACTTTCGTGGCCTTCCGTCCCAGGCTCTGACGCCGCGCCACGGCGGTTCTACTGAATGACCCAGCGGTTGAGATAGCCGCGGATCAGCGGGGTCAATTGCTCGTCGATGTCGCGGGACAGGGCGTCGGTGATTTCCCACCAGATCCGGTCACGCTGGTTGATGCTCAGACCCTCGGGCACGGTCCGCGATCGGGTGGCATTGGCCAGGGCCTCGCCGATCACCATTTGGCGGGCGTCAAGGATCTGGACCGCCACGTCCAAGGCGGCGTCATAGCGGTATTCCTGCTCCTTCTTGAAGGAACCGCTGACCCCCTTGTCGATGGCCAGGGGCACCTCGACCACCTTGGCGTCACGGATCACCACCCGGGCCAGCCCGGTCTTGCCCATGGGACGCAGGCGGTCCTGGGCCCATCGCTGGATGGCGGCTTCGGGCGATACCGGCATCAGATGCTCGATATTGGGACTGCGGCCCGGGGCGGCATATTCCGACACGATTTCCAACTGGCCGACATTCAGCTGGAAGGGGCGCTGGCTGGTGAAGCTGATCTCGGGCAGCTTCTGCATGGGCGGGACGGTCTGGCAGGCGGTGGCGGCCAGGGCGGCCATCACGACCACCACCAGGTGGAAGTGCTTCATGGGAAGGGAATCCCTTGGCTGGAGAGGACTTCCGACCATATTGGCAGGTCGCGGCCATCCGTCAAGCCGACTGGGAGTCGGGGGATGCCGGTCCCGGCGGGATTCAGATTGCCCCTGCCCCCCAGGACTAAACACGAAGCGGTGAATGGTGTTGGTGAAGCCGTCCGCTCCCCGCACCTGTCCAAAAGAAAAGGCCGTCACAGGGACGGCCTTTTCTTTTGGATGGCGGAGGGGGTGGGATTCGAACCCACGATGAGCTTGCACCCATACCGGTTTTCGAGACCGGCGCATTCGACCACTCTGCCACCCCTCCAAGGGTCGCTTGATCCCCGGGTCGGTGGGGAGGCGCGGAAAATAGCGCAAAGGCCGGGACGAGGCAACCCGCTTTAGTCCCGGCATCGCAAGAAGTTGACGAGGGTCGCGCCAGCCTTAGCGGGGCGCGATCACCATCACCATCTGACGGCCTTCCATCTTGGGGAGCTGCTCGACCTTGCCGAGATCGTCCAGGTCTTCCTTGACCTTTTCCAGCACCTTCATGCCGAGATCCTGGTGGGCCAGTTCGCGTCCACGGAAGCGGAGCGTCACCTTGACCTTGTCACCTTCCTCGAGGAATTTCCGCATGCTGCGCATCTTGACGTCATAGTCATGGTCGTCGATGTTCGGCCGCAGCTTGATTTCCTTGACCTCGATGACCTTCTGCTTCTTGCGGGCGGCATTCTTCTTCTTCTGGTCTTCGTACTTGAACTTTCCGAAGTCCAGAATCTTACAGACGGGCGGATCGGCGTTGGGGGAGACCTCGACCAGATCGAGACCGGCTTCCTCGGCCATGGTCAGACCCTCGCGCAGGGTCACGACTCCGATCATTTCTCCGTCGGCGCCCACCAGGCGGATGGAACGCACATCGATCTCGCGGTTGACGCGCGGCCCATCATTCTTGGGCGGCGTCTGCATTGGGGGCCTAGCTATAGAACAGTCTCCATCGTTTCGAGTACGCCGACGGGTCCGGGCGCTCGTTCCGCGAGCCGGACCGCCGACTTGAACGGCGAGACCCCGTCACGCGGGCGGGGTCGCTTCCCTGGCAAGTGTAGCGACTGCTTGATCCAGCGCAACAATTTCTTGACTCTGACTTCCCAGGCGACGGATGGCGACCTGGCGGCTTTCGGCCTCGCGCTTACCCACCACCAGCATCACCGGCACCTTGGCCACCGAGTGTTCCCGGACCTTGTAGTTGATCTTTTCGTTCCGCAAGTCGAGTTCGGCCCGGATTCCGGCGGCTTTCAGCGCCGCCTGGACCTCAACGGCGAAGTCGTCGGCCTCGGAGACGATGGTGGCCACCACCGCCTGGGTCGGCGCCAACCACACCGGGAAGCGACCGGCGAAATTCTCGATCAGGATGCCGAGGAAGCGCTCGAACGAGCCCAGGATGGCCCGGTGCAGCATGACCGGGCGGCGACGGCCGCCGTCCTCGGCCACATAGGAGGCGTCGAGCCGCTCGGGCAGCACGAAATCCACCTGCAACGTGCCGCACTGCCAGTCGCGGCCGATGGCGTCGCGCAGCACGAATTCCAGCTTGGGGCCGTAGAAGGCGCCCTCGCCCGGATTGAGGATGGTTTCCAGCCCGGCGGCCTTGGCGGCCTCCAGCAGCGCGCTTTCCGCCTTGTCCCAGGTCTCGTCGGACCCGGCCCGCTTGGCCGGACGGTCGGAGAACTTGACCCGCACATCGGTGAAGCCGAAATCGGTATAGACCTCCTTCAGCAACTGGCAGAATTCGATGGTCTCCGAGGTGATCTGGTCCTCGGTGCAGAAGATATGGGCGTCGTCCTGGGTAAAGGCGCGCACCCGCATGATGCCGTGCAGGGCACCCGAGGGTTCGTAGCGGTGGCACGAGCCGAATTCCGCCATGCGCAGCGGCAGGTCGCGATAGCTCTTGATGCCCTGGCGGAAGATCTGCACATGGCAGGGGCAGTTCATGGGCTTCACCGCCAGATGGCGCTCGTCCTGGGTCTTGATGGTGAACATGGACTCGGAGAACTTGTCGGCGTGGCCCGAGGCCTCCCACAGCGAGAAGTCCACCAGTTGCGGCGTCTTGACCTCCTGGTAGTCGTTGGCTTCCAGGCGGCGGCGCATATAGCTTTCCACCGTGCGATAGAGCTGCCAGCCCTTCTGGTGCCAGAACACCGAACCGGCGGCTTCCTCCTGCTGGTGGAACAGCTCCATCTCGCGGCCCAGGCGGCGGTGGTCGCGCTTTTCCGCCTCTTCCAGCATGGTGAGATAGGCGTCCAGGTCCTTCTTGTCGAACCAGGCGGTGCCATAGATGCGCTGGAGCATCTCGTTCCGGGAATCGCCGCGCCAATAGGCGCCGGCCAGCTTCATCAGCTTGAAGGCCTTGCCCAGCTTGCCGGTCGACGGCAGATGCGGCCCGCGGCACAGATCGATGAAATTGCCCTGGCGATACAGGCCGATCTTCTGGTCGGTGGGGATCGAGGCGATGATCTCCGCCTTGTATTTTTCGCCCAGGGATTCGAAGAACCTGACCGCCTCGTCGCGGTCCCATTCCTCGCGGGTGATGGCCTCGTCGCGATCGACGATCTCGGCCATGCGCTTCTCGATCTTCTCCAGGTCCTCGGGGCCGAACGGGGTCGGCCGCGCGAAGTCGTAGTAGAAACCGTTCTCGATGGACGGGCCGATGGTCACCTGGGTCTCGGGATAGAGTTCCTTCACCGCCTCGGCCATCACATGGGCGGCGTCGTGGCGCAGCAGCTCCAGCGCGTCGGGGCCGCTTTTGGCGGTGATGATGGACAGAGCCACATCGCGGTCCAGCACGGTGGCGAGATCCTTCATCTCGCCGTCCACGGTCACCGCCAGCGCCGCCTTGGCCAGGCCGGGGCCGATGGACTTGGCCACGTCCAGACCCGTCACCGGGGCATCGAACTGACGGACGGAGCCGTCGGGCAGGGTAATGGCGACCATGGAACTCTCTCTTCGGGCTGCAAGCGCTGACAGGGGGAAGGACTCTACGGGGAAACGCCACGGAGTCAAGAAATGCGCCGCAAGGTGATCAACGCCATCTCGGGGCGGCAGTTGAATCGCACCGGCGGCGTTCCCGAACCGAGACCTGCACTGGTATAGCCACGCATGCCGTGATGATTCCAATGGCCGGCAGCCAGGGACTTAAGTCGCGGCAGGGCTGTCAGGATCGGGCGGCCACCGGGCAGGCACACCTGACCGGCATGAGTATGCCCAGCGAGATAGAGGTTCATTCCAGTTGCGACGGCCTGGTCCGCGAATTCAGGGCTGTGAACCAGTGCAATCCTGAATCCATGGGGCGCATTCTTCAGGGCAGACAGAGCTTCTTCCGTATAGAAGCAATTGACATCGTCGGTTCCCACCAGCACCAACCGGTCGCCGCCAATCTCGATCACGGCGCTTTGATTGACCAGAAGTCTGACGCCGCGCCGGAGCAGCGCCCCTGCCATGTCGTGCCGATCGTGGTTGCCAAGCACTCCATAAATTCCGAAAGTCGGGCGCAAGGCCGCCAACAGAGGTTCCATCAATGATATGGTCTGGTCGGCGGACGGTTGACCAAAGCTCTGGTAATCGCCTCCCAGCACAGCCAAGTCGTACTTCACCCCATCCAAACGATGGGCTGCCGCTGGGAATATTTCGGGGACCGAGGCCGCATGCAAGTCGGATAAAAATAGAATGCGCATCCCATCGAGGCCAAGGGGAAGGGCGGGATGTCGGATCTCCATCTCGTTCAGATGGAAGTTCAGGGCATTGCGGCGGCCGCGATCGTAAAGTCCGCTCAGTCTGAAGGCGAGGGAAAAGCCGTTGTTGATCAAGGTGTAGGGCGGACTGAGAAACTCTCCCTGGGGATTACGCCGCCACCGCTCGCGGTGCAGCCGCTCCTCTGCCCGTCGTCTCTGCTCCAGCCAGGTCACGGCAGTACCCGCTCCAGGGCGGATTGCACTTCGGATTCTTCCAGGTCGGCGAGACTGGGACGGCGCAGCACCGTGACCCGGCCGCGCGGCGCGCACAGCGCCGGGTCGGACTCGTGGGAGAACAGCACCACCGATGGGCAGCCCCCGGCGGCGATCAGGTGCATGGGGCCGGTATCGTTGCCCACCGCCGCCACCGCCTGGCGCGCCAAGGCAAGGATGTCGAGCACCGAGGTCTTGCCGCATAGATCCACGACATCGGGGCAGGCCTCGGCAATGGCCCGGAGTTCGGCCGCTTCCTTGTCGGTGCCCAGCAGCACTGGCGTGAGTTCCCGTTCCGCCAGCCAGCGGGCCAGGGCGGCGAAGCGCTCGGACGGCCAGCGCTTGGCCGGACGGTGGGCGGCACCGCCGGGACACAGCAGGGCAAAGGGCGCCGACAGGCCGTAGCGGCCGGGATCGGCCTTGGCCCAGCCGAGATCGGGCGCTGCCACCGCCGCAACCCCCGCCGTCGCCAGTTGCTCGCGCTGGCGCTCGATGGTGTGCATGGAATCGCGCCGGGGATTGGCATGGGGATGCGAGCAGCCCTTGGCGATGCCCGACCATTCCGGCTTGCGGCCCATGAGGCGGAAATAGGAGGACGAACGGTCGGAGGTCTGGAGATCGTAGACCCGCGAGAAATTGCCGCCGCGCAGGCGGGCGCGCAAGGCCAGCAGGCGGCCCAGTTGCCAGGCCTTGGGGCGGGTGTCGATCCAGACCTCGTCGAACCAGGGCGAGGCCCGCGCCAGATCGGCGAAGGGCGCCGTGGTCAGCAGGGTGATATGGGCGTCGGGGTGATGGGCGCGGATGGCGGCGAAGGGCCCCATGGCCTGGACGAAATCCCCCAGGGCGCCCAGCTTGATGACGAGAATGTTTTCTGTGTCAGGCATCGGCCGCGGCAAGGCCCAGGACTTCGCGATAGACCTCCAGGGTCTTGGCGCACATGGTTTCCTTGCTGAAATTGGCCCGCACATGCTCGATGGCCACCTGGGCCATGCCGCCGCGTTCCTCCGCCGACAGGGCCAGGAAACGGTCCAGCGCCTGGGCCAGGGCTTCCGGATCGCCCGGAGGCGTCAGCCAGCCGGTGCGGCCGGGCAGCACGGTTTCGCCGGTGGCGCCGTGGGCGGTGACGATCACCGGGCGGCCCATGGCCTGGGCTTCCACCGCCACCCGGCCGAAGGCTTCCGGATCGGTGGAGGCCGACACCACCGCGTCGGTCAGCATATAGGCGGCGGGCATGTCGTTGCACTCGCCGGTCAGGTGGACCACGTCCACCAGATCGCGGCGGCGGACCAGTTGCTCCAGCTCCTCGCGATAGCCGGTGCGGCCCTGGTCGGACCCCACCAGCAGGCAGCGCACGTCATGGCGGCCCAGCAGGGCCAGCGCCTCGATCAGCACCGACTGGCCCTTCCAGCGGGTCAGGCGGCCGGGCAGCATGATGACGCGATGGCCGTCGGGCAGCCGCCATTTCTGCGCCAGCTGGATGATGCGTTCAGGGCTGACCCGGGCGGGGTCGAAGCGGCCCAGGTCGATGCCGCGATGGACCACCCGGATGCGGTCGGGGTCCAGGCCATAGACCCGCCTGGCATGCTCGGCGATGAATTCCGAGATGGCGATCACCCGCTCGCCCTTGGTCATCACCGCGTTGTAGCGGTTCTTCAGGCCGAACCAGCCGCCGGTATTGTAGGTGCCGTGGAAGGTGGTGAGAAAGCGGCAGCCGGTGGCCTCCGCCGCCATCAGGGCGCTCCAGGCCGGGGCGCGCGAGCGGGCGTGCAGGATGTCGACGCCGCGCTGCGTCACAAGCTCGGCCAGCCGGTCGGCGTTCTTGCGGATCACCAGCGGATTCTTGCTGGCCAGCGGCAAGGTGATGTGCTCGGCGCCCACCCGGCTGAGTTCGCGGGTCATGGGGCCGCCTTCCGAGGCGACGATGGCGGTCCAGCCCGCCTCGGCCAGGGCGATGGCCATGTCCACCGCGCCGCGCTCGACGCCGCCGGTCACCAGGGCGGGCAGCACCTGCAACACCACCGGCGGCCGCTGGCCATCGGGAAGGGGTTGACGTGCCTGGGGCGACGGCGCATCGATTGACGTAGTGGGGTCCGTGGACATTGACTGAAGGTGTGCTCTTGCCATGACGAATGATCGGGATGCAGACGCGATGCCCGTAGGGGGCGGGAGTGTATCACGCCCGGACGGCGCGACAATCGCTTACCATAGGCTGGAGGGCAAAAACCCCGCTGTCGTCTTCCTGCATGGCTATCATTCCGACATGACGGGCACCAAGGCCCTGGCCCTGGAGGCCCTGTGCCGCGAGCAGGGCCGCGCCTTCCTGCGCTTCGATTATTTCGGCCATGGCCAGTCCTCGGGCGATGTCCTGTTCGGCACCGTGGGCCGCTGGGCCGAGGACGCGCGGGCGGTGATCGAGCAGCTGACCCAGGGTCCGGTGGTACTGGTGGGGTCCAGCCTGGGCGGCTGGATTGCCCTGCTGACGGCGCTGGAGCTGCGCGACCGGGTGGTGGGATTGGTGGGGGTGGCCGCCGCGCCGGACTTCACCGAGGATCTGATGTGGGCCGATTTCAGCTTCGAGCAGCGCCGCCAATTGCTGGAAACGGGCGAAGTCAGCCTGCCCAATTGTTACGAACCCGAAAATCCCTGGCGGGTCCATCGCTCGCTGATCGAGGACGGGCGCAATCACCTTTTGCTGCGCGACACCATCAATATCGCCTGCCCGGTGCGGCTGATCCATGGCCAGCAGGATGCCGATGTGCCGTGGCGCACCGCCCTGGCCATCAGCGATTGCCTTGCCTCGGAGGATGTGGAGGTGGTGCTGGTCAAGGACGGCGACCACCGCTTGTCCCGCGACCAGGACATCGCCCGGCTGTGCCGGGTGGTGGACAGTCTTTTGTCTACCATCCGATAAACATAGAGCAAAGACCCTAGTTCCGTTCCGCCGCCAGACGCGCTAGGCTGCGTCCGGTCATGGACTTGGATTGCCGCATGATACGGAATTGGTTGCTGATGATGGTGGGTGTGGCGGCTGTCGGGGGCTGCTCGATCGTGAGTCCTGACCGCAGCGTCGAGGCCACCCGCGTCAATGCGGAACGCATGACCAATTTGCGCATTTCCCTGCCACCCGACCAGGCCTGCGCCAAGACCGCGCGCATGCTGATGTGGTGCGCGGGCGGGCTCGGCTTCCACTATCGCTGCGACAGCCAGAGCGGCAATGCCCGCTCCGAGTTGAACGGCACCATGGAGCAGGTGGTGCGCACCGAGTATTTCCTGGTGGTGGAATTCCTGCGCGGTGGTTCGGACACCCAGGTGACCGTGCGCCAGCGCGACGCGCTGCTGCTGACCGATTACGGCGCCCTGATCGACAAGTATTTCCAGAACAAGTCGGATTGCCAACCGCGCTGAACCGGTCAGCCGGTCCGCTGGAACATCTCCGGATCCAGCAGCATGCTGAGCGCCACCGTCATGACGCGGCCGCTGCCCTGATCCACCAGACGGACATGGCGAGGAATATCGGGATAGTCGAACACCCGTTCCACCCGCCAGTCGGCACCATAGGTCCCGATCTTGCGAAAAATCTGCCCCGGGCCGACCTCTTCACCGCCGCGACCGCGTGAAAACAGGCTCATTGGCCCTGAACGGCCCCAAACGCCGCCTTATAGACTTGCACCATCACCCTCATTCGATGTGTCGAACCTTCCCTTCCCAGGATGGATTTACACGCGAAACGGTCGCCGTGTCGAGATCGAAACGACTCCGCCCCGTCTTCAGTGGTCGCCGCCGCCCGCGCTGGGGTGACCGACTTTCTGCAGCAGTGGCAGCAGCAGCAGCCCCAGGACGAACACCGTGGACATCATCATGAACACGTCACCGAAGGCCAGGGTGGTGGCTTCCCGCCGCGTTAACTGCCAAAGCAGTTTTAGGGCGGCCCGATCGGCGGCCCCATCGAGAATCGGCTGCAGCCGGGCCGTCAGTTCGTCCAGCAGGCCTAAGGCGGCGCCATTGGCGGCGGTCAGATGGTCGCCGAGGCGACTCATATGGAGGTCGAGGCGATGGGTCAGCGCGGTATTGATCACCGCCAGACCGATGGCACCTCCGAGATTACGCATCAGATTGTACAGACCCGAGGCATTCTGCACCTGGCCCGGGGGCAGATGGCCCAGGGCCACGGCGTTGATGGGCACGAAGCAGAACATCAGCGACAGACCGCGCACCGCCTGGGGCAGGAACATTTCCCAATAGCCCCATTCCGAGGTCAGCGCGGAATTGAGCCACAACCCGCCGCCGAACAGGGCGAGCCCCAGCCCGAGCATGTGGCGCAGGTCCATGTGGCGGGCCAGGTTGCCCGCCAGCGGCGCCGACAGGGCCTGGAACAGGCCGGTGACCATCATGGTGGTGCCGATTTCCAGGGCGGAATAGCCGCGCACCCGGCCCAGATACAGCGGCACCACATAGACCGAGCCGTAAAGGCCGATGCCGATGATGAAGGAATAGAGGCAGCCCACTGCGAAATTGCTGTCGGCGAAGGCGCGCAGGTCCACCACCGGATGGCTGGCGCGCAGTTCCCGCCAGACGAAGCCCAGACCCGCCGAGGTCGAGACCAGGCTCATCAGCACGATGCGGCCATCGTCGAACCAGTCGTCGCCGGGGCCTTCCTCCAGCACGTATTGCAGCGAGCCCAGGAACACCGCCACCAGCACGATTCCGGCGGCGTCGAAGCCCTTCAGCATGGACCATTGCGGCGCCTCGCGCCGTCCGAAGGCGAAGACCAGCGAGGCCACCACCGCGCCGGGCACCACATTGACCAGGAACAGCCAGTGCCAGCTCCAGGATTCGGTCAGCCAGCCGCCCAGGGTGGGGCCGATGGTGGGCGCCATGGTGGCCACCAGGCCGATCACCACCGACAGGCTCGCCTGCATGCGGGGCGGGAAGATCATATAGGTGGTGGCGAAGACGGTGGGGATCATGGCCCCGCCCAGAAAGCCCTGGATCGCCCGGAACACGATCATGGACTCGATGGACCAGGACGCGGCGCAGGCGGCGGAAGCCAGGGTGAAGGTGACGCAGGAGGCGAAGAACAGGATGCGGGTCGAAACCAGCCGCGCCGCCCAGCCCGACAGCGGGATCATCACCACCTCGGCGATCAGATACGAGGTCTGGACCCAGCTGACCTCCTCGGTCGAGGCGGAAATCCCCGCCTGGATCTGGGCGATGGAACTGGCGACGATCTGGATGTCGAGGATGGCCATGAACATGCCCAGCACCATGGCCAGGAAGGCGATCCAGTCCTTGGTGGAGACGACCCTGTCCTGGGGGGAAAGGGGAGTGGTCACGGCGGCGGGTCCCTGGTATCCACCGTCACCACCACCGACAGGCCGGGCCGCAGCAGACCCTTCAGGGCATTGTCGTCATCGGGCAGGATGCGCACCGGCACCCGCTGCACGATCTTGGTGAAATTGCCGGTGGCGTTTTCCGGGGGCAGCAGGCTGAACTTGGACCCGGTGGCGGGGGCGAAGCTGTCCACCCGGCCGGTGATGGACTGGCCGGGAAAGGCGTCGACCTTGATCAGCACCTTCTGCCCCGCCCGGATGCGGCCCAGCTGGGTTTCCTTGAAATTGGCGTCGATCCAGACGCGGCCCAAGGGCACCACCGCCATCAGCATCTGGCCCGGCCGCACATACTGGCCGTCGCGTACGGCGCGGTTGCCCACCACGCCGTCCACCGGCGCCCGCACCACCGTGGCTTCCAGATCGGTATCGGCCAGGGTCAGGGCGGCCTTGGCCTGTTCCATCTGGGCCTGGACCATGACCTTTTCCGAGGCCAGCACCGCCAGTTGCCGCTGCGCCGCCTGCAACCCGGCGCCCGATCCGGTCAAGCTGGCCTGGGCCTTGGCGGCGTCGGCGGCCATCAGGTCGAAACGCTGGCGGCTGACGAAATCCTCGCGCACCAGGCGTTGGGTCCGCTCGAAATCGGCCCTGGCGCGGACCACATCGGCCCGCGCCGCCGTGATGGTGGCGCCGGACTGGGCGATCACCGACCGCTGCACCGCTTCCCGGTCCTCGATCTGGATCAGCTGGGCCATGCGCGCCGCCACCTGGGCGCGGGCCTCTTCCACCTTGGCGCGGTAATCGCGGTCGTCGATGCGCAGCAGCACCTCGCCCTTGGCCACCGGCCGGTTATCCTGGCCCCGCAACTCGACCACATAGCCGGAAACCTTGGGCAGGATGGCGGTGACGTCGCCGTCCACATAGGCGTCGTCGGTGGCTTCCTGCCAGCGCCAGTCGCTGGCCCAGCGGCTGGCGGTCCAGCCCGCCCCGGCGAGCAGGCCAAGAACCATGAGGGCGGCGACGGGCTTTTTCATGATGGACCACATATCTTAAACTGAACCGTTCAGTTCAGTTTATAGACGTACCCGCCGCCGGGAGTCAATGCCAAGGCACAGAATCATTGTTGCCGATCTCGCAACGTTGCGATTTTCAATTGAAGGATTATCCCATCGGCGTCCAAGGCCTATCTTCTAGGCAAGCAAGCGGCACAGTGGTGCCCCCCATTTTCGGAAGGTATCGCCATGACCATGACCCTACGCCCCGCCGACGCCCGCTTCCATGGCCAGCATGGCTGGCTGGACTCGCGGCACAGCTTCTCCTTCGCGGAATTTCATGATCCAAATCATATGGGATTCCGGGCGCTGCGAGTGATCAACGACGACTGGATCGCCCCGGGAGCGGGCTTTCCCACCCATCCCCACCGCGACATGGAAATCCTGACCTATGTCACCGAGGGCGGGGTGGAACACCAGGACAGCACCGGTGGCCACGGCATCACCGTCCGCGGCGACGTGCAGGCCATGACTGCCGGTACCGGAGTTCGCCACAGCGAGTTCAATGCCTCGGCCACCGAGCCGCTGAGGCTGCTGCAGATCTGGATCCTGCCCGAGGCCCGGAGCCTGACGCCGGGCTACCGTCAAGCCCGTTTCGATGACGCCGACAAGCGCGACCGGCTGCGGCTGATCGCGTCGCGCGATGGCCGCGACGGCTCGGTGGTGCTGCACCAGGACGTCGCCATCTACGCCTCGGTGCTGTCGGCGGGGTCCAGCCTCGGCCACTCCCTGGCGCCGGGACGCGGCGCCTGGATCCAGATGGTGCGCGGCCGCATCCAGGCCAATGGCACCCCCCTGGTCCAGGGTGACGGTGCCGCCCTGGAGCATATGACGGAGATCATGATCCAGGCCGAGGAGGACTCGGAGTTCCTGCTGTTCGACCTGGGCTGATCCCTTACTGCACGGGCGTTTCCAGGAATTCCTTCACCGCGTTGTACAACTGGTGGCGGTTGGCCTCGAACAGGGCGGCATGGGTGGTCTCGCCCACCATGACATAGCGCTTGAGCGGGGTTTGGCTCAGTCGGTTGAACACCGTCATGCCCATGGCGGGCGGCGCCTCGGAATCCCATTCGCCCTGGATCACCAGGCAGGGAACCGACACGGATTCGGGTTTCCAGCGCGGCTTGCCCATGGCCCAATATTTCATGGTGTCGGCCACCACCCCGTTGGGGGCGCGCACCGTGCCCGGCATCGCCGGTTCCTTGTCGCTGTTCAGGGTGGCATTCATCCAGGTGGTGAAGACCGACTTGGGCAGGACGGTGTCGCGCTTGGCCTCGGGCACCGATTTCAGCCAGATGTCGCGGGCCAGGCGGGGATCGACGCTGCGCCAGGCGGGAACCCGGGCGATGTCGGCTTCCGATGGCGGCGCCACATCGCGCAGCCATTGCGGGGCGTAAAGCACCAGACGCTCGACCCGCTGCGGGGTCTGGGTGGCATAGGTTCCGGCCACGGTGGCGCCCCATGACCAGCCCACCAGCACCAGCTTGTCGGTACTGCGCCGCGACAGGATGAAATCCACGGCGGCGGCGACATCCTCCACCGCCTGGGTGGTATCCACCACCGGGGCATTGGCCTCGGGGGTCTGGCTCATGGCGGCGGGGCGGCTCGACTTGCCATAGCCGCGGATATCCAGGGCATAGACGTCGAAGCCGCGCTCGGCCATCCAGTCCATCCAGCTCTTGCCCTCCACCGCCAGGTCGAAGGAGGAATGGGCGGGATAGGAGGCGCCGTGGATGAACAGCACCGTCTTGTTCGCCTTGGCGTTGTTAAGCTCATCGGGATGCTTGTTGCGCAGATACAGCCGGACATCGGGCTTGTGGCCGCTGATGGTGAACTCCTCGGTCATCACCGCGGCGGCGTCGGCCGGTCCCACCAACCCGACCACCATGGCCCCCGCCACCACGGCCAGACTCCACATCCATCCCAACAGTCTGCGGCTCATTCGTGTCTCCTCCCCCACCGTCATTCGTCCATTTTGGCGGCTTCGCCACCGCCGGTAAACACCCCGTCTCACACCGTGCCCGCGCCCGAGGGCAGCCGCACCGTGACGGTGGTGCCCTCGCCCGGAGCGGTGGCCACCTCCATGCGCCCGCCATGCAGGTCGACGAAGCGTTCCACCAGGGCCAGACCCAGCCCGGCCGCCGGTCCGCCGCCCACCGGCACCACCTCGGAGCGGCGGCGATAGGCATCGCCGTCGAACAGCCGGGCCTTGTCCTCCGGCGTCATGCCGGGGCCGGAATCGGCGATGGTGAAGGCGATTTCCGCCCCGCGACGTTCGGCCCGCACCAGCACCCGTCCGCCGGAAGGGGAATCCTTGACCGCGTTGCCGATCAGATTGAACAGCACCTGTTTCAGGCGGCGTTCGTCGGCGACGATCCAGCCGATGTTCAGGGCACAGTCGAAATCCAGCGACAGCTTCTTCTCGCGCACCCGCTCGCGCACCAGCCCCAGCACCGCCGACAGCATGGGATGGACGTCCACGGTATCCAGTTCCAGGCGCATCTGCCCGGCATCGATGGCGGCGAGGTCGAGAATGTCGGAAATCAGCGCCTGCAAGCCCTGGCCGGCCTCGGTGATGCCCCGGGCGTATTCGTGCTGGCGCTTGTTCAGCTTGCCGAAATACTCGGCCGACAGCATTTCGGAAAAACCGATCACCGTGGTCAGCGGCTTTCGCACTTCGGCCGAGACATTGGCGATGAACTCGCTTTTCAGGGTGTCGGCGGCCGCCAGCGCCTCGTTGCGCTCGCGCAGCGCCTTTTCCACCCGGGCGGTGTCGGTGACGTCCAGCCAGGTCAGCAGCAGGGCCCCGTCGGGCAACGGCACCGAGGCGAAATCCACGATGGTGTCGTCGAAGCGTTCCAGGCGGCCTTCGCGCGGGACACGGTCGTTGAACAGGGCAATCAGCCGCTCGCGCACCAGCGGCCAGTCCGAGGCGCGATCGGGGCGGCCCTCGAAGAACGGCCGATGAGCCTCCACCAGTTCCGCCAGATGGGGCTCGCCCGCCAGGCTGGCCTCGCTCAGCGACCAGATCCGGGCGAAGGCGGGATTGTAGAGCCGCAGGCGGCCATCGCCCTTGAACACCGCCACGCCTTCATGCAGGTGGTCCAGGGTCTCGCGTTGCACCGCCAGCATGGTGTTGAACGAGCGTTCCAGCGCCAGGGTATCGGTGACGTCCTCATAGGTGAAGATCAGCCCGCCATAGGGATGGGCCGAGATCATCCGGCGCAGGGTGCGGCCATCGGGCAGGTGCAGCAGGGTCTCGGCGGCGTCGATCAGCGAGATGAAGCGCTTCAGCTCGTCTTCCTTATAGGCGCGGTAATCGGCGGCCTCGGGCAGCAGGCGGCGCTCGCGCAGCGCGTCCAGCACCGCGCCATAGGTGGGCTGGGCCCGCAACCACTCCTCCTCCAGCCGCCACAGCCGCACGAAGGCGGTATTGAAGAAGGTCAGCCTGGTATCGGTGGAGAAGATGGCGATGGCGGTGGCCAGATGCTCCAGCACCTCGGCATGGGCGGTGGCGTGACGGGCCAGTTCGGCCTGAAGCTCCTCGATGGGGGTCAGGTCCATGGCGTATCCGGCGGTCAGGCGCTCGCCGTCGCCGGTCTCGAACGGCGCCTCGGTGATCTCGGTGAAGCGGCGCTGGCCGCCCAGCACCAGGTGGAAGCGCTCGGAGCGGGATTCGCCCGCCGCCCGGGCGCGCGCCGCCAGGGCCCTCGCCTCGCGCACCGAGCCCTCCGAGGCCAGCTCGATCTGCCCGGCCACCGCCGCCTGAGGGCTGGCGGCATCCACCGAGCGGGCATAGGCCCGATTGACATGGACCAGGGAGAGGTCATCGTCGCGGACCCAGACCGGCACCGGCAGCACGCCCAGCAGTCCGTCCAGACGCTGACGCTCGGCCGCCATGCCGTCGATGCGTTCGGCCAGTTCCTCCTCCACCGCGGCGCCCTCGGTCACATCCTGCATCCAGACCAGGTCGGCCAGGGGGGTGCCATCGGCATCGGCGGCCCGCACGCCCGAGGCGCGCACCCGCCGCAATCCGTCGCGCAGGCTGATCTCGATCTCGAAGCCGCGCCCGTCCTGGCGCAATTGGCGCAACACTCCGTCCAGGCGGGCGGCATCGGTGGCGGTGAAGGATTCCAGCACGTCCATGAAAGTGGAGTCGGTGCCGGCGAACAGGCCCAGCAGCACGGCCAGGCGCCGCGAACAGATTTCGCGCTCGCCCAGCCAGGCATAGAAGCCATCGGGGGCGGCCAGCAGGCTTTCCTGTAATCGTTCGGTTTCGGTTTGAGCGCGGGCGGCTTCGCGCTCCCACGCCGCCATGCGCAGCCGCAGCCCCGCCAGGGCCGCCAAGGCGGGCAACAGCACCACCAGGGCGCCCATGGCCGCCGATGTCGGGTCCAGCCAGCCCGACGAAGACGGCGCCGTTCCCTGGGCGTCCTGGGCGAGGGCCGCACCGCTTGTCAGCACAAAAACCGTTATGGCCGCGACAGCCGCGCGCATGGCACCACTCTAGCCTATTGAAGTGGGACGGATTCAGTTTCGAGAGCGTTCGCCGGGTGATCACTCTCGAAGCATCCGGCTCTGGCCGGTCCCAAAGTGCCGCAAGCGGCCGGGCGGCGCAAGCGCCGTGGCCCGCCGCGAACGGGGGCGGAGTCACAACACCCTTGCCTCACGGCGCGTTTTGGTTATTATGCGCCTAGACACATTCTTACGTGCCCGCTCGACGGGATTGTGAGGGTGGGCCATTGGCCCACTTTTTTCTTTTTTAGGGACCGCTACGGTCGCAGGCGACAGGGTATGGATCTTCAAAGCCGTTTGGAGGCCCTGATCGCGCCGTCCCTCGATGCCATGGGCTACGAGTTGGTGCGCGTTCAGCTTCAGGGCAAGCAGCGATTGACGCTGCAGGTCATGGCCGACCGCAAGGACGGCGTGATGATGACGGTGGAGGATTGCGCCGATATCTCGCGCTCGATTTCGGCGCTGCTCGATGTCGAGGACCCCATCTCGGCGGCCTACACCCTGGAGGTCAGCTCGCCCGGCATCGACCGGCCGCTGACCCGGGCCAAGGATTTCGAGATCTGGGCCGGTTTCGAGGCCAAGATGGAGGCCAGCCAGCCCATCGACGGCCGCAAGCGGTTCCGGGGCAAGCTGCTGGGTCTGGACGAGGCGGGCAATGTCCGCCTGGGCGTCGAGACCGGTGAAGTCGCCATTCCCATGGCGGATGTCAGGGGCGCCAAGCTGGTGCTGACCGACGAGTTGATCGCCGCGACCATGCGGGACCAGACAGAAGACTGAGGACGAACGAGTACGATGACCATGGAACGGATCGCCGCACTTCCCCGCCCCGAACTCCTGCAGGTGGCTGACGCCGTCGCCCGGGACAAGGGCATCGACCGCGACGAGGTGCTTGAAGCCATGGAGCAGGCCATCCAGAAGGCCGGTCGCTCCAAATACGGCCACGAACACGATATTCGCGCCCATATCGACCGCAAGACCGGCGAGATTCAGCTGGCCCGCTTCATCGAGGTGGTGGAAGAGGTCGAGAACGAGGCCACCCAGTTCACCCTGAAGCAGGCGCTGAAGAAGAAGTCCGACGCCGCCATCGGCGACTTCCTGGTGGACCCGCTGCCGCCCATCGATTTCGGCCGCATCGCGGCGCAGACCGCCAAGCAGGTCATCGTCCAGAAGGTGCGCGACGCCGAGCGCCAGCGCCAGTTCAACGAATACAAGGACCGCATCGGCGAGATCAGCAACGGTCTGGTCAAGCGCGTCGAGTTCGGCAATGTCATCATCGACCTGGGCCGCGCCGAGGGCCTGCTGCGCCGCGACGAGTTGATCCCGCGCGAGACCTTCCGCACCGGCGACCGCGTGCGCGCCTATATCTACGACGTTCGCGCCGAGCCGCGCGGCCCGCAGATCTTCCTGTCGCGCACCCATCCGGTGTTCATGGCCAAGTTGTTCGCCCAGGAAGTGCCGGAAATCTATGACGGCATCATCGAGATCAAGGCGGTGGCCCGCGATCCCGGCTCGCGCGCCAAGATCGCCGTGCTGTCCCACGATTCCTCCATCGACCCGGTCGGCGCTTGCGTCGGCATGCGCGGTTCGCGCGTCCAGGCGGTGGTGGCCGAGTTGCAGGGCGAGAAGATCGACATCATCCAGTGGTCGCCCGACATCGCCACCTTCGTGGTGAACGCCCTGGCTCCGGCCGAGGTCACCAAGGTGGTGATGGACGAGGAAGCCGGCCGCATCGAGGTGGTGGTTCCCGACGACCAGCTGTCGCTCGCCATCGGGCGGCGCGGCCAGAATGTCCGCCTGGCCAGCCAGCTGACCCAGTGGAACATCGACATCCTGACCGAGGCCGAGGAATCCGAGCGCCGCACCGAGGAATTCCGCTCGCGCTCCAACATGTTCATCAACGCCCTGGACGTGGACGACGTCATCGCCCATCTGCTGGTGACCGAGGGCTTCTCCTCGGTGGAGGAAGTGGCCTATGTGCCGCTGGAGGACATCGCCGAGATCGAGGGCTTCGACGAGGGCGTGGCGGAAGAGCTGCAGGGCCGTGCCCGCAACTTCCTGGCCGAGCAGGACGAACGCTATGACCAGATGCGCAAGGATCTGGGCGTCGCCGACGAACTGACCGGCATCGAGGGCCTGGCTCCGATCATGCTGGTCAAGCTGGGCGAGAAGGGGGTCAAGACCCTGGACGACCTGGGCGATCTGGCCTCGGACGAACTGATCGACATCGTCGGCCGCGATGCCATGACCGAGGACGAGGCCAATGCCGTGATCATGGCGGCGCGCGCCCATTGGTTCGAGGGCGAGGGCTGAGACGACGGGCCGGGACCGGCGGCATGACCGACAGCCCGGACCACGAGGACGAGGACGAGATGACCGGACCGGAGCGGCGATGCATCGCCACCGGCGCCATCCGGCCCAAGGGCGAGCTGTTGCGCTTCGTCGTCGGGCCGGACGGATCGCTGGTTCCGGATTTGGGGCACGGTCTTCCCGGGCGGGGAATCTGGTTGAGCCCCCGCCGGGATGTGGTAAATACGGCCCTGGCGAAACGGCTTTTCGCCAAGGCGGCGCGCCGTCAGGTCAGCGTGCCGGATGATCTGGCCGACCGGATCGAGGCCTTGCTGGCCCGCCGGTGTCTGGATGCCATAGGCCTGGCGCGTCGCGCCGGCCAGGCGGTCACGGGGTTCGAGAAGGTTTGCGCCGAGGTGCGCGCCGGACGAGCCGCCGTGGTGCTGGCGGCGCGGGACGCGTCCCGCGATGGCCGCGAAAAGGTTCGAGCGCTGGGGGGCGGCTTGGCCGTGATTGAGCTTTTTGACGGTGCCGAGCTTGGCCCCGTCTTCGGCCGCGACATGGCCGTGCATGGGTGTATTTCCCCGGGCAAGCTGGCCCTCAGGCTTCTGGCCGAGGCAGCGATGCTAGCGGGATTTCGCGACGACGGGACCGGCGATGTCGCCGGAACCGGCTGAGAGATGACTATCGGGCGGCATTCCGGCCGCCAGTTTTGGCTGCGTGAGAGACGAAGTCCTACATGAGCGATGATTCCAAGGATCAAGAGCGTAAGGCCCCGCTGAAGCTTTCCCAGCCGGGCAAGCTGGAGCTGAAGAAGACGGTGGAGACCGGACAGGTCCGCCAGAGCTTCTCCCATGGCCGTTCCAAGGTGGTGACGGTGGAGGTGCGCAAGAAGCGGACCTTCTCCAGCGCCGGTGGCGCCATGCACGAGATCAAGGACGGTGTCCACTCCGCCGCCGAAGCCGATCTGGCCGCCGCCGTGGCCAAGGTCGAGGCCGCCGCCCGCGCGGTCAACGCCCATGATCTGACCAATCATGAAAAGAACGCCCGTGCCCGGGCGCTGCAGGAAGCCCGCGCCGCCGAGGAAGACGCGCGCCGCCGCGCCGAGGAGGAGGCCGTCCGCGCCGCCATCGAGGCCGAGGCCGCCCGTCGCGCCGAGGAAGAGGACCGTCGCCTCGCCGAGGAAGAAGCCGCGCGCCGCGCCGCCGAGGAGCCCGAAATCGCTCCCGAGCCCGCTCCGGTGGTCGCCGCTCCCGCTCCGGCCGCTTCGCAGCCGGTGGCCGCTCCCGCCGCCGCTCCGGTGGCCAAGCCCGCCGGTCCGGCCGCACCCGCCGCCGCCGCTCCCGCCGCTGGTGACGCCGTCGCCCCCGTCCGCTCGCGCGCCGAGGAAGAGGAAGAGGAAGAGGAACGCGCCCGTAAGCGCGCCGCCGCCCACAAGCCCGCCCCGGTCAAGCGCACCGAGCCGCGCCGCCGCACCGGCAAGCTGACCATCACCGACGCCCTGACCGACGACGACCGCTCCGAGCGCGGCCGGTCCCTGGCCGCCGTCAAGCGCGCCCGCGAACGCGACCGCCTGAAGCACATGCAGAAGGGGTCGGAAAAGGTCATCCGCGACGTGGTGGTTCCCGAATCCATCACGGTGCAGGAACTGGCCAACCGCATGGCCGTGCGCGGCGCCGACGTCATCAAGTGCCTGATGCGTCTGGGCGTGATGGCCAGCATCAACCAGAACATCGATGCCGATACCGCCGAACTGGTGGTGACCGAATTCGGTCACAACATGAAGCGCGTGTCCGAGGCCGACGTGCTGGTGGGCCTGGAAGGCGACGTGGATACCGACGAGAATCTGATCTCGCGCCCGCCCGTGGTCACCATCATGGGCCACGTCGATCACGGCAAGACCTCGTTGCTGGACGCCCTGCGGGAAACCGACGTGGTGTCGGGCGAAGCCGGTGGCATCACCCAGCATATCGGCGCCTATCAGGTGACCATGAGCACGGGTGGCAAGATCACCTTCATCGACACCCCCGGCCACGAAGCCTTCACCGCCATGCGCGCCCGCGGCGCCAAGGTGACCGATATCGTGGTTCTGGTGGTGGCCGCCGATGACGGCATCATGCCGCAGACGGTGGAAGCCATCCGCCATGCCCGCGCGGCGCAGGTGCCGATCATCGTCGCCATCAACAAGATCGACAAGCCCGAGGCCAACAGCAACAAGGTCCGCCAGGAACTGTTGCAGCACGAGTTGGTGACCGAGGATCTGGGCGGCGACGTCCTGGCCATCGAAGTGTCGGCCAAGAAGCGCCTAAACCTGGAAAAGCTGGAAGAAGCCATCCTGCTGCAGGCGGAAATCCTCGACCTCAAGGCCAATCCCGAGCGGGTCGGCCAGGGCGTGGTGATCGAGGCCAAGATGGAAAAGGGCCGTGGCTCCGTCGCCACCGTCCTGGTCCAGAAGGGCACGCTGAAGGTGGGCGACGTCTTCGTGGCCGGCGCCGAATGGGGCCGGGTGCGCGCCCTGGTGGACGATCACGGCGCTTCCATCAAGGAAGCCGGTCCGTCCACTCCGGTGGAAGTTCTGGGCCTGCAAGGCACGCCGTCGGCCGGTGACGATTTCATCGCCGTCGAGGACGAGGCCCGCGCCCGCGAAATCGCCGGTTACCGTCAGCGCATGGACCGCGAGGCCAAGGCGAAGCTGGAGCAGCGCGGTACCCTGGAAGAGATGTTTACCGCCATCAAGGCCGGCGAGGCCAAGGAACTGCCCATCGTCGTCAAGGGCGACGTGCAGGGCTCCATCGAAGCCATCGTCGGCACCGTGGAAAAGATCGGCAACGACAATGTCAAGGTCCGCACCCTGCATTCGGCGGTGGGCGGCATCAACGAATCCGATGTCACCCTGGCCCGCGCCACCGGTGGCCTGATCATCGGCTTCAATGTCCGCGCCAATCCCCAGGCCCGCGACATGGCCCGGCGCGACGGCGTCGATATCCGCTACTACTCCATCATCTACGACGTCACCGACGACCTGAAGAAGATGCTGTCGGGCATGCTGGCGCCGACGCTGCGCGAGCATTTCCTGGGCTATGCCAGCATCCGCGAGGTGTTCAACATCACCAAGGTCGGCAAGGTGGCGGGCTGCATGATCACCGAGGGCACCGTCAAGCGCGGTTCCAAGGTCCGCCTGCTCCGCGACGACGTGGTGATCCATACCGGCGATCTCGCCCAGCTCAAGCGCTTCAAGGACGACGTCAAGGAAGTCCGCGAAGGCTACGAATGCGGCATGTCCTTCACCAATTACGAGGACATCCGCCCGGGCGACGTGATCGAGTGCTTCGAGATCGAGGAGGTGGCGGGCGTCCTGTAAGGGACGCACCGCTTCCCCTTTTCCTCAACGGCTCGGAGGGACTCATGTCCAGAGGCGACAAGGCCCCAACCCAGCGGCAATTGCGCGTCGGCGAGGAATTGCGCCACGCCATCGCCAATGTGATCGAGCGGGGCGAATTCCGCGATCCCGACCTGCAGGGCCGCGCCATCACCGTCACCGAGGTGCGGGTCAGCCCCGATCTAAGGAACGCCACCGTCTTCGTGGTGCCCTTGGGCGGCGGCGATCCCGCGCCGGTCCTGACCGGGCTGAAGCGGGCCAAGGCCTTCCTGCGCCACGAGATCAGCCGCGCCGTGCAACTGCGCGCCGTTCCCGATCTGTGGTTCCAGCCCGATACCAGCTTCGACGAGGCGTCCCGCATCGACGATATCCTGCGCTCGCCGGTGGTGCGGCGCGATATCGGCCTGGACGAGGGCGACGATTTCCAGACCGATGGCGAGGACGGGGAATAGGCGGCCCATTCTCGTATTCGAGGTGAAATGTGAGTGAAGCAGATCTCCCCCCCGGAATTGGTCCGCATGAAGGGCGGGAATGCGAGATGATGCTCGCCGGTCTCAAGCCACTTGCCATGTTCTGCGACGTTGTCGGTGAATGCCACCACTTCCCCGAAGATGAATTCATCCCCCATGTAGCTTCGGGCACCCTAGTCATGCGAGAGGAAATCTACGCCGCCGTTCCGGGGGAGCGCCCGGTGCGTTGCATCTATTACGCCCGTCCAGGAGAGGAGTGGCGGATCGAGGCCGCGCATGCAATCAAATCGGCCGTTTATTCCCTGTCTCGGCCATGGGCCGAATCCGACGACATCGAATTGGGGCGTCTGCTCGGTTATAGCGAATGGGAAATCCAGGCATTCCTTGATCGCGTGCGCAGCTTCCGGACTTCAGCCTAAATCAATCGGGCGCAGCCCTCAGAGAAAGCACCGCCCCATGGCCCGTAAGCGCAAGGGACTTCCCATTTCCGGCTGGCTGGCCATCGACAAGCCCCTGGGCCTGGGGTCAACCCAGGTGGTGGGCAAGGTCAAATGGCTGCTGAAGGCCGCCAAGGTCGGCCATGGCGGCACCTTGGACCCGCTGGCCACCGGCGTGCTGCCCATCGCGCTGGGCGAGGCCACCAAGACGGTGCAATACGTCATGGACGGCACCAAGACCTATGAGTTCCAGCTGCGCTGGGGCGAGGAGACCGCCACCCTGGACCGCGAGGGCGAGATCACCGCCATCTCGGATATCCGTCCCGACCGCGCCGCCATCGAGGCCGCCCTGGCCGGTTTTGTCGGCGAGATCGACCAGATTCCGCCCGCCTTTTCCGCCATCAAGGTGGATGGCGAGCGCGCCTATGACCTGGCGCGGGCCGGGGAAGAGGTGGAATTGGCCTCGCGCCGGGTCCGTATCGACGCCCTGACCCTGCTGGCCATGCCCGACACCGACCTCGCCGATTTCCGGGTGGTCTGCGGCAAGGGCACCTATGTCCGCTCCCTGGCCCGCGACATCGCCCGGGTGCTGGGCACGGTGGGCCATGTCACGGTGTTGCGCCGCACCAGTTGCGGCCCCTTCACCCTGGAAAACGCGATTTCCCTTGAAACTCTGGCCGAGCTGGGGCAAGGTCCCGCCCCTCGGACCTATCTGCTTCCCGTCGAGACCGCGCTGGACGACATCCCGGCCCTGGCCCTGACAGAAAGCGAGGCCCGCCGCCTCCAGAGCGGTTGTCCCGTGTCACTGATGCGCGTGGCTTCCCTGCAACCCGAGGTCAAATTCGCCGAAGGCACAATGTGCCGGGCGATGCTGACCGGACGGTTGGTGGCGGTGGCGCGTATCGAAGGCGGCGAAATCCGTCCGGTGCGCGTGATGAATCTTACTCATGACGAAGGAGTTGACGATGTCGATCACGCCTGAACGCACCCAGGAGCTGGTGAAGGAATACGCGACCAAGGACGGCGACACCGGTTCCGCCGAGGTCCAGGTCGCCATTCTGTCGGAGCGCATTCGCAACCTGACCGAGCACCTGAAGGAGCACAAGAAGGATTTCCATTCCCGTCGCGGTCTGTTGATCATGGTCGGCCAGCGTCGCCGCATGCTCGACTATCTGAAGGCCAAGGATGCCAAGCGCTACGAGGGGCTTATCTCCCGCCTCGGCCTCCGCAAGTAAGCGGAAACGGGACTTGATAATCGGCCGGACGTCGGCCGGGACGGTGCCCGCGTGGGGATGGCTCCACGCGGGTTTCCGCATTTGATATTTTCGACGTCGGGACCGATCGCAATCCGGCGACGGTTCTAAGCAATAAGGAAGCGACTGTAATGTCCATGTTCAATGTTCACCGCAAGGAGATCACCTGGGGCGGCCGCAAGCTGGTGCTTGAGACCGGCAAGATCGCCCGCCAGGCTGACGGCGCCGTGCTGGCCACCTATGGCGACACCAGCGTGCTGTGCACCGTGGTCGGTGTGAAGAGCCAGCGCCCCGGGATCGATTTCTTCCCGCTCACCGTGAACTACCAGGAAAAGGCCTTCGCCGCCGGCAAGATCCCCGGCGGCTTTTTCAAGCGCGAAGGCCGCCCGTCCGAGAAGGAGACCCTGGTCTCCCGCCTGATCGACCGCCCCATCCGTCCGCTGTTCGCCGATGGCTTCCGCAATGAAGTCCAGGTGGTCTGCACCGTGCTGAGCCACGATCTGGAAAACGATCCCGACATCGTCGCCCTGGTCGGCACCTCCGCCGCCCTGACCCTGTCCGGCCTGCCCTTCATGGGCCCGGTGGGCGCCGCCCGCGTCGGCTATGCCAATGGCGAATACGTGCTGAACCCGCTGGTCGCCGACATCAAGGACAGCGCCCTCGACCTGGTGGTCGCGGGCACCGTCGAAGGCGTGCTGATGGTCGAATCCGAAGCCAAGCAGCTGTCGGAAGAGGTCATGCTGGGCGCGGTGACCTTTGGCCACAAGTCGTTCCAGCCGGTGATCCAGGCGATCATCGAACTGGCCGAAGCTTGCGCCAAGGACCCGTGGGACCTGCCCGAGCCCCCCGCCGAAGTGGCGGTGGTCAAGGCCAAGTTCGAAGCGGCCGGCATTCCCGCCGCCCTGTCCGAAGCCTACAAGATCGTCAAGAAGCAGGACCGTTACGCCGCCGTCGGCGAGGTCAAGAAGAAGGCCCTGGCCGACCTGACCGAGGCCGCCGAGCTGGCCGTCGCTCCCGGCATCCTCAAGGGCCTGGAATCCGACGTGGTGCGCGGCAACATCCTGAAGACCGGCCTGCGCATCGACGGCCGCGACACCAAGACGGTGCGCGCCATCGAGGTGGAAGTGGGGGTTCTGCCCCGCGCCCACGGCTCCGCCCTGTTCACCCGTGGCGAGACCCAGGCCCTGGTGGTCGCCACCCTGGGCACCGGCCAGGACGAGCAGATCATCGACCAGCTGGCGGGCGAGTACCGCGAGCACTTCATGCTGCACTACAACTTCCCTCCCTACTCGGTGGGCGAAGCTGGCCGCATGGGTTCGCCCGGCCGTCGCGAGATCGGTCACGGCAAGCTGGCCTGGCGCGCCATCCGTCCCTGCCTGCCGGCCAAGGAAGCCTTCCCCTACACGTTGCGCGTGGTCTCGGAAATCACCGAGTCCAACGGCTCCTCCTCCATGGCCACCGTCTGCGGTTCGTCCCTGGCGCTGATGGATTCCGGCGTGCCCATGCCCAAGCCGGTGGCGGGTATCGCCATGGGCCTGATCAAGGAAGGCAACGACTTCGCCGTGCTGTCCGACATCCTGGGTGACGAGGATCACCTGGGCGACATGGACTTCAAGGTGGCGGGCACCGTCGACGGCGTCACCGCGCTGCAGATGGACATCAAGATCACCTCGATCACCGAGGAGATCATGAAGATCGCCCTGAACCAGGCCAAGGACGGCCGTATCCACATCCTGGGCGAGATGAACAAGGGTCTCGACCATGCCCGTGATTCGGTGTCGGGCAACGCGCCCCGCATCACCACCATGAGCATTCCCAAGGAAAAGATCCGCGAAGTCATCGGCACCGGCGGCAAGGTCATCCGCGAAATCTGCGAACAGACCGGCGCCAAGATCGATATCGACGACGACGGCACCATCAAGGTGGCCTCGGTGGATGCCGATGCCGCCCAGCGCGCCATCGACTGGATCCGCGGCATCGTCGCCGAGCCCGAGCTGGGCGTGATCTACAACGGCAAGGTCGTGAAGGTGGTCGATTTCGGCGCCTTCGTGAACTTCCTGGGATCGCGCGACGGCTTGGTCCACATCTCCGAGCTTTCGCGCGATCGGGTCGCCAAGGTGGCCGACGTGCTGAAGCAGGGCGATGTGGTCAAGGTCAAGGTGCTGGGCTTCGACGATCGCGGCAAGGTGAAGCTGTCCATGAAGCAGGTGGATCAGGCCACCGGCGAGGACATCTCCGCCCAGATCGAGGCGGAAAAGGCCGAGCGCAAGCGCGACCGCGACTAGGATCACGGCCTGACGGCCTGATCCAAGGAAAGAAGGCGTCCCGCTTCGGCGGGGCGCCTTTTTCGTTGCCGGAGCGCGGGCGTCCTCGCCCGCCCTACCCCCTCGCGGGCACGCCCGAGGTGGTGGAATGCTCGAAATGCAACGCCTCGCCGGGATGGACCACGCCATGGGCGGAATGGGCGGCGCGGGCCGCCTCGGCGAAGCCCGACAGGATCAGCTTCAGCTTGCCGGGATAGGTGCAGATATCGCCCACCGCATAGACCCCCGGCGCGCTGGTGGCGCAACTGGCGGGATCCACGGCGATGACATGGCGGTCCATGGTCAGGCCCCAATCGGCGATGGGGCCGAGATTGGTGGACAGGCCGTAGAACGGCAGCAGGCAATCGGCCTCCAGCCGCTTTGTGGCCCCCTCCAGATCGGCCACCACCACCGCCGACAGGGTGGCGCCTTCGCCTTCCAGCCCGTGCAGTTGATAGGGCACCACCAGGTCGATGGTCCCGGACTCGGCCAGCTGCTTCAGCCTTGCCTCGCTTTCCGGGGCGGCGCGGAACTTGGGGCGGCGATGCACCACCATGACCTTGGCCGCCACTTCGGACAGCGAAATGGCCCAGTCCACCGCCGAATCGCCGCCGCCCGCGATCACCACCCGCTTGTCGCGGAAATCCTCGCGTCGGCGCACCAGATAGAACACGGAGCTGCCTTCGAAGCGGTCCAGCCCCTCCAGCGGCGGCCGGTTGGGGCCGAAGGCGCCGCCGCCCGCCGCGATGATCACCACCGGAGCCAGGATGGACTCACCGTTGGACAGGCCGCAGCGCCAGCGCCCATCCGCCTCGCGCGCCAGGCTGTCGACCTGGACGCCGAAATGATAGACCGGCGCGAAGGGCGCCGCCTGCTCGGCCAGACCATCCACCAGATCGGCGGCCAACACCTTGGGGTGACCGGGAATGTCGTAGATGGGCTTTTCCGGATACAGCGCCGACAACTGGCCGCCCACCGCTTCCAGGGCATCCACCACATGGCAGCGCAGCTTGACCATGCCGCACTGGAAGACGCTGAACAGCCCGGCCGGGCCCGCGCCGATCACCACGGCATCGGTTTGATGGATCGTCATCGCTTGTCCCCTACCACTCGAACTTGACCATGGCGGCCACCGGGCGCTCGCCGTGATGGCGGATCACCTCGGACAGCCGGTCGGGATCGGGGGCCTCGCCCCATTTGATGCCCAGCTCATCGGCATGGATGCCGCCGGTGACCAGCACCGCGTCGACCCCGGCCATGCGTCCGCCCCGGATATCGGTATGCAGCGCGTCGCCCACGGCGCAGACCCGGCGGCGGTCCACGATCCCCAGCAGGGCCAGCGCCATGTCGTAAATGGCGGGATCGGGCTTGCCCCGCTCCACCACCAGCCCGCCCATGTCGGAATAGCAGGCGGCGATGGCCCCGGCGCAGGTGATGCGGCGGCCCTGGCGGATCACCACATGGTCGGGATTGGCCGAGACCATGGGCAGCCGCCGCGCCAGGGCGCTGGACAGAAGCTCCTGGTAATCTGCCACGGTCTCGTCCAGTTCCACCGGCCCGGTATTGAGGACGAAATCGGCCTGATCCAGGGTGGTTTCCTGGTAGTCCAGCCCCTCGAAGACATTGCGGTCACGCTCGGGGCCCAGGTGATACAGGCGATTGCCAAGACCGGCGAAAACCGGATCGCTTCGCCGCTGCAATTCCAGGTGGACGGCTTCGCCCGAGGACAGCACCTGGTCATACAGGGCGCGATCGATGCCGAGGCGGGTCAGTTGCTCCACCAGCGCCCCGGCGCGGCGCGGTGCGTTGGACAGCATGATGGTGCGCTTGCCCGCCCGCTTCAGCCCGGCCAGGGCCTCGGCCACGCCGGGATAGGCCTCGACCCCGTCATGGATCACCCCCCACAGGTCGAGGATGAAACCGTCATAGGCCTCTTCCAGGCGCGACAGGCCCGAGATCAGCGGGATCACGGCTTGGTCTCCCGGTGGTCGACGCCCACCGCCTCGGCGATGGTGGAAAATCCGTCCCGGCTCAACAGGTCCAGCAGGTCATGCTTGATGCGGGTGACCAGGCCGGGGCCGTGATAGACCATGGCGGAATACAGTTGCACCAGCGAGGCGCCCGCCCGGATCTTGGCATAGGCCTCGGAGCCCGAGGCGATGCCGCCGACACCGATGATGGGCAGCTTGCCCTGGGTCAGTTCGTACATGCGCCGCAGCACGGCGGTGGAAGCCTCGAACAGCGGCGCGCCTGACAGACCTCCGGTCTCCTTGGCATTGGCCGAGCGCAGGGTCTCGGGTCGTGCCACCGTGGTGTTGGAGACGATCAACCCGTCCAGGCTGCCGCTCAGCGCCACCGCCGCGATATCGGCCAGATCCTCCCAGGCCAGATCAGGGGCGATCTTCAGCAGCAGCGGCGGCGCGCCGCTGGGCATGGCCTTGAGCAAGGCGGCGCGGGTGCGGCCTACCAGGGACTCCAACTGATCACGCCCCTGCAGGGCGCGCAGGCCGGGCGTATTGGGAGACGAGACATTGATGACCAGATAGTCGGAGACCGACGCCAGCCGGGCGGCGCCGATCTCGTAATCGGCGGCGGCGTCCTCGGTGTCCTTGTTCTTGCCCAGATTGGCGCCGACCACGCCGACCCGTCGGCGGGCGCTCAGCCGGGCACGGACCGCCTCGACACCTTCATTGTTGAAGCCCATGCGGTTGATCACCGCCTCGTCCTCGGGCAGGCGGAACATGCGCGGCTTGGGATTGCCCGGCTGCGGCCGGGGCGTCACCGAGCCGATTTCCACGAAGCCGAAGCCCTGGGCCAGCATGGCATCGGGCACCTGGGCGTTCTTGTCGAACCCGGCGGCCAGGCCGATGGGATTGGCGAAGTCGCGTCCCCACAGCCGGACTCGCAGCGCCGGAGGATTGAAGCGGGGCTGGCTGGGTACCACCCCGGCTTCCAGCAGCCGGACGGTCAGCCCGTGGGCGGTCTCGGCGTCGAGCATGCGGACCAGCGGCCCGACCAGACGATAGTAATCCACGATTCAGGCCTCGATCTGGGGGAACACGTGCCGCCCGCTGGCGGGGTCAAGGGGAAGCTCGGCGACCCATTTCACCGCCGCCAGGGGAAGCGCGCCGTAAAGATGGGGGAACAAGGCGCCACCGCGCGATGCCTCCCACCGCAGCGCTGTGCCAAGCCGGGCAGGGTCCACCGCCAGCATCACCAGCCCATCCTGTCCGGCCCGGTGCCTGGCGACGCTTTCCACCACCTGGGCAGGGCCGGAAAAATGGATGAAGCCGTCCGCTGCGTCCTGGGTCGAGCCGGGATAGCTGCCGGAAGCCTGGGCCGCCTGCCATTCGGCGTGGCGGCAGACATGGTAGATGGTGGTGATTTCGGTCATGGCGGGCGGGACCATACTAGATGACGAAGCCAAAGGCGAGTCGCCGCCTTTTGGATTGCGGGTTTAATTGAGAATGATATAAACTCGCACGCATGGGGTTTATGCGTGAAAATGCGCTGCTTTTCCCTGTCAAAGCCATTCTTTGTTTGCGACAATGAGGTCAAGCCTGTACGTATTATTACGACCGGCAACTGCCCGGTGGGGGAGATATGAAAATCCTGATCGCCGATGACCATGAGTTGTTCCGGGACGGGCTCCGGCATGTTCTCGACCAGTTCGAGGGGCCGCCGACCATCGTGGAAGCGGGTGACTTTCCGGAAGCCATCGCGCTGGTTCAGAAAGACAAGGACATCGGCATCGTGCTGATGGACCTGTCCATGCCCGGCATGCCCTGGACCGAGGGCCTGACCCGGCTGAAGGAAACCTTGCCCGACACCGTGCCGGTGATCGTGCTGTCGGCCACCGACGACCGTCGGCATGTGCTGCAGGCGGTCAATATGGGGGCGTCGGGATTCATCCCCAAGACCTCCTCGTCGCGGGTGATGCTGTCGGCCCTGAAGCTGGTGATGTCGGGGGGTGTCTATCTGCCGCCCGCCCTGCTGGAGCCGGACAACGCCGATTCCGATGGCATGCCGGTGGCGGGCGACGCCGCCGTGGCCTCGCTGACACCGCGTCAGCGCGAGGTGCTGGCGCTGCTGGGCCAGGGCAAGTCCAACAAGGAGATCGCCCGGGTACTGGAACTGGCCGAGGGAACCGTCAAGCTGCACGTCACCGCCATCTTGAAGGCGCTCAACGTCAACAACCGCACCCGTGCGGTGGTGGCCGCCTCCCATTTGGGACTCAGCGCTCCTGAACCACGCCACTGAGGTTAAGCCGTGGCATTCCCAGGCCGCCGCCGAGGTCTTGGCGGCCCTGGGGAGCGATGGCCATGGACTGGGCGAGGAAGAAGCCGCCCGGCGGCTGGCCAGCCATGGCCCCAACCGCCTGCCCGAACATCCGCCCCGCCCCGCCTGGGCGGTGTTCCTGGACCAGTTCCGCAATCTGCTGACCCTGATGCTGCTGGGCGCCGGTCTGTTGGCCGGTCTGATCGGCGACGTTACCGATATGGTGGCGGTCCTCGCCGTCACCGCCTTCAACGCGGTGCTCGGCTTCGTCCAGGAACGCCGGGCCGAACGCATCCTGGCGACGCTCAAATCCATGCTGGCGCAACAGGCGCGGATACGCCGCGGCGGCCAGGTGCGCGACATCCCCGCCGAGGCCCTGGTGCCGGGCGACCTTGTCCTGCTGGAGGCCGGGGACCGCATTCCCGCCGATGGCCGCCTGATCCTGACCCGCGCCGCCATGGTGGACGAATCGGCGCTGACCGGCGAGTCCCTGCCGGTGGACAAGCAGGCCGAGACCATCTCCGCCGCCGCCGCCCCCCTGGGCGACCGCCTGGGCATGGCGTTCATGAACACGGTGATGACCGCCGGTCGCGCCGAAATGGTGGTCACCGAAACCGGTGGCGCCACCGAGATGGGACGCATCGCCCATTTGCTGGCGACGGTGGAGGCTCCGGCGACGCCGTTGCAGCAACGCCTCGACGCCCTGGGCCGCCGTCTCGCCCTGGTGGCGGCGGTCGTGGTGGCGGTGGTGGCGCTGCAAGGCTGGCTGCGGGGCGAGACGGCGGTGGACATCCTGCTGACCGCCGTGGCCCTGGCGGTGGCGGCCATCCCCGAAGGCCTGCCCGCCGTGGTCACCGTGACCCTGGCCATCGGCATGTTCCGCATGGCCCGGCGCGGCGCCATCGTGCGCCGCCTGTCGGCGGTGGAGACCCTGGGCTCCACCACGGTGATCTGCTCGGACAAGACCGGCACCCTGACCATGAACCGCATGACCGCCCTGGCGGGCTGGGCGCGCGGCCGCCGTTTCGGCGAGGCCGATATGGCGGAAATGAGCCGGTCGCTGCTGGTCGCCGCCCTGTGCAACGATGCCCGGTTGGGCGCCGATGGCGTCGCTTCGGGCGATCCCACCGAGGCGGCGCTGCTGGTGCTGGCGGCGCGAGCCGACGCGGTACCTCCGCCGGGAGAATGGCAGCGGCGGGCGGAACTGCCCTTCGATTCGGCGCGCAAGCTGATGGCGACCATCCATGACGGCCCCGAAGGCCCGCTGCTCAGCGTCAAGGGCGCTCCCGACGTGGTGGCTGCGCTCTGCGTCTCGGCCATGGGGCCGGAGGGTGAAATTCCGCTGGATGCCGAGTCCCGCCGGGTCCTGGACGACGAAATCGCCCATATGGCCGGTCAGGCGCTGCGGGTCATGGCCCTGGCCTCGCGCCCGGTGGCGTCGGGCGCCGACCCGGCCGCCTCCCTGGACGGTCTGTGCCTGCAGGCCCTGGTGGGGCTGGCCGATCCTCCCCGGCCGGGGGTGAAGGAGTCGGTGGCGGCCTGCCATCAAGCGGGTATCGCGGTCAAGATGATCACCGGCGACCATGCCGTCACCGCCGCCGCCATCGCCACCCAGTTGGGCATCATGGGCAAAGGGGCAAACGGGGGAGAGGTGGTCACCGGGGCGGATCTGGACCGCATGGCGCCCGAGGAGTTGGCGCGCCGCGTCGGCGCCATCGCCGTCTTCGCCCGGGTGGCGCCGGAGCACAAGGTCCGCATCGTCGAGGCGCTGAAGGCCGATGGTCAGGTCATCGCCATGACCGGCGATGGCGTCAATGACGCCGCGGCGCTGAAAAGCGCCCATCTCGGCGTCGCCATGGGCCGTTCCGGCTCGGACGTCACCCGCGAGGCCGCCGCCATGGTGCTGACCGACGACGACTTTTCCACCGTGGTCCGGGCGGTGCGGGAAGGCCGCACCATCGCCGACAACATCGTCAAATTCCTGCGCTTCCAGCTATCCACCAATATGGGCGCCCTGCTGGCGGTGCTGGCGGCGCCGCTGTTCGGCCTGCCGCTGCCTTTCGGCGCCATCCAGATCCTGTGGGTCAACATCATCATGGACGGGCCGCCCGCCATGGCGCTGGCTTTCGATCCACCGCGCCGGGGCGCCATGCGCGAGCCGCCGCGCGACCAGGACCAGCCGATTCTTGGAGCGCGACGCCTGGCGCGGCTGGCCTGGCTGGGCGGGCTGATGGCGGCGGGCACCCTGGCGGCGCTGCATCTGGCCCTGGCGGCGGGCCAGGACACGGCAACCGCCCGCAGCCTGGCCTTCACCACTTTCGTGCTGTTCCAGGTGGTCAATGTGTTCAACGCCCGGGTCGGACGCGAAAGCGCGCTGGGCCGGATGGCGCTGGCCAATGGCAAGCTGTGGCTGACCCTGGCGGCGGTGCTTGCCCTTCAGGCCGTGGTGGTGCATTGGTCGGTGGCCCAGGCCCTGTTCCACACCCGCGACCTGTCGCTGGACCAGTGGCTGCTGGCCGCCGGATTGGCCTCCTTGGTGCTGGTGGCCGAGGAATTGCGCAAGCTGCTGATGCGAGGGAGAGTCTGACCCATGCCGCCGACCCAAGCCACCCCGGACGACCTGCTGTCCCTGCTGCGGCGCCTGGAGATACCCGCCACCACCCACCGGCATGACCCCGCCTTCACGGTGGAGCAGGGCAACGCGGTGTGGGGCGCCATTCCCGGCGTGCATTGCAAGAACCTGTTTCTCAAGGACGGCAAGGGGCGGTTGTGGCTGGTGGTGGCCCCGGCCGAGCGCCGCATCGACCTGAAACGCCTGCCCGAGGCCATCGGCTCCGCCCGCCTCAGCTTCGGCTCGGCCGAGCTGCTGGGCCGGACCCTGGGCATCGAGCCGGGATCGGTGACACCCTTCGCCCTGATCAATGACCACGAGCGCAAGGTCACCCCGGTGCTGGACCGCTGGATGATGGAACAGCCGCTGGTCAACTACCATCCCCTGCGCAACGACATGACCACCACCATCCCGTCCGAGGGGTTGCTGCGCTTCCTCGGACACACCGGCCATCTTCCTGAAGTGGTATCGCTGTAGCCTCTTGCCGATAAACCGGCAATTACGGTATCTCGTTCGGCCAGGACCTAAAGTTGGCCAGGGTCGGGCTGGAGTCGGGAATGGTGATGTCGGTCATGCGCGCGTTCTTCTCCCTGTTGGGGGTGTTTTTCCTGGTGGCGGCGGGTCCGTCCCATGCCGGCGAGGCCGACAAGGGGCGTGCCCTGGTCCAGGCCGCCGTTGACGAGGGCCTGGGGACCTTCACCAGCAAGACCTATCCCCTGGATGAGCGCGCCCGGCTGCTCGACAGCCTGCTGCGTCGCTACAGCGACGCCGAGCTGCTGGCCTCGGGCTCCCTGGGCCGCCACTGGCCCAAGCTGACCCCGGCCGAGCAGGCCGAGTTCACCACCACCTTCATGCGCTATGTGGTCTCCAGCTATGTGGGGCTTCTGAAGAATCTGCAGGGCGGAACCGTGGTCAAGATCGGCGAGGCGACGGAAGCCCCCGGCGGCAAGGTCCGGGTGTCGTCGACGGTAACCCTGCCGTCCCAGCCGGGCGTGCCGCTGCCGGTGGACTGGGATCTGGTGACCAAACCCGATGGCCGACTGGTGGTGGTGGACGTCACCGCCGATGGCATCAGCATCATCCGCGCCATGAAGGACGATTTCGCCTCGGTGCTGCGCAGCTCTGGCGGCAAGGTCGCGCCGCTGCTGGATGCCCTGGCCCGCAAGATCGCCGAGAACGATCAGGTCAACGCGGCGCGCTGAGTTATTTCACAAAGGTCATGCGGCCGCCCTCGGCGAAATCGCCCGAGGCCGCCAGATCCTTGAAGAAGTTGCGCGCCATGCCCCCGGACCCCAGCAGGCCGTTGATGGGGCCGGGCTTCAGGCCCAGGCCGTGGGCCTTGAGCAGGCGCGGCTCGGCATCCTTGTTGGGCGCCATCAGCACCATGTCGGACCCGTCCATCCTGGCCAGCAGCGCCAGCCGGGTGACGTCCATATACTGCACCAGATACAGCCCCGAGGCGACGCGCTGGGCCCGGGCGGTGCCGCCGCGACCCTGTTCAGATCCGGGGGCCACCACGTCATAGACCTTGTCGGCCTCGTTCCAGTGCACCCGCACCTCGACCCCATCGGGTCGGCGATACAGCCCATCCCTGACCCCCTCGACCCGCACCGACGAGGATAGCGGCACGACATCGCCGTCCACCTGATAACAGGCGGAGACCAGCAGCAGCAAGGCAAGGGCGAGAAGACGGCGCATGGCACGGTTCCGGATCGGTGGAAAGCGATGCCCGAGCCTAGCATCCCCCCGCCGAAGCGGAATTGACCCCGGCCAAGTGCTTGTTCCGGCCGAGGCGGAGCGGAGCGACTAGCCCATTGAGGGCGCGCGCCCCATGGCGCGGAAGCCAAGGGCGCGCAAGCGCCCGCCGACGCCTGAGGCCCATGGTGAAAACCGCCCCGGCCAAGTGCTTGTTCCGGCCGGGGCGAATCGCTAAAGTCCCGCTGCCTTATCCCCCGGAGGAATCATGTCCGAGCGTGTGCTGATCGTCGATTTCGGCTCCCAGGTGACCCAGCTGATCGCGCGGCGTGTCCGCGAGGCCGGGGTCTATTGCGAAATCCACCCCTTCAACCGGGTCACGGTGGACAGCATCCGCGATTTCGGCGCCAAGGCGGTGATCCTGTCGGGCGGTCCGGCCTCGGTGACGGAAGCCGGCTCGCCCCGGGCGCCCCAGGGCCTGTTCGAGATGGGCCTGCCCATCTTAGGCATCTGCTACGGCCAGCAGACCCTGTGCGAGCAGTTGGGCGGCAAGGTGGAACCCGGCCATCACCGGGAATTCGGCCGCGCCATGCTGAAGCTGGCCGAGCCCTGCGCCCTGTTCGATGGCGTCGCCGCCAAGGGCGACGAGGTCCAGGTGTGGATGAGCCATGGCGACCGTGTCACCGCCATCCCCGCGGGCTTCAAGGTGGTGGCGACCTCGGAGGGTGCGCCCTTCGCCGCCATCGCCAATGCCGAGAAACGCATCTATGGCGTCCAGTTCCATCCCGAGGTGGTCCACACCCCCATCGGCAAGCAATTGCTGTCCAACTTCGTCCACAAGATCGCCGGTTGCGCCGGGGATTGGACCATGAAGGCCTTCAAGGCCCAGGAAATCGCCAAGGTGCGGGCCCAGGTGGGAAGCGGCCGGGTGATCTGCGGCCTGTCGGGCGGCGTCGATTCCTCGGTGGTGGCGGCGCTGCTGCATGAAGCCATCGGCGACCAGCTCACCTGCGTCTTCGTCGATACCGGCTTCATGCGCTCGGGCGAGGCCGACCAGGTGGTCAGCCTGTTCCGCGACCGCTTCAACATCAAGCTGGTGCACAAGGACGCCTCGGACCTGTTCCTGGACAAGCTGGCGGGCCTGACCGACCCCGAGAAGAAGCGCAAGATCATCGGCGCCACATTCATCGACGTGTTCGAGGAAGAGGCCAAGGCGGTGGGTGGCGCCGACTTCCTGGCCCAGGGCACGCTCTATCCCGACGTGATCGAATCGGTCAGCTTCACCGGCGGGCCAAGCGTCACCATCAAGAGCCATCACAATGTGGGTGGCCTGCCCGAACGCATGAACATGAAGCTGGTGGAGCCGCTGCGCGAGTTGTTCAAGGACGAGGTCCGCGAACTGGGCCGCGAGCTCGGCCTGCCCGACGACATGGTCGGCCGCCATCCCTTCCCCGGCCCCGGCCTCGCCATCCGCATTCCCGGCCAGCCCCTGACCCGCGAGAATCTGGACATCCTCAGGAAGGCCGATGCCGTCTATCTCGACGAAATTCGCAAGGCCGGGCTCTACGACCAGATCTGGCAGGCTTTCGCCGTGCTGCTGCCGGTGCGCACCGTCGGCGTCATGGGTGATTCGCGCTCCTACGACTATGCCTGCGCGCTCCGCGCCGTCACCTCCACCGATGGCATGACCGCCGATTTCTACCCCTTCGACATGGCCTTCATCGGCCGGGTGGCCAATCGCATCATCAATGAGGTCAAGGGCATCAACCGGGTGACCTATGACGTGACCAGCAAGCCGCCGGGCACCATCGAGTGGGAGTGAGGTTGCAAGGGGTTGGCCCCAGGTGTCCCTTTGCAGAGGACGTCATCGCGGGCATATGACCTCGCTGGTGATGGAAACGGGGCGTTAACGGGTTGGCCCCTACCATCGCGGCCGGGCGAACGCGGGCGCGGGCGCCGGACACCCCATGACCCAGCCGAGCCAAGCCGAGCCCATGAGACCCTATCAGAATGCCGATCGGTACAAGAGCAATCTGCGGCAATTGTCGCGCCATGGCCATCTGAGCGGGCTGCCGCCGCTGTCATCGGCCGCGACCCGGCTGGTGATCGACGGGGCGGGCAATCTGAATGTCGATATCGGTGGCGGCAATCTGCTTTATCCCGGCGATGCCCAGGCGGCGGTGGAACGGCAGGTCGCCAGTTTCCTCGAAACCCCGTCACGCTGCTTTTGCAAGCCCGAGGAGGTCTTCGAGGACGGGGCCGAGGTCAACTGGCTGTATCGCAGTCTGCGCGACCGACTGGCGTCCTTCCCCAAGGCCGAGACCCAGGCCCCCTTCGCGGGTTTCCTGGTGGTGTTCGGCCTGGGGCTGGGCCATCACGTCAGGATGCTGGCCGAGCGATTGCGCTTCAAGGCGCTGATCGTGATCGAGACCCATGACGATTTCATCAATCACAGCCTCCATGTGGTGGATTGGGCCGGACTGGCCCAGTCGCTGGCCCGCAGCGACCGCAGCCTGCATTTCGTGCGCGGGCCGAATCTTTACGGCCAGATCGTTTCCATCATCAACAGCGACGACTACGCTCTGCTGGACGGCTCCTATCTGTATGCCCACTACCAGACCCCGGAATACACCGACCTGATCCAGAAGCTGTTCTTCAAGGCCAAGGATCTCACCATGCTGCCGGGATGGGTCGAGGATCAGCTGCTGGTGTTCCGCAACGCCACCGCCAATTTCGCCCGCAGCGGCTATTGGCTGCAGCGGGCCAGGGTGCCGTCAAGGCGGCGGCGACCGGCCTTCGTGATCGGCGCCGGCCCCTCGCTGGACAAGGATCTGGACGACATCAAGCGCTGTCGCGACCAGGTGGTGGTGATCACCGCCAGCAGCGGGCTGAAGCCCTGCCTGGAAAACGGCATCCGCCCGGATATCCACTGCGAGTTGGAGAACTCCCCCGGCCTGGGCGACGTCGCCGAAAGCCTGGCCGCCAAATACGACCTGTCCGGCATCACCCTCTACGCCACGCCATCGGTCGATCCGCGCATCTCGCCCTGCTTCGACAAGACGGTCTATTTCTTCCGCAGCGGCCTCAGTTCCACCGTCTTCTATGGCCAGGGCGCCGACCATACCCCCCTGGCCGAGCCCACATCGGGCAATACGGCGGTGTATTGCGCCCTGTCGCTGGGCTTCAAGGAAATCTATCTGTTCGGCCTCGATTTCGGTGCCCGGGACCCCAATCACCATCATTCCCGCCACTCGGTCTATTTCACCTATGAGGACGAGGCCGAACTGGCGACCTATACCCCCTATCAGTTCGACTACACTCTGCCGGGCAATTTCGGCGGTGCGGTCAATACCGGCTGGCTGCTCAATCTGGGCCAGACCGTGGTCGGGCAGGCCATCGCCCAGATCGGTGATGCCCGCGTCATGAATTGCAGCGATGGCTGCCGCATTCCCGGCGCGGCGCCGCTGGCGGCGGAAGCCATCGCCCTGGCCGATCCGCCCTGTTCCGTGGCGGTGGACCTGGAAGCCGCCCTGGCCGAGCTGGCCCGGGTGGGCGAGCCCTTGACCCGGCCCGATGATTTCGCCCGGCTGGGGGCCAGCCTGCGCGGCTTTGCCGCCGACTGCCGCGACATCCTGCACCGGCTCGATCCCCATGGCGCTCCCCAGGGGGTGATCGTCGCCTTCTGCGATCAGGTCAACCGGCGCCTGGGCGCGCTGAAGGAAGATGGCGGCGCCGCCTATGGCATCATCATCGGCCATTCCCGGGCCTTGACCTCGGGTGCCTTCCATTATGCCTCGACCCTGGATCAGGCCGATGACGGCGGCGGGCTGGCCGCCCTGATCGCGGTGCTGGACGAGGGGCTTGCCCGGCTAGGACCGGTGATCGACGCCACCTTCGGCTAAAGTCACCAGACCGGCCAAGGCGCCCAGGTCGATCTTGTCATTGGCGTTGCGCGGCAACTGGTCGAGGCGGTGAATCCGCTCGGGAACCGCGTGGGGGTCGAGCCTGCGCCCCAACTCATGGCGCAGCTTGCTCTCGTCCAGGGGGGGAGGGGCGCCGACGAAGGCGTGCAGCCGGCCCTCCACCAGCACCGTTGCCGCCTCGGCGAAGCCCAGGCCGCGCAGGGCGGAATTGACCTCGTCCAGTTCCAGGCGATAGCCGCGAATCTTGACCTGGGTGTCCTTGCGGCGGGCAAAGAACAACTGTCCATCGCGCATTCGCACCATGTCGCCGGTGCGATAGGCGCGAATCGCCTCGCCTTCTTCCTCCAGGGTGATGAAAGCGTCGCGGGTGCGGGCCTCGTCCTCCCAATAGCCATCGGCCAGTTGCGGCCCGCTGATGGCCAGTTCGGTCCCCTGCTCGCCGTCGAGAAGATGCAGCCGCATGCCGTCGATGGCCGTGCCCAGGGCGACGGTGTCGTCGCAGGCATGGCGGAAGCGCTCGGCGGTCAGGCGCAGCTCGGTGCAGGACACGGTGCATTCGGTGGGGCCGTAGGTGTTGTGGATCACCGCTTGCGGCGCCGCCTGGAACAGGGCCTCGACCTGGGCGGTGTGCAGGGCTTCGCCGCAAAAGGTAAGCAGCCGCAGCGAGGCCAGCCGCTCGGGCGTCAGCTCGCGGGCCTTGGACATCATGTCGACGACGCTGGGAACCGAGTTCCAGATGGTCAGGCGGTGGGCGGCGATGAAGCGGGCGGGCAGCATGCGCTCGCTCTCGCTGCGCAACGGATAGAGGGCCGCCCCCGAACACAGGGCGCCGAAGATGTCGAGGACGCTGAGATCGAAACTGATATTGGGGTGCTGCGACCAGCGGTCGCCAGGGCCGGGGCGCATGGCCGCCAGGGCCCAGTCGACGTAATGGTTCAGCGCGGCGCGGGGGATCATCACCCCCTTGGGCATGCCGGTGGAGCCCGAGGTGAAGATCACATAGGCCAGCCGGTGGGGCGCGCGTATCTGGGGCATTCCATCCCGGGGCGGGACCTTGTGCAGCACCGGCAGGCCGGGGGGCAGCGCCAGACCGGCGGTCTGCTCCGGCCCGGCCACCAGCACGTCGGGGCCAAAGCGCCCGATCACCGCCTCGATCTTGGCCGCCACCGAGGCGGTATTGCACGGCAGGTAGGTGCCGCCCGCCAGCAGGCTGGCGATCATGGCGGCATAGGCATCGGCGCCCTGGGGCAGCAGCACCGCCACCTTGGGATGGGCCCCGAAGCGGGCCAGTTCCCCGGCCAGCCCCCAGGCGCGCGCCACCAGCTCGCCATAGGAGACGGCGACGCCGCCCTCGACCACGGCGGGAAGGGTGGGATCGGTGGCGGCCCAGGCCAGGATGCGCTCGATCACATCGCCGCCCATCTCAGCCTCCGCCCATCAGGGCCATGGGGTCGTCGCGCAGCAGGGCGAGGGTGACGGCATGGAGGTCCTCGATCCGGCAGGCATGGCTCTCCCCCAGGGGGCAGGGCGCCGAGGCCACCAGCCCCGCCGCATCCAGCCGCCGTCGCACCGGCTCGAAATCCGGGGTGAGGTCGGTGCGCGAACGGGCGTAATAGCGACAGATCACCGGCCGCAGACCGCCATCGGGCTCGACCCGCTGCCGCGCCAGGGTCAGCCAGTGGCGATAGGGCACCCCGGCCACCGCCTCCACATGATGGATATAGGCGCAGCCCTCGCTGAAGCCGCAGCCCAGCAGCAGCACCTTGAAGCCGTGGCGCCGCATCAGGTCGAAATCCGATCCGGGCCCCAGCGAGCATTCCGGGTCGGACTGGCGCAGCAGCACCGCCTCGGGGCCGATTCCGGCATGGCTGTGGATGGGGCACAGGCTGCGGATGGCGCCGGGCAGCAGGCGCACATGGTCGGACAGCGCCCCCACCCCCTCGCCCGGCCGGTGGGCGGGGTCGAAGGGCGGCACGGGATCGAAGGTATAGGCCGGCACGATCAGGGTTCCGGATTCGCCGATGCGCTCGCGCAGCACCTGGCAGACCAGGGCGGGGCCGCCTTCCACCCGGCCGAACGACAGCAGGCGGCTGTGCACCGCCAGCCGGTCGCCGGGTTCGATGCCCAGGCGGTCGAGATGGTGGCGCAGCTCAGCCGCGGAGGTGGTGGGAAACGGCATGGTCCGATCCGGGAGCAAGGAGCCCAGCCTGGGCCAGGATGGCGGCCTGTTCCGCCAGCAGGGCCACGGGCATGTGGCAGCGTTGGGCGATGGCGAGGATGTCGCGGCTGCCATCGCACTGGTTCAGCAGCCAGCGGCGCGCCAGCAACTGGCGATCGGCGGAGACCCCCGGAGTCGACAGGGTCGGCGCCAGGTCGTGGCGCGAGAAGAACGGCTCGCCGAAGGGGGCGGTGTTGCGCCAGATCCGGTTGGCCTCGATCACCCGGCAGATGTCCACACAGGCCTCCACCGCCGCGATGATGGATTCGGCGGTCACGAAATCCAGATTGTCGTCGGAGGTGTGATAGGCGGGATTTTGCTGGAAATAGCTGCGCATCAGGGCACAGACCGGGAAGTTGTAGCCGGGCGAGCAGTAATTGCGCTCGTCGGCGCCGCGCGGGTCGAAGTCCAGCAGCCGGTGGGGGATGTCCCGGTCGGTGAAGGCCTGGATCGCCGCCCGCTCGGCCAGGGTGTCGCCGCGCTGTGATTTCTTCAGGCTGAGCGGCTGGCGATCGCCGATATTGGTCAGGACATAGCCCGCCCGCAGCCGCTGCCGCAGATGCTCGCCATGGCGCGACAGATAGGCGATGGAGCCGACATTCTCCGGCCCCAGCACGAAGCGGTAGGTCATCCGCCGCCGGGGCAGCGCCGCCAGGGCACGGTAGAGGAAGGCCAGCACCAGCGGTCCCGACAACTCGTTATTGGCCATGGAGGGATGGCAGCTATAGGACGAGAACAGCACCTCGCCGCCATCCTCCTCTCCCGGGCTGGGGGGCAGGACGCAGTCGGACACTCGCATCACGCCGTCGATCATCTCGGTATCGATGGTCACGCCATAGCGTCCCTCGGCCAGCCCGGCGCGCATCTCGTCGGACAGGCAGAAACCCCAATGGGGGGCGTAGTAGCTGGTCACATAGGGAATGGCCCAGGGCCGGTCGGGCAGCGAGTGGAGATGGGGCTGCAACTCCGCCAGATCGAGGCTGCCCTGGAAGGGCTGGGAGTAGTTGACCAGATGCAGGGTATGCTCGGCGGCGTCCAGGATGCGCCGTCCGGCGGGGTCCTCCAGAGTGGCCCGGCGGAACACCCATTCCCGGGGCACCTCCCAGTCGAGAATCCGGGTTCCCGACGGAATGTCCCAGTGGTCGAAGGGCACCAGTTCGGCCAGCATGTCGTGGGTCAGGCGCTGACCGGCGCCGGTGATGCTGCGCATGATCGGCCACAGCCGCCGCAGCCAGCCTTCGACCTCGTCCGGGCTGGGCAGTCCGGTCATGGACGCCTCCAGCCGGAGAAATCCGGCCCGATCCATCGCCTGGGAAATTCGTTGTCGCCGTTCATGGTGCCTCGTGCCCGGTGCCATCCCCATGGTGGGGTCAAGGGTGTTAAGATTGCGTTGGCGCCCAACGCACCCTAGGGTAGGTTGGGCACGCCTTCCCGGAGCAAGGGCCGAGCATGGATAGCGCCGACAGCCAAAGAATATCGCTGCCCCACGGCGTCGAGATGGACATCGCCCATGTCTGCAATCTGCATTGCCGTTTCTGCAGCCATTATTCCAACTATACCCTGAAAGGGGTGGTGCCGCTGGCCACGGCCGCGCCCTGGCTGGACGCCCTGCACCGCAAGGTGATCCCCAACAGCTTCTACATCCTGGGGGGCGAGCCCACCCTGAATCCCGATCTGTGCGACTATATCTGGCTGGTCGCCGAGCTGTGGCCGGACATCGAGCGTGGTGTCGTCACCAATGGGCTGATGCTGGACCGCCATCCCGATCTGTGGAGCACCCTGGCTGAAACCGGCACCATCCTCGCCATCAGCCGCCATTCCCGCTCGGACCAGCCCTATCTCGACAAGTTCGAGCCCGCCATGGTCAAGGCGGAGGAAATGGCCAAACGCCATGGCGTCAATCTGATCCGGCGCGAGGGCTATTACGCCTTCTACCGGACCTATCAGGGCGAGGGGCCAGGCATGCGCCCCTTCGCCGAGGGCAACCCCGGCCAGTCCTGGACCGTCTGCGCCAACCGCTATTGCATGAGCCTGTATCAGGGACGGTTATGGAAATGCCCGCCCATCGCCTTCCTGGAGATGGTGCTGCGCAAATTCGGGTTGGAGGGGCATGAGGCCTGGGCGCCCTATCTGGCCTATCGCGGCCTCGATGTTCATGCCTCCATGCCCGAATACGCCGCCTTCATGAAGGCGAATTTCGGCCCCGAGCCCATTTGCGGCATGTGCCCGACCCAATTGGACTTTTTCGAGCACGAGGACGTCACCACGCCGTTCCGGGCGCCCGGAAAGCCATAACCTCCGTCAGACGTTGGACAGGCCGCCGCCGTGCTGATTGTGGATCAGCGCCATGAATTCGCGCCGGGTCGCCGGATTGTCGCGGAACTCGCCCAGCATGCGGCTGGTGACCATGGTGACGCCGGGCTTGTGGATGCCCCGGGTGGTCATGCATTGATGCGCCGCTTCGATCACCACCGCCACGCCCTTGGGCTGCAACACGTCGTTGATGGTGTTGGCGATCTGGGCAGTGAGCTTTTCCTGGATCTGCAGGCGGCGGGAATAGATTTCCACCACCCGGGCCAGTTTGGAAATGCCGACCACCCGGCGATTGGGCAGATAGGCCACATGGGCCTTGCCGATGATGGGGACCACATGGTGCTCGCAATGGGATTCCAGGCGGATGTCGCGCAGCAGCACCATCTCGTCGTAGCCGTCGGTTTCCTCGAAGGTGCGGTGCAGGATTTCGGTGGGGTCCTGGTCGTAGCCCTGGAAGAATTCCTCATAGGCGCGGACCACCCGATCCGGCGTGCCCACCAGACCCTCGCGGTCGGGGTCGTCGCCGGCCCAGCGCAGCAAGGTGCGCACCGCCGCTTCCGCCTCGGCCCGGCTGGGACGCGATGGGTGCGACCGCTCCTGGGGCAGCAGTTCCCGGGGCAGGACGAGGCTGGTGTCCTTGGTATTCACGGCGTTATCTCCTGGCGGACAATCCCTTGACCATACGCCATTTGGTTCCGTGCCGCACCAAATGCAACCCCCCGTCCGGCCGGGCTCAGTTCACGCTGGGGTGGTCATGGGGGCTGTCCAGCGAGAAGGCGGGAATGACGATGTCGAAGCTTTCGCCGCCTTCGTCCTTCATCTCATAGGTGCCGTGCATGATGCCCGACGGCGTCGGCAGCGGCGTGCCGCTGGTGTATTCGTAGCCATCACCCGGGCGCAGGACCGGCTGTTCCCCCACCACGCCGGGCCCCTTGACCTCCTGGACCCGGCCGATGCCATCGGTGATGATCCAGTGACGGTTGATGAGCTGGACGGTGCGCGAGCCCCGATTCTCGATGCGGACGCGATAGGCCCAGACATAATGGTTGTCGGCGGGTGACGACTGGTCATCCAGGAAGAACGGCTTCACCGTGACCACGATGTCGCGGGTGGTTTGACTGTACATTCCGTAATGCCTCGCCTGAACTCCGACTCCGTCCATTCTAGGGCGGACGGGGCCGAAGTAAAATGATTCCAGATCAGGTCATCCCAGGCCATCCAGGGCCTGGGCCAGGTCCTCCACCAGATCGTCACCGTCTTCCAGGCCCACCGAAAGCCGCAGCATGCCTTCGGAAATGCCCATGGCCAGCTTGTCCTCGGCGGCGAGGCGCTGGTGGGTGGTGGTCCAGGGGTGGGTGATCAGACTTTTGGCGTCGCCCAGATTGTTGGAGATGTCGATCAGCCCCAGGCGGTCGAGCAAGGTATAGGCCGCCGGCTTGCCGCCCTTCAGCTCCAGGGCCAGGATCGAGCCCCAGCCGGTCATCTGCCGCGCCGCCAGCGCGTGCTGGGGATGGCTTTCCAGGCCGGGATACAGCACCCGGGCCACCTCGGGGCGGCTTTCCAGGAAACGGGCGATCTTCAGGGCATTGGCGCAATGGCGCTCGACCCGCAGGTCCAGGGTTTCCAACCCCTTCAGCAGGACCCAGGCATTGAAGGGCGAGAGCGTCGGTCCGGTATTGCGCAGGTAAGGCCCCAGCACGTCCTGGCAGAAGGCCTGATCGGACAGCACCGCTCCCCCCAGGCAGCGGCCCTGGCCGTCGATATGCTTGGTGGCGGAATAGACCACGATGTCGGCGCCCAGCTTCAGCGGGCTCTGCAGCATCGGCGTGGCGAAGACATTGTCCACCACCACCTTGGCTCCGGCGGCATGGGCGAGGTCGGATACCGCCCGGATATCGATGATTTCCAGGGTGGGATTGGCCGGGGTTTCCAGGAAGACCACGGCGGTGGGCTTGGCGAGGGCGACGGCCCAGGCGTCCAGGTCGGGGCCGTCGACGAACACCCGCTCGATGCCGAAGCGCGGCAGCAACTCGTTGATGATCCACTGGCACGAGCCGAACAGGGCGCGCGACGCCACCACCCGGTCGCCCGCCTTCAACTGGCAGACGATGGCGGCATGCACGGCGGCCATGCCCGAGGCGGTGGCGCGGCAGGCCTCGGCACCTTCCAGCGCGGCCAGGCGCTGCTCGAAGGTGGCGATGGTGGGGTTCTTGAACCGGGAATAGACCATGCGGTCCAAGGTGCCGTCGAAGCTGGCCTCGGCCTCGGCGGCACTGCCATAGACATAGCCCGAGGTCAGGAACAGCGCTTCCGAGGTCTCGGAAAAGCCGGTCCGGTTCAGGCCGCCGCGCACGGCGCGGGTGCGGGGCCGCCACTGCTTGGAAGAACTGGAATCCGCGTTGCCCATCTCGCCTCCTGAAAACAAAAAGCCCCAACCTCGCGTGGAAAAGGGTCGGGGCTCGGAGATACCGGGCGCGAACCTCTTTAGCGGGTTGTTTAACGTGGCCGCAATCCGGTCGGACAAATCACCACGGGAAAAGTCTTAGACCCACTGGCTTGCAGGCGTCAAGGCCCCGTGATTATTTCAGTCTCCGCGAATATTGCGGTTTGGCTAAATCATGTCACCCATGCGCCCACTGGCCTTGCCCCAAGGGGACTCCACGCCTATGTTGCGTTGCAGCATCACTATTGGAGCGGGCTTGTCATGAATGGAACCAACGGCGCCCAGGCGCCCCTGCAACTGCTTGACCTTCGCGGCAAGAAGGGCTTGATCATCGGTATCGCCAACGAGCAGAGCATCGCCTATGGCATCGCGCGCCATTGTGACGCCTATGGCGCCGAACTGGCCATCACCTATCTCAACGAAAAGAGCGAGAAATACGTCCGCCCGCTGGCCGAGGGCCTGCACGCTCCCATCATCGTGCCCTGCGACGTCCGCGTCGACGGCGAGCTGGAAGCGGTGTTCGAGGCCATCAAGGAGAAGTGGGGTCGGCTCGATTTCGTCATCCACTCCATCGCCTTCGCCAATCGCGAGGACCTGCACGGCCGGGTGACCGATTGCTCGCGCGACGGCTTCGCCCTGGCCATGGACGTGTCGTGCCATTCCTTCCTCCGCTGCGCCAAGCTGGCCGAGCCGCTGATGACCAATGGCGGCTGCCTGATGACCGTGTCCTTCTATGGCGGTCGCAAGGTGGTCGAGCATTACAACGTCATGGGGCCGGTCAAGGCCGCCCTGGAAAGCGCCACCAAATACCTGGCCCACGAGTTGGGCCCCAAGGGCATCCGCGTCCTGGCGCTGTCGCCCGGCCCGCTGAAGACCCGTGCCGCCTCGGGCATCGACCGCTTCGACGAACTGCTGGACGAGGCCGCCGCCAAGGCTCCCACGCAGCAGTTGGCCGACATCAATGATTGCGGCTCCTTCGCCGCCTATCTGGTCAGCGATCTGGCCAAGTCGGTGACCGGCACCACCTTGTTCATCGACGGCGGCGCTCACATCGTCGGCTGATCCGGACCGGTTGGGGGCGGTGGGATCAGTCCCGCCGCCCCCTCCACCACGCGACGCCCTGGTCGCGATAGAACCGCAAATCCTCCTGCCCATGCCGCAGGCCCCGATCCATCAGGGCCTGATCGGCCGCCAGCATCCGCCGCCGTGCCGCCGCCAGACGACGCTGTTCCGCCGCCAGACGCAGGAACAAACCGTCGCGGTCGCCTGCCCATGGGGAATCGGCGGGCGGGATCGGGCCGTTATAGCGGCGTTCCAGCATCAGGCGATGGGGCAGGGACCAGGATGGCGGCATGAAGTTCTCCCGCGCCGATGAGAACTTAAGGCGAACAAAATTTCAAGGAAATTCTTCCGCTACTGGCTGGCCCACAGGATACGGGCCATCCAGGCCACTTCCTCGGACGCCAGGGATCGGCCGGAATGGGCCGGATTAATGGAGGCTAGGTCGATGCGCTTGGCGGTCAGGCGCACCAGCTGCTTGACCATGACCTCGCCCTCGGTGGTGCGGACCACGACACGATCGCCCCGCCGCACCCCGGCCCCCGGCGAGACGATCACCACATCGCCATCGCGGTACAAGGGCTCCATGGAATCGCCGCTGACTTCCAGGGCATAGGAATGGGGGTCGCCAATCTCGGGGAATGGAATTTCGTCCCAGCCCCCCCCTGCCGGATAGCCCGCGTCGTCGAAGAATCCGCGGTCGCCCGCCTGGGCGAAGCCGATCAGGGGGATGGTGGCAACCGTGGCGGCGGTGGCAGTGGCGCCCTCGATATAGCTGACGAAATCACTCATGGAGGCGCCGGTGGCCTCCAAGACTTTGGCCACGCTTTCGGTGGAGGGCCAGCGCGCCTTTCCCTCGCGGGTGATCCGCTTGCTCTTGTTGAAGGTGGTGGGGTCCAGGCCCGCCTTCCGGGCAAGTGCCGAGGCCGTCAACCCGTGGTCACGGGCAAGCGCGTCAAGGGCGGCCCAGATGTCGGCATGTTTCAACATGGGAAGATCGTCTCGCAAATCGCTTCCCGCTGCAGCAGGAAAATACACCTAGCATATTGACATTAAGTCCGGGTAGGCGGCAGAGTATCCCATATTTGTTCCTATCAAAGGAGAACATAATGGGAAAACAATGCCGTGCCGGGATGGGCGGATGTGGCCGGTTGACGGAGCCGTTTGCAACCGTTGAGGAGGCGTGGCTGTGGTATGTCCGCTGTCAGGCCGCCCGCGACGATGGCGCCCGCTTCATAGCCGGGCTGGGGATGGTGGCGCGCCCTTGCGAGCCCGACGACATCGCGCGCGAGGTCCGGCGTCTGGCCATGCGCCGTGTCCTGCGTCCGGCGCATCTCCACGTCCTGGGGCATTTGGTTGGCCGGGCCGGGCGCCCGGATCCATGGAGCGACGATCCCGCCGCCGCCGCCTTGCTGTGGGACGAGGCGCTGGACCGGCTGGCGACGCCGCTGAAGCGCAAGGGAATTGTGGCATGAGCGGCGGGGAGGTCGCGGGCTCGGGCTGGACCCGGGCGCTGGTGGTGTTCTCCGGACGCACCGATCTGGTATGGCTGCGGCTGCTGCGCCCGGGTTTCCGCCACTGCTTCGCCGTGCTGGGCTCGGCGGGCGGGTGGATCTGCGTCAACCCCATGGCCCATGGCACCGAGATCAGTGTGCTGCCGGTGGCGCCGGATTTCGATCTGGCGGGCTGGTACCGCAGCCAGGGGTTGATTTGTGTCTCGGCCACGCCCCGGCGGCCGCCCCGGCGTGCCATTGGATGGCGTCCCTATACTTGCGTCGAGGAGGTCAAGCGAGTCATAGGACTTTCGGGGTGCGCTGCCCTAACACCATGGCAGTTATACCTATCATTATCTAAAAACGGAAAATCATCCTTGACACCCGGCGGTAAATCGGCCTAGGGTGTTTTTGTCAACGCCATGATTGTGCCCAAAATCAGCCGCCCCGCGCAGGGCGCCCGGCTGCTTGGCGATTAGAACAAAACATGATCAATCAGATGCAGGAGAGTGCCATGGGTGGATTTTTTACCCCCGACCCGCCGCCACCGTCGCCACCGCCGCCGCCGGTGATCGTCACCGATCCCGAAGCCGAGGCCGCCCAGGCCAGGCAGGACGCCATCGCCCGCAACCGCCGCGGCCTGGCCGGAACCATCGCCACCTCCGAGACCGGCCTGTTGCAGCCGAGCCAGGGCGTCGGCAAATCCCTGCTGGGAGAATGAGGATGAGCGCAGCCTCCCCGGAAACCCTGGCCCTGGCCGCCCGTGGCGAACAGCTATTGGGCGACGACGAGGATGATGCCTCGATCCTGCTGCGACGCTATCACAAGGCCAAGGAGCGCCGCGCCGTGTGGGAGTCCCATTGGCAGGAATGCTATGACTTCGCCTTGCCGCTGCGCGACGCCATCCTGCACCAGGGGATTCCCGGCGAAAAAAAGGCCGACCGCCTGTTCGACGGCACCGCTCCCGACGCGGTGGATCAGTTGGCCGCCAGCCTGCTGTCGGAACTGACGCCGCCCTGGGCGCAATGGTTCGGCCTGACAGCGGGTGAGCAACTGAGCGAAGCCGAGCGCGAGCGGGCCGCCCCGGCGCTGGAACGCATCGGCGCGGTGCTGCAATCCCATTTCGACCGCTCCAATTTCGCGGTGGAAATGCACCAGTGCTATCTGGACGTGGTCACGGGCGGCACCGCCTCGCTGCTGTTCGAGGAGGCGCCGCCGGGCGAGGCCTCGGCCTTCCGCTTCACCGCCGTGCCCCTGGGCCAGGTGGTGATGGAGGAAGGGCCGGAAGGCCGTCCCGATGTCACCTTCCGCCGCAGCGAGCTGACCTGGGCCGGTCTCGCCAGCCGCTTTCCCGGCGCCCATCCGCCCGAGGAGATGGTCAAGGCCGCCGCCGAGGACCCCGATCTGCGCTTCGGGGTGGTGGAGGCGGTGGTGCCTGCCGGGCATGGCTATGCCTATGCCGCCGTGCTGGAAAACGACGATGACAACGCCGTCCTGGCCAGCGGCCGGTTCGAGATGACGCCCTTCATCAATTTCCGCTGGCTGAAGGCTCCGGGCGAGGTCTATGGCCGCTCGCCGGTGATGAAGGCGCTGCCCGACATCAAGACCGCCAACAAGGTGGTGGAACTGGTGCTGAAGAACGCCACCATCGCGGTGACCGGCATCTGGCAGGCCGATGACGACGGGGTGCTGAACCCCGCCAATATCAAGCTGGTTCCCGGCACCATCATTCCCAAGGCGGTGGGCTCGGCCGGGTTGCAGCCTCTGACCGCCCCCGGCCGCTTCGACACTTCGCAACTGGTGCTCGACGACCTGCGGTCCCGCATCCGCCATGCCTTGATGGTGGACCGCCTGGGCCAGGTGGAGGCACCGAAAATGACCGCCACCGAGGTTCTGGAGCGGTCCAGCCAGATGGTCCGGCTGCTGGGGGCCACCTATGGCCGCCTGCAAAGCGAGCTGCTGACGCCGCTGGTCATGCGCGCCGTCCACATCCTGCGCCGCCGGGGTGAAATCCCCGATCTGGTGGTGGATGGCCGGTCGGTGGACCTGCAATACCGCTCGCCCCTGGCCCAGACCCAGGCCCAGCGCGATGCGCGCAATATGCTGACCTGGCTGTCGGCCCTGGGCCAGTTGGGACCCGAGGCGGTGGCCACCATCGACCCCGCCGCCGCCGCCCGCTGGCTGGGCCGCACCTTCAACGTTCCGGGCGCGCTGATGCGTCCCGAAGCGTCCAAGCTTTCCTGACCCTGTCCCAAAGGAGACAAGCATGCATTCCGAAGATTCCCTCGAGCCCGCCACCCAAGCCCGCCCGACCAATGTCCCCGAGAAGTTCTGGGACCCGGCCAAGGGCGAAATCCGCGTCGAGGCGCTGTTGCGCGCCTATCGCGACCTGGAGCGCCATGCCTCGGCCGCGCCCCGTGGCGCCGCCGCCGCCCTGCCCGGGGGACCCGATGGCTACAAGATCAGCCATCGTCACCCCAAGCTGGCCTCCAGCATGGAGGTGAACAAGCGCCTGCACGCGGCGGGCTTCAGCCAGGAGCAGGCCCAACTGGTCTATGATCTGGCCCATGATTGCCTGCTGCCGCTGCTGGATCAGGCGGGGGGCCAGGATGACCATGCCGCCCATCTGGCGGAACTGGCCCGCCATTTCGGCGGCGAGAGCCGGTGGCGCCAGTTGGCGCCGCAACTGGCGGCCTGGGGCAAGAAGAACCTGCCGCCCGAGGCCTATCAGGCCCTGGTGGCTTCGCCCGACGGCGTCAAGGCGCTGCATCGGTTGATGGCCAGCGGCGAGCCCAGCCTGGGTCGCGCCGCCCCGGCCTCGGAAGAAACCCCGAGCGAGGAGGAGCTGAAGAAGATGATCCGCGATCCGCGCTACTGGAAGACCCGCGACCCGGCCTTCATCGCCAAGGTCTCGGCCGGGTTCGGCCGTCTCTACGGCGAGGGCTGACCTCGCCGTCTCCGGCACCTCCCCCGCCATGGGCGGGGGAGGTTGTCTGGATGTCAGCGCCAGCCGACGCGGTCGAAGATGCGCACCGCCACCGGATTGTTCTCGCCCAGCATGGCGACATTGATCTCCTCGGCCTTGAACGGGCCCCAGCCCGCCACGATCTCCGAGGCCTTGGCCGAGGCCAGGACCGGGTATTCGCTGTTGGCCTCGGCGAAGATCTGCTGCGCCTCGGGACCGGACAGGAACTCGATCAGCTTGATCGCCTCCGCCTTGTGCTTGGCCGAGGCGGTGACCCCGGCTCCGGCCACGTTCATATGGGCGCCGCGACCCTGCTGGCCGGGAAAGAAGATGCCGACCTTGGCGGCGGCGTCGCGCTCCTCGGCCTTGGTCGAGGTCTGCAGATTGCCGTAGTAATAGGTGTTGGCGATGGCGACGTCGCACTGCCCGGCGGCCACGGCGGTGATCTGGTCTCGGTCGCCGCCCTGGGGCTTGCGCGCCATGTTGTCGACCACGCCCTTGGCCCAGGTTTCGGCCTTGTCCGGCCCCATCACCGCTATCAGATGGGCCAGCAGCGACTGGTTATAGGTGGAGGACGACGAGCGGACGCAGATGCGGCCCTTCCATTTGGGATCGGCCAGATCCTCGTAGCTGGACAGCTCCGAGGGCTTGACCCGGTCCTTGGCGTAGAACAGCACCCGGGCGCGGGCCGACAGGCCGTACCAATAGCCCTGGGGATCGCGATACTTGGCCGGAATATTGGCGTCGATCACCTTGGACGAGATCGGCTGCAGCACGCCCGCGACGCGGGCCTTGTGCAGATGGGCGACATCGGTGGTGATCAGCACATCGGCGGGGCTGTTCATGCCCTCGCTCTTCAGGCGTTCCAGCAACTGGTCCTCACCGGCGGGCAACAGGTTGACCTTGATCCCCGTCTTCTTGGTGAAGCCGTCGAGCACCGGCTTGACCAGATGATCCTTGCGGGCGGTATAGACATTGACCTCCTGCGCCGACGCGGTGCCGACAGCCAGGATGGTGACGGAGATGGCCAGAATGGCCCGATGGAGGATCTTACCCATATGCGCGCCCCAGAGAGATAATGCTAATGATTTGCATCTGCGGCAGTATGGTCACATTTGTTTTGGGTGTAAAGGGTGAATCTCGAACGCCACCGCCCCGCCATCAATGGCCAAAGGGGTGTTCCCACCGGCAATCATCCGCTCTGCCCCCATTTTTCCTGGCTCCGGGCGTTGTCATTCGAGACCATTGCGAGTAGTGGGCGACAACGGCACCATGGGGCGACTATTGCGTGGGATGATCGTCCATGAGGCCAACGCGTATTCTGCCCATTCTGCTGGCCGCTCTGATGGCTGCGCCCATCGCACTGGCCGAGGACGCGCCATCGACGGACAAGAAATGCCCGCCGGTCTACGGCACCTGGCGCACCACCCATGTGGCCGACCGGTTCGGTAATTTCGAAGAGCTTGATCCCCCCAAGGGCCGCCGCAGGGAACTGATGGAAGCCCGGATTGACGAGCACAAAGCCGTTCTTATTTGGAACGGCAAGCGCCAGCCTGTGACCGAGGGGAGGAAAAGGCGCACATTCAAGCGTGTCTACCGTTATGAACAGACGCCCAATTATTTTGAAGGCATCGATCAGGATAGGCAATATATTGAGATTCATGCAAATTTCTACATGAAGACGCCCTATCCAGATGACAAATGCTACTTGCTAATAGGGGCGTTCCCTAAAATTGATTCAATAGAATATTTTCTAACTCACGCCCTTATGCTCAGTGTCAAATAGCCGCATGGCATTCAAGCATTTCGCCGCCCAGGCCCGCTCCCCCCCGGAGTGGGCCTTTTTCTTTGCAACCCGGAGAACCATCATGCCCGAGATCATCCGCCGCTCCCCCATGCCCCCGACCAAGCTGTCGCAACAGGATTACACCAGCGCGGTCGCCAACCATTTGAAGACCTTTGAGGGCGCCGTGCCCCGCATCTATACCGACGACTACGGCATTCCCACCATGGGCAGCGGCGTCGCCCTGGCAGTGCGTAATGGCAGCGGTAGATTCATTTTGCGCGATCTGAGCGCCATTGGCGGCGAGATCAGCGGTGACCTCACCAAGCCTTATCGCTTCGCCCCGGCGGAAACCAAACTGCTCAACGACACCGTGGGCAAGCTGAATGATCCGAAGCTCGATCCGGATGCAAAAAAACGAGAGGCCCAGAAGCTCATCCCCGAGTACAGGCCTGGCGCCGAAACCGCCGACAAGAACAAGTTCGGCTTTTCCTTGAGCGACGAGCGGATCGCCAAACAGGCGGAAACCGCTTGGTCCGAGCATCGCGAGCGCGCCTTCGACACCGTTCGCCAGCAGGCCGACAAACGCGGCTGGTCCAAGGAGCAGACCGATGCCTATATCGAGTCCCTGAAAGGCACGCGGCAGGAGATCGCGCTTACCTCCATGGCCTTCAACGGCGTCCCCGCCCCCAAGGCGACGGGGGCCATGCTGGACAATGATCCCGCCACCATGCGCAAGGAAATCCTCTACGACTCCAATGCCGATGAAAGCCGGGGTATCGCCACCCGCCGCCGGGCCGAGGCCGACCTGGCCACCGGCAGTCCATCCGGCTGGAAGCCCGAGGAACAGGCCAAGTGGAAGGCGGTCGAAAATTCCACGGAGGCCAAGGCTTACCGCAAGGCCTATCCCAAGGCGTTCGAGCAAGGCCAGCCGTCGCCGGACACGAAGGACCCCATGAGCACCGACAGCCTGATCGAGCGGTTGAAGGCCAACCCGCTGCCCCGGTTCGAAGGTCAGCCAGCCCCCTGGCCCACCGCCTCCCAATGGCCTCAACCCAAGGACGGTGGCGCCGACGGCGCCGACGAAGGTGATGGCGGCGGTGGCCCCGGCCCCCAGGATGCCCCCATGGGCCAGACCGACCCCGAGGACTTCACCCGCAGCTTCGGCTCCGGCCTGGGGTTGTTGTGATCACCCGGTGCCGTCGCCGGTCCGTCGCCTTCTATTCGGGAATCGGATAGACGAACGCCTTGGTGGCGTCCACCGCGATGGTCACGCGCTGTTCCTCGGCGGGCGCGGTGCCGCTTCGCAGGCGGGAATGGAGGTGGCAGGGGGCCATACCCGCGCGCTCGACCCTCAGATGGACCAGGCTTGACCGCCCCAATGGGCGCGCGGTCAGCACCACCGCCTCGCCCTCGGGCGCCGGGGACAGACTCAGCCCCTCGGGCCGGATCAGGACCTCGGCCCTGGTTCCCTCGCCCAGCCCCGGCGCCGGAAAGTTTCCCAATGCCGTGGCGACATTGCCCTGGCGCACCACGCCCTCCAACAGATTGACCTCACCGAAGAACGAGGCGACGAAGGCATTGCGCGGCTGGTTGTAGAGTTCCTCGGGTGCCGCCATCTGCACGATCTCGCCGCCCCGCATCACCGCGATGCGATCGGCCATGAACATGGCTTCCTCGGGGTCGTGGGTGACCATCAGGGTGGCGACGCGGGTGGATTTCAGCACGTGCAGGGTCTCGTCGCGCACCTGGTCGCGCAGGCGCTTGTCCAATCCGGAAAAGGGCTCGTCCAGCAGCATCAGGCTGGGACTGGGCGCCAGGGCGCGGGCCAGGGCGACCCGCTGCTGCTGGCCGCCCGACAGCTGATGCGGCCAGGCCCGGGCGTAGTCCTCCATGCCCACCTGGGCCAGCATCTGGCGGGCGCGGGCCTCGCGCTCGGCATCGGACAGCGAGCGCAAGCCGAAGGTGACGTTGCCCAGCACGTCGAGATGGGGGAACAGGGCATAGTCCTGGAACAGGAATCCCACATGGCGCAATTCCGGCGGCAGATGGACACCGCCGCCCGACACCAGCTGGCCGTTGAGGATGACTCGGCCCAGGCGTGGCGCCTCCAGCCCGGCGGCGACCCGCAGCGTGGTGGTCTTGCCGCAGCCCGACGGCCCTAGCAGGCAGACCAGTTCGCCCGGTCGGACCTGCAGCGAGACGTCCTTGACCACCGGCACGCCGTCATAGTCGTGGCCGATGGAGTCGAGAACCAAACCGTCGGTCATGGGCTGCCTCCGGGGCGGGAACGGGCGATGGTCCGGCTGAGCAGCATCACCGGCAGCAGGCCCGCCAGCACGATGGCCAGGGCGGGCGCCCCGGCATCGGCAAGGCGCTCGTCCGAGGCCAGGGTGAAGGTGCGCGTCGCCAGGGTGTCGAAATTGAACGGTCGCATGATCAAGGTGGCGGGAAGCTCCTTCATCACGTCGACGAAGACCAGCAGCCCCGCCGATAGCAGGCTGCCCCGGATGATGGGCAGATGGACCCGGCGCAAGGTGCCGAGGCTGCCTTCGCCCAGGGTGCGGGCGGCGGCCTCCATGCTGGGGGTGACCTTGCCCAGGCTGGCCTCGACGCCGTTGACCGCCACCGCCAGAAAGCGGACCACATAGGCATAGACCAGCCCGGCGATGGAGCCGGTCAGCAGCAGCCCGACGCTCCAGCCCAGGGTGCTTTGCGCCATGTCGGCGATGACGCGATCCACCGAGGTCAAGGGGACCAGGGTACCCACCGCGATGACCGAACCGGGTATGGCATAGCCCAGCGAGGCCAGCCGCACGCCGCTTTTCACCGCCGGGCGCGGATGCAGACGCAGGGCATAGGCCAGCACCAGCGCCACCGTCACCGCCGCCAATCCGGCCACTGCCGCCAGGATGACGCTGTTGCGGGCCAGGGGCAGGAACTCGCCCGCCAGCGCCCGCTCGGCGCCGCCCTCGATGGCCCACAGGCCCAGAACCCCGGCGGGAATCAGAAAGCCCAGCAGGATCGGCGCCAGGCAGAACACCTGCGCCGCCAGGGCGGCGAACCCGGTCAGACGAAGCTGCGGCAGGCGCCGGTAGCGGCCGGTGGTGTGGTGATAGCGTCGGCCGCCGCGCGAGATGCGCTCGGCCAGCACCAGGGCGAGGACGAACAGCATCAGCACCGCCCCCAACTGCGCCGCCACGGCGGGTTGCCCCAGGCCCAGCCAGGTGCGGTAGATGCCGGTGGTGAAGGTATCCACCGCGAAATAGTGGACGGTGCCGAAATCGTTGAGGGTCTCCATCAGCGCCAGCGCCACCCCTGCCGCCACCGCCGGGCGCGCCAGCGGCAGCGCCACCGTCAGGAAGGCCCGCCAGGGGCGGCAGCCCAGGGTGCGGCTGGCCTCCAGCACGCAGACCGACTGCTCCAGGAAGGCGGCCCGCGCCAGCATGGTGACATAGGGGTACAGCACCATGGACATCACCCAGATGGCGCCGCCCAGGCTGCGGATCTCGGGGAACCAGTAGTCGCGGGCGGTGTGCCAGCCGAACAGGACGCGCAGGCCCGACTGCACCGGCCCGGCATAGTCCAGCAGGCCGGTATAGGTATAGGCCACCACATAGGCGGGCATGGCCATGGGCAGCAGCAGCGCCCATTCCAGGGTGCGGCTGCCGGGGAAGCGGCACATGGTCACCAGCCAGGCGGTGCCGATACCGCCAAAGGCGACACAGACCCCGACCCCCAGCATCAGCCACAGGGAATTGGCGACATAGGTGGCGAGCACGGTTCCGGCCAGGTGACTCCACACCTCGGCCGATGGCACCAGCAGCTTGGAGGCCACCGCCAGGACGGGAAGGGAGACCACGGCCACCAGCACGAAGACCGCCACCGACCAGCCCCGGCCGGTGGGCGTCGCCGGGGACCTCATCGGTTCATGGAAGCGACGCCGCTGCCGATCTCGAGCCCGGCGATCCAGTCGATGAAGCGCTTGACGTCATCGCCCTTGAAGATCAGGCCGTGCTGCGGCGCCAGCATGTCGATATCCAGCTTGGACACCTGGGCCACCCAGGCATCGCGGGCTCGGGTCGATCCCAGCCAGCGGCGGTGGAAGCCGTCCATGTACTGGATGTGGCCGGCGAAATCGCTGACGAACATGGTTCCATTGGCCCGGTCGGCGGGGACCAGGGCGGCCCCCATGTCGCCGGAGAACAAGATACGGGCCTTGGGGTCGTAGACGTTGAAATTTCCCGAGGAGTGCAGGTAGTGCGCCGGAATGAAGCGCAGCCTCACGTCATGGGACAGGGAAATCTCCATGCCTTCGTCGGGAATGGTGGTGAAGGTGGCGTCGCGGTCGAAATGGGCGGTGAATCCGGCCCATAGCCAGGACAGGTAGATCTTGACGTCGGGGCGGCAGACCCGGCGCCACAGCGGCAGCGACGAGCCGATATCCGGGTCCTGGTGCGACAGGAACAGCGCCTTGATCTCGTCGACCGGGATTTCGCGGGTCAGCGCCGCCAGCATGGCCGGGAACACCTCCATTCCGCCGGGATCGAGCAGGATGGCCGATCCGCCCGCGCGGATCATGTACTGGTTGGTGTCGATGACATTGTCCGGCTTGTCCCGATCCTGGCCGAAAGCCTGCCAGCTATGATCGTCCTGGCGGAACAGGGTGACGCATTTCATGTTTCGCTCGCTAGCCGTTAGCCGTTGAATCCGAGTTCGCCGAGGCTGTCCATGCCGAGCCTGCGCAACGATTCGCCCTTTTCGGACGCGCGGCGGACGGCATCGGAAGCCTCGTCGATCATCTTGCGCAGATCGTCCACGTAATGCCGCATCGTATCCGACACCGTGCGGAATTCCTTTTCATGCACCCCGGCGGCGGCGGCCTCGATGGCGATGTTGGTGGCGATGGAATCCGACTGGCTGACCACCTCCTCGACGCCATGGGCCCGCCGGGCCAACTCGCCCACGCAATTGGCCATGTCACTCAGGGTGTCCACCAGCATGCGCATGATGTCGTGGAAGGCGTGGTCGGCCGCCGATTTGGCGCGGGCGTCATGATCATGGTCGTCGATCAGGCCGCAGGCCCGCTCGAACAGCGACATCTGGCTGAGGCCCCGCAGGATGGTCGAGGACAGGGCGAAGGTGCGGCCGCGCAGGGAATTCATCTCGCCCTGGATCTGGGCCAGCCGGTTGACCAGTTCGCGGGTGTATTGGGTCAGCGCCCGCACCGCCCGGCCCTTGTCGCCCGCCCGTCCGGCGGCCAGTTCGGCATTCAGGGATAAAATCCGCAGGTTCTCGGCCAGCTCATCCAGCTCGCCAAAGGCGTGGAAGGCCCGGCGGCAATCGCTCAGCAATCCGTTGGCCCGAGCCTCGATACGGTCGGTGCGCGGTGTCCGTTCGCGTACCGGAGTCGACACCTGGTTCATGGACGTCCTTGTCCCTCGAAATCCGCATGCAGCAATCGAATCGGCCAGATAATAACGATTTTCATGATGGGGGACAGAGGGAATTTGGCCAGGGTCGGCGATCGGGAATAGTTCAAAAATTTATAAAGGAATATATTAACAATAGCAGGGGATAGTGTATCTTAATTCCTATCAACACCACAATTGCGCCCACGGACAACCGGCCCTTCCAGGCTTGGCCCGATGGGCATTCGCGCGTCGGGCTTCGGCGAGCAACCGTCACGGCCGTCGGCGGCTCATAACCCATGTCCGGGCGCCATCCTCCCATTCCCCCAGACAGCAAGGGAACAAAACATGTCCGCGAGTGTGATCAACGCCTACTCGAAGCAGTATGGCCACGAGGTCCATGCCGCCTATCAGCGCATGGGCACCAAGCTGCGCAACACCGTCCGCGTGCGCAACGACGTCAAGGGCGCCATCGCGGTGTTCCAGAAGGTCGGCAAGGGTTCCGCCGCCACCAAGGCCCGCCACGGCAAGGTGCCGGTGATGAATGTCGACCACGGCACCGTCGAATGCCAGCTTTACGACTATTACGCCGGTGACTGGCTGGACAAGCTGGACGACCTGAAGATCGAGCACAACGAGCGCCAGGTCCTGACCAATGCCGGGGCCTATGCCCTGGGCCGCAAGACCGACGAACTGATCATCGCCGAACTGGACAAGTCCACCAACTACGCCCTGGACGGGTCCTCCGGCCTGACCAAGGCCAAGGTGCTGGAGGCCTTCGAGAAGCTGGGCGAGGCCGATGTCCCCGATGACGGCGAGCGTTATGCCGTGGTCGGCTGGAAGCAGTGGTCCGAGCTGATGGATATCGAAGAATTCTCCAGCTCCGACTATGTCGGCGCCGATGACCTGCCGTGGAAGGGCACCCAGGCCAAGAAGTGGCTGGGCACCCTGTGGATGCCCCACTCCGGCCTGACCAAGAGCGGCACCACCCGCTATTGCTACTGGTACCACAAGACCGCCATCGGCCATGCCTGCGGCGCCGAGGTCAAGACCGAGATCACCTATCAGGGCGATCGCGCCGCCTGGTTCATCAACAACTTCATGTCCCAGGGCAGCGCCCTGATCGACCCCGTGGGCATCGTCAGCCTGCGCTGCCTCGAACCCTAAGGAGCCCCCCATGGCCTATCTGTCCAAGGATCTCAGCGTGCTGGCCTATGCCAACGGCTTCACCCTGTGGCACTACACCACCGCCGATGTCGCCAATACCATGGATACGGAGGGCTATTTCAACGCCGCCTCCACCATGCTGCGGGTCGGTGACATCATCGTCGCCAATGTGGATACCGCCGGAACCATGAAGGGCGGCCTGTTCCTGGTCTCCGCCAATTCCGGCGGCGTGGTCGATGTCAACGACCTGACCCAGATCGGCGCCGCCGACAGCCGGTAGCATCTGTCTCCATCCTCCCCCGGTTGCGGCCGGGGGAGGATGTCCTTGACCGCGAAATTCCCTCGGCCCCGGCGATCCGGGCGGGTTCCCCCCTGCTTGCCCGTGGAGCGCTGGCCGCCGCCCCGCCCCTGGCGCGTGCCCCTCCTTCTGCGCGCGAGGGGCGGGGATTGGCTTTCTCGACCGGAGACCGTCCATGTCCACCCTTCCCCTCACCGAGGCCAACCTGAAGAAGGCCATGGCCGACCCCCGTTACTCCAACCCGCGTCACCCGGACTACCCGTCGTGGCGCGACTAAGGTGTCGCGGGGCTTCGCCACCCTCTACCCCGACCAGAGCCTGCGCGGCGATCACACCGATTCGCTGGAACGCCACCAGGGTGCCGATGGGCACATCTATGCCTCTGACGGAACCAAGGTCGCCAGCGGAAGCATCCAGGTTCGCGGCTACAGCCGCACCGTCAACGGTCAGGTGGTGGAGGTCGCGGCGCACGAACGAAGCGGCGGCAGTGGAGGCAAGGCACCGTTCGATGCGGACAAGGCCGTCGAAAAATTGAGAAGTCAGGCAGCTCTCGGCCCAACCAAATATTGTGCAAGATTCGTGAAATCAGCCCTTGCTGCGGGCGGTCTCAAGGTCGGTGCAGGCGTCGAATCAGCCAAGGATATGGGACCTTCACTGGAGAAGGCTGGATTTGAACCTGTTTCCAAGGACGGGTATAAACCACAAAAGGGTGATGTCATCGTTATTCAACCCCATCCAGGCGGCAGCAAACACGGCCACATCGCTATGCACGATGGAGGCGGTTGGGTTTCGGATCATAAGCAAAGGGATATGTGGGGTGGCGATGGGTACCGTACGCACAAGCCAGCCTATCAAATCTATCGTCGTACTCCTTAGCCTGCTCGTGGCCCCCTTCGCCTCTAGTCCGTCTTTAGGGGAGGATGCGACTTCGGTGACGAGTACGTTCCATCGGCCCCACTCGTCGCCGGAGCGGGCAGTGAATGCCCTGCTGAAAGTGGAGGCCACTCCTCCGTTGGGAGATTCGCGACTTCACCAATTTCTCATTGATTACAAAGGCGGCAGGCGCTTGCATCACAAGCTCTTCGGTCGGCATTTCACTTCAGCTTATCTCGATGCCGTCGCGGCCTTTGAGCGCGAATTGGTCGTCCAGAATTGTGGCGGCGAGTATGTCGAGGGTGATATGTGCGGGCTGGAATCAAGCCCGATCAACTGCGCCCAGGATGTGGCCCCCCATGGTTACTGGTATCGCACCGAACATAGTACGGGTGACACGGCCATCATCCTTGCCGCCTGGAAACGCTCCGGCCCTTGGACGGCCCGATACCGGATGAAGAAAGAGTCTCGCGGCTGGGTGGTCGATGGCGTCGAGTGCCCGTTGGGTGATCGTTACAACTGGCCGGACGGGACAGCGGCACCGAACCGATGAACCCTGTTCAGGCGAATTCCGCCAGCTAACCCGACCCGATACGCATTCTGTTCAGCCCGCCCGACCCTTGGTCCGGCGGGTTTTTTCATTCCATTGTCCCATTCCAGGAGAAACGCCATGGCCCTGTCCGCCATCGCCTTGTGCTCGCGCGCCCTGCTGCGGCTCGGCGCCAGTCCCATCGCCAGCTTCGAGGACGGCACCGCCGAATCCGAGGTGGCCGCCCTGCTGTATCCGCCGCTGCGCGACGCGGTGCTGTCGTCCCATCCCTGGAGCTTCGCCACCGCCCAGGGCAGCCTGCCCCGGCTGGCGGCGGCGCCGGTGGCCGATTTCGCCAATGCCTTCCAACTGCCCGCCGATTTCCTGCGGGTGCTGTCGGCGGGACCGGGCGGGCGCGGCCAGGGCCTGACCTATCGCATCCACCAGGACCGGCTGTTGTGCGATGCCGAGGAGGTGGTGCTGACCTATGTCTTTCGCCCCGATGAAAGCGGCTTTCCGCCCTTTTTCGACCAGATGCTGATGGCGCGCCTGACCGCCGAGTTCTGCATTCCGGTCACCGAAAGCACCACCCGGGCCCAGTTCCTGTTCCGCCTGGCTGAGGACGAGTTCCGCCGCGCCAAGCTGATCGACGGCCAGCAGCAGACCCCCGCCGCCATCGCCGATTTCCCGCTGGTGGAGGTGCGCTCATGAGCGGCATGGTCAATGTCACCAAGACCAGCTTCACCGCCGGAGAACTGGACCCCGCCCTGCTGGGACGCGGCGATCTCGGCGCCTATGCCAATGGCGCCAGACGGCTGCGCAACGTCATCGTCGCTCCCACCGGCGGCGTCAGTCGCCGACCCGGCCTGCGCTACGTGGATACCGTCCGTGGTCCCGGCCGCCTGATCGGCTTCGCCTTCAACACCGAGCAGACCTATCTGCTGGTGGTGAGTGACGGTTATCTGGACGTCTATCAGGGCGGCAGCCGGATCCAGACCCTGGCGACGCCGTGGACCACCGACCGGATCCCTCAACTGGCCTGGGCGCAAAGCGCCGACACCTTGCTGGTGACCCATCCCGACTGCCCGCCGAAGAAGATCGTGCGCACCAGTAGCGGCATCTGGACCATGAACGACTGGGCGTTCTTCGAGGAAGACGGCGTCATCTGCCTGCCCCATCACAAATTCGCCGAGGACGCGGTGACCCTGACGCCGAGCGCCGGTTCGGGGACCATCACCCTGACCGCCTCGGCAGGGATGTTCCAGGCCGGGCATGTGGGATTGCGCTTCCGCCTCAAGGCCAAGCAGGTGCTGATCACCGCCGTGGCCTCGGCCACCTCGGCCACCGCCGAGGTCAAGGAGGGTCTGACCGATACCCAGGCCACCAGTGATTGGGAGGAACAGGCGTTCTCGGCCCTGCGCGGTTGGCCCGCCTCGGTCTGCTTCCACCAGGGCCGCCTGGTGATCGGCGGCAGCCGCGACCTGCCCGGGCGGCTGTGGCTGTCGCAAAGCATGGATCTATTCAATTTCGACCTCGGCACCGGCCTCGACGATGAAGCCATCGAGTTCTCCATGCTGTCCGATCCCGTCAACGCCATCCGGGCGGTGTTTTCCGGTCGCCATCTCCAGGTTTTCACCACCGAGGCGGAATACATGGTCAGCGGCGCGCCGCTGACCCCCACCAAGATCCAGGTGATCCGCCAGACCCGTGTCGGCTCCCCCAACGACCGCCTGGTGCCGCCCCGCGACGTGGACGGCGCTACCCATTTCATCTCGCGCAATGGCCGTGATCTGCGCGAATTCCTCTATGCCGATGTGGAGCAGGCCTATCAGTCCACCGATCTGGCCATGATCGCCAAGCATGTGATGAACCATCCGCTGGACCAGGACTACGACGGCGGGCGGCGGCTGTTCCATGTGGTCATGGACGACGGCAGTCTCGGCGTGCTGACGGTCTATCGCTCGGAGAAGGTCACCGCCTGGAGCGTGCTGCACACCGATGGGCGCTTCCTGGCGGTGGCGGTGATGGGCGGCGAGGTCCATGTGCTGGTCGAGCGCCAGGGTGCGGTTTTCCTGGAACGCTTCGACAGCGCCCTGTCGCTGGATTGCGCCCTGACCGGCCAGCAGGCCACACCCGCCACCGTTTGGAGCGGGCTCGGCCATCTGGAGGGTCGCAGCCTCCGGGTGCTGGCCGATGGCGGTACCCTAGCCGACCAGGTGGTGAGCGGCGGGCAGATCACCTTGGCCCAGCCCGCCGCCGCCATCCAGGCCGGGCTGCCCTTCACCCACGAGATCGAGCCGCTGCCGCCCATGACCGGGTCGTCCCAGGCCGCCACGCCCGGCCGTGCCGTCCGGCTGGTCCAGGCCAGTTTCCGGGTGCTGGAGACGGCGGCACTGCATGTGGATACCGGGCGCGGGCCGCTGCCGGTGCCGTTGCGCCGCTTCGGCAGTGCCCGCTTTGGCGCGGCGCCGCCCCGCTTTTCCGGCGATATCGCCGTGCGGGCCCTGGGCTGGAAGCATGATGCCCTGCAACCGCTGTGGCGGATCCGCCAGGATTCGCCGTTGCCCTGCTGTGTGCTGTCGGTGACCACCCAGATGAAATTCGCCGACTGACTTTTTCAAATCCGTTTCAAGGAGCCCAACATGGCTGACCATATCCAGGTAGGTGATGCCGTGCCGCGCGTCCAATACGTGGCCAACGGCGTCCAGGCCGCCTTCACCTATCCCTTTCCCATCTTCAAGCCCCAGGACCTGGAGGTCTGGGTCGATGACGAACTGCAACTGCCTGCCGTCTATGCGGTGTCGAGTGCCGGAGTCTCGGGCGGGGGAAGCGTGCTGTTCGCCCAGCCGCCCGCCGCCGGAGGTTTCGTCACCCTGCGCCGTCGCCTGAGCATCCGGCGCGACACCGACTATCTCCATGATGGCCTGATCCGCGCCAAGGAACTGAACGACGAGTTGGACTACCAGACCGCCGCCCTGCAGCAGGTGGCCGAGGAAGCCTCGCGCGCCGTGCGGCGCTCCTTTCTCAGCACCGATGCCGCCGACCTCACCCTGCCCGAGCCGGTGGGCGGTCGTGCCCTGAAATGGAATGCCGATGGCAGCGGGCTGGAGAATTCCGCCAGCGATCTCGACACCGCCGCCGCCAGCGCCGCCGCCGCCCAGGCGTCCGCCGCCATCGCCACCGCCAAGGCCTCCGAGGCCAGCGCGGCCCAGACCTCCGTCGCTTCCGACGCGGCCGCGACCCATGCCGACTGGATCGCGGTGACGGCCGATGCCGCCCAGGTCGCCGCCGATAGGGCCGTTGTCGCGGCGGACAAGGCCCTGGTGGCTGCTGACAGGGCTGCCGCCGCCGCGTCCGCCCTGGCCGCCTCGGGCTCCGAGACCAACGCGCTCGCCTATCGCAACGCCGCCCAGGTTGCCCAGATGGCGGCCGAGGCGGCGCGTGACGCCACCCTCGCCGCCTATGACAGCTTCGATGACCGTTATCTCGGCGCCAAGGCCAGCGCCCCCACGCTGGACAACGACGGCAACGCCCTGGTGGGTGGCGCGCTCTATTTCGACACCACCGCCGGAGCCATGCAGTTGTGGACCGGCACCGCCTGGGTGGCGGCCTATGTCTCGGGCAACGGCACTCTCGCCGCCGCCAACAACTTGGCCGACGTTGCCAATCCGGCGACGGCTCGGAGCAATCTCGCCGCCGCCGCCGCCAGCCACGGCCATGCCAGCACCGCCATCACCGACTGGACCGAAGGCGTCCAGGACGTGGTGGGCGCCATGGTGGCGGCGGCGGGCGGCAGCTACAACGACGGTGCCGGGACCATCGCCTTTCCGGCGGGTGGTGGGGGCGATCTGGTGAAAATATCCACCGCCACGATTTCATCACCCGCGGCGTATATCCAGTTCACGGGGTTGTCCGATGCGTATCGGACATATCTGGTGATTGTCGAGAATCTTAGGCCCGACGTCGCCGGGAACGTGACGCCAGAGCTTGAATTCCGCAAGGAGAGTGGTGCGTCCTGGTTCAGCAATATCTATGACTGGACCGGGGGGTGCGTGAACGAGGATGGATCGACCTCGTACTGGGGATCGGGGGCGGACCACAACAATTGGACGATCCGGTTATGTCAGTCCCTTGCCACCAGCACTGCCGGAGAGGGCGGGTACTGCGGTCACATCCTTATCCTGAACGCGAGAAACCCCACCGTCTATACCAGGGTGGAACATCACGGGTCGGTATTCTTCTACAACGCCATGCGGTCGTTCTGGGCGTCTGGGTATGTCTATGACACCAGTGTCGTGGATGCTCTGAGGATCGGCTGTGGTCAGAACATCCTGACGGCGTCGGCAACCCTTTACGGGATGAAGTAAATGAGCAAATTCATTCACAAGATGGTCGATGGCGTCCTGAGCCCCCTGACCAGCGCCGAGATCGTCGAGCTGGAGGCCCGCGAGGCCCAATGGGCCGCCGGTCAGGCCGAGCGCGACCGCGCTGCCCATAACTCCCCCATCCTGGCCGAGATCGCCGCCCTGGACGCCAGGCGGGTGCGCCCGGCCGCCGAGGTGGCGCTGGCCCTGGCCAGCGGTAACCCGCCCGCCCCGGCCGACCTGGACCGGCTGGCGAGCCTGACCGCCGCCATCGCGGCGCTGCGAGGCGAGTTACAGCCTTAACGCGACGCGAATTTCAGCTTTTCCCCGCCCGCCGATCCGCTGATCGGCGGGCTTTTTTGTCTCTGAAAGGACCATCATGACCACCCATATCCGCATTCCCGATATTTCCCCGGTGATCCAGCATGGCGGCGACGGCAGCCAACGCGTCTTCGCCTTTCCCTTCCCGGTGTTTCGCGACAGCGACGTGGAGGTCCGTCTGGGCACCACCCAGCTGATCAGCGGTTTCACCGTGTTCGGCGCCGGGTCCAGCAAGGGCGGCGCCGTGGTTTTCGCCACTGCCCCCGGCAACGGCGTCCGCGTCACCCTGCGCCGCAAGCAGGTCTACGCCCGTGACGAGGATTTCCTCGACGAGCGCGCCCCGACCCCCCATGAACTGAACGACGCCATCGACCAGACCGTCGCCGCCGTGCAGGAACTGGCGGAAGAGAGCGCGCGGGCGGTGAAGCTGCCGCTGTCGGCCGATCTGTCGCAGCCGGTGGAGCTCGGCCTGCCGAGCCCCGAGGCGGGCAAGCTGCTGGGCTGGAACGGCTCCGCCAACGCCCTGGTCAATATTCCGCAGGTCGACACCTCCGACGTGCTGCTGAAGTCCCAAAACCTGGCCGACCTGCCCGACAAGGCCCAGGCGCGGCTGAATCTGGGGCTGGCTCCCGTGGCGAGTTCGGGCGCCTATGCTGACCTGAGCGGCACCCCCAGCCTGGGCAGCGCCGCCGCCCTGCCGGTGGATACCGATCCCACCCTGGCCGCCGACAGCGACAGCCGGGTGCCCAGCCAGAAGGCGGTGAAGGCCTATGTCACCTCGCAGACCCTCGGCCATCAGGCCCTGTTCGACCGCCTGGCCATTAATGACCTCCGGAATGTGCTGTCGGCGGCGGTCAATGGCGGTTGGCCAGCGGAAAGCATGGTCGGCGGCGCCTATGATGGCTTCAGTGCCGACACGATCGGCGCCACCTCCACCAACCAGACCTATCTGGGGTCGGATCGGGCCTACGGCTATCTGCCGACCACGTCCTATTCCGCCACCGGCGGCTCGGGCAATCGCAGTGGCGTGGTGAGCATCACCACCGGCGGCGGCGTGTGGAATCTGTATACCGGCAGCACCGGCCAGATCGTCAACGGCAATACCTCGACCATGGATTATGGCGTCCTGCCGGTCCAGACCGATCCGGGCAATGCCACCGGCAAGTATTGCGTCTTCGATTTTGGGGCAGGAGCGGCCAATTTCCTGACCGAGATCAAGGGCTATTGGCAGTACACCACCCCGGCTGGCGGCACCTGGATCTGGCAGGGCTCCAATGACGGCAGTACCTGGGCGGACCTGACCGCTACGACTCCCTGGGGCGGTGGCGGTTCGTCCAGCACCGTGGTCTATCCGGTGACTGGCAATCACGGCCCCTGGCGCTATGTCCGCATTTACTGCATCGATGGCGCCTCGGTCATCAGCCAATGGCTGTGCGAGGTCGAGTTCAAGCTGGGATCCATCACGGGTGGCATTCCCGACGTCACCCTGGTCTCGGCGGCCCTCGTTCCGGCTCCGGCCTCGGCGCCCGGTGTCGCTGGTTTGCTTGTGCTGCACAAGGCCGTGGATGCGGTGAGCCTGAACACGGACTTCACCGCCGAGGCGACCCGGAACGGCACGGGCTGGACCCAAGGCACGCTCCAGGACACTGGCTTGACCATCTCCGGCTACAAGGTCCTGTGGACGGCAATCGACCTATCCGGCCAGGCTAGCGGCACCACGGTCAAGTATCGCCTGAAGATGCTGAATTCCAAGCTCCAACGGGTGAAGGGAGTCGCCATCACCGTCAGCTAGGATTTGCTTTCCCCCGCCGGTCCTCCCGACCGGCGGGGATTTTTTCGCTCCAGCAAGGAGATCAGGCATGTCCGAGGACCTGTCCGGCCTGCGCCAGAAGCTGGCGATCAGCCTGCCCGGGCGCATCCAGGCCGCCGTGGCGGGCTATGAGATTTTCGTGGCCTCCGAGCCGCCGGTCGAGGCCAAAGGCTTCGCCGCCTGGCACGCGGCGGCTAAGTCCGCCCTGGCCCATGTGGATCTGCTGGTCAAGCTGGCCCGCTGGGCCGAGGGCGGCGACGAGGCGGAAGACGCCGATGGCAATGGCGGCATCGACCGCATGCTGTCCCAGGCCCGTGCCGCCCTGGACGCCCTGGATGACGATGAGGAGCCGGAATGAAGACCGCCAATTTCCCCGAATTCGTCTGGGTGTGGAACCAGCGCCTGGGCATGGACACGCCCCGCCACCAGTTGCGCATGGCGCGCTGGCTGGCGGCGCGCTGGCATGGCCGCGACCGCGAGCTGCTGCTGATGGCCTTCCGCTCTTCCGGCAAGTCCACCATCGTCGGCCTGTTCTGCGCCTGGGTCCTGGCCTGCGATCCCGATACGCGCATCATGGTGCTGGCGGCCGATTTCGCCCTGGCCAAGAAGATGGTCCGCAACGTCAAGCGCATCGTCGAGCGGCACCCCCTGACCGCCGGGCTGAAGCCCAGGCGCCGCGACCAGTGGGCCGCCGACCAGTTCACCGTCAACCGTCCCGGCGAGTTGCGCGATCCCTCCATGGTGGCCAAGGGCATCGGCGCCAATATCACCGGCTCGCGCGCCGAGATCGTCATCTGCGACGATGTCGAGGTGCCCAATACCTGCGACTCGGCGCCCAAGCGGGCCGATCTGCGCGAGAGGCTGGCCGAGATCGACTATGTCATGGTGCCGGGCGGCACCCAGCTCTATGTCGGCACGCCCCACAGCTACTACACCATCTACGCCGATTCCCCCCGGCTGGAGACCGGCGAGAGCCGCCCCTTCCTGGACGGCTTCGCCCGTCTGGAACTGCCGCTGGTGGACGCCAAGGGCCGCAGCGCCTGGCCCGATCGCTTCCCGCCCGAGCGCATCGGCGCCATTCGCAAGCGCACCGGCCCCAACAAATTCGACAGCCAGATGATGCTGATGCCGGTCAATGTCGCCGATGGCCGCCTCGACCCCGACCGCATGCGCTATTACGAGGCCGAGCTTTCCTATGCCGAGGGCAATGGCCAGCCGCTGCTGACCCTGGGCGACAAGCGGCTGGTCGCGGCCTCGTGCTGGTGGGACCCGGCCTATGGCGCGCCGGGCAAGGGCGATTCCTCGGTGATCGCCGCCGTGTTCACCGATGCCGATGGAATGTACTGGCTGCACCGGATGCGTTACCTGGAGCACGATCCGGCGAAGGCCGAGGTGGACGAGGCCACCCAGCTCTGCCGTCAGGTGGCCACCTTCGCCGCCGAACTGCACCTGCCCGCCGTCCAACTGGAAACCAACGGATTGGGCCGCTTCCTGCCCGGCCTGCTGCGGCGTGAACTGGCGGCGGCGGGGCTGGCCTGCGCCGTGGTCGAGATCAGCTCGCGCAAGCCCAAGGACCAGCGCATCGTCGACGCCTTCGACGCGGTGCTGGCGGCGGGCGCCCTGCACGTCCATCGCAGCGTCTGGACCACCCCCTTCATCGGCGAGATGCGGGAATGGCAGCCGGGCGGCCGCCTGCGTGACGACGGCTTGGACGCGGTGGCGGGCTGTTTGCTGTCGCAGCCGGTGCGCCTCGCCCGGCCCGGCGGCTCCATCGCCGCCCGGCCCGACTGGCGCCCCGGCGGCGGCTCGCTGGTGGCCGATTCCCATTTCGACTTCTGACCCCGGAGACCCCCATGGATCATTCGCTTCTCTCTCCCGACTGGTGGATCACCGCCGTGGAACTGCCGGTGCTCGGCGGCCTCGCCATGCTGCTGTGGCGCACCCGCCAGGATGGCGACCGCCGCGCCGACGAACTGGAACACCGGTTGGAGATCGGTCTGGGCCAATCGCGCGACGCCCTGGCCGCCTACAAGCTGGAAGTGGCGAAAAGCTATGCCACCACCGGCTATCTCAAGGATGTGGAAAGTCGCCTGACCGAGCACCTGATTCGCATCGAGACCAAGCTGGACGCCGTCCAGTGCGGCAGCCGCTAGAAAGGGGCCGACCATGGATCCCATCACCATCGCCCTGGGCCTGGCCCAGTTCATCCCCGGCCTGATCCGTTGGATCGGCGGCGACGACCGCTCCAAGGCCGCCGCCCTGGCCGAGCAGGCCATCGGCGTCGCCAAGACCGTTACCGGCCGCGACTCGGGCGAGGCCGCCCTGGCCGCCATCAGGTCCGATCCCGCCCTGGCCCTGGCGCTGCAACAGGCCTGGCTGGCCCATGAATTGGAATTGTCGCGGGAAGAAACCCGCCAACTGGCCGAGATCAACGCCACCATGCGGGCCGAGGCCGCCAGCGGCGACGCCTATGTCCGGCGCTGGCGCCCCACCTTCGGCTATGCGGTGGCGGCGACCTGGACCGCCACCATGGCCGCCGTGGCCTGGGCCATCGTGGCCGAGCCGACCCAGGCGCCATCCATCATCGCCGCCCTGGTCAACACCTCGCCCATCTGGGGCATCGCTCTCGGCGTTCTGGGGGTGTCGGTGGTCAAGCGCAGCCATGACAAGGCAAGGGCCAGTGGCGCGCCCGTCGGGGACGCGCCACTGGCCCTGTTCAAGCCCCGTTGATCGGACTCAGTCGACGCCCTGGGCCTCGTCCGCATCCTCGGCCCAGGAAACGGACGGACGCGGGGTCTTCTCGATCCACTTGTCCAGCGCCGTCACATGCTCGGCCTCTTCCTCGGCGAAGTCCTTGCCCAGGCGCTTGACCTCGTTGTCCGAGCTGTTGGCCGCCGCGTCGCGATAATATTCCATGCCGCGAATCTCGTTGTCGCGGGCATAGCGCAGCGCATGATACGGGGTCATCAGGTAGTGGATCTCGTCGTCGCCGCCCACTTCCGGCGGCGTCTTCCAGCGATACTGCCACGACATCAGCTTGGGCAGCTCCAAGGCGCGGGCGCGCTGCTTGATTTCGTCGCCGTGCAGGGTCGAGAACCGCGACATGTCGCGAAACACCGAAGCGGTTTCGAGGTTGTTGTGCGCCTCCATCATATCCGCCAATTCGAGATAGCGCTCGGCCGCCTCCTGTTCGAGTGCGATCGCGTGTGCCAGGAATTCTGCCAAGGTATAGCCCATCTGCGCCTCTTGCTTGCTTGTCCGGGTAGGAAAAAAGGGTAGTGGCGGAAGACTGAACCGTCAATCGCAATCCGGCATTCAAATACCGAATTGCGACCTTCTGGTCCACGGCCATTGTCTTCCCATATCCAGCATGAGGCAAGCCTGGAGGAGACCGAGCATGGGCAATCACACCTATAAGATCATCGAACTGGCGGGGAGTTCCGACAAATCCTATGAGGACGCCATCCGCAACGCCGTCGCCTGCGCCTCCAAGACGGTGCACAACCTGCGCTGGTTCGAGGTCACCGAGACCCGCGGCCATATCGACCAGGGTCAGGTGGCCCATTGGCAAGTGGTGCTGAAGGTGGGGTTCACCATCGATCCCGACTGATGGATGCCGGCCATCCCGCCGCAACCGGCCCGCCCCACCCGGGGTGGGCCTTTTTCATGGAAGACCGCCATGCCCGGTCTTGCCCCTGATCCCATCGCCGCCGATACCTATGTCCGCTTCGTTTGGGACCATCTGCGACGCGTCGAAGGCGGATTTATATCGGGTATTCCCACCCAGGGCACCGGTCTGGCCCTGGCGGTCAGGGGATGTGATGGCGGCTGGCCTCGGTCCGCTTCAATATCGGCCTGGGATGTCCCACCCCCAAGGCGATCCGAGCCCTGGCCGAAGGCAATCGCGCCCGTCTGCGGGCCAACCGAATCGCCCACTCAAATTGCGGAGATTGAACTTGCTGGGCATAACAACCCAATGAGATTGATTGGGTTGATAAATAGACTTAAAGATGTAATCTGACAATTGGTTGTAGATCTGGTTCGGCGTCAGGCGGTAGGAACAATGAAGAGAATAACGCGCAATGCGACAGCCCTTGTGGCTATGCTTGCCGTGTTGGGAGCATGCGGGACGCCCGGCCCGGGAATGCTGTTCGATGCGGCATCAAAGGAATACAAATCGCGGGAAACTGCTCAGCTTAATTCTAGAGTTTCAGCTTTCTTGTCGAAGAAATCATCAACTAATAGCCTTCGCGGAATTATCACATTTAACCAAGGTGTCGTAACGGGGTATCTTAGAAAATATATGATTATAATAAGTGGTAGGTCGGCAAGTCAGGAAGATATTAATTATATTAAAGATGAGCTGCCGACATTTCTAGAAATTGAACGTGATCGCTGTGAGTTTAAAATAGATATTGATTTCGTTAATGGCTGAGGCAGGCCTCCCAGGGAGAGTTTATCGTGGATCGATCTCCCTGGGATTTGCGGAATCAGAACTGTATTCAAGATGTCTCAGATTCGTTCCATCTGGATATTGATGGTCGGCGGATACTTGTTCATGGCGCCAGACGCTGCATCCACGCCGACGCCAATCACCCCACCAAACACGATATTACCCCAGGTCATGCCTTCAAGATTAGAAGTCGCGACCGCCGCGCCGTCACGGTAGCCCTCCTTCTTACAAACGATGCTGATATCATCTTTTGACTTCTCGACGCTCACCGACCCAGGAGCAACAACGAACCATGTCTTGCCAGAAGTTGACGTAAGACTGCATCTCGCAGCATCAACACCTGGGGTCATGACGGTGATCAGCTGATCGGTTCCCTGGGTAAGGGTCGAGCAACCAACAAGCATGATTGATGCGATAATTAATTGCAAACTGCGCATGATACTCCCCCAATTTCTTCAGACATGAACCATTATCAAGCGCATAAAATGCTGTCAACGGTTGTAAGTATGTAGCGAAGCTTTCGTTTCGTGGTGCTGAATCGTGTGAACGCGCGTTCTTGTGGTCTGGCTTTTCTGCTTTTTGACGATCCTCCCCCCCCCCCCCTCAGATACAGGAGCCTGGAATCATGGCCGGTTTTGAAGAAGCAATCCCTGCGGTTATTCAACTGACATCCGATGTTATCGATGCCCAGGCGCAGCAGTCGGCCGAGGATGAGCATGTCCTGGCAGTCAATAACCAGATCGTCCGCCGCAATCAGATGATCGCCGCCCAGCAGGACCGCCAGGCGCGGCAGCAGCGTGACCTGCTGGATAAGCAGCAGGCGTCCGCCCGGGCCCAAATGGGTGCCTGGGGTGTGGGCGGCGGCGGCGGTTCGGCCGACGCCATCCTGGAAGGCATGGCGCAGCGCAGCGCCGAGACCATTGCCGCCGATGATGCCCTGGCCCAGTTCAAGATGGAGCGCAATACCGCGCGTGCCGGGCAGGGAAGTGGTTCCAATCTACTGGATTCCGCCATGGGCAACGGCATGAAGGTGTTCCAGAGCTTCTTCGACGGCCCATGAAAAACGCCCCCGGATTTCTCCGGGGGCGTTGGTGTTCGATCTGGCGAATCGATCAGGCGGCCTGACCCCGCTTCTTCAGCAGTTCCAGGATTTCCGCCGCCGCCTTGGGGATATTGGTGCCGGGGCCATAGACCGCCGCCACGCCCGCCTTGTACAGGAAGTCGTAGTCCTGGGTCGGAATGACACCACCGGTCACCACCAGGATGTCGCCCGCGCCCTGGGCCTTCAGCTCGCCGATCAGGGCGGGGACCAGGGTCTTGTGACCGGCGGCCAGGGAGGAGGCGGCGACGATATGGACGTCGTTCTCCACCGCCTGGCGGGCGGCTTCCTCGGGGGTCTGGAACAGCGGCCCGATATCCACGTCGAAGCCGAGATCGGCGAAGGCGGTGGCGATGACCTTGGCGCCGCGATCATGGCCGTCCTGGCCCATCTTGCACACCAGCATGCGGGGGCGGCGGCCCTCGGCCTTGGCGAAGGCGTCGATATCGGCCTTCAGCTTGGCGAAGCCCTCGTCGCCCTGGTAGACGCCGCCATAGACGCCGGAAATGGTGCGGTTGACGGCGCGGTGACGGGTGAAGGTGGTTTCCAGCGCGTCGGAAATCTCACCCACCGTGGCCCGCGCCCTTGTGGCGTTGACTGCCAGCTCCAGCAGATTGCCCTGGCCCGACGCGGCGGCGTCGGCCAGCGCCTTGAGCGCCGCCTCGACCTTGGCGGTATCGCGGCTGGCCTTGATCTGCTTGAGGCGGGCGATCTGGGCTTCGCGCACCATGGCGTTGTCCACGTCGAGAATCTCGATGGGGGTCTCTTCCTTGGGCTGGTACTTGTTGACGCCCACCACCACTTCGTCACCCCGGTCGATGCGGGCCTGACGGCGGGCGGCGGCCTCCTCGATCTTCATCTTGGGCATGCCGGACTCGACCGCCTTGGTCATGCCGCCCAGCGCCTCGACTTCCTGAATCAGCTTCCAGGCTTCCTCGGCCAGCGAGGCGGTCAGGCTTTCCACGTAGTAGGACCCGGCCAGCGGATCGACCACATGGGTGATGCCGGTCTCTTCCTGGATGACCAGCTGGGTGTTGCGGGCGATGCGGGCCGAGAACGGGGTCGGCAGCGCGATGGCTTCATCCAGCGCATTGGTGTGCAGCGACTGGGTGCCGCCCAACACCGCCGCCATGGCTTCGATGGTGGTGCGGATGACGTTGTTGTAGGCGTCCTTTTCCGTCAGGGAGACGCCCGAGGTCTGGCAGTGGGTGCGCAGCGCCATGGAGGCGGGATTGGTCGGATTGAACTGCTTGATCATCCGCGCCCACAGCAGGCGCCCGGCGCGCAGCTTGGCCACTTCCATGAAGAAGTTCATGCCGATGGCCCAGAAGAAGGACAGCCGCCCGGCAAAGTCGTCGATCTTGAGGCCGCTGGCCAGGGCGGTGCGGACATATTCCAGTCCGTCGGCCAGGGTGAAGGCCAGTTCCTGCACCGCCGTCGCCCCGGCTTCCTGCATGTGGTAGCCGGAGATGGAGATGGAGTTGAACTTGGGCATGTTCCTGGAGGTGTAGGAGATGATGTCCGACACGATCCGCATGCTGGGCGCGGGCGGATAGATATAGGTGTTGCGGACCATGAACTCCTTCAGGATGTCGTTCTGGATGGTGCCCGACAGCTTGTCCTGGGAGACGCCCTGTTCCTCGGCGGCGACGATATAGCCCGCCAGCACCGGCAGCACCGCGCCGTTCATGGTCATGGAGACCGACATCTTGTCCAGCGGAATGCCGTCGAACAGGATCTTCATGTCCTCGACGGAATCGATGGCGACGCCGGCCTTGCCCACATCGCCGACCACCCGGGGATGATCGGAATCATAGCCGCGATGGGTGGCCAGGTCGAAGGCCACCGACAGGCCCTGGCCACCGGCGGCCAGATTGGCGCGATAGAACTTGTTGGATTCCTCGGCGGTGGAGAAGCCCGCATACTGGCGGATGGTCCAGGGCCGGAAGGAATACATGGTGGCGCGCGGGCCCCGCGTGAAGGGCGGGAAGCCGGGCAGCGAGCCCAGATGGTCGAGGCCTTCCAGATCGGCGGCGGTATAGAGCGGCTTCACCGTGATGCCTTCGGGGGTTTCCCAGGCCAGGGTGTCGGGCGAGGCGCCCTTCAGGTCCTTGGACGCCAGGGCATCCCAGTCGGCCAGGGTCTTCTTGGGGAAATCGCTCATGGTGTTGCTCCTTATTGCCCCTCAGTCGCCGGGCGGGCGCGTCCCGCGCCCTTGGCTCTCGCTCGCACGCGCTCGCGGGCGCTCAATGCGCCAGTCGCTGCGCTCCAGTTCTTTCACACCCTCGGTCGCCGGGCGGACCTTAAAACGCGCCGCGCATCAGATAGGAGGCGCCCAGCTCGTCCAGGCTCTTCAGTCCCGCCACCACCGGCCCCAGCGGCCGCACCAGCCCATCCTCAAGTCCATAGACCCAGGAATGGACCGCCAGCTTCTGGCCCCGGCTCCAGGCATCCTGCAGCACCGGAGACCGGCACAGGTTACGCACCTGCTGCATCACGTTCAACTCGCACAGCCGGTCGACCCGCGCCCCTTCGCTGGGCAGCATGTCCAATTCATGGCGATGACGTTCGCAAATATCCCGCACCGGGCGGATCCAGTGCTCGGTCACGCCCAGGCGGGTATCCTGCAGGGCCGCGCGCACGCCGGAACAGCCGTAATGGCCGCAGACGATGATATGCTTGACCTTGATGACATCGACGGCGAATTGCAGCACCGAGAGGCCGTTGAGGTCGGAGTGGCTGAACAGGTTGGCCACATTGCGGTGGACGAACAGTTCACCCGGCTCCAACCCCACGATCTCGTTGGCGGGCACGCGGGAATCGGCGCAGCCGATCCAAAGATAGGCCGGAGATTGCTGCTGGGCCAGATGGGCGAAGAAGCCCGGCTTCTCGCGCTCGACCCGTTCGGCCCAGGCGCGGTTGTTGTCCAGCAGGCGGTCGATCCCCGGCGCCTTCTTCATCCCCCGAACTCCACGATCTTCTGGTCCACCGCCAGCGAATCGCCAGCGGCGGCGTGGATCTTGGCGATCTTGGAGTCACGCTCGGCCTTGAGGATGTTTTCCATCTTCATGGCCTCGATGACGGCGATGGCTTCGCCCGCCTTGACCTCCTGGCCTTCCTCCACCAGCAGCTTGACCAGCAGACCCGGCATGGGCGACAGCAGGAACTTGCTCATATCCGGCGGCGCCTTGAACGGCATCAGCTTGTGCAGTTCGGCGGTGCGCCGGGTCAGGACCCAGACTTCCGCCTGGACGCCGGAATGGGACAGGCGGAACGACACGCCGGTGCGGTCCACCTGGACGCAGACGGCGCGGCCGTCCACATTGGCGCGGATCAGGGGATCGCCGATCTGCCAGTCGGTCTTGACCTCGATGGCCTCGCCGCCCACCACCACGGCATAGCCGCCGGTGGCCGGATGAACATCGACGTCATGATACTGGCCGCCCAGCAGCACCGTCCACTGGTCGGGGGCCTTCATCTCGTGGCCGGGGAACTGGCCCGAAATCTGGATATTACGCTCGACGATGCGCCGCTTCATGGCCGCCGCCACCGCGATCAGGGTGGTGGGGTCGTCGGCGGGCAGATCCTCGGAGGTGAAGCCGTTGGGATATTCCTCGGCGATGAAGTTGGTGGTCAGGTTGCCCTTGACGAAGCGTTCCTTGGAGAACAGCGAGGCCAGGAACGGAATGTTATGGGACAGGCCGCGGATATAGTACTCGTCCAGGGCCTGGCGCATATGGGCGATGGCGGCGTCGCGGGTGGGGCCATAGGTGATCAGCTTGGCGATCATGGGATCGTAGAACATGCTGATCTCGCCGCCTTCGTAGACGCCGGTATCGACGCGCACCTGATTGCTTTCCGCCGGTGGGGCGTAGCGGGTCAGGCGACCGGTCGAGGGCAGGAAGCCCCGGAAGGGGTCCTCGGCATAGACGCGGGCTTCCATGGACCAGCCGGTCAGCTTGACGTCGTCCTGGGTGATGGACAGCTTCTCGCCATAGGCGACGCGGATCATCTGTTCCACCAAGTCGAGGCCGGTGATCTTCTCGGTCACCGGATGCTCCACCTGCAGGCGGGTGTTCATCTCCAGGAAGTAGAACTCGCCGGTGGCGCCGCCGACGATGAATTCCACCGTGCCCGCCGACTTGTAGTTGACGATGCGGGCCAGGGCGCAGGCCTGCTCGCCCATGGCCTTGCGGGTCTCGGGGGTCAGGAAGGGCGAGGGCGCCTCTTCGATCACCTTCTGGTGGCGCCGCTGGATCGAGCATTCACGCTCGCCCAGATACAGCACCGTGCCCTGGCCATCGGCCAGCACCTGGATTTCGATGTGGCGGGGCTGTTCGATGAACTTTTCCACGAACACCCGGTCGTCGCCGAAGCTGGTCTTGGCCTCGTTGGTGGCGCTGGTGAAGCCCTCATGGGCCTCGGCGTCGTTCCAGGCCAGGCGCATGCCCTTGCCGCCGCCGCCGGCCGAAGCCTTCAGCATGACGGGATAGCCGATCTCGCGGGCGATCTTCACCGCCTCGTCGGCGTCCTTGATCACGCCGAGATAGCCCGGCACGGTGTTGACGCCCGCCTCGCGGGCCAGCTTCTTGGACTCGATCTTGTCGCCCATGGCGAAGATGGCGTGGGCGTCGGGGCCGATGAACTTGACCCCGGCCTTGGCCAGGGCTTCCTGGAACTCACGCTTTTCCGACAGGAAGCCGTAGCCGGGATGCACCGCCTCGGCGCCGGTCTGCTTGCAGGCGGCGACGATCTTGTCCACCACCAGATAGGACTGGGCCGAGGCCGCCGGACCGATATGCACGGCCTCGTCGGCCATGGAGACATGCAGGGCGTCCTTGTCGGCGTCGGAATAGACCGCCACCGTCTGGATGCCCATCTTGCGCGCGGTCTTGATGACCCGGCAGGCGATTTCGCCGCGGTTGGCGATCAGAATCTTCTTGAACATGTGATCGTCCCCCTCAGAGCGGAATGTTGCCGTGCTTGCGCCACGGATTCTTGACGTCCTTGTCCTTCAGCATGGCGAGCGAGCGGCAGATGCGCTTGCGCGTATTGCGCGGCATGATGACGTCGTCGATGAACCCGCGATGCCCGGCGATGAAGGGGTTGGCGAATTTCTGGCGGTATTCCTCGGTACGGGCGGCGATCTTGGCGGCATCGCCGATATCGCCGCGGAAGATGATCTCCACCGCGCCCTTGGGCCCCATCACCGCGATCTCGGCGGTGGGCCAGGCGAAGTTGACGTCGCCGCGCAGGTGCTTGGAGCTCATCACGTCATAGGCGCCGCCATAGGCCTTGCGGGTGATGACGGTGATCTTGGGCACGGTGCATTCGGCATAGGCATAGAGCAGCTTGGCGCCGTGCTTGATGATGCCGCCGTATTCCTGGGCGGTGCCGGGCAGGAAGCCGGGCACGTCGACGAAGGTCAGGATCGGAATGTTGAAGGAATCGCAGAAGCGCACGAAGCGGGCGCCCTTGATGGAAGACGCGATGTCGAGACAGCCCGCCAGCACCATGGGCTGGTTGGCGACGATGCCGACGGTGCGGCCTTCCATGCGGGCGAAGCCGACGATGATGTTGCCGGCATAGCCCGGCTGCACCTCGAAGAAGTCGCCCTCGTCCACGACCTTGGCGATCAGCTCCTTCATGTCGTAGGGCTTGTTGGCATTGTCGGGGATCAGGGTGTCCAGGCTGTGCTCCACCCGCTCGGGGCTGTCCGAGGTCGGCCGGAACGGCGGCTTCTCGCGGTTGGAGGCGGGCAGGAAGTCCATGAAGCGGCGCAGTTGCAGCAGCGCCTCGACGTCGTTCTGGAAGGCCAGGTCGCAGACGCCCGACTTGGTGGAATGGGTGATGGCGCCGCCCAGTTCCTCGGAGGTGACGCTCTCATGGGTCACCGTCTTGACCACGTCGGGGCCGGTGACGAACATGTAGGAGCTGTCCTTCACCATGAAGATGAAGTCGGTCATGGCCGGGGAATACACCGCGCCACCGGCGCAGGGGCCCATGATCATGGAAATCTGCGGCACCACGCCCGAGGCCATGACATTGCGCTGGAACACCTCGGCGTAACCGGCCAGGGAGGCGACGCCTTCCTGGATGCGGGCGCCGCCGGAATCGTTGAGGCCGATGACCGGGGCGCCGACCTGCACCGCCTTGTCCATGATCTTGCAGATCTTCTCGGCATGGGCTTCCGACAGCGAGCCGCCGAACACGGTGAAGTCCTGGGAGAACACGAAGACCAGGCGGCCGTTGATGGTGCCATAGCCGGTCACCACGCCGTCGCCGGGGGTCGCCTGCTCCGCCATGCCGAAGTCGTGGCAGCGGTGCTCGACGAACATGTCCCATTCCTCGAACGAGTCGGGATCGAGCAGCAGTTCGATGCGCTCGCGCGCGGTCAGCTTGCCCTTGGAGTGCTGCGCCGCGATGCGCTTCTCGCCGCCCCCAAGGCGGGCGCGATCCCGCTTCTCCTCAAGCTGGCGAATGATCTCATGCATCTCGATGTACCTCCGGCGGGAAGAGTAACAGGTCGATGCTGTCATATTCGCAAAGCGGGCCGCGAGGCAATACGAACGGTCAGGAAAAGGGCGGTGATGCGAAGCACTTCGCAACCTCGCATTGCGAATTTGCAAAGGTTGCGAAGGCGGGGTATAAGGCTGGCCCTATGAGCGCCCGCCCGGCGCTTGAGGGGCTTTGTTCATGACCAAGAAACTGTTCCTCGGCTATAAGCTGCGGCGCCTGCGCGAAGGCAAGAAGCTGTCCCAGGCGGCCCTGGCGGTGCTGCTGGAGGTGTCGCCCAGCTATCTCAATCAGATCGAGAACAACCAGCGGCCGCTGACGGTGCCGGTGCTGCTGCGCATCGCCAAGGTGCTGGACGTGGACCTCGCCACCCTGGTGGAGGACGAGGAATCCCGGCTGGTGGCTGATCTGCGCGAAGCCATGAACGACCCGGTGTTCGGTCTGGGCACCATCGGCCTGTCCGAGCTGAGGAATGCGGCCTCCGCCTCGCCCGAACTGGCCAAGCGGGTGCTGACCCTCTACCAAGCCTTCCGCCAGTTGGACGAGCGGCTGCAAAGCCTGACCGAGAACCTGTCCTCGGCCACCGGCGAGGAGCGGGCGGGCCATGCCCACTTCCCCTATGAGGAGGTCCGCGACTTCTTCTATTACTGCAATAACTATTTCGGCGGGCTGGACGAGGCCGCCGAGCAGTTGGTGGAGCGGGAAGGCTTCCGCCTGGGCCAGATGCACAACGACCTCGCCGCCTATCTGGAAAGCCGCCACGGCGTCCGGGTGCGGGTTAATGCCGACGACGACGGCGCGGGCATGCGGGCCTTCGATCCCGGCAGCGGCTCGCTGTCGCTGTCGGCGCTGCTGTCGGTGCCGTCGCGCACCTTCCAACTGGCGCATCAGGTGGCGCTGCTGGCCTATCACGATCTCATCGCCGAGGTGGTGGACGGTGCCAAGCTGTCTTCGGACGATGCCCGTTCCATCTGCCGGGTGGGCTTGGCCAATTACTTTGCCGGTGCCCTGGTGATGCCCTATGGGGCGTTCGCCGAACAGGCCCGGCTGCTGCGCCATGACGTGGAGCAACTGCAAAGCCGCTTCGGCGCCAGTTTCGAGCAGGTCTGTCATCGCCTGTCGACCCTGCAACGCCCCGGCGCCCGGGGGGTGCCGTTCTATTTCGTGCGGGTCGACATGGCGGGCAACATCACCAAGCGCCATTCCGCCACCCGTTTCCACTTCACCCGCTTCGGCGGCGCCTGCCCGCTGTGGAACATCCACGAAGCCTTCGCCCAGCCCGGCAAGATCCTGGTGCAGTTGGCGCGCATGCCCGATGGCATTTCCTATATCTGTCTGGCGCGGACCGCGTCGAAGCGCGGCGGCTCCTATCTGCGGCCCGATCGCCAGTTCGCCGTGGGGCTGGGCTGCGAAACCGCCTATGCCGACGAGGTGGTCTATTCCGCCGGTCTCGACCTCGCCCATGAACAGGCGGCGGTGCCCATCGGGGTCAATTGCCGCATCTGCGAGCGCGATGATTGCCGCCAGCGCGCCTTCCCTCCCATCGGCAGCCATATCAGCGTCGACGAGAACAACCGCAGCTTCGTGCCCTACTTGTTTTCGTGAGTCACAGCGATAGCTGATAGGTGAGGCTGGCCGTCGCCGCCAGGGGCGGGGCCTCGTCCTGCACCGCCCATTCGCCGTACAGATCGCCCGTGCGCTCGAGGGCGAAATCCACCTGACGCCGCAGCGAGGCCATGGAGATGGGCTTGCGCAGGAAACCGGACACCCCCAGGGCCCGCGCCTGGGCCACCAGGGTCTCGCCCGCGTCGTCGCTGAGGAAGATCACCGGGGCGACGCGGACCAGATGCTTTTTCTCGGCCAGCAGGGTCTGCATGAAGACGATGCCGTCCACCGGCTTCATCTCGGGAACGCAGATCACCACATGCGGCCAGTGGGTGGCATAGGCTTCCAGGCCCGAGGCGCCATCGGCGGCCTCGGCGACCTTGCGAATGCCCATGGCGCGCAGCAGTCTCACCGTGGTCATTCGCGAGAAGTGCTTGTCGTCTATGACGAGGGCTCTGATGTCGGCGTAGAGCATGGCCTGATGTCCTGAAGGGTTACAGTCATGAAGCCACAGTGAACGACTTCACACAACTGGACAGAAGGATTAGATAATACTGTTTTAATATTGTTTGCGTAAAATTGTATGGAAATTTTAGGCGTTTTTATTGTGCAATGTCGGCCAATAATGCATTTGTCATCCCGACGGCCCTTGGGCGGAGATCCCTCGCATGCGCTCGGGATGACAGGAAGGAACGGGAGTCCAAATAAAAAGCCTCCCCCATGCCGGGCATGGGGGAGGCTGAAAGAAACGTCCCGATCTCAGGTGTGCAGCGGACGCCCGTCCACCGCCAGGGCGGCTTCCTTGACCGCTTCGCCCAGGCCGGGATGGGAATGGCAGGTCCGGGCGATGTCCTCGGCCGCGGCGCCGAATTCCATGGCCAGCACCACTTCCGCCAGCAGATCGCCGGCATTGGGGCCGACGATATGGGCGCCCAACACCTTGTCGGTGGTGGCGTCGGCCAGAATCTTGACGAAGCCGTCGGTCTCGTTCATGGAGCGGGCGCGGCCATTGGCGGTGAAGGGGAACTTGCCCGCCTTGTAGGCGATGCCTTCGGCCTTCAACTGCTCCTCGGTCTTGCCCACCGAGGCCACTTCCGGCCAGGTATAGACCACCGCCGGAATGACGTCGTAATTCACATGGCCGTGCTGACCGGCCAGGATTTCCGCCAGGGCCACACCCTCTTCCTCGGCCTTGTGGGCCAGCATGGCGCCGCCGACCACGTCGCCGATGGCATAGATTCCGGGCACATTGGTCTTGAAATGGCCGTCGATCTGGACAAAGCCGCGCTTGTCCAGGGCGACGCCGACCTTGTCCAGGCCCAGGCCATCGGTATAGGGCTTGCGGCCGATGGCCACCAGGACGCAATCGGCCTCGATGGTCTCGGCCTTGCCGCCAGCGGCGGGCTCGACGGAGACGGTGGCCTTCTTGCCCTTCTTGTCGATGCCGGTGACCTTGGTGCCCAGCTTGAACTCCATGCCCTGCTTGGCGAGGATGCGCTGCATCTGCTTGGACACTTCGCCGTCGTTGAACGGCAGGATGCGGTCCAGGTATTCCACCACGGTGATCTTGGTGCCCAGGCGGCCCCAGACCGTGGCCAGTTCCAGGCCGATGACGCCGCCGCCGATCACCACCAGATGCTTCGGCACCTTGGGCAGCGCCAGGGCGCCGGTGGAGGAGACGATGACCTCCTCGTCGATGGTGACGCCGGGCAGCGGCGTGACGTCGGAGCCGGTGGCGATGACGATATGCTTGGCGGTCAGGGTCTTGGCGTCCTTGCCGGTGACCTTGACCTGGCCGGGGGCGGTGATCTCGCCCGCGCCGACGATATAGGTCACCTTGTTCTTCTTGAACAGGAACTCGATGCCCTTGGTGTTGTCGGACACCACCTTGTCCTTGTGGCCCATCATGGCCCCGAGGTCGAGCTCGACCTTGCCCACCTTGACGCCGAAGGCGGCCAGCTCGTGACCGGCGGCGTGGAAGTGGTGCGAGGCCGACAGCAGCGCCTTGGACGGAATGCAGCCCACATTGAGGCAGGTGCCGCCGAGCGTGCCGCGCTTTTCCACGCAGGCAGTCTTCAGGCCCAACTGGGCGGCGCGGATGGCGGCGACATAGCCGCCGGGGCCACCGCCGATGATGACGACGTCGAAAGTGTTCTCGGACATTGTTTCGTCCTCAATCTAGCCCCCTCCCTCGCCGGAGGCGGGGGAGGGATGGGGAGGGGGCCGCGCGGAACGCGCGGAAAGGTGTCCGGCGGCGGGGACGGACGCCCCCACCCCGACCCTCCCCCGCCTGGGCGGGGGAGGGAGGGAGACGAACTACATCTCCAGCAGGATGCGCTGCGGGTCCTCGATGCACTCCTTGACGCGCACCAGGAAGGAGACCGCCTCGCGGCCGTCGATGATGCGGTGGTCATAGGACAGCGCCAGATACATCATCGGGCGCGCCTTGATGGAGCCGTCGGGCATGACCATGGGGCGCTGCTGCACCTTGTGCATCCCCAGGATGCCGGACTGCGGCGTGTTGAGGATGGGGGTGCTCATCAGCGAGCCATAGACGCCGCCATTGGAGATGGTGAAGGTGCCACCCATGAGGTCTTCCATGGACAGTTTGCCGTCCCTCGCCTTCTTGCCCAGATTGGCGATGCCCTGCTCGACCCCGGCGAAGGACAACTGGTCGGCGCCGCGCAGCACCGGCACCACCAGACCCTGGGGGGTGCCCACGGCGACGCCGATGTCGTAGTACTTCTTGTAGACCAGGTCCTCGCCGTCGATCTCGGCATTGACGGCGGGCCAATCCTTCAGGGCGGCCACCGAAGCCTTCACGAAGAAGGACATGAAGCCCAGCTTGGTGCCGTGCTTCTTCTCGAACTGGTCCTTGTACTGGTTGCGCAGATCAAACAGCGCGGTCATGTCCACCTCGTTGAAGGTGGTCAGCATGGCGGCGGTGTTCTGGGCCTCCTTCAGGCGCCCGGCGATGGTCTTGCGCAGGCGGGTCATGCGGACGCGCTCTTCCAGGTCGGCCTTGGCGCGCGGGCCGGACGGGGCCTTCGGCGCGGGGGCCGGGGCAGGAGCGGCGGCGGCGGCCAGCACGTCGCCCTTGGTGACGCGTCCGTCCTTGCCGGTTCCAGCGATGGCGGCGGTGTCGACACCGGCATCGGCGGCAATCTTCTTGGCCGACGGCATCACCGCCGGGGCCTCGGCCGCCTTGGCGGGAGCCGGGGCGGCAGCCACCGGAGCGGCAGCGGCGGCGGCGGGCTTGGCGGCGACGGCGGCACCGGCGGCGCCGAGCAGACCCAGCAGGGCGCCGACCTCGACGGTGGACCCCACGGCGGCGGTGATCTCGGTCAGGGTCCCGGCGGCGGGAGCGTTGACCTCGACCGTGACCTTGTCGGTCTCCAGCTCAACCAGCGGCTCGTCGGCGCGCACGGCATCGCCCACGGCCTTGAACCACTTGGCGATGGTCGCCTCGGTGACGGATTCGCCCAGGGTGGGCACCTTGATTTCGATGGACATAGTGGCGTTTCCTTTTTCTGGGCCTAGGCGTGCAGGCTGGACAGCTTGGTGGCACGGCGGAAGGGCTGCGGCAGGTCCTTGATATTGCCGGCCAAAGCCATGTCCACGATCCATTCCTGCTCGGCGACGTGGGTCTTGTAGAGTCCGGTGGCCGGAGAGGCGGCGGCGCGCCGGCCGCAATAGGCCGCCCGGGTCGCCTCGATCTCCAGCTCTTCGCAAATGAACTCGATGCGGCGGTCGACGAAGGTCCACGGCCCCATATTGGCGGGCTCTTCCTGGACCCACACCACCTCGGCATGGGGATAGCGGGCCAGCTGGGCCTTCACCGCGTCCTTGGGCCAGGGATAGAGCTGTTCCACCCGGACGATGGCCACGTCCTTGATGCCGCGCTTGGTGCGTTCCTCCAGCAGGTCGTAATAGACCTTGCCCGAGCACAGCAGCACGCGCCGCACCTTCGGTCCGGCCACCAGCTTCTCGGTCTCCTCCAGCACGCGCATGAAGCGGGTGCCGGTCATCATCTGGTCCAAGCGCGAGACGCACAGCTTGTGACGCAGCAGCGACTTCGGCGTCATGATGATCAGAGGCTTGCGGTAGTTGCGGCGCAACTGGCGACGCAGCGCATGGAAGTAGTTGGCCGGGGTCGAGATGTTGCAGACCAGCCAGTTGTCCTCGGCGGAAAGCTGGAGATAGCGTTCCCAGCGGGCCGAGGAATGCTCCGGTCCCTGGCCTTCATAGCCATGGGGCAGCAGCATCACCAGACCCGACATGCGCAGCCACTTGGACTCGCCCGAATTGATGAACTGGTCGATGATCACCTGGGCGCCGTTGGCGAAGTCGCCGAACTGGCCTTCCCAGATCACCAGCGAGTTGGGCTCGGCCTGGGAATAGCCGTATTCGAAGCCCAGCACCGCCTCTTCCGACAGCGGGCTGTCGATGACCTCGAAATGGGCCTGGCCCTCGCGGATATGGTTCAGGGGCTCGATGCGGCTTTCATTTTCCTGGTCGGTCAGGCGGCAGTGACGCTGCGAGAAGGTGCCGCGGCCGCAATCCTGACCGGACAGGCGCACCGAATTACCTTCCAGCAGCAAGGTGCCGAAGGCCAGGGCTTCCGCCGTGGCCCAGTCGATGCCTTGCCCGGAATCCACCATCTCCTTCTTGGCCTGGAGCTGGCGCAACACCTTCTTGTTGATGTTGAAGTCGGCCGGAACCTTGGCCAGGGCATAGCCCACTTCCTTCAACGCCTCGGCGGCGACGCCGGTCTTGTCCTCGCGGAACTCCTCCTCGCCCGCCAACTGCACCAGACCCTGCCACTTGCCCTCAAGCCAGTCGGCCTTGTTGACCTTGAAGCTCTTGGCGGCCTGGAACTCGGCTTCCAGCTTGGCCTGGAACTCGGCATAGATGGTGTCGGCCTGGTCCTTGGTCAGGGTGCCCTCGGCCACCAGCTTGTCGGAATAGATGGCCCGGGTGGTGGGGTGGCTGGCGATCTTGCGATACATCAGCGGCTGGGTGAAGGCCGGCTCGTCGGATTCGTTATGGCCGTGGCGGCGATAGCAGATCATGTCGAGCACCACGTCGCTCTTGAACTCCTGACGGAATTCGGCGGCGATGCGGGCGACGTGGACTACGGCTTCCGGGTCGTCGGCATTGACGTGGAACACCGGGGCCTGCGGCCCCTTGGCGATGTCCGACGAATAGGGGCCGGAGCGCGAATACTGCGGCGCGGTGGTGAAGCCGATCTGGTTGTTGATGATGATGTGGATGGTGCCGCCGGTGGCATAGCCGTGCAGCTGGGACAGCAGCAGGGTTTCCGGCACCACGCCCTGACCGGCGAAGGCGGCGTCGCCGTGCAGGATGATGCCCATCACCTTGGAGCGATCGGTGTCGTTCTTCTGGGTCTGCTTGGCGCGGACCTTGCCGACCACCACCGGGCCGACCACTTCCAGATGCGACGGGTTGGGCATCAGCGACAGATGCACCACCTGGCCGTCGAAATCACGGTCGGCGGAAGTGCCCAGGTGATACTTGACGTCGCCCGAGCCCTGGACGTCTTCCGGATTGGCGGCATTGCCCTGGAATTCCGAGAAGATGGCCTGATAGGGCTTCTTCATGAAATTGGCCAGGATGTTGAGGCGGCCGCGATGGGCCATGCCCATCACCACTTCCTCGAGGCCCAGCTGGCTGCCGCGCTTCAGGATCTGCTCCAGCGCCGGGACCACGGTCTCGCCGCCTTCCAGGCCGAAGCGCTTGGTGCCGGTATACTTGACCTGCAGGAAGCGCTCGAAGCCCTCGGCCTCGGTCAGGCGCTCAAGAATGGCCTGCTTGCCACGCGGGGTGAAGTCGGTGCGGTTCTGGATGGATTCGATGCGCTTCTGGATCCAGGCCTTCTGGTCGGGATACTGGATGTGCATGAACTCCACGCCGATGGAGCCGCAATAGGTCTCCTGGACGATGCGGATGATGTCGCGCAGCTTGGCGGTTTCCAGGCCGAGGACGTGGTCGATGAAAATCTCGCGGTCCAGGTCGGCGTCGGTGAAGCCGTAGGTGCGGTAATCCAGCTCCGGATGGGGCTCGATCTTGGCCAGGCCCAGGGGGTCCAGGGTGGCCTGCAGATGGCCGCGCACGCGGTAGGAGCGGATCAGCATCAGGGCGCGGATGGAATCCAGCTGGGCCTGACGGATCTCGGCGGCGGACGGAGCGGCGGCGGCGGGCTTGCCCCCCTTCTTGGCCGCGGCCGCGGCGGCGGCGGCGGCTTCGGGGTCCACGGCGCCGATGATCTTGAGGTCGCGTTTGGCCGAGGGAGTGCCCTTGAAGTCCTGCGCCAGGGCGGTGCCCTCGTCCTTAAGCTCCTGGAAGAATTCCACCCAGGATGCGTCGACGGAGGACGGATCATCGAGATAGCGGGCATAAAGCTCCGCGATGAAGACGGCATTGCCGCCGGACAGGAATGACGGTTCGTCGAACTGCTTTGTCATGGTGGCGTTGACGCGAGTTCTTGCCCGCGTCCCTTTCTTGAGGGGCCGCAACGGCGCCGCCGGGCGCCGCGACTAAGGACGGCGCAAACATCTTTCGCAATTCCCCCCCTGATGGGGATCGGTCCGACGCCCCCGGCGGTGCGTCGGACCGACTTTTCTTATTTTTAGATCTCGCCCTTCAGCAGCTTCACCATGGTCGAGCCCAGCGAGGCGGGCGAATCGGCCACGGCGATGCCGGCGGACTTCAGGGCTTCCACCTTGAAGTCGGCGGTATCGTTACCACCGGAAATCACCGCGCCGGCATGGCCCATGCGGCGACCGGGAGGAGCGGTGCGACCGGCGATGAAGCCGACGGTCGGCTTCTTCACCTTGGAGCGCTTCAGCAGCTCGGCGCCCTGGACCTCGGCGTCGCCGCCGATTTCGCCGATCATGATGATCGCCTGGGTCTCGGGGTCGGCCAGGAAGAGCTCCAGGCTGTCGACGAAGTTGGTGCCGTTGATGGGGTCACCGCCGATGCCGATGCAGGTGGTCTGGCCGAGACCGGTAGCGGTGGTCTGGGCGACCGCCTCATAGGTCAGGGTGCCGGACCGCGACACGATGCCGATCTTGCCGCGCTGGTGGATGTGACCGGGCATGATGCCGATCTTGCACTCACCGGGGGTGATGACGCCCGGGCAGTTCGGCCCGATCAGGCGGGTCTTGGAACCGATCAGGGCGCGCTTGACCGCCAGCATGTCGGCCACCGGAATACCTTCGGTGATGCAGACGGCCAGCTCGATCTCGGCGTCGATGGCTTCCAGGATGGCGTCGGCGGCGAAGGGCGGCGGCACATAGATCACCGAGGCGTTGCAGCCGGTCTTGGCCTTGGCCTCGGCGACGGTGTTGAACACCGGCAGGTCGAGGTGGGTGGTGCCGCCCTTACCGGGGGTGACGCCGCCGACCATCTTGGTGCCGTAGGCGATCGCCTGCTCGGAGTGGAAGGTGCCCTGGGCGCCGGTGAAGCCCTGGCAGATCACCTTCGTATTGGAATTAACGAGAACGGCCATTTTTATGCAGCCTCCTTCACGGCCTTGACCACCTTCTCGGCGGCGTCGGCAAGGTTGTCGGCCGCGATGATCGGCAGGCCAGATTGAGCCATGATCTTCTTGCCCAGTTCCACATTGGTGCCTTCGAGGCGAACCACCAGCGGAACGTTCAAGGACACTTCGCGGGCAGCGGCGACAACGCCTTCGGCGATGACGTCGCAACGCATGATGCCACCGAAGATGTTGACCAGGATGCCTTCGACATTGGGGTCGGACAGGATCAGCTTGAACGCGGTGGTGACGCGCTCCTTGGTGGCGCCGCCGCCGACATCCAGGAAGTTGGCGGGCTCGGCGCCGTACAGCTTGATGATGTCCATGGTGGCCATGGCGAGACCGGCACCGTTGACCATGCAGCCGATCTGGCCGTCCAGCTTGATGTAGTTCAGGCTGTGGCGGGCGGCTTCGAGCTCGGCAGGGTCTTCTTCCGACTCGTCACGCAGCTCTTCGATGTCCTTGTGACGGAACAGCGCGTTGTCGTCGAAGTTCACCTTGGCGTCCAGCGCGATCAGCTGATCGTCGCCGGTGACCACCAGCGGGTTGATCTCGATGATGGAACCGTCCAGGTCCATGAAGGCCTTGTAGAGGCCGGCCAGGAACTTCACGGCGGTGTTGACCTGCTTGCCTTCCAGGCCCAGGCCGAAGGCGATCTGGCGGCCGTGGTACTGCTGGAAGCCTTCCACCGGATCGATGGCGACCTTCAGGATCTTTTCCGGGTGGCTGTGGGCCACTTCCTCGATCTCCATGCCGCCCTCGGTGGAGGCGATGATGGTGACCTTGGAGGTGGCGCGGTCGATCAGCAGCGACAGATACAGTTCGCGACGGATGTCGCAGCCCTGCTCGATGTACAGGCGCTTCACTTCCTTGCCCGCCGGGCCGGTCTGCTTGGTCACCAGGACCTTGCCCAGCATGGCGTCGGCATTGGCGCCCACTTCTTCCACCGACTTGACGACGCGGACGCCGCCCTTGCCGTTGGGGTCATTGGCGAAGCGACCGGCGCCACGGCCACCGGCATGGATCTGCGACTTGACGACCCACACCGGGCCGCCCAGGTCCTTGGCCACCTGAATGGCCTCGGCGGGGGTGTAGGCGACGCCGCCCTTCAGCACCGCCACGCCGTACTTGGCCAGCAGCTGCTTGGCCTGGTATTCATGAATGTTCATGGGACTTGATTCCCCTTTCGCTGTGAACTAGCCCATCAGGCCCTTGGCGACCTTCACCAGGCCACGGACGGCATCGGCGGACTTGTTGAATTCGGCCTGCTCGGCGGCATTCAGCTCGATCTCGACAATGCGCTCGACACCGCCTTCGCCGATCACCACCGGCACGCCGACGAACACGTCGTCGGGCTGGCCGTAGGTGCCGCCCTTGACCAGGGTGGCGACGGGCAGGACGCGCTTCTTGTCCTTCAGGAAGGCTTCGGCCATCTGGACGCCCGAGGCGGCCGGGGCATAGTAGGCCGAGCCGGTCTTCAGCAGGTTAACGATCTCGGCGCCGCCGTCACGGGTGCGCTGCACGATCTTGTCCAGCTTCTCCTGGGTGGTCCAGCCCATCTTGACCAGGTCGGGCAGCGGGATGCCGGCCACGGTGGAGTAGCGCACCAGCGGCACCATGGTGTCGCCATGGCCGCCCAGCACGAAGGCGGTGACGTCCTCGACCGACACGTTGAACTCTTCACAGAGGAAGGTGCGGAAGCGGGCGGAATCCAGCACGCCGGCCATGCCGACGATCATGTTGGCGGGCACGCCCGAATAGTGCTGCAGCGCCCAGACCATCACGTCCAGCGGGTTGGTGATGCAGATCACGAAGGCGCCGGGGCAGTTTTCCTTGATGCCCTGGCCGACGGCGGCCATGACCTTGAGGTTGATGCCGACCAGGTCGTCGCGGCTCATGCCCGGCTTGCGCGGCACGCCGGCGGTGACGATGACCACGTCGGCACCCTTGATGGCCGAATAGTCGTTGGCGCCGGAATAGCGGGCGTCCACGCCCTCGACCGGAGTGGACTCGAGGATGTCGAGACCCTTGCCCTGGGGGATACCCTCGGCGATGTCGAACATGACGACATCACCCAGTTCCTTGAGGCCGATCAGGTGGGCGAGAGTGCCGCCAATATTGCCGGACCCTACGAGAGCGATCTTCTTGCGTGCCATGGATGGGTTCCCTCGAACGTGGAGATGATTCTGGACAAACGGGTGGGTCGCGCGATGCGCGCGAAAAAGGCCTGGGGGGCTTAGGTAACCCGATTCGCGCCCAAGGGCAAGCGGATTGGCATGCATGGCGCGCAAAGCCGCTCCGCCCGCAAACCCTGGAATTTCAGAACTCTGCGGCGGCAGCGGTCGGACCAGCGGACTAACGCTTTGGAGTCTTTATAAGATTACCTACCCGGAGGGGGATGTGCCCTACCCGTTGGGGGTGGTCGGGTTGGCGTCGCCGGTCGCGTCGGGCCTCATCGCACATGCTCCCGCATGACGTAATCCTCGGCCTGCATTTCCATCAGGCGGGAGACGGTGCGCTGGAACTCGAAGGCGCCGACACCCTCGGGGTAGAGGGTTTCGGGCGGGGCGGCGGCGGAGCAGACCAGGGTGACCTTGTGCTCGTAAAGCGCGTCCACCAGGGTGACGAAGCGCCGTGCCTCGTTCATGTTGGCGGGCGACAGCAGCGGGATGTCGGACAGCACCAGGGTGTGATAGCGCTCGGCCAGGGCGAGATAGTCGCTGGGACCCAGCATGGCGCCGCACAACTGCTGGAATGAGAACCGCGCCACACCGGTGGCGGCCAGCGGGACCCGGAACTGGCGGCCGTGCACCTCGATGATGTGGGGCACCGCCTGGGTGCCCTCGGTCAGGCGGGCGAAGGCCAGTTCCAGGGCGGTCTCGGCCTCCTCGGTCAGCGGCGCGTGGTAGACCTGCAGCCCCCGCTTGCGGCCCAGCCGGTAGTCGCGCTCCGAGTTCAGCTCCAGCACGTCGAGGGAGTCCTCGATCAGCTTGATGAAGGGCAGGAAGCGGTCGCGCTGCAGCCCGTCCTTGTAGAGGTCCTTGGGCGGGCGGTTTGAGGTGATCACCACCACCACGCCATCATCCAGCAGGCATTTGAACAGGCGGCCGACGATCATGGCATCGGCGATATCGGTGATCTGCAACTCGTCCAGGCACAAAAGCCAGGCCTCGGAGGCGATGGCGCGCGCCAGCTTGGGGATGGGGTCGGCCTCGGCCCGTGACGGCGCGTTGCGCAGCTTGTGGATGTCGGCGTGGAAGTCGCGCATGAATTCGTGGAAGTGGATGCGCTTCTTGCCGGGGATGGTGGCGGAGTGGAAGAACATGTCCATCAGCATGGACTTGCCGCGCCCGACCTCGCCGAAGATGTACAGCCCGTGCTTGGGCGCCGCCTGCTCGCCGTCACCGCCCCGCCAGGTCCAGGTGGAGCCCGGCTGGGCCTTTTTCAGGCCGAATCGGGCCAGCCACCCGGCCTCGCCCAGGGACGGGCGGTAACGGGCCAGGGCGTGATGCAGGCTTTGCAGCTTCTCCACCGCCAGCTCCTGGGCCACGTCCGGTTTGACTTCGCCGGACTGGAGCTTGGCACGGTAGGCGAACAGGGGACCTTCGCCCATGACGGCAGGCACTCTTTCCACGGGATGGAAACGGAAAAGGGCGCGAACAGGGCTGGCCCGTTCGCGCCCCTGGACGGATCAGCCGTCGGCGTTGATCTTGGCCACCAGTTCGGCCATGACCTTGTCGCAAACCGCGTTGTCCACCTGACAGGTGCCGGCATTCATATGGCCGCCGCCACCGTATTTCAGGCACAGCTCACCCACATTGGTCTTGGAGCTGCGATTGACGATGGACTTGCCGATGGCGAACACCGTGTTCTGCTGCTTGACGCCCCACAGCACATGGATCGAGATGTTGGTGTCGGGATACAGCGCGTAGATCATGAAGCGGTTGCCCGCGAAGATGGTCTCTTCCTTGCGCAGGTCCAGCACGATCAGGTTCTTGTGCACGGTGGAGCAGCGCTTGATCTGGTCCTTGAACTTCACCGCATGCTCGAAATAGAGGTCGGTGCGCTCGCGGACATCGGGCAGTTCCAGGATCTGCTCGATGGTGTGGTCGCGGCAGTAGTCGATGAGGTTCATCATCAACTGATAATTGGAGATGCGGAATTCGCGGAAGCGGCCAAGGCCGGTGCGGGCATCCATGATGTAGTTCAGCAGGGTCCAGCCGGTGGGGTCGAGAATCTCGTCCAGCGAGTACTGGGCGGAATCGCCCTGGTCCACCGCTTCCATCATGCCGGTCCACGATGCCGGGAACTTGGCGGCACCGCCGTAGTAATTATAGACGACGCGGGCCGCCGACGGGGCCTCGGACTCGATGATGTGGTTCTCCTTGCGCCCCACCCGGATGGTTTCGGACAGGTGGTGGTCGAAGGCGATATGAACGCCGTCCACATAGGGCAGATTGGTGGTGATGTCGTTCGGCCCGATCTCGATCACGCCGTCCTGCATGTCCTTGGGATGCACGAACTTGATGTCATCGATCAGGTCCAACTGCTTCAGCAGCACGGCGCAGACCAGCCCATCGAAGTCGCTGCGTGTCACCAGGCGAAATTTCTTACCGTCAGCCATTGAATATCTCCTCCTTCCCGCCCCGGGGACCTGAGTACTGGACGGAAGGATAGCCCCCCGCGCGCGTCGAGACAACGCCAGACCTGATTGTCTTGGGTTTATTCGCGTCCCATCGCATGGTTCCCAAAACTATGACCTTGGGGTACACATGGGAAATCAACCGGCCGCTTTGAAGGTCCTTCACGCATGCATCCGCTTCGCCCTGTCGCTTTCGCGCTGATTGTTCTGGTCCTGGCGGGCTGTGCCGATGGCGGTGCCTTCGTCGATCGCAACTACACGGTGATGTCGGTGAAGAAACAGAAGCTGCCCGGCTATAACGGCCAGGTGCTCGTCTGTTATGACGACAAGACGCCGCTGGCCAAGCGTGACGAACTGGCCGGCGAGGCCTGCGAGGTCTATGGCCTCAAATCCATGCTGGTGCTGGAACAGAAATGGCAATGCCGGGTGACCAAGCCGCATCAGGCCACCTATGCCTGCTATGATCCCGAGATGCGCATGGCCGATGGCCGCTACGTCAATCCCTTCAGCGGTTCCCAGGTCAATGCCTGGGCCCAGGAACAGGGCAAGGCCCCGGCCGAATAGCAAGTGAGGGCCGAATAGGAAACGGGGCGGCCCCGATAAGGCGCCGCCCCGCTGATCCATTCAGACCGATGGCCGGACCCATGCAAAATCCCGATGAACGGGGCTCATCGGGATTTTGTTAGGCCCAAAGGGCCGCGCGCCCCGTGGCGCGGGAGGCAAGGGCGCTCGCGCCAGCCCGCCGCTTAAGGGCGATCCCGGTGATCGGCTGCGATCACCGGGATCTGATATTAAAGCCGACGCTCGATCATCTTTTCCTTGATGGCACCGATGGCCTTGGCCGGATTCAGGCCCTTGGGGCAGGTCTTGGTGCAGTTCATGATGGTGTGGCAGCGATAGAGCTTGAAGGGGTCTTCAAGGGCATCCAGACGCTCGCCGGTCATCTCGTCGCGGGAGTCCAGGATCCAGCGGGCCGCCTGCAGCAGCACCGACGGACCGAGATAGCGGTCGCCGTTCCACCAGTAGCTGGGGCAGCTGGTCTGGCAGCAGAAGCACAAGATGCATTCCCACAGCCCGTCCAGCTTCTCGCGCTCTTCCGGGCTCTGCAGCCGTTCGCCATCCGGCGGCGGGGCGGTCTGGGTCTGCATCCACGGCTTGATGGAGGCCAGCTGGGCATAGGGCAGGGTCAGGTCGGGGATCAGATCCTTGACCACCGGCATGTGCGGCAGCGGATAGATCGCCGCGTCGCCCTTGATGTCCTCGATGGGCTTCAGGCAGGCCAGGGTATTGGCGCCGTCGATGTTCATGGCGCAGGAGCCGCAGATGCCTTCACGGCAGGACCGGCGGAAGGTCAAGGTCGAGTCGATCTCGTTCTTGATCTTCAGCAGGGCGTCCAGAACCATCGGGCCGCAGGCGTCCAGATCGATCTCGAACGAGTCCAGGCGGGGATTGGCCCCCGAATCCGGATCGTAGCGATAGATCTTGAAGACCTTCACATTCTTGGCCCCGGCGGGGGCCTTGTGGACCTTGCCGGGCTGGACCCGGGAATTGGGGGGAAGGGCGAAATCGACCATATCCGTTCTCCGTGCCCGAGCCTTAGTAGACGCGCTTTTGCGGCTTGATGTACTCGACCTCGTCGGTCAGCGTGTAGGTGTGAACCGGACGGTAGTCCAGCTTCACCTTGCCGTTCTCGACCCAGGCCAACGAGTGCTTCTGCCAGGTGACGTCGTCGCGATCGGGGAAATCCTCGTGAGCGTGGGCACCACGGCTCTCGTGACGGGCTTCCGCCGAGACGATGGTGGCGAGCGCGCAATCCATCAGGTTTTCCAGCTCGAAAGCCTCGACCAGATCCGAGTTCCACACGGTGGAACGGTCGTTGATCTTGATCTGCGGCAGGGTGGAGGCCACCTGACCCATCTTCTCGCAGCCTTCGGCCAGCGACTTGGAGGTCCGGAACACGGCGGCGTCCATCTGCATGGTCTTCTGCATGGCCAGACGGATTTCGCTGGTATGCATGGAGCCATTGGCGTTGCGCAGACGGTCGAAGCGCGACACCGCCAGATCGCTGCCATCCTTGGGCAGCGGCTTGTGCGAGGTGCCGGGCTTCAGAGTGGCGGCGGCGCGGAGCGCGGCGGCGCGGCCGAACACCACGATGTCCAGCAGCGAGTTGGTGCCCAGGCGGTTGGCGCCGTGCACCGACACGCAGGCCGCCTCGCCGATGGCCATCAGGCCCTCGACGGTGGCGTCGGGATTGTCGGCGGTGGGGCGCAGCACTTCACCATACAGGTTGGTGGGGATGCCGCCCATGTTGTAGTGGACGGTCGGCAGCACCGGGATGGGCTGACGGGTCACATCGACACCGGCGAAGATCTTCGAGGTCTCGGAGATGCCAGGCAGGCGCAGTTCCAGATCGGCCGGATCCAGGTGATCCAGATGAAGGAAGATGTGGTCGTTGTCCTTGCCCACGCCGCGGCCCTCGCGGATTTCCACGGTCATGGCGCGCGACACCACGTCGCGCGACGCCAGGTCCTTGGCGGTGGGGGCGTAACGCTCCATGAAGCGCTCGCCGGCGGAATTCTTCAGGATGCCGCCTTCGCCACGGGCACCCTCGGTGATCAGGCAGCCGGAGCCGTAGATGCCGGTGGGATGGAACTGCACGAACTCCATGTCCTGGAGCGGCAGGCCCGCGCGGGCCACCATGCCGTGGCCGTCGCCGGTGCAGGTATGGGCCGAGGTGCAGCTGAAATAGGCGCGGCCATAGCCGCCCGAGGCCAGCACCACCTTATGGGCGCGGAAGCGGTGCAGGGTGCCGTCATCCAGGTTCCAGGCCATGACGCCGCGGCAGGCGCCGTTCTCCATGATCAGGTCCAGGGCGAAATATTCGATGAAGAATTCGCACTGGTGCTTCAGGCACTGGGAATACAGCGTGTGCAGGATGGCATGGCCGGTCCGGTCGGCGGCGGCGCAGGCGCGCTGCACCGGCTTCTCGCCGAAATTGGACATGTGGCCGCCGAACGGGCGCTGGTAGATCTTGCCTTCCGGGGTGCGCGAGAACGGCACGCCGAAATGCTCCAGCTCGTGCACGGCGGGCACCGCCTCGCGGCACATGTATTCGATGGCGTCTTGGTCGCCCAGCCAGTCCGACCCCTTCACGGTGTCGTACATGTGCCACTGCCAGGTATCCTCGGCCATGTTGCCGAGGCTGGCGCCGATGCCGCCCTGGGCGGCCACGGTGTGCGAGCGGGTGGGAAACACCTTGGTGATGCAGGCGGTCTTGAACCCGGCCTGTCCCATGCCCATGGTGGCGCGCAGTCCGGCGCCGCCGGCGCCGACGACCACGACGTCGTAGGTATGGTCAATGATCTTGTAGGCGGCCATGGCGTCAGACTCCGACAGCGACTTTCAGGATCGACACCGTCATGAAGACGGCGAGGAAGGCGACGGCGAACTTCATCGCGATCAGCGAAACCAACTTCTTCGCTTCGCAATGGACATAGTCCTCGATCACCGTCTGCAGGCCGAGATGGGCGTGGTAGAGCACGCTCAGCACGGTCAGCAGCATTAGGGCGGAATTGCCCGGGCTGGCGAACCACGCCTTCACCCCGGCGTAATCCACCCGCGACAGTCCGATCACGGCGGTGACGAACCACAGCGACAGGGGGATCAGGAAAATGGCGGAAACGCGCTGGCCCCAGAAATGGCCGGCGCCTTCCTTGGCGGAACCCAGGCCGCGGGCGCGGCCGAGAGCGGATTTAAGGCTCATCTGTACGCCCCCCGAGTTAAGCGATGATCCAGGTCAGCACGGTCAGGACGGCGGCCGCCCCGACGACGATGCGACCCGACTTGTCGGCGGCGGCGGGCTCGAAGCCGCGCCCCACGTCCCAGAACAGGTGACGGATGCCGTTGCACAGGTGATAGAACAGCGCCGCCGTCCAGCCGAACAGCACCAGCTTGCCCAGGAACGAGCCGAGCACCGCCTGGGCGTGGCCATAGGCCACCGGGCCATAGGCGGCCGAGGCCAGCCAGTAGCCCAGCACGATGGTGCCGACCGCCAGCGCCACGCCGGTAATGCGGTGGGAGATGGACAAGATCGCCGTGAACGGCATCTTGTAGATCTGAACATGCGGGGAAAGCGGCCTGGTGCGCGTTGTCATGGCGAGGTGCCCCTGAAAGTCGGACGACGAGGACCTGGATTGAAAGGTCCTTTGCGGCGATGCGGCAAGTGTTTAGACCCTCGCGGCGTCGGAGTCAACGATGTGAAACCACACTTTACGGCGGGACATCCCACCCGAAGGGGTTGGCGGCGGGTGGAGCGGGTTTGAAACGGTTCCAATCGCGTCCCCTTGGCGGTGGCAAAGGGGGCTGGTCAGACACGCGCTTTCGCGCCAAACTCGCCCGTCCCGCAAGCGAGAGACTCCTGTCATGAGCGACTGTCCCGCCGAGTTCGTCACCCTGGCCGAGCGACTGGCCGATGCCGCCCGGCCCGTGATCACCCGCTATTTCCGCACCCCCGTCGCCATCGACGACAAGGCCGACGATTCGCCGGTCACCATCGCCGACCGCGAGGTGGAATCGGCCATGCGGGCGATCCTGGCCGCAACGGTGTCCGGCCACGGCATCCTGGGCGAGGAGCACGGCCGCATCAATTGCGACGCGGAATGGGTCTGGGTGTTGGACCCCATCGACGGCACCATGTCCTTCATCACCGGCGTGCCGGTATTCGGCACCCTGATCTCGCTGTTCCATCACGGTCGCCCGGTGCTGGGGATCATCGACCAGGCCATCCTGAACGAGCGCTGGCTGGGCGTGGCGGGCCGCCCCACCACCTTGAACGGTCGGCCAGTGAATGTCCGCGCCTGTCCCGACCTGGGATCGGCCTATGCCTTCACCACCTCGCCGGACCTGTTCGGCCCCGACACCCGTCCCGGCTGGAACAAGGTGGCGGCGGCGGTCAAGCGCACCCGCTTCGGAGCCGATTGCTACGCCTATGCCCTGCTGGCCACCGGCTTCGCCGATGTGGTGGTGGAAGCGGGGTTGAAGCCCTATGATTTCGGCGCCCTGGTGCCGGTGATCACCGGCGCGGGCGGCGTCATGACCGACTGGGCGGGTCAGCCCCTGACCATCGCCTCCGAGGGCAAGGTCTGCGCCGCTGGCGATGCCCGCCTGCACGCCCAGGCGCTGGGGCTGCTGGCGTGAAAGCCCAGGCCATCGACCAGTTCTATGCCCGGCTGGCGGCGCGCGATCCCGAGCCCAAGAGCGAGCTGGCCTATTCCAATCCCTATACCCTGCTGGTGGCGGTGGTCCTTTCGGCCCAGGCCACCGATGTGGGGGTGAACAAGGCGACGGGGCCGCTGTTCGCCACGGTGGACAACCCGGCCGCCATGCTGGCGCTGGGCGAGGAGCGGCTGGCCGAGGCCATCCGCACCATCGGCCTCTACAAGACCAAGGCCAGGAACGTCATCGCCTTGTCCGCCATCCTGCTGGACAAGCATGGCGGGGAGGTGCCGCGCGACCGCGAGGCGCTGGAAGCCCTGCCCGGCGTCGGGCGCAAGACCGCCAATGTGGTGCTGAACGTCGCCTTCGGCGAGCCCACCATCGCGGTGGACACCCATTGTTTCCGGGTGGCCAACCGCACCGGGCTGGCGCCGGGCAAGACGGTGCTGGAGGTGGAGATGGGGCTGTTGAAGCGCACGCCCAAGCGCTGGCTCGATCACGCCCATCACTGGCTGATCCTGCACGGCCGCTATGTCTGCAAGGCGCGCAAGCCCGACTGCCCGGCCTGCATCGTGCGCGATCTCTGCGGTTTCAAGGGTAAGGAAGAGGCTTGAGCCTCAGAACTTCAGGCCCATGCCCGCGCCCAGCATGAAGCCGGAACCGGTGGTCTTGTCCTCGCCGCCCAGCTTGTTGGCCTGAGCGATGCCGCCGAAGCTGAAGGATGGCGTCATTTGATGGGTCAGGCTGAGCGACAGGTTGAGGTCGGTGCCGGATTGTGACGCCGCCGGGTCGGTCAGGCCAGGACCAGCCTGCAGCGGATTGGGGCTGAAGCCCTGGGGCTTGGCCCAGACCGAGCCCAGGCTGAGGGCGGCGGTACTGGCGTTGCCCAGCAGACCCCCGGCATAGGCGGCGGAAATATTGGCGCGCATGGCGCCGCCGTCGCTGGTCAGCGACGAGGTCAAGCGGCCGTCCCCCATGCCATAGGCGATATAGCCGCCCACCGCCAGATTGCCCTGGCCGGACCAGGGCAGCGACAGGGCGGATGCCGAACGGGAGGGTTCGGCAATGCCGCCGACGCTGAAGGCGCCGCTGGTGAGCAGGGGCAGGCGCGTTTCGCCGATGGACTGCGCCCGCAAGGCCGAGCCCCCGGAAAGACCGGAAGCGCCGCCCGCCACCAGGCGGTTTCCCGCCTCGGCCGCCAAGGCCTGTCCCGCCGCCATCAGCGGCAGGGCCAGGGTCAGGGCAAGAAGGAGGCGGCGGCAAGCCATCGCGGTTTCAGTCCAAATCTAAATCTCATCTCCAATATAGGAGCCCGCCCGTGCCACGGGAAGGGGGTGGGTGCGGCGCAGCATGAATTGTTGCCACACTGTGGCAAATATGCACCGCGCCCCTCGGGTCATGTCTCCAGTTCGGGGCGGTCGCGGAACAGGTCCAGCGCCTCCGGATTGGCCAGGGCCTCCACATTCTTGACCGGGCGGCCATGGACCAGGTCGCGCACCGCCAGTTCCACGATCTTGCCCGACTTGGTGCGGGGAATGTCGTCCACCTGCACGATCCTGGACGGCACGTGGCGGGGCGTGGTGTTGTCCCTGATGCGCTGCTTGATGCGGGCTTCCAGCTCGGGCGTCAGCTCCACGCCGGGGCGCAGGCGGACGAACAGCACCACCCGAACATCGGCGTCCCAGTCCTGGCCGATCACCAGGCTTTCCAGCACCTCGTCGATCTGCTCCACCTGCCGGTAGATTTCGGCGGTGCCGATGCGGACGCCGCCGGGGTTCAAGGTGGCGTCGGAGCGGCCATAGACCACGATGCCGCCGGTGGCGGTCAGCTCCACCCAGTCGCCATGGGTCCAGATACCGGGGTATTTCTCGAAATAGGCGGCCTTGTACCTGGCGCCATCGGGGTCGTTCCAGAAGCCGACGGGCATGGAGGGGAAGGCCTGGGTGCAGACCAGTTCGCCCTTGGCGCCGTCCACCGGGCTGCCGGTCTCGTCGAACACCTGCACCCTCATGCCCAGGCCGCGGGCCTGGATCTCGCCGCGATAGACCGCGCCGATGGGATTGCCCAGCATGAAGCAGGAAATGATGTCGGTGCCGCCCGAGATGGAGGCCAGTTGCACGTCCTTCTTCACCTTGGCGTAGATGTAGTCGAAGCCTTCGGGGGCCAGCACCGATCCGGTGGAACAGATGGTGCGCACGCTGGCCAGGGAATGGGTCCTGGCGGGCTCCAGCCCCATCTTGGCGATGGCGTCGATCCATTTGGCCGAGGTGCCGAACAAGGTCATGCCCTCGGCGTCGGCGAAATCGAACAAGATGTTGCCGTCCCGCGCGCTGGGATTGCCGTCATAGAGCAGCAGCGTCGCCTCGGCCGCCAGGCCCGCCACCAGCCAGTTCCACATCATCCAGCCGCAGGTGGTGAAGTAGAACAGCCGGTCGCCCGGCTTGACGTCGCAATGCAGCCGGTGCTCCTTCAACTGCTGGATCAAGCTGCCGCCCGCCGAATGGACGATGCATTTCGGGGCGCCGGTGGTGCCCGACGAATACATGATGTAGAGGGGATGATCGAAGGGCAGTCGGGTGAACTCCACCGCCTTGGCGGCGAAGGGGGCGACGAAATCGGCGAGATGGATCGCCTTGGATATGGCGGCGAGATCGGCCCGCTCCCGGGTATAGGGCACCACCACCACCGCTTGCAGCGAGGCGATGGCGGGAACGATGGCGGCCAGCTTGTCCAGCGAGTCATGGGCCTTGCCCGAATAGAAATAGCCATCGGCCGAGACCAGCACCTTGGGCGCGATCTGGCCGAAGCGGTCCAGCACGCCCTGGACGCCGAAATCGGGCGAGGCCGACGACCAGATGGCGCCCAGCGAGGCGGCCGCCAGCATGAAGGCCACCGATTCCGGCATATTGGGCATATAGCCCGCCACCCGGTCGCCGACGCCCACTCCGGCCGCCTTCAGCGCCTGCTGAATCTGCGAGACCAGGGCGTTCAGCTCGGCGAAGGACAGGCGGCGCTTGACCTTGTCCTCGCCCCAGAACACCAGGGCGTCAGCCCCGTCCTGGCGGCGCAGCAGGTTCTCGGCGAAGTTCAGCCGGGCCTGGGGGAACCATTTGGCTCCGGGCATCTTGCGGACATCGTCCACCACCACCTCGCCGGGGCCGTCGCCGATGATGCCGACCTCGTCCCAAACCAGCCGCCAGAACGAGGCGGGCGAGGCCACCGACCATTGCCACAGGGATTGATAATCGTCGGTTTCCGCCCCAAATCGTTGGTTGGCTGTCTTGATGAAGCTGGAAATATTGGCGGCGGAGACGCGGGCATCGGAGGGCTGCCACAGCAGGACGGACATGCGAGACTCCAGTTTACGATCAGTCGTTCGTTTATTTTAGCGCGGATTGGCGATCCTGTCACCGTGCCTCAGGTCGGGCTTGCCCCGGCGGCGAGTGCAGCGCACAATCGGCTTCGGATCAAGACCAAGCAATAACCGCAACGCGGACCGGGAGGACAGGATGAACATCTCCATTGCCCACACCAACGACATCCTGACCGTGTCGCTCGACGGCGTGCTGGACTATACCACCAGCAATCAGATGGAAAGCCTGATCACCGATTTGAAGGTCATCAAGGCGGCCAGGGTCGTGGTGGATCTGGCCAAGGTTCCCCGGGTTGATTCGGTCGGTTTGGGGATGCTGCATCTGGTCAAGGACAGCATTATCGACAATGGCGCCCGCATGGTGCTGAAGGGCGCGGTGGGCAATGTCCAGCGCCTGTTCCAACTGACCGACAGTTCCCAGAGCTTCGACATCGAATAGAGACGACGGAGGCCGCCCGCATGGTCCTGCGCCTCGCCATCGCCATCGGCGGGTTGCTCGCCCTTTGGCTGGCGTTGCGCTGGCTGTCCAAGGCGCCGCCCGCCAAGGCCAAGAAGGCGCTGATCCTGGGCGGTCTCGGTCTGCTGGTGGCGGTGGGGGTGGCGCTGGTGGCCACCGGCAAGATGGCCGGGCTGTTCGCGGTGGCGGCCGGTCTGTCGCCCTGGGTGGCGCGCGCCATGCGGCTGCATTCCCTGTGGCGGGGGGTGCAGCATCTGCGCCAGGGACGGAACGGGGCCCAGGCCCCGGGCGGCCCATCGCCGGGGGTGACGGACTCCGTCATGACCCAGGCCCAGGCCTATGAGGTTCTGGGGCTGAAGCCCGGGGCAAGCCCGGACGAAATCCGCGAGGCCCACCGCCGCCTGATGCGGGCCAACCACCCCGATGCAGGGGGCTCCACCTGGATCGCGGCACGCCTCAACCAGGCCCGCGACCTGCTGCTGGGATAGTTCTTCAGATCACCATCTTCAGCTTCTGGCCGGGCTTGAGGCTGGCGGTGTCGCTCAGGCCGTTGAGCACCCGGAAGCGTTCCAGCTTGTGGTCGTCATAGGGCATCTTCTCGGCCAGGGACTCGACGGTATCGCCCGACTTGACGGTGATGATCCTGAGCCGCAGCGGCTTGATCTGGCCGCGCTCGGCCTCGGTCAGGTGACGCAGGCTGTAGGTGGTGCGGCGGAAGTCCTCGGTATGATCCGCGGTCGCCTGGGGCTTGGTCAGGAACATGAGGCGATAGACCGCCTTGCCGTCCTTGACCGCCAGCAGGCGGGCGTCCATGGCGCCCCGGTTGGTGTTGAGCCGGGCCAGGCCGGTGGCGGCGGGCATGCCGTTGATGGTGATGGCCTCGATATTGGCCAGGCGGGTGCCCTTGGCCCACTGGCTTTGCAGATAGTTGGTCATGTCGCCATGGGCCTCGGGTCCCATGTCGAAGCGGATGACCGAACCATCGGAATGGGCGGCGGTCACCGCCTTGGTGCCGTTGCTTAGGCGAAAGCCCTGGGGGACCTCGTAGCGGATGCCGAGACCGGAATGGGAGAACACCCTGCCGCGCACCACGCCCTCGGACGGGTCGTCGCCCACCAGCATGCCGTCGATATTGGCGAGATAGGCCTCGCGGCCAACCGCTCCCTGACGGCTTCCTCCCTTGTCCGCCAAGGCCGCCGCCTCCTTGACGCGGTCGATCAGGCGGGGATGGCTGGCGAACATGGAATGCTCGTCGATCTTGTCCGGCGACTGGCCCGCCAGCAGTGCCTCCAGCCGCGACTGCTCGCGCAGCTTGGCCAGGAAGGTGGCCATGGAGTCGGGATCCCAGCCGCTGGTGGCCATATAGCGCACCCCCAGGGAATCGGCCTCGCTTTCCTGGTCTCGGGAATAGCCCTGGACATAAGCCCCGGCCGCCAGTCCCGCGATATCGCCCAGGCCGCCGACGCCGGTGACCGCGCCGAGCACCGCTCCCAACACGCCGGTGGCGACATTGGCGGCCATGGCCTGGCTGTGGCGCTGGGCGGTGTGGCGGCCGGTGACGTGGCCGATCTCGTGGCCCATGACGCCCGCCAGTTCGGCCTCGTCACCAGCCAGGCTCATCAGGCCGCGGGTGACGTAGATATAGCCACCGGGCAGCGCCATGGCGTTGACGACGGTGCTGTTGAGGATGGTGAAGCGGAAGGGGGCGGTCGGTGTCTCGGTATTCTTGGCCAGACGCTTGCCGATCCCCGCCACATAGGCCTGAAGCTTTGGGTCGTCATAGGCGCCGCCGAACTGGCTCATGATGTCGGGATGGGCCTCGGCGCCCATCTTGGCCTCTTCCTCGGCCGAGACGATGTTGAAATTGCTTTGGCCGGTGCCCGGTGCCACCTGGCACGAGGTCAGCAACGACAGGGACAGGGCGGCGGCGATGGCGACGGATGGGCGGCGCATGGGAAGCCTCGGGCAAGGGTCACGGCTGTCAGTGATGATAGGCACTCCGTCGCCCGGGTCAAAATCATTCGGTGAGGCAATTGCCGCCGCCCGAACGACAAGCCCCCCTTGGCCGGGCCAAGGGGGGCTGATCACTGGCGGGGAAGACCGGCCTCAGTCCTCGGTGGGGGTGCCGTCCAGGTCGCCGGGACCACCGGCCAGGGCCTCGGAAATCAGTCCGGCATTCTGGCGGATGGCGCCCTCGATCTCGGCGGCCATGGCCGGATTCTCCCGCAGGAAGGTCTTGGCGTTCTCGCGGCCCTGGCCGATGCGGGTGGAATTGTAGGAGAACCAGGCTCCCGACTTTTCCACCACATTGGCCTTGACCCCCAGATCGATCAGTTCGCCCATCTTGGAGATGCCCTCGCCATACATGATGTCGAAGTCGACCACCTTGAACGGCGGCGCCAGCTTGTTCTTGACCACCTTGACCCGGGTCTGGTTGCCCACCACCTCGTCGCGGTCCTTGATGGCGCCGACGCGGCGGATTTCCATGCGGACCGAGGCATAGAACTTCAGCGCATTGCCGCCGGTGGTGGTTTCGGGATTGCCGAACATCACGCCGATCTTCATGCGGATCTGGTTGATGAAGATGACGATGGTCTTGGACTTGGACACCGAACCGGTCAGCTTGCGCAGCGCCTGGCTCATCAGGCGGGCATGCAGGCCCATATGGTTGTCACCCATCTCGCCTTCCAGTTCGGCGCGGGGCACCAGGGCGGCCACCGAGTCCACCACCAGCACGTCGATGGCGCCGGAGCGGACCAGGGTGTCGGCGATTTCCAGCGCCTGTTCACCCGCATCGGGCTGGCTGATCAGCAATTCGTCGAGATTGACGCCCAGCTTGCGGGCATAGCTGGGGTCCAGGGCGTGTTCGGCGTCGACAAAGGCGCAGGTGCCGCCCTTCTTCTGGGCCTCGGCGATGATGTGCAGCGCCAGGGTGGTCTTGCCCGAGCTTTCCGGGCCATAGACCTCGATGATGCGGCCGCGCGGCACGCCGCCGATGCCGAGCGCGACGTCGAGGCCGAGGGAACCGGTGGAGACCACCTCGGTCTCGACCACCGAATCCTTTTGCCCCAGCTTCATGATGGAGCCCTTGCCGAATGCCCGCTCGATCTGGCTGACGGCGGCTTCCAGTGCCTTCTGTCTATCCATGGTGTCCTTGTCCACGAGACGCAACGCAGCCTGCGACATGGCAGTTCCCCTTCATCTATCCCGAACCGGGCGGTCATGCAATGAGCAATAGAGTACAGGCTTTGTTCCGGAACGCAAGCGGAATGTTCGCGTTTGTTCCTATTTCGTATGCGCGACGTGCCAGGTCAGGGGGCGCGTTTCGAGGGAAAGCGACCTTTGGCCCTTCTCCAGGCGGCGGGAACGCGCTAGTGTCCGGGCTGCTGGCGCGAGCGGGTGGTTCGACCGGTCGACGCAGGAATCCCATTCGGGGCTGCCGGGGGGGCGGGCCCGGGAGAACGCGGCATGAGCACCAATACCCTGGCCGACATCTTGCGCGGCCCGGTTCTCTCCATCGAGGCCGACCAGCGCATCGAGGATGCCTTGCGCCTCATGAGCGAGCGGCGCATCAGTTGCCTGCTGGTGACACGCCAGGGGGCAACCTGCGGCATCGTCACCGAAAAGGACCTTGTGCGCAGTTATAGCGGCGTGACCAGCCACGACCGCAACGTGGTGGCCGACATCATGACCGAGGCACCGCTGACGGTTCCGGCCAGCACCGACCATCTGGAGGCCTATCGGCTGATGACGGAGCGGCGTATCCGCCATCTGCCGGTGACCGACGGCCAGGGCCAGGTGATCGGCATCGTGACTGAAAGCGATTACGTCCGAACCCTGGGCACGGATTATTATATCCGGCTGAAGGACGTGGCTTCGGTGATGGCGCCGGTATCCTCGCTGCAGCGCGCGGCGGCCTTCAGCCGGGCGTTGGAAATGCTGTCGCGCTCGGATGTGTCCTGCGTGGTCATCGCCGACACCGAGGGCGCTTGCGGCATCCTGACCGAGCGCGACGTCGTCCGTCTGCTGCGCCAGGGCGTCGACCCCCAGTCGGTGACGGTGGGCGAGTTGATGACCGCCCCCATCGTGACGGTGTCGCGTGACTCCAGCCTGCTGGACGCCTCCGCCCTGCTGGCGGAACGCCGCATCCGCCGGGTGGTGGTGGTGGACGAGGGCAATCGGCCGGTGGGCATTCTCAGCCAGCACGAGATCGTGAAAGGGTTGGAGAACGAATATATCGGTCATCTGGAAGGGGTGATCGCCGACAAGAACCAGGCCCTGGAGGAACTGAGCCAGACCCGCTGGAGCCTGGAGGAGCAATCGCGGCTGTTGCAGCGGACACTGGACGAGCTGTCGGCGGCCCATGCCGGTCTGCGCGAATTCACCAAGATCGCCGCCCATGACCTCCAGGAGCCCCTGCGCGGCATGCTGATCCATTGCCAGGTGCTGGAGCGCCAGTGGGGCCAGGCCATGCCCGAGACGGCCAAGGGGACCCTGGGCATCATCGTCGACAAGGCGGAACGGGCGCGGCAGTTGGTTCGCGATCTGGTTGGCTTCTCCGGCGCCATGGAGCGGATCGAGCGCCTGGATGACGTCGAGACCATGGACACGGTGGACGGTGCCCTGGCGCTGCTGCGGCGCCAGATCGAGGAAACCGGCGCCGAAGTCACCGTGGTGGCCTTGCCCCGGGTGCGGGCGACCCGCGCCATGATGGTGGAGATCTTCACCTGCCTGATCGGCAATGCCATGAAATTTCGCCGCCCGCAGGTGGCTCCCCGCATCCGGATAGAGGCGGAACCGGAGCCGGAGGGCGGCTGGCGGTTCACCGTTTCCGACAACGGCATCGGCATCGAGTCGGAATACAACGACCAGATATTCGGCCTGTTCAAACGCCTGCATCCGGCATCGGCCTATCCCGGCAGCGGCGTCGGCCTGGCCATCTGCCGTCGTCTGGTGGAACTGCTGGGCGGGCGCATCTGGGTGGAGTCCGAGCCCGGCCAGGGCTCGCGCTTCCATTTCACCGTGGCGGCGCCCTGACCAAGGCCTCCGTCAGGCGGCGCGGATATGGGTCAGGAAGGTGTCCACCTGGACCTGCAGGGTGGCCGCCCGCTCCGCCACCGCATGGGCGGTGCGCAGGACATCGGCGGCGGCTTCGCCGGTCTCGCTGGCCGCCTGGTCCACCTCGCCCACATTGGCGCTGATATGGTCGGTGGCCTGGGCCACCTGCTGCACATTGCCGGCAATATCGGTGGTGGCGGAGTCCTGTTCCGCGACCGAAGCGGCGATGGCCGCCGACAATTCGGTCATGCGGTCGATGATGGCCGAGATATCGGCGATGGCCGCCACCGCTTCGCTGGTGCCGCTCTGGACCGCGCTGATCTGGGCGGAAATCTCGTCGGTGGCCCGTGCCGTCTGGTTGGCCAGGGTCTTGACCTCGCCCGCCACCACGGCGAAGCCCTTGCCGGCCTCGCCCGCCCGTGCCGCCTCGATGGTGGCGTTGAGCGCCAGCAGGTTGGTCTGGGACGCGATATCGTTGATCAGGGTCACCACCTCGCCGATCTTGATCACCGCCTGGGACAGGCCCAGCACCATCTTGTTGGTGCTTTGGGCCTTGTCGCGGGCGCTTTCGGCGATGCGGACCGAATCCGTGGCCCGGGTATTGATGGATTCCACCGATCCCGCCAGATGATCGGTGGCGGTGGCGACGGTGCGCAGATTGGCCGCCATTTCGCCCACCGAGGCCGATACCACCCCGACCCGGTCGGTTGTCCTCTTGGCCGTTTCCGACATGGCCTGGGAGGTGGCTTCCAGTTCGGTGGCCGAGGCGGCCATGGTCTCCAGCATCTCGGCGACCTCGACGTTGAACTGGGCCAGGATGCCGTCGATCACTTGGGCGCGGCGGTCGCGCTGGCGCTGGTGGTTCTCCTGCTGGCGCCCCAACTCGTCGGCGCGGATCAGCCCGTCGCGGAAGACGCGCACGGCGCGGGCGATGTCGCCGATCTCGTCCTTGCGCTGCTGGTCGGGGACCTCGGCGGCGGTATCGCCATCGGCCAGCGCCGTCATCAGCCGGGTCATGTCGCCGATGGGGCGGGTGATGATCCGGCTCAGCACCAGGCGCAGGGCCAGTACGGTCAGGATGGTTCCAACCACCGCCCCCGCCATCAGCCAGAGCAGCACGGTGTTCAGCCGCTCGTCGGATTCAGCGGTGGACAGGGAGGAGGACAGCACGGCGATGACGTCGCCGTCCTTCAGGCCCATGGCGCCGTGGCAGGCGTGGCAGACTTCGGCCTGGGCGCCATCGGTGACGCCCAGGACGATGGGCAGGGAATAGCGATAGGCCCCATTGGCCAGCCTTGCCACCGGCTTCCGGCTTTCGAAGGCCTCGCGGTCGATGTCGTCGAGGGGAGGCTTGGGCGGACGGCTGGGCTCGACCTCCTTCATATGCGCCGCCACCTGCGTTCCCCAGGCACTCCAGACCTTGCCGGGATAGTGGGAATTGCGGCTGCCGAACCAGTTATTGAAGACGGCGATGCCGATATTGTCGCCATCCTCGGGACGCTTGGCCATGACATTGACGATGAAGGCATGCAGCGAGGTGATCTCGTTGACCGACAACTGGTGCAGTTGCCGTTCCATCTCGGCGCGCTCGAAACGGGCGATGGTGACCACCAAGATGGCTGCCAGACCGCAGACCACCAATCCCATGATCACCATGAATCGGCCGGACAGCCGCATATTCCCCAGGATATCCACGCGGGATGACTCCAGACAGTAGAGGACGCCCGCTCCTAGGCCGGTGGTGGCGTCCGGCCATAGTCAGGCGAGCATGAAGTACCCTTAGAAAATATAAGGATATGGAACAACTGCGCATAGGGCTTATGTGTCGCCGCGCACCCACCCATTCCGGATAGGGTGGCTGTCCTTCGCTCAGGCCTTGCCGCCGTCGGGCAGGACCAGGGTGACCCGGGTGCCGATGCCGGGTTGGCTCTCCACCTCGATGCGTCCGCCATGTCGGGTAATGATGGCCTTGACGATGGCGAGGCCGAGGCCCACGCCGCCTTCGCGTGCCCGTTCGCGCCGGAAGAAGCGGTCGAACAGGCGGGGGATGTCCTGGGGCGCGATGCCGCAGCCGGTGTCTTCCACGCGGATTTCGGCGCCATCCTCCACCCGTCCGGCGCCAAGGGTCACCCGTCCGCCGCTGGGGGTGTGGCGGATGGCATTGGCCACCAGATTGGTGATGGCGCGGCGCAGCATGACACGATCGCCGATGGCATGGATGGTGCGGGGTGTCGATGACACGTCCAGCTCGATGCCGGCCTCGAGGGCCAGGGGCTCGTAGAATTCCTGCACGGCGGTCAACTCGGCGGTGAGGTCGAGGCGCTCCCGCCTGAGCTCCACCGACTGGTTTTCCACCCGCGACAGGAACAGCAGGCGCGCCACCATGTCCGACAAGGTCACGATCTCCTCGCGCACCGATTCCAGAACCTCGCGATATTCGGCCTGGCCCCGCTCGGCGGTCAGGGCGACGTCGATCTGGCTTTGGATGATGGCGAGGGGGGTTCTCAGCTCGTGGGCGATGTCGTCGGTGACATGCGAGACCATGTCGAAGGATTGGCGCAGGCGGTCGAGCATGCTGTTGAAGCTGCCGCACAGGGGCTGCAGTTCCTGGGGCTGGCTGGCGGGATCGATGCGTCGGTCCAGGGTCGATCCGCCAGTGGCCTGGACCGCCTCGGCCAGATTCTGCAAGGGCCGGATGGCGCGTCGGGCGATGTGATAGCCCGCGATGCCGCTGAGGATCAGGGCGATGCCGCTGGCCAGCCACAGCCTGCCGCCGGTGGGGGCCATCAGGCGGAATTCGGTGGCCTCGACGGCAACCTGGACCACTACCGGGGGCGCGATCAGGCTTTGATGTCCGCCAACCCAGTATTGCCGCCCGGAGGTCCCGCCGATCAGCACGGCCTGATCGGTGAGCCCGTCGGTTGACAACTGCATCTCCGCTTCGAGTCCCGGCGTCTCGGCGATCACCGTGTCGCCGACGATGACCCGGACGAAGCCCGATGCCGCGGGCGGCATCAGGGACTCGATGCGCGGCATCTCGCCCGAGCGCAGGCTCGCCACCACCCGGCCGCCGATCTGGCGGGCCGTGGTCAGGACATATTGCCCCTCCTGCGCCGACATCACCGGGGCCATGGTCCAGTAGGTGAACAGGGTCTTGGCCAGCAGCAGGACCAGCGAGGTGGCGGTGAACCACCAGGTCAGCTGGCCCGCGATGGAGTCCGAGGCCAAGCGTATTCCTCTCACCAGGCGGCGGAGCGGCCTCATGCCCAGTCGTCCAGGGCATAGCCCACACCCCGGACGGTGCGGATCAGGCGCTGGGCGAAGGGATCGTCCACCTTCAGGCGCAGTCGGCGGATATGGACGTCGACCACATTGGAATCGCCGTCGAAATTCATGTCCCAGATCTGCTGGGCGATGAAGTGGCGGGACAGCACCTCGCCCCGGCGCCGCGCCAGCAAATGCAGCAGGGCGAATTCCTTGGGGGTGAGGTCCAGACGTGCCCCCCCGCGCGAGGCGCTCATGCGCGCCGGTTCCAGTTCCAGGTCGCCAATGCGGATGACGCTGGGCTGGCGAACCGGGCCGCGCCGCAGGATGGTGCGGATGCGCGCCAGCAGTTCGGCGAAGGCGAAGGGCTTGGGCAGATAGTCGTCGGCTCCCAGTTCCAGGCCACGCACCCGGTCGCTGACGGCGTCGCGGGCGGTCAGGAACAGGGTCGGCACCTCCAGCCCCCTTTGCCGGATCTCGGCGAGGATCGACCAGCCATCGCGACCCGGCAGCATGACGTCGAGGATCAGGAGGTCGTATTCCCCCAGCAATGCCATGCCGAGCCCGTCATCCCCATTGGCGGCGATGTCGACCACGAAGCCATGCTCGCGCAGCCCCTTGGCCGTGAAGGCGGCAAATTTCGTCTCATCCTCGACCAGCAGGACCTTCATGTCGGCTCTTTCGATGTATTCCTGACCCGCTTTAATTCTGGTGTCATCTGGGCGCAATCTTGGCCTTGTATGGTCTTCATCGCGACATCGGACGACCCCTGCGGGACACGCCCTGAACCGGTTGGCCGATGGTCATCGCACTTTGACCCACACGACAAGTCTTATGGCGCTTGCCCTCGCGGCAGGCGCCATTTTTTTCCTGGGTTCACCCGGCAAGAAAACAGGCCGCCGGTTTCCCGACGGCCTGCCTTGAACATAACACCGATCGTGCCGCTCAGTGCGAGGCGGCGCCTTCGGCACCCAGACCGGTCTCGGACCGGATGGACTGGGCTTCGTAGGCGGCGCGTTCCGCATTGGCCGACTCGCTGTTGTCCGTGATGGAGAACAACCACGAGAAGATGAAGGCCGCGGGCACCGAGAACAGGGCCGGATAGGCGAAGGGGAAGATCTCCGAGCCGAAGCCGAAGCTCTGCACCCACACCGCCTTGGACAGCACCACCATGATCACCGACATCAGCAGGCCGATCATGCCGCCGAGGACGGCGCCACGGGTGGTCAGGCCGCTCCAGAACATGGACAGCACCAGCACTGGGAAGTTGGCCGAGGCCGCGACCGAGAAGGTGAGCGCCACGATGAACGCCACGTTCTGCTTCTCGAACATCAGGCCCAGGCAGCACGGCGATGACGCCGAGACCGATGGACGCGATCTTGGAGACGGTCACTTCCTTACCTTCGGTGGCATGACCATGCATGATCACGCTGGCGTACAGGTCGT
>NZ_LWQT01000054.1 GCF_001650715.1 Paramagnetospirillum marisnigri | reverse complement strand
TGACGCCTCCGGGCGCTACGCACCCTACGCCATCATCCCCAGGCAAAAGCTGCTACACCACTCGACGGGACATGACCCCACCCACCCTTCGAGAATCCCCACGGCTACAACTTCCGACTCAACTACCCACCGCAGCCCGAGTACACTCCCATGGAGGGTTCCCCCCACATCAAAATCTATCGCACGAAGAAGCCGTAGCTCCCATGCTCCATAAGTCAATCTTGGCCACGGTCGGGATATTTGGGATTGTCGCCGCCTCATCGTATTGGGTCTGGAAGACCCAATACGATGAGCAAAGGCCCATTAACATGGCACTCTTGAACAAGCATATGGAAACGTTTCTTCCAAAATATCGTAGGGAAGAATGCTTAGTGAGAGTTGATATTACGGATTCCGGCACATGGTCAGAAGCCCTCAAGGATAGGATTTTCAGGAACCTCATGCACTTCGTATCTGAGGCGCGCCCACAACTTGGGCCTTATTCATATCTTCTCAACCCAGCTACCGGACAAATGTTCGTCCAGTTCGCCGACGACTGCCCCAATCGGTTCGAGCATATGCGGGACTGGGCCAGACGCTACGCCCGCCGCTATGACGTTCCCCGCTTCACCGTCAGCACCGACATCATTACGCCTGGGCCGAATACCTTGGATCATCGCGATGAAGATGCTTGGGTGGAATGACAACCGAGACGAACCGGCGACATGCCCCTTCGAGGATTCCCCTCATAGCAAGCTTTACCGGACGAAAAAGCCGTAGTGATCATGCGGAAAATATTTGCCATCGGCACAGCCGGATTTTTTGCCGTCGCGCTGATGTCGTACTGGATTTGGAAAACCCAGTACGACGAGCGGCGCGTGATTGACCCAGCCCCATTGAGCAAACATATGGAAAATTTTGTTGCCAAGTACCGTCGAGAGGAGTGCCTGGCGCGCCTTGACTTCATGTCTTCCGGCAGTTGGTCGGAAGACATGAATCAGCGAATATTCCGCAGCCTGACGAGATTCGTGGCGGAAGAACAGCCGCAAATGGGATTATTCTGGTGGGCTCTCAACCCAGCTACCGGACAAATGTTCGTCCAGTTCGCCGACGACTGCCCCAATCGGTTCGAGCATATGCGGGACTGGGCCAGACGCTACGCCCGCCGCTATGACGTTCCCCGCTTCACCGTCAGCACCGACATCATCACGCCTGGGCCGGACACCCTGGACCATCGAGACGATCTCTGGATCGACTGACAGCCTGGGCCTTCAAGCCCGCGCCGCCCGCACCCCCAGCACCACGCCGCCCACCAGCAGCACCAGCCCGGCCATGGTGCCGGATTCCGGCCACTGGCCGCGATAGAGGAAGGTGTAGGCCATGCCGAACACCGTCTCGAACACGATCATCTGGCCCGAGACTCCGGCGGGCAGCAGGCGGCTGGTCTGGTTCCAGAACCAGGTGCCCAGCCAGGAGGCGCAGATTCCGAGCACCAGCATCAGCCCGACGAACAGCCAGGGGTCGGGGCCGAACGGCCAGTCGAAGCCGGGCATGCCGTCCACCACCAGGAAGGCGGCCAGGGCCAGCGGCAGGGTGGCGAGGCCTTGGGCGGTGGCCCAGCCCGACATGGACAGGCTAGGTCGCGCCTTGATCCAGGCGGCGTTGCGCAATGGGTACCAGGTCCAGCAGATCAGGGCACCCAGCGCGGCGAGCAGCCCGAGCGCGTAGTCCTCGCCCGCCCCGGCCCCCGCCCGGCCCCATTCATCATGATGGACCAGTCCGAGGCCCAGGCCGATCACCACCAGCGGCAAGGCCAGCCTTCGCCAGGCGATCCGATGCGCGCCCCGGTTCCCCACCACGCTGATCACCACCGGCAATGTGCCGATGATCATGGTGGTCATGGGGGCTCCCGCCCGCTGCACCGCCAGGGCGATGCCCAGGTAATAGAGCATGTTGCCGATCAGGCTGAGTTCCAGGGCGCGCAGCCAGTCGGCGCGGCCCAGTCGCAGCAGATGGGCACGCCCCAGCCAGGCGGGCACCAGCACCACCAGCCCGAAGGCGAGATAGCGCCCCGCCGACAGCACCAGGGCGGGATAGTCGGGCAGCAGCAGCGGCACCAGGAAGATGGTGCCCCACATCACCCCCGCCCCCATGCCGAAGGCGGTTCCCGCCAGCAAGGGGTGCCGGATCACTGTTTGACCGTGCCAGCGTCCTGCCCGAACAACACCTTCTTGGCCTCTTCCGACACCACCGGCTGGGTGTTGACCGCCTCGGCGCGAGCATAGGCCCGCTGGACCGCCGGGCGGGCCTTGATGGCCTCGAACCAGCGCTTCAGATTGGGGGTGTCGTCGAGAATCTGCCCCTGGCGCTCCCACGGCACGATCCAGGGATAGGCCGCCATGTCGGCGATGGAATAGTCGCCCGCCACGAAGTCGCGCTCACTCAGACGCTTGTCCAGCACGGCATAAAGACGGCTGGTCTCCTTGACATAGCGGTTGATGGCATAGGGGATCTTCTCGGGGGCGTAGAGGGCGAAATGATGATTCTGCCCCGCCATGGGCCCCAGCCCGCCCATCTGCCAGAACAGCCATTGCAGCACCTCGACCCGGCCCCGGATGTCGGCGGGAATGAACTTGCCGGTCTTTTCCGCCAGATAGAGCAGGATGGCGCCGGATTCGAACACGCTGATGGGCGCGCCGCCGCCCGCCGGGTCATGGTCGACGATGGCGGGCATGCGGTTGTTGGGGGAGATTTTCAGGAAGTCAGGCTTGAACTGGTCGCCCTTGCCGATATCCACCGGGATGATGCGATAGTCCAGCCCCGCCTCTTCCAGGAACACGGTGATCTTGTGGCCGTTGGGGGTGGTCCAGTAATAAAGGTCGATCATTTGGTTCCGTCTCCCCGAAAAGGACGATTCGATGTCGGCGAATAGATGGTGGCATCCCCAGGCCTTCGCCAGCCGCAGGGACAATCTTGCCGTGCGAAGCCGCGCCGTCCAAGCGGTTCGTGGCTTTTTCGCCGAGCGCGACTTCGCCGAGGTGGAAACCCCCTGCCTGCAGGTCTCGCCGGGAATGGAGCCCCATCTCAAGGCCTTCACCACCACCCTGCACGACGCCAGCGGCGGCCCGGCGCTGGAGCTGGCGCTCCACACCAGCCCGGAATTCGCCATGAAGAAGCTGCTGGTGGCGGGGGTGCCCCGGCTGTACCAGTTGGCGCGGGTGTTCCGCAATGCCGAGCGCTCGCCCACCCATCACCCGGAATTCACCATGCTGGAATGGTACCGGGCCGGAGCCACGGTGGACGCACTGATGGAGGACATGGAGGCCCTGGTGCGCCAGTGCGCCCGCGCCGCCGGGGTGACGGAGCTGCACCGTGCCGGTCGGCTGTGCGATCCCTTCGCCCCATGGCGGCGGCTGTCGGTGGCCGAGGCCTTTTTCGAGTATGCCGGGATCGACGTATTGGCCACCGCCCCCGACCCGCTTAGCCCCGACCGCGACCTTCTGGCGGCCGAGGCGCGCCGCATCGGCATCTCGGTCAGCGATTTCGACCGCTGGGACGACATCTTCTTCAAGGTCATGCTGGACCGCATCGAGCCCCATCTGGGCGAGGGCGTGCCGGTCTTCCTGCATTCCTATCCGCTGTCCATGGCGGCACTGGCCCGGCCCTCGCCCCAGGACCCCCGTGTGGCGGAACGCTTCGAGGCCTATGCCTTGGCGGTGGAACTGGCCAATGCCTTCGGCGAGTTGACCGACGCCGCCGAACAGCGCCGCCGCTTCGAGGCCGACATGGCGCTGAAGGCCGAGCTTTATGGCGAAACCCATCCGGTGGACGAGGATTTCCTGGCCGCGCTGGAATTCGGCATGCCGGAAAGTGCGGGCATCGCCCTGGGCTTCGACCGCCTCGTCATGCTGCTGTGCGGCGCCGAGAGCATCGATCAGGTGCTGTGGGCGCCGGTGGCGTCGTAGGAAGAAAGCCCCCCTCCCGACCTCCCCCCATGCTCTGCACGGGGAGAGGGGAAATTTAGCGCACCCCTTTCTTCCCCCTCCCCCGGCATGCCGGGGGAGGGTTGGGGTGGGGGCCTTACACGGAAGCCCTCACCCGAAGCCGCATTCCACCAGCAGCTTGTGGAAGTCGCGCAACGCCTTCTCGCCCTGGCTGGGATCGGGGCAACTGGCCACGAACTTTTCCTCGAACTGCTTCTGGCGCAGATGCTCGACGACGCGGGCCTTGGCCATGTTCAGCGACTTGCCTTCGATCAGCACGCCCGCACCGCAGAACTTCACCAGCCGGATGGCCCGCGCCGCCAGGGGATCGTCGGGCTTGTCCACCTTTTCGATGATTTCCTGCTCGGTCAGGTATTTGACCATCACCTCGTCGATCAGGTCGGCTAGCGGTTTCTTGAACCCGTCCACCAGCACCGGACAGCTCTTCAGCGCCTTGTGGGCCGCCGACAGCGCCGCCATGCGGGCGGGTGGCGGCAGCCGCACCGCCACCCATTGGTCCATATGGGAGGATCGCCGGATATGGGCCTCCAGCACCTCGGTCAGCACCTCGCCCATGCTCTTGCCCAGACTGGAAGCACACAGGGTCAGCAGGAATTGCAGCCGGACGCAGCCATCCGCCAGGGCGCCCAACATCAGTTGCAGCGCCTGGGGCGCCGCCACGGTGGCGCCGCCGGAATTGAGCACCCGCGAACCCCGCTGCAACAGGGACTCGGCCAAAGGCGGGCCGCCAGTGACGCTGTCCTTGTCCACAAGACGATGCAGCATCTTGTGGAACATCTCGTATTCCTGGCTGGGATCGTTGCGCGACAGGGGGTTGACGCCGCCGACCTCGCGGATGACGCGGGCCATCAGGACCTCGCGCGACTGGGGCAGGCAGCCTTGGGCGAACAGGGCATTGAGATCGGTGAAGGTCTGGGGCGCGAATTTGGCGGCCTCTCCCTTGCCTTCCACCAGATTGACGATGGTGCACAGCGCCGCCGAAAGATTGGACTGGAAGCCCAGCAGGTCCTGGATCACCTGGGCCGGAACCATCAGGTCGGCGATGACGGCGTCGATCACGGCCATGTTGGCTTGCCCGGCCGGTTCCGCCGCCCAGGCGATCACCATGTCCAGCTTGCCGAACCAGCTGCGCTTTTCCAGCAGGGCCAGGGTCATGAGGGCGCGCAGGGTGAAGGCGTCGCCGCCGCTGGCATTGACCGCGTCGGTGAAATTGGCGGGCGTCTTGGGCTTCTTGGCGACGAAGTCCTTGGCGCGGGCCATCAGCTGTTCCCAGGACTTGTCGAGGAAGTCCTTGCGCGCCTTGGAGTTCTCGTCACCCGCCGCCTTGGCCTGCAGGGCAGAGACCCGATCGATGGCGCCGAACAGCAGGTTGCCCTTGTCGCCGAAGCGCTTCATCTCCTTCTGGTCGTGCAGCAGTTCGAAGGGCGTGATCAGCGCCTCGTCGAGATATTTGCGCAGCAACCGGCCGATGGTGGTCCGCGACGGCTGGCCGTAGAAATCCTCCAGCGTGGCGCAAAGCGGCGCCTCGGTGATGGAGGCCAGGGTGGGATCGCCGGGGCCTTTCTGGGCGATCTGCTTTTCCAGCAGCACCGTCTCGGTATGGGTGCCGTCGATACGCTGGTAATCCTTGACCACCCGGACGGCGGCATGATTGCCCGCCTGAACCAGATTCTCGGCGAAGGCCTTGGCCTTGTCCTCGTCGGCCGCCATCTCGGCGATGACCCAGTGCTTGCCGTCGAGAACCTGGACCTCGAACGAAGTCTTGGGCGAACTCATGGCGTTGCCTCCGCCATGAGCTTGTCACGGCGACGCCGGGATTCGGCCAAGCCCTCGGGGCCGATCTTGTTCTCCAGCGCCTCGGCCGCCTGCCGCGACGCGTCCGCCACCGCCGCCACACCCGAGGCGCCGGCGAGAGTCAGCCAAAGATGGGCCTCGACGGAATCGGCCGGGCGGCCCTGGCCGCGCTCGCACATGATGGCCAGTTGGTACTGGGCACCGGCATTGCCCGCCCGCGCGGCACGCTCCAGCCAATAAATGGCCGAGGCCTCATCCTTATCGACGCCGGTGCCGGTCAGCAGCATCAGGGCGAAATTGTATTGGGCGGCGGGCAATCCTTGCGCGGCGGCGCGGCGGCACAGCGAGGCGGCTTCGGCTGGATCGGCCTCGGCACCCCGGCCCTGGCGCAGCATGTTGGCCAGGTTGAACTGGGCCTCGGCTTCCCCCTGCTCGGCGGCCTGGCGGTAGAGTTCCACCGCCTTTTCCTCGTCCTTGTCGACACCGCTGCCGGATTCGTGCAGCGCGCCCAGGGCGAACAGGGCGGCGGATTCTCCCTGGTCGGCGGCCTGGCGGAACCACTGCGCCGCCACGTCGGGGCTGGCCTCGACGCCCCGGCCCTGGCGAATCATGTTGCCCAGATTGAACTGGGCCTCGGCGTCGCCCTGCTTGGCGGCCTCCATGTACCATTTCAGCGCATGGGCATTGCTCTGCGTCACACCCAAGCCGAGGTCGTACATCACCGCCAGGGAGTACTGACCGCGCACGTCGCCTGCCTTGGCCGCCTGGGTGTAGAGGCGAACCGCCTCGGCCGGGTCGGCGGGGACTCCCTTGCCCTCGCGATAGGCATTACCCAGCGCAACCAGTGCCGCCGTCTCGCCCTTGTCGGCGGCGGCCTTCAGCACGGCGGGATCCACCGGCTTTTCCTCGCCGATCTGCAGCGGATCGGTTTCCACCTCGATCACCGGCAAGGGAGTCAGGGCGGGATCGGGCTTGGCGGCGGGGGCCGGAGCGGGCTTGGCTTGGCGAGGCGCCGGGGAAGGGGGGGGCGGCTCCGGCTGAGGCGCGACCTCGGCGGGAGGAGGCGATGGTTCGGCGCTCCCCCCGCTCCAGTCCAGCCGGGGAGCGGGCTGACGCGGTCCCGGCAGGTCATCGACCCGCCGCTTCACATCGACACCATCGGCCGCCATTTTTTTCAGCAGGTTCACTGCGTCCTGGTTGCCCTGGCGGGCGGCGCGCACCAGCCACACCACCGCCTCGTCCACGTCGCGCTTGACCTGATAGCCCAGGCGGTAAAGATCGCCCAGCTTGAACTGGGCAACGGGGTCGTTCTCCAGGGCCAGTCGCCGGTATCGGGTGACGATCTCGGGTTCGCGCGCCATGACGTTCTTCCGTCCCCAATTGCTGTGCCACCAGCATGCCGGAAGCGATGCCCGCTGTCGAGAACAGCCCAGACGAAGGTTTGGGCTTGCCCCGGCCCGCGCCCCCCACTATCAACCGCACATGGAATCCATCGCCCTCGACATGGATACGCGCCTCTATACGGGAATTGCCGATTCGGCGGCGGCCCGGCGCGACCTGCTGCGCCGAAATCTGGCGGAAACCCTTGGGGTTGAAGCCGATGGGATCGAGTTTGACCGGGACGCCGCCGGCAAGCCGGTCCTGGTCGCGCCCGATATCAACCTGTGGTTCTCGACCGCCTCGCGGGACGGCGTGATGGTGATCGCCCAATCGCGGCGCGGTCCCGTGGGGGTGGATGTCGAAACCCTGGGCCGTTGCGACAGCGGCCAGAACGTGGCCGACGCCCTGTTCTCCGCCAGCGAGGCCCACTGGCTGCGCGCCCAGCCGACATCCGAGCGCGACATGGCCTTCGGCCGATTGTGGACCGCCAAGGAAGCCGTGCTGAAAGCCATGGGAGTCGGCATTGCCGATGGGATGAACCATCCGGATTTCGGCGACGGGCTGGTATCGGGTCCACCACCATGGCCCTCGGTCGTTGCGGAGCTGGGTAGCGCCTCCTATACTGTCGTCTGGTATACCTCCATGGTCGATGAAGCTTTTATCATCGCCGCCCGGGCGGAGCCTTCCGCCGGACGGTCTTTCGGGATGTCATGAACAATCTCTCTCCACTTCCGCCTGCATCGCTGCTAGGCCCGGCCGATCCGTCGCTGGCCCGCGACGAGCTGCTGTGGGAAATCTTCGCCGCCACCGCCACACAGGTTCCCGGCTCCGTCGCCCTGACCTTCGGCGAGACCCGCCTGACCTATGGCGCGTTGTCGCAGCGCGTGGAAAAGGTCGCGGCGGCCCTGGCCGCCCGAGGCATTGGGCGGGGCAGCTTCGTCGGGCTGTGGATGAGCCGGTCGCTGGACCTGCATGTGGCATTGCTGGCCATCCTGCGCACCGGCGCCGCCTATATTCCGTTCGACACCGATGCCCCCGCCGAGCGGGTGGCCGAATGCCTGGACGACTGCCAGGCCCGGGCGGTGGTGGTGGATGCCGTCACCGCCGGAGGCATCAAGGCGCCGCTGCCCGGCGTGACCCTGACCCTGCCCGCGCTTGAAGCCGAAAGCGCCCCCGCCGCCGCCGATCCGCGTGCCCTGGGGGCCGGGACGGCCGATCCCGCCTATGCCATCTACACCTCGGGCTCCACCGGCAAGCCCAAAGCCATCGTCATTTCCCAGCGCAACATCTGCCATTACCTGCGCGCCGCCAATACGGTCTACGGCATCGGGCCGTCGGACGTGGTGTTCCAGGGCGCCTCGGTGGCCTTCGACCTGTCGCTGGAGGAGATCTTCGTCCCCTATATGGTGGGAGCCTCGCTCTGGGTGGCCGGTCGCCAGACCCTGGCCGAGGTCGATCGCCTGCCCGACATCCTGGTGGATGCGGGCATCACCGTCATGGACACGGTTCCCACCCTGCTGTCGCTGATGCCGCGCGATATCCCGTCGCTGCGCGTCATCATCCTGGGCGGCGAGGCCTGCCCCCCGGCCCTGGCCGAGCGCTGGTGCCGACAAGGCCGCCGCATCTTCAATTCCTACGGCCCCACCGAGGCCACCGTGGTCGCCACCGTGGCCGAGGTGATGCCGGGCAAGCCGGTGACCATCGGACGGCCCATCCCCAATTATGTCTGTCACGTGGTGGACGAGTTGCTGCACCCGGTGGCTCCGGGCACCACCGGCGAGTTGCTGATCGGCGGCCCGGGGGTGGCGGCGGGCTATCTCGGCCGCCCCGAACTGACCGCCGAGAAGTTCATCGCCAATCCCTGGGATACGGAAGGCCGCGCCCCGATCCTGTATCGCTCGGGCGATGCCGTCAGCATCGATGAGGACGGCAATCTGGCCTTCCACGGCCGCATCGACGATCAGGTGAAGATCCGCGGCTTCCGGGTGGAACTGGGCGAGATCGAGGCCCGCATCGTCGCCCAGCCCGGTATTGCCCAGGCCGCCGTAAGCCTGCGCACCGACGATGGCATCGAGCGGCTGGTGGCCTATGTGGTGGCCGAGGCCACGCCTGACACCGCCGCCTTGCGCGAGACCCTGCGCGAGCAGCTTCCCGCCTATATGGTGCCGTCGCGCCTGCTGGTGCTGCCGGAACTGCCCCGGCTGGTCTCGGGCAAGCTGAACCGCAAGGCGCTGAAGGACATTCCCCTGGACGCCGATGGCGGCGACGAGCAGGAAGAAGCCGCCAGCCCCACCGAGGCCGCCCTGCTGGACGCCGCCCGCCGGGTGTTCCCCGGCCAGGCCATTCCCTTCGAGGCCGACTTCTTCACCGAATTGGGCGGTCATTCGCTGCTGGCGGCGAAATTCGTCTCGGCGGTGCGCGAGACCCCGGCGCTGTCCAGCCTGACCCTGAACGAGATCTACGCCCTGCGCACGCTCAGGGCCATGGCCGCCACCCTGGACGCCCGGGCGCCCAAGCCCGGAACCAAGGCCGCCGACCGCTCCTTCACTCCGCCGTCCTGGCGCCGCCGCTTCCTGTGCGGCCTGGCTCAAGGGCTCGCCATGCCCTTCGTGCTGGCGTTGATCACCGCGCCCTGGCTCGGCGTGTTCGTCAGCTACATGCTGCTGTCGGGCGAGGACGCGGGCATCTGGCGCGAGATCGGGACCCTGATGGTCACCTATGCCTTCATCAATGTCGGCACCGTCGCCGTTTCCATCGCCTTGAAATGGGTGATCCTGGGCCGCACCCGCCCCGGCCGCCACAAGCTGTGGGGCGTCTATTATTTCCGTTGGTGGCTGGCGCAACGGGTGGTCAGCGTCGCCCATATCAAGTGGTTCCAGGGCACGCCCATCATGGGCATCTATCTGCGCCTGCTCGGCGCCAGGGTCGGCAGCGACTGCATCATCTCGGAACTGGAAGCCGGCGCCTTCGATCTGGTGGAGATCGGCCAGGGCGTCGCCATCGGCGGCAAGGTGCGGCTGGCCAATGCCGAGGTCATCGGCGACGAGTTGGTGATCGGCCCCATCAGCATCGGCGACGACGCCTATATCGGCACCTCCTGCATCATCGGCCACGACACCCATCTGGCCGAGGGCGTTGAGCTGGGCGACATGACCGCCGTACCCTCGGGCGCCCGCCTTGGCGCCTGGGAGCACTGGGACGGCTCGCCCGCCACCCGCATCGGCATGGTGGACAAGGACGCCCTGCCCGCCCCGGCCACCGCTTCCAAGGCGCGCAAGCTGGGCCTGACCCTGTTCTATGGCCTGATGCTGGTGGTGCTGCCGCCCATCAGCCTGCTGCCCATCTTCCCGGCCTTCAAGATCTTCGAGAAGATGACCGAGGTCCTGAATGTCAGCGAGACCATCGATTTCCTGATTTCCCTGCCGCTGATGGCCTGGCCCACCGCCATGGCCCTGATCGCCATCACCGTGCTGCTGATCGCCGCCGTGCGCTGGTCGGTGCTGCCGGTCGTCACCGCCGGTCACTATTCGGTCTATGGCGGCTTCTACGTCCGCAAGTGGATCGTCGCCCTGGTCACCGAACTGACCCTGGAAACCCTGTCGTCGCTCTACGCCACCGTCTATATGCGCATGTGGTACCGGCTGATGGGCGCCAAGATCGGCAAGGACGCGGAAATCTCGTGCAACCTGTCCGGTCGCTACGACCTGACCGAGATCGGCGAGCGCTGCTTCATCGCCGACGAGGTGGTGCTGGGCGACGAGAGCATCCGGCGCGGCTGGATGACCCTGGAACCGGTCAAGACCGAGGCCCAGGTCTTCGTCGGCAATGATGCGGTGGTGCCGCCGGGATGCCGCATTCCCACCGGCACCCTGATCGGCATCAAGTCACGCCCCCCCGCCAATGAACTGATGAGCCCCGGCGATACCTGGTTCGGCAGCCCCCCCATCAGGCTGCCGGTGCGCCAACGCTTCGACGCGGTCGGTGCCGACTGGACCTATGCGCCGCCAGCCTGGAAGCGGCTGTGGCGGGCGGTGTTCGAGGCCTTCGCGGTGTCGTTGCCCACCATGTTGTTCATCACCTTCGGCATCTCCACCGTCGAGGCCATCGAACCCTATATCGTCCAGCGGGACTACCTGCTGGTGATCGGGCTGTTCATCGTGGCCTCGGTGGCGATTTCCCTGGCCCTGTGCGCCTGCTCCATCGCCGTCAAATGGCTGATGATGGGGGTCTATCGCCCCACCGCCAAGCCCATGTGGTCGTGGTGGGCGCTGCGGACCGAGGCGGTGGCGGTGATGTACTGGGGGCTGGCGGGCAAGGTGCTGCTGGACCATCTGCGCGGCACTCCCTTCCTGCCTTGGGTGCTGCGGCTCTATGGCTGCCGTTTCGGCAGAGGCGTGTTCATGGACACCACCGACATCACCGAATTCGACTGCATCGATGTGGGCGATTTCTGCGCCATCAACTCGCTGTCGGCGCTGCAGACCCACCTCTACGAGGATCGGGTGATGAAGGTGGGCCGGGTCAAGCTCAGCCGAGGCGTCACCATCGGCAGCGGTTCCACCGTGCTTTACGACACCCATGTGGGGGAATTCGCCCGTATCGGCGCCCTGACCATCGTCATGAAGGGCGAATCCATTCCGGCCCATGGCCAATGGGCGGGCGCCCCGGCCCAGACGGTCGGATCCATATGATTGCCAAGCATTCGCTGACCATCGCTGGCCACGCCACCAGCGTGACCATCGAGCGCGAATTTTGGGACGAGTTCAAGAGTATCGCCGAATCGCGGGGCGTCTCGGTCAATCAACTGGTGGCCGAAATCGACTCGACCCGGTCGGGCAATCTGTCCTCGGCCATCCGGGTCTTCGTGCTGCGCGAGGTGAAAGGGCGCCGGGCGGACTGATCCTGGACCCGTCCGCGCCGCCGCCCCGCCCCCTATTTCATGCGGCTGAGCACGAACCAGGTCAGACCGCCGGTAACGGCGAGGATGGCAACCAGAAAGCCCAAAGCGATACGGGCGGTGTCGTCAATAACCATGGTATTTCCCCCACATCATCTTAGCGTGACAATGGTCAAATCTAGCAGCGGCAAACCCCCGCCGCTTTGATCTGGATCAGTGCCCATCCGTCACCCAAATGTCATGCCAACAAACTTGTAGGTTCGATTTTTTGGGCATAACATTCCCGTGAGAGGATCGCGCTGAGTGGCGAGAAGGGCATCCATGAGCATCCGTGTCCAAAACGACCTGACCCTCGCTGAAACCGGAGCCCTGGCTTTGGACGAGGCGGCGCGCAAGCTTGACCATGCCGCGGACGCCGCCGCCTTTCTCGAGGCGGTGCGCCAGAACCAACGCGTCTGGCAAAGCATCGGACATCTGGCCGCCACCCGCTCTTGGCGGGTGCCCAACCGTGGCATGGTCGCCTATGCCCTGAAGACCACCGACGAGGCGTCGGGCAAGGGCGGGCGCGATGACCGCATCCACGCCCTGATCGACATCAACCGGCAGGTATCCGCCGTCCTGGCCGGTGATGGCGGTCTCGATGCCTTGCGGCAGCGGGCACAACGGCTGTGGGAAGAACGTGGCCGCCCCTTCGGCGCCCCCTTGGAACAATGGCTGCTGCTCGAAATTGAAAGTTCGGCCGCCTGAGACGCCGGACCTATAACAGGTCCGGCATCCCCTTGGCCAAGGCCTGACGCTCGGCGGCGAAGCTTCCCGACAGGGCGAAGCCCAAGGGCTTGCCATCGGGATCGACGAACAGCGCCTTGCGATCCCCCCCTTCGCCCTCCACCCGCCAGTCCCCGACCGTCCCGGGCGCCGGAGGGCATACCGCCATGGCCAGGGCGGGGGTCTTGACCACCACCGGCAAGGCCGGAAGCTTCAGGGGCGTGTCGGTTCCGGCCAGGGTGGCGGCCAGGGCCTTGGCCTGGGCCATCAGGGGCAGAACGAAGGGCAGCGGTCCCGCCTCGGTCTGGGCGCAATCGCCCAGGGCGAAGATGGCCGGGTCGGAGGTCCGCAGGCAGCGGTCGACCACGATCCCCTTGTCCACCGCCAGCCCCGCCGCCTGGGCCAGGGCGAGGCGGGGGATCAGGCCGATGGCCGACAGCGCCTTGTCGAAGGCAACCACCGTGCCGTCATCCAGCACCGCCTTGCCCGGCTCGAACCTGGCGACCGAGCGGCCCAGATGAAGCGTGACGCCGATCCCGGTCAATGCCTTGGCCATCTCGTCGCCCAATGCCTGGGGCAACAGGCGGCCCAGTGGCCACGGCGCCGGGTCCACCACGGTGACCTTCTGGCCACCGGTGGTCAGGTCGTTGGCGAATTCCGAGCCGATCAGCCCAGCGCCGATCAGCAGGACGCGGCCGCCGGGGATCAGCCCGTCGCGCCAGACGGCGTAATCATCCAGATCGTTGACGGTGTGGATGGTCACCCGATCCGAGCCTTCCGCCTTGTACGGGCGGGGATCGGCGCCGATGGCCAGCACCAACCGGCCATAGGGCACGCTGCGCCCGTCGCCCAAACTCACCAGCTTGGCGGCCCGGTCGATGCCGGTGACCTTTTGCCGGGTGATGACGTTCAGGGACAGATCGGCTTCCATCTGCCCGGCGGACTTCATGACCAGACCGGCCAGATCCTTGCCCTGGGCAAAGGCGGCCGACAGCATGGGCTTGCTGTAGGACTCGCCGCCGTCGGCGGTGATCACGGTGATGGCGGTGGCGGGAGCCAGCTTGCGGAGCTCGCGGGCCAGGGAATAGCCCCCGAGCCCGCTGCCGACAATGACCACTCCCCCAGGGGCTCCCGAGGCGGTCATGGCTCAGCCCTCCTGCACTTCGAAATCGGCCTTGGACACGCCGCAGTCGGGGCAGCACCAATCGTCGGGAATATCTTCGAAGGCGGTGCCGGGGGCGATGCCTTCATCGGGCAGGCCGAGGGCGGGGTCATAGACGAAGCCACAGACGACGCAGACATACTTCTTCATGGTTCTTCTCCTCTTCGAGCGGATGTCTCAGGCGCCCTTATGGGCGTCCAGGGTGGCCTGATAGTGGGCGGCGTGGCGTTCCTCGACCTTGGCCAGGGCCGCGAAGCGCTTGGCCGCGGTGGCCAGGATCTTGGCGAAACGCTCGGCATGCTCCTTGGATTCGGCGATCTGCTCGTCCATTTCCTTCACGGCGGCGCTGTTGCCTTCCTGCTCGGCCAGATGGCGGAACTTGGGGTACATCTCGGTGTACTCGTAGGTTTCGCCGTCGATGGCCATCTGCAGCATCTTCTCCACCGTCAGTTCGGCCTTGGGATAGAGCAGTTCAAGATGCCCGAAGGCGTGCATGGTCTCCTGCTCGGCGGTGCGCTCGAAGGTCTCGGCCACCTCGATGGCGCCGAGCTCGCGCGCCCGGCGGGCGAAGTAGAGATACTTGCGGTTGGCCATGGATTCGCCGGCGAAGGCGGCTTCCAGATTCTTGATGGTGGGGGAAGCGGTGTCGTTTGCCATCGGTGTGTCTCCTTGGGTTGATCCGATGGACAGACACTACCGGAACAATATAATCGAGTGAAACGAGTTAGATTTGTTTTTATAATCGGAAAATTCGATTATTCTATCTCCTTCTCAGGATCTGAGAAGGAGATGGCAAGCGCAACGCGCGCCGCGCCTCATGGCGCGAAAGCCAAGCGAAGCGCCCGGCGCCTGAGGGACTTGCGGCGGATCAATTCATTGAACCGCCGACAACGTTGACCTGCCAGCCGCCGCCCATGGCCTTGTACAGCCCCACCACCGCCTGCAACTGCGACAATCGCGCCTGGGCCAGGGCATCCTGGGACGCGAACAGGGTCTTCTGGGTATTGAGCACCGTGGTGATATCCACGGTCCCCGCCGCCATCAGCGAGCGGGCGATATCATAGGCCCGGCGGGCCGCCGCCTCGGCATTGCGCTGGGCTTCCACCTCGCTGGTAGTCATTTCCATGGCGATCAGGGCGTTTTCCACATCCGAAAAGGCCGAGGCCACGGATTTGCGATAGGTGGCGGCGAGTTCGTCCTGGCGGGCGCGCTTCTGCTCCACATTGCCCGCGATCTTGCCGCCGTCGAAGATGGTCTGGGTGACGGACGAGGCCACCGACCACAACAGGCTGGAATGGGTCATCATCTTGGCGAAGTCCAGGCTTTGGAATCCAGCCTGGCCGGTCAGCGAGAGGGATGGGAACCAGGCGGCGCGGGCCACGGCGATATTCGCGTTGGCGGCGCGCAAGCTGGCTTCCGCCGCCTGCACGTCCGGCCTGCGGCCCAGCAGTTCCGAGGGCAGCCCCGGCGCCGGGGTGGGAATGGCGATCAGGTCCAGAAGCTCGGGCTCGAGCGCGAATTCCTCGGGCAGACGCCCGGTCAGGATGGCGAGCGCGTTGATGTCCTGGCGCAACTGCTGTTCCAGCGGCGGCGTCACCGCGCGCTGGTTGGCCACCACGCTTTCCTGCTGGGCCACGTCCAGCGAGGTCGCCATGCCGGCGCCGAAGCGGTCGCGATAGACCTGCAGCACGCTTTCGGCGTTGGCGATATTGTCGCGGGCCAGCCGCAGACGTTCCTGCAAGCCCAGGATGCTGAAATAGGTGGTCGCCACGCTGGCCTGGGCGGTCAGCATCACCGTCTGCTGGTCGAAGCGCGAGGCCTGGGCCGCCGCCTCGGCCGAGGCCAGACCGGCGGCGTTCTTGCCCCAGAAGTCGATCTCGTAGCTGGCGGTGAGCAGGGCATTGGTCGAGGTGGAATGGGTGGCCTTGGCGAGGCGGGTGGAGGACGAGGACGATGAACTGGACGACGCCGCCATGGAGGCGCGCGAGCGGGTGGACCCGGCACTGGCCGACAGCGACGGCAGCAGCGGAGCCCCCATGATCGCCACTTCGGCATCGGCCTGGCGCACCTTGGCCATGGCCACCTGGATGTCGAAATTGCCCAGGCTGGCCGCCCACATCAGCTCGTTGAGCCGCAACGAGCCGAAGCGCCGCCACCACTCGGCCGAGGGCCATTCCTCGCCCCTGGCCTGGGCCGGGGCATTCTTCCAGGCCACGGGCGGCTTGGTGTCGGGACGCTGATAGGGATCACCCACCGAACAGGCGGTCAGCGCCAGGGCGACGACGGCAAGCGGCAGAACTCTCATCGGGCGAACTCCTCACCCGCCGCCTGACGCCGTCCCTTGATCCGCCGGGCGAGGCGGGCAAGGGCGAGATAGACCACGGGAGTTGTATACAATGTCAGAATCTGGGACAGCAGCAGCCCGCCGACGATGGCGATGCCCAGCGGCTGGCGCAGGGCGCCGCCCGGCCCGGTGGCCAGGGCCAGCGGCACCGCCCCCAGCAGCGCGGTCAGCGTCGTCATGGTGATGGGGCGAAAGCGGATGCGGCAGGCCTCCAGGATGGCGTCCCGGGGGGCGGCGCCGCGCTTTTCCGCCTCGATGGCGAAATCCACCAGCAGGATGCCGTTCTTCTTGACGATGCCCATCAGCAGGAAGACGCCGATGACGCTGATCAGGGTCAGTTCGGTGCCGGTGGCCAGCAGCGCCAGCAAGGCCCCGATCCCGGCCGAGGGCAGGGTGGACAGGATGGTCAGCGGATGCAGCGTGCTCTCATACAGCACCCCCAGCACGATGTAGATGGTCAGCAGGGCGGCCAGGATCAGCACCGGCTGGTCCTTCAGGGACTCGGCGAACACCTTGGCATTGCCCGCGAATTCCCAGCGCACCCCGGCGGGCAGGCCGATGGAACGCGCCGCCATGGCCAACTTCTCCGCCGCCTCGCCCAAGGGCGTGCCGGGCGCCAGGTTGAAGCTCAGGGTCGCCGCCGGGAACTGGCCCTGATGGGCCACCGTCACCGGCGCGGTGGTGGTCTCGAAGCGGGCCAGGGCGTCCAGCGGCACGGCGCGGCCATCGGCGGCGCGCACCCACAGCAGATGCAGGGTCGCCGGGTCCTCCTGGAAACGGGGCTCCACCTCGAGGACCACCTTGTACTGGTTGCGCTGGGTATACATGGTCGAGACCGGGCGCTGGGCAAAGGCGTTCTGCAGCACCTGATCGATTTCGGTGATGCTGACCTTCAGGCGGGCGGCGGCATCGCGGTCGACCACCACCTGCACCTGGGGAATGGCGGAATCCTGGTCGCTGGAGACATCCAGCAGGCCGGGCTCGGATTTGAGGCGCGCCACCAGCCTGGGCGTCCATTCCCGCAATTCCTCCAGCGACTCGCTCCACAGTACGAACTGGAACTGGGCCTTGCCCATGCGCCCGCCCACCCGGATATCCTGGCCGGGGAACATGAATACCGACACCCCCGCCACCTGAGCCAGCTTGGGCCGCAACCGGTTGATCACCTCCTGGACGCTGGCCTTGCGCTCGCCCAGCGGCTTCAGGGTGAGGAACATGCGGCCCTGGTGATTGGTGCCGAAGCCCCCCGCTCCCACGAAGGAGCCCAGCCCGGCCACGTCCGGGTCCGACAGCAGCACCTCAGCCACCTTCTGCTGGCGCTCGGCGATGGCCCGGAACGAGATATCCACCCGCCCCTCGACGCTGACGAAAGCCATGCCTGTGTCCTGGGGCGGGAAGAAGCCCTTGGGCACGACACCGTAGAGATAGACCGTCAGCCCCACCGTCGCCAGCACCCCCGCCAGCATCAGGCGGGAATGGGCCAATACCCAGCCCAGGCCGGACAGATAGGTCTGCTCGGCCCATTCCATGGCCGCCTGGCCCATGCGGGCCACCCGCGAGGGCGGGCGCGGCGTGGCGCGGGCCATCAGATGGCCGAACAGGGTGGGCGTCACCGTCAGCGAGATCAGGGCCGAGGCCACCACCGCCACCGACAGGGTGACGGCGAATTCGCGGAACAGACGCCCCAGGATGCCGCCCATGAACAGGATCGGCACGAACACCGCCACCAGCGACAGGGTGATGGAGACGACGGTGAAGACGATCTCGCGCGCGCCCTTGACCGCCGCCTCCAGCGCCGACTCGCCGTTTTCCATGTGGCGGGTGATGTTCTCGATCATGACGATGGCGTCGTCGACCACGAAGCCCACCGCGATGATCACCGCCATCAGCGAGATATTGTTGAGGCTGTATCCCACCAGCCACATCACCGCGAAGGTGGCGGCCAGCGACAGCGGCACGGTGATGGACGCCGCCAGGGTCGGGGTCATGCGGCCCAGGGACAGATAGACGATCATGATCACCAGGGCGATGGAGATCACCAGGGTGGTCTCGACGTCGTCCAGATTGCCGCGGATGTTGACGGTGCGGTCGGAAACCACGGAAACCTTGGCCCCGGCGGGCATCCAGCGTTGCAACTGCGGCAGGATGTCCTTGATGCGGTCCACCGTCTCGACCACGTTGGCGCCGGGCTGCTTGCTGATGATCAGCAATACGGCGCGGTCGCGGTTGAACCAGCCGCCGGTGCGGGAATTCTCGCTGGCATCCACCACCTGCGCCACCGAGGACAGCCGCACCACGGCGCCATCGGCGGATTTCAGGATCAGCGGCGCGTAAGCAGCGGCGGTGAACAGCTGATCGTTGACGGCGATGGACAGGGCTTCGCTTTCACCGTCGAAGCTGCCCTTGGGCAGATTGACATTGGCCTGGGCCAGGGCGGTCCTCACATCCTCCATCCCCAGCCCCATGGCGGCCAGACGCGACGGATCGACCCGCACCCGCACCGCCGGCTTGTCGGCACCGCTGAGCGTCACCTGGGCGACGCCTTCCACCTGGGAGATGCGGCTGGCCATGATGGCGTCGGCGGCATCGTAGACCTTGGACATGGGCAGCGAGGCCGAGGTCACCGCCAGGATCAGAATGGGGGATTCCGCCGGATTGACCTTGCGATAGGTGGGGGGCTGCGGCAGGTCCAGGGCCAGTTCGGCCATGGCGGCGTTGATGGCGGCCTGGACATCGTGGGCGGCGCCGCTGATATCGCGGTCCAGGTCGAACTGAACGGTGATGCTGGTGGAGCCCTGGGTACTGGTGGAGGTCATCTCGGCGACGCCGGGAACCTCGCCCAGCCGACGCTCCAGCGGCGCCGCCACCGTGGCGGCCATGGTGGCGGGGTCGGCGCCGGGCAGCCGCGCCGTGACCGAGATGGTGGGAAAGTCCACCTTGGGCAGCGGCGCCACCGGCAAATCCTGGAAAGCAGCGGCACCCGCCAGGAACAGCCCCGCCGCCAGCAGCAGGGTCGCCACCGGCCGGCGGATGAAGATGGCGGAAAAGCCGCTCATGCCGTCCCGCCCGCGGGCGAGGATTGGCTGAAGCGGCTCTTCAGCCGCTCGAAGGCCAGATAGATCACGGGCGTGGTGTAAAGCGTGATCAGCTGCGACAGCAGCAGGCCGCCGACGATGGAAATGCCCAGCGGGCGGCGCAGTTCCGAGCCGGTGCCGCTGTCGATGGCCAGGGGCAGGGCGCCCAGCAGCGCCGCCATGGTGGTCATCATGATGGGGCGGAAGCGCAAAAGGCTGGCCTGGACGATGGCGTCCCTGGGAGACATCCCCTGGCCGCGCTCGGCCTCCAGGGCGAAGTCGATCATCATGATGGCGTTCTTCTTGACGATACCCATCAAGAGGATGATGCCGATCAGCCCCACCAGCGACAGGTCGTTGCCGGTGGCCATCAGCGCCAGCAGCGCCCCGATACCGGCCGAGGGCAGAGTCGACATGATGGTGACCGGGTGGATGGTGCTTTCATACAGCACACCCAGCACGATGTAGATCACCACCAGGGCGGCCAGGATCAGCCAGGGCTCGTTTTCCAGCGAGCGACGGAACTCGGCGGCGTCACCGGAAAAGTCGCCGGTAATGGTCTCGGGCATCTCCAACTCGCGGCCGATCGTCTCGATCTCGCGGATGGCCTGGCCCAGCGAGGCACCGGGCGCCAGATTGAAGCTGAGCGTCACCGCCGGGAACTGTCCCTGATGGGTGATGGCCAGGGGAACCCGGCTGCGCGTCACCTTGGCGAAGGCGGCCAGCGGCACCAGCCCGCCATTGCTCGAGCGCACATAGATGGCGCCGAGTGTCTCCGGCCCCAACTGGTATTCCGGGGTGACCTCCAGGATGACGTGGTACTGGTTGACCTGGGAATAGATGGTGGAAATCTGGCGCTGGCCGAAGGCGTCGTACAGGGTGTCGTCGATGGCCTGGGGCGCCACGCCCAGCCTTGCCGCCTTGTCACGGTCGATGACGATATCGGCTTGGAGCCCGCCATCCTGGGAATCCGAGGCCAGATCGGTCAGCAGCGGCGAAGCCCGCAGACGCTCCAGCACCCGTGGCGCCCAATGGGCCAGTTCCGCCGCGTCGATATCGGTCAGGGTGTATTGGAACTGGGTGCGGCTGGTGCGGGGACTGAGCTGGATGTCCTGGGCCGCCTTCAGATGCGCCTCCAGCCCGGCCACCGGGCGCAGCGCCTCGGACATGCGGGCGATGACCTGCTCGGCCGAGGCATCGCGCCGCTTTCTCGGCTTCAGCACGATGGTCATGTGGCCGGTATTGGCGGTGATGTTGACGCCGCCGGTTCCCAGGAACGAGGCCACCGCCGCCACGTCCGGATCGGCCCGCGCGATGTCGGCGGCCCGGCGCTGCAACTCCACCATGGCGCGGAACGAGATTTCCGGCCGCCCGTCGGTGGTGGCGATGATCATGCCGGTATCCTGGCTGGGCAGGAAGCCCTTGGGCACCAGGATGTAGAGCGCGATGGTCCCGGCCAGGGTGGCCACCGCCAGCCACAAGGTGGCGGCCTGGCGCCCCAGCACCCAATCCAACGAGCGGGCGTAAAGCCCGGTCAGGGACTTGAACACCTTGCCGGATTTGGCGTCCTCGTGGCCGCCCTTCAGCAGATGGCCGCACATCATGGGGGTCAGGGTCAGCGATACCACCGCCGAAACCACCACCGCCACCGTCAGGGTCAGGGCGAATTCGCGGAACAGCCGCCCGACGATTCCCTCCATGAACAGCAGCGGGATGAACACCGCCACCAGCGAGACGGTCAGCGACACGATGGTGAAGCCGATCTCGGCGGCGCCGGTCAGCGCCGCTTCCAGCGGTTTCATGCCCTTCTCGATATAGCGGACGATGTTCTCGATCATGACGATGGCATCGTCGACCACGAAACCGGCCGAGATGGTCAGCGCCATCAGCGACAGGTTGTCCAGCGAGAATCCGGCCAGGGCCATCACCCCGAAGGTGCCCACCAGGGACAGCGGCAGCGCCACCGCCGGGATCAGGGTGGCGCGCGGGCTGCGCAGGAACACCCAGATCACCCCGATCACCAGCACCACCGTCAGCACCAGGGTGAATTCCACATCCGCCACCGAGGCGCGGATGGTCTCGGTCCGGTCCGCCAACACCGAGACGGTTACCCCCACCGGCATGGCGCGGCGCAGTTCCGGCAGCTTGGCCGAGATGCGATCGACGGTGGCGACGATATTGGCGCCGGGCTGGCGCTGGACATTGAGGATCACCGCGGGCTTGCCGTCATACCATCCGGCGGCCCGGGAATCCTCCACTCCCTCCACCACCTGCCCCAGGTCCTGCACCCGCACCGGGGCGCCGTTGCGCCAGGCGATGACCTGGGTGGGATAATGGGCCGGGTCGGAAATCTGGTCGTTGGCGCCCAGCGACAGGGCCTGGGACACGCCGTCGAAACTGCCCTTGGGCAGGTCCACATTGGCCTTGGACAAGGCGGCGCGGACGTCTTCCAGCGACAGGCCATAGGCCGCCAGCCGGGCCGGGTCCATCTGCACCCGCACCGCCGGGCGCTGGCCGCCTTCCACCACCACCCGGCCGACACCGGAAATCTGGCTCAGCTTCTGGGCCAGCAGGGTGTCGGCCACGTCGTTGACCCGGGTAATGGGCAGGGTGTCCGAGGTCAGCGCCAGGGTCAGAATGGGCGGATCGGCGGGATTGACCTTGGAATAGACCGGCGGATAGGGCAGCGCCTGGGGCAGAACGCCGCGCGCCGCGTTGATGGCGGCCTGCACGTCCTCGGCCGCCACGTCGATGCTCTTGGACAGGTCGAACTGCAAGGTGATGGCGCTGGCGCCCTGGGACGAGGTCGAGGTCATCACCGACAGGCCCGGGATCAGCCCGAACTGGCGTTCCAGCGGGGTGGTGATCAGCGAGGCCATGGTATCGGCCGAGGCGCCGGGCAGACGGGTGGACACCTGGATGGTGGGGAAATCCACCTGGGGCAGCGCCGAGACCGGCAGCAGGCGGAAACCGAGGGCGCCGGTCAGCACCACCGCCAGGGCCAGCAGCCAGGTGGCGACGGGGCGATGGATGAACGGGGCCGAGATATTCATTGGGCCGCGCCCCGCCCCTCCGGTTCCTTGCCCGGCCCGCCGTTCCCCTTGCCGCCTCCGGCTTCCCCGCCGAAGACGACGCGGCTGCCTTGGGCCAGCTTGGCGACGCCGTCCACCACCACGGTCTCGCCCTCCTCGACCCCGGCATCCAGCAGCACCTGATCGGCCTCGACGGTGGCGACGGCCACCGGCCGCATCTCGACGGTGCGGTCGGGCTTGACCACGAAGACATAGGAGCCCTGGGGCCCGCGCTGCACGGCGGGGGACGGAATCACCAGACCGCCCTGGCGCACCGACAGCAACAGCCGCACATTGACGAAGCCGCCCGGCCACAGGCGGCGTTCGGCATTGGGCATCACCGCCTTCAGCTTGATGGTGCCGGTGGTCTGGTCGATCTGGTTGTCCACCAGTTCCAATTCTCCGGTATCCACCAGGGCGCGGGTTTCGGGCCGCAGCGCCAGCACACTCAGGCGCCCGTCCTCGCGCAGCCGGTCGGTGATGGCGGGCAGGCTCTGCTGCGGCAGGGTGAAGATCACCGAAATGGGCTGCACCTGGGTCAGGGTCACCAGCCCGGTGGCGTCGGACGCCCGGACCTGATTGCCGCGATCCACCAGCCGGATGCCCGCCCGACCATCGATGGGGGCGGTGATCACGGTATAGCTCAGCATGGTCTTGGCATTGCTGATGGCGGCCTCGTCCAGGCGCACCGTCGCCTCCAACTGGCGGACCAGGGCGCGCTGGGTGTCGACGCTTTGCCCCGTCACCCGGTCGCCCAGCGAGACATAGCGGGCGAGGTCGCGCCGCGCCGCCTCCAACTGGGCGAAATCCTTGTCGCGGGCCGCCTGCGCCTGCTGGTACTGGGCGCGATAGGTGCGCGGATCGATCTGGGCCAGCACATCGCCCGCCTTGACGTCCTGGCCTTCCTTGAACAGCACTTCCACCAGCTCGCCATCGACGCGCGAGCGCACCGTGACGGTGTTATAGGCCTGGACCGTGCCCAAGGCGTCGAGATAGATGGGAACATCCTTGCGGGCCGCCTGGGCGACCACCACGGGGACCGGCCGATCAGGCCCACCCGGCTTGCCCGCGATCTTGTCGGGCTTGCCCAGGCTTGGCAGAACCAGGGCCGCAGCCACCGCGACCGCCAGCAGCGCCAGCGCCACCGGCACCCGATGCCGACCAATCTTTCCCACCATGTCCTGGACACGCACCCTCGACCTCCCGGGCAATGTTGGAACGGCGATTATGCGCAATCACCGCCATCCTGTCTGTAACAGAGGGTAACCGAATAGATTCGGCTTATACGTTGGACATAGCGGTTTATAATTCATCAACATTGCGCTGCTATCGTTCGGCTGAAAATCATCGGGGAGGATGCGGGAATGTGGATCGATCAGCGGCTCTGGACCAAGGACAGCGGCTGGAGCCCGGCGGCGGCGGTGCCCGGCGAAGCGTCGCTGGTGCTGTATTTCGCGGCGCCCGGAGCGATGGACCCGACGGCCCTGTTCCAGGAGTTGAAGGCCCGCTACGGCAATGCCGCCATCGTCGGCTGCACCACCGGCGGCGAGATCGGCGGCAATGACGTGCTGGACGACAGCATCGTCACCGCGGCGGTGGGCTTCGACAAGGCCAGGGTCCGGGTTGCGGCCCGCGATATTTCCGACGTCTGCCAATCGGGCACCATCGGCGCCGAACTGGCCCGCGATCTGGCCCCCAGATTGGGCGAAAGCGAGCTTCGCGCCATCTTCATCCTGTCCGACGGCACCAAGGTCAACGGCGACGCCCTGGTGGACGGTTGCATCGACGCGGTGACCGAAGGCGTGGTGGTCACCGGCGGCCTGGCCGGGGACGGCGCCCGCTTCCAATCCACGGCGGTGGGCTGCAACGATGCCATGCGGGCCGGCCGGGTTGCAGCCATCGGCCTTTACGGCGACAGCCTGGCCATCGGCCATGGCAGTTTCGGCGGCTGGGATGAATTCGGCCCGCCCCGCACCATCACCAGATCGGCGGCCAATGTGCTCTACGAGTTGGACGGCGAACCGGCGCTGGACCTCTACAAGCGCTATCTGGGCGAGGAAGCCCAGGGACTGCCCGGCAGCGCCCTGCTGTTCCCGCTGTCCATCCGCCCGTCCATGGGAGCCGAGGGCGGCGAGGTGGTGCGCACCATCGTCGGCATCGACGAGGATGCCAAGTCCATGACCTTCGCGGGCGACGTGCCCACCGGCCATGTGGCACGGCTGATGCGCGGCAATTTCGACAATCTGGTGGACGGCGCGGGCAAGGCGGCCGAGGCCGCCGATACCCAGGCCCCCTGCCTCGCCATCCTGGTCAGCTGCATCGGTCGCAAACTGCTGATGGGCCAGCGCATCGTCGAGGAAGTGGAAATCGTCTCGGATGTATTGGGCGGCAACGCCAACCTGATCGGCTTCTACTCCTATGGAGAAATCTCTCCCCATGGCTTCACCGGCAAGTGTGAGCTGCACAACCAGACCATGACCATCACCACCATTTCCGAGACCTGACGTGCACCGGCTGCTCCAGCGACAGCTCACCCGGGCATCGAGGGGGAGCGCCGATGGCGCGCCCGACTTCGACCTGCTGATGAAGCTGGTCAGCGAGACCTATGAGGAACAAGACCGCGAGCGGCGCCTGAATGATCGCTCGACCCGGCTGATGGAAGAAGAGTTGCGGGCGGCCAACCTGGCGTCCCGGCAGCAGGCGGAAGCCCATCTCCAGGCCATTTTGGATACGGTCGGCGAGGGCATCGTCATCACCGATCCCACCGGGCACATTCTCAGTGTCAATCCGGCCCTGCTGTCGGTTTTTGGCTACGAAAGAGACGAACTGGTCGGCAAGGCCATCCTGGCCCTGCTGCCCACCAAGGGCGTATCCGATGCGAACGAATGCGCCATCCAGCGCATCCGTGAATTGGGGCGTGAAAGCTATGCCCGACGCAAGAACGGCGAATGCTTTCCGGTCGAGTTGGCCCTGGGCGACTTGTCCCCCACGGGGGTGGAACATTTCATCTGCATCATCCGCGACATCTCGGAACGCAAGCGCATCGAGCGCGAGATGCGCATGAGCGAGCTTCGCTTCCGCGACTTTGCCGAATCCTCGTCAGACTGGTTCTGGGAAACCGGCGCCGATCTCCGTTTCACCCGCTTTTCCGGCAATTTCACCGAGCATACCCGCGTCCTGCCCGATCATTACGTGGGCAAGACCCGCGACGAGATGGTCTCGGACGAGACCGATCCCGAAGTCCGGCGCCAGAATCTTGAAGACCTGAAAGCCCGGCGGCCGTTCCGGGGCTTCGTCTACCGGACCAAGGCCATGAACGGCCCCGGTCGGGTGCTGCGGGTCAACGGCAAGCCGGTCTTCACCGAAAGCGGCGAGTTCATCGGCTATCGCGGCACCGCATCCGACATCACTGAGGAAATCGACGCCGAAGAGCGCCTGAAGGCCGCCCAGGCCGAGATGGAACGTCTGGCCCAGCGCAACGCCTCCATCCTGGAAAGCGTCGACGACGGCATTTTCGGCATCGACCTCAACGGCAAGGCCACCTTCGTCAATCGCGCCGCCGCCGAGCTGCTGGGCTACGAGCCTGCCGAACTGGTGGGGGCCGATATCCTGCCCATGATCGCCTCAAACCTGGAGACCGCCGATAATCTCTATGGCGTGCTGCTGCGCCTGACCGCCTCGTTCCGCGATGATTCCGCCAGTTTCAAACGCAGTGACGGCGTTGCCCTGCCGGTGGAGTACATCGCCTCGCCGGTCATGGAAAACACCCGTCAGGTGGGCGTGGTGATCGGCTTCCGCGATATCACCCAGCGCCGTCAGGTGGAACGGGAACTGCGCGAGGCCAAGGAAGCCGCCGAGGCGGGCAACCGCTCCAAGTCGGAATTCCTCGCCACAATGAGCCACGAAATCCGCACCCCCATGAACGGGGTGATCGGCATGACCGGCCTGCTGCTGGACACCGAACTGGACGACGAACAGCGCCATTTCGCCGAAACCATCCGTGATTCCGGCGAATCCCTGCTGACCGTGATCAACGACATCCTGGATTTCTCCAAGATGGAGGCAGGCAAGCTCGACCTGGACTTCACCGAGTTCGAACTGCCGCCCCTGGTGGAAAGCGTGGTGGACATCCTGGCGCCGCGCGCCCATGCCAAGGGCATCGAAATCGCCAGCCTGATCCCCCCGGACCTGCGGGTGATGGTGCGCGGCGATCCCGGCCGCCTGCGCCAGGTGCTGATGAACCTGACCGGCAATGCCGTCAAATTCACCGAGAAGGGCGGCGTTTCCATCGAGTTGCGGACCCTGGACCTCACCGATGGCCGTGCCATGATCCGCTTCGAGGTCAAGGATACCGGCATCGGCATCGCCAAGGAGGCGCAGGGGCGCCTGTTCTCCATGTTCCAGCAGGTGGACTCGTCCACGGCGCGGCGCTATGGCGGCACCGGCCTCGGCCTGGCCATCTCGCGCCGCCTCGCCAATCTGATGGGGGGCGATGTGGGACTGGATAGCGAGCCCGGCCGGGGCTCGCGCTTCTGGATCGATCTGCCCCTGGTGGTGCTCGGGCCCCAGGGGCTACTGCCGCCGGACCTGCGCGGCTGCCGGGTGCTGGTGGTGGACGACAATGCCGTCAACCGCAATGTCCTGGAACGTCAGCTGCGCGCGTTCGGAGTGGATGTCCGCGCCTGCCACGACGCGGGATCGGGCATGAACGAGATGACCCGGGCCGCCGCCGATGGCAGACCCTGGCAGGTGGCGCTGATCGATGCCCAGATGCCCATTGTCAGCGGCACCGACATGGTGCGCATGATCCGGGCCATACCCATGCTGACCGCCACCAAGGTGATCATCACCTCGTCCCAGGGGGTGGTCGAGCGTGACGAATCCTGTCCCATCGACGCCTTCCTGCACAAGCCGCTGCGCCAGAACACGGTTCTCGACACCATCGCCCGGCTGCTGGGATTGCTGGAACGCCAGGCCCCCACCCGCCCCGCCGCCACGCCAGAAGCCCCCGCCGACACGGCCACCGCCAAGCGGCTGCGCATCCTGGTGGCCGAGGACAACCCGGTCAACCAGCAGGTGGCGCTGGGCCTGCTGCGCAAACTCGGCCATTCGGTGGACGTTGTCGGCGATGGCGCCGAGGCGGTGGAGGCGGTTCGCCTGCTGCCCTACGATCTGGTGCTGATGGACGTGCAGATGCCCGAGATGGACGGGCTGGAGGCGACACGGGTGATCCGCCGCCTGCCCTCCCAGTCGTCCCAGGTGCCCATCGTCGCCATGACCGCCAATGCCATGCGCGGGGACGACCAGATCTGCCTGGATGCGGGCATGAACGGCTATATCAGCAAGCCCATCGACCGCCAGAAGCTGGCCGAGGTGCTGGCGCGCTATTCCGGCGAGGCCGAGCGCAAACCGGTGTCGCCGCCATTGCCCACCGCCGGGCCATCGGTGGATTTCTCCGTGCTCGACCTGCTGAAGGACGACCTGGAGGCCGAGACGGTGGTCGCCATCCTGGCCAAGTTCATGGAGGATGCCCGCGCCCGGGTCGCGACCTCATCGGATGCGCTGGCCCAGGGTGATTTCGAACGAGTGCGCCGCGAGGCCCACACCATCAAGGGCGCCGCCGCCAGCCTGGGACTGTCGGCCATCCGCGACGGCTGCCTGACGCTGGAAAACACCGCCCGGGCGGGGGATGGCTGCGATGTCGCCCTGGCCAGCCTGAATCAAGCGGTGGAGGCCCTGCCCGCCACCCTGTCTTCCACCGTCTATGCCCTGCCGGAAGGTTGAGCCATGCGCATCCTGATCGTCGACGACAATCCCACCAATCTGATGCTGCTGCAGCACCGGCTGGTCAAGCTGGACGGATGCTCGGTGATTTCCATGGACTCGGCGGTGGACGCCCTGGTCTGGTGCGAAACCAACGTGCCCGACCTGATCCTGACCGATTACCACATGCCCGAGATCGATGGGCTGGAGTTCATCCGTCGTCTGCGCCTGAGGGAGGAATTTGCCGAGGTGCCGGTGGTGGTGGTCACCACCTCTGACGTCAAGGAAATCCGCCAGAAAGCCCTCGAGATGGGCGCTATCGACTTCCTGACCAAGCCGGTGGACGGCCACGAACTGCTGGCCCGGTCACGCAACCTGCTTGAGCTGCGCAAGTCACAGTTGACCCTGCACGACCGCGCCGCCGAGGAACTGGTGATGCGCCTGTCCAAAGCGGCGGAATTCCGCGACCCCGAGACCGGCGCCCATATCGAGCGCATGGCCCGCTACTCCGCCCTGATCGCGCGGCGCCTCGGCATGGAGGCCAGCGAGGTCGAGCGGCTGGAACTGGCGGCTCCCATGCACGATGTCGGCAAGGTCGGTATTCCCGACATGATCCTGCTGAAGCCCGACCGCCTGACCGAGTCGGAATTCACCATCATGAAGCAGCATGCCACCTTCGGGCACGAAATCCTGAAGAACAGCCCGTCGCGGCTGGTGCGCCTCGCCGCCGAGATCGCGGGCAGCCACCACGAGAAATACGACGGCAGCGGCTATCCCGAGGGACGGGCGGGCGAAGCCATTCCCCTGGTGGGCCGCATCGTCGCGGTGGCCGATGTCTACGATGCCCTGACCTCGACCCGGCCTTATAAGCGGCCATGGTCGGTGGACGAGGCCACCACCTTCCTGAAGGAGCAGAGCGGCAAGCATTTCGATCCCGCCTGCGTCGAGGCCTTCCTGTCGGACATGGACGAAGTCCGGGCCATCATGGCCGAGTTCCAGGAGCAGTTGAACCCCGAGCCGCCCCATCCGCTGCACAATTACTGATCACGGCCGCATGGGATACACGCCCATCACAGCGATGCAGGACAGCAACGGCCCCTTGCCGTTGGCGTCGGGCACCGGTTGGACGGTCGGAATGTTGAAGCTGGTCTTGCCGTCGCCGCCGAACCGCACCCCCAGCAGGGAGAACAGGGCCTGTTTTCCCTCGATCTGAATGGAGCGGCCGTCGGCGGGCAAGTATCCCTCCGGACAGAACGAGGTGGCGAAGACACAGATTTCACCCAAATAGGGCTCGGTACCGCAGGCCCACGCCGCGGACGGAGCCGTTAGGGCCGCCCCCGCCGAGACAACGGCAAAGGCTACTCTCGTAAAAATCCGCGCCAAGGCTTCCCCCTTTATTTATTTAAGCAATCGCAATAAACATCGACATGAATGGTAACAATTCAGCCGGATCGGATCAATCATCCAGGTTTTGTCTTATTTCATCACGCCGCTGACCTGGATGGCAGCCGGACCGGCGATGACCAGGAACAGCACCGGCAGGAAGAACACGATCATGGGCACCGTCAGCTTGGCGGGCAGGGCGGCGGCCTTCTTTTCCGCTTCCGACATGCGGGATTCGCGGTTTTCCTGGGCCAGCACCTTCAGCGCCTGACTGACCGGCGTGCCGTATTTCTCGGATTGCAGCAAGGTGGTAGACAGCGAGCGCACGCTGGCCAGCCCGGTACGCTCAGCCAGATTCTCCCAGGCATGGCGGCGATCGCCGAGAAAGGCCAATTCGGCGGCGGCCAGCCCGAATTCCTCGGCCAGTTCCGGCGATTCCGGCCCCAATTCCTCCACTACCCGGCCCAAGGTGGCCTCCACCGACAATCCGGCATCGACGCAGATCACCATCAGGTCCAGGGCATCGGGAAAGGCCCGGGCGATGGAGGCCTGGCGTTTCTGAACCGCATTGGTCAGCAACAGGCTGGGCAGATAGGCCCCGGCGGCCATGGCGCCCACCAGGATGAAGGCGCGGTTGGCGAGGGGCAGATGGGCGAAGACGGTGGTGGCATAGACCAGCCCGAAGGCCAGCAGCACCACCGGCAGCGCCACCCGGGCGAAGATGAAGGTGAGCGGCGCAGACTGGCCGCGCCAGCCCGCCTGGGCCAGCCGCGCCTTCAACTCCCTGGCTTCGAGCAGATCCTGCAGCTTGAGGCGGTCCACCACGGCGCGCATCAGGGCGAGGCGGCGGCGAGGCGGCGCCTTGCGGCGACCCTGGGCCAGGGCGGCGCGCTGCTGGACAGACAGTTCCTGCCGACGCGCCGCCACAGCCTTCAGGCGGTTGGACAGCCGGTCGCGGGCCAGCAGCGGCAGCGACAGCGCCAGCACCGAGACGAAGGCGGCGATGGCGGCGCCGATCATGATCAGGGTGGGCAGCATGAGTCTCCCTCCCCCCTTCAGATGTCGAAATTGATCATGCGGCGCATGACCAGCAGTCCCACCACCTCGGTGACGCCGCCCGCGAACAGCAGCACGTTGCCGACTTCGGTGGTGAACAGGATCTCGATGTAATTGGGCGCCAGCCCCCACAGCGCCGTGACCACCACCAGCGGCAGCGAGCCGATGATATAGGCCGAGGCGCGGGCTTCCGAGGCGAAGGCCTGGACCTTGTCGCGCATGCGCTTCCGGGCGCGCAGCACTTCGGACAGCTTGGACAGGGTGTCGGCCAGATTGCCGCCGGTCTGCTGCTGGATGGCGATGACATTGGCGAAATAGCGCAATTCGGCGGTGGGCGTGCGCTCCACCGCGCGGGCCAGCACGTCCTGCAGGCCCAGGCCCAGCTTCTGGCCCTCGGTGATCAGGCGGAATTCGGCGCCGATGGGGTCTTCCATCTCGCGGCCGATGATGTTGATGCATTCCCCCAGGGGCAGGCCGGAACGGATGCCGCGCACCACCACGTCGATGGAGTCGGCGAACTGGGCGGTGAAGCGCGAGACCCGGCGCTTGGCCAGGATGCCCAGCACCAGCTTGGGCAGCCCCAATCCCAGGGCGAGGGCGGCCAGCAGCGCCCACAGGCTGGCGAGGCCCGCCAGCTTGGCCACGGCGAAGATCAGAACGGCGAAGCCAGAGGTGGCGATCAGATAGTGGCGAACCTCGATGCGGATGCCCGCCTGCATCAGTTCTTCCCGCAGGCGATAGCCGCGCTTGCGGCTGCGGCTGCCTTCCACCTGCTTCAGGCGGGCCTGCACCGATTTGCGCTTGGGGACGCGGCCCGCGCGGCGGCCAGAGACGACCTGGCCGGTCATGGCCGCCAGGCGCCGCTTGATGCGGGCGCGGGGGCCGTGGATCAGCCCGACCATGGACCAGCCCAGCACCATCAGGGCAATCAGCAGCGTCGCCACCACCAGGGCGATTTCCAACGGCAGGCGGGCCAGGGCATCAAGCATTGGCGTCGCTCAGCGCCTCGGCCAGGGCGCGGTCGAGACCGTAATAGCGGGCGCGGTCCCAGAAGGCCGGGCGCAGGCCGGTGGGGCGGTGGCGTCCCAACACCCGGCCACGGGAATCCTCGCCCTCGTATTCGAACACGAACAGGTCCTGAAGCGTGATGACATCGCCTTCCATCCCCACCACCTCGGTGATGTGGGTGATCTTGCGCGAGCCGTCCCGAAGCCGCGCCGCCTGGACGATGACATTGACCGCCGAGGCGATCTGTTCGCGCACCGCCTTGGCGGGCAGGTTGTAGCCGCCCATGGCCACCATGTTCTCGACGCGAGAGAGGGCGTCGCGGGGGGTATTGGCGTGGATGGTGCCCATGGAGCCGTCATGGCCGGTATTCATGGCCTGGAGCAGGTCGAAGGCCTCCGGTCCGCGCACCTCGCCGACGATGATGCGTTCGGGCCGCATGCGCAGGCAGTTCTTCACCAGATCGCGCATGGTCACCTGCCCCGCCCCTTCCAGATTGGGCGGCCGGGTTTCCAGGCGCACCACATGGGGCTGCTGCAATTGCAGCTCGGCGGCGTCCTCGCAGGTGACGATGCGCTCGGCCTCGTCGATATAGCGGGTCAGGCAGTTGAGCAAGGTGGTCTTGCCCGAGCCGGTGCCACCCGAGACCAGGATGTTGCAGCGCACCGCCGAGGCGATCTGCAACACCTTGGCCGCCTGGGGGGTGATGGAGCCGAACTCCACCAGCTTGTCGAGCGTCAGCTTGTCGCGCTTGAACTTGCGGATGGTGAGCGTCGGGCCGTCGATGGCCAGCGGCGGCACGATGACGTTGACGCGCGAGCCGTCACCCAGGCGGGCGTCGCAGATAGGGCTGGATTCGTCCACCCGACGGCCCACCGCCGAGACGATGCGCTGGCAGATATTCATCAGCTGCGCGTTATCGCGGAAGCGGATATCGGTCAGTTCCATCTTGCCGTCGGCCTCGATATAGACCTTGTCGGCGCCATTGACCATGATGTCGGCGATGTCGTCGCGGGCCAGCAGCGGCTCCAGCGGCCCCAGCCCCAGCACGTCGTTGCAGATATCGGCGATCACCACCTGCTGCTCGGCGGCCGAGAGGATCAGCGAGCGCATGGAGATGATCTCGGCGACGATGTCCGAGATTTCCTCCCGCACCTGCGCCGGTTCCAGGCGGCCCAGCTCGGTGGGGTCCACCGAATCGATCAGGTCGTTGAAGATGGCGATCTTGATGTCGGACAGCCGCTGGTCCAGGTCGGTGGCGCGGGTCGGCGGCGGAGCCGAAACCGGCGCGGCGGCGGTGGCCGGGCTGGCGGCGGGAGGCGGCGTGGCGGAGGGGGCGGCGGAACGGCGGCCAAACATGATGCTACCTCTTCAGCCAGTCCAGCAGCCCCTTGCGGGCGGATTTGCGGGCCACCGGGGCCTTGCCGCCCAGCGATACCGCCAATTGGGTCAGCAGCGCCGCCAGCTTGCCCGATTTCACCACCTCGCCCACCATCTGGCCGTTATTGGCGGCCTCGCCGAAGGCCTGGGGATCGGAGGGGATGGCCAGGAACGGCGCCAGCTTGATGGTGTCCTCGAAATCCTTGGCCGTCAGCTGGGTCTTGCGGGCGGGATCGAGCCGGTTCAGCACCAGCCGGGGCGGCGCCATGCCGTTGCGCCGGGGCGTCAGGATGTCCATCACCGACTTCACGTCGCGCAAACTGGCGAAATCCGGGGTGGCCACCACCACCACCTCGTCGGCGGCGGCCAGCAGCTGCTCGGTCCAGTCGCTCCACAGCCGGGGCAGGTCGAGCACCACCGCCGGTGCCGCGCGCGCCGCCAGATCCACCAGCCGCTCCACCGCCTCGGCGGTCGGCCCCGCCGCCGGGCGATAATCGCCGGGCGAGGCCAGCACCTGGAGATGGTCGTCATAGTCGACCATGCAGCGCTCCATCAGCACCTCGTCCAGCCGCTCGGGATGGGCCAGGGCGTCGGCCACTGTCTGCTTGGCCTCGACATTGAAGGCCAGCACCGATGTGCCGAAGGCGAGGTCAAGGTCCACATAGACCACGGCATCCTGGCTGGCCCGCCCCAATTCCCAGGCGGTGTTCTGGGCCAGGGTGGAGGCCCCCACCCCGCCGCGCGCGCCCCAGAAGGCGATGACGCGGCCCCGGGGCGCCGCCTGGGGATCGGCGAACAGCCGGTCCATGGCGGTGATGATCTGCCGCGCGGTGACCGGGCGCAGCAGATAGTCGCTGACGCCCTGCTCCATCAAGGTGCGGTAGAGGGTGATATCGTTGACGGCGCCGATCACCACCACCTTGGTGCCTTGGACGCAGACCTCGGCCAGGTGTTCCAGGCGTTCCAGCAGCTTTGAGGCATCGTCCTCCTCGACGATCACCACCTGCGGCGTGGCGGCATGGGCGTAATGTTCCACCGCCGCCGCCAGGCCGCCGCTTTCCAGGGTCAGGCGCGACTTGCCCAACTGGCGGTCGAGCTGCACCTGCCGCAGCTGGGCGGCGGTCTCGGGATCGGACGCGAAGGCGTCGATGGTCAGGCGATGAATCACTCTGCGGTCCCTCCCCGCCCCTATTTGGCGGAATTTCCCACCTTGCTGGTGGTTCCGGCGCTCTGCTCCTCCACCGCCGATCCGGTGGCCTCGCCGCGGCCATACTTGCCCAGCACGTCCCCCGCCCGGTTGGCGTCACGCCCGGTCGCCTCGCGGGCGCGGACCAGATCGGCGGGATTTTGCACCATCAGCCCCCGGTTGCGCTCCACGGCACAGCCCCAATTGGAATGGGGCGCATTGGAGAAGTCCGGGGTCAGGCCGCGATCGAAGGTGCCGCATTCCGGCACCACCGCCACCCAGACGGGCACGCGGACGCTGGCGGCGCCGTCGCCGTCCTCGGCCAGCTTGACCTGGACCTCGGCGACACCGGCGGCTTTCAACTCGTCGGCCAGGGATTGGGCGAAGGCGCGGGCGCTGGCCTCGTCGGGCTTTGGCGCCAGGGCGATGACCACCGGCCCGGCGCCGCGCTTGAGCGATTCCCCCGCCAGACGGCGCAGCCTTTCGCGGTCGAAGACGGAGACCGGCCCATTGCCCTCGGCGCGGTCGAACACCGCCACCGCCTGCTTGACCTCGGCGGTGATGGGAAAGGACTGGCGCTGGTCGTGCTCCGCCATCTCGCCCGGGCCGCAGGCGGCCAGGGCGAGCAGGGAGATCAGGGCGACGGAGGCTGCGCGGATCATGGCCTGGGTCCTCCTCACTGCACGATATAGCCGAAGGGGCCCTGCAGCGGGCCGGGAATGGGCGGCGTGGGCGTGCGCTTGACATAGGTTTCCTGCAAGCGGCCGAACAGCACCCGCTTCAGGTCCGAGGCCGGGGCGAAACCGTCGGAGGGCAGCGCCAGGATATCGGGGCGGCTGACCGACTGCACCACATAGGCCGACAGGATCACCACCAGCTCGGTCTCGTTGCGCTGGAAGGCGGTGGAGCGGAACAAGGCGCCCAGGATGGGAATGTCCATCAGGCCGGGCAGGCCCGAGACATTGCCGGTCAGGTCGTTCTGCAGCAGCCCGGCGATCATGATGGAGCCGCCCGAAGGCAGTTCGACCGTGGACCCGGCGCGGCGCACCTTGAAGGCGGGCACCGAGATGGTGTTGCTGACCGCGGTACGGTTGGCGGTATCGATGGAACTGACCTCGGTGGACATCTTGAGGCTGAGACGGCCGGGATCGAGCACGGTGGGGGTGAAGTTCAACAGCACGCCATAGGGCTTGAACTCGACGCTGATGGAACCGTTGGCATCGGCCACCGGAATGGGCAATTCGCCACCCGCCAGCATGGTGGCGGTCTCGCCCGACACCGCCGTCAGATTGGGCTCCACCAGGGTGCGAATCAGGCCCTGGTTCTCCAGCATGCTCAGACTCGCGGTCAGGGTGCCGATGCCGGTGACCGTGGCGGCGCCGAAATACGAGGTGGTGATCTGACCGATGGTGCCGGTGGTGGAGCCGGTCAGCTGCTGATGCCCCAGTTGCAGCCCCCGCGTGGTGGCGATGCCGACTCCCAGTTCCTTGACCACGGTGCGCTGCATCTCCACCACCTTGACGTGGAGCAGCACCTGCTGGTCGTTGGCGACGCGCAGCAGGGTCACCAGATTGGCGTCGGCACCGACGAAGCGCCGCGCCAGGGTGCGGGCCGAGGCGGCGGCGGCATCGCTCCTGACCGTGCCCGACAGGTAAAGGCTGTCGGCGACGGCCGCGACCTGGATGTCGCGCTCGTCGGGCATGACCCGGCGCAGCACCTCGCGCACCGTTTCGGCGTCCACGCCGACCTCCACCTCCAGGCGGCGCATGGTGCGCCCGGCCCGGTCCATCAGGAAGATGTTGGTTTGCCCGGCCGCCCGGCCCACCACATGGATACGGGTCGGCGAGCGCACCACCACGTCGGCGATGTCGGAATTGCCGACGATGACGTCACGGACCTCGGCGGGCATCACCAGATCGGTGGACTTATTGACCGACAGATGGATGGTCTCGGAGGCGGCGGGCATGGGGCCACGCGGCACCAGGGCGCTGGCAGGCGCGGTTTCCGAAGACCCTCGCTGGCCCAGGGTCACCACCTTGGCACGGGGTACCGCCGAGGGCAGCGGCGGCTCTGGCGGTTCCTCGGCCCAGGCCGACAGGCCCGAGCCCAGCAGAAATCCCACGACAAGCAGCAGGCGGGAAATCATCGCGAGAACCCCTCGGAAGTGATGTGACCGGCGCGGTTGATCTGGACGCCACCGCCGCCGCCGGACGGTTTGCGGGCGGGCGCCTCACGGGCCTCGCTCATGGCCTGGAGTGCCCGGCTGGTTTCGGTGTCTGAGGTGAATCCGGCGGATTCGGCCGGGGCCACCGCCTCGCCCGGCAAGCCGCGCAGCACCAGTTGCAGGCTGCCGACCATGGCGGCGGTGGTCAGGATTTCCGCCTGCTTTGGCGTCACCTCGATGGTGGCGGTCTTGCCCTGAATGGCCGAGCCATCGCGTCCACGGGTGATCTGTTGGTCGATGGCCAGCACCCGCACATCCGACAGCACCGTCTCGGCGGCATAACGCAGGATGGCGCCAGAGGCATCCTTGCGCTCCCCCTGCTCCAGGGTCTTGGACACATCGGTGGCCAGCAGCACGTCGACCCGGTCGCCGGGAGTGACGAATCCCGACACCGCTGATGGATTGGTGATGGCGATGGATACCGCCCGCATGCCCGGCGACAGCAGCCCCGCCAATACCCCCACGGCATCGGCCCGGAAGGTGGCGGCCAGGGTGAAGGGCTCGCCCTCGGCCAGATCCCGCCGCGCCACCTGCCCCACCGCCTGGACCTTGGGATCGGCGCCATCCTTGCGGGTCATCAGCCGGGGAGTGACCAGGGCCTCGGGCCAACTTTCGTAGCGCAGGTCCGAGGCGGACAGCACCGTTCCGGCCGCGATATCGCGCGCGCTGACCAGAACCTCGGCCACCGCCTGCACCACCGCCACCGGGCGCGCGGCCTGTCGGTCCAGCCACAGCTTGGCCAGGAAGCCGGTCAGGACGGCGATGACGGCCGCGACGGTGATGACGATGGCGATGGGTCGCATGATGCTGACCTCGAGACGAAGGCAAAGGGCCGGAAGAATTTCCCCCGAAGACAATCGGCGAAATCGCGGGACGGCGCAACCTCGGCTCAGCCCATCAGGCGAGGAAGCAGGTTCGCCAGCCCCCAATCCAAGCCGGCGCAGGCGATGGCGACACCATAGGGGACCTGCCCGCTGATGGCCAAGCGGCGGCCCCAGTCACGCAGCTCGCCTTCCGGACCCAGCGGCACCCGGCGGGCGGCCAGGGCCAGCAGCGCCAGCGCGCCACCCACCAGGGCCATGACCAGCAGGAAGCGGGGCAACTCGCCCGGCCCCACCCACAACACGGCGGCAGGCAGCATCTTGGCGTCGCCGCCGCCCCACACCCCCAGGCTGAACAGCAGGACGGACACGGCGAAGACCGCCGCCCCCACGCCCAGATGGCCCGGCCAAGACGCGGCGTCGAACCCCGCCGCCAGGGCCAGGGCATAGGATGCCGCCAGCAGCAGCGGCACCCGGTTGGGGATGCGAAAGGCCCGCAGATCGCAAATGGCGCCGTCGAGCAGCGCCGCGACAAAGGCCAGGCTGGGTACCAATATCAGGGTCGTCATGATCAATCCGCCTCCCGCCGAGACGAAAGGCGCCTCCCGGGGGGAGGCGCCTGTTTCCGTTCCCCCGGCTCCGGATTACTGGAGGCCGGTGCTGACGGTGTTGAAGGTCGCCAGCAGGCGGGGGCCGATGGCCTGGAACGCCGTCAGGGCGGCGATGGAGACCAGGGCGGCGATCAGGCCGTATTCGATGGCGGTGGCGCCATTCTCGTTACGGACATACTTGCTGGTCAGGGTGCGGATGGACTTCAACATGATGGCTCTCCTTGATCTGGTCTAACTGGCCGAGGGATTTGAAGACTTCGTTTCCCGCCCTCGCTTTCCATGACCAAACAATACCAAGATCACCCCACATACTCTGTGACTATATCCACAGAACGAATTTTTTATTTTCTACGAGACGGGCATCAAAACGCAAAACGCCTCCCAATGGGAGGCGTTTCCGCGCTTTTATTGTTATTTTTACTGAAGGCCGGTGCTCACATTGTTGAAGGTCGCCAGCAGGCGGGGGCCGATGGCCTGGAACGCCGTCAGGGCGGCGATGGAAACCAGGGCGGCGATCAGGCCGTATTCGATGGCGGTGGCGCCATTCTCGTTACGGACATACTTGCTGGTCAGGGTGCGGATCGACTTCAACATGACTGCTCTCCTTGAAGTGGCAGGCCGCGATGGGGGCTCTTGCCGATTTTGTCTTCAGAGATACTTGGCTGTGGTTTCCCGCCCGTGTCTCTTGAGGAAAACAGTACCAATTCATGACCAATCAATCTGTGAACGCACCCACAGACGACGATTTTTATACTTGCAAGTTACGTTGGATTTTATGGATTTTGTCAGGCGGCACTGACGGTGCGCGCCATCATCTGCAGGCGGGGCAGATCGCAGATGACCAGCCCCATGGTCTTGCGCCGGACCACGCCGTCGCGGGCCAGTTCGCCGATGGCCTGGGCCACCTGTTCCCGGCTGACCCCGGCCCAGGCGGCGATTTCCTTGTGGTTGGGTAGATCGGGGATCACCCACTGCTCGGACTTTGCGGGGTCCGGCTCGGCCAGACGCAGCAATTCTCCCCAGATACGCTGCTGCTCGTTCTGGGTGGACAGTTGGGTGACGCGGGCATCGAGATTGCGGACGATGCGGGTCAGGCGTTCCAGAACCCTCAGGGCGATTTCGGGATGATCGCGCATCAGCCCCAGGAAGGCCGGACCATCCAGCGAGGCCAGCAGCGAGTCGCGGGTGGCCACCACCCGGGCGGATCGCTTCATGCCGTCAATGGCCGCCAACTCGCCGAAATAGTTGCCTTCCAGCACATCGGCCAGGGCGACGTCACGGTCGTCACCAGTATGGTTGAGGATGCGCACCGCCCCCTCGATGACGAAATAGACGTCGAGGGTGTCGCTTTCCTTGTCGAACACCTGTTCGCCCGAGGCATAGCGACGCCATGTGCACTGGACCTCGATGGCGCCAAGCGCCACCGGATCCAGATCGGCGAAAAGGGAAACGCGGGAAAGCGCGCCGTCGATCGCGTCCATGCCAACCTCAAGCCCTGCGCCCACCCGGTGAAAGTATCCGCCGGTATTTGGCGCAATTCAATCCGGTCTTCGCCGGACAAACCTATGGGAGGTCAGATGTCATACATCAGGACGGGTTCGACCCGGCCGCGCCGCCGCGACATTTCGGCCAGGCTGGTATTGTCCAGAATGGCGGAAATGGCGTCGCGCACATCCTGCATGACGCCACGCACGGCACACGCGGCTTCGTCCAGGCAGTCGTCGCAACGCCGATAGGCCGAGCGGGAGACGCAGGGAACCGGCGCCAGCGGGCCGTCGAGGATGCGGACGATTTCCCCCACCATGATCCGCGCCGCCGGCCGGGCCATGGTGTAGCCGCCGCCCTTGCCCTTCTTGGACAACAGCAGACCATGGTTTTTCAGGTCCAGCAGAATGGTATCGAGGAATTTCTTGGGGATGCGTTCGGCCTCGGCCACCTCGGCGATCAGCACCGGCCCCTGGCCCTCGCGCAATGCCAGATGCACCATGGCCTTGAGGCCGTATTTCGCCTTGGAGGACAGCATCACAACACCCTTTCTATAGAGAAATAGAAAGAGCATTCACCGATGCATGTCAACGGCCATGCGCGTGAAAAACGGGACTGAAGCGGCTTTCCGCCCCAGTCCCGTCAGTTTGCGACCTCAGGGAGACTGGAGGGCCGCGGAAAACTCAGGCAGAACCTTGAAGAGATCGGCCACCAGTCCGTAATCGGCCACCTGGAAGATGGGGGCCTCCTCGTCCTTGTT
>NZ_LWQT01000053.1 GCF_001650715.1 Paramagnetospirillum marisnigri | reverse complement strand
TCGCGCTCAAGCTCCTTGAGCCGCTTGGCCTGTGAGACCTTCATCCCACCGTATTCCTGGCGCCAGCGGTAGTACGTAACCTCCGTTACCGCCAAAGCCTTGGCGACGTCGGCCACCTTCCGGCCTTGCGCCAGAAGCACGTCCGCTTCACGCAGCTTGCCGATGATCTCTTCGGCGGTATGTCTCTTCTTCGGCATGGAATGTCCCCTTCATGGTCAGTTGAATTATTACATTCAACCTGGAGCCATTCACGGGGGGAGGGTCAAGGAAGGCTGGCCGGAACTTTGGCACCTGATCACCACGGATGAGTTAGCGGGAGCGCAGTAGCCCGGAGGGGCGGCGCCATTGGGAGGGGGCTTGTCTCCCTTCCAATGGCGGCGTTGCGGGTTGCCGGGTGCTGAGAGGGCACAACATCAGGCCGAGGCCGCTTACGCGGCCTGGCGCTGGGGGAAATTCCGACCGGCGGCGGCGGCATGGAAGAACGCGGCGGTCTGCATGGCCCAAAGGTCCAAGCCGATGTCGTCGGCTGCCTCGACCGGGATGGTCTGGCTCCAATCGGCGGCGCCGAAGAAGTCACCGGCGAGCGTCCCGGACAGGCTTCCAAATTCACCTTTCGGGGTCCAGCTGACCATGTAGGGGGTGTCTCCGATCCAGGTCAGGAACTGCTGGGGCTGGGTGGCGGTGCGGTCCATGGGAAGCCTCCTAAATCTCGGTTTCGACGGCGATCCGAGACACCGGGGCGTGGGGCAGGCATAGGATTTTGGGGGAACCGCGTCGGCTTGCCGACGTGGGGGAGCCGAAATCCGTCATTGCCAGGACCGGCGGCAGCCGGGCCGGTGCCCAGGCGACCTGGTGTAGGATCGCCAGCGGCGAAACTGAGCATTGATCGGAGGTGGCTTCCCCAGGGCCGTCTGCCGGAGCCGTGCCGGTCAGGCCCGGTCGCGGTCTCCTGCATGAGCCAGCGGCTGGCGTTGGTCGTGGAAGGCTACAGGGACAGTCCGGTTTCGAGGACCTGAAGCTTGGCGCCTCGCACCCAACGCGGCAGGGTGCTGGCCTGGCTTTTGACCTGGTTATGCTCGATGGCGGCGATCAGCCGCATCCGAGCCCGCGAATTGTCCAGCAGCCATGCACGATCTGCCAGGGCCAGGGCCTGCGGAAGATTGTCCATGCTGCGGCGGTAACGTCGTTCCACGTCGGCGCCGGAAACACGGTGGCCACCATCCGAAACGCGGGAGGCGATTCGGCCCATGGAGACGATGGGCGATTCCGTCGCGATGAAGATGAGGTTCACCTTGTAACCTGCCGCCTTGGCGTCCCGCATCAGGGCAAGTTCCTGGTTGCCGGACAGCGTGGTCTCGATGGCGAAGCTTCGACGATCCGCGAGCAAATGGCCCCTGAGAGCCAGGGCCTGGCGCCCCGCGCGGATCGCGGCGGCAGGATCATTCGGATTGGACGGGTTGAGGGTACGCGCGATTTCGTCGGGATTGACAACGGGAAGGCGGTCCACCAGATGGCGACGGGCCAGTGTGGTCTTGCCGCTTCCATTCGGCCCGGCGACGATCCAAATCTGGTGCATTACAGGTCTCGGATCAGGACTTCCCGGTCATTGGCGAAGGTCACCAGCTGGCGGCGACCGTCAGGGTGCTCCTTCACGATGCCCTCACGATATTGGTCGTCGCTGTAGTAGATGGGGCGACCGGCGGCCAGATGGCGTTTCGCCTCATCGCCCTTGTCGCTGGCCAGGGCGCTGGTGAAGGCCGTGACGAACCGGCGTTCCTCAGCCTCGGTCATGGTCTCCAGCTTTGAAATATCCTGTTGCGTCATCACCATCTCCTCTGCTGCGGATTCAATCGCTCGCAGTCAGGTCCGTCCAGATAATTTTTGGCGGCCCTTGCGCAAGGCAACCAGTGCCTGTCCGGCCCTGAACCAGATCGTATGCCTCCAGGCCGCGTCGGCATCCCTGAGCCCCGAGATCGAACATTCACGCGATGCACGTTACCCGGTTCCGGCCTTCCCGCTTGGCAACATACATAGCCTGATCTGCCTGACTCTGGATCTTGGCAATGCTTTCGGAGTGGGCCTTGGCCGCAGCGACCCCGATGCTCGCCGTGATCGCCAAGCGTTTCTCACCAATATCGGGCATCAGGTTCTCGATATCCTGCCGCAGTTTCTCAGCCAGTGCCACTGCACCTTCGATATCCGTGTCGGGCAGCAGCGCCGAGAACTCCTCACCCCCGATCCGTCCGATGAAGTCGCTCTGCCGAACCCCCATGCGCAGGGCATTGGCGACCGTCCGAAGCACGGTGTCTCCGGCCTCGTGTCCATAGGTGTCGTTGATGCGCTTGAAGTGGTCCAGGTCGACGAACATCATGGCGAATGGCGCCTGCGAGCGCTGCGCCTGCTTCAAGGCACTCTCACACAGGGCGTAATAGGCCCGGGCATTGTACAGCCCGGTAAGCGGGTCCTTGGCTGCCTGATCGGCGAGCTTCTGGTTCGCCAGCACCATGGCGTGGTGAAAGGATATGGACTTGGACGAAAACGCAAAGAAGAAGGCGCTGATATAGCCGATGGCCACCGCCATGGTGATGATAGCGTTGGCCGAATACGGCGTCGGCAGGAGGGGGTTCGCGGCAAATATGAAGATAATCGATACGCCGGTTAGAAAGAGGCCGTACCAAGTGCCGACCAGCAGATAGACGGCAGGGATGGAGAGAGCGAACCAGACGATGCGCATCTCATCTTCGGCGTTGGAGAAAAATGCAACCGCTTCCAGCAGAAACGAAGCCGTCATGCAGATCGTCGCGATCACCGGAAGGCGCTCCGGCTTCGCGCGAAGAAGAGCCAATGCCACCGCATTGAGGACGCAATACGCCGCCCCGCTCCAGAGATAGTGGGGATGCAAGTGCGCGCTGCCGGTCAATGCCGCGATAATGAACAGCGCGGTGACACTGGTGCTGAAGACCACCAGGACACAGGCGAATCGGTGCTGGAACTGGCGGTATTCCGCTCCGTCGGGGAACTCGGTTCGTCCGAACAGAAGGTGGTCGAAGCGCATGGCTTTCCCTCTTGCCTCGCCGATGGCCAGCTTCGGCGCTCACTCAGGTCAGCGTTGTGTCTGCTGTCGCTCCCACTGGCGGCGACAGCGGCGAAATTCCAACATCTCCATGACCATGGCCGCCAGATCCTGGAGCACTTGACGCTGATGCGGATCGAGGCCACGACGGACGCGACGGTCGAAAATGCAGACGGTGCCGAGGGCATAATTGTCGGGCGTCAGCAGCGGCGCGCCCGCATAGAAGCGGATTCCAGGCTTGCCAGTGACCAGGGGATTGGCGGCGAATCTCTCATCTCGCGACGCATCTGGAACCATCAGGACGTCGGTGTCGAGGATCGCATGGGTGCAGAACGAGATTTCCCGCGCTGTCTCGCGGGCGTCGGTGCCTATCATCGCCTTAGACCATTGGCGGTTCGTGTCAATCAGCGACACCAGGGCGACCGGCACATCGAACACCGTGGCGGCGGTCCTGACGATACGATCGAAGCTCTCCTCGAACTCGGTGTCGAGGATGCCGTAATTGACCAGCGTCCCCAGGCGTTCAGCCTCATTTGACGGCAATTCCATCGGGTACCTCTCCCATTGAACGTCAACGAACACATACCATCTGTATATGCTGTTATTTGTGCTATTGGCAACCCAATATCATGAGGTCTAGGCACTCATTGATAGAAGTAATTAGTCTCCGCAAGCGGCCGGAAGCATAGTGGCGGCAAACACGCTGCCGTCGATTCCCTCTGGTGCAATCCCCGTCGCCGTCATGGCTGTGGTGTTGAAGGGCTTCATGCTAGGTGTCTCCTTCAGTTTTCGGTGACCTTTTCCCAGCCTTCGCCCGGCGTTCCTTCAATTCCTCGCGGGCCGATGTGAATTCCCGGCAAACCTTCGTGAGGCCGCCATCTACCTTACCGATCCGCCATTCGTGGAGAGCCTTGGCCAGGCTGGGTCCACGGCCCTTCCAGAAATTGTTAAAGGCCTGCTGGTGATCGGGGCAGCAAAAGTCCTGCTGTTGACGGGCCTTGTCGAAGCTCCCATCACACCACAGGCACGTCCCTTTAGGCTTCTCGGCCGCCGCCTGCTTGCGACGGACCCTTTTGGACCGCTCCCATTCCATCCGGCATTCGGCGCAGCAGCATTCCTGGTTGCGCCTGGGCTTCATCATGGTCTTGCCGCACCAGCGGCAGGCTTTGGAGGGGTCCTGCGCCAGAGCGAGGGGGATTGGAGCCGCCGCACCTTGAACAAGCCCCATCGGGCTTGTTTGGGGAACCATGTACATGGATCGCGAAACAGGCTTCATGGCTGCCTCCCGAACTTGGCGGCAAGGGCGACCTGCCGGACACGTTCAACGGCATCCCTGTAGTCTGGATCAGCGCGCATGTGGACCTCCGCGCGTCGAATGCCGTTCAGAATCGTCGTGTGGTCGCGGCGGCGGAGCAACATCGCGATCCGGACCAAGGCCAGTCCTCCGACCTGGCGCAATACCAGCATGGCCGACCACCTGGCCCGAACGTACGGCATGGCACGAGAGGGGGAGAGCAATTCGGCACGGGTGACGCCATGATTGATGCAGGCCGCTCGAATTACAGTTTCTGACCGAAGCTGATTTTGAGAAGAATGGCGACAATCCTGGGCTTTGTTGATCACGCCAGCAAATTTTCCATGATCCAGATCATAATTTGTCATGGCCGCCTCCCTAAACCTGATAGCCGTGAGACGCGAAGACCTGAGCCATGTTTGCGCCTTCCCAAGAGCCTGGCCGGGACACCACCATGGCGGCGTCCTCCACCAGCATGGCGACCAGGCCGTCAACGGTCAGGGGGCCATGGGAGGTGCAACTTTTGTTGGCCTGGTCGGCTTCAGTGCACCAGGTGGCCAGTTCGGCGAGCAGACGAGCGGTCTCGGCCGACACCTCGACGATGATCTGGCGGGGGGAGTGGTCTTCCTTGATCTGGTCGGGGTCGGGCTTCGCGGGTTTACGCCAGTCCCAGGTATAACCGAGGCGCAAGGCGCCTGCTGGACGCTTGGCGATATTGCTGTAATACATCGGGTTCCGGTTCATGGCGCGATAGAATAGTCGCTGCCGGGCATCTTCGATCTTTGGCCGGAAAGTCCTGCTCCGGCGTACTGACTTCAGGACGTGCCATTTGTGCCATTGGCCGGGCAGGAAGCCTTCCGGGAGGTCATAGGCGCGCGCCCGCTCGCAGGCTGGGTGAAGCCGCCTTCCAACAGCCCTGCGGCCGCGCATGCTGAAATAACCAAAATCGGCATCCCAGCCGTTACCAATGGTGAAGCTCATGATCCTGTCCTCCGAGTGGGTTTCGCACCTTTTCCTCGTCGTGAAATCGGGGGTAGCAAGGTCAAGGGACAGGGGGCGGGCGGGGTAGCTCCCAAAACCCGGAGGGCGGCGCTTGCGCCGATCTGCTTGCAGATTTTTGGGGCATCCCGGCCCCTGGCGACGGGCATCGCCCGGCGCTTGCCCATTGACCGCGCGAGCGGGCTGAAAGCCCCTTAGCTCATCAGGTTGTGGCGCGAACAGCGCCACACCGATTTTGCTCCCTCCCCGCATATGGCGGGGAGGGCCGGGGAGGGGTACGCCCCGACGAGGGGCGTTCCGTTTGTGTGTGGGAGGGGAATTCACGAATTGGCCTGATTAAACAAATCCATCAATTCAAAAAAGTCCGCATCCCACGAATATGCGCAATCAAGGCCAAACAATTCAGACAGGATGCTGCGAATCTCCTCGATACTAATGCGACCAGTAGTTATTGCCGTTTTTAGGTCATCAAGAATCAGTGAATCTGCGCGAGTGCCTTTGGGCCTTGGCCCTAGTAGACCAGGGACGAAGTCTGTTCGAGGGCATATAAAGCGATTGGAATTTGTTGCGTAAAGCAAAGCGACAGCTTTTGCTCTGACTCTGGTTGTGTAGGGGGATGGCTTGGATAATAGCGCCTTTACCCGGCTACGGAGTTCAGGACTGCCATACTCGTACTGCCTGGAATTCATTGTATCCTCCGAGGGGATGTTTCCTTGCTTCTGGGTGACGCAGGAATGGCCCGTTGATATGTTTTTCCGAGGCGATATCTCTATATAGTTTTGGTATTTAGACTCACTGTGGGACGATCCTGTCTCCCCTATGCTCACGGTTTTTTCGTGGTGGCTCACGCAACGAGCCAAGCCGTCAGCCATGGTCTCGGATCGGCGTGGGCGATGGTGAGGGGGCAGCACTTTCTCGGTAATCTCAATAATCTGACCGATTACCCATCCATCGCGGTTGGTGATCAGGCGAGTTTGGATGTAGCCACGATATTTCAGCAGATGGATATATCTCTGGATCGTTCGGGGGCTGACCCCCAGCAGCACGGCCAAGCCGTTGCGGCTTACCCGTTTCGAGCGAGCGGTAAGCGATCTAATCGCCTGAAGCGCCAGTCTGGCCCCCATTGTCAGGCGGGTATCGGTCGCCGCCTGTAGGCTCATGGGCTTCGACCAGAGCTTGGTCTCCGGCGGTGCGGGGTTGGTGTCGCGTGCCCGTTTTGTGCGTTTGCCCTGGCGCTGAGCCTCCCTGGCCCGCAATGACCGCTCGGCCTGGTCATGCCACTCGGCTTCCAGGGCCTCCAATTCTCCGGGCCGCATCGGTCGACGCTGGGCCTCCTGCTTCGCCCGCCACTTTCCGGCTGCTGCCGCCAGCGCGGTCTGCATCCGTTGCCGAGGCGATGGTGGTGCCTCGGTGCTTATAGCGTCTGATCGCGGCTCAAAATGTCCTCGCACATGGCCATAGGTCATCGTCCCTCCTGCGAGGGGCGCGGATGACGACAGGAGAAAAGGACGAGCTAGCCCGTTCGGAAAACTCATGGTTTTCCGTTGACACTTCGACCTGCCTGGGCTAAGAAAAAGGTCGCCAAACGATCTTCTTAGCCGGTAACGGCAGGCCGCTAATCCTCAGGGTTAGCGGTCTTTTTGCTTATGTCATTGGTATTTCCGCGCCTCTCCAATGCAAGCTCACCTTGCGGGACACCATTTGGTCGTGATATCACAACCAACGGATTCGGCGGGTAAATCGCATGGCGTCCCCACGGGGATTCGAACCCCGGTTACCGCCGTGAGAGGGCGGTGTCCTAGGCCTCTAGACGATGGGGACGCAAGAGGCGCGAGGCCCGCTTTATGTCGGAAAGCCCTTGCCCTGGCAAGCACTTTTTTCCGCGATCCGCAGGGGGACCGGGCGGCTGCGCCCGGTGTCGCGGTCGAGGCGGTGGGCCAGGGCCTCGACCATGCGCGGGCGGCCGTCGGGGGATCGGGCCACGGCGGCGATCAGCCAGATCATCTCGGGTTCCCAGGCCTGCTCCAGGTCGGTGGTCGAGGGCAGGGGCGGGGCGTCGGGGTGGGAGTGCCAATGGCCGACGATGCGTTCGCGGCCGCCGCGCAATTCGCGTTCGGCCTGAAAGCGGATGCGGGGGTCCAACTCGAAGCGGTCGGGCCGCTGGTCGGCCAGCAGATTGGCAGCCTCCATCAGTCGCGAGACCCGGACGACGCGTTGGCCGCTGCCGATCAACAGGCCGCAGCATTCGCGGGGATAGGCGGCTTCGGCCGCCTGGGCGATGACGGCCAACTGTGCCGCCGTCATCACCAGCATCAGCGCACCTGGGGTTCCGGGGCGAGCACGAAGCCGCCCACCACCCGGCCTTGGGCGGGGTCCAGCACCAGCAGCCGGTCGGGGCCGGCGCCGGAAAGGCGCAACACCACCCGTTCGCCCGCCGCCGTCACCTGTTCGATGCGGCTGCCCGCGGGCACCGGAATGGCGACGGTGCCGAAATCGGCGCTGGCGGGGGCGCTGGCGGCCGGGGCGGGGGCGGCCATGCCCTTGTACTGGGCCTTCTTGGCGAACAGGCCATAGCCCATCAGGCCCAGCCCCGCCATGAGCAGGATGCCGAGGAACACCACCAATGCCTTGATCGCTTTCATGGGCTGCGCTTCAATCCGTGTTCGCCGATCCGGGCGGATCGGCCATGAAGGAAAACCGAGCACCGTGACCCAGACCCAACTCGATCCCAGGCCGGTTGCCCCCGAGGAAGCCGGTGCCCGTCTCGACAAATGGCTGGCCGGGCAGCTTCCCGATCTGTCGCGCACCCGCATCAAGGCGCTGATCGAGGACGGGCAGGTGGTTTCGGCGGGCGCCACCATAGCCGACCCCTCGCACAGGGTCAAACCCGGCCAAATCTTCTCGGTGGGGGTGCCGCCCGACGCCCCGGCCGAGCCCGAACCCCAGGATATCGCCCTCGACGTGGTCTACGAGGATGCCGATCTGATCGTCATCAACAAGCCCGCCGGAATGGTGGTTCATCCGGCGCCGGGCAATCCCGACGCCACCCTGGTCAATGCCCTGCTGGCCCATTGCGGCGATTCCCTGGCCGGAATCGGTGGGGTGCGGCGGCCGGGCATCGTCCATCGCCTGGACAAGGACACCAGCGGCCTGATGGTGGCGGCCAAGACCGATATCGCCCATCGCTCGCTGTCGGAACAGTTCGCCGCCCACAGCCTGGAGCGTGCCTATCGCGCCCTGGTCTGGGGCCTGCCCAACCCGCCCAAGGGCGAGATCGAGGGCAATATCGGCCGCAACCCCCATGACCGCAAGAAGATGGCGGTGGTCAAGGGTGGCGGCAAGCCGGCGCTGACCCGCTATCAGGTGCTGAAGACCTTCGGCGGCGGTGCCGTCAGCCTGGTGGAATGCCGCCTCGCCACCGGGCGCACCCACCAGATCCGGGTCCACATGACCAGTCTGGGCTATCCGCTGGTGGGGGACCCCGCCTATGGCCGCAGCCGTGCCGGACGGTTGAAGGCGCTGCCCGAGCCGGTGCGAATGGCATTAGCCGATTTCTCTCGTCAGGCTCTCCACGCCTATCTTCTTGGCTTCGATCACCCGACCAAAGGAAGTAGGATTCGGTTCGAAAGCAGTATGCCTGCGGATTTGGCGGGCCTTATCTCAACCTTAGAGGCTATATAAAAATCCCTATACTTGAGCGCGGTGCTGTGACATTCTTTTTCTTATGGAACGACATTGCCGACCAAGGGCGCCTCTCCGGCGCCGGGACGGGAAACGAGGGAAGACCCTCCATGTCGGAAGAGGAGAATGACCATGACGGCGATTGCTTCCAGTCTGTCGCTTGCCCCCGAGGGCAACCTGACCCGTTATCTCCAGGACATCCGCAAATTCCCCATGCTGCCGCCGGAAGAGGAATACCAGCTGGCCAAGCGCTTCCGCGAGCACGGCGATATCGCCTCGGCCGACAAGCTGGTGACCAGCCATCTGCGGCTGGTGGCCAAGATCGCCATGGGCTATCGCGGCTATGGCCTGCCCTTGGGCGAGCTGATCTCGGAAGGCAATGTGGGCATGATGCAGGCGGTGCGCCGCTTTGACCCGGAACGTGGCTTCCGCCTCGCCACCTATGCCATGTGGTGGATTCGCGCCGCCATCCAGGAATATATCCTGCATTCCTGGTCGCTGGTGAAGATGGGCACCACCGCCGCCCAGAAGAAGCTGTTCTTCAACCTGCGCAAGCTCAAGGGCCAGATGCAGGCCATCGAGGAAGGCGACATGTCGGCCGAGAATGTGGCCAAGATCGCCCACAATCTCGACGTCACCCCGGAAGAGGTGATCAACATGAACCGGCGCCTCGCCAGCCCCGACCATTCCCTCAATGCCCCGGTGCGGGCCGAGGGCGAAGGCGAGTGGCAGGACTGGCTGGTGGACGATCACGAGGACCAGGAAACCGAGCTGGGCGAGCGCGAGGAACTGGGGCAGCGCCGTCAGATGCTGACGGCCGCCCTGGCCGGGCTCAACGATCGCGAACGCGCCATCCTGACCAAGCGCCGCCTGACCGATGATCCCGCCACGCTGGAGGATCTGTCGCAGCATTACGGCATCTCGCGCGAGCGGGTGCGCCAGATCGAGGTCCGCGCCTTCGAGAAGCTGCAGAAGTCGGTGAAAAGCGCCGCCGCCGCCCAGGAGGTCGGGACGTTGCGCTGTTGATAAGGCCGTGAACCAGTGCAAAGGGCCGGTTCCCGAGAGGGACCGGTCCATTTCTTTGTCTTAACCGCCCTTCTTGGCCACTTCGTCGCCCCATTCCTCCACCAGCTTCTTCTGGGCGGCTTTCAGGGCATTGACCCGGCGCTGGCCGCTGGCGGCCAGATAGCTGGCCACCATGGGCGGCATGGCGGCATAGATGCCCCAGCCGATGGCGGCGCAGCCATAGGCCACCATCAGCATCACCGGGTCGGTCACCAGCCGCAGGGCCTCGTCCAGGGTATGGACGCCGAACCATAAGCCGAACAGATAGGGGAACACCCCGGCGAAGTTCAGGCCGCCGACGCACAGGAAGGCGTATTTGTTGGGGCCTTTCTCGGTGGCCCACGAGCCCAGGGTGGGCAGCATGGTGAAGAAGATCAGCACCGCCGTGGGCAGCGAAAACGGCACCAGGGCGGCCAGGATGGCCAGCACCACGCCCTTGTTGATGCCACCGCCACCGCCGCCTTTCTTGGCCGCCGCCGCCGCTCTGGCTTGCGCTACCGCTGAGACGTTTTTCTTCGCCATGGCCGAATCATGGCATCTCGATGGGGGATTGGCAACGCATCAGGCAGCGGGGGCATCACGTAGCGGGGCGGCGGGCCAGCAGCAGGCTGCCCAGAACCGCCGAGGCCAGCGAGCCGCCCAGGACCCCCAGCCGGATGGCATTGTCGTGCTGGATGCCATCGAAGGCCAGGGTGCCGATGAACAGGCTCATGGTGAAGCCGATGCCGGTCAGCACCGCCACTCCGAAAAACTGCCCGAGGCTGGCGCCCGCGGGCATCCGGCCCAGGCCGAGACCGATGGCCGCCAGGGTCGCGGCCATCACCCCGATCGGCTTGCCCAGGAACAGTCCGGCGGCAACCCCAACGGTGATGGGATCGGCCAGGGTGGCGGCGCTCACCTGCCCCAGGAAGACACCGGCATTGGCAAAGGCGAACAGCGGCAGGATGGCGAAGGTCACCCAGGGATGCAGGCCGTGCTCCATCACCCGCAACGGCGAGGCATGGGGGCCGCCGCCTCCACGCAAGGGGATGGCGAACCCCAATGCCACCCCCGCCAGGGTGGCATGGACGCCGGATTCCAGCACGCAGGCCCACAGGATCGCTCCCACCACCACATAGGGGGCGAAGGCGGTGACGCCCGAGCGGTTCAGGGCCGCCAGCGCCATCAGGGCCAGGGCGGCCAGCACCAGGGCCGGGACCGACAACTGGGCGGTATAGAACAAAGCGATGATCACGATGGCGCCCAGGTCGTCCATGATGGCCAGCGCCAGCAGGAAGATGCGCAGGCTGGGCGGCACCCGCTTGCCCGCCAGGGCCAGCACGCCCACGGCGAAGGCGATGTCGGTGGCGGCGGGAATGGCCCAGCCGCGCATGGCCTCGGCATCGCCCCAGGTCACGGCCAGATAGACCAGGGCGGGCGCCGCCATGCCGCCCAGGGCGGCGATCAGCGGCAGGCTGGCCTGCCTGAGGCTGGACAGCTCGCCTTCCAGCACCTCGCGCTTGATCTCGAGGCCGACCATCAGGAAGAATACCGCCATCAGTCCGTCATTGACCCAATGGTGCAGCGGTTTGGCCAGGACCAACTCGCCCGCCTGTAGCGACAGGCGGGTTTCCAGGAAATGCTCGTACACGGAATGAAGCGGAGAATTGGCGAAGGCCATGGCGGCGAGGGCGGCGGCCATCAGCACCACGCCTCCGGCGGCGTCATGTCTCAGCAGGGCTCGAAGTCTGGAAAGAGACATCATGCAGGCAGGGTAGCAGCCGTGCACGAATGGGTGAAGCTGTGTCTGTACGCAGGCCGACGGCATTGATAAAGTGCGGCCCAATCCCGGGCGGCCGAGGCGGCCGCCCCGAGCCGAGAAGAGTTGCCGCCGCCATGTACCTGCTGATCGATAACTACGACAGCTTCACCTATAACCTCTGGCATTATCTGGGCGAATTGGGCGCCGAGGTGGAGGTGCGGCGTAACGACGCGCTGACCGTCGATCAGGTCCTGGCCATGGCGCCCCAGGGCATCGTCATCTCGCCCGGTCCTTGCGATCCCGATCGCGCAGGCATCTGCCTGGAGCTGATCCGCCGCGCCGCCGGGCGTATTCCGCTGTTCGGCGTCTGCCTGGGGCATCAGGCCATCGGCCAGGCCTTCGGCGGCAAGGTGGTGCGCGCCCCCAAGCCCATGCATGGCAAGGTCGATTCCATCATCCATGACGGAACCGGCGTCTTCGCCGGACTGCCCAGCCCGTTCCGCGCCACCCGCTACCATTCCCTGGTGGTGGAGAAGGACGGCTTCCCCGACTGCCTGCATGCCTCCGCCTGGACCGAGGACGGGCTGGTCATGGGACTGGTCCACAAGGACCTGCCCATCTGGGGGGTGCAGTTCCATCCCGAAAGCATCGAGACCGAGCATGGCCACGACATGCTGCGCAATTTCCTGAACCATACCGCGACCCGCACCGGAAACGCCGCCTGATGAGCACCGCACCCGCCCCCAATCCGCCCGCCACCCTTGCCCTGATGAAGGAGGTGCTGGGCCGTCTCGCCGTCGGCGCCACCCTGTCGGAAGACCAGGCCGAAGAGGTGTTCGAGGTCATCATGTCCGGCGACGCCACCCCTGCCCAGATCGGCGGCTTGCTGATGGCGCTGCGCGTCCGTGGCGAGACGGTGGAGGAAATCAGCGGCGCGGCGCGCATCATGCGCTCCAAGGCGCTCAAGGTGGACGCCCCGGCGGGCGCGGTGGATACCTGCGGTACCGGCGGCGACGGTTCGGGCACCTTCAACATCTCCACCGCCGCCGCCTTCGTGGTGGCGGCCTGTGGCGTGCCGGTGGCCAAGCACGGCAATCGGGCGCTGTCGTCCAAGTCGGGCTCCGCCGACGTGCTGGGCGCGCTCGGCATCAAGGTCGATGCCGACATGGCGCTGGTGCGCGAATGCCTGTTCGAGAACAATATCGGCTTCCTGATGGCGCCGCGCCACCACAACGCCATGCGCCATGTGGGCGGTCCCCGCGTCGAGCTGGGAACCCGGACCATCTTCAATCTGCTGGGGCCGCTGTCCAATCCGGCGGGTGCCACCCGTCAGGTGCTGGGCGTCTTCGCCGAGCAGTGGGTCGAGCCTATCGCCCGGGTGCTGGGGCGGCTGGGCTCCGAGCATGCCTGGGTGGTGCATGGCACCGACGGGTTGGACGAGTTGACCACCACCGGCCCCTCCAAGGTGGCCGAGCTCAAGAACGGCGAGGTTCGCCTCTTCACCGTCACCCCGGAGCAGGCCGGGCTGGCCCGCGCCACGCCCGACCAGTTGAAGGGCGGCGATGCCGCCCTCAACGCCGCCGCGCTGAAGGCGGTGCTGGCGGGGGAAAGGGGCGCCTATCGCGACATCGTGGTGCTGAACACCGCCGCCGCCCTGATCGTGGCGGGCAAGGCCGATGATCTGGCGCAGGGCGCCCGGCTGGCCGAACAGGCATTGGATAGCGGGGCCGCCGCCGCCGTTCTCGACCGCATGGTCGCCATCACCAATCGGGAGGTTTGAGCAGATGAGCGCAACTCCGACCATTCTCGACAAGATCTGTGCCGAGAAGCGCAAGCAGGTGGCGGAGCAGAAGGGCCGCCGCCACATCCAGGAGCTGCTGAAGCGGGCCCAGGACCAGGCGCCGCCGCGCGGCTTCGCCAAGTCGCTGGAAACCCATGTGGCGAAATCGGGCTATGGCATCATCGCCGAGATCAAGAAGGCCTCGCCCTCGGCGGGGGTGATCCGCGCCGACTTCAAGCCGGATATGCTGGCGCGGGCCTATCAGCGCGGTGGCGCCGCCTGCCTGTCGGTGCTGACCGATCCAAAATTCTTCCAGGGCTCCGACGCGGACCTGGGCGCGGCGCGCTCGGCCTGCGAAATCCCGGTCCTGCGCAAGGACTTCATGGTCGACCCCTATCAGATCGTCGAGGCGCGTGCCCTGGGCGCCGACTGCGTCCTGCTGATCGTCGCCGCCCTGACCGACGCCGAGCTGTCCCAGATGGAGGACATCGCGCTGGGCTATAACATGGACGTCATCCTGGAAGTCCATGACGAGGCCGAACTGGAGCGGGCGCTGAAGCTGAAATCGCCGCTGATCGGCATCAATAATCGCGACCTCAAGATCATGAAGACCGATCTTGCCACCACCGAGCGGCTGGTGCCGCTGATCCCCAAGGGCAAGGTGGTGATCTCGGAAAGCGGGTTGGAAGGGCCGGGCGACCTCAAGCGCATGGCTTCCGCCGGAGTGTGGCGCTTCCTGATCGGCGAGGCCCTGATGCGCCGCGCCGATGTGGAGCAGGCCCTGAAAGTGCTGCTGGCCGGGGCCAATGTCTGATCCCGGCGCCCCGGCGGGCGGGCTCACCCATTTCGATGGTGACGGCAACGCGGTGATGGTGGATGTCTCGGCCAAGGTCGAGACCGAGCGGGTGGCGGTGGCCCGGGGGTCCGTGGTCATGAAGCCCGAAACCCTCGCCCTGATCCGCGATCGGGCCCTGAAGAAGGGCGACGTGCTGGCGGTGGCGCAACTGGCGGGGATCATGGCCGCCAAGCGTACCCCCGACCTGATTCCACTCTGCCACCCCCTGGCCCTGACCTCGGTCGGAGTGGAACTGTCCCTTGATGAAGCCGCCTCCGCCGTCCATATCGAGGCGGTGTGCAAGCTGAATGGCCGAACCGGCGTCGAGATGGAGGCCTTGACCGCCGTCACGGTGGCCGGGCTCACCGTATATGATATGTGCAAGGCGGTGGATAAGGGCATGCGCATCACCGACATCCGGCTGGTGCGCAAGTCCGGCGGCAAGTCGGGACTCTTCGAGGCGGAATAATGATTTCAGTTGCGGAAGCCCTGGCCACCATCCTTGCCGGAGCACGGCCGGTGGCGGCGGAAATGATCGGCCTCGCCCAAGGCGGAGGTCGGGTGCTGGCCGAGGACCTTGCGGCGCGGGTGTCGCATCCGCCGGTACCGGTCTCGGCTATGGACGGCTATGCCCTGCGCGCCGCCGATCTCGCCGGTTTGCCCGCCGCTTTGGCGGTGATCGGCCAGTCGGCGGCGGGTGCGCCCTTCGCGGGAGTGGTGGGGCCGGGCCAGGCCGCACGTATCTTTACCGGCGCGGCGCTGCCCGCAGGCGCCGACGCGGTGGTGATGCAGGAAGACACCGAGCGCCAGGGCGACAGCGTCCTCATCAAGGTAGCGGTGCCGCCGGGCAAGTTCGTGCGGCCCACCGGCCTGGACTTCAAGACCGGCGACGTGCTGCTGCCCGCCGGAACCGTGCTGGACGGCCGCGCCATCGGTCTGGCGGCGGCCATGAACATTCCCTGGCTGTCGGTCAAGCGTCGGCCGCGCATCGCGGTGCTGTCCACCGGTGACGAGATCGCCATGCCCGGCGACCCCCTCGGCCCGGCCCAGATCCTGGGTTCCAACGGCCCCGGTCTGGCGGCCTTCATCCAGGGCGAGGGCGCCGAGGCCATCCATCTGGGCGTCGCCCGCGATTCGCGGGAATCCCTGGATGCCATGATCGGGGCGGCGGCGGGGTGCGACCTGCTGGTCACCACCGGCGGCGCCTCGGTGGGCGATTATGATCTGGTCAAGGACGCCCTGTCCCAGGCCGGGCTGTCGCTAGGCTTCTATACCGTCGCCATGCGGCCGGGAAAGCCGCTGATGTTCGGCGATCTGAAGGGGGTGCCGGTGCTGGGCCTGCCCGGCAATCCGGTCTCGGTCATGGTCTGCGCCGTGCTGCTGGTGCGGCCGATGATCAGGGCCATGCTGGGTCTGGAGAGCAAGACCGAGACTTTGGCCGCCCGCCTGGGCCGCGACCTGCCCGCCAATGACGTTCGTCAGGACTATATGCGGGCGGCGCTGAACCGTCAGGACGACGGCAGTCTGGTGGCGACGCCGTTCACCGTCCAGGACAGCGCCGTGCTGTCGGGCATGGTGCGGGCCGATTGCCTGGTGGTGCGGCCGCCCTTCGCTCCTGCCGCGACGGCGGGCGAGGTGGTGGAGATCGTGCGGCTGTAGGGGGCATGGCGCGTGATCCGACCCGTCATGTCATCCCGAGCGATAGCGAGGGACCTCATCCTGGAGCGACCTTTCCAACCTGAACCCGCCATTCCAGGTGGAGATCCCTCCGCCCCAGGGCGTCGGGATGACAGGTCATTTCAGACGTCGGCCGATTTAGTGGGGCGAGGCGCCCGCGCTCCCGCTATTCCTAGGCCAACACCACCTGATCGGCGGACCAGCGCCGGGTGACCGGGTTGCACAACGAGCGCCATTCCTCGAACCGGCGCCGGGCGTCGGCCTCGGCGGATTTGCGGCTGAAGCGGCCCAGATAGGTGACGCGCATTTCGGCCGAGTCGCTGTCGACCGGGCTGCCGTCCAGGGCGAAGCCGAAACGCAGGGGGCGAAAGCTTCCCATCTCAGTAGCTCCGCAGCAGGCCGACGAGACGGCCCTGCACCTTGACCCGGTCGGGCGGGAAGATGCGGGTCTCGTATTTCTTGTTGGCGGGTTCCAGGGCGATGGAGGCACCCTTGCGGCGCAGGCGCTTCAGGGTCACTTCCTCGTCATCCACCAGGGCGACCACGATGGTCCCGGCCTCGGCGGAGTCGCAGGACCTGATCACCACGGTGTCGCCGTCATGGATACCGGCGTCGATCATGGAATCGCCCTCGACGGTGAGGGCGTAGTGATTGCCCCCGCCCAGCATGGCGGCGGGGACGTCGATGCTGTTGGAATGGTCGCGTAGTGCCTCGATGGGAGTGCCCGCCGCGATCTTGCCATAGAGCGGCAGGGTGACGGCGTCGGAAGGCCCGGCCACCGGCGCCCCGGCCAGCGACGGAGCGAAGCCGCCCTTGATCACGGTGGGGGAGAAGGCCTTGCTGGGCAGCGGCAAGGGCTGGTCGGCGGCGTTCTCGGGCAGACGAACCACTTCCAGGGCACGGGCGCGGTGGGCGAGGCGACGGATGAAACCGCGTTCCTCCAACCCGGTGATCAGGCGGTGGATGCCCGACTTGGACTTGAGGTCCAAGGCATCCTTCATCTCGTCGAAAGAGGGGGAAATGCCGGTGGCGCGAAGACGCTGGTCGATGAATACCAGCAGTTCATATTGTTTGCGAGTCAGCATCCCGACATCTCTCCTGGGTGGGCCAATGTGAACAAAGGCCAAACAATGCCGTTTTGTTCTAGGCTCGTTCCCGTTCCGCGTCAATATGATTCTTTTTTGTTCCGGCGGGAGAATTCAGCGAAACCGGGAGGGTGGGCGTCAGCGTTGTTGCTTTGCTACAACATGTGGTATAGGCATGCCATCCAATTTCATGGCATTAGGGTTGGAATAGGGTCCATGGCGGGTCATTCACAGTTCAAGAACATCATGCACCGCAAGGGCGCGCAGGACGCCAAGCGGGCCAAGGTCTTCACCAAGCTGATCCGGGAACTGACGGTCTCGGCCAAGTCGGGCCTTCCCGATCCCACCATGAATCCGCGCCTTCGGGCGGCGATCGTGGCGGCGCGGGCCGCCAACATGCCCAAGGATACCATGGACCGCGCCATCAAGCGCGGCGCCGGGGGCGAGGACGGCGCCAATTACGAGGAAGTGCGCTACGAGGGCTATGGTCCCGGTTCGGTGGCCATCATCGTCGAAGGGCTGACAGACAACCGCAACCGCACCGCCACCGAGGTCCGCACCGCCTTCAACAAGAATGGCGGCGCCCTGGGCGAGACCAATTCGGTCTCCTTCATGTTCGACCGGGTGGGCGCCATCCGCTTCCCCCTGGCCGCCGCTGGGGCCGAGGCCATGTTCGAGGGCGCCCTGGACGCCGGGGCCGACAATGTGGAATCCGACGACGAAGGCCACGAGATCACCTGCGCCCCCGACGATCTGGGCGCGGTGCGCGATGCGCTGGAAGCCCGTTTCGGCACGCCGGAATACGCCCGTCTGGATTGGAAGCCGCAGACCACGGTTCCGGTCACCGACGAGGAGGTGGCCAAGACGCTGCTGAAGCTTTTGGACATCCTGGAAGACAATGACGACGTCCAGCGGGTCCAGGCCAATTTCGAGATTTCCGACGAGTTGATGGAAAAGCTCGGCGGCTGAGCAGCCCGCGCATGAGGCATGATCGATGAGGGTTCTGGGGCTTGATCCGGGGCTGCGCAACACGGGTTGGGGGGTGATCGACGTGATCGACAACCGCCTGCGCCATGTGGCCGACGGCGTGGTCAAGTCCGATGCCTCGCTCTCCCTGGCGGAGCGTCTGGTCCAACTGTTCGACGGCGTCACCGGCGTCATCGGCCAGTGGTCGCCGGAAGAGGCGGCGGTCGAGGAGACCTTCGTCAACAAGAACCCGGAAAGCACCTTGAAGCTGGGTCAGGCCCGTGGCGTCGTGCTGCTGGCCCCGGCCAAGGCCGGGCTGCCGGTGGGGGAATACGCCGCCGCCCTGGTCAAGCAGGCGGTGGTGGGCACCGGCCGCGCCGCCAAGGATCAGGTGGGCATGATGGTGCGCACCTTGCTGCCCGGCTGCCTCGCCGCCACGCCCGATGCCGCCGATGCCCTGGCGGTGGCCATCTGCCACGCCCATCACCGCGCCACCCAGCGCAAGCTCAGGGCGGCCTTGCGATGATCGCGCGGCTGAAGGGGCTGATCGATTCCCAGGGCGACGACTGGGCGGTGGTGGACTGCGGCGGCGTCGGCTATCTGGTGTCGTGCTCGTCGCGCACCCTGGGCCGCCTGCAGGCCGGAACCGCCAGCGCTCTGTTCATCGAGACCCATGTGCGCGAGGACGCCATCCAGCTTTACGGCTTCCTGGAGACCGGCGAGCGCGACTGGTTCCGCCTGCTGACCACGGTGCAAGGCGTGGGGGCCAAGGTGGCGCTGTCCATCCTGTCGGTGGCGGCGCCCGAGCAGTTGCTGCAGATCATCGCGGCACAGGACAAGACCGGCCTGACCCGTGCCAACGGCGTCGGCCCCAAGCTGGCGCTGCGTATCCTGACCGAGTTGAAGGACAAGGCGGGCAAGATCGCGCTCGGCGGTTTCGGCCCGGCGAGCGCGGCCATCGCCGCCTCGGCACCGTTGCCCGCCGCCAGCGGACCGCTGGAGGATGCGGTCTCGGCCCTGGTCAATCTGGGCTACAGGCGGCTGGAGGCCTTCCAGGCGGCGGGGGAGGCGGCCCGTGACCTGCCCGAGGATACCGACGCGTCGGCCCTGATCCGCGCCGCGCTGAAGCGGTTGGGCAAGGACCTGACGCGATGAGGGAGGTTTCGCCCGAGCAAAAGCCCGGCGATCCGGATGCCTCGATCCGGCCGCAAAGCCTCGACGACTTCGTCGGCCAGCGGCAGGTCTGCGAGAATTTGAAGGTGTTCATCACGGCGGCGCGCGATCGCGGCGACGCCCTGGACCATGTGCTGTTCCACGGCCCGCCCGGCTTAGGGAAAACCACCCTGGCCCAGATCATGGCCCGCGAATTGGGGGTGGGGTTTCGCGCCACATCGGGGCCGGTGATCCAGCGGGCGGGCGATCTGGCGGCGCTGCTGACCAATCTGGAGCCGCGCGACGTTTTATTCATCGACGAGATCCACCGCCTTAATCCTGCCATAGAGGAAGTGCTCTATCCTGCCATGGAGGACTTCCAACTCGACCTGATCATCGGCGAGGGACCCGCCGCCCGCTCGGTCCGCATCGACCTTCCCCGGTTCACCCTGGTGGGAGCGACCACCCGTTCCGGCTTGCTGACCACCCCCTTGCGCGAACGCTTCGGCATTCCCTGCCGGATGAATTTCTATACCCCCGACGAGTTGGAAAGCATCGTCAGCCGAGGCGCCCGGGTGCTGGGCTTCGCCCTGACCCCCGACGGCGCGGCGGAAGTGGCGCGGCGCTCGCGCGGTACGCCCCGCGTGGCCGGGCGGCTGTTGCGCCGGGTGCGTGATTTCGCCGCCGTGGCCGGGCGCTCGCCGGTGGACGCGCCGGTGGCGGACGCGGCGCTCAACCGGCTGGAGGTGGATTCCATCGGTCTGGACGCCATGGATCGCCGCTATCTGCGCATGATGGCCGAGAATTACGGCGGTGGGCCGGTGGGGGTGGAAACCCTGGCCGCCGCCCTGTCGGAAAGCCGCGACACCCTGGAAGAGGTGGTGGAGCCCTATCTGCTGCAACAGGGCCTGATCCAGCGCACCCCCAGGGGGCGCATGCTGTCGGCCTCGGGTTTCCGCCATATCGGCCTCAATCCGCCGCGCGAGGTGCTGGCCCAGTTGGATCTGCTGGCGTCGCTGCCGGAGGACGGGGAATGACGAGCGAGGCGAAGCCGAACCCCGTCCATGCCTTCCCCATCCGGGTCTATTACGAGGACACCGACGCGGGCGGCATCGTCTATCACTCGCAATACCTCAATTTCGCCGAGCGGGCGCGGACCGAACTGGTGCGCGAAATGGGCATCAGCCAGCGGGCGCTGCTGGAAGACGGCGAGGGCACCGCCTTCGCCGTGCGCGGCGCTCAAATAGAGTTTCTCCGGCCGGCCAAGCTGGACGACCTGTTGAGGGTGGAAACCCGCGTGACGGCGGTGGGCGGGGCCAGCGTCGAGCTGTCTCAGATCATTTTCCGCGATGCCGATGGCGCGGAAGTGGTTCGCATCGACGTTCGGCTAGGATATATCACCCTGTCCGGCAAGCCCGCGCGCATTCCGGCGGGCGTCAGGGACTTGTTCGGGACCTGGATCAGAGACGAAAGGCGGTAGGTATCATGGATCCTTCTCAGACAGCGGCGGTCGCCGGGGCGGCGATGCAGCACGATCTTTCCATGTGGGCGCTGTTCCTGCGCGCCGACATCATCGTGAAGTTCGTCATGCTGGCCTTGATCGCGGCGTCGTTCTGGTGCTGGGCGATCATCTTCGACAAGCTGCTGAAGGTGCGCCAGCTCCATACCAAGGCGGAACAGTTCGAGGAAGCCTTCTGGTCCGGCGGCTCGCTGGAGGAACTCTACGACCGCATCGGCGCGCGTCCGCTCGATCCCATGTCCTCCATCTTCGTCGCCGCCATGCGCGAGTGGCGCCGCTCGGCGGCCAAGGGCCTGGCCGACCGCGACAGCACCCGGGCCAGCCTGCCCCAGCGCATCGACCGGGTGATGACCGTCACCCTGGGCCGCGAGATGGAACTGCTGGAACGTCGCCTGGGCTTCCTGGCCTCGGTGGGCTCGACGGCGCCGTTCATCGGCCTGTTCGGCACCGTCTGGGGCATCATGAACAGCTTCCAGTCCATCGCCGCCACCAAGAATACCTCGCTGGCGGTGGTGGCTCCCGGTATCGCCGAGGCGCTGTTCGCCACCGCGCTGGGCCTGGTGGCCGCCATCCCGGCGGTGATCGCCTATAACAAGATCTCGGGCGATCTCGATCGCTATTCCAAGCGCCTCGAGAACTTCGCGGGCGAATTCGGCGCCATCTTGTCGCGCCAACTCGAGGAGAAGGCCTGATGGGCGCCTCCATCGGTGCACGCAAGGGGGGCCATTCGCGGCGCTTCCGCCCGGTGGCCGAAATCAACGTCACCCCCATGGTCGACGTCATGCTGGTGCTGCTGGTGATCTTCATGGTCACCGCGCCGCTGCTGACGGCGGGCGTGCAGGTGGACCTGCCCAAGACCTCGGCCGCCCCGTTGAAGGGCGACGACCAGCCGCTGTCGGTGACCATCGACGCCCACGGCAAGATCTACATCCAGGAAACCGAGGTCCAGTTGGACCAGTTGGCTCCCCGGCTCCAGGCCATCACCGCCCAGAAGCCCGAAACCCGCATCTTCGTGCGCGGCGACAAGGGCATCGACTACGGGCGGGTGATGGAAGTGATGGGCACTCTGGGCGCCGCCGGTTTCGCCAAGGTGGCCCTGGTGACCGAGGTCAAGGGCGGAGCCGATCCCGCCAAGCCCGCCAAGAAGGGAGCGCGGTAGTCCCCCATCATGGAAATGCGGCGCGACAGCTACGTCTTCTCGGGCGTCCTGCATCTGGCGATCTTCCTGATCGCCGTGTTCGGGCTGCCGCAGTTCTGGGACCCGCCGCCCATCGAGGAAACGCCGATGGTGGTGGACATCGTTCCCATTGGCGAGAAGACCAACCCGCCGCCGCTCCAGGACAACAAGCCGCAGCCCGAGCCCCAGAAGGCCGAGCCCGAGCCGCCCAAGCCGGAACCACCGAAACCAGAGCCGCCGAAGCCGGAACCGCCCAAGCCGCCGCCGCCGCCCACGCCTGCTCCTCCGCCGCCGCCTCCGCCGCCTCCGCCTCCGCCTCCGCCGAAGCCGGAGCCTGCTCCCGTTCCCGCGCCCAAGCCGGAGCCCAAGCCGGAGCCGCCCAAGCCGGAACCGCCCAAGCCCGAGCCGAAACCGGAGCCGCCCAAGAAGCAGAAGAACGTCACCGACGAGTTGGATTCCCTGCTGAAATCGGTGGACAAGAAGAAGCCCAAGCCCGAGGACGAGCTGGACAAGCTGCTGAAATCGGCCGAGAAGCTGAAGCCGTCGGTGCCGGAGAACAAGACCGCCACCCAGACCGCGCCGCAATCGGTGCGGGGCTCGGCGTCCAACAATCCGCTGGAACCGGTCTCCATGACCGAGAAGGACCGTATCCGCGCCCATGTGGAGCGGTTCTGGAACGTGCCGGCCGGGGCCAAGGATGCCGACAAGCTGGTGGTCTATATCCGGGTCTCGGTGCTGCCCGATGGTACGGTGACCGACGCCCAGATTCAGATGGGCGACCCCACCATGATGCTGAACCCGTTCTATCAGGCCGCCGCCGACAGCGCCCGACGCGCGGTGCGCGCCGCCAGTCCGTTGCCGATTCCGGCCAATAAATACGATCAGTTCAAAGACTTCACCCTGGCCTTCAATCCAAAATTCGCGGCAGGAAGGTGATCAATATGACTCGCATCCGCTCTTTCGTGGCGCTGGTCGCCGTTTTCGTCCTTGGCATGGTGGCAGCGCTCCCTGTCGGTGCCGAGGTCCGTATCGACATCACCCGCGGCCAGATGAAGCCGCTGCCCATCGCCATTCCGGAATTCGCCGGGTCGTCGGGCCAGGAAAGCCAGATCGGGAAGGATATCGCCCGGGTGGTTTCTGCCGACCTGGAGCGTTCGGGCCTGTTCAAGCCCATCGATCCCAAGGCGTTCATCCAGACAGTGGCATCCCTGCAGGTGCAGCCGCGCTTCCCCGACTGGAAGGCCATCAACGCCGAGGGCCTGGTGGTGGGCAAGTTGGACAATACCCCCGATGGACGGGTGCGGGTGGAATTCAGGCTGTGGGACGTGTTCGCCGAAGCCTATATGACCGGCTGGACCCTGTCGGCCTCGCCCAATGACTGGCGCCGCCTCGCCCACAAGGTCGCCGACGCCATCTATAAGCGGGTGACCGGCGAGGACGGCTATTTCGATACCCAGATCGTCTATATCGCCGAATCGGGTCCGAAGAACGACCGCAAGAAGCGTCTGGCCATCATGGACCAGGACGGCGAGAACCATCGCTTCCTCACCGATGGCAGCGAACTGGTGCTCACCCCCCGGTTCTCGCCCAGCTCGCGCGAGATCACTTATCTGTCCTATTACCGGGGCGTTCCCCGGGTCTATATCTTCAACCTGGATACCGGCCGCCGCGAGGCGCTGGGCAATTTTCCGGGTATGACCTTCGCGCCGCGCTTCTCGCCCGATGGCAACAAGGTGGCCTTCAACATGGCCGAGGACGGCAATACCGAAATCTACGAGATGAACCTGCTGACCCGTCAGAAGGTCCGTCTGACCACCAACTCGGCCATCGATACTGCACCCAGCTATTCGCCCGATGGCCAGCAGATCGTGTTCGAATCCGATCGTGGCGGCGGGCAGCAGCTCTACGTCATGTCGGCGGGCGGAGGCGGGCAGAACCGCATCAGCTTCGGTGACGGCCGCTACGGCACCCCGGTCTGGAGCCCGCGTGGCGATCTGATCGCCTTCACCAAGCAGAAGGGTGGGCAATTCTTCATTGGTGTCATGCGTCCGGATGGGTCGGGCGAGCGCTTGTTGGCCGAGGGCTTCCTGGTGGAAGGCCCCACCTGGGCGCCCAACGGCCGCGTTCTGGCCTTTTTCCGCGAATCTCCGTCGGATGAGCGCGGTCGTGGCCAGTCGGTGCGCCTGTACACCATCGATCTGACCGGTTCCAACGAGAGGGTTCTGCTGACCCCGGTCGATGGCTCCGATCCTGCGTGGTCCCCCTTGATTCCCTAGAATTATGTTTGTATAGTCCGCGCCGATTAGGATTTTTTCCGGTGGCATCGGGTCCCGAACTTGTGATGTCGCCGGCGGGGCGTGTCGTATCTTCATTGGTCGGCACGGAGTCTCTTGGGTCCGATCGTTGCTTTTTTCCGCGTCGCACTGAGGGGGAGTCCTCAAATATGAAACTGCGTTTCCTGAGCATTTTTGCCGCCGCCGCTCTGCTGGCCGCTTGCGAATCCGCGCCTTCCGACACCGGCAACAAGGGCAGCACCGCTGCCACCACTCCGCCGGCCGCCGCGAAGAGCATCGCTCCCGGCTCGAAGGATGACTTTGTCGCCAATGTCGGCGATCGCGTCTTCTTCGACTTCGATAAGTCCAGCCTGCGTGCCGACGCCAAGGCCACCCTGTCCAAGCAGGCCGCCTGGCTGAAGCAGTACGGCTCGTACACCATGACCATCGAAGGTCATGCCGACGAGCGCGGCACCCGTGAGTACAACCTCGCCCTGGGTGAGAAGCGTGCCAATGCCGTGAAGGAATTCCTGGCTGCCAATGGCGTCGCCGCCAGCCGCGTCAAGGTTGTTTCCTACGGCAAGGAGCGTCCGGTTGCTCTCGGCTCGAACGAGGCCGCCTGGTCGCAGAACCGTCGTGGCGTGACCGTCCTGAACTAATCAGGTCGATTACGGCGTGAAAAATGGGGCGTCCGCCCGTTCGTCAGGTCCATGACCGGCGGATTGGGCGGGCGCCTTATTTTTGCCCACTTTATGTGGATTGCTTGCGTCCCGGGAATTCAGAGAAGACGAGGCTCGAACTGTGCGACGACTTCTGACCACCACCGCCTTCATCGCCTTGCTTGGCGCCGCCATGCTGTCGCCCCAAGCCCTGGCCCAAAGCGATACCCGCGCCCTGTATGACCGCATCGAGCGGTTGGAGCGCGATCTGCAGATGGTGCAGGCGCAGGCGGCCCGGGGTGGCACCGCGCCGACCGTGGTCCGTTCGCCCATGGCCAATGACGGTTCGGTGGCCGGGTCCATGGCGTCGCGCCTGGAGGACCGCATCAATGAGCTGGAAGACGCCAACCGTTTCCTGACCGGCAAGATCGAGGAAGCGAATTTCCGGGTCAATCAACTCAACAAACAGATCGAGCGCATGCAGACCGATATCGATCTGCGCTTCAAGGAAATCAACGACCCGCGCGGCAGCGGCCCGGCGCCGGCCGCCCCCCAGCAGTCTCAAAGCCTGTCCATGCCCGCTCCCGCCGCCACCCAGCCCAATGGCGCGCCGGTGCTGATTCCGCCCAAGGGCGTCAATCCCGGCGCCAATGCCGCCGACAATGCCGGTCCCGCCCCGGGGCCGCAGGTGCTGGGCCAACTCAGCCAGAAGGACGCGAAGCGCGCCGAGGCCCAGGCGCAGCAGGCGGCCTCCGCCGCCGCTCCGGCCGTGCCCAAGGACCCTCAGGCCGCCTATGATGACGCCTATAGCCAGTTGCAGAAGGGCGATTTCGATTCTGCCGAGCGCGGCTTCCAGGGCTTCTTGAAGAGCTTCCCCAACCATCAACTGGCGGGTAACGCCCAGTATTGGCTGGGTGACATCGCCTTCTCCCAGAAGAAGGACTTCGCGGCCTCGGCCAAGCTGTTCGGCGAGGCCTACAAGAAGTATCCCAAGCATTCCAAGGCTCCCGACATGCTCTACAAGCTGGGGGCCTCGTTCGGCCAGTTGGACATGAAGGATCAGGCCTGCCGCACCTTCGCCCTGCTGTTCGCCGAACATCCTGGAATGGCCGACCGCCTGAAGCGTGCCGCCACCGGCGACAAGCAGCGGCTGGGGTGCAAGTAGGGGAAAGCCTAGGCTGTATCGATATTCAGGGAATTTGGCGGGCTTCGGACCAGAATGTCTTCCGAAGAGAAATTTCAGCCCCATCCGTTTGAATGTCCATTGACCCTACAGCCCCTTCTCCATCCGGATGTTGATGAAATCCTGGCCGCGAACCGTCACGACCTGCGATTCGATGATCTGGAAGCCGCGCGCCTCGAAGAAGGGGCGGGCGGTAAGGCTGGCCTCGGTGAACAGGCGGGTTAGGCCCCATTGTCGGGCCACGCTTTCCGTTTGGACCAGCAGAGCCGAGGCGATGCCCTGGCCCTGGCGGTCGGGATGGACGAACATCATGTCCAGATGGCCATCTGTTTCCAACTCACAGAAGCCCGAAAGCGAACCGTCCGTCACCGCGACCCAGCCCGGCCGATCGCCATGCCGCTGCGTCCACTCCGTCAGGTCGATGCTGTCGGGCGCCCAAGCGCGCAGTTGCTCCTCGTGGTAATCACGCCTTGCCACCTGGCGCACCGAGGCGCGGAACAGGGCGATAAGGGCGGGCATGTCGTCGGGCGTCATGGCGCGGAGGAGCGGGGCGGCTTTGAACATGGTGCCATTCCAGCATGGGATGGGACCGCCTCCAAGAGGCTTGGCCTGTCCCCTGCCTTGATGCTTCAATCCATGCCATGACCCAGGCTCCCATCTCCTCCGACGACTTTGCCGCCCTCATGGCCCCATTGGGGCCGTTCGAGGCCCGGCCCCGGCTCGCGGTGGCGGTCTCGGGCGGGGGCGACAGCCTGGCTTTGGCCCTGTTGGCCAAGGAATGGGCCGCCTGGCGGGGTGGTTCCGTCCTGGCGTTGACCGTCGATCATGGCCTGCGGCCCGAATCCGGCGCCGAGGCCGAGCTGGTCGCCACATGGATGTCGGCCCACGCTGTTCCCCATCGCATCCTGGCCTGGACCGGGCCGAAGCCGGACACCGACATTCAGGCCTCCGCCCGGGCCGCCCGTCATGCCTTGCTGGCCGGGGCCTGCCGCGAGGCGGGCATCCTGCATCTGCTGCTGGCCCATCATCGCGAGGATCAGGCCGAGACCCTGCTGCTGCGGCTGGGGCGCGGCTCGGGGGTCGACGGCCTTGCCGCCATGGCACCGATCCAGGCCACCGCCTGGGGGAGGCTGCTCCGGCCCTTGCTGGAGATTCACAAGGCACGGCTGAGCGCGACCCTGCGCCAGCTTGGCCAGGACTGGATCGAGGATCCCTCCAACCAGAATTCCGCCTATGCCCGCATCCGGTTGCGGCGCCTCGCCCCCGATCTGGCGGCGGAAGGGCTCTCGGCCGAACGGCTGGCGGCGACGGCGTCGCGCATGGCCCGCGTCCGCGCCGCCCTGGATCAGGCGGTGGCCGCCGCCGCCGCCCGCTGGGTCGAGCTGCATCCCGCCGGTTTCGCCCGCTGCGCCGCCGTCGCCTTCACCCAACTGCCCGAGGAAATCGGCTTGCGGCTGTTGGCGCGTCTGGTGATGGCGGTGGGGGGCGGCGTCCATCCGCCCCGGCTGGAACGGCTGGAACGGCTGTTTGGGATGGTTCGGGACGGCACCGCCGACGCCACCCTGGCGGGGTGCCGGGTGGCTTGCCGGGGGGGGGAGGTGGTGTTGTGCCGCGAACTGGCGCGGCAGGCGCCGCCACAGGCCTTGCTCGTGGGTATGGTCCAGACCTGGGATGGCCGCTTCCGGGCTGTTCTGGCCGACGATGCTCCGGCCGGATTACGCCTGGGGGGGCTGGGCCGGGGAGGCTGGCGCCAGGTGGCGGTGTCCCTGGGAAGCCGGAGGCTGGCCTGGGTGCCGTCCCTTGCCCGGGCGACGATTCCCGCGCTCTGGCGCGAGGATGATGTTTTCGCGGTGCCTCACCTCGGCTATAACCTTGATGCGGCCCTGCAATCGCTGCGGCGGCTGGATTTCTCCCCCGTCCATCGCATCTGCGCTGGTGGGCCTCGCCTTGTCTAGGCGGGAATTGGCATTATGTGTAGGGCGATGCTTGCGGGCCGTGCCACGACCCGCCTGACGCAACCGGGAAGGACCTGACCTTGAATTTCAGCAAGAACCTGGCGTTGTGGGTCATCATCGCCGTGCTGTTGGTGATGCTTTTCAACCTGTTCCAGGCATCGACTCCGCCGCGTGGGCTGGGCCAGACCTCCTATTCCGACTTCCTGTCGGAGGTGGATCGTGGTGCCGTCGCAGATGTGACCATCCAGGGCCAGGGAATCAACGGGCACTTCACCGATGGCCGTCCTTTCGCCACCTATATGCCTGCCGATGCCAATGTGGTGGACAAGCTTCGCTCCCAGAACGTGCGCATCACCGCCGTGCCGCCCAGCGAGGACACGCCCACCCTGTGGAGCGTGCTGGTGTCTTGGTTCCCCATGCTGCTGCTGATCGGCGTCTGGGTGTTCTTCATGCGCCAGATGCAGTCGGGCGGCGGCAAGGCCATGGGCTTCGGCAAGTCCCGCGCCCGCCTGCTGACCGAAAAGACCGGCCGCGTCACCTTCGAGGATGTGGCGGGCATCGACGAGGCCAAGCAGGAACTGGAAGAGATCGTCGAGTTCCTGAAGGACCCGCAGAAGTTCCAGCGCCTGGGCGGTAAGATTCCCAAGGGCTGCCTGCTGGTCGGTCCGCCCGGCACCGGCAAGACCCTGCTGGCCCGCGCCATCGCCGGCGAGGCCAATGTGCCGTTCTTCACCATTTCGGGCTCCGACTTCGTCGAGATGTTCGTCGGCGTCGGCGCGTCCCGTGTCCGCGACATGTTCGAGCAGGGCAAGAAGAACGCGCCCTGCATCATCTTCATCGACGAAATCGACGCCGTCGGCCGCCATCGCGGCGCCGGGCTGGGCGGCGGCAATGACGAGCGCGAGCAGACCCTGAACCAGCTGCTGGTGGAGATGGACGGCTTCGAGTCCAACGAGGGCGTCATCCTGATCGCCGCCACCAACCGTCCCGACGTGCTGGACCCGGCGCTGTTGCGTCCCGGCCGCTTCGACCGTCAGGTGACGGTGCCCAATCCCGATATCCTGGGCCGCGAGAAGATCCTGAAGGTTCATATGCGCAAGGTGCCGCTGTCGCCGGACGTGGACGCCCGCGTCATCGCCCGCGGCACTCCCGGCTTTTCCGGTGCCGATCTGGCCAATCTGGTCAACGAGGCCGCCTTGCTGGCGGCGCGCATCGGCAAGCGCGTGGTGACCATGTCGGATTTCGAGGCGGCCAAGGACAAGGTGATGATGGGGGCCGAGCGCCGCTCCATGGTCATGTCCGAGGACGAGAAGAAGCTGACCGCCTATCACGAGGCCGGTCACGCCCTGGTGATGATGCATGTGCCCGGCCACGAGCCGCTGCACAAGGTCACCATCATTCCGCGCGGCCGCGCCCTGGGGCTGACCATGTCGCTGCCGGAACGCGACCGCTATTCCCTGTCGCTGCGCCAGATCAAGTCCATGATCGCCGCCTTCTTCGGCGGCCGGGTGGCGGAAGAGATGATCTTCGGCCTCGACGCGGTGACCACCGGGGCTTCCAACGACATCCAGCGCGCCACCGAACTGTCGCGCAAGCTGGTGACCGAGTTCGGCTTCTCGGAGAAGCTCGGGCCGCTGCGCTATAACGACAACCAGGAGGAAGTCTTCCTGGGCCATTCGGTGACCCAGCACAAGAATGTGTCCGAGGCGACCGCTTCCTTGATCGACTCCGAGGTTCGCCGCTTCGTCGAGGAGGGTGAAACCACTGCCCGGGAAATCCTCGCCAAGTACCGTGCCGAGTTGGAGATCATCGCCAAGGGCCTGCTGGAATACGAGACCCTGTCCCGCGACGACATCGACACCCTGATCCGGGGAGAGCCCCTGACCAAGGACGACAGCGGCGACTACCGGTCCAAGGACCAGCCCCGGCGGTCCTCGGTGCCGAGTTCGGGACCGTCCACCCGGGGTAGCTTCGGACCGGAGCCCCAGCCCGGTGGCTGAGGGTTCCACCCAATCCGCCTTCCGCCGAAGCCCCGCCTTGCCGCGGGGCTTCGAGTTTCAGGATGGCTGTCTCCATCTCCTGCCCACCGGGCTGGTCTGGGGCGAGCAGGCCGCCGCCGCCATCATCTCGGGCAATGGCTGGCCGCTGGCCGAGGGCCCTGCGGCCTTTACCGCCCTGGGGGTGCTGCTGCGCCAGGACGGCGGCGGGGCCAGCATCGCCGTCGCCCCGTTCAACGAGGTGGTGGAATGGGCCGAGGGCGAGGAGCCCGCCATCGCCCGCCATGTGGCCCAGTCCATCCATCGCATGGGGGCCAAGCGCCCGGATTGGGCCGGGCTGCCCATGGATCGGCCCCATGTCATGGGCATCGTCAACGTCACCCCCGACAGCTTTTCCGACGGCGGCGAGGCCTTCGCTTTCGACGATGCCATCGCCCGCGCCTTAGCGATGGTGGAGGCGGGGGCTTCCCTCATCGATGTGGGCGGCGAATCAACCCGGCCCGGCGCCGAGCCGGTGCCGGTGGAGGAAGAGGAGCGCCGCGTCATTCCGGTGGTCCGCGCCCTGGCGGAGAAGGGGATTTGCGTTTCCATCGACACCCGCCACGCCCGCGTCATGGATTCGGCGATGAGGGCGGGGGCGCGCATCATCAACGACGTTACCGCCCTGTTGGGCGATCCCGACTCCCTCAAAGTGGTGGCCGCTTCGGGGGCCGATCTCTGCCTGATGCACATGCGGGGCGATGACCCCCGCACCATGCAGGCCGATCCTTGCTATGACTGCGCGCCCTTGGATGTTCTCGACCATCTGGCCGGGCGGGTGAGGGCCTGCGAGGCGGCCGGACTCCCGCTGTCTCGGATTTGCGTCGATCCCGGTATCGGCTTCGGCAAGACTCCCGCCCATAACGCCCAGATCCTGGGCTCGCTGACGCTGCTGCACGCCCTCGGCTGCCCGGTGCTGCTGGGGGTAAGCCGCAAGAGCTTCGTCGCCCGGCTGTCCAGGGGCGAGGACGCCGCCCACCGTCTGCCCGGCACAATGGCGGCGAATCTGGCCGGGCTGGACGCCGGAATGCAGATACTCCGCGTCCACGATGTCCCCGAGACCCTTCAGGCCCTGGCGGTATGGCGGGCGATGCGGACGGGAGCGTGAGATCCTTGCCTGCGGGATCAACGCGATCAAGCAGGCTGCGGAAAAGCTCGACCCATCTCCCGTTTTCGCGTCACCCCCGCGCTGTCCGGTGCTTGTGTTCGTTAAGCTTGGTGGCGATGCCGCGCAATTCGGTGGGGTTAATCTCGCCGACCTTATTCGAATAGCATTGGATGATTGTCTGTAAAGATTATACGGTTGTTCCGCAAAGACGGTGAACGAATCATTGGGAGACGAATAGTCATGAGCACAGACGTCAAGACGTCCGCATCCGCGGCAAAAGTGGATGAGGTGAAGACGGCCACTCCGACCACGCCGCCCAAGGTGGTTGAGCTTGATGAGGCCGACCTCGATAAGGTGGCCGGTGGCAAGGCTGGCGGCAAGGCCGGCTGAGCCCGACCCACGGGTGGCCAGTGGGAAGGGGGCATTCCCTGCGGGTCGATGACATGGCAGGGCAGGCCTCACCTCGGAGTTCCCACAATTGGCAGGCCTGAAGTTCAGACCAGAGGCTCTCAAGCAGATCTCGTCGCCTGATCGGCTGGACATGGCCATGCAGGTCGTCCGGCCGGTCGGCTGGCTTGGGGTTGTCGCCTGCGGCCTGATCCTGGTCGCGGCGGCGGCCTGGGCATGGTTCGGCACCTATCGTGTCACCGTCCAGGGGCAGGGGCTGGTCCATGTGGAGGATGGTGTCTTCGTCGACATCTTTTCACCCAAGGAAGGCTGGCTGGAATATCTGGCCCCCATCGGTCAGGAGGTGAAAGGCGGCCAACTGATTGCGCGGCTCAATGCGCCGGAGAGCAGCCGCAGCGTCGACGAGTTGGCCGCCAGATTGGCCCTGCTGAACGCTCAGCGCGCCGCCAGCCAAAGCAGATTTGCCGCCCAGATCGAGGCTGAGCGGCACGCTATCGCGCAGCGCCGCGCCGGCTTGCTTGAGGCCCTCGATCTGTCCGAGCGCAATATCACCGATATTGAACGACAGGTCGGAGAACGAAAGGCCGGATTGGCCAAGAACCCGGGCTCGGCCGACCGGGTGCATGAGGCGCAAGAGCATCTTTTCGCCGCGCGCGTGACCGCCAACCGGATTCGGATGGAGATCTCGTCCCTGAATTTACCGAGAGCGCTGCTGGACCAACGCGATCAGGCGCTGGAATCGTTCGATCAGAAAATCCACGACGCCACTGCGCAAATCAACAGCGCCCGGCTGGCCTTGGATCTGGCGACACAGGTATATTCGCAAGATCCTGGCCGGGTGGTCATGGCCCCGGTATCGCTGCATTCCCTGGTTTCGGCCGGCAAGCGCCTGCTGACCATCGAATCGGGAGGCAATGGGCTGGAGGTCATGGCCTATGTGGCCGCCGAGCAGGGCAAGAACATCCATCCCGGCATGTCGGTTCGGGTCTCGCCCACCAATATCCGGCGCGAGGAATTCGGCTCGATCCTGGGCCGTGTCGTCTGGGTCTCGCCGCTGCCTCAATCCCAGGTCGAGGTGAACAGCGCCCTGGCCAATGACGACCTCTCTCGCCATTTCATGAAGGATGGGCCGGCGATCGCCATCAAGATCGCCCTCGTTCCCGATCCATCGACCGCGAGTGGTTATCGCTGGACCTCGGCAAAGGCGGCCTCGATCCCGTTGAGCAGCGGCTCTCTGGCCAAGGTCTGGGTGACGGTGCGTGAGGACCGGCCGATCGCATTGCTGATTCCGGCGCTCCGGCAGATGCTGGCACTGTGACCCCGACTGTGGATGATCCGTCCGCGCCATATCTGCCCCGGATGACGCGCCGACGCTGTCCGACGATCTTGCAGATTCAGGCCCTGGAATGCGGTGCCGCCGCGCTGGGCATGATTCTCGCCCATTACGGCCGCTGGGTGCCGCTTGATGAGTTGCGGGTGGCGTGCGGTGTGTCGCGCGACGGCAGCAAGGCCAAGAATATCCTGGCCGCCGCCCGCGGCTATGGCCTTGAGGCCAAGGGGCTGAAGCTCTCGGACCTGTCCGCCTTTGCCGATTTGAAGATGCCGGCGATTTTGTTCTGGGGGATGAACCATTTCCTGGTGCTGGAGGGGATCGGCCGCGATTGCGTCCATGTCAACGACCCCGCCCTGGGCCGTCGCGCCATCGGCTTCGACGAATTCGACGAGTATTTCACCGGCGTTGTGCTGACTTTCGCCGCCGGTCCGGGATTCGTTCCCGGCGGACGCCCCCCGAGCTTCACGGCGGCGGTGGGACGGCGGCTGGACCGGTCATGGGACGCCGTCGCCCTGATCATTCTCGTCAGCCTCTTTCTTGTCGTGCCCGGCATCGTCATCCCGGCCATCAGCCGGATCTTCATCGACGATGTGCTGGGAAACGGCCTCAACGACTGGCTGATGCCTCTGCTGCTTGGCATGGCGCTGACGGCGGTGATGCGCTCGGCGCTGACATGGCTGCGCGGCGTGCATCAACTGAGGCTTCAGGTGAAGCTGGGGATTTCGGCGTCAACGCAACTGTTCTGGCAATTGCTCCGGCTGCCCATGGTGTTCTTCACCCAACGCTATGTCGGCGATGTGGCGGCCCGGATCGAAGCCAGCAGGCGTTTCGCCGATCTGGTCGCCGGACCGCTGTCCGACGTTGCGTTCAACCTGATCTGTGCCGTTTTCTACGCCATCGTGATGGTGCTGTACGATGTCCGGCTGGCGGCTATCGGCATCGGATTGAGCCTGGTGAATTTGGCGGCCATACATGCCGTCGCCAAGCTGCGGGAGAACGGCGCCAAGCGACTTGAGCGCGACGAAGACAAGCTGGCCAGTTGCTCGATTGAAGGCGTCCAACTGATCGAGACGCTGAAAGCCACCGGAACCGAGCCCGACTTCTTCAGCGAATGGACCGGATTGCAGGCACTGGTCCTGAACGGCCGGCGGCATCTCGAGATTCTGTCCGGGCTCCTCAATGCGCTGTCGCCCCTGCTGAACGGCCTGACATCGGCGGTCGTCCTCGGCTATGGCGGCCTGCTGGCCATGGATGGCGCCATCACCTTGGGCGCCTTGGTCGCCTTTCAATCGCTGCTCGCCAGCTTTGCCGAGCCGATCAACCGGCTGACGGCGGTGGCGGAACAGTACCAATCCCTCAAGAATACCCTCGTCCAGTTGAGCGACGTGACCAACACGCCGGTAGATTCGCGCTTTGAACGTCATGACTCTGAAACCGAATTCCCGGCCAAGCTGGCAGGCTATCTGGAGTTTCGTGACGTCAGTTTCGGCTATAGCCCGCTCTCGCCTCCGCTACTCGAAGGGTTTAGCCTGGCCCTTACCCCCGGATCGTGGGTGGCGTTGGTGGGCGGATCCGGAAGTGGCAAGTCCACCCTGGGCAAGCTTGCCGTCGGCCTGCTAAGCCCTTCCGCCGGTGCGATCTTGCTCGACGGCGAGCCATTGGCAGAGCGCCCGCGGCGGCAGGTGGTCAGCTCGTTGGCCCAGGTCAGCCAGGATATCTTCCTGTTCGACGACACCATCCGCAACAACATCACCCTCTGGGACCCAACCGTGCCCGAGGCCGTCGTGGTTCAGGCGGCCAAGGATGCCTGTATCCACGAATTCATCGCCACCCGTGCCAAGGCCTATGACGGCCATATTGCCGAGGGTGGACGTAACCTCAGCGGCGGTCAGGCGCAGCGCATCGAAATCGCCCGGGCGTTGGCGCGCTGTCCGTCCATCCTTGTCCTGGACGAGGCCACATCCGCCCTGGACCCTCTGACTGAAATTCGGGTGATGGAAAACCTGCGGCGTCGGGGCTGTACGGTGATCGTCGTCGCTCATCGCCTAAGCACAATCCGGGACTGCGATGAGATTATCGTTCTGAGCGATGGAAAAGTTCTCCAACGCGGCGATCACGACAGCCTGCGTGCCATTCCCGGCCCCTATGCGGAGTTGATCCGTGCAGAGTGATAGCCTCGCCCCCGAATTGCGGCAAAGTCTGGTTGATGCCTTGACCGGTCTGGGGCATTTGGTCCAGGTGGACGGGCGTTGGTCGCGACGCCTGGACCATCCCGATCTGGTGCTCTTGGTGCTGGACGGAAAAATAGAGCTTCTCCTGGTTACCGAGCGGGCCAGCGACGGCACCGGCATCGAACGTCGCCCATTGTTCGCCGTGGCCGCCGGAGAGGCGGCCTTGGCCATGCCCCCCGGTCGCGACGATCAATGCGATCAGGTCGGAACTTTGATGGCGGTGGGCGTCGCCACCGGTACGCGCGTGCTGGAGATCAGCCGCGATCAATTATTCGCCCTGGCCGAGGAAAGCAGCGCGCTCCGATCCGCGGTGGCCGGAATTCTCGACGCCTGGCTGACCGCACTCTCCGGCTGCACTGCGAACCGCACATGCGGCCGCCGATCACTGACCATCACCGACGATAGCCCCATCACCGTCGAGGAGCCATCGAGTCTCGCCTCGGTACGAGGGGTCTGGTGGGTGACGGCCGAGGGTGATCTTCCCACGCCGCTGACCACAGCGACGGGTTTGGACGTGGAGCCCTTCACGAACCTCACCATCGCCCGGACCGAGAGCCTGCTGCCCGGCCTGCGGTCGGCGCTGGACCGCCATGAAGCGGCGGAGGCGATACGCTTGCTGGCCTGGGGGCATGAGTGCCGGTTGGCCGACCGCAGCCGCATCGACGCGCAGGACCGGCATGAACGCGGGGTGGTCGAGCGCTCATTCGGCAACATGCTCGCGCTCTACGGCATCGAGATTCCGCCGGTTGCCGGGCCATCCAGCGCGTCACGGGTGACGGCCGCCTGCCGTCTTGTTGCCGAGGCGATCGGCGCTTCGGTTATCGAGCCCGACGATCTGGTGGGGACCTCAGCGACGCGGGACATTCTGGTCGCCGTCATTGAGGCTTCTCGCCTGCGGTCCCGGCTGGTGACGCTGGATCGCCAATGGTGGCGCCACGACAATGGGCCGCTCGTGGGGTTCCTGATGGAGGGCGACGCGCCGGTGGCGCTGTTGCCCTGTTCGGGTGGGGGCTATCGTCTCGTCGATCCCGAGACCGGCAGCCGACGCCGCATTACGGCCGCTATCGCCCAAGGTTTGCAGGGCGAAGCCTACACCTTGTACCGGCCGTTTCCCGATCAGCCTTTAACGGCGGTCGACGTCCTGACTTTCGCACTGCGCAACACCAAACGCGAAATGGCGACCTTGCTTGGCATCAGTCTGGCGGCAAGCGTGCTGGCGCTGGCGGTCCCGGTGGTCACCGGCTTGCTGTTCGACAGCATCGTGCCCTTATCCGCCCGCGACCAGTTGTTCGACGTCATCTTCGGTCTCGTCGCTGCGGCAGTGGGGGCCGGGGTGTTCGAAATCGTTCGTGCCTTCACCTTGCTGCGGGCGGAAACCGTGATGAATGGTGAGGTCGGCGCCGCGGTGTGGGACCGGCTGCTCAAACTGCCGGCCAACTTCTTTCGCCAGTTCTCCACCGGCGAACTGGCCCAGCGGGCCAACAGCATTGGCCAAATCCGTGAATTGCTGGGAGGCACTACGGTCGTGGCCCTGTTGGGCGGTGTGGGCTCCCTGGTCAATTTGATCCTGCTGTTCTGGTATGACGCGCGGCTGGCGACAATCGCCGTGGGAACGGTCTTTGTCGCCATGACGGTGACCCTGATCGCCAATATCCGCCAGGGACGGATAAAGCGCGCCATGCTGGGCAAGCGCGGCCGCTTGAGTGGCCTGATCATCGAGATTATCCGGGGAATTGCCACCATCCGGGTGGCCGGGGCCGAGAAACGCGCCTTCGCCGCCTGGGCCTCGGCCTTCACCGAGGACGTCGCCCACAACAAGCGTTGGATGCGGATCAAGCTTGGCCTCGATTGCTTCGACGCCGCCTATCCCATCTTCGGGGCGATGCTGTTGTATATGGTCATGGGTTATGGCGGTCAGCCTCTGGGAATGGGGCAGTTCATCGCCTTTTCCGCCTCGTTTGGGCAGTTCCTGGCCGCAACCCTCTGCCTGTCGACCGTGATGCAGACGGCGCTGACGGTAGTGCCGCTTTATGATCTGGCCCGACCGATCCTGCACACCGTGCCGGAAAGCCATGGGGACAAGGCCGAGCCGGGGATTCTTCACGGCAATATCGAGATCAACAACGTCTCCTTCCGCTACGGCGAAGACGGGCCGCCGGTGCTGCGCGAAGTGTCCATGCGCGCGGGGCCGGGCGAGTTCATCGCCTTCGTCGGTCCGTCCGGCTCGGGCAAGTCGACCGTATTCCGCCTGCTGATGGGGTTTGAGACGCCGGATAGCGGCAGCATCTTTTATGAGGGAAAGGACCTCGCCGGTCTGAAACCCGAGGCCGTCCGGCGTCAGATCGGCGTCGTTCTGCAAAACGGAAAGCTGTCGAGCGGCAGCATCTTCAAGAATATCGTCGGCTCATCACGGCTGACGGTCGACGATGCTTGGGAGGCGGCCCATGCCGTCGGGTTGGCCGATGAGATCGAGGCCATGCCCATGGGCATGCACACGGTCTTGATCGGCGGCGGTACGACCCTGTCGGGCGGGCAGCGTCAGCGGCTGTTGATCGCGCGCGCGCTGGTGCATAAGCCGCGAATCATCCTGTTCGACGAGGCCACCAGCGCCCTGGACAATCGTACACAGACCATCGTCAGCCAAAGCCTGCAGAAGCTGAAGGCAACGCGGGTGGTCATCGCCCATCGCCTCAGCACGATCCAGGCCGCGGATCGAATCTATGTCGTGGTCAACGGGCGGGTTGAGGAAGAGGGTAATTTCGACGTGCTGATGGCCCGTAACGGCGTCTTCGCCGAACTGGCCCGGCGACAGATCAGTTAGCTGTGACAGGGTGATGATATGAAATTCCGGAGGTTGGCGGCATCACTGGTGGCGATGATCCTTGTCGCGCCGACCACTCCGGCACTGGCCGAGGTGGTCATTGCCCTGGCGGCCCCCCTGGCCGGCGAGTCCATCCTGGGTCAGGACCTTAAGGCAGGAGCGGAAGCCGCCGTAAAGGCGATCAACCTGGGGGGCGGCCTGCTGGGCGAGCCATTGCGTCTGGAATTGGTCGACGATCATTGCGACGCCCGCCAAGGTGCTTTGGTGGCCACGCAGATGGTGAAGAACGGCATCAGCGCGGTGATCGGTCATGCCTGTTCGGGCGCCTCGGTCCCTGCTTCACTGGTGTATCAGGAGGACGGTGTCCTCATGCTGTCGCCATCCAGCAGCGTCCCAAAATTGACGGAAAGAGGGCTTGATCTGGTCTTTCGTCTGTTCGGGCGGGACGACCGCTTGGCCGATGCCATGGCCAATCACGTCGCTCGCAAATACGCCGACAAGCAAATCGCCGTCATCCACGACAAGCGAAGCTATGGCAAGGGGCTGGCCGACGGATTCAAGGACGGTCTGAACAAGCGCAAGCTGAGAGAGGCCGTCTATGACGCGTTGAGCGGCGATAGCACCGCCGTCTTACCCCTGGTTCGCCGCCTGAAGGATCGAGGTGTCGACGTGGTATTTTTCGGCGGATATTTCGATGACATGGTCCAGCTTGTCCGGGTCAGCGCCGAACAGGACTACCACCCCACATTCTTTACGGGCGAGGCCGCATCGCCGGCCGCTTTCTGGCAGGCAGCCGGTCCTGCGGCGGAGGGCGTGGTGTTTGCAAGCATTGCGGCCGATCCGACCTTTGAGGGTTTGGATGCGATCGGCAAGGCTTTGATCGAAGCCGGGCGGCCGGTGACCATCTACGGACTGAGCGCCTATGCCGCCGTCACGGTCTTTGCCCAGGCGGTACGCCACGCCAAATCAGCCGAACCCAAGGCCGTGGCGGCAGCCCTGCATGCCAATGAATTCGCCACACCATTGGGTAATGTGCGCTTCAGCCATAGCGGCGATGCCCTTGGTATCCGGTATCAAATATCACGCTGGAGCAACGGTGTCCCATTGCCGCGTGCCACCATCGGGCCATGAGCGGATATATGACACTTGAGAACGCGCAACTTTGATTGGTTGAGACGTCCGCGTGATAGCGCCGTTTCTGCTGCGTGGAAGGCTGCCTCTGTGGCACCCGGCCACACTCCCGGCACACGGCGCAACCGGTAGGCTTCGAGCCGACGGCCGAGGCCGAAGGGGAGCCTTGCTCGGACCAGCGTTTCTCCCCTTCCCAGCATCGAGGTTCAGGACCGCGACGACGAAGAGGAACATCCGCCCCGGTCAGCCCGATACGCAATTGTCGGAAAACAATGCGGCATTTCTTGTTCAAATCTGCGATGCAAAAAAAGATCGCCCCCATGGCACCATATTTTTATATATATCATAGTGCCTGCACGGTCAGCTCTTCACGAAGGCCCCACAAATTATGCAATCTGGCGCCAGCATCCGGACCAGACTGTTTGCCAGCGCCCTCACCGCGACCGCACCACTGGTTGTGGCACTGGCCCTCCTCGCCCTGGTTCTCTACGAAAACCAAAAAGCTCAGGTCCAGACTGATACTCTCCAGACCGCCCGCGCGCTGACCGCCGCCATGGATCGGGAATTCAGCATCAGCCTGAACGTTGCCCAGGCATTGGCACTCTCCCCCAGGCTTCGGACCGGGGACTTGGCGTCCTTTCACGCCGAGGCAAAGGCCGTCCTGACGGACAGTTTTCCCGGCTTCACCATCGTGGTGACCGACCGCAGCGGCCAGCAGATCCTGAATACCTTGCGCCCTTACGGCGATCCTTTGGCCCGGCATGGCAACCTCAACCAGGTCGAGAAGGTTTTCACACACGGCATTCCCCTGATCTCCGATCTCTACATCGGCGGCCTGCTTCAGCGTCATGTTCTCAGTGTAGACGTCCCGGTTCGAAGGGACGGCGAGATCACTCACGTGCTGAGCATCGGCCTCCTCCCTGATACCCTCCAAAGACTGCTGGCCGACCAGCGCCTTCCCGAAGGTCACATGGCGGCAGTGTTCGACCCACAGGGCGTGATCGCGGCGCGCACCCATCTGGCAGACAAGCTGGTGGGCAAGAAAGGCGTTCCCGCCCTGCTGGAACGGATGACGCAGGATCATGAAGGGATCGTCGAGACGCGTACGCTGGAAGGGCTGGATGTCATCATCGCTTTTAGCCGATCGGCCAAAACAGGCTGGTCGGTCGGCATCTCTCGCCCGTGGACCCTCGTCCTGGCAGAGACTCTGAACCGGATCACCATCATCTACGTCATGGTGGCGGTTCTGTTGGTTGCCGGAATCATGATCGCCTGGGTCATCGGCGGCAAGATCAGCCGATCCGTCCGGGCCCTGGCCGATCCGGTCGTCGCTTTGGGAAAGGGCGAGCCGGTCGTTGTCCTCACCCACGGACCCAGGGAAGCCATCGAGGTCAGCCGAATTCTCAAGACGGTTGAAGGTGAGCTTCACTCCTATCGAGACAAACTGGAATCCCTTGTGGCCCAGAGGACTGCGGCGCTCCAGGCATCCAATAGCGAGTTGGAGCAATTTGCCTACGTGGCATCCCACGATCTACAGGAGCCTCTCCGGATGGTGGTGTCCTATGTGGATCTGCTTGCCAAGCGCTATGGCGATTCACTGGACCAGGATGCCCATGAATTCATCGGCTATGCCCGCGAGGGAGCGCTGCGTATGAGCCAGTTGATCAATGATCTTCTGGACTATTCCCGTATCGGCCGCCATGGCGAACCGGACAAGATCGTGAATTTACGCGACGTGGCGCTCCAGGCCCTGGACAACCTTACCATGGCCTTGGCCGATGCTGGAGGTAGCGTCCAGGTTGCCGATGACCTTCCCGTCATCTCTGGCAATCCGGTGGAACTGGTGCGCGTGTTCCAGAACATCATTGGCAATGCCTTGAAATACCGTCGCCCAGGCCAACCGCCCAGGATCACGGTCACCGCTCACAAGAAAGACGGCGACTGGCTGATCAGGATAAGCGACAACGGAATAGGCATCGCGCCAGAATACCGAGACCGCATCTTCGTCCTGTTCCAGCGCCTTCATACCCGGAATGAATACGAAGGCACCGGCATCGGCCTGACCAGCGCCAAGAAGATCATCGAGATGCATGGGGGACAAATTTGGGTTGAAGATACCGAAGGGGGCGGAAGCACGTTCTGCTTCACCCTGCCCAGCCGCCCCGCAGCCAAATAACGCCCCGCATCTCCCCCCTTCCCACCGTTGCGGCCTTGCGCTAGAACCCCGGCCTCTCGTTCACCCGAGACCCGCGCGGCCGTAGCTCAGCTGGATAGAGCGCTGCCATCCGGAAGTAAGGCCTACAGATATCGTCAGTAATAAGCTAAGCATAAGCTTGGCTTGTTCCCTGTGTATTTCGAGGTATTCGCATTTTAGTGTCAATGTGTGCCGGCGGTACGACCCAGGTACACCCGCATGGAATTTTCTTTCACTTCCTGATCGCGGTGTCCGAGAATCAGTCAGTAAAGGAGGCGATGGGACTCCCTTCGCGTTTCCCCTATCCCCAAACATCGAGCGGCTCTCGTTTCCTCCGGCGTTGACAGTCATGTTGGAATTGGACCGCTTAACTTGGCGTACAGTATGCCGGTCCGACTGTCTGGCGCCTGCTGGCAAAGCTAGTTATGCTGTGCTATCGGGATGACAGTCTGGGAACGGAGAACTTGCCACTACTGTGCAACCCTGCCCGTATTCTCCGGGCCAGACGGGACCTTTCCGACCATGATTGCTAGACGCAGTTTTTCTTTGCCTGTCACAGCACTCCTCTCCGCGGTGGCCTTCTGGGGGACACTTCATCCTGCTACCGGTATGGGCGGCGGAGTAATTTTCCTGCTGTCCGGCTGGCTAATTCCGACAGCTATGGTTGTCATGCTGGCCGTCTGGTTGGCAGGGTTTGTCACTGGCCGTTTGGCCCGGATGGGCGCTTTCCTGGCCGGGTTAGTGGTGCTGGGCCTCAATACCCACCTGCCGGCAGCCATTGGTCAGATGACCGCCCGACCAGAGGCCACTTGGTGGGTGGATCGGAAAATCCCCCGCAGCAAGGATGCGATCTATTACACCACCAAATTCGTGGATGGGATGCCCCTCGACCGCCCAACCCTGGCGGCGGTGGACTGGGGCGCCAGTGAGCGATGCATGTGCATTCGCTTTCAAGCCAACCAAAGTTCTTCCTATCGCCATGCGCTGCTGGCGGGCTTTCAGTCCATCGCCCCAGCCCAGATGATGGGCAATGCCAACCATCCGTATTTCCTGACTTATACCGTCGAGCCGACTTCGGACGGCCACTCTGCTGCCATCACCGTAGAGACCCACGACCAGCACGGCGTGGCCGCGACGTTCCGGCAACCCAACGTTCCTTTTGTGCCCATCGCGGCCTGGAGCCAGCCCGTCGATGGCGTTGACACCCCCGCGTTCAACCGCAATGCCGTCGATCTGCTGCTGCACGACAACTGGATTGCGCAGGGCATTGGCAAGTGGTTACCCGGATATTTGGCACGGATGCAACTCGATGCATTCATCGTTGCGGCATTTGAGCCGTAGTGAAGCGTCAGTTTTGGAACGGCGCGCCGTAACAGGCCGCGACCTCGCCCACATCCCCGGCACATCTGCCCAACCGGCTGGATTCGAACCTGCGGCCGATGCCGAAGGAGGGCGTTGATCGGACCAGCGTTTCCCCCCTTCCCACCGTCGCCCGCCTGCGCTATAATCCTGGGCACCTCCGGAAACTGGCGTCGGCTCGGGTTTCGTGATTCCCTATCCGTATGACGGAACAGGGGGCGGATATGA
>NZ_LWQT01000052.1 GCF_001650715.1 Paramagnetospirillum marisnigri | reverse complement strand
GGCAGGAAAGCAAAAGTCCCAGTTACGTGTTGTCTGGGAAAAAGCTTTCGACAAAGAAGCCAAGCGCCTTGGGGCAGCCGATCCTCTGAAGATCCGGCTTTCCTGAGTTGGGAGAAATTTCACGCATCGAATGCCTCTTGTGGGTCACCTGCTGCCGTTCTGCTCGTCAAATCACCCAGCTACCGCCTTCTCCATCAGTAATCCAGCCTCAAGGCCAGCGGCCATGACGGCATCGCCCATCGGCCCGCGCACTTCCTCGGGCAGCGTCACTGCTGTTCGCCATGAGCCATCGGGCGCTCGGTAATTGGGAAGGGTGATTTCGGTCTTGCTGCCATCGGCACGGACCTGAATGCCGTGGATGACGATGGACACGCCATCAATAACCAGTTCCACATCGGCCAGCGCCAGCAAGCGGCCAGCATGAACGGGCGTGATGGTTAAAACGGTTATGGTGGCCGTGCTGGTTTCCATAGGGGCAGCATAGCACGGAGGCAGTGCTGCGATAACTTGTCGGGAATCCCGACAAGTTGGCCGAGCCACAACATACATCATGTATGTTCATCGGCGTGTCGTGTTACACGACACTCGTCCCGTCAGATTACTCATGCGAGCCGTATGTCGGAAAACCCGACAGCGCCTCCTGTAGGTTAAACCTACACCCAGTCCCCCCAGGCCAACTTGTCGTGTTTCCCAACAAGTGCCTTTCGGTTGTCCAGCTCGGCTATCAGGCCATAGCATGTTCGTCATGTGTTCCCAATTGGAGGATGTGATGATGAGTGCATTGGACAAACTGAAGCTGAGCGAGAAGACCCGACGTGCTGTTGCGGCCACGCCTGAAGGGCGCCTGCGGCACAAGCTGGTGGAGGCCATCAACCAGCAGATCGCTGCTGCGGAAGCGATGCAGAAGGGCGAGAGCTTTGAAGTGCGACGCAAGCGCTGGACGAAGGACAGCGAGGGCAACAAGACCCTGCAAGACCGACTGGTCAAATTTCGCCCCTGGTACTGGCAGGAGACCAATGGCGCGTTCATGCTGGAAGTGCGCTACGGCAACAAGATCGTGGAGATTAAGCCGAAGAAGACGGCCATTGAGATCGGTGATGTGGCGGAACTGGTTCCCACGCTGACGCTGGTGCGCGATGCCGTGGTGGCTGGTGAACTGGACAAGCAGTTGGCCGCGATGAAGGGACGCTTCGGCAAGAAGCTCGGCTAAGTCCTAAACAGCCCCGTACAAGCGGGGCTGTTTCCATGAGTGCCGTACTGCATTCCCAACAATTCCCCGGCGTGTACGACGCGCAAAGGCCCGCTGCGACGGTGGCCTATATATAAGGTGCCTCTGTCGTGTAACACGACAACTCAGGGCTTCTTTTTCGGATTGGGCGGTCGCTTCACCTTCTTCAGCTTCTCCGCATCCAGCGTCAGCCAATCAATGTCCGTGTTGAATTCGTTGGCCCTGCTCACCGACGTGTCGTGTCCGTAATAGCGGTGGATCATGTCGGGGCTTGTGCCCATGTTGATGGCGACCAGCCGATCCGAGACGCCCTCGTTGAGCTTCAGCGTGGCATAGGTATGGCGCAGGCAATACGGGGTGAAATGGTCGCCTTGCACGTCGGTTTCCATCTTCAGCGCCTTCAACATGGTGTTGAACTGCCGCTTGAATGACACGACGGCCTCGCCAGTTTCCTGATTGGCCAAGACGAAATCGTCCTCGCCATTGAATTTGCTGACATAGCGAAAACCCGACAGCATCGGCCACACGAAACTGTCGCAACGCACCAGCCTCGTGCCCGTTTTTGTCTCTTTCACAATGGTCAAATAGGCGTGCGGTACGTCATCAACGATCTTGAGGGAGAAGTGCTTCCACTTGATCGGCTGATGCTCTTTCCCTGGCCGAAGTCCCGTGCCGAGAACGAGGTGGATGAATGCGCCGAACACCAGCCGTTCGTTGGTGAGCTTTTCCGACTGAGTGTCGGGGAAGCTGTTGCAGTAGTCCAAGATGGCCTTGGCCTGTTCCTTGGTGAATGAAGGGCGTCGCTTCACAGCGCCCTTATCTCCTCGTGTCGTCTTTTGCCCGATGTTCGGCATGCGCGAACCATCAAGGAAGTCGTGGTTGACCGCGAATTTGAAGATTTGCCGCAGCACAGTGTCTTCCGCGTCGCCCTTGCCCCTGCTGGCGACCTTCTTTTCCCGCGTATAGGTGCTGCCATCGGCCCGTCGGATTGTCTCTTCCCGCTGCTCGGCACCAGGGCCTGTCTGCCAAAACGCCGCTCGCCATATCTCGTAATCGGCCAAGGTTTTTTGGGTGATCTGCGTGATCTTGTGCTTGCCGAAATACGGGATGTGGTAGCGCTTCACGATCTTCGTGTAGTCGCTGATCTTGCGGGGCTTGTTGGTCGGATCGCGGCCAATGGCAGCAAGCCAAAGCTCGGCAACCGACTTGAAGGACTTGGTGTGGGGATCAAGCCCTTGTTCAGTCAGCACCTCGGCCCGCATCTTCTCTCGCCGCGCCCATTCCACGGCCTTGTCAAAGTTGCGCTCGCCCGTGCTGCGCACAATGGCGTTGCCATCCTCCCTGACAATCCGCGCTTGCCACATGCTGCTGTTGGGCCGCTGGTAGAGCGCTATCGCCCTGTCATCAAGGTAGAAATATTCCGTCTTCTTTTCACGGGGCATTTCACACCAATACAAGTAATAATTGTAGTCACAGCTCGCGCACTCGCTGTGAGCTTATGTGAAAAGAGTGTGAAATGCAAAAAGCCGCTTTTCAGCGGCCCTGCATCATTGATTTCATTGGGAAAAATGGTGCCGGCGAAGAGACTCGAACTCCCGACCCGCGCATTACGAATGCGCTGCTCTACCAACTGAGCTACGCCGGCACGCCATGTGGGGCGGACGTTAGCGCCGCCCGACCGGATTTGCAAGCGCCCAACCGGGGGCGGCGAAAATCAGCTATGGACCGGCCCCACGGCGAAGCGGGCCCGCGCGCCGCGTTCGATGGCGGCGGCCACCAGCCGGTCGAGATCGAGGCGATGGCGGAACAGTTCCAGCAGGCGGCGCACCTCCTGATGGGGTTCGCGATCGGCGGCGGCGACGTCGCAGGCCAGGGCATAGGCGGTTTCGCGCAGGCGCGGCGGCAGGGCCGCCTTGATGGCCTCCAGCGCCCGGTCAAGCCCGTCGTCGGCATCCAGGGTCTCGGCGCAGGCCGCCGTGGTCCGGGTCAGGATCGCCGGGTCATAGTCGCGGAAGACGGGCAGGAAATTGACGATTTCCCCGATCATCCGCAATTCGGCATCGGTCATATTGCCATCGGCGGCGGAAACCATGACCATGACGTAAATCAAGGCCGCGTGGTGACTGATCATGACTTCCATCTCCTTGGGTTACCTGGGACTTTACCCTTGCGGCGAGCCGATGCGTCAAGCATAGATTTTCATGGCTCAGATGGGGCCGCGGCGGAGAGCGAGATGTCCGAGACAATTGTATTGGTGGTGGATGACAGCCGGGTGTCGCGCATGATGACCAAGTCGGCCATCGAGCGGCTGCGGCCCGACTGGGTGGTGCTCGAAGCCGCCAGCGGCGAGGATGCGCTGAGCGCCGTCGCCCTGGACCGGCCCGACTTCATCCTGATGGATGTCAACATGCCGGGCATGGGGGGGCTGGAGGCGGCGCGGCAGCTGCGCCCGCGCCTGCCCAAGGCGGGCATCAGCCTCTTGACCGCCAATATCCAGGATTCCATTCGCGACCAGGCGGCGGCCATGGGGGTGGGCTTCATGTCCAAGCCGCTCCGCGACGAGGATTTGGCCGCCTTCCTGGCGGCGGGACGCCCCCCGTCATGACCGATTTCCTGGGCGAGGTCGAGCGCGACGCCGTTACCGAAATCCTCAATGTCGCCATCGGTCGGGCGGCCGCGGCACTGTCGCGGCTGGTCACGGCCGAGGTCACCTTGTCGGTGCCGATGGTGGAGTTCCTGACCCCCGCCCTGGCGGCCGAACGCATCGACGCCGCCACCGGCAAGCAGGTCTCGGTGGCGGTGCGCCAAACCTTCCGCAGCAGCTTCAGCGGCGACATCCTGCTGATCTTTCCCGAAGGCAAGAGCCTCGATCTGGTGCGCTCCATGCTGGGTGATTCAGTCCCGCTGGATTCGCTGACCGAGCTGGAACAGGAAGCCCTGCTGGAGGTCGGCAACATCATCCTCAACGGCTGCCTTGGCAGCCTTGCCAACCAATTGGATATCGACATCGACAGCTCCTTGCCCACCTATGTCAGGGGGCGGGGTGCCCGCATTCTCGACTCCAGCCATCCCGAGGCGGAACTGGTGATGGTGCTACAAGTGGATTTCTCGGTGGCGGCCAAGGGCCTCGGCGGCTATCTCGCCTTCGTGATGGACATTGTCTCGGCCCGTCATTTCTCCGAATCGGTCAATGCCTTCGTCGCCAGAACCCTGGCGGGTGGAGCCGCCCCCGCATGATTGGCGATCCCTTCCTGCACGCCCTGACCGATGCGGCCGAATGCGGTCTTGTCCTGGTGGACCGGGACGGGCGGGTGGGACTGTGGAATTCCTGGATGGTCAAGGCGTCGGGCGTCACGGCAGCCTCGGCGATCGGACAACGCCTGGATGAAGTGTTTCCCGATCTGGCCGGAACCCGGGTCACCGACGCGGTGGCCCAGGCGCTGAATTCAGGCCTGTCGGCCATGCTGACCTCGTCCTTGAACCGGGCGCTGTTTCCCCTGACCCGCGACACCAGGGGGCCGGAACGCCCCGAATCCATGCACCAGATCGTGGTGGTCAAGCCGCTGGATTCGGCCTCTGGACGGCGAGGCCTGATCCAGGTCTTCGACGTTACCGCCATGGCCTCGCGCGAGGCCATGCTGCGCCAGCAGGCCCGCACCATGGAAGCGCTGGCCGAGAACTACCGCCTGTCCGAACTGCACAACCGCGCCATTGTCGACCATACCGCCGACGCCATCATCACCTTCGGCGAGGATGGCGCCATCGGCACCTACAATCCGGCCTCGGAACGCATTTTCGGCTACGATCCCTACGAAATCGTAGGCAAGAGCATCGCCGTCCTGATCCCTGAACTGGCCGATGCCGAGCGCAAGCTGCAGACCGAACGCTACCTGGATCGCAGGACCGAGGTCATCGGCCTGCGCAAGATTCGCGCCCGCTTCCCCCTGGAACTCTCGCTGGCCGCCATGGAATTGGGTGGTCAGCGCCTGTTCGTCGCCATCGGCCACGACATCACCGCGCGCAAGGCCAACGAGGAGGAGTTGCGCACCCAGAAGGAATGGCTGACCACCCTGATCAACGCCCTGCCCGACCTGATCTGCTTCAAGGACGGCAAGGGCCGCTGGCTGGTGGCCAACCAGTTCTACCTGGATCTGGTGGGGCTGCACGGGGTCGACTATGTGGGACGCACCGCCCACGAACTGGCGCGGCTGTCGCGCAGCCAGCAGGAATTCCTGATCAGTACCCGCGATACCGACGAGCGGGCCTGGCGCGAGGGAAAGCCGGTCAATTACGAGAAGGCGCTGGACTCCCATGAAGGCGCCACCCGCGTCTTCGACATGACCAAGATCCCGCTGTTCAATGCCGATGGCAGCCGCCGCGGATTGGTGCTGGTGGGCCGCGACGTCACCGAGCGCAAGCTGGCCGCCGCCCGCATCCAGCATCTGGCCCATCACGATTCCCTGACCGACCTGCCCAACCGGGTGCTGTTCCAGGAACGGCTGCGCCAGGCCCTGGCCCAGGCCAAGCGCTCTGGCTGGCGGCTGGGCCTGCTGTTCCTCGACCTCGACAAGTTCAAGGACATCAACGACACATTGGGCCACCATGTGGGCGACCTGCTGCTGAAGGCGGTGGCCAAGCGCCTGAAGCGCTGCGTGCGCGAGACCGATACCGTCGCCCGCCTGGGCGGCGACGAATTCGCCGTCATCCTGACCAATATCGAGGACCCCGAGGGCGCCAGCCGGGTGGCGGAAAGCATCATCGCCACCATCGCCGATCCCTTCGGACTGGACGACCACGAGGTGCTGACCAGCACCTCCATCGGCATTACCGTCTTTCCCGACGACGCCACCGATGCCGACCAGTTGCTGAAGAACGCCGACCTGGCCATGTTCCGGTCAAAGGCCGAGGGGCGCAACAACTACCATTTCTACGTCTCGGAGATGGATGCCGAGGTCCAGGCCCGCAAGATCGTCGAGCGCGACATGCGCCAGGCCCTGGGCACCGAACAACTGCAATTGCACTATCAGCCGCTGGTGGAACTGTCCTCGGGACGCATCATCGGCTGCGAGGCGCTGTTGCGCTGGAACCACCCCACCCGGGGATGGGTGCCCCCGGCCGAATTCATCCCCATCATCGAGCGCACCGACCTGATCGGGCCGCTGGGGCGCTGGATTCTGCATCGGGCCTGCATCCAGGGCCGCGACTGGCTGCGCCAGGGACTGCCCGCCATGAAGATCGCCGTCAACCTGTCGCCCGCCCAGTTCAAGCAGACCCAAAGCGTCATTTCCATGGTCTCGGATATCCTGGGCCAGACCGGCGTCGCCCCCGAGATGCTGCAACTGGAAATCACCGAGGGCATCGCCATGCAGAACGTGGATGCCACCATCGAGGTGCTGCAGGGTCTGCGCGCCATGGGACTGGTCATCTCCATCGACGACTTCGGCACCGGCTATTCCTCGCTGAACTACCTGAAGCGCTTCCCGGTGGACAAGCTGAAGATCGACCGCTCCTTCGTGGTGGATATCGGTCTGCATCCCGATAATGCCGCCGTGGTGGAAGCCATCGTCAATCTGGGGCACTCGCTCGGCACCCGCGTCAATGTGGAAGGCGTCGAGACCCGCGAGCAATTGGACTTCCTGATGGCCCACAAGGTGGACGAGGCCCAGGGATACTACTTCGCCAAGGCCCTGCCCGCCGATGACTTCGCCACCCTGGTGCGCGAAAAGAGTCCCTGGCCCCTGTAATCCTTGAAAGCACCGCCATCATGAGAGCCGCTGTTTTCGCCCTGGTCGCCCTGCTGCTATCGGCGGCGCCAGCCTTCGCCCAATCCCTGACCCATGTGGACAATGCCGCCCTTCAGGCCCTGATGGCCAAGGGCGTGCCGCTGGTGGACATCCGCACCCCGCCGGAATGGGCCCAGACCGGCACCATCAAGGGCGCCCATCGCATCATGGCCTTCGACGAGCGCGGCAAGCTGGCCCCCGACTTCATCGAGAAACTGGCGGCGGTGGCCAAGCCCGGCGAGGAGGTGGCCCTGATCTGCCGCACCGGCAACCGCACCGGCTTCCTGGGCAAGGCCCTGACCGAGCAGGTGGGCTACACCAAGGTCTACAACGTGGAAAAGGGCATCGTCCGCTGGATGTCGGAGGGCCGCCCGGTGGAGCGCTGACGGCACTTCATGCCAACGGCCGATTGATGTGACCCTTGCGGGCAGGATGCCCGCGCTCCGGCAAAAGCGGCTTTTCCTGGAGCGCGGCCGTCCCGGCCGCAGTCAAACGAGTCCGTCATTTCGCCGACCGGTATCAGCCCTCAGCGTCCACCACCAGATCCAGGATCACCTCCACCAGATCGGGTTCGGCGCCCAGGCCGGTGGCCAGCACCACCCGATGGCCCCGGGCCTCCACCGGCCCCCGGCTTCCCCCCGTCAGTCCGAACAGCGGCGGAATGTCCTGGCTGGCGTGCATGCCCTGGGCAACCAGCAGGGGCAGGGCCACCACATCGCGGCGCGTGACCCTTTCAGCCCAGGTTTCGGCCTTGGGCTCTTGCTCCAGGAACACCAGTTCCACCTGGGCGAAGCGGTTCATGGCCGCCATGGCGGCCGCGATGGCGCGCGGAGTCTCTCCCGCCCCGCCCGGCCGCCCGGAGCCATGGGCGATCAGCAGCAGCGAGCTTTCGGCCACGACCATCCCGGCGGCGGTGGCAACGCCTTCGGCGCGGCAGGCCATGATGCCGGGAATCATCCGGTGGGTTCCCGCCGGGGCGGTATAGACGAAGCGGCGCCCCGCCCGTTCGGTCACCCGGCCGGTCAGCCCCATCCCGCGCGGAATCAAGCTGTCGGTGTAATAACCCTTGCCCGCGAAGACCGGGACCACATAGACGGTATCCGCCGAGGTCATGAATTCGGCCTCGGCCAGGGTCGGGGGTTGCTTCATGAATACGGCCGAAACCTCGGCGAACAGGCCGCGCGCCCTGATATCCTCGGCCAGGGCGAGGACCGGCGCGGCACCATCGGGATGGCGGGCCGAGCCATGCCCCACCAGTACCAGGGCGGCATTCTTCATGAGCCGCCGCCTTCCGTCATGAACCAGTCCAACTCTCCGGCCAGCGAGACCACCTTACCGATGACGATCAGGGTCGGCGCCTGCAACCCGGCCGCCCGGGTACGCTCCGGCAGATCGGCCAGGGTGCCGATCACCCGGCGCTGGCGCGGCGTGGTGCCGTTCTCGATGGCCGCCGCCGGGGTATCGCAAGGCAATCCGGCCTTGATCAGCTCGGCCGAGGTCTCGGGCAGGGACTGCAACCCCATATAGATCACCAGGGTGGTATCGGGATCGGCCAACTTGTCCCAGCGCAGATCCAGGCCCTTGCCCTCGCGCAGATGGCCGGGGACGAACTGCACCCCGGTGGCCAGGCCGCGATGGGTGAGCGGAATACCGCCATAGCTGGTGCAACCCGCCGCCGCGCTGATGCCGGGCACCACCTCGAAATGAATACCGTGGCGGGCCAGATGCAGGGCTTCCTCGCTGCCACGCCCAAACACGAAGGAATCGCCTCCTTTCAGCCGCACCACGTCGCGGCCCGACCGCGCCAGGGTCAGCAGCAACTCGTTGATCTCGTCCTGGACCAGATGATGATGCCCTAGCGCCTTGCCCGCATAGATGCGTTCGGCCGAGGCGGGGATCAGTTCCATGATCTCGCGGCTGACCAGGCGGTCATAGACCACCACCTGGGCCGATTGGATCAGGCGCAGGGCCTTGACCGTCAGCAGGTCGGGATCACCCGGACCGGCACCCACCAGGGCCACCCGCCCGTGCTGCCTTCCGTCTTGCCCTTGTTCAGCCATGCCGCTCCCCGTGGTCCTTTTATTACCTGTCCCTGATATGATCACAGCCGGAAAAAGGACGCCACCCCTTCCCCAACCCGACCCAGGTCGGATATTGTCGGGCTCAAGCCGCCCTCGCCCTCTATTTCCGGCCAGTTTCGTGACAACCGCCCATCCCGCGCATCATCACCCCAGCCACCGCCACGCCCATCGTCGCCGGACGTTGCGGCGCACGGTCTATCACATGCTGGGTGGCGAGGGCCATTCCGACCTTCTGGTCAAGGTGGTGGACTTCTTCCTGATCGCCCTGATCGTGCTGAATGTCGGCGCGGTGGTGATGGAATCGGTGGAACACCTGTCCATCGCCCATGGCCCCGCCTTTCACGCCTTCGATCTGATCTCGGTTGCCATCTTCAGCCTGGAATACCTGTTGCGGCTGTGGACGGCGGTGGAAATCGACGACCCCCGCTACCATCACCCCGTCTGGGGTCGGCTGCGCTGGGCGACCTCGCCCATGGCGATCATCGACCTGCTGGCGGTGCTGCCCTTCTATCTGGGCCTGATGGTGGAAATGGACCTGCGCGCCATCCGGGTGCTCCGCGTGCTCCGGGTATTCAAGCTGGGCCGCTATTCCATGGCCATGAGCGTCATGGGCGCGGTGGCCCGCCAGGAGGCGCGCTCCATCGGCGCCGTGCTGTTCGTCATGATGGTCATCCTGGTTCTGACGTCGAGCCTGATCTATCTGTTCGAGCACCGTGCCCAGCCCCATGTGTTCAGCGACATTCCCACCGCCATGTGGTGGGCGGTGGTGACGCTGACCACCCTGGGCTATGGCGACATGGTGCCGGTCACGCCGTTGGGACGGCTGTGCGGCGCCTTCACCGCCATCCTGGGGGTGGGCATGATCGCCCTGCCCGCCGGTGTGTTGGCATCGGGCTTTTCCGAGCAGATGCGCATCCGCCGCGAGGAATACCGGGAAGCGGTGGAAAAGGCGCTGGAGGACGGACGCCTGAACCGCAGCGAGAAACGGGTGCTGGAAAAAACCCGCCGCTCGCTCCAGCTGTCCGACGAAGAGGCTTCGTTGATTCTGCGCCAGGCGGTGGAAAGCGGCCATCTCTGCCCGCATTGCAACCAGCCGCTCCGCCAGCACCACCGCTCGGAAGAGGAATAGCCCTCAGCCGAAACCAGCTTTCACCAGCAGTTGGTGGAAGTCGCGCAATGCCTTCTGGGCGCGCAGGGGATCGGTGAAACCATCGATGAAATGGGCATCGAAATTGGGCTGACGCAACAGCGCCAGAATGCGCTGACGAGCCCGGGTCATGGCCTTGCCCTCGGGCAGCACGCCGGCGGCGCAGAACTGCACCAGCCGCACCGCGCGATCACGCAGCGGCGAATCGTGGTGATCCAGCTTCTCGACGATCTGTTCGTCGATCAGGTAACGCTCCAGGATGCCGTCGATATGCTCGGCCAGTTTCTGCTTGGTCTCGGGCGGGAAGGTCGAGGCCATCACCGCGTGATGGGCGTTGGTGGCGCGGATCATCCGTTCCTTGGGCGGCAGGGTGCGCTCGCAGAACTCGCCGATGACGCGGGCGCGGAACACCATGCCCAACAGGTCGGCAATGGCGGCGGCATGTTCGGTGCCATAGGGCGTGGTCAGCATGTCGCACAAATAGATCAGGCCGAAAGCCCGGTCGGGCAGGATGCGGAACATGCTTTCCAGCGCCGCCTTACGCCCGGCCGATCCCCCCTGCTCCACCAGCCTGGTATAGCGGGTGGTCAGGGCCTCGGCGGTGTCGGCGCCACAGGCGAAGCCGGTCGGCGTCATGGTGCGGTGCAGGACCCGCTTGAACTCCTCGCCCTCCTTCTCGGACTCGCTGCGGGACAGCGGGTTGGGCGAGCGGATCTGGCGATGGGCGCGGTCCAGCAGGCAAGCCTTGCTGACCGGCAGCTTATTCTCGGCGAACAGTCGGTTCAGAACCTCGGCGGATTCGCCCGCATCGGTCTTTTGCACCTTCATCTTGCCCGCCGCCAAATCGAACATGGCGATGATGGCGGCGCCCAGGCCCGGCTGCCAGCCCAGCACGTCCTGGACCACATTGGAGCCCAACACGTCGGCGATGACGCCATCGAGCATTTCCAGCGCATGGGGATCGTTATCCGCGACGGCCAAGTTGCACAGCCGTTCAAGCTTGCCCACCCAGTTGCGCACATTCATCAGATCGCGCGACAGCACCACCATGGCCAGATAGTCGCGGTCCTCGTTCTCGCCCATGGCGGCGATCTTGGCCATGACCTCGCTGAAGCTGCCTTCCAGCTTGGGCAGTTTCAGGCTTTCCACCCGGCGGGCGCGATTGGAAATCTCGTCGATGGACTTGAAGATATCCTGGCTGCGGCTCTTGGCGTCCTGCTCGCCGTCCTTGGTCTGCAATTGGGCGACCCGGTCCACCGCCGAGGGAACCAGCGAATCCTTCTCCTGGAGGCGCTTCAACTCCTTAAAGGAGTGCATCAGCTCGGTCGGCGTCAGGAACTGCTTGTCGAGATAGGTACGAAACACCCGGTTGACCACGCCGCGCGCGCTGTCGCCCATGAAGTCCTCGGGCTTCTCGCACTTGACCTCGGGAACGGAATCGATGGGGGAAATGCGGATCGGCCCGTCATCCTTGACGGTGCGGGTCTCGCAGAAGATTTCGGATTCCACCATGGTGCCATCGGCACGCAACCAGTTGCGGACGATCTTGGCGCCTTCGCATTTCTTATCGGCGAGCAGCTTCTTGGCGAGGCCGCGCGCCTCGTCTTCCTTATAGACGATGGTATTGGTGGACCACCGCCCGTCCTTGGAAACCTGAACCTCGAAACTGGCACGATCCGCGACCATTCTGGTGCTGCCCTGCTTGCTTCCCGTTTCTGACGAGGCCCCTTGAAGCGCCCGCGAAGAGTCTAGCAATACCCGTGAATGATACAAGTTGTCACGGGATTCTTCGTATATGTGGAGTGTTGCGCCAAGATCGGGGAAGGAGGAGAATCAGCGCTGCATGGCCAATGAGGGGACCTTAGGGATGAGCTACCGGATTTCCTATATCAGGGCGGCGGGCTGGACCCGGTTGGGTGTCGCCGCCGGAGTCTGCGCCGCCTCGGCCACTCCCATGCTGTGGGCACTGGGCAGTTTCGGCGCCTCGGACGAGGCGCTGCACCGCGCCATCATTTTCGCGGTGGCGGGATTGTGGTGCTTCATCGCCACCGGTCTGGCCCTGGGTTGGGCGATCCAGGGCTTCGTCATCCGCCAGAAGGCGGCGGAAGAGGACAGCGACGAGCCCCCGGCCGCCAGCAGCCACCGCCCGCCGCCCTCGCCGCCGCCATCGGGTCGCCCACCCCATCCGTCCAAGCCCAGCGGCCACTAGGCCGACATGAGCAAGCATCTGGCGCAGGCCGAGGCCCTCTCGGCGCGGGCCGGGCAGGCGGTCGCGGCCCGCAGGCTCGACGAGGCGGAGTCCCTGCTGCGCCGTGCCCTCAAGCTGGCACCGGGCGAGGCGGCGCTGTGGTGCAATCTGGGCTCGGTCCAGGGTATGGCCGGGCATCTGGACGAAGCCGAACGCAGCTTTCGCCGCGCCAGCCAATTGGCGCCTAGCCTGGGCGACATCTGGACCAATCTGGGCCGCATCCAGTTGATGCGGGGCGACTTCGCCAGCGCCGAGGCCGATGCCCGCAAGGGCGCGCAGTTGGCGCCGAACTCGGCGGTGGCCGCCAAGACCCTGGGCGACGTGCTGCTGTGCCAGGGGCGGGCCGATGCCGCCGCCCTGGAACTCGGCCGCGCCCTGACCCTACGGCCCGACTGGGTCGAGGCCCTCAACAGCCTCAGTTCCGCCCTGAAGCAGACCGACCGGCTGGTCGAGGCGGTGGCGGTCTGCCGCCGCTCGCTGGCCCTGGCCCCCACCGACACGGCGGCGCGCAATCTGGTGCTGGCGCTCACCTATCTGCCCGATTGCGGCGATGACGAGCTGTTCCAGGCCCAGTCCGACTGGGCCGCGCGGGTGATGCCACTGCCCGGCGGCGGTCTGCCGCCCCCGGCGAACTCCCCAGACCCCATGCGCCGATTGCGCGTCGGCTATCTGTCGGCGGATTTCCGCAATCACCCGGTGGCTCGCAATGTCATCGAGGTCTTGCGCCATCACGACCGCGCCGAGGTGGAGGTCTTCGCCTATGCCCATCTCCCCGCCCCCGATGAGCTGAGCCGCGAGATCGAATCCCTGGTGGATGGCTGGCGCGACATCACCCGGATCAACGACCGCCAGGCCGCCAGGCTGATCCATGACGACGGTATCGACATCCTGGTCTCGCTGGCGGGCTGGACCGGCGACAACCGCCCCGGTATCTGCGCTTGGCGCCCGGCAGCGGTCCAGGTCAGCTACCACGATGTGGGCTCCAGCGCCTTGCCGGTGATGGATGCCTGGCTGACCGACGAGGCCCTGCATCCCGGGCACACCACCGAGCGGTTCAGCGAAAGGCTGATCCGCCTGCCCTGCTTCTACCTGCACGCCCCCATCGCCGACCTGCCGCCGGTATCGCCGCTGCCCGCCGGAACCGACGGGCCGATCACCTTCGCATCGTTCAACAACCCGGTAAAGGTGACGCCGCCCATGCTGGACCTGTGGGCCCGGGTGCTGGCGGCGGTACCGGAGTCGCGGATGATGCTGAAATACGCCGCCGCCTTCGCCGATGCCGCCATGCGCGAGCGCTTCATCCAGGCCTTCGCCAGCCGGGGCGTGGCGGCGGAGCGGCTGGTGTTCGGCCAGGACCGCCTGCCCCGCCCCGAGCATCTGGCGTTGTACCAGCAGGTGGACGTGGCGCTGGATACCTTTCCCTTCAACGGCAGCACCACCAGTTTCGAGGCACTGACCATGGGCGTGCCAGTCGTCACCTTGGCGGGAGGGCGCTTCGTCAGCCGGGTCGGGATATCCTTGCTGACCGCCCTGGGCCTGGAAGACCTCGCCGCCCAGGACGCCGACGGCTTCGTCGCCCTTGCCGCCGCTCTATGCGCCGACCGCCAGAAGCTGGCCGCGTTGCGGGCGGGTTTGCGCCAGCGGGTGCAATCCTCGCCGCTGCTCGATGCCCCCACCTATACCCGCCACCTGGAAAACGCCTTTCGCGACCTGTGGCGCCAGTGGTGCTCAGCCGCCTGACCACTGGTCCATCACCGCCCGCATGGCCGCCACCGTGGGCTGGTCCAGGTCGATGATGGTGAAGCGGGCGCGGCCCTCCTTGATGCGCATGCGCAGGATCTTCAGCCCGCTATCATGGTCCACTTGCTGGAAGGTGATCTCGCGGCTCCAAGGGGCATTGATGGTGGCCAGGGTGGCCACGGCCTCTTCCGGGTGGCGGATGGTATCGTCGCTCATTCGATCCTCTCGTGGTAACGGGCCCGATACAGCAACCTTGGCCGCTCCGGGTCATCGGTAAAGGGCTCGCGGGTGTGCAGCGGATTGTTGGAAACCAACCCCTGGCCCGCCTGCAGCACATAGCTCAGGACATGGGCGGCGCCACCGTCCAGCGCCTCGCGGATGGCCAGGGCCGCCGGGGCCGCCGTCTCGGACCAGATGGCATTGCGGGTCCGCGCGGTATAGCGGGTGTGCAGGTGCCCGGCCGCATCCACCGAAAAGACAGGCCCCACCGTGGCGGGGCGTTCCATCCCCTCTTCATCATTGCCGGGGATGGTCAACGCGTCGGGCGCCATCAGCATGCGGATCAGGTCCGGGTCGCGCTCGCGCAGGTGAATATAGAGCATCTCCGGGTCCAGCAGCCGGTTGGCGCCGCCAGTCGCGGCCGGGCGGACGCAATGCAGCAGCAAGGCGCGAACCGTGCGTTCGGGCGTGTTGTAATAGCCGTCGGTGTGCCAGGTGATGGGGCGCTCGGTATAGGGGATGTAGCGGGCCCGCTTGCCGTCGCGATGAACGCTCAGCGGCGTGATGCCGTCATCATCGGCCAACTGGTTGGAATCCAGACCGGTCAGGCCGAAGGACGAGGCCAGGGCCTTCAGCGCCGTCTTATGGTCGCGGTCGGGCCGGGGCGGCTCGGCGTAGACCGCCATGGAACAGCGACGGATACGGTCGAGCAGCGCCAGGCGCTCGGCCTGCCTCAGCACGGCGATGTCGGAGACCTCGACCACCAGATCCTCCACCGCTTCCGGCGCCGCCGCCCATTTGGCGTCACGCCAGCGACCATAGGCGGACGGGTCCGCAAGATCGAAAACCCCTTGATATTCTGCCATTTTTCCTCCCGCCTTATTTTCATGCAGATTTTCTAAAGAATCCACTTGGATCGGCGCGCACCATAATATTATGATCCAATAATGTAACGAGGCGCACAAGAACGACCTCGACGACAGGGACGGTCCGGGAAGCACGCTTCCACAGGATTCATCACACAGAAGAACCGCCGACCGAAACCGGACGGCGCCGCGCCATGACGCGCGAAGACGGGAAGGGAGCGAAACGCGATGTCGAAGAAATTGCCCTCCACGCCGATGCTGGACGAGTTGGAGAAGGGCCCCTGGCCCAGCTTCGTCACCGGCCTGAAGCGTCTTGCCAATACCGAGGGCAAGCCCCATGGCGACATCATGAAGGGCCTGCTGGGTCAGTTGGAGCACAGCTACCAGACCCGCAAGGGCTATTGGAAAGGCGGCACGGTCGGCGTGTTCGGCTATGGCGCCGGTGTTATCGCCCGTTTCTCCGAGGTGGCCTCGCAGTATCCGGAATCATCGGAATTCCACACGCTGCGCATCATGCCCGCCCCCGGCTTCTTCTATGACACCAAGACGCTGCGCCAGATGTGCGACATCTGGGAAGAGCACGGCTCGGGCCTGATCGCGCTGCACGGCCAATCGGGCGACATCATGTTCCAGGGCTGCCGCACCGATCAGGTCCAGCCCGCCTGGGACAAGCTGAACGAGATGGGCTTCGACATGGGCGGCGCCGGTGCCGGTGTCCGCACCGCCGCCAGTTGTGTCGGCCCGGCGCGCTGCGAGCAGGCCTGCTACGACACCCTGGCCGCGCACCGCGCCATCATCAACGACTTCACCGACGACATTCACCGGCCCTCGCTGCCCTATAAGATGAAGTTCAAGTTCTCGGGCTGCGCCAATGACTGCGCCAACGCCACCCAGCGCGCCGACGTCGCCATTCTGGGCACCTGGAAGGACGAGATGCAGGTCAACCAGACCGAGGTTCAGGCCAAGGTCAAGCAGCTGGGCCGCAAGGAATTCATCAACCAGGTCATCCGCATGTGCCCGACCCAGGCGCTGGGCCTGAACGATGACGACACCCTGGACGTGGACAACAAGTCCTGCGTGCGCTGCATGCACTGCATCAATGTCTGCACCAAGGCGCTGAAGCCGGGCAAGGAACGCGGCATCTGCATCCTGGTGGGCGGCAAGCGCACGCTCAAGGTCGGCGACCTGATGGGCACGGTGGTGGTGCCCTTCATGAAGCTGGAGAGCGAGGAGGATTTCGAGAAGTTGGTCGAACTGGCCCACAACATGCTCGACTTCTTCGCCGACAACGCCCTGGAACACGAGCGTACCGGCGAGATGATCGAGCGTATCGGCCTGGCCAACTATCTGGAAGGCCTGGGCCTTGCGCTCGACATCAACATGATCAGCCAGCCGCGCACCAATTCCTATGTCCGCACCGATGGCTGGGACGAAGAAGTGCGCAAGTGGAACGACGCCAAGTCCAGCGCGGCCGAGTAAGGGGGAGAAACAGGCAATGAGCGAACTTCGTCGTCCCAACGAGACCGGCGTTCCGGACTCCAAGCAGTTCATGCACCCCGCTTTGGTGCGCAATTACGGCAAATGGGCGTTCCATGACCGGCCCCGGCCGGGCGTGCTGCGTCACGTCTCCGATACCGGCGAGGCGGTGTTCACCGTCAAGGGCGGCACCCAGCGCCAGATGGACATTTTCACCATCCGCACCCTGTGCGATATCGCCGACAAGTTCTGCGACGGGCATCTGCGCTTCACCACCCGCTCCTCGGCCGAGTTCATGACCACCGACGAGACCAAGGTCAAGCCGCTGATCGAGGCGCTGGAAGCCGCCGGTTTCCCGGTGGGCGGCACCGGCAATTCGGTGGGCTTCATCAGCCATACCCAGGGCTGGCTGCACTGCGACATCCCCGGCACCGACGCCTCCGGCGTGGTCAAGGCGCTGATGGACGAGTTGGTGGACGAGTTCAAGAACGAGGAGATGCCCAACCGGGTCAAGATCACCACCAGCTGCTGCCAGATCAATTGCGGCGGCCAGGGCGACATCGCCATCAATGTCCAGCACACCAAGCCGCCGGTGATCAACCACGCCCTGGTGGCGGGCGTTTGCGAACGCCCCGCCGTCATCGCCCGCTGCCCGGTCGCCGCCATCCGCCCCGCCTTGGTGGACGGCAAGCCGAGCCTGGAAGTGGACGAGAAGAAATGCGTGTGCTGCGGCGCCTGCTATCCGCCCTGCCCGCCCATGCAGATCAACGACCCGGTCCACTCCAAGATCGCGGTCTGGGTCGGCGGCAAGCATTCCTCGACCCGCTCCAAGCCCATGTTCCACAAGCTGGTGGCGGCGGGCCTGCCCAACAACGCGCCGCGCTGGCCGGAAGTGGCCGAGGTGGTCAAGAAGATCCTGGCCACCTACAAGGCCGACGCGCGGCCGTGGGAGCGCATGGGCGAGTGGATCGAGCGCATCGGCTGGCCCCGGTTCTTCGAGATGACCGAGCTGCCCTTCACCAAGTATCACGTCGATACCTGGCGCGGCGGTCGCTCCAATCTCAACGCCTCGGCGCATCTGCACTTCTAGGAGGCTTGGACATGAAGTTCGGCATTCTGGTCAACGAAGGCCCCTACAATCACCAGGCCTCGGATTCCGCCTACCAGTTCGCCAAGGCGGCGCTGGAGAAGGGCCACGAGATTTTCCGGGTGTTCTTCTATTACGACGGCGTCAATAACGCCACCAGCCTGGGCCAGCCGCCCAGCGACGACCGCAACGTGACCAAGAACTGGCAGAAGCTGGCCGAGGACCACAAGGTCGATCTGGTGGTCTGCGTCGCCGCCGGTCTGCGCCGCGGCATCGTCGAAGGCAATCTGGCGCCGGGCTTCCGCATCTCGGGCCTGGGACAACTGATCGAGGCCGGCATCCAGGCCGACCGCCTCGTGACTTTCGGAGACTGAGGCCATGGACGAGATGGATAGCGGAATCGTCAAGAAGTTCATGTTCGTCAACCGCAAGGCACCCCATGGCACGGTCTATGCCCTGGAAGTGCTGGAGATGGTGCTGATCTCGGCGGCCTTCGACCAGGACGTCCACCTCGCCTTCATCGACGACGGCATCTACCAGATCAAGAAGGGCCAGGCGCCCGCCGAGATCGGGGTCAAGAACTTCTCGCCCACCTATCGGGCGCTGGAAGGCTACGACATCGAGAAGCTGTACGTGGAAGCCGAGGGCATGGCCGAGCGCGGCCTGACCGAGGACGACCTGCTGGTCCCCGTCGAGGTTCTCAGCCGTGCCGAAATGGGCAAGCTGATGGCCGAGATGGACGTGGTTCTGACGGCGTAAGGAGAGAGTTGGAATGAGCGTTCTTCACACCGTCAACAAGTCGCCCTTCGACCGCAACAATCTGGACTCCTGTTTGAACCACGCCCAGCCGGGCGACGCGATCCTGCTGATCGAGGACGCGGTCTTCGCCGCCATGGCGGGAACCGCCGTCGCGGGCAAGATGGCCGATGCGGCCAAGACCTTCCGTCTGCACGTCTTGGGTCCGGACCTGAAAGCGCGCGGCTTCGATCCCGCCGGTGTCGTGACGGGCGTGACCGTTGTAGACTACGGCGGATTCGTGGAATTGGCGGCACAGAACAAGGCGATCAACGCCTGGCTGTGACCATCGGAAAAAACAAGAGACCATAGAGGAGAGTAACGACCATGGCTTATACCAGCAACGGCACCGCCATCGAGGCCGATGAAGAGGGCTACCTCATCAACATCAACGAGTGGACCGAGGACCTGGCCGGACAGATCGCCAAGGACGAGGGCATCACCATGAGCCCCGAGCACTGGGAAGTGGTCAACTTCCTGCGCGAATACTATGCCGAATACCAGATCGCCCCGGCGGTGCGCGTCCTGACCAAGGCCATCGCCAAGAAGATGGGTCCGGAAAAGGGCAACAACAAGTATCTCTACGAGTTGTTCCCCTATGGTCCGGGCAAGCAGGCCTGCAAGATCGCCGGTCTGCCCAAGCCCACCGGCTGCGTGTGATCGTTTCGCGGTGAATCGTCATGGCCGGGCTTGACCCGGCCATCCATGGACCCCCGGGCCAGGCCCGGGGGTGACGGGGAAGGGTGTCGTCGTGTCGATTCTGTTCGCCATAATCTTCTACGCGGCCGCGCTGATCCTGGTCGTCGGACTGGGCGTCAAGATCGCCCAATACGCCCGCACCCCGGCGCCCCTGAAGATTCCCACCACCCCGGCCCCATTGACCAAGGGTGGTGTCGCCTTTCGGCTGGCCCGCGAGGCGGTGGTGTTCGAAAGCCTGTTCAAGGGCAACAAGCCGCTGTGGATCTTCGCCATCCTGTTCCATTTCGGCCTCGCCGTGGTCCTGATCCGCCACGGCCGCTATATCCAGGGCGAGATCGGGCCGCTGGTGGCGCTGGTGCAGCCGCTGGCCATTCCCGCCGGGCTGGCCATGCTGGTGGGGCTGCTCTGCCTGCTGGGCCGCCGTCTGGTGATCGAGCGCATCCGCTACATCACCGGCCCGTCGGACATCCTGATGCTGGCGCTGCTGCTGGGCATCACCGTGACCGGCATGTTCATGACCAAGCACATCCATACCGACGTGGTGATGGTGAAGGCCTTCTTCACCGGCCTGCTGTCGTTCCAGCTTCGCCCCCTGCCCGACGACCCGCTGCTGATGGCGCATCTGCTGCTGGTGGCGGCCCTGATGATCGTCTTCCCGTTCTCCAAGCTGCTGCATGCGCCGGGCCTGTTCTTCAGCCCCACCCGCAACCAGACCGACACGCCGCGCGAGCACCGCCATCTGTGCGACTGGGCCGCCCGGCTGGAAGGCAAGGGGAACTGATATGGCCGCCCCCTTCGACACCCCCGAACTCGGCAATGTGGACGAGCGTCGGATTCCGGCCCTCAAGCCCGGCGCCATGGCCGAATCCAAGCCCTATGTGGCCGCCGCCGCCCATCAGGAGCCGCTGGGCTTCCCCGGCGTGCTGGAAGACGGCTGGGAGGCCAAGGCCATCGGCCATATGGGCGAACTGCTGTCCAAATACCGCTCGCTGCAGGTGTTCATGGACATCTGCGTCAAATGCGGCGCCTGCACCGACAAGTGCCACTACTTCCTCGGCACCGCCGACCCCAAGAACATGCCGGTGGCGCGCCAGGACCTCTTCCGCTCGGTCTATCGCCGCTATTTCACCCCCATGGGCAAGATCGCGCCTAGCCTGGTGGGCGCCCGCGACCTGACCAAGGACGTGCTGGACGAGTGGTACAACTATTTCCACCAGTGCTCGCAATGCCGCCGCTGCTCGGTCTTCTGCCCCTACGGCATCGACACCGCCGAGATTTCCATGGCGGCGCGCGACATCATGGACCGCATCGGCCAGGGCCAGAAATACTGCAACGAGATCATCGGCAAGGTTCACAAGATCGGCAACAATCTCGGCCTGCCCGCCCCCGCCCTGCTCGATACACTTGAGGGGCTGGAAGAGGATATCGAGGCCGATACCGGCGTGGCGGTGAAGCTGCCGGTAGATGTCCAGGGCGCCGAGGTGCTGCTGGTCACCCCCTCGGCCGATTTCTTCGCCGAGCCTCACATCCTGGGCCTGATCGGCTATGCCAAGGTGTTCCACGCGGCGGGAGTGTCGTGGACACTCTCCACCAAGGCCTCGGAAGCCGGCAATTTCGGCATGTTCATCGGCAATTACGAGCAGATGCGCAAGATCAGCCTGCGCATCCGCGAGGCCGCCCAGGAACTGGGCGTCAAGCGCATCATCTTCGGCGAATGCGGCCATGCCTGGCGCGTCGCCTATTCCTTCCTCAACACCCTGGCCGGTCCCTGGGACTTCCTCGACCCCCGCTATCCGGTGCCGCAGCATATCCTGGAATTCACCAACGACCTGATCAGCCGCAAGGGCATCAAGCTCGACAAGTCCGGCAATGACGGCATGGTGCTGACCGTCCATGATTCCTGCAATGTGGCGCGCGGCGCCCGCATGGGCGACAAGCCCGGCGGCCAGTTCACCATTCCGCGCGCGGTGATCCAGGCCAGCGTGCCCAAATTCGTCGACATGCATCCCGACACCATCTGCGAGAAGACCTTCTGCTGCGGTGGCGGAGGCGGCCTGCTGACCGACGAGTTGATCGAACTGCGGGTCAAGGGCTCGGCGCCCCGCATGGAGGCCCTGAAGGATGTGGTCGAGCGCGAAGGCGTCACCCACATGGCCGCCATGTGCGCCATCTGCAAGGCCCAGTTCACCAAGATCCTGCCCTATTTCGGGCATGACCGGGAAATGGTGGTCAGCGTTCACCAACTGGTGAGCAACGCCATCGTCCTCGGCGATAACGACTAAGACATGACAACGAGCGGAGCCATTCCTTTACGCCGTCATGCCCGGACTTGATCCGAGTATCCATGGACCCCCGGATCAAGTCCGGGGGTGACGGACAGGGGAAAAGGCATCCGCCGGAATGAAAAGATAGGGAGAGCGACACCATGGCTGCCAAGTCCAGTGCCAAGGCCACCACCGAGGGCCGGAACTATCGCCGCTACAAGGACGGCGATTCCAAGCCCAATGCCTGGCAGGAAGAGATCTTCAAGGCCGGTTGGTCGCATAAGTGCCCGACCTATGTGCTGCGCACGCCGCCGTGCTCGGGCTCGTGCCCCTCGGGCCACGACATCCGCGGCTGGCTGGATATCGTGCGCGGTGTCGAGAAGCCGCCGGAAGGGATCACCTGGCAAGAATACGCATTCCGCCGCATGACCGAGGCCAACCCCTTCCCCGCCGTCATGGGCCGTGTCTGCCCCGCTCCCTGCGAACAGGGCTGCAATCGCAACATGGTCGAAGAGCATGTGGGCATCAATTCGGTGGAGCACTTCATCGGCGACTGGGCCATCGCCAACAAGCTGAGCTTCCCCAAGCCCGGGACCGAGACCGGCAAGAAGGTGGTGGTAATCGGTGGCGGCCCGGCCGGGCTTTCGGCCGCCTATCACCTGCGCCGCGCCGGTCACGCGGTCACCTTGCTGGAGGAAAAGGCGGAACTGGGCGGCTATGTCCGCTACGGCATTCCCGGCTATCGCACCCCGCGCGAGGTGCTGGATGCCGAGATCAACCGTATCATCGACCTCGGCATCACGGTGCGCACCAAATGCCGGGTCGGCACCGACATCACCGTCTCGGAACTGGAAGACAAGTTCGACGCCATTTTCTGGGGGGTGGGCACCCATTCCGGCCGCGGCCTGCCGGTACCGGGCTGGAAGGACACCGCCAACTGCGTCTCGGGCGTCGCCTTCCTGAAGGCCTTCAACGAGGGTCGCCTGCAGCATGTCCCCGGCCGCATCATTGTGGTCGGCGGCGGAGACACCTCCATCGACGTGGCCTCGGTGGCCCGTCGCCTCGGCCATATCAAGCAGGTCTCGGACCAGGACCGGGTCGACCATGTCATCCTGGGCCAGGTGGCCCACGACGTCGCCGCCTCGGCCTCGCGCGAAGGCGCCGACGTCACCCTGACCTCGCTGTTCCCGGTGGAGAAGATGTTCGCCGCCCAGCGCGAGATCGACGACGCCAAGCGCGAAGGCGTCGACATCAAGGGCGGCATCATGCCGCTGGAGGTGATCAAGGGTGCCGATGGCCGCGCCACCGGATTGAAGCTGTGCCAGTGCACCATGGACGGCATGACGCCCAGCCCCATCGCCGGAACCGAATTTGTGATGGAGGCCGACCTGATCGTCTCGGCCATCGGCCAGAGCGGCGATCTGGCCGACCTGCCCGAGATCGACAACGGCAAGGGCTTCATCAACGCCGACAAGACCATGCGGGTGCCGGGCAAGCCCAAGCATTTCGTCGGCGGCGATATCGTGCGGCCCCATCTGCTGACCACCGCCATCGGCCATGGCCGGGTGGCCGCCGCCGGGATCGGCGAGTTCCTGGACAAGGGCGAGGTGGGCAAGCGGCCCAAGGTGGACGTGCACCATTTCGACCTGCTGGCCAAGCTGCGCGAGGCCAATCTGTCGCCCGCCCCCTATGACGCCGGGGCGACGCGCGGCACCGATAAGTCCAAATTCGCGCTGCATAATTTCGAGAATCGCGGCCCCAACGAGGTCATCCCCCACGAGGACCTGTTCCTGGGCCACTTCCTCCACACGCCGCGCCATCATCGCGAGGAAGTCCATATCCAGGCCGATCAGGTCATCGGCAATTTCTCGGAACGGCTGGTGCCGCTGTCCGACCAGACGGTGGTGGACGAGGCCAAGCGCTGCATGTCCTGCGGCCTGTGCTTCGAATGCGACAACTGCGTGGTGTTCTGCCCGCAAGGGGCGGTGGAGCGGGTCAAGAAGTCCGAGCGCACCACCGGCCGCTATGTGGAAACCGATTATTCCAAATGCATCGGCTGCCACATCTGCCACGATGTCTGCCCCACCGGCTATATCCAGATGGGGCTGGGGGAATAGGGATGCGAAGCATGCAAAATGATCCCCCTCGCCCCCCAAGGGGGGGAGAGGGTTGGGGTGAGGGGGGCTGGATGCGTCCGAAGGCCCTCACCCGGCTCGCTTTGCTCGCCACCCTCTCCCGCCAGCGGGCGAGGGTGATCATTGCCATCCTGCTTGCCCTCCTCACCCTGCCCGCCCTTGCCGCCGAGCCGCCCGCCCCGCCCAAGGCCAAGGCGGGCACCACCTGTATCGAATCGCCCTCGGTGATGCGCCGCGACCATATGGAGATGCTGAAGCACCAGCGCGATGACACCCTGCGCCTTGGCATCCGGGGCGCCAAGGCGTCGCTGAAGGGCTGCGTCGACTGCCATTCCACCACCACCGCCGAAGGGCGCCCGGTGCCGGTCAATGCCGAAGGCCAGTTCTGCCAGTCCTGCCACGCCTATGCCGCCGTCAAGCCCGACTGCTTCGAATGCCACGCCACCACCCCCGCCGTGAAGGAGGCCGCCCGATGACCGCGCTTTCCCGCCGTCAGGTGGTGCTGGCCTCGGGCGCGGTGTTGATCACCGGCCCGGCTCTGGCGCGGTCGCCTGGCGCGCCCGCCAGCCCGGCCAATCGCTGGGGCTTGCTGATCGACACCCGCAAATGCGCCGCCGACTGCACCGTCTGCGTCAGCGCCTGCAAGGCGGAGATGGGGCTGTCCGGCCATGACCGGCCGCTCACCGACGCCCAGTATATCCGCAAGATCGAGGTCAGGGACCCGGTCGGCGGCAAGCTCCATTCCCTGCCGGTGATGTGCCAGCATTGCGCCAAGCCGCCCTGCGTCGATGTCTGTCCCACCGGCGCCTCCATGAAGCGGGCCGACGGCATCGTGCTGGTGGACCGCCATATCTGCATCGGCTGCCGCTACTGCATGATGGCCTGCCCCTACAAGGCCCGCAGCTTCGCCCACGAGGAGCAGACCGGCCAGCAGCCCCATCTGCCGCGCGGCAAGGGCACGGTGGAATCCTGCACGCTCTGCGTTCATCGGGTGGACGAGGGGCGGCTTCCCGCCTGTGTCGAGGCCTGCGCCGCCAAGGCCAAGGGCGCCATGCTGTTCGGCGACCTGAACGATCCCGCCAGCGAGATCGCGCGTCGGGTCGCCTCCGAGGCCACAACGCGGATTCGCGCCGATCTGGGGCTCGACCCCGGCGTGCGCTATCAGGGAATTTGACGCCATGACCGCGAAGACCGTCTATCTGGAAGTACGGCCCTATACCCGAGGCTGGCTGGCGCTGGCGGCGGCCTTGGGCGCGGTGCTGGCCGCCGCCCTGGCTGCCGTCTGGTATATGGAGCATCAGGGCCACTGGGTCACCGGCATGACCAATCAGGTGGTGTGGGGCATGCCCCATGTCTTCGCCGTCTTCCTGATCGTCGCCGCCTCGGGGGCGCTGAACATCGCCTCCATGGGCTCGGTATTCGGGCGCGAGGCCTATCAGCCGCTGGCCCGCATGTCCGGTCTGGTGGCCATGGCCCTGCTGGCCGGGGGGCTGATGGTGCTGGTGCTCGACCTGGGGCGGCCCGACCGCCTGATCGTGGCCATGACCCATTTCAACCTCAAATCCATCTTCACCTGGAACGTGGTGCTGTATTCCGGCTTCTTCGCCGTGGTCGCCGCTTATCTGTGGACCATGATGGACTGGCGCCTGAAGCGCTTCTACAAGCCCGCCGCCCTGGCCGCCTTCCTCTGGCGGCTGGTGCTGACCACCGGCACCGGCTGCATCTTCGGCTTCCTGGTGGCGCGCGAGGCCTATGGCGCCGCCGTGATGGCGCCGCTGTTCATCGCCATGTCCTTCGCCTTTGGCCTGGCCGCCTTCATCCTGGTGCTGCTCTATGCCGCCAAGACCACAAGGCGGCCGCTGGACGAGGCCCTGCTGGGCCGCATGGTGCGGCTGCTGGGGCTGTTCGTCGCCGCCAATCTCTATTTCGTTGCCCTGCATCACCTGACCCAACTCTATTTCGCCGGGCGCGGCGGGGTGGAGGCCTTCATCCTGGCGGGCGGCACCATCCACACCCTGCTGTTCTGGGGCGTCCAGGTGGGATTGGGCGGCGTGTTGCCGCTGGTGATGGCCTTCGGCGGCTGCCGTCATTCGGTGCGCAAGCGCGCCACCATGGCCTCCCTTCTGGTGGTCCTGGGCGGCATGGCCCAGGTCTATGTCCTGATCATCGGCGGCCAGGCCTGGCCGCTGGACCTGTTCCCCGGCATGGAAGTCAGCTCAAGCTTCGCCGATGGTCGCATCCACGCCTATACCCCCACCCTGCCGGAAGTGGTGCTGGGCCTGGGCGGCATGGCCGTGGCCGGACTGATCATCCTGGTCGGAATCAGCGCGCTGCGTCTGCTGCCCGCTGAAATTCGAGATTCGACTCCCAACCGATAAATTGACCGATGTCAAAAAATCTTCATCCCGGAGGCGCCGAAAGTTAACATTTTATTGATATCCGTCACAAAAAAATGCAAACCTATCCCTGGGAATAGCGGGCGTGATGTCACTGCATCTTGGGGGGCAAGGTGAAGAGTTTCAATCTCGCGGTCGACGCACAGCCGTCGCAAAATCATCTCGATGCCATTCGCGCCGCGTTGCGGACTCAGGTTTCGGACATTCTCCGCGCCAATGTCTCGATGTTGTCGGACGTGCCGCCGCATCTGGTCTATGACCATGTCCTGAATACTCCCGAGCTGCTGCACGAGTGTTTCCAGGTCTTCCGCTCGCAGCCCGACCTGTTCAAGCGGGTGGTGATGCGCCCCGACAAGCGTCCGCCCACATCGGACCAGGATGAACTGTGGTGCGGCCGTTCGGTGGATGACGTGGTGCGGCTGGTGGTGCGGGCCTCGGCCAAGCGCTATTTCCGGGCAAGCCTGCCGTCATTGCCGCCCGTGGTCCAGGCCCCCAGGGCCGAGTCGCGGGGCGTGCTGCAACAGACCGCCATCCGCCTGAAGCTGAAGAAAGCACCGCCGCCGCCAGCCCCGGTGATCCAGCCCCCCGCCCCCGCCGACGAGTTGTACGGGGCCTACCGCTCCAACCTGCTCTATGAGTGGCAGGTGCCGCTGATCCCCCATTACGCCCCCATCGACCTGCCCACCGTCACCCGGCTGGGCGCCCGGGTGCTGGACTTCCGCGAACCAGCCCAGTTGAAGATCCTGGCGGAGGAAGGCGTCAGCATCGACGGCCGTCTGCCGCTGGTGCTGGACGATGCCAAACGGCTGGTCGGGCCGGACGGCAATGTGGACCCCCACGTCCTGAAGGACGCCTTCGTCAAGTTGGGTCTGGACGCCATCTTCCCTGACCTGGCCGAGAATGGTGGCCGCCGGGCGGCGGCGCTGATCGGCACCATGGACTTGCGCATTTTTCAAATCTTGCAGCCGGCCTGGAATTACGAGTTGAAGCTGACCGCAGTCTTCCTGTTCACCGCCCTGTCGCGCATGGGGGAAAAGGCCTTCCGTCAGGGATTCGGCGCCACCGGCGCCATCTGGGCGATCCAGAAGCTGGCCAAGCACCTGGAGAGCTGCCGTCCTTGGCCCCGCTCGCTGCCCGGCCTGCGGCAGGCTTGCGAGCGTGCCATCGCCTTCGCTATCGATCTGAACAGCGGCCTGCCCGCCCAGAACGCGGTCAAGACGGCGACGGCGGTCCCCGCTCCCGCCGCCGCGCCACCCGCCCCCAAGGTTCTAGCCAAACCCGGTCCCGTTGGCCCTGCCGGTCCCGCCCGTGCCTCGCGGGCGCCCACGCCCATGGTCTCGGCCCCCTCACGTCGGTAAGTTGGATATGTCACAACCCGCAGGAACCGTTCTTCGCCATTTCCTGTCCTATTCCGGGGTAAAGCTGCCCTTGAAGCTGGTCAGCCCCCTGGAGGACTCCGATCTCGGCCACCGCAATACCTTCATGCGGGCCTATTTCGATCCTGAGGAGCGGTTGGTGGGGTGCGACAAGATGGTCTATGGCGATATCCAATTGTCGCATCGCTACGACTATCACCCCAATGGAATGCTGAAGCGGGCGGAAATCGTGATGGACGATGAACTGACCGTCATGGAGTTCGCCCCGGACGGTGCCCGACTGACCGGCTGAAACTTCAGCGGCAGGGCTTGGCAGGCGGAATCACCGCGAATCCCAGCCGCAGCGGCGGCAGTGTCACCGGTGGCGGATAAGGGAAGGTGGCGTCCGCAAGACCCAAAAGCGGCCCGAAGCGACGCCCCATCTCTTCCAGTCCGGGAAACCAGCCAATACGACCAGCCTGGCCGATTTCCTCCTGGTGATCCAATTCGCGGAATTGGGTGGGGTTATCCATGTTCCAGACCACGACACCACCGCTATCCTGGACGTCTTCATCCGATAGCCACGGCGCCATGAAGGAGTCGGCCTCGGTATAAACCCGGGGACGCCCGGGCAACCGGTAGGAAGCCGTTCCCGCCAGCCACGAATCGGAGACGATCACCGGCACCGGCCCGGGGCAGACCTTGGCCCAGCTTTCCGAGATTGCCGCCGCCACCGCCCGATCGGGAAACCGCGACCACTCGCCTTCCGGCACCTGATTGATCCAACCGCCGAAGATCAGCACGAAGGTGGTCATCATGGCGGCATTCAGCCCCGCCACCCAGACCATGAACCGGCGCAGCCGAGGCCCATCGGGCGCGGCATAGAGATAGCGGAGCAACACAATGGGAAGGGTCGCGAAGAAGGTGGTCGCCCACTCCACCCGCATCTCGCCGCCGGAGATGGCCGACAGCACCACCACCGCCACCGCCGGTCCAAAACTCACCGCCATCAGATAGTGCTCGGCGCTGGAAGCGGGCCGTCCCTGCAGCCGGGGCAACCCCAAAGCCCCCACCATCAACAGCAGCAGCGAGCCACACATGCCGACCATCATGGCCAGATTCGTCAGCGGCGTCAGCAGATGGCGCTCGGCAAAGCCTCGGCTGTCCAGTCCCGCGCTATCGGCCAGATAGGTCAGCGGCGCGAACTCGCTGTCCACCAACCACCCCAGATGGGGCGACGCCACCAGCAGGCACAGTCCGACCCCCAGCCAGACCCAGGGATCGCGGAGCAGCGGCCAGTGCTTGCGGTGGCCGAGGACATGGCCCAGGAAGACCAGGGGCAACAGCAAGATGGTGTATTTCGTCAAGATGCCGATGCCGAGCGCCAGCCCCAAGGCGGGCCAGGCGGCCTTGCGCCGTTCCTCCAGGGCCTCGTAGCCAAAGACGATGGACAGGCACCACGGCAGAAGCAGCAAGACATTGTGATTCAGCGCCGGGATCACATAGCTGAAATAGCCCATCACCGTCAGGGCCGCCACCGCCATCGCCGAGCGCAGCGGCGACACATAGCGAAGCGCGAAGCGATAAACCACCCAGAAGGCCAGCAGGGTCAGGGCCACGCTTTCCAGGTAATAGACCACGTCCAGCGGGCCAAACAGCAGGAACAGCGGCTCGTTCAGCCAACTGATCAAGGGAGGATGCTTGAAATAGCCCAATTCCCATTCCTGACCCCAGTAAAGGATCTGAATGGTGTCGCGATGCAAGGTGGTGCTGACCAGCGACGGCAGCACACCCCAGCCCAGGCCAAAGGCCACGAACAGGACAATCACCGCCCTCCTGGGGAAGGAGGCCGAGCCAAGTGCCTCGGAAGTGACCGGAAACGGTCGCGCCATTATGAATTCCGTATCATGTCGTGAGGCGAGAATAGCCTGACCCGGCCCATCCCGAAAGAACCATGATCATGGGATCAGTCCCTCTTCGCCATCATGGTGCTGGCCGCTCCCAGCCCGGCCCGCCGTCCGGTGGCGAAACATCCGGTCAGCAGATAGCCACCGGTCGGGGCCTCCCAATCCAGCATCTCCCCGGCCACGAACACGCCCGGCATGCCCTTGATCATGAGGTTATGGTCCAGATCCTCGAATTTCACGCCGCCGGCCGTGGAAATGGCCTCGGCCACGGGACGGGGACGCATGAGGGGCAGCGGCAGTGCCTTGATTTCCGATGCCAGGCGCAGGGGATGGTCCATATCCTCCTTGCGCAGCAGTTCGCGCAGCAGCCCCACCGCCACGGGATCCAACCCGGTCACCTTGCGCAAATGGGTGGAAAGCGAGCGAGATCCCCGGGGACGCGAAATGGCGTCCAGCAGACGCTCCTCGCTCCAGTCCGGCATCAGGTCCAGGGTCGGCAGGGCGATGCCGTTGGTGGCGATGGCATCGCGCAGGCTGGCCGACAGGGCATAGACGCAGCCTCCCTCGATGCCGTTGGCACTGATGGTGATCTCGCCGCGCTGGGTGCGGCCGTCAAAGGACAGTTCCACGGTCGGCAATCGGCAGCCCGCGAAGCGCTCGACGAAGCGAGGGCTCCAGTCCAGGTCGAAACCGCAATTGGCGGGAAGCATGGGGGCGACATCCACCCCATGGGCGGCCAGGATACTTTCCCACGAACCATCGGAGCCCAGATGGGGCCAAGACGACCCTCCCAGGGCCAAGACCACCACCTCCGCAGTCGCCGTCACCTCCCCCTTGGGGGTGCGAAACCGCAACCGCCCGTCATCGCTCCACCCCAGCCAGCGATGACGGACATTGAACTCCACCCCAAACTCCCGCAGGCGCTTGATCCAGGCCCGCAGCAGGGGCGCCGCTTTCATCTCCGATGGGAACACCCGACCGGACGAACCGACGAAGGTGTCGATGCCCAGCTCCTTGGCCCAGTTGCGCAGGTCGACGGGGCCGAACTCACCCAGCAGGGATTGGAACAGGCCCGCCCGGGCGCCATAGCGGGGGATGAAACTGCCCAGGGCCTCGGAATGGGTGAGGTTGAGGCCACCCTTGCCCGCCAGCAGGAACTTGCGGCCCGGCGACGGCATGGCATCGAACACCGCCACGGGAAGCCCCCGTTCGGCAAGCACTTCCGCCGCCATCAACCCCGCAGGCCCACCGCCGATGACAATCGCAGCCATGGCTTGATCCTTCCGTGGGCGCCCGATCCCTGCCCTTCAATATAGCAGGCGAACCCCGCCTCGTCGCGTCGGGAAGACGCAAGGCCAGGGAAAACCAAACGCATGACCGGGCAGAAAAAACCCCCGCCGGTTGCCCGGCGGGGGTATGACGGACGCCAACCGGCCTATTCGGCGGCGGGCGGAGCACTTTCGGCACCGGGGATCGCCGGGACCTGGGCACCACCGTCCACTTCCTGCATGTCCTTGTCGCGCTTGGCGGCAATGGCCCGCAGGCGGTTCATCACCGCGCCGGTACCGGCGGGGATCAGACGACCAACGATGACGTTTTCCTTCAGCCCCTGCAGGCTGTCGACCTTGCCGGACACGGCGGCTTCGGTCAGCACGCGGGTGGTCTCCTGGAACGAGGCCGCCGAGATGAAGGAGTGGGTCTGCAACGACGCCTTGGTGATGCCCTGGAGCACCGGAGTGCCCGAGGCGGGGCGGCCCTGCTCGCGGATGGCCTTCGAGTTCTCGATATCGAACTCGACGCGGTCCACCTGCTCGCCCACCAGAAGGGTGGTGTCGCCGGGATCGGTGATCTCGACCTTCTGCAGCATCTGGCGAACGATCACCTCGATGTGCTTGTCGTTGATCTTCACGCCCTGCAGACGATAGACCTCCTGGATCTCGTTGATGAGATACTGGGCCAGGGCTTCCACGCCCAGGACCTTCAGGATGTCGTGCGGCACCGGATTGCCGTCCATCAGCGGATCGCCACGGCGGACATAGTCGCCTTCCTGCACGCTGATATGCTTGCCCTTGGGGATCAGGTATTCCACCGGATCGCCGTCCTCGGGGACCACCATGATCCGGCGCTTGGACTTGTAGTCCTTGCCGAATTCGACGCGGCCGTCGATGTCGGAGATGATGGCGTGGTCCTTGGGCTTGCGCGCCTCGAACAGTTCCGCCACACGCGGCAGACCGCCGGTGATGTCGCGGGTCTTGGACGATTCGCGCGGGATGCGGGCCAGCACGTCACCGGCATTGACCTTGGTGTTGTTCTCCACCGACAGGATGGCGTCCACGCTCATGAAGTAGCGGGCTTCCAGGCCGTTGGCGAGCAACACTTCCTCGCCCTTCTCGTCACGGAGCGTAATGCGCGGACGCAGTTCCGAGCCCCTGGGCTGCTGCTTCCAGTCGATCACCACCTTGCTGGTGATGCCGGTGGCTTCGTCCATGACCTCGCGCATGGACAGACCTTCGGTCAGATCCACGTAATGGGCCACGCCCGAGCGCTCGGTGATGATGGGCAGGGTGTAGGGGTCCCATTCGGCCAGCTTGGTGCCGCGGGTGACCTTCTGGGCCTCGTCCACCAGCAGCTTGGCGCCGTAGGGAACGCGGTGACGGGCACGCTCGCGGTTGTTGTGGTCCAGCAGGGCCACTTCGCAGTTACGGCTCATGACGATGGAGGCGCCCGAGGAGTTCACCACCAGGTTCCGGTTGATCACCTGGACGGTGGAGTCGATGGAAGCCTCGATGGACGACTGCTCGGCACCGCGCTGGGCGGCGCCGCCGATGTGGAAGGTCCGCATGGTGAGCTGGGTGCCCGGCTCGCCGATGGACTGCGCCGCGATGACGCCCACCGCCTCGCCCACATTGACGCGGGTGCCGCGGGCCAGGTCACGGCCGTAGCAGGTGCCGCAAACGCCCTCTTCCGAGTCGCAGGTCAGCACCGACCGGATGACCACGGTCTCGATGCCGGCGGCGTCGATGGCCTCGACCTCCGACTCCTGGATCATCTGCGCCGCCTTGACGAGGACCTCGCCGGTGGCCGGGTTGACGATGTCGCGCGCCGCCGAGCGGCCCAGGATACGTTCGGCCAGCGAAGCGATGACCTCGCCGCCCTCGATCACCGGCGACACGGTCAGGCCGTTGGTGGTGCCGCAATCTTCCTCGTAGATGATAGCGTCCTGGGCCACGTCCACCAGACGACGGGTCAGGTAACCCGAGTTGGCGGTCTTCAGCGCGGTATCGGCCAGACCCTTACGGGCGCCGTGGGTGGAGTTGAAGTACTCCAGCACGGTCAGGCCTTCCTTGAAGTTCGAGATGATCGGCGTCTCGATGATTTCGCCCGAGGGCTTGGCCATCAGGCCGCGCATGCCGGCCAGCTGCTTCATCTGGGCGGCGGAGCCTCGCGCGCCGGAATGGGCCATCATGTAGATGGAGTTGATGGGCTTGCCCGGCAGCAGCGACGAGATCTGCTTCATCATGGCGTCGGCGACGTCGTCGGTGCACTTGGACCAGGCGTCGACCACCTTGTTGTACTTCTCGCCCTGGGTGATCAGGCCGTCCTGGTACTGCTGCTCGTATTCCTTGGCCTTTTCCTCGGTCTCGCCCACCAGGCTTTCCTTTTCCGGCGGGATGACCAGGTCGTCCTTGCCGAAGGAGATGCCCGCCTTGAAGGCGTTGGAATAGCCCAGGCCCATGACGCGGTCGGCGAAAATCACGGTCTCTTTCTGGCCGCAATGGCGATAGACCACGTCGATGACGTTCTGGATTTCCTTCTTGGTCAACAGCCGGTTGATCAGCGAGAACGGCACGTTCTTGTGCTTGGGCAGGATCACCGACAGCATCATGCGGCCGGGGGTGGTGTCCACGATCTGGGTGACCGGGGTGCCCTCGGAATCGACGGTGTTGAAGCGCGCCTTGATCTTCTGGTGCAGCGTGATGGTCTTTTCGGCCAGCGCTTCCTCGATCTCCGCCATGTTGACGAACACCGGCACCTTGAACAGCAGCGCCTTGCCCGCCTTGATGGCCTTGTCGGCATCGTCGGCATTGGGGAACACCAGGGCGGTGCCAGGCTTCTCGATGTTGAACAGGCGCAGCGCGCCGCTCTTCAGACCGGCCTCCAACGCCTCCTTGTTGGGGAGGTTGACGCGGCGATGGGCCGAGACCTCGCGCCGGGCGATGCGGCCCAGCAGAGCGTCCAGATCATTGGTGTCGATCTTGGCGGCCGGATCGGTCGGGCAATAGAACAGCACCGAATTGTTGGCGATGGCACCCTTGAGCTCGTCCAGCGAGCGGATCCGCAGGCTCTGGCCGGGCATTTCGTCCCGTTCCATGGTGATGTAGTAGATACCCAGCACGATATCCTGCGACGGCACGATGATCGGCTTGCCGTTGGCGGGCGACAGGATGTTGTTGGTGGACATCATCAGCACGCGGGCTTCCAGCTGCGCTTCCAGCGACAGCGGAACGTGCACGGCCATCTGGTCGCCGTCGAAGTCGGCGTTGAAGGCGGTGCAGACCAGCGGATGCAGCTGGATGGCCTTGCCCTCGATCAGCACGGGCTCAAAGGCCTGGATGCCGAGGCGGTGCAGGGTCGGCGCGCGGTTCAGCATCACCGGATGCTCGCGGATGACCTCTTCCAGGATGTCCCACACCTCGGGACGTTCCTTTTCCACCATGCGCTTGGCGGCCTTGATGGTGGTGGCCATGCCGTAGAGTTCGAGCTTCGAATAGACGAAGGGCTTGAACAGCTCCAGCGCCATCTTCTTGGGCAGGCCGCACTGGTGCAGCTTCAGCTCGGGGCCGACCACGATGACCGAACGGCCGGAGTAGTCGACGCGCTTGCCCAGCAGGTTCTGACGGAAGCGGCCCTGCTTGCCCTTCAGCATGTCGGACAGCGACTTCAGCGGACGCTTGTTGGCGCCGGTGATGGCGCGGCCACGACGGCCGTTGTCGAACAGGGCGTCCACCGCCTCCTGCAGCATGCGCTTCTCGTTGCGCACGATGATCTCGGGGGCGCGCAGCTCGATGAGGCGCTTCAGACGGTTGTTACGGTTGATGACGCGACGATAGAGGTCGTTGAGGTCGGAGGTGGCGAAGCGGCCACCATCCAGGGGCACCAGCGGACGCAGTTCCGGCGGAATCACCGGAATTACTTCCAGGATCATCCATTCCGGGCGCGAGCCGGATTCCATGAAGGCTTCCACCAGCTTCAGGCGCTTGACCAGCTTCTTGCGCTTGGCTTCCGAGGTGGTTTCCTTGAGGTCGATCTTGAGCTGGGCCTTCTCGGTCTCCAGGTCGATCACCGACAGCATGTCGCGGATGGCCTCGGCGCCGATCTTGGCGGTGAAGGCATCCTCGCCGTATTCGTCCACGGCGCGCATATACTGCTCTTCAGTCAGCAGTTCGCGCAGCTTCAGCGGGGTCAGACCGGGTTCGACCACCACGTAATTCTCGAAATAGAGAATCCGCTCCAGGTCCTTCAGGGTCATGTCGCACAGCAGGCCGATGCGCGAAGGCAGCGACTTCAGGAACCAGATATGGGCGACGGGCGAGGCCAGCTCGATATGGCCCATGCGCTCGCGCCGGACCTTGGCCAGGGTGACCTCGACGCCGCACTTCTCGCAGATGATGCCGCGATACTTCATGCGCTTGTACTTGCCGCACAAGCACTCGTAGTCCTTGATCGGACCGAAGATGCGGGCGCAGAACAGGCCGTCGCGCTCCGGCTTGAAAGTCCGGTAGTTGATGGTCTCGGGCTTCTTGATCTCGCCGAAGGACCACGAGCGGATACGCTCGGGGCTGGCGATGGAGATACGGATCTGGTCGAAGGCCTGGGTGCCGCTCGCCTGACCAAAGATCTTCATAAGTTCGTTCATGTCATACTCCCGTGAGACCTTGCGGGTGCGGCGGGGGGCGTGAAATCCCCCCGCGCCGGGTCCGTATCCTTAGAAGTCGCGCGAAGTCAGCTCGACATTGAGGCCGAGGGACCGCAGTTCCTTGACCAACACGTTGAACGACTCGGGGATGCCTGCCTCGAAGGTGTCGTCGCCGCGCACGATGGCCTCGTAGACCTTGGTGCGGCCGGAAACGTCGTCCGACTTGACCGTCAGCATCTCCTGCAGCGTATAGGCTGCGCCGTAGGCTTCCAGCGCCCACACTTCCATTTCACCGAAGCGCTGGCCGCCGAACTGGGCCTTGCCGCCCAGCGGCTGCTGGGTGACCAGCGAATACGGGCCGATGGAACGGGCGTGGATCTTGTCGTCCACCAGATGGTGCAGCTTCAGCATGTAGATGTAGCCCACGGTGACCTTGCGGTCGAAGGGCTCGCCGGTCCGGCCGTCCACCAGGGTGACCTGACCCGACGAAGACCGGTTGGCCTTGGTCAGCATCTCGACGATATCGCTCTCGCGGGCACCGTCGAACACCGGCGTCGCGATGGGCACGCCGTGGTTCAGGTTGGTGGCCAGCTCGATGACCTCGTCGTCGGACAGTTCCGAAATGTCCTCGGCATAGGTCTCGTCGCCATAGACGAATTTCAGCTTGGCCCGAAGGTCGTCCAGGGTGGCGGTGTTGCGCTTGTACTGGTCCAACATGCCGCCGATCTGCTGGCCCAATCCGGCGCAGGCCCAACCCAGATGGGTTTCAAGGATCTGCCCCACATTCATGCGCGACGGCACGCCCAGCGGGTTCAGCACGATGTCCACCTGCTGACCGTCTTCCAGATAAGGCATGTCTTCCAGCGGAACGATGCGCGAGATGACGCCCTTGTTGCCGTGACGACCGGCCATCTTGTCGCCGGGCTGCAGCTTGCGCTTCACCGCCACGAACACCTTGACCATCTTCATCACGCCGGGCGGCAGTTCGTCGCCGCGCTGCAGCTTCTCGACCTTGTTCTCGAACCGCTCCTGCAGCTTGTCCACCTGGGCGTCGAAGGCGCGCTTCAGCGCCTCGGCATCGGCCATGACGGCATCGTCGTCGATGGCGATGTTGCGCCAGGCGCTGGGGTGCAGTTCGTCCATGTTGGCGTCGGCCAGCACGGTCCCGGCCTTGAGGCCCTTGGGTCCGGACACGACCTTCTTGCCCAGCAGCAGGGCCTTCAGACGGGCGAAGAACGAGCGTTCCAGGATGTGGCGTTCGTCGTCGCGGTCCTTGGCCAGACGCTCGATTTCCGCCCGCTCGATGGCCAGCGCGCGCTCGTCCTTCTCGACGCCGCGACGCGAGAACACCCGCACCTCGACGATGGTGCCCGACACGCCCGGCGGCAGACGCAGCGAGGTGTCACGCACATCCGAGGCCTTCTCGCCGAAGATGGCGCGCAGCAGCTTCTCTTCCGGGGTCATGGGCGATTCACCCTTGGGGGTGACCTTGCCCACCAGGATGTCGCCCGGCTTGACCTCGGCGCCGATATAGACGATGCCGGCCTCGTCCAGGTTCTTCAGGGCCTCTTCACCCACATTGGGGATGTCGCGGGTGATTTCTTCCTGGCCCAGCTTGGTATCGCGGGCCATGACCTCGAATTCCTCGATATGGATCGAGGTGAACACGTCGTCGCGGACGATGCGTTCGGAGATCAGGATGGAGTCCTCGAAGTTGTAGCCGTTCCAGGGCATGAACGCGACCAGCACGTTGCGGCCCAGGGCCAGTTCGCCCAACTGGGTCGAGGGACCATCGGCGATGATGTCGCCCTTCTTGATCAGATCGCCCACCTTCACCAGCGGACGCTGGGTGATGCAGGTGTTCTGGTTGGAGCGCTGGAACTTCAGCAGGTTGTAGATGTCGACGCCCGAGGCCGAGGCCTGGGTTTCCTCGGTGGCGCGGATGACGATACGGGTGGCGTCCACCTGATCGACCACGCCGGTCCGCTTGGCGGTGATGGCGGCGCCGGAGTCACGCGCCACCGCCTGCTCCATGCCGGTGCCCACCAGGGGGGCTTCGGCGCGGATCAGCGGCACGGCCTGACGCTGCATGTTCGAGCCCATCAGGGCGCGGTTGGCGTCGTCGTTTTCCAGAAACGGAATCAGGGCGGCGGCCACCGAGACCAACTGCTTCGGCGACACGTCGATCATGTTGATTTCGCTGGGGGCCACCATGACGAACTCACCGGCCTGACGGCAGGAGACCAGGTCATGGACGAAGCGGCCCTCGGCATCCAGTTCGGAATTGGCCTGGGCGACGGTGTAGCGGCCTTCCTCCATGGCGGAGAGATAGACCACGTCCGAGCTGACCACGCCGTCCTTGACCTTGCGGTAGGGCGCCTCGATGAAGCCGTACTGGTTGACGCGGGCATAGGTGGCCAGCGAGTTGATCAGACCGATATTCGGACCTTCGGGGGTCTCGATCGGGCAGATGCGGCCGTAATGGGTCGGGTGCACGTCGCGCACCTCGAAACCGGCGCGCTCACGGGTCAGACCGCCCGGCCCGAGGGCCGACAGACGCCGCTTGTGGGTGATTTCCGACAGCGGGTTGGTCTGGTCCATGAACTGCGACAGCTGCGAGCTGCCGAAGAACTCGCGCACGGCCGCGGCCGCAGGCTTGGCGTTGATCAGGTCGTGCGGCATCACCGAGTCGATGTCCACGCTGGACATGCGCTCGCGGATGGCGCGCTCCATGCGCAGCAGGCCGACACGGTACTGGTTTTCCATCAGCTCGCCCACCGAGCGGACGCGGCGGTTGCCCAGATGGTCGATGTCGTCGATCTCGCCCTTGCCGTCCTTGAGCTCGACCAGCACCTTGATCACGCCCAGGATGTCTTCCTTGCGCAGAACGCGCACGGTGTCGGCAACCTCGGGGGTGTTGAGGCGCGAGTTCATCTTGACCCGGCCCACGGCCGACAGGTCATAGCGCTCGCTGTCGAAGAACAGGCCGTTGAACAGAGCCTCGGCGGTTTCCAGGGTCGGGGGCTCGCCCGGACGCATGACGCGATAGATGTCGATCAGCGCTTCCTCGCGGGACGAATTCTTGTCCACCGCCAGGGTGTTGCGCATATAGGGGCCGACATTGATATGGTCGATGGCCAGCACCGGCAATTCGGTGATGCCCGCCTTCTCCAGCTCGGCCACCAGGGCATTGGTCAGCTCGTCACCGGCCTCGGTGAAGATTTCGCCGGTCAGCTCGTTGATGATGTCCTCGGCCACGTACTGGCCGATCATGTCCTCGGGCGCCACCAGGATGTCGGTCAGACCGGCTTCCTTCAGCTTCTTGCCCAGGCGCGGCGTCATCTTGGTGCCGGCATCGGCCACCTTCTCGCCGGTCTTGGCGTCGATCAGGTCATAGACCAGCTTGACGCCCTTCATGCGGTCGGTATCGAACGGGGTCTTCCACCCCTTGGGGCCACGGGTATAGGTGACCTTGCCGTAGAAATAGGACAGAATCTCTTCCGAGGTCATGCCGCGAATCTCGGACTGCTCCAGGCCGCGGCCATCGGCGGCGCGGGTCTTGCGGAGAGCGGCGGTGACGGCACCGTCCAGGGCGTAGAGCAGGGTGGTCACCGGCAGCTTGCGGCGACGGTCGATGCGCACATAGACCAGGTCCTTGGCATCGAACTCGAAGTCCAGCCACGAACCGCGATAGGGGATGACGCGCGCCGCGAACAGATACTTGCCCGAGGAATGGGTCTTGCCCTTGTCGTGATCGAAGAACACGCCGGGAGAGCGGTGCATCTGGGAAACGATGACGCGCTCGGTGCCGTTGATGACGAAGGTGCCATTGGAGGTCATCAGGGGCATGTCGCCCATATAGACGTCCTGCTCCTTGATGTCGCGGATGGAGCGAGAGCCGGTATCCTCGTCGATGTCCCACACCACCAGGCGCAGGGTCACCTTGAGGGGGGCGGCGAAGGTCATGCCGCGCTGCTGGCATTCCTCGACGTCATATTTGGGCTGCTCAAGCTCGTAGCGGACGAATTCCAGGGTTCCCCGCTCGGAGAAGTCCTTGATCGGGAAGACGGACTTGAAGACCTCTTGCAGGCCGACATTGGCGCGGCTTTCCGGCGCGACATCCATCTGCAGGAAATGATCGTAGGAGCTCTTTTGCACCTCGATCAGATTCGGCATCGGCGCAACGGTGGGAATCCGCCCGAAGCTTTTGCGCACACGCTTGCGACCCGTATAGGATTTAGCCATTGCCGCTCCTCGTCCTCATCTTGCGGGAAGTCCCGCATCCTCGTCCGTCCCCGGTTGCAACCGGGATGCCTCATCGAGGCAGCCACCCTTTCGGGTGGTAATTCCCCACCTGAATGGCGGGGCCGATAAAAGCGCCAGAAGGCCGGGAAGCGAGAAATCCGCATCCCGGCCCCTGGTCAATACGCCAAAAGGCGATCTTACTTGATCTGGACCTTGGCGCCGGCCTCTTCCAGAACTTTCTTGATCTTCTCGGCTTCGTCCTTGGACGCGCCTTCCTTGACGGCCTTCGGAGCGGCTTCCACCAGATCCTTGGCTTCCTTCAGGCCCAGGCCGGTGATGGCGCGGACTTCCTTAATGACGTTGATCTTCTTCTCGCCGGCATCGGCGAGGATCACGTCGAACTCGGTCTTCTCTTCGGCAGCCGGAGCAGCGGCACCGGCGGCCACGGCGGCCACGGCCACCGGAGCGGCGGCGGAAACGCCCCACTTCTCTTCCAACATCTTGGACAGCTCGGCGGCTTCCAGAACGGTCAGGGCCGACAGATCGTCAACCAGCTTGGCAAGATCAGCCATTTAAACAACTCCTAGTATCTAAAGCTTGAAGCTTGGGTATTGCAGGGAAAAATCTCACGCAGCGTCCTTGTCCGCCTTGGCCTTCAGGACCCGGGCCAACTGGCCTGCGGGCGCCTGGAGCACACCGGCGATCCGGGTAGCCGGAGTCGAGATCATGCCGATCAGGCGGCCACGCAGCTCGTCGAGCGACGGCAGGGTGGCGAGCGCCTTCACGCCGTCGACATCCAGACGATTGCCGCCCAGCGATCCACCCAGGATCACCAGCTTGTCATTCGTCTTGGAGAATTCGGCGGCGACCTTGGCGGCGGCGACCGGATCGCGCGAAACGGCGATGGCGGTCGGGCCGACGAACAGGTCAGCGAGGTTCTCGAACTCGGTACCAGCAAGGGCAAGCTTGGTGAGACGGTTCTTGGTCACCTTGAAGCTGGCTCCGGCCGCGCGCATCTTGACGCGGAGATTGGTCATCTCGGCCACCGTCAGACCCTTGTAGTGGGTGACGATGACGAGACCGACGTCTCCGAGCTTTTCATGCAGCGACCCGACCCAATCTGCTTTCTGTGTCCGGTCCACTTTCGTCTCCAAACATAGAGCCGAAGCCCACGCCAGGGACAGTCCCCGACGAAAACCCCGGTCCATTGCCCATGGCCCCATCGGATGACGACGCCATCCCTCGGGGCCGGTGGCCTGTCCCAGAAGCTTCAAGCCGTGTTCCGCGCGGCCCTTTGTGGGGCTGGACGGAATCGTTCTTTTACCTCTGTCTCGGTAGGCGGGAGCTCCCATCAAGCCTTGAAGCGGCACGCCACTCCTTGGCACCTACGGTCTCGGACAGGTGCGGACCCATCCCCTTTTGGAGAGGAAGGGCCCTGCTCCCCTCCCCGTTTGACCGGGGAGGGAAATTCAGTCTTCCCGCGACGCCCTTAGGCGCCGATGGAAGCGACGTCCAGCTTCAGGCCGGGGCCCATGGTGGACGACAGCGACACCTTCTTCAGATAGGTGCCCTTGGCGCCCTGGGGCTTGGCCTTGTTGATGGCGTCGACGAACGCCTTGACGTTGTCGGCCAGCTTCTCTTCCGAGAACGAGGCCTTGCCGATGCCCGCATGCACGATACCGGCCTTCTCGACGCGGAACTGCACCTGACCGGCCTTGGCGGCGCGGACGGCTTCGGCGACGTTGGGGGTGACTGTGCCCAGCTTCGGGTTCGGCATCAGGCCGCGCGGGCCGAGAACCTTACCGAGACGGCCCACCAGGCCCATCATGTCCGGGGTGGCGATGCAGCGGTCGAAGTCCATCTTGCCGCCGTTGACGATCTCGAACAGATCCTGCTCGCCGACGATGTCGGCGCCAGCCTTGCGGGCCTCCTCGGCCTTGTCGCCCTTGGCGAACACGGCGACGCGCACGGTCTTGCCGGTGCCGTGGGGCAGTTCCACCACGCCACGGACCATCTGGTCGGCGTGACGGGGATCGACGCCCAGGATCATGGCGATCTCGATGGTCTCGTCGAACTTGGCCACGGCGCGCGACTTGATGGTCTGCACGGCGTCGGTCAGGTTGTAGAACTTGTCGCGGTCGATGCCTTCATAGGCCGCCTTGAGGCGCTTTCCGATAGCCATGGGATTACTCCACCACCTTGAGGCCCATGGAACGGGCGGAACCGACGATCATGCTGCTGGCAGCTTCGACGTCATTGGCGTTGAGGTCGACCATCTTCTTCTCGGCGATCTCACGGATCTGAGCCATGGTGACCTCTCCGACCGTGCCCTTGCCGGGGGTGGTGGTGCCCTTCTGGATGCCAGCGGCCTTCTTCAGGAAGTAGGTCACCGGAGGGGTCTTGGTCACGAAGGTGAAGGTACGATCCGAATAGGCGGTGATCACCACCGGAATCGGCATGCCGGGCTCCAGGCTCTGGGTCTGGGCGTTGAAGGCCTTGCAGAATTCCATGATGTTCAGGCCGCGCTGGCCCAGGGCCGGGCCGATGGGCGGCGAGGGATTGGCCTTGCCGGCCGGGACCTGGAGCTTGACGTAGCCCACGATTTTCTTTGCCATCTTACAATCCTCTGTCAGTCGTCAGAGTTGGCGGTACGGCCAATGGCTGGCCTTCCGCCGACGAACCCGCATGAAGACATCCCCATGCGGAAAGCGAAAACACCCCCACGCCGCCCCGCCAGCACTGGCGGAGCGGCGTGGGGACGCGAAACTCAAACTTTCTCGACCTGCGAGTATTCCAGCTCCACCGGAGTGGACCGCCCGAAGATCGAAACCGCCACCTTGAGGCGGGCCTTTTCCTCGTCGACTTCCTCGACGAGGCCGTTGAACGAGGTGAAGGGACCATCGCACACCCGCACCTGCTCGCCCACCTCGAAGATGATGGAGGGCTTGGGGCGCTCGACGCCTTCCTGGACCTGCTTGATGATCCGTTCGGCCTCGGACTCGGTGATCGGCACGGGGCGGCCCTTGCCGCCCAGGAAGCCGGTCACCTTCGGCGTATTCTTGACCAGATGCCAGGTATCGTCGGTCAGCACCATCTTCACCAGGACATAGCCCGGGAAGAACTTGCGCTCGGCGTTCACCTTGGCGCCACGGCGAACCTCGACCACCTCTTCGGTGGGAACCAGAACCTGCTCGAACAGTTCGGCCATGCCCTTCTGTTCCGCCTGTTCGCGGATCGACTGGGCGACCTTCTTCTCGAAGCCTGAATAGACGTGAATCACGTACCAGCGGGCGGTGGCCATTTTGCCGTCAGCCTCCCAGGCCGAAAATGAGCTTAACGCTCCAAGCGAAAATCTGGTCGACGACCAGGAAGAACACAGCGGAAAGCATCACCATCACGAACACCATGGCGGTGGAGATGGAGGTTTCGCGCCGAGTGGGCCAAGTGACCTTGGCGACTTCCTGGCGGACCTGCTTGAAGAAAAGAGCCGGAGACGTCTTTGCCATATTCTCTACTGTCAAACTTGCGTCCAACCTGAGGCTAGGCCGAACGACTTGGCAGGAGTGGAGGGGCTCGAACCCCCAACCCCCGGTTTTGGAGACCGGTGCTCTACCAGTTGAGCTACACTCCTGCAGCCGTCACCGGTCCCCGATCAGGGGACCGGCATTCGGGCCCGGCGAGACCGAAGCCACGCCTTATACAGCTACTCGACGATCTTGGCAACCACGCCGGCGCCGACGGTCCGGCCACCCTCACGGATGGCGAAACGCAGGCCTTCGT
>NZ_LWQT01000051.1 GCF_001650715.1 Paramagnetospirillum marisnigri | reverse complement strand
CGTGGTGCCGAGCAAATGGCTGGTCTGGTTGAAGCCCGGCCACGCCTTCCAGGTGGCCATCGACGAGACCGGCAAGATCTATCCGGTCAAGATGGTCCGAATTGGCGCCCGCATCGACCCCATCAGCCAGTCGGTCAAGGTGACCGGCGCCATCGGCGGCCATTTCCCCGAACTCTTCGCCGGTATGAGCGGGAAGGTGCTGCTCTCTCCGCCGGGCTGAGGGGGATCCGAGGTCGCTTTCGCAAGGCAGTGGATGAGGGTATCTTGCATCGGCGCGGCATAGCCGCAGACAGTCGATCGCCAAGGGGCCGCCATGTGGTTCAATATTCTGACCCATAACCACCATGATATGGAGACCATCGAGTCGCTGGCACCGGTGCTGGATCATCTGCGCCGTACCTTGTCCCTATGCGGCCACGAAGTCAGCGTGGTGCACGATCAGGTCTATCCCGATGCCATCAATCTCTATCTTGAGCACTTCCCCAAGGGGGCGGGGTTTGCCGAACGCTTCCGTGCCCTGCGCCGCCAGCACGGGGTCAAGATCGGTGTCATCGCCACGGAATTGATGATCGGCGGCGCCATTCCCTATGGCCGATTCGGCATCACCCATCCCGATCCCAGTTACATCCCCGACCGCGTCGCCGGGTTCAATGCGGTGGCGCAGGAAGTGGACTTCCTGTGGTGCTTGCTGGAGCGTACCGCAAAGGAATATCGCAATCGGGCGGCGGTGACCGAGTTCTTTCCCCTGGGCTATGTCGGCAGCGAGGGTGTGTTGGAGGCGCGGCGCTCGCCCCGGGACTTGCCCGCCGTCTTCTTCGGCAAGCTGACGCCGCATCGGGGCCGCACCCTGCACTCCATCATCGCCGCCGGGGTCAAGGTGGTGGCGGTGGGTCACGGCTTTCCCATGGGCTGGCAGTCGTCCAGCCTGACCACCTCGCTGCAGGACAGGGCCTGCATCGGCCTCAATCTTACCTTCCATTCCGCCGAGGACAGCAAGGGCAAAGTCGATCCCCGCTTTGCGTCCTGCCTGCGCATCGTCGACATGCTGTCGCGCGGCACCCTGGTGGTGTCCGAGGAGATTCCCTTCGACAATCCCTATCGGCCGTTCATGGTCAATGCGTCGGTGGAGGATTTGCCCGAGGTCTGCCGCTCGATCATCACCGAGGGGAATTGGGGCGAGCTGGCTGCGGAGAACTCGGCTCGGTTCCGTACCGAGATGGATGTTCGCGCCCTGTGCGGGCCAGTGATCGAGCGCACCCTGGCGGCACTGGACCGCCCGGCGGCCGCCAAGCGCAAGAAGCGCTGATTTCGCCTATTTCCGGCGGTGCCGCGCCAGATAGAGCGGAGTGCGGCTCTTGGGCACTTTGTGGATGAAGTTATAGCGCGCCACGTGGTAGCTGGGATCGAAGCCGTAGAAATTCAGCTTCATATGCTCCAGTTCCTCGGCGCGGTAGGCGTCCAGCGGCTTGGCGGCCTCGTCGGCGGCGCGGGCGAGGCGCTTGGCCAGCAGCCGTTCCTCCAGGGTCGGATCGGCGGCGTGGGCTTCGGCCATGGCCTCCACCAGGGAACGGAATTCCGCCACGCTGGCGCCGAAATGGGAGTCGATCAGCCCCAGGCGTTCCGCCTCATTGGTGCCCATGGGCAGGCGGGCCTCCACCACCTGGCGCGCCTTATCCTCGCCGCAGCGCCGGGGCAGCAGATAGGTCCAGTATTCCGAGCCGAACAGATTGCCCATGCCCTTGTAATGGGGGTTCAGCACCACGCCATCGCGGGCCAGCACCAGATCGGCAGCGAGTGCCATGAACACCCCGCCCGCTCCGGCATTGCCTTGCATGGCGGCGATGGTCAGATGGCTGGTGCAGGTGACGATCGCCCGGCACAGGTCGTTCATGGCGTTGATGTTGCGCCAGGATTCTTCGGCCGGGCTGGCGGCTGCCTCGATAGTGCCGAGATGGATGCCGTTGGACCAGAAATCGGGGCCGCCCATCAGGCAGATGACCTTGGTGGGGCGCGTGGCCGCCGCCGCGAAGGCCTCGGTCAGGCGCTGGCACTGCTCGGTGCTCATGGCGCCGTTGACGAAGGGGAAATGCAGGAAGCCGACCCCGTGGCGCTCGTCATACCAGATGTCGTGAGTGCCCGGCGCCTCGGCCAGGCCGGAAGTGTCGACCACCCGGGCGGTGGGCAGCTTCAGGGCATGGGGCTCGCGGGCGCGTAAGTGCCCGATCCACACCGCGCCGTCACGGGTGGCCCGCGCCACCGCGCCGCCGCGCCGCGCCAGCAAGGTGCCGGGCTCGCCGCTCAATCCCTCGGCGGCGTGGGCGTCATGAAGATAGACCTCGCGCCCCTGGATGCGGTCGAGCACGCCGGGCGTGCCATCGGCCGAGCGGATATTGCGCAGCACCGTGGCGGTGTCGTCCACCGCCCAGTCGATGGCGCGGTCGGCCTGTTTCATGGCCGGTTTCCAGGTGACGGCCTTGGGGCGGCCCTTGGGTCCGGTCGCCAAATTGCCGATGGCTTCCAGAACGGCCGAAACCGCCGCGTCGGCGACCTCGTTGCGATAGAGGCTGGACTTGCTAGCGGGGCGCAGGGGGAAGCTCCGCGTCGCCCAGACCGGTCCGGCATCCATCTCGGCTTCGGCCTGCAACACGGTGACGCCCCAAGTCTCCTTGCCCTCCAGGATGGCCCAGTCCAGGGCGGCGGGACCGGCATCGCCCTCGGGTCCCGGATGCACCACCAGGCAGAGGTGGTTCTTCCAGACCGTCTCGGGAATGGCGCGCTTGAGGAAGGGGGCGATGATCAGGTCGGGCCGGGCCAGTTCCACCGCCTGGATGGTGACGGAATCGTTGACGTCGAACTCGCAGGTGACGTCGTGGCCGCGCTCGGATAGTTCCACCCACAGCCGCTGGGTCAGCGAATTAAAGGAATGGGCGAGGAGGAGGATTTTCATGGTGAAGGCCCCCACCCCGACCCTCCCCCACGCTTCGCGCGGGGGAGGGGGATGGGGGAGGGACTCTTCCCCGATTTCGCGCGGGGGAGGGCCTTCTTAACGACTCCCTCCCCCGGCTTGGCCGGGGGAGGGTTGGGGAGGGGGCATGGTGACGGCGACATCAGCAGATCCTCGGCAACTGTTCGCCCGCCAGCCAGTCCACCACCCGCATGCCGCCCATGCCGGTCTTCATCTGGACGAAGTGGTGGGAATCGGCGCGGCAGGTGCCGATACGGGCGGCATTTTCGCCCAGGGGATGGGCACGCATCACCGCCAGCACCACCTCGGCATCGGCTTCGGCGCAGATGCAGATCAGCTTGCCCTCATTGGCGACATAAAGCGGGTCGAGGCCCAGCAGCTCGCAGGCGCCGCGCACCTCGGGCCGCACCGGGACAAGGTTTTCCTCGATCAGCATGCCGATCCCCGACTGGGTGGCGATCTCGTTCAAGGTGGCGGCCAGACCGCCTCTTGTGGGATCGCGCAGCACATGGATGCCGGGCGAGGTCTTGATCATTTCGGCTACCATGGTGTGCAGCGCCGCCGAATCCGACAGGATATCGGTCTCGAAGCCCAGCGACTCCCGCTGGCTCATCACCGCCACGCCGTGGTCGCCCATGGTGCCGGAGATCAGGATGGCGTCGCCCGCTTGCGCCTTGTCGCCGGAAATCTCGACGCCGGGCGGCACCATGCCGATGCCGGCGGTGGTGATGAAGATGCCGTCACCCTTGCCCTTTTCCACCACCTTGGTGTCGCCGGTGACCACCGGCACGCCCGCTTCCCGGCTGGCCCTGGCCATGGAGTCGACGATGCGCTTCAGGTCGGCGAGGGGAAAACCTTCCTCGATGATGAACCCCGCCGACAGCGACAGCGGCACCGCGCCCGCCATGGCCACGTCGTTGACGGTGCCGTGCACGGCAAGGCTACCGATATCGCCGCCGGGAAAGAACAGCGGGCTGATGACATAGCCGTCGGTGGTCATGACCATGCGGCCCGCCGGAACGTCGAAGGCGGCCTGATCATTGCGCTGGTTCAGGGCCGGATTGTCGAAGGCTTTGATGAACAGCTCCTCGACCAGTTGGGCCATGGCGCGGCCGCCGCCGCCATGGGTCAGGTCGACACGGCCATGGGCGATGTCCAGCGGGCGGGGATGGGCGCGGCGGGGCAGGGTCATTCATCACTCTCCGGCTCGGGGCCTTCGGCGTCGCCGGGGGCGGCGTCGCGGAAGCGGCCATAGGTCCAGTAGGCGGCGCAGGCGCCCTCAGCCGAAACCATGCACGAGCCCATGGGGTTCTCCGGGGTGCAGACGGTGCCGAACAGCTTGCAGTCCAGTGGCTTCTTGACGCCCCTGAGGATGGCGCCGCATTCGCAGGCCTTGTTATCGGCGGGCGTGTCCTGGGGGACATCCCAGCGCCGTTCCGCGTCCCAGGCGGCATAGGGCTCCTTCAGGCGCAGGGCGGAATAGGGCACCATCCCCAGGCCCCGCCATTCGAACACCCGGCGCAGTTCGAACATCTCGGCCACCAGCGACTTGGCCTTCTCGTTGCCGTCGCGGGTGACGGCGCGCGAGAACTCGTTTTCCACCTCGAAGCGGCCGTCATTGATCTGGCGCACCAGCATGCGCACCGCCTGCATCACGTCCAGCGGCTCGAATCCGGCGATCACCACCGGGCGCTGGTATTCCTCGGCGAAATATTCGTAGGGCCGCGAGCCGATGATGGTGGAGACATGGGCCGGGCCGATGAAGGCGTCCAGCTTGACGGTGCCCAACTCGCGCACTTCCGGGCTGTCGAGAATCTGGGTGATGGCCGACGGCGTCAGCACATGGTTGCAGAACACTGAGAAGTTGGTCAGGCCCAGCGCCTGGGCCTGTTTAATGGCCACGGCGGTGGGCGGCGTGGTGGTCTCGAAGCCGATGGCGAAGAACACCACCTGCTGGTCGGGATGGGTGGTGGCCAGCTTCAGGGCATCCATGGTGGAATAGACCATGCGGATGTCGCAGCCCTCGGCCTTGGCCTTCAGCAGCGACACCCGCTTGGAGCCGGGCACGCGCAGCATGTCGCCATAGGTGCACAAGATGACCCCAGGCTGGCGGGCCAGCCAGATCGCGGCGTCGATGCGGCCGATGGGCAGGACGCAGACCGGGCAGCCGGGGCCGTGGATCATGCGCACATTGGCGGGCAGCAGGTCTTCCAGCCCATAGCGCGAGATGGCATGGGTGTGGCCGCCACAGAATTCCATGATGTGGTAGGAGGCGCCCGCGTCGACCTCGGCCTTGATGGAGGCGGCGATGGCCCGTGCCACCTCCCCGTCGCGGAATTCGTCGATATACTTCACGCCTGGGGCTCCGCCGCCAATTCCCCCATTTCCTGAAACAGCGCCAGGGTCTGGGCCGCTTCCTCTGGGTCGATCACCGACAGGGCATAGCCCACATGGACGATGACGTAGTCACCCACCTTGACGTCGCTGACCAGGGCCAGCGACACGGTCTTGGCGATGCCGCCCAGATTGACCTTGGCGTTGTCGTCGGGCAGCAATTCGGTGACCAGGGCGGGCAAGGCGAGGCACATGATCGGGGTCCATTCCTCAATGTCATCGGGTCCCTGTTTCGTCACCCCCGGGCTTGACCCGGGGGTCCATGGATGCCCGGATCAAGTCCGGGCATGACGGGCAAGGGCAGTCACTCACTCAACGCCGCGATCCAGGCCTGGCCCAGGCTGAGCCCCGCATCGCCGGGCGAAACCGCCGAGGCGGTCAGCGGGTGCAGCCCGTAGCGGGTCAGTCCTTCCACCACGCCCTTGCGCAGCACCCGGTTGAGGAAGCAGCCGCCGCCCAGGGTCACGGTGGGAACCCCCACCGCCTGGGCCGCTTCCGCCGCCCAATGGGTCAGGGCGTCGATCAGGGTGCCGTGGAACAGGTTGGCTCCTTTTCCCGGGTCGGTGCAAGTCGACAACAGCGCCAGCAGCGGCATCAGGTCAAGAATTCCGTCTTGCAGCAGCCAGCCCGAGGCCACCGCCACCGGCTCGGTGACCATGGCTTCCAGGGCCATGGGGGCCTGGCCCTCGAACTCGGCCACCGGGTGGATGCCCAGCAGGCCGCAGGCGGCGTCGAACAGTCGCCCGGCGCTGGAGGTCTCGGGACAGTTCAGCCGCTTGTGCAGCACGCGGTTCAGCATGGCGGCGGCGGGGAAGTCGCGGAAGCGCCGGGCGATCTCGTCGCCGCGCCCCAGGCGCTGCAGTACGCCCGCCGCCATGCGCCAGGGCTCGCGCGCCGCCACGTCGCCGCCGGGCTGGGGTAGCAAGGCCAGATGGCCGATTCGGCGGAATTCGGCGCCGTCCACCAGCAGCAACTCGCCGCCCCAGGACTGGTTGCCCGGTCCCAGGCCGAAACCGTCCAGGGACAGGGCGATCACCGGCCCGTCATGGCCGTGCTCGGCCGCCACCGCCGCCGCATGGGCATGGTGGTGCTGCACCGGCACCAGGGGCAGGTCGAGGCCCTGGGCGAAGCGGGTGGAATGAAAATCGGGATGCAGGTCATGGGCGACGCGGAGCGGTGACGCGCCGGTCTCGGCCACCAGGGCCTCCACCGAAGCCTCGAAACCGGCAATGGCCTCGGGGGTGCCGAGGTCGCCATGGACCGGCGACAGATAGGCCCGATCGCCCTTGGTGACGCAGATTGTGTTCTTCAGGAAAGCGCCCACCGCCAGCACGCCGGGGACGGCGCGGGGCAGGGCGATGGTGGCGGCGATGGCGGTCATCAGCGTCCCGACTGTGCCTTGCGGTGCGCCGCCATGCGCCGCCGCCCCTCGGCGATCCAGGCCAGCCACTCGTCGAAGCCCTCGCCGGTCCGGGCCGAGAGTTGCAGTACCACGATGTCGGGATTGACGCGGCGGGCGAAGGCGATGCAGCGCTCGACGTCGAAATCGGTATGGGGCAACAGGTCGGTCTTGTTCAGGATCATCATGGATGCGGCGTGGAACATGTCGGGGTATTTCAGCGGCTTGTCCTCGCCCTCGGTCACCGACAGGATGGCGACCTTGTAGGCCTCGCCCAGGTCGAAGGCGGCGGGGCAGACCAGATTGCCCACATTCTCGATGAACAGCACCGAATCCTCGGCGATGGCCAGCTTGGCGATGGCCGATTCCACCATATGGGCGTCCAGGTGGCAGCCCTTGCCGGTATTGACCTGAAGAGCGGGGATGCCGGTGGCGCGGATGCGGTCGGCGTCGAAGCTGGTCTGCTGGTCGCCCTCGATCACCGCCAGCGGGAACTTGTCCTTCAAGGCCTGGGCGGTGCGGCACAGCAGCGTGGTCTTGCCCGAGCCGGGGCTGGACACCAGATTGAGGGCGAAGACCCCGTGGGCCTCCAGCCAGGCCCGGTTGCGCCCGGCGAAGTCGTTGTTATGGCCCAGGATGTCCTGCTCGATCTGGACGATGCGCGCCTGGGACAGACCCGGCACATGCACCCCGGCGATGCCTTGGCCGTAATGGATGTGACCATGGCCGTGGTCATGGTCGTGATCGTGGGAGTGGCCGTGATCATGGGAATGCTGGTGGCCGTCCAGCTTGGCGTCGCCGCAGCCGCAAACCGTGCACATCACTCCACCTCCAATTCCTTGATCCGCATCTCCTCGCCCCCGGTGACGGCCAGCTTGGCGCCGCCGCAATCGGGGCACAGATCAATGCGCGAGGTTACCGCCACCGTCTTCGAACAGTCCATGCACCAGGCGGTGCCGGGAATTCGGATGATCTCCAACCGGGTCTCGGCGGTCAGGGGGTTGCCCCGGGCCACGGCGCCAAAGCAGAATTCCATGCTTTCGGGCACCACGGTGGACAACTCGCCGATTTCCAGCCACACCGTCTTGACCTTGGTGAAGCCGTGGCTGGCGGCCTGTTCCTCCAGGATGCGCACCACGCCCTCGGTCAGACTCATCTCATGCATGTCCGGCCACCGTGATGTCGCAGGTGACACAGGGGTCCAATGCCGCCGCCAGCAGTCGGGCGAGGAACACAGGATCGGAACCGGCGGCCACGCCGGTCAGACCTTTGGCGAAGGCCCCCTTGGGATGGAAGTTCCATTCGGTGGGAGCCAGGATCTGATAGCGACGCACCACGCCTTTCTCCATTTCGACCCGGTGGACCAGCAGGCCGCGCGCCGCCTCGATCCGGCTTAGCCCGACACCGTCCGTGAGTGGGGGCTCGGTACCAGAGGGCGCCTCGGTCAAATCCTGCACCAATTCCTCCGCTTCCCGCAATGCCGCTGCCATGTCCAGCAGACGGGCCATGAACCGGGGCATCAGTCCGGCGCCGTGGCGGGCCATCAATCCGGCGATCAAGGCATGGTCGCGGCGGCGCGCCAGCGGCCCGGTTTCCAGGGACTCGCCCCGGTAATCGGGGCATGCGACATAGGCGCCGTCCTCATCCTTGGCCAGTCTTTCCGCCAGATCGGCCGGACCGTTTTCGGGCATGGGCCGGAAGGGGGCGACACCAAATCCGCCCAGCCCCTTGGCTTCGACCCGGTCCAGCAGTGGCGTGGCGGCGATGCGGCCGCGTTCGCTCGCCTGTGACAACCCCCGCATCAGACCCGCCAGGGCCTCGACGTCAGGCAGCAGCCCTCCCCCCCCTACCCTGGCCCAGTCACCCTGCGGATACAGGGCGCGGCGGGCGGTCGCCAGCAGCGGGCGCAGCGGTTTGACCGCCGCTGCATCAGGCGGGCCGCCCAGCAGCAATGCCCAATCGCGCAGGATAGCGGCGGCGTGTTCGGTTATGGTCTCCACCAGCAGCAGGAAGCGGCGGGCCGTCCGTTGGGCCGGGGCCAGGCCAAGGCCCAGGGCCTGTTCCATGGCCTCGGCTCCGGCCAATCCCTGGGCGGTGCCGCACAGGCTGTAGAGCGAGGGCAGGATGGTACCGACCTGGGCGGGCGGCTTGCCCACCAGCAGGCGCGATGCCTGGACCAGCCGCCCCGAACGGATGTCCACATCGGCGATGCGGCCGTCTCGCGGCGACAAGGTGACGGACAGCCCCGTATCGACAGGCAGCATCAAGCCAGGCCGCTGTCCAGGACTTCGGCCAGATAGGCCAGGGATTCCGCGGCCTGCTCGGCCGATACCTTCTCGGAGGCGAAATTGCCCCCGGCACCCAGGATGACGAAATCGCCCACCGCCACCTCTTCGTCCAACAGCATCAGGCTGGTGGTCCGCGTGGCGCCGAAGGCCTCGACCGTGGCGACACCGTTGTCGATGGCGATGATGCGGGACGGCACGGCCATGCACATGACTCAGGTGCCTCCCTCACGCCGCCTTGGGCTTGGGGGGGACGCCGATGGCCACCAGTTCGGCCACCAGCATGTCCACTACCTTTGGCAGCACGGCGGCGATATCCGGCGACAGTTCCATGGCGGTGGCGAAGCTCTTGGGCTCGACCCCCAGCAACACGATATTGCGGGGCATCAGGCCATGGAAATTAAGCGTGCCCAGCATGTCGGAAATGCCGACCTGATGGGGCGAAATCTTGGTCTTGAAGAAGGCGGGAATCTCGTCGCCGGTCAGGCGGGTGATGGTGCCGGGTTCCTTCTTGGCGCGCATGGAATCGGCGATCACCAGCCAGTCGGCGTCGGAAACCTGATCCAGGCAGTCCATGCCCGAGGTGCCGCCGTCGATGACCTCGACCTCGTCGGGAAGGTCGTAGCGGGCCGTCAGTTCGTTGACCGCGTGGACGCCCACGCCTTCATCGGTGAGCAGGATGTTGCCGACCCCAAGAATGACCACGCGCATAAATAGCCTCGATTTCGAGCCCTCACCCGGCTCACTGTGTTCGCCACCCTCTCCCGCGAGCGGGAGAGGGGTAGGCGGCTTATACTACAGGGCCTTGACCTGAACGACTTCCTTGTTGTCCTCGACCACGTGCACGGCGCAGGCCAGGCAGGGGTCGAAGGAGTGGACGGTGCGCAGCACCTCCAGCGGCAGTTCGGCATCGGCGATGGGATTGTCCATCAGCGAGGCCTCGTAGGGGCCGATCTTGTCGTTCTCGTCGCGCGGACCGGCATTCCAGGTGGAGGGCACCACGCACTGGTAGTTGGCGATCTTGCCGTCCTTGATCACCGTCCAATGGGACAACAGGCCGCGCGGCGCCTCGTGGAAGCCGTAGCCCATGATCTCGCCCTTGGGGAAGACCGGCTTGTTGAAGCTCTTGGTGTCGCCCTTGGCGATGTTGTCGATCAGGGCCTGCCAGTTCTGCACCATCACTTCCTGCATGACGCCGGCGCGGACGGCGCGGGCGGCATGGCGGCCGATGGTGGAGTGCAGGGCGGCCAGCGGGATCTTGGAGCCCAGCAGCGACGAGGCGGTGTCCAGCACCTTGGTGGCGTAGTTGATGGTGGGCTGGTGGCCCGAGGCGACACCGGCCAGGACGCTGGCCAGCGGACCCACCTGGGCGCGCTCGCCGTAGAAGGTGGGGGCCTTCAGCCAGGAATACTTCCCGTCGTCCTGGAAGTCGGTGTAGTTGGGCACGGTCTCGCCCTTATAGGGGTGCAGCGGACCGGGCTTGGAGTAGTTGTACCAGGAGTGCTTCACCGACTCCTCGACGCCGTCGCGCAAGTAAGCGTCGCCGAAGGCGGTGATGGGCTTGAACTTGGCCATGTCGCCGTTGGGGATATGGCCGCCGGGAACCAGGAACTGGGTGCCTTTGGAGTCCATGGGGAAGTCGGGGCAGGACAGGTAGTTGGTGATGCCCGCGCCGTACTTGGTCCAATCGGCGTAGAAGGCGCCGATTGCGGCGATATCCACCAGATAGACCTTGCGGATGAAGTCGCCGAGCGCGTCCATGTGCATCTTCAGCTTCAGCAGGCGCTCGATGGTCAGCACCGACTGGCTGTCGGTGGCGATGGGGTTGGACACGCCACCCACAGCCACGTTCTGGATGTGCGGGCTCTTGGAGCCCAGCAGGGTCACGATCTTGTTGGCGTGACGCTGGGCATCCAGGGCCTGAAGGTAGTGGGCCACCGCCAGCAGGTTCACTTCCGGCGACAGCTTCATGGCCGGATGGCCCCAATAGCCGTTGGTGAACGGACCCAGCTGGCCGGTGCCGACGAAGCTCTTCAGCTTCTCCAGGGTCTGGGTCATGACGTGCTTGTTGTTCAAGGGCCAGTCCGACAGGCTTTCGGCCAGTTGGGCGGTCTTGAGCGGATCGGCCTTCAGCGCGCTGACCACGTCGACCCAGTCCAGGGCGGACAGGTGGTAGAAGTGGACGATGTGATCATGGATGGCGTGGGCCGAGATGATCATGTTGCGGATGAACTGGGCGTTGACCGGGATTTCCAGGTTCAGCGCGTTTTCCACCGCACGGACCGAGGTGATGGCGTGCACGGTGGTGCACACGCCACAGATGCGCTGGGTGATGGCCCAGGCATCGCGGGGGTCGCGACCCAGCAGGATCAGTTCGACGCCGCGCCACATCTGGCCCGAGGACCAGGCCTTGGTGACCTTGCCGCCGTCGACCTCGACGTCGATGCGCAGATGGCCTTCAATCCGAGTGATGGGATCGATGGTGATTCTCTTGGACACTGCTCAGGTCTCCTTACTCGGCGGCCGCGGTGGACGAATGGCCGGGTAGAATGGGGAATTTCCGGACGAAAACGATATAGGCCAGCACTTCGATGGCGATCACCCCGATGGTGACCAGCATCTCGGGAGCGCTGGGGAAGTAGTGCCAGCCGGGGCCGGTGTCGTAGGCCACCAGGAAGGCGTCGATGCGATACAGCACCGCGCCGGTCAGCATGGACAGGGCGGCGGCCAGCAGCTTGGACAGCTTGCGGCGGTTGGCGGGCGAGGACAGCACAACCACGGGATAGACGAACACCGCCATCTCGATCAGGAACATCACGCTTTTCACGCCCGAGGTGAACACCTGGAAGATGGCGCCGCGCACCACCAGATCGCCCAGGCGGATCACCAGATAGGCGGCCACGGTGCCCATGATGATCTTACCGATTTTCGACAGCATGGGCAGTTCGGCGTTGATGTCGCGCTTGAAGCCGACGGCGGCCAGGGTGGCCTCCAGGATCACCACAGCGAAGCCCATGCAGACGGCGGTCAGCAGGAACAGCAGCGGCAGCAGCGGCGTCTGCCACAGCGGGTGGATCTGATAGCCGTAGACCACCAGCAGCGAGCCCAGCGAGCTTTGGTGCATGGTGGGCAGCAGCACGCCCAGGCCGATGAACACGAACATGACCTTGCTCAGCTTGGCCTTCAACTGCTTGAAGCCGAAATGCTCGAGGAAGGCGGGCGAGAACTCGATCCACAGCACCAGGATGTAGAGGCTGATGCAGGCGGCGACCTCGAACATCACCGAACCGGGCTGGGCATAGCCCGGCCACAGGATGTGCCAGAAGTTCCAGTAGCGGCCCAGATCGATCAGCACCGAGGCACCGCCCAGGGAATAGCCGAACAGCGAGGCGGTCAGCGCCGGGCGCACCAGGTGATGGTATTCGCCGCGATTGAGGATGTAGGTGACCAGGGCCATGGCATAGCCGCCGCAGGCGAAGCCGGTGGCGATGACCACGTCCCACACCACCCAGACGCCCCAGGGATAGCCGTTGTTGATGTTGGTGACGGCCCCCAGGCCGTACATGAAGCGCTGGCCCAGGAAGTACATGGCCACCACCACCAGGGCGCCGAGCACCAGGGTGAAGGGGCTGATCAGGCTGCCGCCGATGGCGGCATGCCCGGCCTTGGGCTTGCGGAGGCGGTTCGCCACCTCGCTGGGGATGGGATGATTAACCATGATGCTTCCCCCCCTCGGGATGATCGAACATGTCGAAATCATCGTCGTCGTGGTGGTCCTTCGACCCCTTCCAGGCGGCGGCGACCAGACCGGCCAGGGCGACGCCCGGCAGGATCAGCCCACCATACAAGGTGTGCTGCAAGGTCTCTGAATCCGCGGCATAGGACCGGTCCGGCAGGCCCATGGGCAGCGCCAGCTTGTCGAAGGGAACCCCCGACAGATAGCGCACCTGGGTGCCGCCCGCGTCCTTCTGGCCGTAGACATAGTCCACGTATTCCGGCGCGGCCCGCTCGTGGGTATCGCCGGAATCGACGGTGCGGCGCGGGAACAGGGCGGGCTCGCCCGGCTTCAGCGCCCGGCGACGCTCGATTTCCTCGGAAAGCGCCGGATAGGAGCCGAACAGGGTGGCGCCGGTGGGGCATTGCTGGGCGCAGGCCGGGATCTTGCCCTCGGCCAGGCGGTGCTTGCACAGCTGGCACTTGGCGATTTCCGGCTTGGGCGTGTCGTACTGGAACTGGGGCACGCCGAAGGGGCAGGCGGCGACGCAGTAGCGGCAGCCGATGCAGGCGTCCTTGTTGTAGGTGACGACGCCATCCTCGGCCCGCTTCTGCATGGCCGAGACCGGGCAGGCGGAAACGCAGGACGGATCGACGCAGTGCAGGCACTGGCGCTTGAGATGGGCAAAGCCGTTCTCGGCCTTGTCCTTGTTGGCCATGGTGCCGTGCTGGTAGATCTTGATGACGGTATAGGTCTTGCCCGACAGCTCCAGCGGCGTATCCCACAGCTTCTCGCCGATCGTGTCTTCCAGCGGCAGGTTGTTGGCTTCCTTGCAGCCCGACATGCAGGCCTTGCAGCCGATGCACAGCGTCGAGTCGTAGAGCAGGCCGATGGCCTTGTCGGGGACCTTATGGTTCTCGCGCGCTTCGGCCGGGCCGGGGGTCAGCGCGGCGCAAGCCGCCGCCGCCGCCGTACCGCTCGCCGCCGCGCGCAGGAAATTGCGTCTGGTGATGCTCATGGCGGCTTACCCCTGCTTGCCGGAGTCCTGGTCGGATTCGCTCTTGCCCAGATTGCCCACCAGCTTGGCGCCGGCGCCGATGGCAAGGCCACCCACGGCGGCGACCGTGGCCAACGCCCCGATGGAGGCACCCGCGCCCTGTTCCTCGACCACGCGGGGATAGCCCGCGGGCGGACGCTGGTTTTCCAGATTGGCCAGGGCGTGGATCGGCTTCTCGAAGCCGATATGCTTCTCGGTGCAGCCGATGCAGGGATGGCCGGTGCCCACCGGCCACGAGCCCGAACCCACGTCGTTGAACAGGATGGCCGGGCAATTGGCGTAGGTCTCGGGACCCTTGCAGCCCAGCTTGTAGAGGCAATAGCCCTTGCGGTGGCCCTCGTCGCCGAATTCCAGGGCGAAGCGGCCGGCGTCGAAATGGGCGCGCCGCTCGCAGTTCTCGTGGATCAGGCGGGAATAGGCGAATTTCGGCCGCCCCTTGTCGTCCACGGCGGGCAGGGCGCCGAAGGTCAGGAAGTGGACCACGGTGGACAGGAAGTTATAGGGATTGGGCGGACAGCCGGGGATGGTGACCACCGGCTTGCCCAGGAACTCGCCCACGCCGGTCGCCCCGGTGGGGTTGGGCGGGGTCGACGGCATGCCGCCCCACGAGGCGCAGGAGCCGATGGCGATGACGGCGGCGGCTCCTTCCGCGCATTCCTTGGTCAGCTGCATGGCGGTCTTGCCGCCCACCTTGCAGTAGACGCCACCGTCCTTGACCGGAATGGCGCCTTCCACCACCAGGACATACTTGCCCCAGTTCTTCTTCATGGCGGCTTCGCGTGCCGCTTCCACCTGATGGCCGGCGGCGGCGAACAGGGTCTCGTGGTAGTCCAGCGAGATGATCTCCATGATCAGCTTCTCGATGGTGGGGTGTTCGGCGCGGAGCATGGACTCGGTACAGCCGGTGCATTCCTGGAAGTGCAGCCAGATGACGCTGGGGCGCTCCTTGACGGTGATGGCCTGGGCGATCTGGGCCTCGGCCCCCTTGGGCAGACCCATGGTCGCGGCCATGGCGGCGCAGAATTTCAGGAAGTCGCGGCGGTCCAGGTCGAACCGGTTGGCGATCTCGCGGGAAATTTGGGTGTCGTCGTACATTGTCCCCCACCTTGTCTGGCGCGTCGGGCTGGAAGAGGCCGGGAGGTGTCCCGACCTCGTGATCTCGTTGTGCGCTGCCGTCACCGCAAAGGCCGTGCCAGCCCCGTCGGGTAGGTCGTCGGGGTTGGCGGAATGCCACCATTGCAGCAGGCGCAAGGCTGAGGGCCGCCCGGGCGGCGTCGGCGATGGTGGATAATGTGAAAATAAAATATCCGCACATGGTAAGTAACTTACCGCTCGCGGGCCGGTTCGGTTCGGCCCCGCAGTTACGCCGCCCGAGCTTTGATTTGACCCGAGCTTTGATGTGATCTGTCATCCCGACGACCTGGGGCGGAGGGATCTTGTCCGGGCATGACCGTTCAGAATCGGCGCCGTGATCCGGGGGGGGGGAGATCCCTCGCTTTCGCTCGGGATGACACGACGAGTCAGGTGTCAGGCCGAGCGGGATTACTCCCCGGCCCGCCCCAGCAGCCGCATCACGGTGGTGGGGTGCACGCCAAGCCTGCGGGCCACCGCGCCATAGGTGCCGCCATTGGCGATCTCGTCCTGGATGGAACGCAGCAGGGAGGCGTCGATCTTGCGTGGCCGTCCCGGGCGGGCGCCCCGGGCCTCGGCCTCGGCCAGGCCAATGGCGCGCTTGGTCTCCATCTGGCGTCGCTCGAACTCCGCCAGGGCCGCCAGGACATTGCGCGCCGCCGGCACGGCGGTGTCGATCCGCTCCGCCACCAGCCGCAGGGTGGCGCCCCGCGCATGGATGCTCTGGGCTACCCGCAGCAGTTCGGCGGTGAACCCGGCAAGGTGAAGAATGGAGGGGGTCACCAGCACATCACCGTTGCTCAGGGAGTCGATCAGGCTGGAGCGGGCGTCACGGCGGGTGGGAGGATCGGACTCGATGCGCAGGCAGCGCTCGGCCCGCAGAATGGTGGTGGCCGATCCAGCCTCTGGTTCGTCGATCTGTCTGAAATAGCCGACGATCATCGGGGCGGCCCTCCACTTTGCCGCAACCTAGGGAATGCCGCAAAGCCTGGGGCCTGTCCATCAAAAATGCAGGATGGTTTTGCATCGCTGGTGGCGGCTCTGCCATCGTCTGGAACCCTGGGGCAAGGCACGTCGATCCTGGCGTTCAAATTATGCAGTATGGATACGCATGGCCCCATACCGGAGTATGCGTCAAGATGCGGGGCTGTTTCGCAGGCGATACGATGGCGCCCCTCTCGTTCCAGGTGATTTGTCGCCACCGGAACGGGGTGACGGGGCGAGGCGGCAATCATTCTGTCCACAGGAAGTCCACAACTTGGCCACATGAATTGCAGTATGAATACGCACGAAAATCCCGGAGGAGAATGTGGATAATTTATCAACCAATAATGATGGTGACGACCCGAATCCCTATTTCGCATGATGAATAAGCACGGATATCCAACGGGAATGGCGGGGGCATCCCGGTCATTAATGATTCGAAATATCAACAAGCCGTCCATGGTGCCGGGCCGCCCCTCGGAACCAGGCCGGATGTCCGAGCATGGCAGGGATGTCGGTAAGGGGCTTTCCATCACAATCGGATTGCCTATGCTTCCGGTATGTCGAGAGAATTTTGGGTTAAACTTTGGGGGCAGAAATGAACCGAAAGACGGTTTCTCTTCGCATCAGGCTGCTTGCCATTCCCGCCCTGGCGGCGTTGGGGCTGCTTGCCTTCGCGGTTACCACCGTGCTGACGGTCCGGGCCAACCAGATGGAACTGCGGCGCGTCCAGATCCACAGTGTGGTGGAGGCGGGGGCCAAGATAGCGGAGTCCTTCCACGCCAAGGCCAAGGCGGGGGAACTGACCGAGACCGAGGCCAAGGCCCAGGCCCTGGCGGCTATCGGCATGCTGCGCTTCGACGGCGACAACTACCTGTGGGTCAACGATCTGAACGGCGTCTTGCTGATGCATCCCTTCCGGGCCAAGGAAGTGGGCAAGAGCATGCTGGAGGTGAAGGATTCGGCGGGCAAGTTCATCTACCGCGCCTTTATCGAGGTTGGCCGCAATGGCGGTGGGCTGGTGGACTATGTCGGCCGTCGTCCCGGCGCCGATTCCTATGATTCGCCCAAGCTGGCCCAGATCATTCCCTATGCCCCCTGGGGCTGGGGGATCGGCACCGGCGTCTATATCGACGATGTGGAGGCGGTGACCCGGGCGGCCATGCTCAAGGTCGGTGGCATTGCGCTCGCCATCCTGGCGCTGGTGACCGGGGCATCGGTCTGGATCGGCATGAGGATCGGCAATCGCGTCCACGCCCAGGCCGAAGCCATGCTGCGGCTGGCCGAGGGCGATCTGACGGTGGATATCGATGCTGAAGGGCCGCGTGACGAGATCGGTGAGATGGCCGAGGCCATGGGGGTGTTCAAGGCCAATGCCGAGGAGCGCCGTCGTCTGGAGGCCGAGCGCGCCGCCGATCAGGAGGCGCGGGACCGCCGCCAGCAGGCCATCGACCGCCTGACCCAGGACTTCAATCAGAGCGTGGAAGGGGTGCTGCAATCGGTGACCTCGTCCACTCACCAATTGCGTTCGGCGGCCGGGGCGCTGTCGGATGTGGCGGTGGATACCAGCAGCCAGGCGGCGGCGGTGGCGGCAGCGGCCCATCAGGCCTCGGCCAATGTGGAAACCGTGGCCTCCGCGGCCGAGGAAATGGCGGCGGCCGAGGTCGAGATCGCCAATCAGGTGGCCCGGTCCAGCCGGATCGCCAGGGCCGCGGCCGATGACGTGCGGCGCATCGACTCCATCGTCCATGGCCTGACCCAGGCGGCCGGACGCATCGGTGAGGTGGTCAACCTGATCAACGATATCGCGTCCCAGACCAATCTGCTGGCGCTCAACGCCACCATCGAGGCGGCACGGGCGGGCGAAGCCGGCAAGGGCTTCGCCGTGGTGGCCAACGAGGTCAAGACCCTGGCCAACCAGACCGCCAAGGCCACCGACGAGATCGGCATTCATATCCAGGCGGTGCAGACGGTCACCGCCGAGACGGTGGAAGCCGTTCGCTCCATCGGTGCCACCATCTCCGACATCGACCATACCGCCTCGGCCATCGCGGCGGCGGTGGAGCAGCAAAGCGCCGCCACCCGGGAAATCGCCCGCAACGTCCACGAGGCCGCCAGCGGCACCCGCAATGTCACCGAGACCATCACCCAGGTCAGCGACGGTGCCGCCACCACCGGCGAATCCGCCCGCCAACTCCATGGCACCGCCAACGAGCTGACCCAACGGGCCGAGGAACTGACCTCGGATGTCACCGATTTCCTGGCCGCCCTGAAGCAGACCGGCAATCGCCGCCGCTTCGAGCGTTTCGCGGCGCATGTGGCGGCCAAGGCCAATGGCCGCGAGATCGCCACCGAGGACATCTCGGAAGGCGGCGCCTGTCTCGATGGTGATCTGGGGCTGCCCTCGGGGTCGACGGTCCAGGTATCGCTGGGCGGCATGGACGCCGTCCGCGCCCGGGTGGTGGCGGTGGTGGCGGGCAAGACCCACCTCCAGTTCGCCCTGGATTCGGCGACCCAGACCCGTCTGGCCGCCAATCTCAACCAGTGGCGGTCAAGGGCGGCCTGACCCATGAAGAGCGGACGGGCCCGCCTGGGCCCGTCCCGCCTGGCGGCCTGTCATTTCAATGGGTTGTCATGGATGTGTCGGGCCTGGAGGGCGCTTGACGGCTTTCGGAACCGCACCATCTTATTTCGTGCCAGCGCCGCCATGCGGGCTGGCTTGAGACGACGGCGAGGCCGTCAGTCCTCGTAACCATGTTGCTCGCAGGGGATGTGGCTATGGGACAGAATCTCCGAATCCATGCTCACCCATCGCCATGAGTGACCCCTCCTCGATGCGACCGGCAGCATGTGCGGGGCGGGCCATCGCCCTGGGATGACGGGCGGGTTCATCGGTCCCCACAGGGCCGTGAACCGCGCATCAAAGACGGAGGATGATCATGGACGTGAAAAGCCTGATGCCGTGGAATCGCTCCAAGAATTTGGCGGCCGAGCGGCCGATGGACGATGGCAGCCCGTTCCTCGCGCTTCACCGCGAGATGAACCGGCTGTTCGACGACTTTTTCCATGGCGCCGACCTGCCCACCAGCCGGTTCGGCTGGGGCGGCGGTTGGCCGAAGATGGAGGTGGAGGACAAGGCCGACGGGGTGAAGGTCTCCGTCGAATTGCCCGGCATGGAAGAGAAGGAAGTGGATGTCACCCTGCGCGACGGCGTGTTGACCGTTCGCGGCGAGAAGAAGTCCGAGGCCGGGAGCCCCAGCCATACCGAAAGGTGGTATGGGCAGTTCCAGCGTAGCGTCCAACTCGGCTCCGACATCGACCCGGACAAGGTCTCGGCCAGCCTCAAGAATGGGCTGCTGACCGTCACGGTCGAGAAGAAGCCGGAAAGCGATCGCACCGAGAAGCGTATCCCGATCAACTAATCGGATAATCATGCCTCCGCCCCGGGGTCGGAAATCCGGCTCCGGGGCGGGGTGTTCGGCTCACTCGGCGGCGGCGATGCGGTCGCGGCCGACCGGGTGTTCCAGGCGGCTCAGCATCTCCTTGGGCGCAACCTGCCAGAACTTGGCCAGTTCGCGTTCCCAATCGGCCAGGATGGCTTCGGCCCAGGCCGACTGGGTGACCTCGGCATGTTCCTGCACCAGGGCTTTCAGAACGCCCTGCCAGTGTTCGGTCTCGGGCCGCAGCCAGATCACCGATTCCGGATTGACCCGCTTGGGGAAGCTGGCGTCGGGGTCGTAGACGAAGGCCATGCCGCCGGTCATGCCCGCCGCAAAATTGGCCCCCACCGGACCCAGGATCACCACGGTGCCGCCGGTCATGTATTCACAGCCGTTGGAACCGCAGCCCTCGATCACCGTCACCGCGCCGGAATTGCGGACGGCGAAGCGCTCGCCCGCCTGTCCGGCGGCGAATAGGCGCCCGGCGGTGGCGCCGTACAGGCAGGTGTTGCCGATGATGGTGTTCTCGTTGCTCTTGAGCTGGGCCGCCACCGGCGGGCGCACGATGATGGTACCGCCCGACAGGCCCTTGCCCACATAGTCGTTGGAATCGCCGAACACTTCCAGGGTCAGGCCCTGGACGGCGAAGGCGCCCAGGCTCTGCCCGGCCGAGCCGCGCAGGCGCACGGTGACATGGCCCGGCGCCAGCCCGGTCATGCCGTGCTTCTTGAAGATCTTGTGGCTGAGCTTGGTGCCGATGGCGCGCTCCACATTGCGGACATTGTAGTCCAGCTGCATCTTCTCGCCGTCGTTCAGGGCGGGCTTGGCGTCGATGATCATGCGGGCGTCCAGGGTCTCGGGGACCTCGTTGCCCTTTTCCTCGATGCAATAACGCGGGAAGCCGCCGGTATCGGCCTGGGCCAGCAGCGGGTTGAGGTCGAGGTCGTCCAGATGCGAGGCGCCGCGGCTGACCTGGGACAGCAGGTCGGTGCGGCCGATCACCTCGGCCAGCGATCGCGCTCCCAGGCCCGCCAGGATTTCGCGCACTTCCTCGGCGATCAACGAGAACAGGTTGACCACCTTCTCGGGGCTGCCGGTGAACTTGCCGCGCAGGGAAAGGTCCTGGGTGCAGACCCCCACCGGGCAGGTGTTGGAATGGCACTGCCGCACCATGATGCAGCCCATGGCCACCAGCGAACTGGTGCCGATGCCGAATTCCTCGGCGCCCAGCATGGCGGCGATGACGATGTCGCGGCCGGTCTTGAGGCCGCCATCGGTGCGCAGCCGCACCCGGTGGCGCAGACGGTTGAGCGTCAGCACCTGATGGGCCTCGGACAGACCCAGTTCCCAGGGCAGGCCCGCGAACTTGATGGAGGTCTGGGGCGAGGCGCCGGTGCCGCCCACATGGCCGGAGACCAGGATGGTGTCGGCCTTGGCCTTGGCCACGCCCGCCGCGATGGTGCCGATGCCGGACCGGCTCACCAGCTTCACCGTGACGCGGGCCTCGGGATTGATCTGCTTCAGGTCGTAGATCAGCTGGGCCAGGTCCTCGATGGAATAGATGTCATGGTGCGGCGGCGGGCTGATCAGCATGACGCCAGGGGTGGCGTGGCGCAGCTTGGCGATTTCCACCGTCACCTTGAAGCCGGGAAGCTGGCCGCCCTCGCCGGGCTTGGCGCCCTGGGCCACCTTGATCTCGATCTCGCGGCACATGTTGAGATATTCGGCGGTGACGCCGAAGCGGCCCGAGGCGATCTGCTTGACCGCCGAATTGGCGTTGTCGCCGTTGGGCCGCGGGCGATAGCGCTCGCGGTCCTCGCCGCCCTCGCCCGACACGCTCTTGGCGCCGATGCGGTTCATGGCGATGTTGAGCGTGCCGTGGGCCTCGGGGGAGAGCGCGCCCAGGCTCATGCCCGGGGTCAGGAAGCGCTTCCTGATCTCGGTGATGCTTTCCACCTCGTCCAGGTTGACCGGCGCCCCCAGGGGCTTGAGGTCCAGCAGGTCGCGGATGGTGATGGGCGGCAGGCGCCGCATGCCATCGGAATACTTCTTGTAAAGGGCGTAGGAATCCTCGGCGACGGCCATCTGAAGGATATGGATCAGGGTGCCGTCGAAGGAGTGGGCCTCGGAGCCCCGGCGGAAGCGGTAGAAGCCGCCGATGGGCAGCACCGGCGACGGCCCGCCGAAGCCGATGGCGTGCTGCTCGATGGTCTTCTTCTGGATGCCCAGCAGGCCGATGCCGGAGATGCGGCTGGTCATTCCGGGGAAGAACTCGGCCACCAGGGTGCGCGACAGGCCCACCGCCTCGAAGTTATAGCCGCCGCGATAGGAGCTGACGATGGAGATGCCCATCTTGGCCATGATCTTCAGCAGGCCCTGGTCGAGGGCATACTTGTAGCGACGGACGCATTCCTCCAGGGCCATGGCGCCGAACAACCCGCGCCGCTGGCGATCCGCGATGGCCTCCTGGGCGAGATAGGCGTTGACCGTGGTGGCGCCGACGCCGATCAGTACGGCGAAATAGTGCACGTCCAGGCATTCGCCCGAACGGACATTGAGCGAGGTCCAGGTGCGCAGATGCTCGCGCACCAGATGGGAATGGACGCCGCCCGCCGCCAGGATCATGGGAATGGGGGCGCGGTCGGGACCGGCGGCCTCGTCGGTGAGGATCAGATGGGTGCAGCCACCGCGCACCGCCTCTTCCGCCTCGCGCCGCACTCGCGACAGGGCATCGCGCAGCGCGTTGTCGCCGCCCTTGGGGTCGAAGGTGCAGTCCACCTCGGCCGCCGCCTCACCCATGTATTTGCGCATGGCGGCGAATTCGGCGTTGGACAGCACCGGGCTTTCCAACTGCAACAGGTCGCACTGGCTCTCATCCTCGTCGAGGATATTGCCCAGATTGCCCAGGCGGGTGCGGAGCGACATCACCCGCGACTCGCGCAAGCTGTCGATGGGCGGATTGGTGACCTGGCTGAAGTTCTGCTTGAAGAAGTGGTGCAGGCCGCGATAGCCCTCGGACAGCACCGCCAGCGGCGTGTCGTCGCCCATGCTTCCCACCGCCTCCTTGGCGTCCTCCACCATGGGGTGCAGGATCAGCTCCATGTCCTCCATGGTCAGGCCATAGGTGGCCTGGCGGCGCTTCAATTCCTCGCCCGACAGCACGGCCGGTTCCGGCGCACCGGTCCTGACCAGGCTGTCCAGCTCGGTGATGCGCTTGACCCAGGCGGAATAGTTGCGCCGGGCCGACAGCACGTCCTTCAACTCGGTGTCGCGGTAGAACCGCCCGGCATCCAGGTCGATGGCGATGCTCTGGCCGGGGCCGACCCGGCCCTTTTCAACCACATCGCAGTCGGCCACCTTCACCATGCCGGTTTCCGAGCCCAGGATCAGCAAGCCGCCCCGGGTGATGGTGAAGCGCATGGGGCGCAATCCGTTGCGGTCGACGCCCGCCACCACCCAGGTGCCATCGGTGGCGCAGATGGCCGCCGGGCCGTCCCAGGGCTCGATCACCGAATTGCAGTAGCCGAAGAAGGTGCGATGGGCCTCGGGCATCATGGCGTTGGAGCCCAAGCTCTCCGGGATCAGCATCTGCTTGACCAGTGGCGCCGGGCGCCCAGCGCGGCACATCACCTCGAACACGTTGTCCAGCGCGGCGGAATCCGAGCCGCCGGGCTGGACGATGGGCTTCAGGGCGTCCATGGCCGGGCCGAAGGTCTCGTGCTCCATGCGGGGCTCGTGGGCCTTCATCCAGTTGATGTTGCCGGTCAGGGTGTTGATCTCGCCGTTATGGGCCAGCATGCGGAAAGGCTGGGCCAGGCGCCAGGTGGGGAAGGTGTTGGTGGAATAGCGCTGGTGATAGATGGCGAAGCGCGACACGAAGCGCTCGTCCAGCAGGTCGGGATAGAAGGTGGTCAGCTGCTCGGCCAGGAACATGCCCTTGTAGATGATGGAGCGGCAGGACAGCGAGCAGATGTAGAAATCGGTGACATGCTCGGCCAGCACCCGCTTCTCGATGCGCCGCCGGATGACGTAGAGGTCGGCCTCGAACTTCTCCTCGGGGGTGCCGAGCGCGTTGGCCACCATGATCTGCTCGATCTCGGGCCGGGTGGCGTTGGCCTTCTCGCCGATGACGGTGACATCCACCGGCACCTGCCGCCAGCCATAGATGGTATAGCCCGCGTTCAGGATCTCGGTCTCGACGATGCAGCGACAGGTCTCCTGCGCCCCCAGATCGGTCTTGGGCAGGAAGACCTGGCCCACCGCCAGATGGCCGGGCTTGGGCTCGTGGCCCTGGTGGCGGATGTGGTCCTTGAAGAAGTCCTGGGGAATCTCGACATGGATGCCCGCGCCGTCGCCGGTCTTGCCGTCGGCATCCACCGCGCCGCGATGGAACAGCACCTTCAGGGCCTCGATGCCCGCCACCACCACGTCGCGCCGGGCCTTGCCGTCCATGGCGGCGACCATGCCGACGCCGCAGGCGTCGTGCGGCGCGGTGTCGATGCCCGCGGCTTCCAGAATGGCGGCGTTTTCCAGATACTCGGCAACGAATTGCTCGCCGTGGTTCCGGGACATGGTGCTCTCCTTTGACTTTCTCTTCATGTCACCCCCGGACTTGATCCGGGGGGCCATGGATGGCCGGATCAAGTCCGGCCATGACGATTGAATATTGGTGCCCGTCTACTCGGCGGCCTGCCGTGCGGTCTTGGCGCTGACATAGCGGTGGATGGCGTCGGCGGCGTCGCGGCCGTCCTTGATGGCCCAGACCACCAGCGAGGCGCCGCGCTGGATGTCGCCCGCGGCGAAGACGCCGTCCAGGCTGGTCATCAGCGCGTCGTTGACCTCGACGGTGCCCCATTTGCTGACCTTGAGGTCGGGGGCGCCGAACAGGGCGGGCACGTCCTCGGGGTCGAAGCCCAGCGCCGCGATCACCATGTCGGCGGGCAGGGTGAAGCTGGACCCCTCGATCACCACCGGGCTCTGGCGGCCCGAGGCGTCGGGCATGCCCAGATGCATGCGATTGGCCTTGACGCCCTCGGCGGTGACGGAATCGGGCGCCGCCATCCAGACGAAGTCGACGCCTTCCTCCTCGGCATGGGCGACCTCGCGCTTGGAGCCCGGCATATTGGCGCGGTCGCGGCGATAGAGGCACTTCACCGACTTGGCGCCCTGGCGGATGGCGGTGCGGACGCAGTCCATGGCGGTGTCGCCGCCGCCGATCACCACCACCGACTTGCCCTTGGCGTCCAGCTCCGGCGCCACGGCGCTGTCGCCCAGGCCCCGGCGGTTCTGGGTGATGAGATAGTCCAGGGCGGCGTGGACATGGGGGCGGTCGGCGCCAGGAATGCCCAGCGGCTTGGCCTTGTAGACGCCAGTGGCGATCAGCACCGCGTCATGCTTGCCCCGCAGTTCGGCGAAGCTGATGGTCGTGCCGATCTCGCAGCCGGTGACGAAGGTCACGCCAGCCTCGGCCAGTAGGCGGACGCGGCGTTCCACCACCTCCTTCTCCAGCTTGAAGCCGGGAATGCCATAGATCAGCAGCCCGCCCATGCGGTCGTGGCGGTCATAGACGGTGACGGCGTACCCCTTGCGGCGCAGGCTGTCCGCCGCCGCCAGTCCGGCGGGGCCGCCGCCGATGATGCCCACCGAGCGGCCGAGATCGGCGCCGGGCAGCAGCGGCTTGACCCAGCCCTCGGCGAAGGCGTGCTCGGTGATGTGCTTTTCCACCGCGCCGATGGTGACATTGCCGTGGGTGGACTGCTCCAGCACGCAAGAGCCCTCGCACAGCCGGTCCTGGGGACAGATGCGGCCGCAGATCTCGGGGAAGGTGTTGGTGGCGGACGATACCGCATAAGCCTCCTCCATCCGTCCCTGCGCCACCAGCATCAGCCAGTCGGGGATGTTGTTGCCCAGGGGGCAATGGAGGGAGCAGAAGGGAATGCCGCATTGCTCGCAGCGCGACGACTGCTCGCCCGCCTGGGGCGGCGCGAAGGATTTGCTGATCTCGCCGAAATCGCCGCGCCGCTCGGCCGCGCCGCGCTTGTCGGGCTGGCGCTGATGGATGTGGGTGAACTGCAGCATCTTGCGGGTCATGGCGGAATCCTCTGGCCGAAACGCGGGGAATTTACGTCAATCCACCAGCCATTTCAACGTGAATCGCCAATTTATGTCATCAATGCTGCCGTAAAAAACAATGAAGCCACTGGCGCTGTCGAATGTCAGGGAATCCGTAAGGGTATTTTGGGTGCAATAGGTCCGAATTGGGACTATTAAGGGGGCCTTCCTGTTGGTGAACGCTCGGTGATATAAACGGGGCGCGGCATATGCGGGGGGAACGCCTTGACCTTGCTCGACGTCCTGTTGGTGGCCCTGATTCAGGGGTTGGGGGAGGCTTTGCCGCTGGGGGCATCGGGCCTGCTGGCCGCGCTTCCCCGTCTGGCGGGGAGTATCGAGGGGCGCGCCGCCCTGTCCGTCGCCGCCCATCTGGGCATCCTGGTGGCCTTGATGCTGTATTTCTGGCGCGATGTCGGCGCCATGGGCGCGGGCTTGTGGCGGCTGGGCAAGGGCAAGCCCGATGCCGGGTCGCGTCTGCTTCTTCATCTCGCGCTCGGCACCATCCCGGCGGCGGCGGCGGGATGGTTCCTGCTGGATCGGGTGGCCGGTCTGGTCAGCCCGGCATTGGCGGCGGGGCTGGTGCTGGCCGGGGGGATCTTTCTGCTGGTGGCGGACCGGCTGGGCGTGACCGTCCGCCGCATCGAGCACATGACCTTCGTCGGCTCGCTGGTGCTGGGCGCCATGCAGGTCCTGGCCCTGGTGCCGGGAGTGTCGCGCACCGGCATCACCATCACCCTGGCCCGGCTGCTGGGCTGGGAGCGCCAGTCGGCGGCCCGTTTCTCTCTTCTGTTGGCCATGCCGCTGATCATCGGCCATGCCGGGCGCACCTTCTGGGGGCTGGCGCAACGGGCCGATCTGGTGCTGTCCAGTGATCTGGCCCTGGCGGCGGCGGCGGCGGGCGGCTCCGCCCTGGTGGCGGTGGCGGCGATGATGGCCTGGGTCAATCGGCGCAGCTTCGCGCCCTTCGCGCTGGCGCGAATCGTCCTTGGTGCCGTCGCCCTGGCCCTGATTCTCTGGAACGGGTGGTAGGGGAGGCCGCCCGTTAAGGCGGCCCCCAGAGACCCTAGGCGGCCTCGTCGGCTCCGGCCGGGCGGGCCTTGCCGTAGCGCTTCATATAGGTCGGCAGGATGGTTTCGGCGGCGGTGGGGGTGATGCCCAGTTCGGCCAGACCCGGCTTGCCGCCGCGCGCCACGTTATCCACCTTCATCAGCCTGACCTGATCCTTGGTCAGCAGCGGCTTGGGCAGCAGTTGCAGGAAGGTGGCCTGGAACATGCCGAGACCGAAAGGCACCGGCACCAGACGGGCGGGGCGGCCGGTGGTCGAGACCACCAGTTCCATCACTTCCTTCATGCTGTAGCGGCGAGGCCCGCCCAATTCGTAGACCTTGCCCGCCAGACGGGCATCGTTCAGCACATTGATCATGGCGCAGGCCACGTCGCCCACATAGACCGGCTGGAAAATGGGGCCGCCCGAGCCGAACAGGTCGATGGAGCAGCCCTCTTCGGTGCAGACCGGCTTGAAGCCGTCGGCGGTGAAGACCGGCAGCACCGGCGACACCATGGCCATCTTGCCGAAGCGGTTGAAGAAGTCGTCATCGGGGCCGAACACCACCGACGGGCGGAAGATGGTGGCGCCGGGGAAGGCGGCCAGCACCGCTTCCTCGCCCGCCGCCTTGCTCCGGGCATAGGTGGATTCGGAATTCTTGTCGGCGCCCAGGGCCGACATATGGATCAGGCTGGGCACCCCGGCGGCTTTGGCGGCGGCGGCGACGGTGGCGGCACCCTTGACATGGACGGCGTCGAAGGTCCGCCGCCCACTCTCGTAAAGCACGCCCACCAGATTGACCACCGCGTCGGCACCGCTGACGGCGGCGGCGACCGCCTTGGCATCGCTGATATCGGCCCGCAGCGGGGTCACCTGACCCACATCGCCCATGGGCTTCAAGAACTCGGCGGCGATGGGGTCGCGCACCGCGGCGCGCACCACCCAGCCCTGCTGGGCGAGACGACGCACCAGCGTCCTGCCGATGAATCCCGAAGCACCGAACACCGTGACCAGACGCCGAGCCATCGCCAACCCTCCTCGTCAATGGGACGGGCGCGACCGTCCCCCACATTCGGGTGGGAAGCTATCCCATAATTCCGAAGGGTGTAAAGACCGCAGCGGCGGGGGGCCGCATCGGCAAAAAAGAAAAAGGGTGAGAAAAGACCGTTGACAGCACCGGCCGCCTCGCATATTTCTTCGCGCCTCGGACGGCGAGGCCGTTCGTGAGCTACCTGCCCAGGTGGCGGAATTGGTAGACGCGCACGGTTCAGGTCCGTGTGGCAGCGATGTCGTGGAAGTTCGAGTCTTCTCCTGGGCACCAAAGCAAAGCCCCCGCCGATCAGCGGGGGCTTTTCTTTTTCGCCGGGCGGCTTATAGGCTTGGCAAGGCGTGCCGGAACCCGCTAGAAAACCATCCGTGGCAAGGGTATCGGCCCGCCGGGGCTTGGATTCAGGAGAAGATCGTGACCGTCCATTATCATCTCAACGATCTTCCCGCCGGTCTGGACCTCGGTCCGGTGGTGGCCATCGATTCCGAGACCATGGGTCTCAATCTCCATCGCGACCGCCTCTGCGTCGTCCAACTGTCGGCCGGGGACGGCGATGCCCATGTGGTGCACTATCCCAAGCCGGAATGGAATTCGCCCAATCTGGTGCGCATGCTGGCCGACCCCAAGGTGGTCAAGCTGTTCCATTTCGCCCGCTTCGACGTGGCCAAGCTGCGCCATCATTTCGGCGTGCGCATCGATCCCGTCTTCTGCACCAAGATCGCCTCGCGGCTGACCCGCACCAATACCGAGAGCCACAGCCTGAAGACCCTGGTGAAGGAATTCCTCGGCATCGACCTGTCCAAGGTGCAGCAGAGCTCCGACTGGGGGGCACCCAGCCTGACCGAGGACCAACTGGCCTATGCCGCCTCGGACGTGCTGTATCTGCACCAGTTGAAGGCCCGCTTCGAGATCCTGCTGGACCGCGAAGGCCGCCGCGAGCTGGCCGAGGCCTGCTTCCGCTTCCTGCCCGACCGCGCCGAGCTGGATCTGGCGGGCTGGCCCGAGGAAGACATCTTCTCGCACTGAGATTGTCCCTCAGTCGCCGGGCGCTCACTCCATTCGCGGGGCTTTCGCGCGCACGAGCGCGGGGCCTCAACGGCCCAGTCGCTCCGCTCCTCGCAGCGAGGGCGCCCGCGCTCCGTATTGTCACCTCCCTTCGCTTGCCGGGCCGCGCGTCCCGGCCTATAACCGTGGCGGTTTTCTTTTTGCGGAGCATGCGATGATCCTCGTCACCGGCGGCGCCGGCTTCATCGGGTCCAACATCCTGGCCGCCTTGGAAGAGCGCGGCGCGGGCAAGCTGGTGGCGTGCGACCGCCTGCGCTCCGGCAGCAAGTGGCGCAACATCGCCAAGCGCGAACTGGCCGACATCGTCCATCCCGAACAGATTTTCGAGTTCCTGGACGCCAATGCCAAGCGCATGGAGGTCATCATCCATATGGGCGCCATCTCGGCCACCACCGAGACCGACGCCGACAAGATCCTGGCCAACAATTTCTCGCTGTCGCTGGCGCTGTGGAAATGGTGCGCGCTGCACAATGTGCGCTTCATCTATGCCTCGTCGGCGGCCACCTATGGCGACGGCGCCCAGGGCTTCGACGACGACTGGTCGGCCGACCATCTGGCCCGGCTGCACCCGCTCAACGCCTATGGCTGGTCCAAGCATCTGTTCGACCGCCGGGTATCGCGCAAGGTGTTGTCGGGGGCGCGCAAGCCGCCGCAATGGGCCGGGCTGAAATTCTTCAACGTCTATGGCCCCAACGAGTACCACAAGGGCGGCCAGCAAAGCGTGGTGGCCCAGGTTCATCCCCATGCCGTCGAGGGCGCCGCCTATCAGCTCTTCAAGTCGCACAATCCCAAATACCCCGATGGCGGGCAGTTGCGCGACTTCATCTGGGTCGGCGACGTGGTCGATGTGGTGATGTGGCTGCTGGACCATCCCAATGTCAGCGGCGTCTACAATGTCGGCACCGGTCAGGCGCGGTCCTTCCTTGACCTCGCCTCGGCGGTGTATCAGGCGGTGGGGCGCGAGCCGCAGATCAAGTTCCGCGACACCCCCATCGAGATTCGCGACAAGTACCAGTACTTCACCCAGGCCAGGATGGACCGGCTGCGCCAGGCGGGCTATTCCAAGCCCTTCACCACCCTGGAGGAAGGGGTGGAGACCTATGTGAAGCAGTTCCTCGCCGCCGCCGATCCGTACCGCTGATGACCCTCGCCCTCGCCTTTCCCCAAATCGATCCCATCGCCATCCAGCTCGGGCCGTTCGGCATCCGCTGGTACGCCCTGGCCTATATCACCGGCCTGATGCTGGGCTGGCGCATCGTCAAGTTCCTGGTGTCGCGCCCGCCCGAGGCCATGAGCCAGGAACAGGTGGACGACTTCCTGGTCTGGGCCACACTGGGCGTGGTGCTGGGCGGGCGGCTGGGCTATGTCATCTTCTACAAGCCCATGTACTACCTGGCCAATCCGCTGGAAATCCCCATGATCTGGCAGGGCGGCATGTCGTTCCACGGCGGCGCCCTGGGCGTCATCGCCGCCATCATCGCCTTTTCCAAGCTGCGGGGCCGCAACCTGTTCCAGGTGGGCGACGTCATCTGCTGCGTGGTGCCCATCGGCCTGTTCTTCGGCCGCATCGCCAATTTCATCAATGGCGAGCTGTTTGGCCGCATCGCCCCCGACGCCGCCCTGGCCATGGTGTTCCCCCATGGCGGCCCGCTGCCCCGCCACCCCAGCCAGCTCTATGAGGCCGGGTTGGAAGGCGCCGTCCTGTTCATTGTCATGATGCTGTTGTGGCGCTTCACCTCCATCCGCCATCGCTTCGGCGCCCTGTCCGGGGTGTTCCTGGCCGGATACGGCATCGCGCGGATCATCTGCGAGTTCTTCCGCCAGCCCGACGCCCATCTGGGCTTCCTGTGGGGCGGCGCCACCATGGGCCAACTGCTGTCCATGCCCCAGGTCCTGGTGGGTCTGGCCCTGCTGGCCTGGGCATGGAGGACGCACCAGCCCCGGTCGGCCGGATGAGCCTGTCGGATCTGCTGGCCGGGCGTATCCGGGAGCGGGGGCCGATCCCGGTGTCGGAGTTCATGGCCGAGGCGCTGGGCCATCCCGAGTTCGGCTATTACATGCATCGCGATCCTTTCGGTAGCGGTGGTGATTTCACCACCGCGCCGGAAATCTGCCAGATCTTCGGCGAGTTGATCGGGCTGTGGTGCGCCGTGGTCTGGCAGAGCATGGGCATGCCCTCCCGGGTGGTGCTGGCCGAGATCGGGCCGGGACGCGGCACATTGATGGCCGATCTGCTGCGTGCCGCCCGCACCTTGCCGCCCTTCTTCGCGGCGCTGGAGCCCTGGCTGGTGGAGACCAGCCCCGCCCTGCGCAACCGGCAGGCCCAGACCCTGGAACGGGAAAAGGTCCAATGGGCCGAGCGTTTCGAACAACTGCCCGAGGGGCCACTGCTGCTGGTGGCCAACGAACTGTTCGACGCCCTGCCCATCCGCCAGTTGGAAAAGCGGGGCGGGCGCTGGTTCGAGCGGATGGTGGGACTGGACACAGCCGGGGGCTTCACCTTCACCCTGGGCGAGGCGGTCGAGGCGCCCGCCCTGGCGCCTTCGGTGCTGGCAGCGCCCGATGGTTCCATCGCCGAGATCAATGATGCCGGGCGCGATCTGGCCGCCGCCATGGGGCGTCGGCTGCTGGGGCAGGGGGGGGCGGCCTTGATCATTGATTACGGCTCTGCCACCAGCGGTACCGCTGACACGCTGCAAGCGGTCAAGGGGCATCGCTATCACTCCGCCCTGGCCGATCCGGGGCAGGTGGACCTGACCGCCCATGTGGACTTCCAGGCCCTGGCCGAGGCGGCCGGGTCCGTTGGCGCCAAGGTCCACGGGCCGGTGTCCCAGGGGCGTTGGCTGCTCCGCCTGGGGATTGAGGAGCGCCTTTCCATGTTGACGCAGGGCGCGAATCCGGCCCAGGCTGCCGATTTGGCCGGTCGCGCACGGCGCTTGATCGATCCCGCCGAAATGGGCACCCTGTTCCAGGTGCTGGCCCTGGCCGGTCCATTTCTGCCCGTTCCCCCCGGCCTGGAACCCTGATCATGATCACCCTGTCCGCGCTGAATGACTTCACCCGGGTCCGCCACGGTTTCTTCACCCGCGAGGGCGGCGTGTCAGAGGGCGTCTATGCCTCGCTCAACTGTGGCCCTGGTTCCAAGGATGCTCCGGCGGCGGTGGCCGAGAATCGTCGTCGCGCCATGGCCATGATGGATCTGCCGGCCGAGGCGCTGCTCACCCTGTATCAGGCCCACACCGCCGATGTGGTGGTGGTGCGCGAGCCCTGGGCCGCCGGGCAGCAGCCCACCGCCGATGCCCTGGTCACCGACCGGCCGGGTCTGGCGCTGGGCATCCTGACCGCCGACTGCGCCCCGGTGCTGCTGGCCGACGGCAAGGCGGGCATCGTGGCCGCCGCCCATGCCGGGTGGAAGGGCGCGCTGGGCGGCGTGCTGGACAATACGGTCAAGGCCATGGTCGGGCTGGGGGCCAAGACCGCCAATATCGTTGCCGCCATGGGACCGTGCATCGGCCACCGCTCCTACGAGGTGGGGCCGGAATTCCCGGCGCCCTTCCTGGCCGAGGACGGCGCCAATGTGGATTTCTTCGCCCCGGCGCCGCGCTCCGGCCATGCCCTGTTCGACCTGCCGGGCTATATCTCGCGCAAGCTGTCGCGCCTGGGCGTGCACGAGGTGACGCGGGTGCCCGCCGATACCTGCCGCGACGAGACCCGCTTCTTCAGCTATCGCCGCGCTTGCCTGAGGGGCGAGCCCGATTATGGGCGCCAGCTTTCGGCCATCGTCCTGGATCGATGAGGGGTTTCTCCCTCGCCCGCTTGCGGGAGAGGGAGGGGACCGCCGCGTAGCGGTGGGGAGGGTGAGGGCTCTTTCCGACATTTAACGAATGAGTAGACGTCTCCGGATGCACCGAGTCCTTCTAGTATTGCTGTCGCCCCGGCCCTCACCCGGCTCGCTTTGCTCGCCACCCTCTCCCGCCAGCGGGCGAGGGTTACGTATCGTCTCGCTCCTCCTTCCGCTGCTGCTGGCGGCCTGCGGCGAGATTCCGCAGCCTTTCCGTCACGAGGGACTGAACACCGCCGTGGTGCCGCTGGCGGCGCGCGGCGTGGTGGTGCGTCCGGCCGATGACAGCGCGCCCGCCCGCCGGGTGGCCGAAGCGGTGGTGCGCCGCCTGCTGGAGGCGGAAATTCCCGCCTCCATCCGTCCGGTGGTGCCCGGCGCCTGGGTGATTGGCGCCGGGATCGAGCCCGACGCCACCCATGCCCGCTTCCGCTGGGTACTGGTCCGGCCGGATGGTGGCGATCCGGTCGTGGTGGAGCAAAGGGTTCCCGCCGCCACCTGGGCCCGCGCCACGCCCAAGACCGTGGAATTGATCGCCGCCGAAGTGGTGGAAAAGCTTTCTCCCACCTTGATGGGAGAGATGGCGCCCGCGCCCGGCCAAACCGCCTCGACGGCGCGCCCGACCGTGGCGCTACTGCCCCTGGCGGGGCTGCCCGGCGATGGTGGCGTTTCCCTGGCGGCGGCCATGCGCCGTCTGCTGGACGGCAACGGCATCGGCACCGCCGAGCCCGGCGCGGCCGATTTCCGCTTGCGCGGCCAGGCGACCCTGTCGGCGGCGGCGTCGGGCGACGAGGTGCTGGACCTGGCCTGGACCGTGCTGGACCGCGACGGCAGGGAACTGGGCACCGCCACCCAACAGGGCGCCGTGCCCAAGGGGCGGCTGTCCGGCCCTTGGGGGGGGCTGGCCACCGATATCGCGGCGGGGGGAACCGAAGGCGTGGTCGCGATCATTCGGGCCGCCTTGCGCAAGTGAATGTTTTTTTGCCGGGCAAGGCAGTTTACAGACGCGGTATCCGGCTGGTATACGGGTGCCGATTTCACGGAGCGCATAAGCGCGCGCGAACCCGGTGGTAAAATCATGAAAATCCTCGCCTGTAACAGCAATCGGCCTCTCGCGGAAGCGATCGCTGAATACCTGACCATGTCCATCACCAATGCGGTCATCCGCCGCTTCTCGGACATGGAGGTCTTCGTCGAAATCCACGAGAACGTCCGCGGCGAGGACGTCTTTGTCATCCAGTCCACCTGCTATCCCGCCAATGACAACCTGATGGAACTGCTGGTGACCCTGGACGCGCTCAGGCGCGGCTCGGCCCGGCGCATCACGGCGGTGATCCCCTATTTCGGCTATGCCCGCCAGGACCGCAAGTCCAGCCCGCGCTCGCCCATTTCCGCCAAGCTGGTGGCCAATCTGATCACCACCGCCGGGGCCGACCGCGTGGTCACCCTGGACCTGCATTCCGGTCAGATCCAGGGCTTCTTCGACATTCCGCTGGACAATCTCTACGCCGCTCCGGTGTTCACCAACGACATCCGCGCCCGATACCAGGGCGACGACGTCATGGTGGTGTCGCCCGATGTGGGCGGCGTGGTGCGCGCCCGCGCCATCGCCCGGCGCATTGACGCCGATCTGGCCATCATCGACAAGCGCCGCGAGAAGGCAGGCGTCTCCGAGGTGATGAACATCATCGGCGACGTGCGCGGCCGACGCTGCATCATGGTCGACGACATCGTTGATTCGGCTGGCACCCTCTGTAACGCCGCCGAGGCCTTGATGAAGGCCGGCGCGGTGTCGGTGGCGGCTTTCGTCACCCATGGCGTGCTGTCGGGCGGCGCGGTGGCCCGCGTCACCGCCTCGCCGCTGGAGGAACTGGTGATCACCGATTCGATCCCGGCTACCGAGGCGGTCAAGCTGGCTCACAACATCCGCCAGGTCACCATCGCGCCGCTGATGGCCGAGTCCATCCAGCGCATCAGCGAGGAACGCTCGGTTTCCAGCCTGTTCGACTGACGGATTTCCGCCATCGGTCATAATTTATGTTGCGGTGCAGCATAACCGCCTTATCTCTATAGGCAGGGGGGCAAACCGCGAGGTGCGCCATGCTGATCCGTAAGCTTCATGCCCATGAACGTGGGCTCTACAGCGACCATCTGAAACGATTGCCCGAGCATGACCGGCGCATGCGCTTCGCCGGTGGAGGCGTCAATGATTCCTCCATCGACGCCTATGTGGCGGGAATCGGGGACGACGACCTGATCCTGGGCGTGGTCGAGCACGACCGGGTGGTGGGCGCGGTCCATGTGGCCATCAACGGCTCGGTGGCCGAGATCGGCATCAGCGTCGATGCCGATCATCGCGCCGGGGGCGTCGGACGGGATCTGCTGACCCAGGCGGTGGCCTTCGCCCGGAATCGGCGGGCCGAGAAGCTTTACACCCTCTGTCTGTCCGATAACCGCTCCATGGTGGCGCTGGCCCGGCGCAGCGGCATGGAGCTGCATTGCGACGCGGGCGAGGCCGAGGCCTTTCTCGACCTGCCTCCGCCCGATCCCATCACCGTGACCCAGGAGGCGCAGGCCGGTCTGTTCGCCATGTTCCATGACTGGGCGGAAATGGTCGAGGCCTATGGCGACGCGCTGACCGGCGGGCTGCTGACCCGGGATCAGGAATCCAAGGGATAGACCAGCCGTTCCGGCATCTGGTGGAAGGCGAAGTTGTTCTTGCCCGATCCCTTGACCGTGTACATGGCCCGGTCGGCGAGGCGGATCAGCATGGCGGCGTCCTCGGCGTCATCGGGATAAAGGGCGACGCCGATGCTGGCCTGGACCGAGACGGCATGGCCGTCCAGGTCGTAGGGTTCAGCCAGCCGCCCCACCGCCTTGCCCGCCACCAGGCCCACTTCGTCACGGCTTTCCACATCGTGCAGGATCACCACGAATTCGTCCCCCGACAATCGCGCCACCGTGTCCGACGAGCGCACCGAGAGCAACAGGCGGGTGGCGGCGGCCTGCAGCAACAGGTCGCCCACGGCATGGCCGAAGGTGTCGTTGACGGCCTTGAAGCCGTCCAGATCGACGAATAGCAGGGCGAAGCGGGTCTTGTCGCGGCGCGCCGCCTTGACCGCCTGCCCCAGGCGGTCAAGGAACAGCGAACGGTTGGGCAGACCGGTGAGCACGTCGAAATTGGCCTGACGCCAGACCTTTTCCTCATCCTCCTTGCGCGCGGTGATGTCCGAGAACACGCCCAGCATATGGGACACGCTGCCCGAGGCGTCGCGCACGGTGGCGATGGACAGCCATTCGATGAAGACCTCGCCGGTCCGGCGACGGTTCCAGACTTCCCCCTGCCATTGCCCGGTTTCCAGGATCGAACGCCACATGTCGCGGTAGAAATCCTGGTCGTGCCGACCCGATTTCAGGATGTTGGGCTTCTGGCCCACCGCCTCGTCCAGGCTGAAGCCGGTGATGCGGGTGAAGGCGGTGTTGACCGCCTCGATCACCCCGTCGGGGCCGGTGATCATGATGCCTTCATTGGCGGTTTCCACCACCTTGGCCGCCAGTTGCAGCTTTTCCTCCGAACTCTTGCGTTCGGTGATGTCATAGACCCAGGCCAGATTGACCGGCTCGCCCGCATAGGTGTTCTCGCGGATGGTCAGCAGGGTCCAGAACGGGGTGCCATCGGCCCGGCGGAACTGGACCTCGGCATGATCGACGCTGCCGTGGCGGCGCAGATGCTTGATCACGGCGGCGCGTTGGTCGTCGTCCACGTAATAGTCGCGGGCCCTGGATCCCAGCAGGGTCTGGCGCGGGACTCCAAGCAATTCGGTGAAGGTATGGTTGGCGAACACGATGACGCCATCCCGACGGCGCGAGATGGAGACGCCGATGGGACTGTCTTCCAGAACACCGGCCAGACCGCTCAGGTCCAGTTCGGTCATGTCCCCGGCTCCGCGTGGGCGAGAGTCATGGATTACCCCCCTCTTGGCAATCTTCCGGGCTGCGGCCTCATCCCTCCGTCGCCCGGTGTGCCTTGGTAGTACCTATATCAGAAGTGGAGCTTTATCCGCAATCGGTCCGAATTGAGCGTCATGGCTGCAGGACCACGGCAACAGCAGGTGAAGTGAGGCAAATGGTGACATTGTAAAGGCGGTGTCTGGACCAATGGGCCGCGGAGGTATAGGCTGTTATCCCTTTCGGCTAGTCATGAGGGGATGACGAGATGAAAAAGGGTCTAATTGTCCTGGGGGCGGTGATTGTCCTGATCATCGGCGCCTTGGTCGTGTTGCCCATGCTGGTACCGGCCGACCGGATCAAGGACGAGGTCGTCGCGGGCGTCAAGTCCGCCACCGGTCGCGATCTGTCGATCCAGGGCAAGGTCGCGGTGTCGGTGTTTCCGTCGCTGTCGGTCCAGGTCGGCAATGTGGCGCTGTCCAATCCCCCCGGCTATTCCTCGAAGGATCTGGTTCGCCTCGGCGCCGTCGATGTGCGCCTCAAGCTGATGCCGTTGCTGGGCGGCAAGGTCGAGGTGGACAGTTTTGTCCTGGTGGACCCCGTCATTACCCTGGAAACCGATCGACAGGGCAAGGGCAACTGGGTGTTCGACGCCCCGCCCGCCGCCGCTGGCGCCAAGCCCGAGGCCAAGGCCGAGGGCAAGCCTGCCGCTCCGTCCCAGGCGGTGGCTTCCGGCGGTGGCTTGTCCGACATTCGCCTGGGCGATGTTCGCATCAGCAATGCCCGTCTGACCCAGATCGACGGCAAGACCGGCACCAAGCAGGAGGTGTCCGAGATCAATCTGCAATTGGCGCTGAAAAGCCTGGATTCGCCCTTCACCGCCAAGGGCAGCCTGGTGTGGAACGCCAAGAAGGTCGAGATCAATGCCGAGGTCGCCAGCCTGAAGGCGGTGATGGCGGGCGAAGCCTCGGCCACCAGCCTGTCCATCGCCTCCGAGCCGGTGAAGCTGGGCTTCAAGGGCAGCGCCAAGGGCGGCGCAACCCCCGGCCTGACCGGAGACCTCGACCTCGCGGTGCCGTCCATCCGCGCTCTCGCCGCCTGGGCGGGATCGCCCATCACCATGGCGGGCAATGGCCTGGGGCCGCTGGCCATTACCGGCAAGCTGGCGGCATCGCCCAGCCAGATCAACTTCAGCCAGGCCGCCATCGGCATCGACGCCATCAAGAGCAAGGGCGAGGTCAGCGTCGGCATCGGCGGGCCCAAGCCGGTGATCAAGGGTCGCCTGGACGTGGAAATGCTGGACCTCAACCCCTATCTGCCGCCCGAGGGCGCCGCCCAGTCTGGCGGCAAGGCGGCGGGCGAGGGCAAGGCGGGCGCCGGAAGCCAGCAGGCGGCGGCCAAGGGCGGCTGGAGCGACGACCCCATCGACGCTTCGGGCCTGAAGGCGGCGGAGGTGGATTTCAACCTCACTTGCGGTGGCATCCTGGTCAAGAAGATCAAGGTGGGCAAGAGCGCCCTGAAGATCGCCTTGCATGACGGCCGCCTCGCCGCCGATCTGACCGAACTGGCGCTCTACCAGGGCAGCGGCAAGGGCCGGGTGGCGCTGGATGGCAGCCAGCCCGGGGTCGGGCTCGACGCCAGCTTCCAGTTGAAGGGCCTGCAGGCCGAGCCCTTCCTGACCGATGCCGCCGATATGGATCGTCTGTCGGGCACCGGTAATTTCGACATCACCGTCGCCGGACGGGGCAAGAGCCAGCGCCAGATCATCTCCTCCCTGGACGGCAGGGGGGCGCTCGCCTTCCTGAACGGCGCCATCAAGGGCATCAATCTGGCCGCCATGGTGCGCAATGTCGCCACCGCCTTCACCGGCGGCTCTGCCTCGAACGAGAAGACCGACTTCGCCGAACTGGGGGGCACCTTCACCATCGCCAAGGGCATCCTGACCAACAACGATCTGGCGCTGAAGTCGCCCCTGTTGCGGGTCGAGGGCAAGGGCACGGTGGATCTGCCCCAGCGCAGCGTCAATTACCGCATCGACCCCAAGGTCGTGGCCTCGCTGGAAGGCCAGGGCGGCGGCAATGCCGCCGGGCTGGTGGTGCCGGTGCTGGTGACGGGACCGTGGGACAATCTCAGCTATCGCCCCGACCTGGAAGCGCTGCTCAAGCAGAACGTCCAGAATATCGGCAATGCCGTTGGTGGTCTGGTCGGCGGCGTCGTCGGCAAGCCATCGGGCACGGCCAAGCCGGGTGATTCCGGCGCCGCGCCGCTCAATCCGCTCAAGCTTTTTGGCAGATAACCCTTAAATCGAGAAACTGGAGACAAGAATGATGAAGCAATTTCGTTTGGCTGTGATCCTGGGTATGACCGCTCTGGCCGGTGCCTGCGCCACCCCGTGGGAAGTGTCCGAGGTCAACGAGATCATGGCCGCCCCCGCGCCGACCGCGGGCAGCGCCTTCACCAAGGCTCTCTTCGCCGAGTACAAGGCCTATGCCACCTACGAGGCCAAGGAAGAGTTCGAATGGGATGACGCCGCGATCTTCGCCCGCAAGGGCCTGCGCGCCGCCACCGGCGAGGTGGTCGCTCCGGAAGAAATCTCGGCTTGGAATGTTCCCGCCGCTCGCGTCAAGGAACTGAGCGATGCCCGCGCCCGTCTGATCGGCTATTACGGCAATGGCGCGCGCGAGCGCGTTCCCGCCGCCGCCGCCAAGGCCCAGGCCAAGTTCGACTGCTGGGTCGAGGAAGAGAATGAAGGCGACACCACTTCCGATTGCCGTGCCGCTTTCCTGAAGCTCGAGCCCGAACTGCAGGTCAAGGCCGTCGCTCCGGCCGCCCCGAAGATCGTCAAGACCTTCATCGTCTATTTCGACTTCAACAAGGCGACCCTGACCAAGGACGCCCAGAAGGTCCTGAAGGACGTGGCCGCCGCCACTGGCGAGATCAAGCCGACCAGCATCTATGTCTCGGGCCACACCGACGCGGTGGGCAAGAGCGCCTATAACGACAAGCTGTCGGCCAATCGGGCCAATGCCGTCAGTGCCGCCCTGGGCAAGCTGGGCGTGGCCTCCAAGGTCGACCAGAAGTATTTCGGCAAGACCAAGCTGGCCGTGCCGACCAAGGACAATGTGAAGGAAGCCAAGAACCGTCGCGTCGAGATCTACTTCGAGAAGTGATCCCGATCCGGTGAGTGATCAGGGCCCGCCTCGGTAACGAGGCGGGCCTTTTTCATTCGCGGATGCCGCATAGCACCGCGAAGCTGACATTCTTGGTGCGGCATTCCACCTCGGCCAGGCCCGCCTGGCGCAGCCAGTCCAGTTGCGGCGCCAAGGGTGCCCGGCGGTCGAAGCTTTGGCGATGAATGGCCGCCTCGATGCGGTCCTGGGCCAGGCCCGAGGCCTTGACCGCATCGAACCAGTGGCGCCAGTAGCGGTCCTCCATGGTGGCGGTGTCGCCCGCCACCTGATCGGCGTTAAGGAACAGCCCGCCGGGCTTCAGTGCCCGGGCGCAGGCGGCGTAAAGCGCGCGCTTGTCCGGGTCCTCCAGGTGATGGATGGACAGCGCCGACATCACCACATCGAATGCGGCCTCGTCGGCCAGGGAAAGATGGTCCATCACCCTGAACGAGGCCGTGACGGTGGTTCCGGCGAAGCGGCGTCTGGCCTGCTCCAGCATGGCCTCGGACAGGTCGGACAGCACGAATTCGGCGTCAGGCCGCGCCTGGGCCACCAGGGCCGACAGCAGGCCGGTTCCGGCGCCGAGATCGAGAATGCGCGGCTTGGGCGGTGCCATCTCCGCCACCAGATCCACTGCCGCGCCATAAAATTCGTCGAAGCAAGGGATCAGCGAGCGGCGTTCCGCGTCATAGCTCTGGGCGGCGGCATCGAAGGCGCTTCGGATGTCCAGCGTCATATGATGGTTTCCTGAAATAAGCATGTTTCCAAGCATGGGTGTTCTTCGACTATCATGGGCCAAGTTGATCGGTTCAAGACAGAGGTTGCCCCGTGAGCCACGAACATCCCTTCGCCCCATTCGTCCGTGTCCTCGGCAAGGGACCGCGCCTGTCGCGGCCGCTGAGTTTCGAGGAGGCCAGGGACGGCTTTCGCATGGTCATGAAGGGCGAGGTGGAGCCGGTGCAACTGGGCGCCTTCCTCTGCCTGCTGCGGGTCAAGACCGAAACCCCGGAGGAGGCGGCGGGCCTCGCCGCCGCCATCCGCGAATTCGTCGCCCCGCCGCCCGGCGCCCCCCAGATCGATCTCGACTGGTCGTCCTATGCGGGCAAGACCCGCCAGCTTCCCCTTTACGTGCTGTCGGCGCTGCTGCTGGCGGGCCACGGCATCCGGGTGTTCATGCACGGATCGGAAGGCCATACCGCCGGGCGGGTCTGGACCTCCGAGGCGCTGGCCGCCCTGGGCGTGCCGGTATCCACCAGTGCCGCCGACGCCGCCCGGCGGCTGGAGAGCGGCAATTTCGCCTATATGACCCTGGAACACCTGTCGCCCCAACTGCACGCCATCATGGAACTGCGTCACCTGCTGGGCCTGCGCTCGCCGGTTCATACCGTGGCGCGGCTGGTCAATCCCTTCCGCGCCGCCTGCGCTTTGTCCAGCGTCTCCCATCCTGCCTATGGCCCGGTGCACCAGGAGGCCTCGCGCCTGCTGGGCGAGGCCCGCATGGCGGTATTCAAGGGCGAGGGCGGCGAGGTGGAACGCCGCCCGGAAAAGGAATGCGAGGTGCTGTCCCTGGTGGATGGCCAGCCCTTGTCCGAGGACTGGCCCGCCCTGATTTCCGGCACCCGGCCCCATCTGGACAGCCTGGACCTGTCCCGGCTCAAGGCGCTGTGGCGGGGCGAGGCCGAGGATGAGGCCGCCGTGGCGGTGATTTCCGGCACCGCCGCCATCGCGCTGCGCGCCATGGGCCGCGCCGCCTCCATCGACGAGGCCGAGGGCATGGCCCTGGTGCTGTGGCGCGAGCGCGACCGCTCAAAGGTGCCGGGGGCGGTGTGAACCAGACCCGACCGGCCCCCCGGCTGCTGATCTCGGCGGCGCACAAGTCCTCGGGCAAGACCACGGTGACGGTGGGCCTCGCCGCCGCCCTGGCGGCGCGTGGCCTCGCGGTGCAGCCGTTCAAGAAGGGGCCGGACTATATCGACCCTTTGTGGCTGTCGGCGGCAACCGGCCGCCCCTGCCGCAACCTGGATTTCCACACCCAGCCGCCCAAGGCCATCCGTCAGGCGTTCGAACTGGACTCGCGCGGTGCCGATCTCAGCCTGATCGAGGGCAACAAGGGCCTGTTCGACGGGGTCGACCTGGAAGGCGCCAATTCCTCGGCCATGCTGGCGCAGTGGCTGGACGCGCCGGTTGTTCTGGTGGTCGATTGTGAGGGCATGACCCGGGGCATCGCGCCGCTGCTGATCGGCTATCAGGCCTTCGACCCCACTCTTCGCATCGCCGGTGTCATCCTCAACAAGGTCAGCGGCCCCCGCCACGAGAAGAAGCTGCGCGACGTGGTGGCCCACTACACCCGCATCCCGGTGCTGGGCGCCGTCCATCGCGGCCCCGAGATGCGGATTCTCGAGCGGCATCTGGGCCTCGTTCCCGCCAACGAAGCCGAGGAGGCCGCCGCCGCCATCGCCCGGCTGGCCGGGGCGGTGGCGTCCCAGGTGGACCTGGACGCGCTGCTGGCCCTGGCCGCCACCGCCGCTCCGGTCGAGGTCTTCGCCGACACCGTCGCGGCGTCACCGAAAGCCGATCTGCGTATCGGCATCGCCCAAGACGTCGCCTTCGGCTTCTATTATCCCGACGACATGGAGGCGTTGCGCCGCGCTGGGGCCGAGTTGGTGGCGTTCGATGCGCTGCGCGATCCCTGCCTGCCGCCCGATCTCGACGGGCTGTTCATCGGCGGCGGCTTTCCCGAGACCCAAGGAGAGGCGCTGGAGGCCAATGCCTCGTTGCGGGCCGATATCCTGGCCCGGGGCCGCGCCGGTCTGCCCATCTATGCCGAATGCGGCGGGTTGATGTTCCTGTCGCGCGCCATCGTCTGGCACGGCCAGCGGCGCGAGATGGTGGGCCTGATCCCCGGCGAGGCGGTGATGCACAAGGCACCCCAGGGGCGCGGCTATGTCCGGTTGCGCGAGACCGCCGATTTCCCCTGGCCCCGGCTGGAGGATGGCCCCGGCATCATTCCCGCCCATGAGTTCCACCATTCCCGGCTGGAAAATATCGAGGGCTCGCCCCGCTTCGCCTATCGGGTGGTGCGCGGCGCCGGCATCGCCGAAAAGCAGGACGGCATCATGGTCGGCAATACCCTGGCCAATTACGCCCATCTGCGCAGCGTCGGCGCCAATCCCTGGGCGCCGCGCTTCGTCGCCTTCGTGCGCAAGGTGAGGCAAGTCGGCCGGAGTTGACATGCGCATGTTTGTGCGCATACCGTCTTGTCATGTGCGGGAGATGCCGATGCCTTTGAAAGACGATCTTCAATTCGACCCCGACGCTCCGAGGAAAGCCGCCAACCTGACGCTCAATTCCAGCCTGCTGGACTTGGCGCGCCGACTGAAGATCAATGTCTCGCGCGCCTGCGAACTGGGGCTGGAGATGCAGATCAGGGAAATGCGGGCGAAGCAGTGGCGCCACGACAATGCCGACGCCATCGCCTCGTTCAACGAGCACGTGGAGCGCAACGGACTGCCGCTGGCCCGCTATCGGCGGTTCTGAGGCATGGCGCAATTCGATCTCTACGCCCTGGGCGGCACCTTGGTCCTGGATGCGCAGTCCGACCTGCTGGACGGGTTCGCGACCCGAATGGTGGTTCCCTTGCTTCCCGTGGATTTCGCCCCCCGGCCCGCCGAGCGGTTGAATCCCGTCTTCACCATCGGCGATGCCCGTTATGTGCTGATGCCCCAGATGATGGCCTCGGTTCCCGTGTCGGAGTTACGGAACCGGCGGGGATCGCTGGCCCATGAGCACTTCGTCATCAAGCCCGCCATCGACATGCTGTTCGATGGCGTCTGACACGTTGGTGGCGCATCCCAGTCTTGAGAAATTTTAATATGCTGCGCCGACGCTAGCTCTTTACCCACCCGTCGGGCTGTGGAAGAGTGCCCGCCATGATCCGTATCGACCATCTGACCCACGTCTATCCGGGAAGCCGCAAGACGGCGCCCCGCACCGCCATCTCCGATCTGTCTCTACAGGTGGGCGACGGCGAGTTCGCCATCCTGTCCGGCCCCAATGGCAGCGGCAAGTCCACCTTGTTCCGCATCCTGTGCGGCCTGGCGCTGCCCAGTTCCGGCACGGTGCATATCGGCGGCTTCGACCTGTTCACCCAGGCGGCGAAGGTGCGGACCATCCTGGGGGTGGTGTTCCAGAGCCCGGCGGTGGACAAGCATCTGTCGGTGGCGGAGAATCTGAGGATTCACGCCGATCTCTACGGGTTGCGCGGGGCGGAGTTTTCCCGCCGCCGCGACGAGGCGCTGGGCTGGACCGATCTGGCCGACCGGCTGGACCAGCAGGTGGCGACCCTGTCGGGCGGACTGGCGCGGCAGGTGGAACTGGCCAAGGTGCTGATGACCGATCCCAAGGTGCTGTTGCTGGACGAGCCCACCACCGGCCTTGATCCGGTGTCGCGGCGCAATTTCCTCGACGCCCTGCATCGGCTGCAGAAAAGCCGGGGCATGACCGTGCTGATGACCAGCCATGTCTTCGCCGAGGCCGACGATGTCGACCGGGTGGCGATCATGCGCGAGGGCGTGCTGCTGGCCTATGACACCCCCGCCGCGCTCAAGGCCATGATCGGTACCGAGATGGTGGTGGTCCAGGCCAAGGACACCGAGGGTCTGGCCGCCCGGCTGCGCTCCGAGATGGGCCTGGCGGTGCGCTGCATCGGCGACGAGGTCCGCCTGGAGGAGACCGAGAACGGCGAAAGCCTGCCGCTGCTGGAAAAAATCCTCGACCGCTACCGGCCCGAGGTGCTGTCCATTTCCATCAAGCAGCCCGGTCTCGACGACGTCTTCGTCCATGTCACCAGCCGCGCCGTCCCCGACCATGCCCTGGCCCTGGACCTGCGGAGGACCGGATCATGAGCGCCATGACCCGCGTCACCGTCTCGCTGGCCAAGCGTGAGTTCACCCGCTTCATCCGCCAGCCCCAGAGGGTGGTGGGCACTGTCGCCCAGCCGCTGCTGTTCTGGCTGTTCCTGGGCGCCGGTTTCGGCGGCTCGTTCCGCCCGGCGGGCATGGAAAACGTCACCTATCTCGAATATTTCTATCCCGGCGTCATGCTGATGATGATGCTGTTCGCCTCCATCTTCTCGTCCATCACCATCATCGAGGACAGGGATGCGGGCTTCCTTCAGGGCGTGCTGGCGGCGCCGGTTCCCCGGCTGGGGATTGTGCTGGGCAAGGTGCTGGGCTCCACCTCCATCGCCCTGGTCCAGACCCTGATCTTCACCATAGCCGCCCCGTTCCTCGGGCTGCATCTGGGCCTCGGCAGCCTTGTTCTGCTGCTGATGGGCTTCGTGCTGACCGGCATCGGTTTCTCGGCCCTGGGATTCCTGCTGGCCTGGGGCATGAAGTCGACCTCGGCCTTCCACGCGGTGATGATGGTGTTCCTGATGCCGCTGTGGATGCTCTCGGGCGCCTTGTTCCCGCTGGGCAATGTTCCGGCGGCCATGAAGCTGGTGATGCTGGCCAATCCGGTCAGCCATGCCCTGATCATCATCCGGGCGCCGTTCTATGGCGGACCCGTCACCCTGTTGGCCGACCCGCAATACCTGACCTCGCTGGCGGTCACCATCGCCTGGGCCGCCACCTGCCTGGGCCTGTCCATGATCCGGGTGGAGAAGCGGGAAAAAGGCGTGGCCGCCGTCTGAGCGGCGATGCTGCCACTTACGCCAGTTCCGTCTCCAGCCGTTCCTGCAACTGGGCGGCTTCCTGCTGCTTGCGCCACATCCCGGCATAGGCGCCATCGGCCGCCAGCAATTGGTCGTGGCGGCCGCGCTCGACGACGCGGCCCTGGTCCAGCACCAGGATTTCGTCGGCATCCACCACGGTGGATAGGCGATGCGCCACGATCAGGGTGGTGCGGTCCCGGGAGACCTCGCGCAGGGAGACCTGGATTTCCTTTTCGGTATGGGTGTCCAGCGCGCTGGTGGCCTCGTCGAAGATCAGGATGGAAGGGCGCTTCAGGATGGTGCGCGCGATGGCGACGCGCTGCTTCTCGCCGCCCGACAGCTTCAGGCCGCGCTCGCCGACGCGGGTATCGTAGCCCTGGGGCAGGGTGATGACGAAGTCGTGGATGCGGGCCAACTGCGCCGCCTGCTCGATCTCGTCCTTCGAGGCGCCGGGGCGGCCATAGGCGATGTTGTAATAGATGGTGTCGTTGAACAGCACCGTGTCCTGGGGAACGATGCCGATGGTCGAGCGCAAGCTGGCCTGGGTGATGTCGCGGATATCCTGGCCGTCGATGACCACGGCGCCGCCATTGACGTCGTAGAAACGGAACAGCAGCCGCGAAATGGTGCTTTTGCCCGCTCCCGACGGGCCGACGATGGCGACGGTGCGTCCGGCGGGCACGGTGAAGGACACTCCGCCCAGGATTTCCCGCTCGGGATCGTAGCCGAAGCGGACATCGTCGAAACGGACCTCGCCGCCGCTCAAGACCAGCGGCGCGGCATGGGCGGAATCCTCGATCTCGGCATTCTCGCGCAGCAGCCGGAACATGGATTCCATGTCGGTCAGCGACTGCTTGATCTCGCGATAGACGAAGCCCAGGAAGTTGAGCGGCATGTAAAGCTGGACCAGATAGGCATTGACCAGCACGAAGTCGCCCAGCGTCATGGACCCGGCGGCGACGCCCCGGGCCGCCTGGATCATCACCAGGGTCAGGCCGATGGCGATGATGGCGCCCTGGCCCATATTGAGCATGGACAGCGTCACCTTGCTCTTGGTGGCGGCGCCCTCGTAGCGGGCCAGGGCCTTGTCGTAGCGCCCGGCCTCGTGGTCCTCGTTGCAGAAGTATTTGACGGTCTCGAAGTTGAGCAGCGAGTCGATGGCCTTGGTCGAGGCCTCGGAATCGGTCTCGTTCATGGCGCGGCGATACTTGGTGCGCCACTCGGTGATGCCTAAGGTGAAGGCGACGTAACAGACGATGGTCGCCGCGGTGATCAGGGCGAAGCTGATGTCGTACAGCCCCCACAGCACGGCGGTGACCAGGGCGATCTCCAGCAGGGTGGGGATGATGTTGAACAGCATGAACTGCAACAGGAACTCGATGCCCTTGGTGCCGCGCTCGATGGCGCGCGATACCCCGCCGGTCTGGCGGTCCAGGTGGAAGCGCAGGCCCAGGCGGTGCAGATGACGGAAGACCCGCAGCCCCACGGTGCGGATGGCCTTCTGCGCCACCTTGGCGAAGACGATGTCGCGCAGCTCGCCGAAGGTCCCGGCCAGGACGCGCGCCGCGCCATAGGCCACCAGCAGCCCCAGCGGCACCACCAGAACCGCCTCGGGCCGGGCGGTCAGGGCGTCCACCGCCTGTTTGTAGATCAGCGGCACGCCGACGCCGATGGCCTTGGCCGCCACCAGGCAGATCATGGCGATCACCACCCGACTCCGCAGGCCGGATTCGCCCGGCGGCCACAGATAGGGAAGCAGTGAGCGGATGGTGGTCCAGTCGGCGTTCGGCCCTTGGCCGCGCGCCTTGTCGTAGGTGGAGGGGGTACGGGGTCTCATCCGCATAACATGAGCCTCGTCACGCGGTGTTGCAACCCGACACAGCCAGGCAATTGCCCTGGGTGCAAGGGATGACTATGGTGGAGCGGGGGGAAGGTTGCCGTGGCGCCGCCATGGCGAGGAGTTGAGGGCAGAGGGTTCATGCGTCATCCCACCGGCGGACAGACCGCCACCGATTGGAAGAATGTCCGGCTATTGGTGTTCGGCCTGGATGATCAATTTCGTTTTCTTGCCCGCCAGACCTTCCGCAAACTGATGGTGCGCGACGTGACGCCGTTCAGCGACCCGGCCGAGACCGCCGGGCTGATGGGGCGTGGCGTCGATCTGGTGCTGTTGGACCTGGCGGCCTCGCCGGAAAAGGGACTGGCGGTGCTGGAGGCTCTGCGCCGCCCGGCGGGCAATCCGTTCGAAGCGGTGCCGGTGCTGGTGGTGGCGCCGTCCAGCCAGAAGGACGATATCGACCGGGCCAAGGCCCTGGGCATCGAGGGCACCCTGCCCAAGCCCATTTCCGGCCATGAACTGTCGCACCGGGTGGCCGATACCCTGGCCAATCCCCAGCGTCTGGCGGCGCCCGCCACGGTGGTGGCCAAGCCCAAACTGAACGCCATCAAGGATCCCGATCCGCTTCCCGAGATGGCGGGCGAGGACAAGCCCGCGCCCGTGGTCACCGGCTTCGCTCCGCCGCCGCCGGCCCCCGCCAAGGAGGCCATCCCCGAGGTTGCCGCCCTGGCCGCCCGGCTGGCGGCGCGGGGTGCGCCTGCCGCCCCGTCTGCGGCGCCCGCGCCACGCCCCGCGTCTCCTGTTCCGGCCGCGCCCGCGCCACGTCCCGCGCCGACTGCTCCGGGGGACGGATATAGCGGTGGCGGCGCCGGGCCAGCCAGTGGGCGTCGTCCCTCGGGCGGGTCGTTCGACATGGACGACGCCCCGGCCGTGGCCAAGCGCCCCTCGGGGGGCAAGCTCGACCTTGATGATCTGGCGCCTGCGCCGGTCAAGCTGGCGGGCGGCAAGCTCGGCGACGGCGATCTGGCGGTGCGCAAGCCCGATCCCGACGAGGAGGCCCGCCGCCGAGCCGCCGAGCGCCGCCGCCAACAGTGGCAGGAGGCCATGGAACAGTCCGGCCACAAGGCCCGCAAGGGTGGCGACGTGGCGGCCCTCGACCTCACAGCCGTGGTGGCCGAGCACGGAACCTGGCTGCAAAGCAAGGGCGCCGAGGGCAAGCGCGCCACCTTTTCCGGCATGGATCTGGCGGGGGCCGACCTGACCGGGGCGCTGCTGCCCAACGCCACCTTCAAGGATGTGGACTTGTCCGATGCCAGCCTGTCCGATGCCCGTCTCGACGGCTCGGATTTCCGTTACGCCAAGCTGGAGGCGGCGGATCTGGGTGGCGCCAATCTGGGGGTGGCGGCGCTGCGCCATGCCAAGCTGCGGCTATCCAATCTGGAAGGGGCGGTCCTGCGCGGCACCGACCTGTCGGGCGCCACCCTGACCGGCGCCCGCATGGCCGGGGCCGATTTCAAGGGCGCCGTGCTGATCGGCGCCGATCTGCGCGAGGCCGATCTGTCCAAGGCCGAGGGGCTGACCCAGGGGCAGGTGGAAAAGACCATCTGCGATCTGGCCACCCGCCTGCCGCCCGGCCTGTCGCGTCCGGCCAAGCCGGAGTGACGTTTTCTATAGCGTTGAGCCATTAACCTGCGTCGTTTCAGCCCCCTCCCTCGGCTTTGCCGGGGGTGGGTTGGGGTGGGGGCTGACGGGAACGGAAGTGCAGGTGGACGCGAGCCCCCCTCCCGGCCTCCCCCCTCCCGGCCTCCCCCCTCCCGGCCTCCCC
>NZ_LWQT01000050.1 GCF_001650715.1 Paramagnetospirillum marisnigri | reverse complement strand
TTTCAGCTACCGGGCCGAGAATGTGGTCCAGACGCTAGAGCAGGTCTGCCGCCAAGTTGGCTATCCAAGGACGATCCGGGTCGATCAGGGCTCGGAATTCATCTCCCGGGACCTGGACCTCTGGGCCTATGTCCATGACGTGGTTCTGGACTTCTCGCGTCCCGGCAAGCCCACCGACAACGCCTTCATCGAGGCATTCAATGGGCGCTTCCGAGCCGAGTGCCTGAACGCCCACTGGTTTCTCAGCCTTGACGACGCCCGGGAAAAATTAGAGGCTTGGCGTACTTACTACAACGAGCAGCGCCCCCATGGCGCCATCGGGTACAAGGTCCCGATTTCGTTGCAAAATCACGATGGCTCATCCAGCCGGCCACAGTGATAGAACGCCGGAAACTCCAGCCTCCGGCGATCCAAACTCCGGGGGCACATCAGAACGCCGGAAACTCCAGCCTCCGGCGATCCAAACTCCGGGGGCACATCAAGGAAATACGGAAATGCCCGTGCGGCAACCGGCTTTTCCAGACGTCCAGCCGATCATCCCCCTCCAATCGCCGCTATTTTTAGACAACGCCATGAATTCACAGGACAATCAACAGGACTCACGCCTTTCCATGGCAGGACCCCTATTTCCAGCCCCCCAGCCAGCGCCCCCATTCCGACCGACAAGCCGGGATGGGGGCATCTTGAACCGACCGGGTCAGCCCATGGCGCTCCACGGAATGACGATATTGCCGATCAGGCAGCAGGCCAGCAGCACGAAGAACATGGTGCGGTCCAGCACATAGGACAGCGCCTTGTCATCCTTCTTGACGAAGATGTAGTTGGACAACAGGGCCAGGGCGATCGTGAGGAAAATGGTTCCCAGGCCGAAGGCCGCCACATAATCCACCAATCCGAACGACCCTGACGGCGGCAGGATGGAATTGGCGACATAGGAATTGGCCACGGCGCCGAAATAGGCGGCGGTGGGCAGCGAGAAGCGCGGCCCCACATCCGAGGGTTTGACGAAGAAGTTGGACAGGGCCAGGGCCAGGGCCGCGAACAGCGACAGGAAGATCTTGCCGTAGACGCCCATATTGGCCCGAACGATGTCGATGCCGACGATGTACTGGGTGAAGGTCTTCTTGTCACCCGCGGGCAGGCGGGGATCGCCATAGGCCGAGCGGTAGGTGTGGGGCTTCACCACATTGGCGTGGCTGGCCACCTTATAGCCGGGAATCTGGACCCGAGAGCTGATATTGGCGGACTTATCCGCCACATAGCGCAGCTTGGTCCCGTCGCGGGCACCATCCTCGATATAGATGTTCAGCATGTGGCTTTCGATAGGAACCCGCGACGTGTCGAAGAACTTCAGGAATTTCGCCGATACCCGATACTTCTGGTAATGGCTGTCATTGTCCCCGTGATATTCCTCAAGCAGGTCCTTCTTGCTGATGATGCCATCCACCACCACCATCTTGCCGCCGGGGTCCAGCGTCTTTGGCCCCGTCCAGTTGAACCATATGTAGAAATTGGCCGACCAGCTCGAATCCTTGATCGAGAAGGTATCGATATTGTCCAGATAGGTTCCCACCGTGACAGTGGCGAAATTGCCATCGGCAGGAAGGGCCTCCGGCGGCGTGTGGCCGCGTTCGACCACGTCGGCGGTCATGCGCACCTGATGGTTATGGCTGGCGCGCATGCGATTGTCGGCCATGTTCGAGGCGCTGATCCAGATCAGGGAGCCATACACCACCGCCACGAGGGCAGCCATGTAGGTAACGAGCCGCTGTTTTTCCGCGCCCAGGTCAGACCAGGTCTTGAAGAACATTCACCCCTCCTCGGCTTGTGGCGGAGAGCCTGGCAAGACGTCGCCTCCATCCATCACCAAAGACGTGCCTTGGCGTCACTCTGCACGACAGCCCCGCCTGCTGTCAGATTCAGAGACCCTACCCATCATCGCCCCGACACACAAGTGAAGCCATGGGCGCACGATTTGAACGCATTAATACGTGCAAACAAGATGATGCTTTCCGGAATGAAGCAACATGAAACCGAAACTCGGCATTCAGTAATTATCGATCGATAGTCTTACTGTATTGCTTCATCATCGACCATCACCAGGAAACATCGCTTGGTCGAAAAATTGGTGCACTTTTCCAATGCCTCTTCCATGGCCTCGTCAGTGCTTGACCGCCCGGAACGCCAACCGTAGGCCCCGGTTTTCGACATGGCAAAGGCCTTGTGGCGCCCGGCATCGAGGAACTGGGCATAGGCCGCCCGTCCCTTGTCCGACAGGCCGCTGGGATAGGAAATCGCCGAGACGTCGCGCGGCGGCAGCGGCCGGGCGAACTGGGTCAGCCCCTGGGCGGCCAGGAAGTCATCCACATAGGAAGTCCACAGGCCGATGCCCTTGGTGGAAAACAGCAGATGGCCATCGTCGCCGAATGCCGGGGCCCGGATGAGTTGCGCCCGACCGCCGGCCTCGGTGAAGGCGGTATGAAAGCGGTTGGCGAGTCGCGGTCCGAAATAGTGGTCGTTTTCGGTATAGACCCAAAGCATGGGCACCCGCGCGGTGCGGCCGAAGGTGGCGAAAGCCGCCACCAGCCGGTCGGCGACGCAGACCTCGTCCGGCTTGGTGGACCCACGGCCGCCCGCGAAATTGATCACCGCCGCCAGGCCCGGAGGGGGATCGGCGGCCAGGGCCACGCTGGCGAAGCCTCCCGCCGACTGCCCCACCGCGACCACCTTTGAGGCATCCACATAGGGCTTGGCGGCCATGGCCCGGATGGCCTGGCGCAGATCTTCCGCCGATCGTCGCCCCGATCCCACATAATCGGGATTGTCGCAGCGCCCCGAGCTTTCCACGTAGTCCCCCTCGGAATTGCCATAGCCCCGGCGCATCACCGCCACCGCCACCCATCCGCGACGGGCGAATTCACGGGCCTTCGATAATTGGGCGCTGGCGTGCATGCCCTCGCGGTCCTCGGCCCGGCGCGGCGCGCCATGGCTCAGCAGGACCAGGGGATGGCGGCCGCCGTCATCGGGCCTGACCACCAACGCCTCGAGATCGAGCGCATCGCCATCGAACCGTGCCGACAGAGTGATGCCTTCCTCGATCAGCCCGCTGGCCCCGGCCGGACCAGCCAACAGCAAGACGACAGCAAGGAAGACTCCCGTCCTGGCCAGACCCCGTATCCACATTCGCGTCACCCCTTCTCAATCACCATGCGGACCCCATGTTGCGGCATGCGGTACTTCTCGCCCATGCCCTTGACGGTCAGCGAAGCCTGGAACATGCGAGGATCACAGGAGTTATCGGCGAACATGTCCCAGTGACAGGGTATCGCCTGGGCCGGATCGACCCGGCGCACCAGTTCCGCCGCCTCCCAGTGAGACAGGTTAGCATAGCCGCCATTGATGGGCAGGCAGACCACGTCGGGCAAATGCTTCAGCCCAGCTTCGGCCAGCAGGTCGCACCAGGCGGTATCGCCGGTGATCCAAAGCTTCGGGCCGGTCCCCGCCTGGACCATGACACCCATATGGGTCAGGTCGCCCGCGTCGGTGGGCAGGGCGAAGGTCCCGGTAAGGGTGAGATCCCCCAATTCCGTGACCTGATTGGGCCAGGACAGCAGACGGTCGCTTTCAGCGATTTCGGCGAGATCGAATACCGCCTGGGTATCGCCGGGCCCCATGAACCGCTTCACCTTGCCTGACCGGGCGCAGGGACACAGGGTCTCGGGATCGGCGTGATCCTTGTGGGAATGGGTGCAGATCAGCAGATCGGCTTCCAGCGCCTCGGGGGCCAGTTGCACCGGCACAAGCCGATCCAGGTCGAGCCCGCGCCGCGACGGATGGCAGGAATTGGAGAGATAGGGGTCCACCGCCACCACCACGCCCTCGGGCGATTTCACCATCCAGCCGTTCTGGCCCAGGAACCACAGGGCCAAGCTTCCCACCTCGACCCGGCTATCGCGGATTTCCGTCATCAGTTCCGACATGTCATCCTCGATCGCCTTGGGTTGGTGTTGACCTGCAGCAGGATACTGCGAACAATGCCCTCATGACCAATCTTCCGATCATCCTGGTGGTGGACGACGAACGGCAGTCGCAGGAAGCGCTGCGCCGGGTGCTGTCGGATGAGTTCCAAGTCCTGACCGCCTCCACCGCCGAGGAAGCCGAGACACTGCTGGAGCAGGAAATGGTCCATGCCATCCTGTGCGACCAGCGCATGCCCGGAGTCCAGGGCGTGGAATTCCTGAAGACGGTTCGCGCCCGCTGGCCCGATCCGGTGCGCATGATCATTTCGGGCTATTCCGACGCCGAGGATATCATCGCGGGCGTCAACGAGGCGGGCATCTACCAGTACATCACCAAGCCGTGGGAACCCGACGCCCTGGTCCAGACCCTGCACGGCGCCCTTCGGCTCTATCAGCTGCAGCGGGAAAGCGCCCAGGCCAGCCTGGACCTCAAGGTGGCTCCGGCCATGCTGGAAAAGGCCATCGTCGCCAAGACCGGCACCTTGAAGCGCCACCACCATTTCGACGGCATCACCCATGCCGCCAATTCGCCGCTGGCCGAGGCCATCCACATGGCGCGGCGGGCGTCGGGTTTCGACATCTCGGTGCTGATCACCGGCGAGTCCGGCACCGGCAAGGAACTGCTGGCCCGCGCCATCCATTATTCCAGCCCGCGCGGCAACAAGCCCTTTGTGGTGGAGAACTGCGGCGCCCTGCCCGACCAGTTGCTGGAATCGGAACTGTTCGGCTGCAAGAAGGGCGCCTTCACCGGCGCCTATGAGGACCGCATCGGCCTGTTCGAACAGGCCAATGGCGGCACCATCTTCCTGGACGAGATCGGAGAAACCTCACCCGCCTTCCAGGTCAAGCTGCTGCGCGTGTTGCAGGAGGGCGAAATCCGCCCCCTGGGTGCCCGCCTGACCCGCAGGGTCGATGTGCGCGTCATCGCGGCCACCAACCGCAACCTGGAAGAGGATGTGCGGGAAAAACACTTCCGCCGCGACCTGTTCTACCGGCTGGCCGCCTTTCCCATCCATTTGCCGCCGCTGCGCGAACGGCCCATGGATATTCCGCTGCTGGCGGAGCGGTTGCTGGCGGAAACCCGCAAGGGCTTCGCCCGGCCCGACCTGGCCTTCGCCCCCGAGGCGCTGGAGCTGCTGGCGGTCCATGACTGGCCCGGCAATGTCCGCGAGCTGCAAAACGAGATTCAGCGCATGGCCGCCCTGGCCGATGGCAAGCGCCTCGGCCCCGACCTGATCAGCCCGCGCCTCAGGCGCCAGGGCGCCATTTGCGGCCCCGGCCGCCCGGGCAGCCTGAAGGATCAGGTGGAAGCGTTGGAAGCCCGCATCCTGGCCGAGGCGCTTGGCCGCCATCATGGCAATATCACCCGGGTGGCCGAGGAAACCGGCCTGTCGCGCGTCGGCTTGCGGGCCAAGCTGCGGCGCTATGGATTGGAACGGGAGGGCTAGGGCATAAACCCATAAATGGCGCTAGACGCGCTGCTGGAGAAAATGGCGGAATGGCAGGAGAAACGCGATGAGCATAGTGGGGCTATGGACGAGCGTTTCGACGCACCAGTCCACCATTTTGTCCGCAGCCGGAACGGACACGGCGATTTTGGCCCCCGGCTGCGTTGCCCGCCCCTGGTGGACCGCCAGTCCACGGAAGGCCGGGCGCCTGTCCGGAAGCAAAAATCGCCAGTGTCGCGACCACGCCATTTATGGGTTTACGCCCTAAGATGGCCACCTATGCCGATCCCCGCCCCTCGTCCGCCTATGACTTCGCCGGAGCCGCCGAACCCGATGCCGCCACCGCCCAGGAGACCGCCTGGATCGAGGTCATCCGCAAGATGGAGGAGGTCTATTCCGACCTGATCCAGTACGAGGTGGAACTGGAGGAAAAGAACACCGCCCTGGAGGAGGCCCAGCGTTTCATCAATTCGGTGCTGTCGGCGGTGTCCGACATCCTGATCGTCTGCGACCAGCGCGGCCATATCCTCCAGGTCAATCTCGCCTTCCTGCGCCTGACCGGCCATGCCGAGGTCGACCTGTTCGAACGGCCGCTGGACGAGCTGCTGGCCGAAACCACCGGCGAGTTGCGCCTCTATAGCTGGATCGATGCCCAGCCCGGCCTCGAGCGCGAGGTCCGCTTCCGCTCCGCCGATGGCGGCCAGACCGAGCCGGTGGCGCTCAACTGCGCCACCCGCCTCGACCATCGCGGCCTGCCCGCCGGGATCGTGCTGACCGGGCGGCCGGTGGGCGAGTTGCGCCGCGCCTACGAGGCGCTGAAGACCGCCCAGGCGCAACTGGTGCAGCAGGAGAAGATGGCCTCGCTGGGACGCCTGATCGCGGGTGTCGCCCACGAGCTCAACAACCCCATCAGCTTCGTCTACGGCAATGTCCACGCCCTGGCCAAGTATTCCGAGCGCATCGGCGCCTATCTCGACGCCATCCACGGCGGCTGCTCCGACGAGTTGCGCCAGCGCCTGCGCCAGGAACTGCGCATCGACAATACCCTGGCCGACCTCCCGGCCCTGATCGGCGGCACCACCGAGGGCGCCCAGCGGGTGGCCGATATCGTGCGCAGCCTGAAACGCCTGTCCTTTTCCAGCGCGGGCGGGCCGGAAAGCTTCAATCTGTCGGAAGTCGCGGCCAAGGCGGTGCAATGGTCGTCATCGGGCAGCCGGGGCAGCGCCGCGGTGGGCGTGGATCTCTCCGCGCCACTGCCCATTCGCGGCAATGCCGGGCAATTGCACCAGGTCATCGTCAATCTGGTGGAAAACGCCCTGGACGCGGTGGCCGGAATCAGTGGCGGCCGCATCTCGGTCCAGGGCCACATGGACAAGGGCGAGGCGGTGCTGACGGTGGAAGATAATGGCCCCGGCATCGCCGAGGACATCCTGACCAAGGTGTTCGACCCCTTCTTCACCACCAAGCCGGTTGGCAAGGGCACGGGCTTGGGGCTGTGGATTTCCTATGGCATCGCCCGCGACCATGGCGGCAGCCTGGATGCCGACAACCTGCCCGGCGGCGGCGCCCGCTTCACTCTGCGTCTGCCGGCGGCCTTCTGAGGCGTCTGGAGCGGTCTTGCAGGCGATGGCGCAGGAATACCCGGCGCCGGGTCCGTACATCGTCGACCAAGGGGACGATGGCCAGCACCACCAGGAAAGCCGCCAGGGGGATGGTCGAGGAATAGCCGATATGGTTGAAACCGAAGGCCCCGATCACGCCGCCGCAGAAGAATGAGAGCAACAGGCAAGACAGCAGCGCCAGTCGCGCCTTGTTGGCTCGCACCGGCTTGTAGTGGGCGGTCTCGGCCTGTGAATTGATATAGAAGGCCTTGCCCAATTCGATACCGATATCAGTGACGATGCCTGTCATATGGGTGGTCCGGATTTCCGAATTGGAAATCTTGGTGATGATGGCGTTCTGCAGCCCCATGATGAAGCAGAGCAGCATCACGGTGACCGGAATGAAGCCGCTTTCGTGCAGTTCCAGCCAGCCGCCCATCAGACCGAAGCACAGCAGCAGCAGGGCTTCCCACAATAGCGGATAGGCATATTTGCTGTGGGTGCGGTGGTGAAGTCCCCAGTTGATCAGAATGGCAGAATAGGCCGATCCCGCCACGAACGCGGCCAACGACCCCAGGCAGATCACCACCACGCCCAAATGACCGAGAATCAGGCTGTCGGCCATGGACGAAACCATGCCGGTCATATGTGAGGTATAGCGGTCCACCGCCAGGAAGCCGCCCGCGTTGATCGCCCCGGCGATGAAGGCCAGGGAATAGCCGAGATGCTTGTTGGCCGAGGATGTCCGCTTGTCGCCGGACAGCCTGCGCAGATAATAGATGGGCATGGGGATCGGGTCCGAGAATCTTGCTGCGACGCAGCATAGGCGCTCGCCTACCGGGAATAAAGGAAGGAGATGACGAGTCCTAGAGTTTGCCCGGTTTAGGTGGAAGCCCCCTCTCACCTCGTCATGGCCGGGCTCGACCCGGCCATCCATGGACCCCCGGATCAAGTCTGCGGGTGATCCGGGGGCCAGGGGTGACGAAAGAGAACTCCGTTCCCACCAAACTCGGACAGCCTTACCGCTTCAGGCGCCTGGCCTGATGGACCAATGTGTCCAGCGCCGACAGGAAGCGGGAGCGGTCGGCCTTGGCGAAGGGGGCCGGACCACCGGTGATGGCGCCGGTCTCGCGCAGCGCGTTCATCAACTCCCGCGTCGCCAGGGCGTCGCCGATGGAGGCTTCGGTGAAGGGCTTGCCGTTGGGCCGGATGGCCAGCGCCCCCTTGGCCAGGCAGCGCCCCCCCAGGGGGATATCGTTGGTGACGCAGATATCGGCGGCCTCGATCAACTCGACGATGCGATCATCGGCGGCATCGGCCCCTTCCGGCACCACCACCATGGTCAGGCTGGGATCATTGGGCAGCCGCAACCAGGCATTGCCCACCACCGTCACCGGCAGGTCATAGCGCCCGGCCACCTTGAAGACCTCGTCCTTGACCGGACAGGCGTCACCGTCGATGTAGATGCGAATCGTCACGCCACCCGCCTCACCACCAGGGCCTCGCAGCCCATGGCCTTGGCCAGCCGGTCGAAGCTGCGGTCGATCTCGATGCCGAAGGCCGGATTGTTGGCGGGAACCTCCAGCACCAGATAGCCGTCCTCGGCCATCAACCGGGTCTGGCGCAGCAGATTGGGAGCGCCGCCAGACAGGGTCTGGGCCAGGCGCAGGGCCAGGCCGATAATGCGGGAGCGCCGCAGCCAGTCTTCCTCGACCAATCCGATGGCGCGGGCCACCAGCGGAGAATCCTCGTCGCCCTGATAGCGGCAATAGATGGCGAAGGCGATGGCGGCGCGGTGGCGGTGGCCGACCCCCATGAAGGGCAGCCGCAGGATGCGCAGGAAGGCCTGCTCCGCCCGGTAATCGGGATGCTCGTTCCAGAAGATGTCGGACAGCAGGCAGGCGGCGTGGCGCAGCTGCTTCTCGCGCGGGGTCTCGTCGGGGAACAGCGGCGCCATCCAGGCGCGCAGCTCATCGCCATGCTCGGGGAAGCGGGAATTCAACACCGCCATCTGGCGGCACACCGCCAGCAAGGGGTCCTCGGACTTCATCTTGTCGGGCAGGCGCTTGAAGAATTGGCCTTCCCGCATGCCATAGATGGAGAACACCAGCCGGGCGGGCTGGACGGCGCGGACCACCCGTTCCAGGATCAGGGCGGCCAGCGGCAGCCCCCCCACCCGCTTCCGGGACACGCCGGGGACCTTTTCCAGCGACTTGCGGCTTTGGGCCGAGACCAGATCCAGGATGCGCAGCGCCTCGCGGGCATCCAGCGAGAAATTGTCCAGCACCGTCAGCGGATGCTGGGTCTGGGCGATACAGATGCGGGCGATGGCGCGCCAGGCGCCGCCGACCGCATAGAGATTGCGGCCCTTGCCTTCCTCCAGCCAAGTGATGGCCTTCAGGTGGCCATCGACGATGACGCTGGCCTTGGTGCGGTCGTCGCCCGAAGCCTCGGCCAGACGCAGCAGGCCCAGCGGCATGGTCTGGTAACGGCCGAAATCCCGGTCCTGTACCGTCACCAGTTCCAACGAGCCGCCGCCCAGATCGGCGACGATGCCATTGGCGTCGGGCGTGCCGCACAGCACGCCCATGGCCGCCATCTTGGCTTCCTGGCCGCCGGACAGAACCTTGACCTCCACGTCGAAGCGCCGTTCCACCTCGCGCACGAAGGCGTCGCCATCGCTGGCATCGCGCACCGCCGCCGTGGCCAGGATGTCGAGGCGCGACACCTCCATGGCCCGGCACAGGGCGACGAAGCGCCCGACTCCGGCCAGGGCGGCTTCCACCCCCTCGGGATTGAGTCTGCCGCTCTGCCCCAAGCCCTGGCCAAGACCGCACACCGCCTTTTCGTTGAACAGCGGCACGGGCACCCGATGCGCGATGTCATAGACGCACAGGCGGATGGAATTGGACCCGATATCGACGATGCCGATGGGGTCCTGGCGCAGCTTGATCTTCATGGCGGGCTAGACCGGCGAGTCGATCTGGAGCTTGGGCCGCCTGCCCCGCTCTCCGGCGCTGCCCCGTCCCGACAGTGATGGATTGGTCATGAAATAGGTATGGGCGTTGAAGGCGCCTTCCTCGGCCATGAAGCGCTCATATACCCCATCGGCGCGCAGAATCCAGGTCTGGGCCTGATCCTTGAGATTGGCCACCATGATCTGGTCGAGGATCTGGCGATGCACCGTGGGATTCTCGATGGGAACGAAGCTTTCCACCCGCCAGTCCATGTTGCGCGGCATCCAGTCGGCCGAGGAGATGAACACCTTGGCGTGGCGCGACGGCAGCCGGTGGCCGTTGCCGAAGCAGAAGATTCGGGAATGTTCCAGGAAGCGACCGACGATGCTTTTCACCCGGATATTTTCCGACAGCCCCGGAACGCCAGGACGCAGGCAGCAGATGCCGCGCACCACCAGATCGATCTTCACCCCCGCCTGGGAGGCGCGGTACAGGGCGTCGATCTGTTGCGGGCAGACCAGGGAGTTCATCTTCAGCCACATGGCGCCGGGCTTGCCCGCCTTGACGTTCTCGATCTCGTTCTCGATCAGGGCGGCGATGTTCTTGCGCAGGAACATGGGCGCGATGGACAGGCTTTCCAGCTTGTCCGGCGTGGCGTAGCCGGTCATGTAGTTGAAGGTCTTGGCCGCGTCGCGGCACAGCGCCGGGTCGCAGGTGAAGAAGGACAGGTCGGTATAGATCTTGGCGGTGATGGGGTGGTAGTTGCCGGTGCCGAAATGGACATAGGACACCAGATTGCCGCCCTCGCGGCGCACCACCAGGGAAATCTTGGCGTGGGTCTTCAGTTCCAGGAAGCCGAACACCACCTGGGCGCCGGCCCGTTCCAGGTCGCGGGCCCAGCGGATATTGGCCTCCTCGTCGAAGCGGGCCTTCAACTCCACCATGCAGGTGACCGACTTGCCCGCCTCGGCGGCTTCCACCAGCGCCTTGACGATGGGGGAATCGGCGCTGGTGCGGTACAGCGTCTGCTTGATGGCCACCACCTGCGGGTCGCGGGCGGCCTGGCGGATGAACTGCACCACCACGTCGAAGCTTTCGAAGGGGTGGTGGACCACGATATCCTTCTTGCGGATGGCGGCGAAGCAGTCGCCGCCGAAATCCCTCACCCGTTCGGGAAATCGGGCATTATAGGGCGCGAACAGCAGGTCCGGGCGCTCGTCGACGATCAGCCGCTTGGTATCCACCAGTCCCAGCACGCCGTCGATCTCGAACACGTCATCGGGATCGACATGCATTTCGGCGATGACCAGATTCTTCAGGTCCTCGGGGATGCCCTCGTTGAAGGACAGACGGATCACATTGCCGCGGCGGCGTCGCTTCAGGGCGGATTCGAACACCCGCACCAGGTCTTCGGCCTCTTCGTCGATATCCATTTCCGAATCGCGGATGACCCGGAACATGCCATAGGCCTCCATGCGGAAGCCGGGGAAGATATGGCCGATGAACAGGAGAACCAGTTCTTCCAGCGGCAGGAACCGGATGGCGTCGCCGGGCAGGCGGGTGAAGCGTTCCACCTGGCTGGGCAGCGGCAGCAGGGCGCGCAGCACCTCGCCATCGTCCAGGCGGAACAGGTGCAGCACCACCGCGAAACCGGCATTGGGCAGGAAGGGGAACGGATGGGCCGGATCGATGGCCAGCGGCGTCAGCACCGGAAAGACATGCTCCATGAAGCGGTCTTCCAGCCACTTCATGTCTGACTTGGTCAGCTCGGTACGATCAACCACCGCGATGCCCGCGTCGCGCAGGGCATCCTTCAACTCGCGCCAGCACCGCATTTGCGCCGTCAGCAGCTCGGTCGCCCGAGCATTGATGGCGACCAGCTGCTGCGCCGGGGTCAGGCCGTCCTGGCTGGTGGTCATCACTCCGGCTTCCACCTGCCCCTTCAGGCCCGCCACGCGAACCATGTAGAACTCGTCCAGGTTGGCGGCCGAGATGGACAGGAAGCGCAGGCGCTCCAGCAGCGGGTGATGAGGATTGAAGGCCTCGTCGATGACCCGGCCGTTGAAGGCCAGCCAGGACTGCTCCCGGTTGATGAAGCGGTCCTTGGATTCGATATCGATGGCAGGCAGATCGACGGGGGTGGAACTGGTCACGTCATCACTCCGAGTGGGCAGGCTTGGCGTTGCCGCAGTTATTTATATATCCTGGAAACCTCACTGTCATGGTTCGGGCTGTTACGGATATGCGAAAACTCTTTCTCCTGCGCCATGCCAAGTCCAGCTGGGACGTTCCCGGCCAGGACGACCGCGACCGCCCCCTGTCGGAACGCGGCCATGCCGCCGCCGGAGTGATGGGCCATTACCTGGAACGCAACGCCATCCGACCGGCCCTGGCGCTGGTGTCGTCGGCCTTGCGCACCCGGGCCACCTGGGACCGCATCGAGCCCCGGCTGGAAGGCGTGCCGGTCTCCATCGAGGACGAGATCTACGAGGCCAGCCGGGGCGATCTGCTGCACCGGCTGCGCCGCCTGGACGATCATGTGGGCTCGGTACTGCTGATCGGCCACAATCCCGGCATCGGCCGCCTGGCCGAGACCCTGGTCGGCCATAACGGCGAGCCCGAGGCCTTGGCCAAGCTGCACGAGAAATTCTCTACCGGCGCCCTGGCCGAGATCGAACTGCGCATCACCCATTGGGGCGAGCTGGAGGCGGGCAGCGGCTCGCTGGTCCGCTTCGTGCGGCCCAAGGATATCGGATCGGAATAGGCATCACGAGCCCGATTCTGATGGTCGCGTCATCCCAAGCGACGCGAGGGATCCCATCCTGGACCGATGTCTCCCAATTGGGCACAGCCATTCCAGGCGGAGATCCCTCCGCCCCCAAAGGGGCGTCGGGATGACAATGCAGCCCAGCCCGCCCTACATCACCCCGGGATAGGCGCCGACTCGTTTGCCCTCAATCGCCGGGCGCCGCCTCCGGCGGCTTGGCTCTCGCCGCATGGGCGGCGCGGGCGCCTTGCGCTCGTGGCGGCGGTCCTTCAGCCCGCCCTACATCACCCCGGGATAGGCGCCGCCATCCAGCAAGATGTTCTGGCCGGTGACATAGCCCGCCTGGGCCGAGCACAGCCAGGCGCAGGCATCGCCGAATTCCGCAGGATCGCCGAAGCGCCCGGCCGGAATCCCGCTCGCCCGCCGGGCCAGGGCCTCTTCCAGCCCGATCCCCTGGGCCTTGGCCTGGCCCGCCATCGTGGCCCGCAGCCGGTCGGTGTCGAAGGCGCCAGGCAACAGGTTGTTGATGGTGACATTGCGGGCCACCGTCTTCCGGGCCAGACCGGCGACGAAGCCGGTCAGTCCGGCGCGGGCACCGTTGGACAGGCCCAGGATGTCGATGGGCGCCTTGACCGCCCCCGAGGTGATGTTGACGATGCGGCCGAAGCTACGCGCCATCATGCCGTCCACCGTGGCCTTGATCAGTTCGATGGGGGTCAGCATGTTGGCGTCCAGCGCCTTGATCCAGTCGTCGCGACTCCAATCGCGGAAATCGCCGGGCGGTGGCCCGCCCGCATTGGTCACCAGGATGTCGGGATCGGGCAGCCGGGCCAGCAGGGCGGCGCGGCCCTCGGGCGTGGTGACGTCCACCGCCACCGCCTCCACCGAGGCGCCCAACCGGTTCCGCAGATCGGCGCAGGCCGCCTCCAGAATATCGGAACGGCGCGCCGCCATCACCACATGGACACCCTCGCGGGCCAGGGATTCGGCCGCGGCGCGGCCCAGGCCGCGGGAGGCGCCGCAGACAATGGCCCTACGGCCCGCCAGTCCCAGATCCATGCTCCACCTCCCGTTCCAGAACCTTGCGGACCAGCGCCACCGTCACGGCGCGATGCTCGGCCAGGGATGCCTTGTCCAGGCGCTCCACCAGCCGGGCGCAGGCGGCGAAGCTGCGATCCATCCGCCCCAGCAGATAGCTCACCACCCCTTCCCCCACCTTGATCTGGCGATCGGCGAACTGCTTGACCAGCACCGCCGCCAGCACGGCATCGTCGGGGGCGCCGATGGAAGCCACCGGCAGGGCATTGAGACGGGAGCGCAGGTCGGGAAGGACCACCGGCCAGCGGGCGGGCGCCAGACGCCCGCTCAGCAGCAGGAAGGCGCGCTGTTCGCGCACCAGATTGATCAGGTGGAACAGGGCGTCTTCGTCCAGTTCCCCGCCATCGCAATCCTCCAGCGCCAGGGTGGGCGCTGCCTCCAGCAGGCGCGGCGCCATGTCCACCGCCAGCCGGTGGGCGGGCAGGATCACCCCGCCGGTGCGGGCGGCGAACAGATGGGCGAGATGGGTCTTGCCGCAGCCTTCCGGCCCGTGGATCGCCAGAACCCTGCCGCTCCAGTGGGGCCAGCGCTCCAGCCAGGCCAGGGCCTCGGCATTGCAGGGAGCCGGAAGGAAATCATCCTCGGCCAGGGCGGTGACATGTCCGAGATCGAGGGGAAGCTGGGCTCCGTTCACGTCTCTCCGCCGTGATAGAGCGAACTGGTCAGGTAGTTGTTCAGGGTGAATCGCACCACCACCCCGATCACCGCCGCCGCCGGAACCGCCAGCAGGATACCGACGAAGCCGAACAGGGCGCCACCCGCCAGCAGCGAGAAGATGATCCAGACCGGATGCAGCCCGACCCGGTCGCCCACCAGCTTGGGCGTCAGGATATTGCCTTCCAGGATGTTGCCGATGATGAACACCACGCCGACACCGCCGATCAGGTGCAGCTCGGCGCCCTGGGCGATGGCGAGGCCCATGCTGGCGATCAGGCCGATCAACATCCCCACATAGGGAACAAAGGCGCCAAGACCGGTGCCGATGCCGATCATCAGCCCCAGATCGAGGCCGGTCAGGGTCAATCCGGCACCGTAGAACACCGCGAGCGTGAGGCAGACCGTGGCCTGGCCGCGCACGAAACCGGCCAGGGTCCGGTCGATGGTCTTCAACTCGCCCCGGATGGTCTCGGCGCGGTGGCGGGGCAGCCAGCCGTCGATGGTGTCGACCATGTGGTCCCAGTCGCGTAGCAGATAGAAGGTCACCACCGGGGTGATGAACAGCAGCGACAGGATGGAGAGGATGGCGATGCCACCGGTCAGCACGCCCTTGCCCACCTCCACCACCCAGCCGACGGCGGTCCCGGCATAGGCCCCCACCGAGCTTTGCAGCTTTTCCACCTCGGCGGGAGACAGATGGCTGTAGAACTCGTGCAGCAGCGGCCGAGCCCGCTCGTTCAGGGTCGCCACATAGCCGGGCAGCCTCTGCACGAAGGTCACCACCTGCTGCTCCAGCACCGGTATCAGCAGGAACAGGAGCGCCCCGAACAGCGAGAAGAAGAACAAGGTGATGATGGCGGTCGCCAGGATGCGCGACAGTCCCGCCCGCTCCAGCCGGTCGGCCAGGGGATCGAGGAAATAGGCGATGGCCATGCCCGCCACGAAGGGCAGCAGCACGCTGCGGAGCAGGTAAAGCATGACCAGGAAGGCCACGGCGCCCATGGCCCAGATCCTGATGCGCTGGCCCGGCGTCATGGCCGGTTTCATCTGCCGTTCCTCCGTCATTTGGGCTTCATGGTCCAGTAGCCCTCGGCCCAGTCCAACGCCAGACCCGCCCCGCCCAGGGCAGCCTTGACCTGTTCCGGATCGCCCGCCACATACAGCATCAGGGCGGCTTCCTCGCGCGACAGCGACACGATTTCCCAGCGCCGCACCATGGGCACCCGGGCCAAACGCTCACGAATGGCCAGCCAGTCCTCCAGCCCCTTCAGCGGCGCCATGGCCGCCATGGTGGAGGCCCGGTCGAAGGACAGCAGGTTCTGCTGCTTGTAGGCGGCATCCAGGCCGTTGGCGATATCCAGGGCGGCGGCGCGTAGCGCCACATCCACTCCGGCATCACCCATGGGATAGCTTTTGACATCGAAGGGCTTCAGAACGCCGGGAATGCCGCCCAGGGACACATCCAGCGCGCTGCCCGCCGCGTTGACGGCCGCGGCCGCCACCAGCACATCCGAAGTCCGGTAGCGGGCACCGAACGCCGACAACCCCGCCATATCCCCGGCCAAGGCCTTGTCGGCCCCCAGCGTGGCCATGTCGGTGGTATCGCCGCTGGGCACCGCCAGCGGCACCAGGGCGCCCGTGCCCAGCAGGTTCCAGACGGACCGCCACGGATTGGGGTCGTCCCACAGCACGGCGCGGCCCGCGCCTTGCGCCTTGAACACCGGAATCACCACCACCGGCCGGGGCCGGGGCTCGGCGTATTTCAGCCCGGCATCGCGCAGCAGTTTCCTGACCGCCGCCGGGTTGTAACGCACCGCCAGGGTGGCGATATAGCGCACCGAGGACGAGCGTTCCTGCTCGATGCCGACATCGCGCACATACTGGACCGCGTCGGCGGTGGGCAGGCGGCCGTGATCGGCGGGCATGGTCAGGCGTTCCAGCAGACGGCGGAAGCCGATGCGCTGAGCCTCGGCGAAGGCCTGCTCACGGGCGGCGGCCACCGATTGGGCGGTCACGTCCATCTCGATTCCGCGCACGGCAAAGGCGTCGGCCGCCCGCGCCGCGCCGGGCGCGGCCAGGAGAATTCCGAGGATGAGGGCTGCGCCGAGACGGCGGAGAGAAGCCATTGCAAACCACATGGGATGAAGTATCTTCCACCAGATTTTCGTGCCGACCATACCACACCGAAGCCCCCGAGGAAGCCCATTCCCGTGCATACCGACAAGCAGGGCCTGACCTATCGCGACGCCGGCGTCGACATCGACGCGGGCGAGGCATTGGTCGAGGCCATCAAGCCGCTCGCCAAGTCCACCGCCCGTTCGGGCGGCGCCGCCGGTCTCGGCGGATTCGGCGCGCTATTCGACCTCAAGGCCGCCGGGTTCACCGACCCGATCCTGGTGTCCTCCACCGATGGCGTCGGCACAAAGCTGAAGGTCGCCATCGAGGCGAACAAGCACGATACCGTCGGTATCGACCTGGTGGCCATGTGCGTCAACGATCTGGTGGTCCAGGGCGCCGAGCCCCTGTTCTTCCTCGACTATTACGCCACCGGCAAGCTGGACGTGACCGCCGGAACGGCCATCGTCGCCGGCATCGCCGAGGGCTGCCGTCAGGCGGGCTGCGCCCTGGTGGGCGGCGAGACCGCCGAGATGCCGGGCATGTATGCCAAGGGCGACTATGATCTGGCCGGATTCTCGGTGGGCGCCGCCGAACGGGGCCAACTGCTGCCGGTCGAGGACGTGGCCGAGGGCGACGTGCTGCTGGGTCTCGCCTCGTCGGGCGTCCATTCCAACGGCTATTCCCTGGTGCGCCGCATCGTCGAAAAGGGCGGCCTGTCCTATGACGCCGCCGCCCCCTTCGCGCCGGGCGCCAAACTGGGCGAGGCGCTGCTGGAACCCACCCGCATCTATGTGAAAAGCTGTCTGGCCGCCATCCGCGCCGGAACCGTCAAGGCCCTGGCCCACATCACCGGCGGCGGCCTGATCGAGAATGTGCCGCGCGTCCTGCCCGAGGGCGTGGTGGCGGAGATCGACGGCTCCGCCTGGACCCTGGCCCCGGTGTTCAAGTGGCTGGCCAAGGAGGGCGGCGTGGTCCCCCACGAGATGGCGCGGACCTTCAACTGCGGCATCGGCATGGTGGTGATTTGCGCCGCCGACAAGGCCGACGAGGCCGAACGCATCCTGACGGCGGGCGGCGAGACCGTGTATCGCATCGGCCGCATCCGCCAGCGGGTGGGCGACGAGGCGCAGAGCCAGGTGCTCAACCAGGACGGCTGGGCGTGAGGAAGAAGGTCGGCGTCCTGGTCTCCGGCCGGGGCAGCAATCTCCAGGCCCTGCTGGATGCCTGCGCCGATCCCGCTTTTCCGGCCGAGATCGCTTTGGTGATCTCCAACATTCCCGGCGTCTATGCCCTGGAGCGGGCGGAGAAGGCCGGGGTGCCCACCCTGGTGATTCCGCACAAGGGCTTCGCCACGCGCGAAGCCTTCGACGCCGAAATGGACTCAGCCCTGCGCGCCGCCGGGATCGAGATCGTCTGCCTGGCCGGTTTCATGCGGCTGCTGTCGGCCGGGTTCGTCGAGTCCTGGCGCGAGCGCATGATCAACATCCATCCCTCGCTGCTGCCCTCGTTCAAGGGACTGCACACCCACCAGCGCGCCATCGAGGCCGGGGTGAAGCTGCACGGCTGCACCGTCCATCTGGTCACCCCCGACCTGGACGACGGGCCGATCCTGATCCAGGCGGCGGTGCCGGTGCTGGACTCCGACACCGAGGACAGCCTCGCCGCCCGGGTTCTGGAACAGGAACACCAGGCCTATCCGGCGGCTCTGAAGCTGGTGGCCGAGGGCCGCGTCACCGTCAAGGGTCCGCGCGCCTTCATCCGCGACGATGGCTGAGCCGAATCCCCCCCCTCCCCCACCCCCGGTGGGGGAGGGTCGGGGTGGGGGCGCCCCCCTCCCGGCCTCCCCCCGGCACGGCCGAGGGGAGGGGGAAAACTCTTCCATTCTCGTCTATGTGGGCCTGGATGCGGTCGGCGACGGGCTGATCAAGCTGCCTTTCCTGCGGTCCCTGCGCGCCGCCTTCCCCCAGGCTCGCATCACCTGGATGGCGGGGAAGGGCCATACCGTCTTCGCCGGTATCCTGGCGCCGCTGGTGGCCGGGCTGGTGGACGAGGTGCTGGACGATGCCGGAATCGGCAGCCGGGTCAGCGAGCTTTTCGCCAATCCCCTGCCCAGCCGCCGCTTCGACCTGATCATCGACACCCAGCGCCGCCTGCTCACCACCCTGATCCTCAGGCGCATCCGCCATGGCCGCTTCATCTCGGCCGCCGCCGGATTCCGCCTGTCGGCCGCCCGGCCCGCCGATCACCGCCGCCCGGCCTCGCTGGCCAAGCAGATGACGGTGCTGCTGGACCTCGCCGCCCCCCATCGTCCCCGTGACATGGCGCCGCTGCCCCATGACGCCGGAGTGGAGGCCGAGGCCGACCGCCTGCTGCCCGCCGGGCCGTGCTATGTGGGGCTGGCGCCCGGCGCGGGCGGCAAGCACAAATGCTGGCCGCTGGAGCGGTTCTGCGAGTTGGGGAATACCCTGGCGCGACGGGGCATGACTCCGGTGGTCCTGCTGGGACCGGCCGAGGCCGATTGGATCGAGCCGGTACGACGCCTGCTTCCCGGCGCCTTGTTGCCGCTGCAGGAAGCCGCCGCCCCTTCGCCCATGCTGACCATCGCCCTGGCCCGCCGCATGGCCTGCGCCCTGGCCAATGACAGCGGCACCGGCCACATGCTGGCCTGCGGCGACATCCCGCTGGTGTCGCTGTTCGGCCCGACCCCGCCCGAGAAATTCGCCCCCAATGCCCAACGGCTGACAGTGGTGAGGGCCCAGGATTATGGCGGCAGCGACATGGCCACCATTCCGGTGGCGGCGGTAGAGCGCGCCATCACCGAGTGTTTGCTTTGACCGGGCCTGCCCCTGCCGTTACCATACGTCAGAATTCGCAACATCGAGCGCGGCCATGAACATCAAAGACCACATTCGCGGCGTCCCCGACTTCCCCAAGCCGGGCATCCTGTTCTACGACATTTCGACCCTGCTGGCCCATGCCGACGCCTGGGCCGTGGCCATGGGCCGCCTCGCCCGCGAGGTCCGCCAGTTTCAGCCCGACGTGCTGGCCGGCATCGAGCTGCTGCGCAAGATCGGCGCCCACGTTACCGGCGCCGCCTCCATCATCGAGTTGTCCTTCCTGCCTGGGCGCCAGCGCCTGCAGGAATTGGACGTTCCCTTCGTCAGCCTCGCCGCCTACGACGACTAAGGCTGCATTTTCTCAGGAGCACCATGGAGGTCGCGGCAGCGGCAGCCCTGTTCGGAGCTTTGGTGGGTTCGGCGGCAACGCTGGCCTGGACCCGCCGTCGCGCCAGACGACAGCCCGACAAGGCCGCCGCCGCCCAGCGCCTGCTGGTGGAAGCGCTAAGCAACGGCACCGATGGCGTGGCGCTGTATGATTCCGAGCATCGCCTGATCATCTGCAACGAACGCTATCGCGCGCTGCTGGCCCCGGTGCGCGACATGCTTCAACCCGGCATCCGCTTCGACGACCTGGTTCGGGCATTCGCCCGGATCGAAGGACTTGACCAGGGCTGGATCGACCTCAAGCTTTCCACCCGCACCAGCACCGGCATCGAGGAACAGTTCCGCAATGGTTTGTGGGTGCTGGCCAATGCCTACCCGACCCATGACGGCGGCTGGCTGCGCATCCTGCGCGACATCACCATCCGCAAGCAGGCCCAGACCTCGCTGGAAAACACCGTTGGTTGGCTGAAGGGTGTCATGGATACGGTGGTGGACGGCATCATCACCATCGACGAGACCGGAACGGTGCTGTCGTTCAATCCGGCGGCCCAGAGGATATTTGGCTACGGCGCCGACGAAGTGGTGGGGCGCAATGTGAATATGCTAATGCCCGAGCCTTACCACAGCCAGCATGACGGCTATATCAGCAGCTATCTCGGCTCGGGCCTGAAACGCATCATCGGATCGGGCCGCGAGGTCGTGGGGCTGCGCCGCGACGGCACCACCTTCCCCCTGGACCTCGCCATCACCGAGATGCGCGACGGCAACATGCTCACCTTCATCGGCGTGGTGCGCGATATCACCCAGCGCAAGCGGGTGGAAGATGCCCTGATCCAGGGCGAGGCGCGCTTCCGCGCCCAGGCCAACCGCCTGCAGGCCATCATCGACAACATGGCCCAGGGCATCGCGGTGTTCGACGGCGACGACACCCTGATCGCGCTCAACCGGGCGGCGCTGCGCATGCTCAGCCTGCCCGGCGGCGAGATCAAGCCCGGCGCCATCGACATTTCCCTGTTCATCACCTTGCTGGCGGTCAGCGACCGCCCGGCGGGCGAGGACGCGGTCAGAATCACCAGCGACCTGGCCGAAAGCATCCGCGAGCGGCCCGAAATGGTCTTCGAGCATGCCGCCGATTCCGGCATGGTGATGGAAGTGCGCTCGTCATCCATGCCGGGCGGCGGCCTGATCCTCAGCTTCACCGACGTCACCGACCGCAAGCACACGGAACAGACCCTGCGCCATGCCAAGGATGAGGCCGAGCGTGGCAATCGGGCAAAGAACACCTTCCTGGCCAATATCAGCCACGAGCTGCGCACGCCGCTCAACGCCATCATCGGCTTTTCCGAGATGATGAAACACGAGATCTTCGGGCCGCTGGAGCCCGCCAACTACCGCACCTATGTGGACGATATCCACGACAGCGGCATGCATCTGCTGGAACTGATCAACGATATCCTGGACATGTCCAAGGCCGAGGCCGGGATGACCGATCTTCAGGAATCACCGGTCGACGTGATCGAGGTCATTCGCACATCCATCCGGCTGATGACCCGACGTGCCAGCAATTCCGGCATTCAGATCGTCGATTCCCTGCCCGACCGCCTGCCACTGCTGCTGGCCGACGAGCGCCGGATTCGGCAGGTGATGCTGAATCTGCTGTCCAATGCCGTCAAGTTCACCGATGACGGCGGCCGGGTCGAGATCAGTGCCCACCTGACCCAATTCGACGATTACCAGATCACCATCACCGACAACGGCATCGGCATGACGCCCGAGGACCTGACCCGGGTGATGGAGCCCTTCGTGCAGGCCGACACCCGGCTGTCACGCAAATACGAGGGCAGCGGCCTGGGACTGCCCCTCACCAAGGCCCTGGTCAACGCCCATGGCGGGCAGTTGCTGCTCGACAGCGCCATCGGCCGGGGTACCAGCGCCATCGTCACCTTCCCGGCTTCGCGGGTATTGCACAACGATCTGGCGGCCGCCGATATCTGATCCTGGGAGATCGGTTCAAGTCCACGGCTGCGCGGTTTATTTTGGCGGCGCGATCCCCTGGCGGCCAAGAATCGCAACACAAAGGGGATTTCCCTTTTCCGTCATGCGCGGGCTAAAGCGTCGTGCCCATCCGCTAGAACCAATATGCCCAACGGCGCTCGGACCGAACCGCGTGGATGGCCGGGACGAGCCCGGCCATGACGAAAAAGGGGCGGCTTGCTCCGCACTCTTGGTGCCTTGGTGGTAAATCCCCCAAGGCGATGCTCTCAAACCCAGTGAGAGCCTGGCACTTCGCTTACGCCGGCGGATAGCATCCGGCCATGAACAGCAGGTCGCCGTTGGGCTTCACCCAGGTGTGCTTGGGCGCCAGTTTCTTGGTTTCGGGATGGGTCCAGGTGTATTTGGCCCAGGCGCCGCCGGGACCGGACTTGCCCGCCTTGATCATCTCCTGGATGATCAGGACGCCATTGGTATCCTTCAACATCGGCAACTGCTGATTGTCGATCAACTTGGGATTGATGGCATGGGCCTTGAAGATGCCGTCCATGGTCGAGACGATGACGTAAAGCTCGCCATTGACCCAGTCCTTGTTGTCCTTGTTCATGAAATCGGCATAGGACTTTTCCTGGCCCACCGCCTTGTAATGGGCGATAGCCTTGTCCACCAGCGCCTGGGCGGCGGGGCATTCGTCGGCGGCCTGGGCCTGCGATGCCCCCATTCCCACGGCAAAGGCGGCCAATACGGCCAGTTTGGCGAATTTCATCACGACATTCCTCCTTGTTTGGTTATGCGGAGCGCAGACGAGCCACCAGCCCGTCCACCTGGGACTGCAACCGGCCGAACTCGCCCACCAGGGTCTCGGTGGTGACATGAACCGACGCGGCCGCCGCCCCCACCTGATCGGCAACCCGGCGAACCTCGCCGATGCCCGACGACACCGTTCGGGTGCCCTCGGCCGCCTGCCCCACCGAGGAAGAAATCTCCGTGGTGGCGCGGCCCTGCTCGGCGACGGCGCCGGAAATGGCCTCCAGCGCCTCGTTGACCCGGCCGATGGTGGCGACGATGCCGTCGATGGCCTGCACAGCCTGATCGGTGGCGGCCTTCATGGCGGTGATCTCGCCGGTGATTTCCTCGGTGGCGCGCGCCGTCTGGCTGGCCAGGGTCTTGACCTCGTTGGCGACCACCGCGAAGCCCTTGCCGGCATCGCCCGCCCTTGCCGCCTCGATGGTGGCATTGAGCGCCAGCAGATTGGTCTGGGACGCGATATCGTTGATCAGGCCGACCACCACGCCGATCTTGCCGGAAGCGGCGGTCAGGGTCTTGACGGTCTCGTCGGTCCTGGCGGCTTCCGCCACCGCCTCGCCCGCCACCCGCGAGGATTCCGCCACCTGCCGGTTGATCTCTGAAATGGAGCCCACCAGACGCTCGGCCGCCTGGGCCACGGTTTCCACATTGCCGTTGGCCTGTTCCGAGGAATCGGCCACCTGGGCGGTCTGGCTGATGGCGGTTTCGGCATTGGCCGCCAGCACCTCGGCCTCGCCCCGGATGGAATCGGCGGCCTTGGACGCGCCGTCCACCGCCGAGCGCACCGAGCTCTCGATCTCGGCGGCCAGATCCGACATGGCCTGGCGCTTGGCCTGTTCCGCCTGATTCTGCAGGGTTTCCTGCTCCTCGGTCAGCTTGCGCACCCGCTGGGCATTGTCCTTGAACACCTGGACAGTGGCGGCCATGGCACCAATCTCGTCCTTGCGGCCGATGGCCGGGACTTGCACCGAAAGATCGCCATCGGCCAGTCGTTCCATGGCCTTGGTCATACCCCCCACCGCGCTGGAAATGCCGCGCACCAGCAAGATGGAGATCACCGCCAACAGGGCCAGCACCACCAAGGCGACAGTGATGAACCAGCTCCGCGCCGATGAGGCCGCCACCTCGGCCGCCTTGCGGCTGCTGTCCACCAGTCTGGCTTCCAGCTCGACGAAGCTGCGGGTTTCGCCCATCAGGGCCTGAAACGAGTCCTGCGCTGTCCACATGAAGGAGACGGCGGCGGTGAAATCCATCTTCTGCATGGAAATCACCTGGTCGGTATTCTGCTTGTAGGTGGCCAGGGCCACGTCCAGGGATTTGAGAAGACGGTCTTCTTCCGGTTCCAGCGCGAACTGGGCGCGGTACTCGCCAATGAATTTCCGCGCCTTCACCATGGCATCGTTGAAGCCGACCTCGACCTTGGCGACCTTGGCCTCCTCCACTCCGGCCGCGTTCCATGTCAGCAGACGGTAGAGATCGGAATGGGCGTCTTGCAGGATGTCGCTGAAATCGCCGATCCGCACCGATTTGGCGAAGGAGACGTCGGCGATGTGGTCCAGGGCGGCCTGCTGGGTTCGCAGCCCCTGCATGCCGAGAACGGCGATAACGACCAGACCGATGGTGGCGACGACGGGCACGATGGCGATCTTGGCCCAAATCTTCACGTCATCGAGAAACCGCATCGCTTCCCCCTCAGGCACGCTCAATAGTTATTGATATCATGCGAGATGGCCCCCAGCGAGCGATACATTTGTCATATACACCCGGCAAAGGCACAGTGCGTCGCCGATCGACTTATCAAGGAGAATCGCATCCTGGTCACCCGCCCCGATACTTTCGTATCGCCCTGTCCGCCGCGGCGTAACCGTCCCTGATGGACCGGTCCAGATTGGACCAACTCCAGTCGTAATTGATGTGATGGTCCACCGGGATCTCGATCACCGTCACTTTCGATTTTGTTTCCATGAGGTGATACTTGAACAACTTCACATCATCCTCGCTGGTGGTCGCGGCGAACAGCATCACCAGATTGTTGAGGGCGTCGTAAAGGTTATGAGGGCGGCGGATCTGCTTGCGATCCAGAATGCGGCTGACCCAGACCTCGTCCAGGTCGGGATGATTGGTCAGCAGGTCCTGGAAGTTGACGGTATCGACGGTGGCGCCTTCGCAATAGGTCTCGTTGCCGATGGTGACCGGCTCCTCGATATAGGGCAGGGCCGAGCAGGCGCACAGCGTCTGGGCGGAAATGCTTGGGCAGGGCAGGTATTTCGGGGCGTCATCCGGGCTGCGGGTGTCGCGGAAGACGCTTTTCTTGCGATTGCTGAACAATTCCAGCCGTCCGGCGCTCAGATTATAGGCATTGTGGTAGAGTGCGGGGCGACCCTCGTCGTACAGCTTGGTGAAATCCAGTTCCTGCAGGAAGGCGCTGTCGGAATAGAAGATGCGGCTCAGGCCCTTGGTGGCGGACAGATACATCCAACTGGTGAGGAACCGACTGGCCGGATTGACCGCCAGCACATCGTTGAGCATCACCGCATTGAGGTTTGCATTGGACCAGCGTTGCGGCTTGGTCATGAAGTCGACGAGATCGTCGCTGGCCTGCTTGATGGCCTCGGGCACCACCAGTTTCTCGTAATTGCGCGAATCCAGGACGAAGTTCAGGGCATTCTCGGCGCAACCGGCGAAGTCGGGCGCGAAGGCGGCGGCGATGGGGAAGCGATGATAGACATCGTCGGGACGGAAGATCTTCTTGAAGAAATCGGAGACCCAACCGACCTCCTGACCGCGTGGCGACTGGTTCCAGGCGATGCCCAGCCAGGCGCCGATGCAGGCGGTGCTCCAAACTTCGAACCGGATATCCTTTTCACGGTGCAGGCGATCCAGGGCACCGATGGACAGGCCGACGGCGGGACCGCCTCCGGCCAAGCAGATGGCACGCTTCATGGCATATCCCCCCTAGCACTGGCCGCCGGGCACGACGGCAAGGACAAGAGGATATCTCGCGGCGCAACAACACGCAATAGTAAGTTAAATTATAGAAAGATCATCCGAGGCGAAGGCCGGTCCCACCAAGGCCGCAATATCCGCCGGGATTCTTGGCAAGATACTGCTGATGGTAGCCCTCGGCCCAGAAGAACCGCCCCAGAGGCGCGATCTCGGTGGTGATGGCCCCAAAGCGCGCCTTGGCCAGGACCGCCTGGAAGGCGTCGCGGCTTTCCTGGGCCAGTCGGCTCTGCTCATCGGAAGTGGTCAGGATGGCGGAACGGTACTGGGTCCCCACGTCATTGCCCTGGCGCATGCCCTGGGTGGGGTTGTGCCCCTCCCAGAACAGCTTGAGCATGGCGGAGAAATTGGTGGCATCGGCATGGAACGCCACCATCACCGCCTCGGTATGGCCGGTCCGCGCGGTGCAGACCTCCTCGTAGGTCGGATTGGGAGTGAAGCCCCCGGCATAGCCCACCGAGGTGGAATAGACACCGGGCGCCTTCCAGAACAGCCGTTCCGCCCCCCAGAAACAGCCCATGCCGAACACCGCCACCTCGACCCCTTCGGGAAAGGGCGGCTTCAGGAAGGTCTCCAGCACGTGATGGCGTTCAGGCACCGGCATGTCCGCATCGCGGCCGGGCAAGGCCTGATCCGCCGTCACCATCACCGTCTTGCTGGGTCCCCACAGCGACATGGCCGTGCCCTTTCCTACATCTCGCCGATATAGATGCCGAGACCGCGCGCGGTTTCGGCCAGGGTGCCGTAGGGGTCGATGGCCCGGGTCAGCCCCGCCACGTCGGAGATGGGAACATCGGTGACCTGACCATGCTGCCACGCCACCATGCGTCCCAGCTTGCCCTGGGCGATCAGATCGACGGCATAGACGCCGAAGGCCGAGGCGATGATGCGGTCGCGCATGGAGGGCATGCCGCCGCGCTGGACATGGCCCAGCACGGTGACGCGGGTCTCGGCCTTGACCAGATCGCCCAGGCGGGCGGCCAGATACTGGCCGATGCCGCCATAACGGGCCTCGCCGCCGGTCTGGACGGTGGTCACCGACTGGCCGGTCTCGGTCTTGCAGCCCTCGGCCACCACCAGCAGGGCATGGTTGCGGCCCTCGTCGCTGACCTCGGCGATCTTCTTGGCGATGCCTTCCAACGTATACGGAATTTCCGGAATCAGCACCACGTCGGCGCCTCCGGCGATGCCGGCATTGATGGCGATGTGCCCCACGTCGCGCCCCATGACCTCCAGGATCATGACGCGATGATGGCTGGCCGCCGTGGGGGCCAGGCGGTCGATGGCCTCGCCCGCCACGTTCAGCGCGGTGGCGAAGCCGATGGCGTAGTCGGTATGGGCGACGTCGTTGTCGATGGTCTTGGGAATGCCGACCATGGGAATGCCGCCCTTGCGGCACAGATTGTTGAGGATGCGCATGGAACCGTCGCCGCCGATGACGATCAAGGCCTCGATGCCAAGCTCCTTGTAGCCGTCGACGAAGTCCTGCGAGCGGTCCTTCACGCTGCCGTCGGGCATGGGATAGGCGAAGGGATCACCCTTGTTGATGGTCCCCAGGATGGTACCACCCAGACGCAACATGTCCCCGGTCACCAGCGACAGGTCGAATTCCACGAAATTGAGCGGCCGGTCCATCAGTCCCATGCTGCCGTCGCGGATGCCGAACACCCGCCAGCCGTAATTGCGGATGGCGCGATGCACCACCGCGCGCAAGGCCGCGTTGAGACCGGCGCAGTCGCCGCCACTGGTCAGAATACCGATGCGCTTTGCCGACATATGATCTTCTCCAGTCATCCCTACCTTATCCATACCGTTTCCGGCCGAGTTCTGCTACCGTCTAACCTCCTTTGATGTTCTTGTCCCGCCATGATCGATGACACCCTTGAAGATGTGCGCCGTCAACTCGCCCTGCTCAAGACCGAGCACCGCGATCTCGACGACGTGATATCGCGCGTCTCGGAAGAACTGCCGTTCGACCAGTTGCGCCTGCAGCGCCTGAAGAAGCGCAAGCTGTCGCTGAAGGACGAGATCGCCCGGCTGGAAAACCAGTTGATCCCCGACATCATCGCCTGATGCATACCGTCTATCTCGGGCTCGGCACCAATCTGGGCGATCGGGCCGCCAATCTGCGCGCCGCCATCGCCGCCCTCAAGGGCGTGATGGAGATCACCGCCGTCTCCAGCCTGTGGGAGACGGCGCCGCTTTACGTCACCGACCAGCCCGCCTTCCTCAACATGGCGGTGGGGGGCACCACGACCCTGGCGCCGCTGGAGCTGCTGCGCGCCCTGAAGCGGCTGGAGGACGAGTTGGGCCGGGTGGCCTCGGTCCGCTATGGCCCGCGCCTGATCGACCTGGACATCCTGTTCCATGGCGAGGTGGTGATGGATACGGACGAACTTACCCTGCCCCACCCCCGGCTGGCCGAGCGGCGCTTCGCCCTGGCCCCCCTGGCCGAGATCGCGGGCGGGATCGTCCATCCCCTGCTGGGACGCAACGTCACCCAACTTCTGGCCGCCCTACCCGATGACGGCGATATCCGGTTGCTGGGACCGCTATAGCCCTTGCGCCCGACGCAAGCGGCGCGCTATGACCTGCCGTCGTCCTCGCCTCAAGGATCAGATGATCGTGTTCGTGCAGCGCAAGCAAATGGAAACCGGCTCGGGCGAGGCCCCGGCTGGCCGCCTTTATCGCATCCTGGTGCGCGATCTGGTGCTGAAATGCTCCATCGGCATCCATGCCCATGAACTGCTGGCGCCCCAGCGGGTGCGCATCAACGTGGATATGAGCGTGCTGGAACAGGCCGGGCCGCTGTGCGACGACATCGCCAATGTGGTGTCCTACGAGGATGTCATCGACGGCATCAAGACCCTGCTGGCCGATGGTCACATCAATCTGGTTGAGACCCTGGCGGAAAAGATCGCCGAGCTCTGCCTGTCCGACGAACGGGTGGAAACCACCCGTATCCGGGTCGAGAAGCTGGATGTCTACGCCGAGGCGGCCTCGGTGGGCATCGAGATCGAGCGCGGCCGGGCCTGAGTGCCGACAACTCGACTCGCCCTTCCAAAGGTGACATAGTCTTCCCCCTGTTTCATACCTCAGGGGGTAAGACATGATTGTCAGCATGCAGAACGATGCTGGCCTGACCCGTCAGGTCAAGGTCGGCTTTTCCTGGACCGCTTTCTTTTTCGGTGGCTTCGTCTATTTCTTCCGCGGCATGCCGGTGCACGGACTCATCTGGCTGGTTCTGAGCGTCGTGACCTTCGGCCTCAGCAACCTGTTCCTGATGTTCATGATCAACAAGGCCTCCGCCCACTACTACCTGGAACACGGCTACAAGCCGGTCGGCCCCGGCTGGGAGATCGCCTCGCCGAAATGGGGCATCACGGTCGCCGCCGCCGCCTGATCAGTCCAGGGTTTCCCGGTATCGCACCATGGCGATGATGCTGACCACCACCAGGATCAGCGCCATGGCGCCAACCTCGCCCGCGATCTCGGCCGGGCCGTTGCCCTTGAGCATGATGCCGCGCACCACCCGCAGAAAATGGGTCAACGGCAGCAGTTCGCCCAGGGTCTGGGCCCAGCCGGGCATGCCCCGGAACGGGAACATGAAGCCCGACAGCAGGATCGAGGGCAGGAAGAAGAAGAAACTCATCTGCATGGCCTGCATCTGATTCTTCGCGATGGTGGAGAAGGTGAAGCCGATGGCCAGATTGGCGGCGATGAACACCACGCTGGCCGAGGTCAGCAGGGTCAGGCTGCCGACGATGGGCACCTGGAAGATCAGGCGGGCCGAAACCAGGATCACCGCCACCTGGATATATCCCACCACGACATAGGGCGCGATCTTGCCCAGCATCACCTCCATGGGCCGGACCGGCATCACCAGCAGGTTCTCCATGGTGCCGCGCTCGCGCTCGCGCGTGACCGCCAGGGCCGTCATCATGGCCATGGTCATGGTCAGCACCACCCCCATCAGGCCCGGAACGATGTTGTATTGGGTATTGCCCTCCTGGTTGTAGCGGCGGTGCAGCCGGAGATCCACCGGCGGCGGCGGCGGCTTCAGGCTGGCCAGCGGGCCGGACAGGTCGCGGTCCAGGGCGTGGCGCGACACCTCGGCCAGCGCCGCCAGGGCGCCGGAAGTGGCGGCGGGATCGGTGGCGTCTGCCTCCACCAGCAGCGCCGGACGATCGCCGCGCGCCACCTTACGGCTGAAATCGGCGGGAATGCTGATGACGAACTGCACCTTGCCCTCGGCCAGCAATTGCTCCGCCTCGGCCTCGCCCGCCACGGTGCCGGTGATCTCGAAATAGTTGGAGGCCTGCATGGCGGCCAGTATGGCGCGTCCGAAAGTGCCGTGATCGGCGTCCAGCACCGCCGTGGGCAGCCGCCTGGGATCGGAGTTGATGGCGAAGCCGAACAGCACCAGTTGCAGCAGCGGTATGCCGACCATCATGGCGAAGGTCAGCTGGTCGCGGCGCATCTGGACGAATTCCTTGATCATCATGGCGAAGGTGCGCCGCCACGAGAAACCCAGCGACGTCATTCCGCTCCCCCGCGTCCGAAATTGTCGCGCGAACGCCCCATCAGGTGGATGAAGACATCCTCCAAGGTGGCGACGTCCTCGTTCCAGGCGAAGCCCCGCCCGGTCAGGAACGGCGCCAGACTGGCGGTGAGGGCGGCACGGTCAGCCCCGCCCACATGCAGGGCGGCGCCAAAGGGCGCGATCAGTTCCACCCCCGGCAAACCGGCCAACTGGCGGGCCAGATCGGTCACCAGGGCGCCCGGAGCATTGGGCTGGGCGGTGAAGGTGGTCAACCCCGCCCCCGCCACCACCTGCTCCACCGTGCCGGTGGCCAGCAGCTTGCCATAGGCGATATAGGCGATCTCGTGGCAGCGCTCGGCCTCGTCCATGTAATGGGTAGAGACCAGCACCGTCAGCCCGTCGGCGGCCAGGGTGTGAATCTGCTCCCAGAACTCGCGCCGGGCCTTGGGGTCGACCCCGGCGGTGGGCTCGTCCAGCAGCAGCAGCCGCGGCTGGTGCAGGATGCAGGCGGCCAGGGCGAGGCGCTGCTTCCAGCCGCCCGACAATTCCCCGGCCAGCTGCTTCCTGCGCTCGGCCAGCCCCAGCCGTTCCAGCGATTCGGCGATGCGCCGCTTGCGGTCGTCGATCCCGTAGATGCGGGCGACGAAGTCCAGGTTCTCGAGGATGGACAGATCCTCGTAGAACGAAAAGCGCTGGGTCATATAGCCCACCTGCCGCTTGATGGCATGGGCCTGGGTGACGATGTCGAGGCCAAGACAGGTGCCGCCGCCGCCATCGGGGGTCAGCAAGCCGCACAGCATGCGGATGGTGGTGGTCTTGCCCGAGCCGTTGGGGCCGAGAAAGCCCATGATGCGCCCGCCCGGCACCGACAGCGACAGGTCATCCACCACCACCCTGCTATCGAAGGCCTTGGTCAGGCCCCTGACCTGGATGGCGATGTCCGGGGTCATGGCGCCGCCTGTGCGGGGGCGATGGCCAGGGTAACGGGCTGACCCGGGCGCAGGCGGTCGCTGGGCTCCACCGGCCTGGCCTCCACCAGGAAGACCAGCTTGTCCTTGTTGTCGCGGGAATAGATCACCGGCGGGGCATAGGCCGCCTCGCGCGCGACGAAGCTGACCGTGGCGACCAAACCCGCCGGGCAGCCATCGCACGACACATTCAGCCGGGCGCCGGGCGCCAGTCGGCCCAGCCGTTCCGGCCCCAGATAGAAGCGCAGCACCACATTACCCGGCGGCAGCAGGCTCACCACCGGCTGGCCCGGCCCCACATCCTCGCCGACACGGAACAGCACATCCTCCACCAGTGCCGCCACCGGGGCCTCGGCCACCCGCTTGGACAGGCGCCATTCCGCCTGGGCCAGGGCGGCAGCGGCGGCCTCGACGGACGCATCGGCGGCGGCGATCTCGGCCGAGCGCCCGCCTTCCCTGGCGAATCCCAACTGCGCGGTCAATTCCGCCACCCGCGCCCGATTGCGCTCCAGAACCGAGCGGGCATTGTCCAGGGCCGAGCGCGAAGTGGTCTCGGTGCGGATCAGGTCGCTCTGGCGGCGCCACTGAACCTCGGACAGGCGCAAATCGGCCTCGGCCTGGGCCTTCTGCGCCTCCATGGCCTGGATTTCCAGGACGCGCTTGCCGGTCAGCAGGTTGTCGCGGACGGCGCGGGCCTGGTCCAGCCGGGCCATGGCCTCGGCCACCGCCGCCTGTTCGGCCCGATCCTCCAGGGCGAACAGGCGCTCGCCCGCCCGGACCTGGCGTCCCCTTTCCACCGCGACCTCCGTCACCCGCCCGGCCACGGGCAGGCCGACCCGAACGAAATCGCCCTCGACATAGCCGTAGATAGGGGCGGGCTCGTCGCCGCAGGCCGCCAGAGCCAGCAGGCCGAACAGGAACAGGCGCTTCATGGTTGGTCCCTCCGGGACATCGAATCCACCACACCCATGGGGGAAGTCAATCCCTCTCCGATCCGCCCTGTCACTCGCTGTGGTTCATGGACAATCGTCGCAAGGCACGGAATACTGTCCGTTGTTGTCTAAAGTCAGAGGACCGGGTGTGAGCGTCACCGATACGGAGCGAGGGTGGGAACCGGGCGATCAGGTCGCCGGAGCCACGGTCACCGAATGTCTGCACGCCAATTCCCGATCCTGGGTGGTCCGCGCCGTCCAGTCCGACCAGCGCCGGGTGGTGCTGAAGCTGCTCCGGACCGAACGCCCCAGCGCGCGCGAAATTGGCCGCTTCCGTCATGAGTACGATCTGGCCCGCCGCCTGCGCCATCCCCACATCGTCCATCCGCAGAACCTGGACGGCATCGGCGGCCGCCTGTTCATCACCATGCCCGACGAAGGCGCCACCTCCTTGCGGCATCTGCTTCGGTCCGGTCCCCTGGCCCAGGAGCGCAGCCTGGAAATCGCCCTGGCGGTTCTCGACGCCCTGCGAGCCGTGCATGGGGCGCATCTGATCCACAAGGACGTCGCCCCGGGCAATATCCTGATCACCGCCGATGGCGTGGTGAAGCTGATCGATTTCGGAATTTCTTCCGAGATGGAATCCGAGCGCCAGGCGCTGGTCCGTCCCGAGGAACTGGAAGGCACTCTGGCCTATATGGCGCCAGAACAGACCGGACGCATGAATCGTGACGTGGACTACCGCGCCGATTTCTACGGTTTGGGCGCCGTCCTGTTCGAAATGGTCACCGGCCGCGCCCCTTTCAGCTTCATCGACGCCGCCGAGGCGGTCCACGCCCATCTCGCCCGCCACCCCCCCGATGCCCTGAGCTATCGCACCGACCTGCTGCCCGCCGTGTCGCGGATCATCGCCCGTCTGCTGTCCAAGGAGCCGGAAAGCCGCTATCAGACCCATGAGTCGCTGGCGCGCGACCTGGAAGCCTGCCGCGATGCCCTGGCCCATGGCGGCTCGCTGGCCGGTTTCATTCCCGGTGACGGCGATTCCCAGCGCCAGTTCCATCTGTCCGGCCATCTCTATGGCCGCGAGGCCGAGGCAGAGGTCATCGCCAACCAGTTCGAGGCGGCCGCCACCGGATTGTCGCGGCTGCTCACCATCGGCGGCTTTTCGGGCATCGGCAAGACCGCCCTGGTGCATCAGGCCCAGCGGTCGCTGCTGGCCCAGCGCGGCAGCTTCATCCGGGGCAAGTTCAATCAATACGGCCAGCACATTCCCTATGGCGCCTTCATCGCCGCCATGGGGCAGCGCGGGCGCCAGATCCTGGCCCTGCCCGGCCCCGCTCGCCTACGCTGGCGCAAGCGACTGGCCCGGGGGCTGGAAGGCAATGCCCGGCTGGTGGCCGATGCCGTTCCCGAATTGGGCCGCGTCCTGGGGGAAACCAGCCCCGTCGCCACACTGGGACCGCTGGAATCCGAGAACCGCTTCCTGCGGACCATGGTTCTCGCCCTGGCGGCGCTGGCCGACGAAGCCGAACCGCTGACTCTGTTCCTGGACGACGTGCAATGGGCCGACCGTGCCTCGCGCCGCCTGCTCAAGGAACTGGCCTTCGACACCGCCATGCGCCATGTGCTGGTGGTGGTGGCCTATCGCGACAACGAGGTTCCCCCCGGCCATCCCTTTGCCCAGGACCTGGCCGACTTCGCGGAGCTGGGAGAGCGTCACCACCATCTGGCGGTCGGCCCCCTGTCCCAGGCGGATGCCGCCGCGATGCTGGCCGATTCCCTGGCCTGCGGCACTGGGCCGGTGCTGGAGGAACTGGCCGCCCTGTGCCACGCCAAGACCGGCGGCAATCCATTCTTCCTGCGCCGTTTCATCGAGGATCTGTACCAGCGCAACCTGCTGCGCTTCGATGCGGCGATGCAGGCCTGGACATGGTCGACCGAGGAAATCGGCAAGCAGGGCATGGCCGACAATGTGGTCACGCTGATGCTGGCCCAACTACGCCGGCTGCCCGAGGCGACCCGCGAGACCCTGACCACCGCCGCCATGCTGGGGGCCGGATTTGACCTGGACTCCCTGGTAACCGCCCTGGACTGGCCCGCCGACGAGGTGGCGCTGTCGCTGCGCCCCGCCCTTGAGGCGCGGTTGATCTATCCCGCCAGTTCCAGCTATCGCTATGCCGCCCGTCTCGGCCAGACAGTCTCGCCGGATGCCGGGATCGCCTATGTCTTCGCCCATGACCGGGTCCAGGAAGCCGCCTATGGCCTGATTGACGTGGCGGACCGTCCCCGGCGCCATCTGCGCATCGGTCGCCTGCTGCTGTCGCGGGTGCCCCAGGACGAGCCGGTGCCGTTCGAGGTGGTCAACCACCTGAACGCGGGCATTGCCTTCATGATTGACCGGCACGAGCGTTCGCGCCTCGCTGAAATGAATTCCCACGCATCCCACCTGGCCTCGGCGGCGGCGGCCTTCGACCTGGCGGCCGACTACGCCGACCAGGCGTTGCGGCTGTTGCCCGACTCCCGCTGGCGGGACCATCCCACCCAGGTGATGGCGCTGCATGTCCACGGCGCCCGCATGGCCTATCTGGCGGGCCGGACCGAGCGCATGAACCTGCTGGTGGAAACCGGACTGTCCCATGCCGTCACCCCCCAGGAAAAGGCCAGGCTGCTGGAAGTCCGCATCGAGGCCTTCTACACATCGGGCCAGTTGGTCGAGACCGTGGATCTTGGCCTTGAGATCCTGGCCATGATCGAGGTGAAGCTGCCCCCGATCAACGGACCCGACGACGTGGCCCGGATGGTACGCGAGTTGAAGACAGATATGGACGCCATGGGCCTGGACACCCTGGCCGAGCGCCCGCCCATGCTCGATCCCGCCTCGGCGCCGCAGTTGTCCATCATCACCAAGATGACCGCGGCCGCCTATATCGTGCGGCCCTCGCTGGTGCCGCAGCTCACGGTTCTGCCCGTGCGCATGATGATGAGCGCCGGCCCCGTGGCGGCATCGATCCCCGCCTATTCCGTGTTCGGCATGATGTGCCAGGAACTTCTGGGCGAATACGATTTCGCCTCCCGGCTGGGGCATATGTCGCTGCAACTGGTGGAACGGCATGGCTGGCACCATGTGTTCGCCCATACCGCCTTCACCTTCAACACCTTCGTGCGCCACTGGCGAGAGTCCGTGGCCGTCACTTTGCCCGCGCTGATGGAGGCACACCGCAACGGCCTGGAATTCGGCAATCTGCGCCATGCCGGGCTCAGCCTCTTCATCCATGACTATCATGCCTTGCTGGCGGGCGTGGCCGTGCCACAACTGACGGCCCAGTTCAGCGAACACGCCGTCATCCTGAAGCGCATCCGTCAGCCCGTGGCCCGGGAATGGGTCGAGGCCCTGCTGGAGATGACGGTGGAACTTCAGCAGGAATCGCTGCCCGACGAACCGCTGGAAAGTGCCCGCTTCTCCGCCCGCGCCCTGGCCGAAACCTGCGAGAAGCGCAAGGACATGACCGGGCTGCTGTTCCTCAATGCCTGGCGCTGCCTGATGCACTTCCTGGCCGGACGGTTCTCCCAGGCGAGCGACTGGGGGCTGGCGGCGGAAAAGCTGTTCCCTGGCGGTCCCGGCATGCATGTTGTGCCCTGGGTGGTGTTCTGCCGCGCCGTATCCGAACTGCGCCAAACGCCCCCCCTGCCCCCCGAAGTGGCCCTGGCCGACGCCGGACGGGCATTGGAGCATGTGACTCGGGTCTACGAGGTCAACCCCACGGCCTTCGCCGCCAAGCGCCTGATTCTGATGGCCGAGATCGCCCGGTTCCGGGGCGAACCCGCCGATGCCGTCTGCGCCCTGTATCGTCAGGCCGAGCTTGCCGCCGGGGGCGAGGCGGGCCTGCATCTCGACGCGGGCATCGCCGCCTGGCTGCACGGCACTTTCCGCCAGGAGCAACGCTTGCCGCTGGTGTCGCAGACCCTGGCCGAGGCCCGCTTGCATTTCCTGCACTGGGGGGCTCCGGCCATTGCCGACACCGTCTTGCCGGTGACAGTGGAAACCCAGAGCTTGCGGCCGGGCAGCAAGTCCTTGGGCGGCAATGTGGTCGATCTGGCCAGCCTGATGAAGGCCGTTGAAACCATCACCGCCGAAACCAGCCTGATGCGGCTGCTGGACGGACTGGTCCGGGTCATGAACGAGAATGCCGGGGCGCGCCGCGCCGTGGTCATCCTGGCGGATGGAAACGGCTGGCGTCTGGCGGCCGAAACCGCCGCCGAGGATGGAACCCCTGGCACCACCACGGGCATCGCCCTCGACAGCGCCGGAACGCGGGTGCCGACCGGGCTGATCCGCACCGTGCTGGCCACCGGCCAAAGCCTGCTGCTCGACGATGCCCATCTCGACCCCGAATGGGGCTCGGAATCGTATGTGGCCGCGACCCAGGCGCGTTCCCTCCTCTGCGCGGCCCTGAAACGTCAGGGGCAGGTGGTGGGCGCGGTATTTCTGGAAAACGATGCCGCCGCCGGCATCTTCACCCCCGAGCGGGTCCATTTCGTCGAGCTGCTGTCGGCCAGCATCGTCAACGCGGTGGAAAGCGCCAGGTTGAACGACGAACTGCGTACCCTGGCCGCCAATCTGGAACAGCGGGTGACGCAACGCACCCGAGAACTGCGCGACAGCGAGGAACGGCTGCGGGTCATCCTCGACAACGCCCCGGTTCCCATGTCGCTGACCCGGCGTTCCGATGCGTTGATCGTCTATGTCAACCCACCGGCGGGGCTGCTGATGGGGGACGATGTCGAGCACATGATCGGCGCCCCCGCCCTCGATTTCTACGCCGACCCCGCCGAACGCACCCGCCTGCAGGAGGCCTATCACGCCCAGGGAACCCTGAAGGATCATGAAGTCCGGTTGCGGACCCGCGACGGCCGTATCCTGTGGGTCCTGGTATCCATGGTACCCGTCACCTATAACGGCGACCCGTCGGACCTCGCCACCATCGTCGACATCACCGCGCGCAAGGATCTGGAGATCACCCTGGCGCATATGGCCACCACCGATTATTTGACCGGTGTCGCCAACCGCCGCCAGTTCATGACCCGGTGCGAGGCTGAACTGGCCCGCATGCGCCGGCATGGCACCGTCTTTTCGCTGATCATGATGGATATCGACCATTTCAAGGCGGTCAACGACCGCCATGGGCACGCCATGGGCGACGAGGTCCTGCGGCTGACGGCCAAGGCCTGCGCCGAAATGGTCAGGTCCGAGGACATGATCGGCCGCATGGGCGGAGAGGAATTCGGCATCCTGCTGCCCGAAACCGGCCTCACCGCCGCGCTGGCGCTGGCCGAGCGCTTGCGCCAGGCCGTGGCCGCCCTGCGGCCGCCACGGATGGGTGGCCAAGACATTCACCTGAGCGCCAGTTTCGGCGTGGCCGAGTGTCGTGGCGACGAAACCATCGACCAGTTGTTTGCCCGCGCCGACCACGCGCTATACGCATCCAAGGATGCCGGGCGCGACCGGGTCACCCGGGCCGAGTGACCCCCCGGGCCGAGTGACCCAGAATCTGATCAGGCGGCCTTGACACCGGACAGGAAGGTCTCGACCGAGCCGCGCAGGGTCTCGCTCTGACCGGACAGTGTTCCGGCGGCCGCCTCGACCCCCGCCGCCATCCGTCCGGTATTGTCGGCGGCATCGACCACCTGGGTGATGTTGCGAGCCACTTCCTCAGTGCCGATGGCGGCCTGCTCGACATTGCGGACCACCTCCTGCATGGCCGCGCCCTGTTCCTCCACCGCCCCGGCGATGGCCGAGGACATTTCACTGATCTCGCCGATCACCGATGTAATCCGGCGAATGGAGTCCACCGCCTCGATGGTTTCGGTCTGGATCGCCCCGATCTGGTTGGCAATCTCTTCCGTGGCCTTGGCGGTCTGATTGGCCAGGTGCTTGACCTCGTTGGCCACCACCGCGAAGCCCTTGCCCGCATCCCCAGCCCGCGCCGCCTCGATGGTGGCGTTCAAGGCCAGCAGATTGGTCTGGCTGGCGATATCGGAGATCAGACGGACCACTTCTCCGATCCTGCTGGCGGCGTCGGCCAGACTCGACATCTTGTCGTTGGTGGCGGTGGCATCCGAGGCAGCTGTCGAGGAAATGGCGGCGGCCCGACTGACCTGAATGCTGATTTCGTTGATGGAGGCCACCAATTGGTTGCTGGCGGCCGCGATGGTGCTGACATTGGCACTGGCCTGCCCGGTGGCGGCGGAGACAGCCGCGCTCTGGCGCTGGGTTTCCTCGGCATTCGCCGTCATGGCCCGCGCGGTGTCGCGCATGTGTCGGGCTGCCTCGGACACATCCTTCAGCAGGTCCGAAACCGCCTTGTCGAAATCCCGCGACATGGTCTCCATGGCGACCTGCCTGGCCTCGCGGCGACGGCGGGAAGCCAGTTCCTCGGCTTCAAGCCGGTTGCGCTCGATGGCGTTGCGCTTGAACACATCGACGGACTTGGCCATGTCGCCAATCTCGTCGACCCGGTCGCTGCCCGGGACCTCGACATTGGTATTGCCGCCAGCCAGTTCCGTCATCGCCGCGACCATGGTGCGGACAGGGACTGTGATGGAGCGGACGATGGACAGGGCCAGAACCAAGGAAAGAGCCAAGCCCAAGCCGGCGATGATCAGATTGGCCGTGGAGGCGGCGATGAACAGTTGCTCGCCATTGTCGTGCTCCTCGCGGGCCACCCTGTCCTGCAGGGCGATATCCGCGACCAGGGCCTTGTCGAGCAGATTGAAGGCCTCGGTGGCGGGGCCAATAGCCTGGGCCCGAGCCGCCGCCATGTCGCCCGCCTCGATCATGGCCATCACCCGCTGCTTCTCGCCGCGATAGGTCGCCAGCCTGTGTTCGATATCCGCGGCAATACCCTTTTCCTCGGGCGTCAGATAGGTGGCCATATACGCCTTCCACTCGGCGTCGATGGCCTGGTCCTTTTCAGCGATTTCACGCTTGAGCCCGGCGATATCGCTCCCGTCCTGCCGCCATGCCCTGGGAAGGCTGGTCTGGATCGTGAACAGGGCACGCTCGATATTCCCCAACTGAACCAGCGGCACGGTCCGGTCGTCATAGACGGTTCCGAGGCTGTGGTTGATCCGCCCCATGGCCCAGTGGCCGATGCCGACACAAACCACCAGCACCAGGATCATCGTGGCGACGAGAACGGCAAGCCTGGGACCGATACGCAACTGGGTGAACATCGCATCCTCCGGGGAGCGGGTGAAGCTTCGGCACACAGCCGGAACCGGCATGATGCCAAACCCGCCCCCGGAAGGAGATTAAGAAACAGTGAATTTGCTGCGATGCAGCATGGCGGTGCTACTTAGCCAGGGCCATGCGCGCGGCCAGATCGGCGACGACACCGATGCGATGTTCCAGGCTGGCCATGCGTTGGACCAACGCGTCAAGATCGGCGGCAAGGCCGCCAAGGCTCTCGCCATGATCAGAAATCTCGTTGCTGTCGCGGGCAACACCGCTGAGGGCGTCCTCGGCCAGCCGCGCTCCATTGCCGAGGCTGAGGGCCAGCCAGCGCAGCCCATGATGCGATCCGGCCGGAAACGGAATCACGGTATTGGCGAGCCTGTCCATGGTATCCCTCCTGACGATGAAGCGAAGGACGGTTCGCCCTACGCTCGCGATGGCGGAATCATGCGACCGCCCGGGAGGAAGGTCAAATGACGTTCGGCCCGGATTTGTTGGGATATTTGATAAAATCCCCTTGAAATCAGTCGGTTCCCAAGACCCAGGACCGGGGACATCCATGAAATAGCTGAATAAATCCGATATCGCCACGATATCGCGAACGCGCCTGCCGCAACAAATATTTCACGGAAAAAAGATGGGCCTCCCGGGGAGTCGCGGGAGGCCCAGTGTGGCAGGGTTGCCCAAACCTTGGTCCCTAAGGCTTGGGCGGGCTCCCTAGGGATTCGTTCAGTTCGCGCTCGGCCTTGAAGGCCCCGGCGGGCAGTTGGTGCGCGATGCCCTTGTGGCAATCGATGCAGGTCTTGCCCTGTTGCTCGGCTTCGGCATGGCGGTTGCGGGCGCGGGCCTGCTGCCGGGTCAGGTCGAAGGCGCTGAAATTGTGGCAGTTGCGGCACTCGCGGGAATCGGTTTCCTTCATCCGGGCCCATTCGTGCTTGGCCAGTTCCAGGCGCTTGGCCTCGAACTTCTCGCGGGTGTCGATGGTGCCCAGCAGCTTGTGCCACACCTCGTTCGAGGCCTGGATCTTGCGCTGGATCTTGTAGATCCACGGACGCGGCACATGGCAATCCGGGCAGGTGGCCCGCACGCCCGAGCGGTTGGAATCGTGGATGGTGCCCCGGTACTCGCGATAGACGTTCTGCTCCATCTCGTGGCAGCTGAGGCAGAAGGTCTCGGTATTGGTCAGTTCCAGGACGGTATTGAAACCGCCCCAGAAGACGACGCCGCCCACGAAGCCCACCACCAGCAGCGCGCCCAGCGACCATTTCGACGTGGGCTTGGAGAGCGTCGCCCACAAGCCGCGCAGCAGGCCTTTGCCCTCGGCCGAGTTATCGTTGCTCATGACCCGTTCCTTCCCTGCCTCTAGCGGAGATTGGTGTTCAGCGTGGCGGGCTGGAACTTGTTTTCCACCAACGGCTTGGCTTCGGCCTGCGGCACATGGCACTGCTTGCAGAAATAGCGGTTGCCGTTGACGGTGTCCTGGCGGACGCCGTTGCGGTCGAGATAATGCAGGTCGGAGATTTTCGGCGCCTTTTCCTGGTCGCTATAGGGCCATTCGTGGCAGCGCAGGCACTGGTTGACCTTGAGGTCGATCTCGTATTTGTCGGTCTGATGCGGCACCAGCGGCGGCTGCTGGCGATAGGCGCGGTCGTGCTTGGTCCCCTCCATCACCTTGTAGATGGCGGGCGGCGCGTCGGGCTGGCTGGCCTCGGTCGGCCTCAGCGACTTGACCTCGCTGGCCACCACGGCCGATCCCAGGACACCAAATCCAAGCGCCAGGGCCAGCGCGAGGGCGATTGCCTTGATCTTTGTCTTCACTGCGGTCACTCCCCTTCCAGAACTCAATTTCAATTCGGCAAGCCGCGTCATCGGCTCGTCGATATCATCACGCGACCTTGGCCGGGGGCGCCGCCGCATCCGCCTCGGCCGAGCCCGTCGGGGCATCGGTGGGAGCGTTGCGGAAACGGGTGCCGAACCGGAACACGGTCTTGGAACACACATCGATGCAGCGGCCGCAATTGGTGCAGTCCGCCGACAGGATCACCGGCCCCACCCCCTTGGCCGCGCCGCGCAAGGCGGGGGCGATCACATGGCGTTCGGGGCAGACGGAAAAGCAGTCCATGCAATCGTCACAGGCGGCGCGGTCCACGGCAGTGACGCGCAAAACGGCGGCACGGCCGATCAGGCCATAGAAGGCGCCGACCGGGCAGAGATGGGTGCACCAGCCGCGCGCGGCCACGCCCAGGTCGAACAGGAACACCGCCGCCGTCACCAGCGCCGCAGAACCCAGGCCGAGGATGGAACCGGTCACCAGCCCGCGATGGAGCACGGTCACCGGGTTGATCGCCTCCCAGGCGATGGTGCCGGTGGCAGCCGCGGCGACCAGCACGCCGCCCAGCAGCCAGAAACGGGTGTCGCGGTTGAGGTTGAGGCCCTTTTCGATGCCGAGGCGCAGGCGCAGCCAGTGGGCGAGATCGGTGACGGCATTGACCGGGCAGACCCAGGAACAATAGACCCGCCCGCCCACCAGGACATAGAAGCCCAGCACGATGGCGGCGCCCAGCAGGGCCGTCGCGGTCATGAGATGACCCGCCAACAGGCCCTGCAGCACCATCAGCGGATCGGTCAGCGGCAGGATGCCGAGGGTCAGGCTCGACGCCAGGGTGCCCTTGGCGATCCACACGCCCCACAGCGGCCCGGTCAGGAACACCGCCACCACCAGCGCCTGGGACAGCCGACGGGCCAGCAGCCATTTGTTGGCCTGGACCCAGCCCTTGGCGGCCACGGCGGAAGCGCCGGGATGATGGATGCCGGGGCGGCTCATGGCTTGAACTCCTTCAAGCCGCCATCGGGACGCTTTTCAAGCTTGTAGGTGCCGCCGGGGGTCATCTCGACCCCTTCCATGCCACGCACCTGGACCTCGGGGCTGGGCTCCACCAGCGAGCCGCCCGCCTTCTTCTTCTCTTCCCAGCCCAGCCGGTAATGCTTGCCCAACTGCCCGGAGGCCAGGGCATGGGGCAGCACCTTGATGGCGGCCTCGTCCAGCACGCAGGCCTTCTCGCACTTGCCGCAGCCGGTGCATTTGGCCGAGTGGACGGTGGGAATGAAAAAGGCGTGCTTGGCGGTGCGCGCGTTGTGGGACAGCTCCAGGGTGATGGCCTCGCCGATGCGCGGACAGACCCGGTAGCAGACATCGCAGCGCAGGCCGAGGAAGTTCAGGCAGGTCTCCTGGCCCACCAGCACCGCCACGCCCATCTTGGCGTTGTTGATATCGGTCAGGCCCTTGTCCAGCGCCCCGGTCGGGCAGGCGGCGACACAGGGAATCCGCTCGCACATCTCGCAGGGCACCGCCCGAGCGTTGAAGAACGGCGTGCCCAGGGTCGGGCCGTCGCCCCTATCCGACAATTTCAGCGTGTCATAGGGGCAATCCTTGACGCACAAGCCGCAGCGCACGCAGGCGGCGGCGAAATCCTTCTCGGCGATGGCGCCGGGCGGGCGCAGCGCCACCGCCTCGGCCTTCTTGCGCGAGGGCAAGGCCAACAGGCTGCCCAAAACGCCCAACGCGCAGGCACCCCGAACCGCACCGGTGAGCATCGCCCGCCGGTTCGGTGTCTGTGCGCTGTCGCGTTGCGTCGCCATCTAAATTCCCTTTCCTCCCTCGTCACCCCCGCGAAGGCGGGGGTCCATGTCGACATCACCGGAATGCGGCCGACATGGATTCCCGCTTGCGCGGGAATGACGAGACGAGAGAGCTGCCTTAAGCCTTCATCACCTTGACGGCGCACTTCTTGTAGTCGGTCTCTTTCGAGATCGGGCAAGTGGCGTCGAGGGTCAGCTTGTTGACCAACTGGCTTTCGTCGAAGAACGGCATGAACACCAGCCCTTCCGGCGGCTTGTTGCGGCCACGGGTGTCGATGCGGGTGGTCACCTCGCCGCGCCGGCTCGCCACCTTGACCACGTCGCCGTTGCGCAGACCACGCTTGGCGGCGTCATTGGGGTGCATGTAGAGCACGGCGTTAGGCACCGACTTGTGCAGTTCGGGCACGCGTCGGGTCATGGAGCCGGAATGCCAGTGTTCCAGGACACGGCCGGTGGACAGCCACAGGTCGTAGTCCTTGTCCGGGCTTTCGGCGGCGGGCTGGTAGGGCAGCGCGAAAATCCAGGCCTTGCCATCGGGCTTGCCATAGAACTTCACGCCCTCGCCCGCCTTCACATAGGGGTCATAGCCCTCGCGGAAGCGCCACAGGGTCTCCTTGCCGTCCACCACCGGCCAGCGCAAGCCGCGGGCCTTGTGATAGACTTCGAACGGCGCCAGATCGTGGGCATGGCCGCGGCCGAAGGCGGCGTATTCCTCGAACAGGCCCTTCTGGGCATAGAAGCCGAAGGCCTTGGACTCGTCGTTCTCGAACCCGGCCTGAAGCTCGGCCAGCGGGAACTTGTCCACCTGGCCGTTCTTGAACAGCACATCGAACAGGGTCTTGCCCCTGACTTCCGGCTTCTTGGCGATCAGTTCCTCCGGCCACACTTCCTCGATCTTGAAGCGCTTGGAGAATTCCATCAGCTGCCACAGATCGGAGCGGGCCTCGCCCGGAGCCTTGACCTGCTGGCGCCAGAACTGGGTCCGGCGTTCGGCATTGCCATAGGCGCCTTCCTTTTCCATCCACATGGCGGTGGGCAGGATCAGGTCTGCCGACAAGGCGGTGACGGTAGGATAGGGATCGGACACCACCACGAAATTGGCGGGATTGCGGTAGCCCGGATATCCCTCCTCGTTCATGTTGGGGGCGGTCTGCATGTTGTTGGTGCACATCACCCAATAGGCGTTGAGCTTGCCGTCCTTCAGCATGCGGTGCTGCAACACGGCGTGATAGCCGATCTTGGGATTGATGGTCCCGGCGGGAACCTTCCAGATCTCCTCGGTGATCTGGCGGTGCTTGTCGTTCATGACCACCATGTCGGCGGGCAGGCGATGGGCGAAGGTGCCCACCTCGCGCGCCGTGCCGCAGGCCGAGGGCTGGCCGGTCAGCGAGAACGGGCTGTTGCCCGGCTCGGAGATCTTCCCCATCAGCAGGTGCACGTTGTAGATCATGTTATTGACCCAGGTGCCGCGCGTGTGCTGGTTGAAGCCCATGGTCCAGAACGAGACCACCTTGACCTTGGGATCGGCGTAGATCTTGGCCAGGGCTTCCAGCTTCTCCACCGGCACGCCAGAAATCTTCGACACCTTTTCGGCGGTGTACTCGGCAACGAAGGACTTGAACTCGTCGAAGGTGATGGGGTCGGACTTGTCCGGCGTCGCGGCGTTGGCCTGGTCCTTTTCCAGCGCGTGGGTCGGACGCAGGCCATAGCCCACATCGGTCACGCCCTTCTTGAAGTTCACGTGCTTCTCGATGAACTCCTTGTTATAGGCGCCCTTCGAGATGATGTAGTTGCAGATGTAGTTCAGGATCGCCAGATCGCCCTGGGGAGTGAACACCACCGGCAGGTCGGCCAATTCGAACGAGCGGTGCTCGAAAGTGGACAGCACCGCGACCTTGCAACCCTCGTGGGTCAGGCGGCGGTCGGTGACGCGCGACCACAGGATCGGGTGCATCTCCGCCATGTTCGAGCCCCACAGCACGAAGGCGTCGGTCTGCTCGATATCGTCGTAGCAGCCCATGGGCTCGTCGATGCCGAAGGTCCGCATGAAGCCGGTCACCGCCGAGGCCATGCAATGGCGCGCGTTGGGGTCCAGGTTGTTGGAGCGGAAACCGGCCTTGTACAGCTTGGAAGCGGCATAGCCCTCCCAGATGGTCCACTGGCCGGAGCCGAACATGCCGACGCGGGTGACGCCGTCCGGCTTCTTCAACTGTTCCTTCCACTTCTCCGCCATGATGTCGAAGGCTTGGTCCCACGAGATCGGCGTGAATTCGCCGTTCTTGTCGAACTTGCCGTTCTTCATGCGCAGCAGCGGCTTGGTCAGCCGGTCCTCGCCATACATGATCTTGGACAGGAAGTAGCCCTTGATGCAGTTGAGGCCACGGTTGACCGGCGAGTCGGGGTCGCCCTGGGTGGCAACCACCCGGCCGTCCTGAACGCCCACCAGCACGGCACAGCCGGTGCCGCAGAAGCGACAGACACCCTTGTCCCAACGGATATTGGCCTTGGCTGGTTGGGCCACGGCCGGCATGGCGATACCGGCGGCGGCGGCAGTGGCCGCGACGGCGTTCGCCTTGATGAAGTCGCGCCTGGTAAGGCTCATGGAACGCTCTCCCCTTCCAGATCAGAATCAAAATGGTGATAGGTAAGGGCGACGCTGAGGACGCCCGGTATGTCGTGGAAACTGGTGATCTTCGCTCCCGCCCAGATGCCCTCGGCATCCTCGACGGTCAGAACCATCCTGCCGTCATCGGTCATGGCGTGAATCTCGACGCCGGAAATGGCGGCAAGGGCGTCATGAACCGACTGTCGGCGCTCGGGTTTGACATGGACCAGCACGCCGCAGATGTTCTCGATCTGCTCCCTGGGCTTGGCGTGCTCGGTATTCACAAATGTCGAAAGTCGCATGGTGTTCCTCTCACGCACTCGGCCTGGGCGCCATGGACAGGGCGCCGACAGGACAGGCGGACACGCAGACACCACAGCCGGTGCAGCGTTCATTCGAAATCTCAGGCAAGGCGCGCCCCCCCAGCAGCGGGCGGAAGCGAATGGCGTCGGGCTCGCACGGATCGCCGCACAAACGGCAGGTCACGCCCTGCACCGAGATGCAGGCCCCGCCAAGCTCGGCCACCAGGGCCAGCGGAGTTCCATCTTCGGATACGCCGACGGGTGCGGGTTCGGCCTTGGCCGAACGACCGGTCAACAATGCACGTCGGGACACAGGCCCAGACATCGGACACGCCCTCCTTGGCCTGACTCCGGCTCCCCCACCGTCGTCATCCATGGCATGAAAGGTGTCACTGCATATGAAAAGTCACTTTGACGTTGGTCAAATGCCCCTTGGCTTCAAGGGGTATTTTCGCTCTCAGGCGTGCGCCATGACCTTCTGGCGCATCATCTTCTCGAACTCCCCGGCGGCAACCGGTCGTGAGTAATAGAACCCCTGAACCGTATCACATCCGTTGTCGCGCAAGAAGGAAATGTGCGCCTCGATCTCGGCGCCCTCGGCCACCACTTCCAGATTGAGCCCGCGTGACAGGCCGATGATGGCCCGGGCGATCTCGGCGGTCTTGGGGTTGGTGTCAACGTCGGCGATGAAGGCGCGGTCAATTTTCAAGGTGGTGATGGGAAAGCGTCCCAGATAGGACAAGGACGAATAGCCGGTACCGAAATCGTCGATGGACAGGCCAATCCCCAGGTCACGCAGTGCCTTCATTTTCCGCACCGCCGTGTCCACGTCGTTCATCAGCATGCTTTCGGTGATTTCCAGCTCCAGCCATTTGGGGTCAAGGCCGGTTTGTTCGAGCACCTGGACCACCGAATCCAGCAGGGCGCGGGAATGGAACTGCCGCGCCGAGACGTTGACCGACACCTTGATGGGGGTAAGCCCGGCTTCCTGCCACGCCTTGTTCTGCAGGCAGGAATGCAGCAACACCCAATTGCCGATGGCCTCGATCTGGCCGCTTTCCTCGGCGACGGGAATGAATTCGCCGGGCGAGACCATGCCGCGCTCGGGATCCATCCAGCGGATCAGGGCCTCGGCGCCCACGATGGTGTCGGCATCCGCCGAGACCTTGGGCTGGTAGTAGACCACGAATTCGTCCTGGGCCAGGGCACGGCGCATGCGGGTTTCCAGCTCCAGCCGCGACTTGGCCTTGCGGTTCATGTCCTTGGAGAAGAACTGGTACTGGTTGCGCCCCGACACCTTGGCGTGGTGCAGGGCATGTTCGGCATGATTGGTCAGCTGGGCGCCGTTCTCGGCATCGAGCGGCAGGACGCTGATGCCGATGGAGAAGGTGGCGACCACCTCCTGGCCATCGAGCAGAAATGGCTCCTTGACCGAAGTCAGCACCTTCTCGGCGACGATGACACTGTCATCCACATCGGCGATGGACATCACCAGGGCGAATTTGTCCCCGTCCAGCCGCACCGCCGTGTCGGTTTCGCGCACGCAGGTCCGAAGACGGCGCGCCACCTCGACCAGAAGGCGATCGCCCGCCGAATGGCCCAAGGCGTCGTTGACCAGGGAAAACCGATCCAGCCCCATCAGCATCAAGGCGACGGTGCCTCCGACGCGATTGGCCATCAGAACAGCCTGCGACACGCGATCAATGAACAGGTCGCGATTCGGCAATCCGGTCAGCGTGTCATAGCCGAAGGATGCCGCTTCCGACACCGCGGGCGCCAGGATGGGATCGGACAGGGCGGGGCGCACCAGACCGATATACTGGCTGGGAAAAGCATTCGACCCGTTGACGGCCAGGACCACCACTTCCAGAGGCCGCTCGCGCCCGTCACCGCAGAGCACATGGCCCTGCCAGCGCCCGCCCGAACCTGGCGCCATGGCATCACGCATCAAGCTCTCGGCCAGGGCAACGGCCCCACCATCGGGATCAACGCCATCGAAACAGGTCAGGGTCGCGAAAGCCTTGCCCAGACGGAGCACGCCCCCATCCGGCGACGCGATGATCACCGCGTCGCGGAGGCACTCCAGCAAGCTATCGACTATGAACTGCGCGTCACTCATTCATCACCCTGGTGGAAACAAATCCTGGATTTGTTTCCGCGATTCAATCCATTGGTGGGCCGATTCACCCGATGCTTGGGGAATCAAGCGTCGGGATCGGACCACTGAGCCATTGTCGCCATCGCGACACAAAGCGCAATCCTCTTCTGGTCTTGGGACAAGGGGTTATGTCATGGTTCCCGCCATGAGACATCCCATGCTTTACGGTGGACTGGAGCTGGACCGCGCCCATGGGCTCCGCCACGCTTCCGATCCCCTGGCCCTGGCACGACACCCAGGTGCCCGCATCTGCCTGTACTGGCGAGGCCGCCAGCCGGTGACGGGCGAGCCGCCCGTGGCCGCGCTGACCGATTGGGCCAGCGTCGGCAGCCTGATCGACAGCTTGGCGGCGCCCCTGGTGCTGCTGGGCCAGGATGGCGAGGCCCCGGTGGTCGCCGCCGACATCTCCGGCCTGGAGGCCCCCGAGGATGGCCCCGACCTGGGCCTGGGGCGCTGGGTGATGCTGCGCTCGGCGGGCGGCACCCTGCCCCGCCAGGATGCGGCCCTGCTGGCCTATGCCCGCGGCATCCTGATCTGGCGCGAGCGCACCCGCTTTTGCTCGGTCTGCGGCCAGCCCCTGACCGTCGCCGATGCCGGCCATTGCGGCAAATGCTCGGATGACACCTGCGGCGCCCCGCATTTCCCCCGCACCGATTCCGCCATCATCGTGCTGGTGACCGACCCCCAGGGCCGCGCCCTGCTGGGGCGCCAGCCGGTCTGGGCCCCCGGCATGTATTCCTGCCTGGCGGGGTTCGTCGAGCCCGGCGAGACCCTGGAGGAGGCGGTGGCCCGCGAGGTCTGGGAGGAAGCGGGCATCCGGGTGCGCTCGGCCCGCTATGTCGCCAGCCAGCCCTGGCCGTTTCCGTCATCGCTGATGATCGGTTTCATGGCCACGGCCGATGGCGAGGAGCCCAATCCAGACCGCACCGAGATCGAGGATGCCCGCTGGTTCACCCGCGCCGAGGTGAGCCGCTTCGGCGAGGCCAGCGCGCCGGGGGAACACGGCCGGTTCCTGCCCAGCCGCGATTCCATTTCCCGTGCCCTGATCCAGCACTGGCTGGAGGGCTGACGGCAAGAGGCGGGCGAGGACGCCCGCGCTCCGCCTGAGCCTTATTTGCCGTCGTATTCGGCGTGATAGGCGTCGATGCGCTCGACTTCGGCCTTGGAGCCCAGGATCACCGGCACCCGCTGATGCAGGCTGGTGGGCTGGACCTCCATGGTGCGGCCACGACCGCTGGTGGCGGCGCCGCCCGCCTGCTCGACGATGAAGGCCATGGGATTGGCCTCGTACATCAGCCGCAGCTTGCCGCCCTTCTTGATGTTCTCGGAATCCGCCGGATAGAGGAACACGCCGCCGCGACACAGGATGCGATGGACCTCGGCCACCATGGAGGCGACCCAGCGCATGTTGAAGTCCTTGCCCCGGGGGCCGTCCTTGCCCGCCTGGCATTCCTCCACATAGCGCCTGACCGGCGGTTCCCAGAAACGGGCGCGGCTGGCATTGATGGCGAATTCCTTGGTCTCGGCCGGAATGGTCATGTTGGGATGGGTCAGCAGGAACATGCCGACATTGTTGTCGAGCGTGAAGCCGTTGACCCCGTTGCCGGTGGTCAGCACCATCATGGTGGACGAGCCGTAGAGCGCATACCCCGCCGCCACCTGCTTGACGCCGGGCTGCAGGAAGGCGCCTTCCTGGTGGGGATTGGCGCCATCGGGCAGCTTCAGGATGGAGAAGATGCTGCCCACCGAGATGTTGACGTCGATATTGGACGAACCGTCCAGCGGATCGAACAACAGCAGATACTTGCCGTCGGCGGCGCCGTGCACCGCGTGCACGTCCTCCAGCTCCTCGGACGCCATGCCCGCATAGGACCCGCCCAGGGCGTTCATGTGCAGGAAGATGTCATTGGCCAGCACGTCGAGCTTCTTCTGCTCCTCGCCCTGGACATTCTCGGACCCGGCGACCCCCAGATTGCCCGCCAGGGCGCCACGGTTGACCTCGTGGGAGATCATCTTGCAGGCGAAGATGATGTCGGTCATCAGCGCGGTGAACGAGCCCGAGCCGCCCAGGCGGCGCTGTTCCTGCAACAGGAAATGGGTGAGCGTTATCCTCGTATACGGCATGTCGTCCCTCTCGGTGGCGTGGCGGCGGCGGGATTTTTCCCGTCATTATGGGTGGGAAAGTGTTAGTCCTCCCGACATGGAATTGCAATGAGCAGGGCAATCGCTTGAAGGAGAATGTTCCCTCTCCCGCTTGCGGGAGAGGGTGGCGAGGCGAAGCCGAGACGGGTGAGGGCGCGCGCGTCGGCGCGCCAACCCACATCTATTCGAGCGGCCACCAAGCCCTCACCCCCCCTCTCCCGCAAGCGGGAGAGGGGGGAAAGCGGATATGTTTCCTTCACCCGATTGCCCTGTTGCGGTCATGTCCCGTCGAGTGGTGTAGCAGCTTTTGCCTGGGGATGATGGCGTAGGGTGCGTAGCGCCCGGAGGCGTCA
>NZ_LWQT01000049.1 GCF_001650715.1 Paramagnetospirillum marisnigri | reverse complement strand
TCTTATGAATCACGCAAACTTGCTCTTGGGAACCCCAAAAAACCGCCCGTAGCTAAAATATGCCAAAGTAGTGCTAGCCTGGGAGCGCGGCGCCTGCCCCCACCCGGCCCTTCAGCCACAATAGCCAAGCCACCCATTTCGGAAAAGCGGAGTCGCCAGCGAATACACCACTATCGGGCATGGCCCGGCCCCGAAACGATTACGGCCCGGCTTCGCATGAAGCCGGGCCGTGAAGAATTGGTCGGAGCGACAGGATTCGAACCTGCGACCCCCAGTCCCCCAGACTGATGCGCTACCGGGCTGCGCTACGCTCCGACCGCGATGGCCGAGGCCACCGAAATCGATGATCCCGGGCGGAGAACCGCCCCGGGAGGGGGAAGAAACCGGCGGGGTGTGCCGGGAGAGGGGCGCACTATAGTCAGGCCGCCCCGTGCTTGCAACCACCTTCTTAACGCGGCTGCAACAAGCTGCGCAATTGCTCCAACTCGGTCAGCAGGTCCTCCAACTCGCGGCGGACCGACGGGCTGAGACGCGCGGAATCACCGGCAATGGCAGGCTCGCCCCGGGCGGCCGGGACCATCCCGCCGCCAGCGGTCGCCGCCACGGGAATGTCATCCTCATCCGCCAAATCCTCGTCACCGGCATCCGCATCGGGATCGTGGATATCCAGGCCCAATTGCGGTTCGGCATCGGCCGGACGCGAGGTGGGCGCGCCCTCTCGCGCGGATGGGGAACTGCTTCCCCCCTCTTTCAACAGCTTCTGCACACCCTTGATGGTATAGCCTTCGCTGTAGAGCAGATCGCGGATGCGACGCAGCAACGCCACATCGTCGGGACGGTAATAGCGCCGCCCACCACCGCGCTTCAACGGCTTGACCTGGGGGAACTTGCCCTCCCAGAACCGCAGGACGTGCTGCGGCACGTCCAATTCGTCGGAAACCTCGCTGATGGTCCGAAACGCCGCCTCCGACTTGCCGCCGCGGCGGACCGAGGAAAGCTCGGCGTCGTCGGTCATTTCTTGCCACGCAGGCTGGAATAGCCGTCATTGATGCGCTTCTTCAGCAGCTGTGACGGCCGGAACACCAGAACCCGGCGGGGAAGAATCGGCACCTCCTCGCCGGTCTTGGGATTGCGCCCGACGCGCTGCCCCTTCGAGCGCACGGAAAAGCTGCCAAAAGACGAAATCTTCACCGTCTGGCCCTGGCCAAGCGCATCGGAAATTTCATCCAGCACCGCTTCAAGCAGATCAGCGGATTCATTACGGGACAGGCCGACCTCCTGGTAGACCGCCTCGCTCAGTTGCGCCCGCGTAATGGTCTTTTCGCTCATACCGCCCCGCATCTACGAAAGCTTCCCCATCGCCAGCGACCCTAACGCGTCGCGCGAAAACCGTCAATATCAAAGGGATGCGGCGCGGCGTTGCAGCGCCCGAGCAAGAGGCCGGGACTACATCCGCACCAGGGCGGAGCCCCAGGTAAAACCACCGCCCATGGCTTCCAGCAGCACCAGTTGCCCCGGCTTGATACGGCCATCGGTCACGGCCTCGGTCAGGGCCAGGGGAATGGAAGCCGCGGAGGTATTGGCGTGACGGTCCACGGTGACCACCATGCGATCCAGCGGGAAGCCCAGCTTCTTGGCGGTACCCTCGATGATGCGGCGGTTGGCCTGATGCGGCACCACCCAGTCGATATCGGCGGCGGTCAGGTCGTTGGCGGCGAGAGCCTCGCCCACCACCGACGCCAGATTGATCACCGCGTGACGGAACACCTCACGGCCTTCCATGCGCAGATGTCCCACCGTCTGGGTGCTGGACGGCCCGCCATCCACATAGAGCAAGTCGTGATGGGTCCCATCGGAGTGCAGATGGGTGGACAGGATGCCACGATCCTGAGTGCTGCCCTTGCCGCGATTGGCGCGCAGGACCACCGCCCCCGCTCCGTCGCCGAACAGGACGCTGGTGGTGCGGTCGTTCCAGTCGAGGATGCGCGAGAAGGTCTCGGCGCCGATCACCAGGGCGGTCTGGACCTGACCGGACTTGATGAAATTGTCGGCCACCGACAGGGCATAGACAAAGCCGGAACAGACCGCCTGCAGATCGAAGGCGAAGCCGTGCTTCATTCCGATGCGGCGCTGAACCTTGGTGGCGGTGGCGGGAAATGTGTGGTCGGGGGTGGCGGTGGCCAGCACGATCAGATCCACGGCCGATCCGGCAATTCCGGCGGCGGCCAGGGCGCGCTCGGCGGCATTGAACGCCAGGTCCGAGGTCAGTTCGCCTTCGGCGGCGATGAAGCGCTGGCGAATCCCGCTGCGCTCGACGATCCAGTCGTCGGTGGTGTCCATGCGGGCGGCCAGCTCGGCGTTGTCGACTTTCCGGGCGGGCAGATAGCTGCCGCAGCCGACGATCTGGGATCGCACGATCATCTGTTCACCGTGTTCCGGCAGCGAGTTGCGAAGCGGAGGTCTCGGCCGGCTTCAGGCGGTCGAATTCCTTGCGGATGCGGTCGTTATAGCCATGGGTTACCAGTTCCACCGCCACGCCGACCGCATTGGCGAAGCCAAAGGCGTCGGTGCCGCCATGGCTTTTGACCGCGATACCGTTGAGCCCCAGGAACATGGCACCGTTATAGCGTCGCGGATCGGTGCGGACCTTGACCTTGTTCAGGGCGTGCCGGGCGAACAGATAACCCAGCTTGGCGGGAAGCGAGCTGTTGAAGCCCTCTTTCAGCAAGGTGGAATACAGCTTCACCGTGCCCTCGGCGGTCTTCAGCGCGATATTGCCGGTGAAACCATCGGTCACCACCACATCGACGGTACCGCCGCAGATGTCATTGCCTTCCACGAAGCCATGGAAGCTAATGGGCAGATGAGAGTCGCGCAAGGCGGCTGCCGCGGCCTTGACCGCGTCATTGCCCTTCATGTCCTCGGAGCCGACATTGAGCAGGCCGATGCTGGGCTTTTCCAACCCGAGAACCGCGCGGGCATAGACTTCGCCCATCACGGCGAATTCCACCAGGTTGTTGGAATTGCAATCCACATTGGCGCCCAGGTCGAGCATCAACGTCTCGCCCTTGACGGTGGGGAACATGCCGGCGATGGCAGGACGGTCGATGCCCGGCAGGGTGCGGAGCACGAATTTGGACACCGCCATCAAGGCGCCGGTATTACCCGCCGACACCACGCCCGCCGCCTCGCCCTTGTGAACGGCGTCCACCGCCAGCCACATGCTGGACTTGCGCCCCGAGCGCAACACCAGACTGGGCTTGGCGTCATTGGATACCGAGTCCTCGGCATGACGGACGGTACAGACGCCCTTCATCTCCGGATAGCGCGCCAACAGCGGCTCGATCAGCGCGGAATCGCCGAACAACAGGTAGCGGACATGGGGCAGGCGCTCGTGAGCCATGCGCACCCCTTCCAGGACCATGTCGGGGGCGGCATCGCCCCCCATGGCGTCGATGGAAATGGTGACGGCAACACTCACCGGCCCGCCCTCCCCTGCATGAGCCTAGGATTGCCGATCAGGCTTCAGCCTGGGCAACCACTTCACGGCCGTCATAGTGGCCACAAGAGCCACAGACGTGGTGCGGCAGCTTCACTTCGCCGCAATTGGGGCATTCGGCGCCGGTCACGTTCACCAGCGCGTGATGGGAGCGGCGCATGTCGCGACGGGACTTGGAGGTCTTCTTCTTAGGAACAGCCATTTCGTCTACTCACTTCGACCCGAGATGGGAAAGGGTGGTTTATTAGCCAAAAAGCCCGGCCAGAGCAAGGGGATGCTTTCCCCCGCCGATCTTTTTAACTTTTCCCGCCCTTTCGTGGATGCAACCTTGCCAACACGGCAAAGGGATTCGGCTTGGTTTCCGGCTCGTCTTCGGGTTCGGGGGGAGCCTCGAACGTCACACCCGGCGCCCTCGGAAACGGGTCGAGAGCCAACGCCAGATGTTCCACCACCACCTCGCCGATATCGATGATCCCATCCTCGATGGGATCAGGCGGATCTTCCGCGTCCAATGATAGCTCTATTTCCTCGGCTTCTTCCAGCATCGCTTCCGGCGGCGCGAAAGTCAGGTGAAACTCTTCCTCCACCACCGCCGCCACCGGCAGCAGGCTGACACCGCAGGTCTGGACAACCCGGGCCGTCAACCGACCGTTTACAGCAATAAAACCACTGCGGGCCAAGGGCTTAAGCTCGACCATGGCGACCAGGGACGTCAGCTCCACCAGATCGAGACGCCGCGCGACGGCCGCGCGCTCGGCCGGTTCCGCCTCGATGGCGCGGCGGCTGGTCTTGGCGGGAAGCTGGTCCACCAGCACCGGGCGGGAGAATTCAGGTGTCATCATTGCTCTCCGGGGCCACGAACACCACCCGCCCCTCCATCACGTCACCGTCAGCCTGAGCCGCCAGGGCGGCATCACACAATTTCATATAATGGGCCATGGCGATGGGATGGTCGGGAGCCAGCGCCCCTTCCACGGTGCCAAACAGGTTGCGGATCAGGGCATCCACCAGCCCGTCGCCGTCCAGCCCCTCCTCATAGGCTGTCGCCCGGCCATAGAAGGCCCGCGCCATCTGCTTCACCTTCTTGCCCACCGACATGTCGCCCGCGCCCAGTTCGCGCAGGTTCTGGTCCATGTCGTCGAACATCAGATCGAACAAGGCCTGCGACAGTTCGCGGGCCTCGTCCGCCAGACGGGCCTCGACCCGCTTGAAGCGCCGCATCACCAGGAAGGCGTTAAGCACGATCAGGTCGAAACGGCCGTCCAGGGTATCGGGCACTCCGAACCGGGTGTAGAATCCGGGCAGGCGGGATTGGTCGATAATGGTGACGTAAAGGGCGTGGGCGATTTGCTCGCGACGGCGGCGCTCGCCGATTTTAAAGAAGGACATGATACTTTCCCGGGGACGTGGCCGACCTGACGTGGCGGCGACGTTGACAAGACGAAGGGGCGAGGTGCAATCTCTCCCCACATTGGCCGTTGAGGGCCAAGTCCGTCAATGCTTCGGCTTCGGTGCCAATGAAAAAGCTTCACTCCGCCCGTCTGTCCCTGATCGCGCTGTCGGCCACCCTGGCCGCCACTGCTTGCGACCCCATCATTGAACTGCGCGGCAATCTGCCGCCGCAGGAACAGATCGACCAGATCAAGGTGGGAACCACCACCCGCGATGATGTCCAGGCCCTGCTGGGCACGCCGTCCAACGTCACCCCCTTTGGTGACGAGACCTGGCACTACATTTCGTCCGTCACCCACCGCAAGGCTTTCTTCGAGCCCGAAATCAAGGAACGCAAGGTCCTGACCGTGGTGTTCGACCGCGCGGGTCTGGTCCGCGCCGTGGATACCAAGGGCTTGGCCGATGGCAAGCAGCTGGTGACGGTGGATCGGGAAACCCCGACCGCGGGCAAGGAAATGAATATCATCCAGCAGATGGTCGGCAATGTCGGCCGCTTCTCCAAGGAGAGCAAGGCGAAGTAGGCGGAACCGCCCTTCCCCGCCCCGCCTGACGCCATCGCTGTCGAGCAACAAAAAACCCCGGTCGTTTCCGACCGGGGTTTATCGTTTTCAGGGTCTGTCGGAATGTGAAATCGGTTCCCGGTTTTCGTCACCCCCGGGCTTGGCCCGGGGGTCCATGGATGGCCGGGTCACCCCCGGACTTGATCCGGGGGCCGGCCATGACGGCAAAAGGAACACTTCATCCTAACTCAAACAGACTCCAGCCTATCGAGGATCAGTGACCCGCGACCATCGCCAGCAACAGGATGGCGACGATGTTGATGATCTTGATCATCGGGTTGACGGCCGGACCAGCGGTATCCTTGTAGGGATCGCCGACGGTGTCGCCGGTGACCGCCGCCTTGTGGGCGTCGGACCCCTTGCCACCATGATGGCCGTCCTCGATGTACTTCTTGGCATTATCCCAGGCACCGCCGCCCGAGGTCATCGAGATGGCCACGAACAGGCCGGTCACGATGGTGCCCAGCAGCATGGCGCCCATGGCGGTGAAGGCGGCCTTCTGATCGGCAGCCAGCAGGATGACGAAGTACAGCACCACCGGGGAAAGAACCGGCAGCATCGAGGGGACAATCATCTCCTTGATGGCGGCCTTGGTCAGCATGTCCACCGCACGACCGTAGTCGGGCTTGGCGGTGCCTTCCATGATGCCGGGGATTTCCTTGAACTGGCGACGGACTTCCACCACCACGGAACCGGCGGCGCGACCGACCGCCTGCATGCCCATGGCACCGAACAGGTAGGGCAGCAGACCACCGAGGAACAGGCCGATCACCACATAGGGATCTTCCAGGCTGAACGTGACGTTCAACTGCGGGAAGTAGTGGTGCAGGTCCTCAGTATAGGCGGCGAACAGCACCAGCGAGGCCAGACCGGCCGAACCGATGGCGTAGCCCTTGGTGACCGCCTTGGTGGTGTTGCCGACGGCGTCGAGCGCGTCGGTGACCTTGCGGACTTCCTTGGGCAGTTCCGCCATTTCGGCGATGCCACCGGCATTGTCGGTGACGGGGCCATAGGCGTCCAGGGCCACGATCATGCCGGCCAGGGCCAGCATGGTGGTCGCCGCCACCGAGATGCCGAACAGGCCGGCGATCTTGTAGGAGACGATGATGGCCACCGAAATCACGATGACCGGCAGGGCGCAGGCTTCCATGGAAACCGCCAGACCCTGGATGACGTTGGTGCCGTGGCCGGTGGTCGAGGCCTGGGCCACCGACTTGACCGGACGATAGTCGGTACCGGTGTAGTATTCGGTGATCCACACCAGCAGGCCAGTGACGATCAGGCCGATCAGGGAGCAGATATACAGCCCCATGCCGGTGATCTCCTTGCCCGCCGCCATGAACTTGGCCGCGAAGCCGCCTTCGAAGGTGACGTTGATGATGACGGCGATCAGGATCGCCGAAATGACGGCGGTGACGATGACGCCCTTGTACAGCGCCTTCATGATGTTCTGGCTGGCATCCAGCTTGACGAAGAAGGTGCCGATGATGGAGGCGAAGATGCAGACGCCGCAGATAACCAGCGGCAGCATCATCATGGCGTCGCGAGTCGCGTCGGTAAAGAAGATCGAGCCCAGCAGCATGGTACCGACAACGGTCACCGCATAGGTTTCGAACAGATCGGCGGCCATGCCGGCGCAATCGCCCACATTGTCGCCCACGTTGTCGGCGATCACGGCCGGGTTACGGGGGTCATCCTCGGGGATACCGGCTTCGACCTTACCCACCAGGTCGGCGCCCACATCGGCACCCTTGGTGAAGATGCCACCGCCCAGACGGGCGAAGATGGAGATCAGCGAGGCGCCGAAGGACAAGGCCACCAGGGCCTCGAGCAGGACGCGCTGGTCGCTGACGACATTCTTCAGCACCATGTAGTATCCGGCGACGCCGATCAGGCCGAGACCGACCACCAGCAGACCGGTGATGGCGCCCGACTTGAAGGCCACGTCCAAGGCAGCCTGCATGCCGCTGGAACGAGCGGCCTCGGCGGTGCGGACATTGGCACGAACGGAAACGTTCATGCCCACGTAACCGGCGGCGCCCGAAAGCACGGCGCCGATGACGAAGCCGACGGCCTGATAAATGCCAAGACGCCAGGCCAGGATAATGGTCACGGCGACGCCGGCGTAAGCAATGGTGGTGTACTGGCGGTTCAGGTAGGCGGCGGCGCCTTCCTGCACGGCGGCAGCGATTTCCTGCATCCGGGCGGTGCCGGCCGAGGTCGCCATCACCGATCGGATGGCGTAGACCCCGTACAGCAGCGCCAAGACGCCGCATGCGATCACGAAGAGGTTTGTCATTTGGTTCGAGTCCCCTGATGAGTCTTCTTAGCGTCGCATCCCGCATAACGTCCGGCGAACAGTGCTGGGGCGTGAGGAGGAGGACGGAAGCGAGGAGAAACTGCCAGATAAGGCGGTGTGATGCAATAAAATGCTGTGGTTGAACCCCTACCCTGGAATAATTGATCTAATTCCAAGGTTCCTTACGAAACTTCCTGCCCTGGCGCAAATCCGCGCGACGGCACCGGGCGGGAAGCGGCCAACTCTCTCCCCGTCCAATCGGGTAGGCGCCGCGACCTATTTCAACACCGCGTTCTCGATAATGACATCCTTGACGTAGACGCCGCCCAATGCCTTGTCCGACACCATCTTCAGCCGATTCTGGATGGCCCCCACATCCAGCGGCTGGCCTTCTCGCACCGTGACGCTGAGAAAGCCGATCATGTCGCCGAGGAAGGCATTCTGGAGCCGGGGCAGGTTGCGAGCCACGATTTCCTTGTTCTTGGGCTCGACTTCCAGACGAACAATCATTTCCGCCTGTTTCTTGACTTCGCGGTCCTGGATGACCGGGATGATGAGAACGCCGAACTCCACATAGCTGGGCGGAGGCGGTGGCGGCGGAGGCGCGTCCTTCTGCACCACGGGGGCGGTGATCCCCAGCTTGGCCAGGGGATCAATGCCGAAGAAATAGAGTCCGCCGACAGTTCCACCGCCCAGCAGCAGCAGCACCACGACAATGATGATCAAGCGGACCAAACCTCTTCCCCCTCAACCGGCCGAGGCCGTCAAAAATGTCGCCATCCGCCCCGGGGCAACGGCACGACCACGCCATCGGCGTCCACAACCGAAACGCCTGCCGCCTGGGTGGCGGCCTCGATGCGTCCGATCCGGGTCAGGGCGACTCCGGTTCGCCGCGCCAGAGACTCGATCCCCCGTGCCGCGCCGGCCGGAACGGTGAACAGCAATTCGTAATCATCGCCTCCCGTCAGCACGAGGGCAAGCAGCGACTGATCCATGGCCACCGCCGCCCGCGCCGCATCCGACAGCGGCACCCGCTCCGCCTCGATGACCGCCGAGACGCCGGAGACGCGACAGATATGTCCCAGATCCTGCACCAGCCCATCGGACACATCCATGCTGGCGCGGGCCAACCCCACCAGGGCGGGGCCAAGGACAATGCGAGGCTGGGGCAGGCGATAGCGCCCGGCCAGGGTGGCCACAGCATCGGGGGGCAATCCCGCCAGGCGGCCTTGCACCGCCAGCAGACCCAGGGCTCCGTCACCGATGCTGCCACTGACATAGACATGATCGCCGGGAACCGCGCCGGAGCGCCGCAGCCCCCTGCCCGCCTCCACCCGGCCCAGGGCGGTAAGGCTCAGGGTCAGCGGCCCGGGCGTCGCCACAGTGTCGCCGCCGATCAGGGACACGCCGAATTCCTCGACATCCTGGCGCAATCCCTCGGCGAAGGCCCGCAGCCAGTCCATGCCGGTGCCCTTGGGAAAGGCGGCGGCCAGCATCAGATGCCGGGGCACGGCGCCCTTGGCGGCCAGATCGGACAGATTGACCCGCACCAGCTTGCGGGCGATCAACTCGGGCGGGTCGTCGGGCAGGAAGTGGACCCCGGCCACCATGGCGTCCATGGTGGCGACGGTGTCAAAGCCCGGCTCCGCCGCAAGAAAGGCGGCGTCGTCGGTCAGGTTCAGGGCACCTGGGCAGCCCGCCGACAACGGCGCGAACAGTTCGGCGATCAGGCCGAATTCATCGGGAGCCTGGGCGCCCGTCGTGCTCATCCCCCCGCGCGCCCCAGGTCCCCGCGCCCAGGTCCCTCGGGCCGCAGCGACTGGGCCAGACGGTCCAGTACGGCATTGACCAGTCCCGGTTCGGGGCCGGAATAAAACGCGTGGGCGACATCGACCCATTCCGAGATGCAGACGCGGGTCGGCGTCTGCGGCTTGGCCGACAGTTCCCAGGCCCCCGCCCGGATGATGGCCCGCAGCACCGCTTCCAGCCGCTCCACCGTCCAGTCGCCGGTCAGCGCGCCGCCGATGGCCTCGTCCAGGCTTTGACTGTCGGTCGAGACGCCGCGGACGATCTGCCCCAGCAAGGATGTATCGGGCTCGGCGAGGCGACCACGCGGCTCGTTGGCCCGCCGCTCCTTGGCATCGGCCAGGGCCTGCTCGGCGGAAACGCCGGTCATGTCCATCTGATACAGGGTCTGCACCGCCGCCAGACGAGCGGAACTGCGCTTGGCGACCGAGGGGTTGGGAGTCATTTAGATTGTCCCTCAAACGCCGGGCGCGCCCATCCGGGCGCTTGGCTCCTCCGCTGCGCTCCGGGCGCCTCAATGGCGCCGCGCTCGCGATGCTCGCTCATAGTCCCAATTCCTTCTTCACCGCCATCATGCGCAGGCAGGCCCGCGCCGCCTGCCCGCCGAGATTCTTGCGGCTGGGATCGGAGCGGGCCAAGGCCTGGGCCTCGTTGTGAACGGTCAGCACGCCATTGCCCAGCGCCAGATCATAGGCCATGGACAGGTCGGCGATGCCCCGCATGCATTCGGTTCCCACATGGTGGTAATGGTCGGACTCGCCCCGGATGGCGCAGCCCAGGGTGACGAAGCCGTCGTAGCGGGCGGTTTCGTTGCCCTGCTCGGCGGCGGTCAGCACCAGCTTCAACGCGGCGGGCAGCTCGAAAATGCCGGGAACCACCAGCAAGTCGTGTTCCACCCCCGCCTTGTCCAACTCGGCACGGGCGCCCGACAGCAAGCCGTCGGCGATGTGATTGTAGAAGCGGGCCTCGATAATCAGCACGCGGGCCATGGCAGTCACTCCTTCTCAGCCGACCGGAATCGGCCGCTGCTCCACCACCTTCATGTCGTAGCCCTCGAGGCCGACGATGGAGCGCTTGGTATTGGACAGCAGAATCATTTCATGAATCCCCAGATCCAGAAGAATCTGGGCGCCGACGCCGTAATCGCGCAGCGCCGGAGCGGGCTGACGCCGCTCCAGATGGGCGCGCACCATATCCGACAGGCTGGTGGGGCGAGGCTCGCGGATCAGCACCACAACGCCCGAGCCATGGGCCGCGATCATTTCCATGGCGGAATGGAGCTCGCCGGCCTTGCCCGACCCTTGATCGCCCAGCACGTCGTCCAGCACGTTGACGGCATGGACACGCACCATCACCGGCTTGTCACCGCCCAGATCGCCCTTCACCAGGGCGATGTGCTCGGCATAGGCGACGGTGTTGGTATAGACCATCATGGTCCAGTCGCCGCCCCATTTGGAATGGAACGGGGCTTCCATCTCGCGCGCAACGATCTTGTCGTTGCGGCGGCGATAGGCGATGAGATCGGCGATGGTGGCGATCTTGAGGCCATGATGTTGCGCGAATTTCACCAGATCGGGCATGCGCGCCATGGTGCCGTCATCGTTCATGATCTCGCAGATCACGCCCGAGGGATTGAGCCCGGCCAGGCGCGAAATGTCCACCGCCGCCTCGGTGTGACCGGCACGGACCAATACGCCGCCGTCACGGGCCACCAGGGGAAAGACATGGCCCGGCGTCACGATATCGTGGCGTCCCTTGGCCGGATCGATGGCCACCTGGACGGTGCGCGAGCGATCGGCGGCGGAAATACCGGTGGTGACGCCTTCCCGGGCCTCGATGGAGACAGTGAAGGCCGTCTGCATGCGAGTCCCGTTGTCGGAGCTCATCAGCTTCAGCCCCAGCTCCTCCACCCGGGTCCGGGTCATGGACAGGCAGATCAGCCCGCGACCGTAACGGGCCATGAAATTCACCGCTTCCGGAGTCGCCATCTCGGCGGGGATGACCAGATCGCCCTCGTTCTCGCGATCCTCGTCGTCCACCAGGATGAACATGCGACCCTGCCGGGCCTCGTCGATGATATCCTCGATGCTCGACAGATATTGATGATATTCAGACACTTTGCGGCCTATTCCCGTTCCAGGAGGCGCGCAACATAGCGCGCCAGCATGTCGATTTCCATATTGACCGCATCGCCCGGCCGGTAGCTGCCGAAGGTGGTCACCGCCTGGGTATGGGGGATGATATTGACCCCGAAACGGCGCCCCTCCACCTCGTTGACGGTCAGCGATACGCCGTCCAGCGCCACCGATCCCTTGGGCGCCACGAATTTGGCCAGATCAACCGGCGTCTCGAAGACATAGCGCTTGGATTCATTCTCGGGCGTGATGCTCACCACCGTGGCGATACCGTCCACATGGCCCGAGACGATATGCCCGCCCATCTCGTCTCCCAGCTTCAGGGCACGTTCCAGGTTGACCCGGCTGCCCTCGACCCAACCGCCCAGGGTGGTCTTGGACAGGGTCTCGGCCGAGGCCTCCACCGCGTGCCAGCCCGGCCCGGTCTCGATCACCGTCAGGCAGACGCCGTTATGGGCGATGGAGGCTCCGATGGCGATGGTGGCGGAGTCGTAATGGCTGGCGATCTCGAAGCGGGTTTCGCGGCCCAAGCCCCGAATCACCCGCCGGACCTCGCCAAAATCGGTGACGATGCCGGTGAACATGGAAGTCGCGCGTCCTCTCAGAGCCGAGAATAGGTTTCCATGATGTCGTCGCCCACCGGGCGGACATCGATGCGTTCGAAACGGGGCGTCTGGGCCAGATGGTCGACCCCGAAGGCCACGGCGGCGGCCAGGCCGTCGCCGCCCATCATGCGCGGCGACCGGAACCAGATCAGCCGATCCACCAGACCGGCGCGCAGCAGCGCCGCCGACAGATGGGCGCCGCCCTCCACCAGAACGCGGGTGACACCGCTTTCCGCCAGCGCATCCAGGGCCGCCTCCAGGTCGATGGACCCCTCGGCCCCGGCGGGGATTTCCACCACATCGACCCCGGCATCCATGAAGGCTTCGCGCCGATTGCCGTCACAGCCTTCCAGGGTCAGCACCCAGGTGGGAATGTCATTGGCACTGGCCACCAGCCGACTGGTCAGGGGCAGGCGCAGGCGCCCGTCCACCACCACCCGCACCGGCGAGCGCTCGGACAGACCCCCCAGGCGGCAGGTGAGGTCCGGGTCGTCATAGAGCGCGGTACCGCTGCCCACCATGATCACATCGGTCTCGGCGCGCAGCAGATGGGCCGCCATGCGGGCGGCCTCGCCGGTGATCCAGCGGCTTTCACCGGAATGGGTGGCGATGCGCCCATCGAGAGTTCCCGCCAGTTTCAGGGTCACCAGGGGACGGCCAATGGTGACACGCTGGAAGAAACCGGCATTGAGCTCGGCGGCCTCGTCCTCCAGCAAGCCCTCCAGCACCTCGACCCCGGCCTTGGACAGCAGGGCGACACCCTTGCCCGCCACCCGGGGATCGGGATCCTGCACCGCCACCACCACCCGGGCCACTCCCGCCGACACCAAAGCCTCGGCGCAAGGCGGGGTCTTGCCGTGATGGGCACAGGGCTCCAGGGTGACATAGACGGTGCCACCGCGCGCGGCCTCTCCAGCCATGGCCAGGGCCTCGGTCTCGGCATGGGGGCGGCCGCCGGGCTGGGTCCAGCCCCGTCCCACCACCCGGCCCTGGGACACGATCACGCATCCCACCGCCGGATTGGGCCATACCGTGCCAAGCCCGCGCCGGGCCAGGGCCAGGGCGGCACGCATATGCCCCCGGTCGATGTCGATCTGCTTGGCGTCAGTCGAGGCGTGGGCCAACCATCTTCCCCAGGAAATCCTCGAAGTCCTTGGCTTCGCGGAAATTACGATACACCGAGGCGTAACGGACATAGGCGACCTTGTCGAGGTCCATCAGCACCTCCATCACCAGTTCGCCGATGAACTTGGAGGGTACCTCATTCTCGCCCATGCTTTCCAGGCGGCGATGGATGCCGTTGACGATGCGCTCGATCTGTTCTTCGTCCACCGGACGTTTCCGCAGCGCGATCTTCAGCGACTTCAGCACCTTGTCGCGGTCGAAGGGCGACCGCGAACCATCCTTCTTGATCACCACCAGATCGCGGATCTGCACCCGCTCGAAGGTGGTGAAGCGCGACCCGCATTCGGGGCAGGACCGGCGCCGCCGGATGGCCGAATTATCCTCGGTGGGACGCGAGTCCTTCACCTGGGTATCCTCGTGGCCGCAGAACGGACACCGCATGACTTTATCCCCCCTTCGGTCGTTTTATTGGTAGATGGGAAACCGCTTGCACAGCTCCGCCACCTGGGCGCGGGCCTTGGCCTCCGCCGCCGAATTGTCATCGGGATGGGCGGCCAGGCCGTCCAGCACGTCGCCGATCAGCTCGCCAACCTGCTTGAACTCGGCGACGCCGAAGCCCCGGGTGGTCGCCGCCGGAGTGCCCAACCGCACCCCCGAGGTGATGGTGGGCTTTTCCGGGTCGAAGGGAATGCCGTTCTTGTTGCAGGTCATGCCCGCCCGCTCCAGGCTGGCCTCGGCCGCCTTGCCGGTCAGCTTCTTCGGCCGCAGGTCCACCAGCATCAGGTGGGAATCGGTGCCGCCCGAGACGATGTCGAGACCGCGACGCAGCAGCACGTCGGCCAGGGCGCGGGCATTGTCCAGAACCTGCTTGGCGTAGTCCTTGAACTCGGGGCGCAGCGCCTCGCCGAAGGCCACCGCCTTGCCCGCGATCACATGCATCAGCGGCCCGCCCTGGATGCCGGGGAAGATGGCGGAATTGATCTTCTTGCCGATATCGGCGTCGTTGGACAGGATCATGCCGCCCCGGGGGCCGCGCAGGGTCTTGTGGGTGGTGGTGGTGACCACATGGGCATGGGGCAGCGGGCTGGGATAGACGCCGCCCGCCACCAGACCGGCGAAATGGGCCATGTCCACCATGAAGAAGGCCCCGACCTCGTCGGCGATCTTGCGGAAGCGGGCGAAATCGATGACCCGCGGATAGGCCGAGCCACCCGCGATGATCAGCTTGGGCTTATGGGTGCGGGCCAGGTCCTCGACCTCGCCGAAGTCGATCTGGGAGTCCTGCTGGCGCACGCCGTACTGGATGGCCTTGAACCACTTGCCCGACTGGTTGGGAGCGGCGCCATGGGTCAGGTGGCCACCGGCCGCGAGGCTCATGCCCAGGATGGTGTCGCCGGGCTGCAACAGCGCCATGAACACGCCCTGATTGGCCTGGGAGCCGGAGCTGGGCTGAACATTGGCATAGGAGCAGCCGAAAATCTTGCAGGCGCGGTCGATGGCCAGTTGCTCGGCGATATCGACGAACTCGCAGCCGCCGTAATAGCGCTTGCCCGGATAGCCTTCGGCATACTTGTTGGTCATGACCGAGCCCTGGGCCTCGAGCACCGCGCGGGACACGATGTTCTCGGAGGCGATCAGCTCGATCTGGTCCTGCTGGCGCTTCAGCTCCTTGGCGATGGCACCGAAAATCTCGGGATCGCGATCGGAGAGCGGGGTGCGGAAGAAGGCGTCGGTGGAGGAGCTGGACATGGATTTTCTTTCGGATGGAACGGTCTAGACGATGTCGGAAAGCTTGCCGACCCGGCGGGCGTGGCGGCCGCCCTCGAAATCGGTCTCAAGAAAGATCTTCAGGCAGTCGCGGGCCACTTCCGGGCCGACGGTGCGGCCGCCCATGACCAGGACATTGGCGTCATTATGCTGGCGGCACATGCGGGCGCCAAAGGCGTCGTGCACCAGGGCGGCGCGCAGATGGGCAAAGCGGTTGGCGGCGATGGAAATGCCGATGCCGGTGCCGCACAGCAGCACGGCGCGATCCGCCTGACCGGATTTGAGGGTTTCGGCCACCTTGACCGCATAATCGGGATAATCCACCGAGGCGGGGCCATCGGTCCCGAGGTCGAGCACCGTCCATCCCCACTCGGCCAGGTCCTTGGCCAGCAGCGCCTTCAATTCGACGCCGCCGTGATCCGACGCGATGGCGATGGTTCCGACACTCATTCCACAACACCCCGACAGGCTTGATGACATTCGCGCTAGATACCATATATCGGAGGCTCTTGCCAATGCGCCACAACCTCATGGGCCCTTGCCGCGAGACCCGGACGGCTTATTGCTTTTGGCTGAGGCCCGTGCCCTTTACCTTACTCTAATCAATAGAAATGGCCCTGCATCCACGTAGCCCATGCGTATTTCGCCATATGCTGACCGGATGATTACTGCCATCACGCAACCGCGAAAGAATTCAATATTCATAGCATTCAGATTGGAATTGACAGCCAAAGATGACTTATGCATTCATTGACTCAATGATGGCAACATACTCTGGTTGGATCGTCATATGAATGATGCAAACTCCGATAAGGCCGATCGTGATGACCTGCTGCGCATGGTCACCGATGTGGTCGCCGCCTATGTCGGCAAGAACCCGGTGTCCGCGAGCCAGCTTCCGGACCTGATCAATACGATCTACAGTTCGCTCTCCTCTCTGGAAAGTGGACCGGCAGAGGCCAAGTCCGAAGCGCCAAAGCCCGCCATTTCGGTGAAGAAATCGGTCACCGCCGATTACATCATCTGTCTGGAGGACGGAAAGAAGCTGAAGATGCTGAAGCGTCATCTCCGGACCACCTACAACATGACGCCGGACGAATACCGCGCCAAATGGGCCTTGCCCCCGGATTATCCCATGGTGGCCCCCAACTACGCTGCCCAGCGCTCCGACTTCGCCAAGAAAATCGGCCTGGGACGCAAGGCGGGGGAAACCGCGGAAAAGCCAGTGCGTAAGCCGCGGCGCTGATCCTCCCGTTCACAGTCTTCGCAAGGCCGACATTGCCCGATGTCGGCCTTCGTCGTTTCCGGCAAGGAATCCGCCCGCCGTGGAAATTCTGATGTCCTATTGGTCGCTGGGAGAACTCGCCACCAACGGCCTGATCACCCTGCATCTGCTGGGCGCCCTGGCGGTCGGCTGCATCATCGGCTATGAGCGGTCGTATCACGGTCGTGCGGCGGGAATCCGAACCTATGCCCTGGTCTGCGTCGCCTCCACCGCACTGACCGTGGTCAATGCCTATCCCGCCATGTGGTTCGGCGGCACGGCCCAGGGCACTACCGCCCTGGCCGATCCGACCCGGGTGATGCAAGGAATCATGACCGGCATCGGCTTCCTGGGAGCCGGGGTCATCATGCGCAACGGCTTTTCCATCCATGGGCTTTCCACCGCCGCCTCCATCTGGATCACGGCGGCCATCGGCATCATCATCGGCCTGGGATTCTATGGCGCCGCCATCTCGGTGGCGGTGATCACCGTGGTGTTGATGAGCGGCGTGCGCAGCATCGAAAGCGCCCTGCCCCATCAGGAGCTTCTCCATCTCACCCTGCGCTTTCCCGCCGAAGACGCTCCGGATACGACCAATATCCAGGGCATCATGGAGGCCCATGGCTACCGGGTGTCAGACTGGAGCTTCCATCTTGGCGAACAGGGGAGCCGTTTCGAATACGAACTGGTCCTGCACGCCACCAGTCCGTTGGACCCGTCCAAGCTGGTGGAAACCCTGAAAGGGATCGACGGACTGCTTGAGTTCCGACTGGCGCCGTCGCGAGGCTGAGGCCCGCTACTTCTTTTTCGCCAGGACATATTCCAGCTTGCGCAGCGCCAGCAATTTGAGATGGGCCTCGGGGGTATTGACCGGCCCCATGACCGTAACCTCGGTCAGACTGTCGCAATGAAACGCGGTGATCTTGACCGCATTGCCCAATCGCCGCAGTTCGAACAGTACATCTCCGCTCAGCGCCATGTCCGCCTCCTCACGGCAACGGCAATTCATCGCCGACCAGCGGCGAGAAATATGCCTCCACCGCCAAGTCATCCACCTCGGACAGGTTGGCGGGTGACCAGCGGGGGCTGCGGTCCTTGTCCACCACCTGGGCGCGGATGCCCTCATAGAGGTCCCGCCCGGCCAGGAAGCGGCAGGCCAAACGGTATTCCCGGGCGATGGCCTTGTCGAATGCCATGCCTCGCCCCTCGGTCAGTTGGCGGAAGGTCACCGTCAGGCTGGTGGGTGAACGCCCCGTCAGCGCTTCCAAACTATCCCAGGCCCATTCCGACTTGTCTGCACGCAGGGCATCGATGATGCCATCCAGGCTGTCGCCGCCGAAACAGTGCTCCACCAGATCACGCCGCAGCGCCATGGGGCCGGGGCCGGGATCGACGTGAAAGCGCGCCAGGGTCGCCTCGACCTCGGCCGCGACATCGGCGGCGCGGGACGCAAGGGCCAAGGCCTCGCGCAGGGCTTCCAGACGCTCGACCGGAACGAAGTGAGTGGCGATCCCGGCCCAGACACAGTCGGCGGGACCAAGCCGGGCGCCGGTCAGCCCGAGATACAGCCCTAAACGACCTGGGCAGCGGTTGAGGAAATGGGTGGCCCCCACATCGGGGAAGAAGCCGATGCCGGTTTCCGGCATGGCGAACTGGGTCCGCTCGGTAGCCACCCGCCAGCCGCCATTGACCGACAGACCGGCGCCACCGCCCATGCAAATCCCGTCCAGCAGCGAGACATAGGGTTTGGGAAAGCGGTGGATCCGACGGTTAAGGCGGTACTCGGTACGAAAGATATCGTGATTGAAGGCGTGATCGCCGCGTTTTTGCGCATCCCATACCGCGCGGATGTCGCCCCCGGCGCAGAAGGCGCGCTCGCCCGCACCCTCCAGCACGACAAGGCGGACGGAATCATCCTCCTCCCATGCAACGAGGATACGGGTCAGGTCGTGATACTGAGCCAGGGACAGGGCGTTGAGCACCTTGGGGCGATTGAGGATGATTCGCCCGACCCCGCCCTGTTGGCTGATGATGGTTTCCGCGTCACTCATGGCCGCCTAATTCCATATCAAATTTATGTACTAATTTCTTGACCACCAAAATTTTTGGTGTGAAATTTTCCAGATTGCCACGCGGCGTCCGGCGATGGACGCTGTCGGCCCAGGAATTCCCCACCCCGCCACCGGCGGCGCAACCTTCCACAGGAGCCAAAGGCCCATGTCCGTGACCAGCGCCAATCCCGAGACCATCGTGCTGCATGCCGGCTATCGCGCCGACCCCGCCACCAATTCCGTCGCGGTTCCCATCTACCAGACCACCTCGTACCAGTTCCGCGATACCGAGCATGCCGGGAATCTGTTCGCGCTGAAAGAGTTCGGCAACATCTACACCCGCATCATGAACCCCACCACCGATGTTCTGGAACAGCGCCTTGCCGCCCTGGAAGGCGGCGTCGCGGGCCTGGCGGTGGCCTCGGGCCAGGCGGCCAGCACCTTCGCCATTCTGAACGTGGCCCAGGCCGGTGACAATTTCGTCACCTCCACCGATCTGTACGGTGGCACCTGGAATCTGTTCGCCAATACCTTCAAGCAGCTGGGCATCGAGGCCCGCTTCGTCGACCCCACCGATCCCGAGGCCTTTGTCCGCGCCACCGACGACAAGACCCGGGCCTGGTATGCCGAGACCCTGCCCAACCCCAAGCTGCAGGTGTTCCCCATCGCCGAGGTGGCCGCCCTGGCCAATAAGGCGGGCGTGCCGCTGATCGTCGATAACACCGCCGCCCCCATCCTGTGCAAGCCGCTCGCCCTGGGCGCCCATATCGTAGTCTATTCCACCACCAAGTTCCTGGGCGGCCATGGTACCTCCATTGGCGGCGCCATCATCGACGGCGGCACCTTCGACTGGGAAAAGCAGGGCAAGCGCTTCCCGCTGCTGAACGAACCCGATCCCAGCTATCACGGCGCGATCTGGAGCCAGGCGGTGAAGCCGCTCGGCCCCATCGCCTATATCATCCGCGCCCGCGTGGTGCTGCTGCGCGATATCGGCGCCGCCATCAGCCCCTTCAACGCCTTCCAGGCGCTTCAGGGCCTCGAAACCCTGCCCCTGCGCATGCGCGAGCACAACAAGAACGCCCTGGCGGTGGCGGAATATCTGGTCAACCACCCCAAGGTCGCCCGCGTCATCCATCCCAGCCAGCAGACCGGCGAGCATCGCCGACGCGCCGACGCGGCCCTGAAGGGCGGCTATGGCGCCCTGCTGGGCTTCGAGCTGACCGGCGGCGCCGATGCGGGGCGCAAGTTCATCGACTCGCTGAAGCTGTTCTATCACGTGGCCAATATCGGCGACGCCAAATCCCTGGCCATCCACCCGGCCACCACCACCCATTCCCAGCTGACCGCCGACGAACAGCTGGCCTCTGGCGTGACGCCGGGCTATGTGAGATTGTCGGTCGGTATCGAACATATCGACGACATCCTCGCCGATCTCAAGCAGGCTCTGGAGGCCGCGTAGCAAAGTGCCCACCTTCCTTCCGCACGCCCAATTCCCCCTCACCCGCATGCGGCGCAATCGCCGGGACGACTGGTCCCGGCGATTGGTCTCGGAAAACCGCCTGACGGTCGACGACCTGATCTGGCCGGTCTTCGTGGTGGAGGGAACAGGCGTGCGCCAGGAGGTGGCCTCCATGCCCGGAGTGGCGCGCTTTTCCATCGACCTGCTGGTCGAGGAGGCGCGCCGCGCCGCCGATCTGGGGATTCCCGCCATCGCGGTGTTTCCCTCGGTCGAGGCTGCCTTGAAGACCCCCGATGCCGCCGAGGCGGTCAATCCCGACAATCTGGTCTGTCGCGCCGTGCGTGCCGTCAAGAAGGCGGTTCCCCGCCTCGGCATCATCTGCGACGTGGCGCTGGACCCCTATAACAGCGACGGCCATGACGGGCTGGTGATCGACGATTATGTGGTCAACGACCGCACCAATGAGATTCTCTGTCGCCAGTCGCTGGTGCAGGCCGCCGCCGGATGCGACGTCATCGCGCCGTCCGACATGATGGATGGGCGTATCAAGGAAATCAGGCAAGCCCTTGATAGTGCTGGATTCGATCATGTCCGCATCCTGTCCTATGCCGCCAAGTTCGCGTCAAGCTTCTACGGGCCGTTCCGCGACGCGGTGGGATCGAAATCGGCGCTGAAGGGCGGCGACAAGAAGACCTATCAGATGGACCCCGCCAATACCGACGAGGCGCTGCGCGAGGTCGCCCTGGACCTGTCGGAAGGCGCCGACATGGTCATGGTCAAGCCCGGCCTGCCCTATCTCGACATCGTCCGGCGGGTCAAGGAGTCCTTCTCGGTCCCCACCCTCGCCTATCAGGTGTCCGGCGAATACGCCATGATGAAGGCCGCTGCCCTCAACGGCTGGCTGGACTGGGACAAGGTGATGCTGGAAAGCCTGCTGGCGTTCAAGCGCGCCGGAGCCGACGCCATCCTGACCTATACCGCTCCCGAAGCCGCCCGCCTGCTGGCGAAGTAATACTGCGCTCGGTGTTTGTTTCAAACAGCGCTCCAGATTCCCCCTCGCCATTGCACACAAAATTTTTGTTGTTGATCAATGTCAAGGTCGGCATTGCCATTTCCAGGCAACATGCCATCTGAATTCAACAGTGCAATTCGGAGTGGCGGCCATGAATTTCCCAAGTCCAGGTCTCGCCAGGCTTGCCGTCCTCGTGGTCCTGGCCTCGACGCCGGTCGCGGCCGACCCGGTTCCGCCTCCCGGTCAGCCCTTCCGCCCCTGCCCCATTTGCCCGGAAATGCTGCTGATCCCGCCGGGATCGGTGACGGCGGGCAATCCCAAGGATTACGAGGACCCGGAACCGGGCGCGCCGAAACGCCCTGTCATCGCCGTCGACAAGACCTTCGCGCTAGGCCGCTTCGAAGTCACCCAGGCGGAATGGGAAATGGTGATGGGGAGCAACCCCAGCGCCGTCAAGGGCGCAACCTTGCCGGTGGACCATGTGGACTGGAAGATCATCCAGGACTTCATCGCCAAGCTGAACGCCAAGACCGGCAAGAGCTTCCGCCTGCCCACCGAGAAGGAATGGGAATACGCCGCCCGCGCTGGCAGCGCCGCCAGCTATTACTTCGGCGAGGATGCGCGTCAGTTGGGAGACTACGCGTGGTATGTGGAAAATTCGGGCGGAATCACCCATCCGGTGGGCCAGAAGAAACCCAATGCCTTCGGCCTTTACGACATGCTGGGCAATGTTTGGGAATGGACCGGCGACTGCTATCTGGCCGACTTCTTCGCCAAGGCCAAGCCCGATCATGGCATCGACTGGGAAAAGGGCTGCTATCGCGTGACCCGGGGCGGCTCGGCCCTGAACCTGCCCATGGCCACCACCACCTTCTATCGCGCCTCGCTGAAGCAACCGCTGCACAATGCCAATCTGGGCTTCCGCCTCGCCATGAGCCTGCCCTGACCCTCAGAACGGATGCGGGGCGTCGGGGCCAAGAATCTCGGTAAAGGCAGTCATGTCGACTTGCTGCTCGGCCGGGATGCAGACCATGTTCTTGGAGCCGATGGCGCCGAAGATGTTGGTGGTATTTCCCGCGAAATTGTTGGGGCTGAACAGCGGCACCACATGCCACCATAGCCGGTAGCCCAGATCCATGATGGATTTGATCAGGGCGGCGGAGCGTTCCTTACGGTCGTTTTCCATGTAGAGCAAGGGACGCAGCCGCCGGATGGTATCCTTGGCGCCCAGGATCAGCTGGACCTCGGCGCCCTCCACATCGGCCTTGATCAGCCTTAGGGATTGCAGGCCATAGGAATCCAGGCTGCGCACCGGGCAGGGCTCGCCGTCAAGCTCGCCCAGGGACAGGCCGCCGAAATTGACCTCGGCCCCCATGGGGATGACCGGCACTTTGATGCTGCCCTCGCCTTCTCCCAGTGCCACCCGCTCCGGCCGAACGTGCTCCTGGCCGTTGAGGGTCAGATTGGTGCACAGCACGCCGAACACCGGCCGCTGCGGCTCGAAGGCCCAGACCCGCCCCCTGGGTCCCACCAGCCGGGCCAGCGGCACGGTCAGCGCCCCGATATTGGCGCCTGCCTCCACCACCGTGTCGCCGGGACGCAACATCTGGCGGAACAGGTCCACCTCGCCCTCGGAATATTCATGATAATCCGCCAGCGAGCGGCCCACATAGGCGTCCTTCGCCGGAAACACCATGGGACCATGGCGCCCGGCGCACCAGCCCAGGGAATCCGGCAACACCGGCTGGAAGCGCGGCGACCGCTTCATGCTAGTGTCCCGCTTCTGAAATTCGCAGCATCCAATTCAAACTCCTTTCGAATTTCAGAATCGATATGGACACTAGTAACTTATTGTTTCTAGTGTGGTTTACGAATTCGAAGTTCCTAATGTCGGGTACGGAGACATTATAGGAACCTCGAATTCACCACACTAGCGCTCCCGCTCCAGCAGCCACTGGGCCAGGAAGGGCAGGATCATCACCGCCACCATCGCCGCCCAGACCACGATCTCGGTATTTTCCCACAAGGCACGGACCAGCAGGGGGAACTGGTCGGCGAATTTGGGGTGAGACACCACGAAATCCTCGCCCCGAGCCAACGCCACCGCCTCGGACAGCGGCACCGCCAGCACCGACAGGCCCAGCATGGCGGCGATCTTGCCGCTGGGGCAGACCCCGCCGGGATAGGACTCGCCGAACAGCGAGCCCACCGCGAAGGCGCGCTTCCAGTCCAGCCGCAGCAGCGCCATGCGGGCCAGGGCATAGAGGGTGACGGCAACGCAGGGCACCAGGAATTCCACCGGCGGAATGTCGCGGTAACGGCCGTTGAACAGCAGCATCACTGAAATGGAGATGGCGCAAAAGCCGTACAGCGCCACCAGCCATTGCCCCAGGGCGGCCTTGGCCTGAGTTGCCCCCTTGGCGAAGCTTTCCGCCGCCGCCCGGACCACCAGCACCGCCAGGGCGCCGTGGGCCAGGATACGGGCCGCGCTCCAGATATCCTCGCCCAGGTCATAGGCCAGGGCGCGGACATAGACCACCTGCCAGACCGCGAAGGCGGCGCAAATCTGGGCCAGCACCGCCACCGCCACCATCGCCCTGGCATCGAAGCGGTCGGAGCGGCGCAGGAAAATCAAGGTGGCGGCAACGCCCAGGAGAGTGGAAGCGGCGGCGTGCCACGGCCAGCGCGGGCTGGGCTCCACCGGCCCCGACATGGCGTATTTCACCCGCCGCTCCTCATCCACCACGCCCCATTTGGCGCCGACGGTGCCTTCCAGCTTGGCCTTCCAGGGCTGGTCGAAGGCTTCCACCACGTTGTAGTCGAAGCCGTTTTCCTTGGAGACCAGGGCCAGGGTACGGACGAAGCGCGCCGCGTTTTCCATATTGGCCACCGCCGGGCCACGGGTGCGGCCATAAGTGGGCCAGCCCGCCTCGCCGATCAGGATGGGCTTGCCGGGAAAGGCCTCGGCCATCATGCGATAGATCTTCACGATATGCTGGGCGGCATGCTCCACCGCGATGGGCTCATCCTCCCAATAGGGCAGGATGTGGATGGTGATGAAGTCCACCTCCTTGGCCACCTGGGGATTCTTCAGCCAGAAGGCCCAGACATCGGCATAGCTTACCGGCTGCGTCACCGCCGCCTTCACCTTGCGGATATGGGCGATCAACTGGTCGGCGGTGAGGTCCTGGCGCAGCAGCACCTCGTTGCCGACGATCACCCGCTTGATGGCGTCGGGATGCTGGTTGGCGGCCTGGATCAGCGCCGCCACCTCCTTGTCGTTGACCTCGGGCTCCAGGCCCAGCCAGGCGGAATGAGTGACCTCCAGACCCAGCTTGCCCGCGGCGGGCGGCACCACATGCATGCCTTCCAGGCTGGTATAGGTACGGATGCCCCTGGCGACCCCCACCAGGCTTTGCAGGTCTTCCTTGATCTGCTCGGGCGGCGGATAGACCCGCGTGATCGGCCCCTGGCCGCGGCGGAAAGGCGCGAAGGAAACCGAGGGGAACGGCTCGTTGAAAGACAGCTCCACCGGCACCGGGCGATTGAACCACCACCAGCCGGCAATATTGATCCCGGCCAGGATGGCGACGACGACAAGGGCAAGAACGCGATTCATCATGCTTCCATTAAAGGGAATTGGGCATTAAAGGGAATTGGGCATCAATGGGTCTTGGGATCGACGCAGCCCAGCACCCGGTGCAGCTTGGCCGGGCTGATCACCGCGCTGAAAAGGTTGCTGCGCCAGATATCGGCGCCGTCGAGATCGGCGCCCTCCAGGAAGGCGCCGCGCAGGTCAGCGTGGGAGATATCGGCCTGTTGCAGCACCGCACGGTCGAGATTGGCGCCGCGCAGATCGGCACCAGACAGATTGCAGTCGGTGAGATTGGCACCGCGCAGATCGGCCTGGCTGAGATCGGCCTCGCGGAGGCTGATGCTGCGCAGGTCCCGCTCCCGCAGATCGGCGCCGCTCAAATCCGCGTGGTCAAGGATGGCGCGCACCCCATCCCTGTCCCCCTTCAGCCATTTGGCATGGCCTTTCAGAATGTGATCTAGCTTCTGGATCGGCATCATGGCATTGCCCCCCTGGTTTTGGAGACGGACGAGGAAAACAGGTCAAAGGATCCTTGCGAGTCGAAAGGCAGGCTGCGACGGCTGGCGCCGCTCAGGAACAGCGTGCCGCTGATATGGTAGTCCAGCCCCTTGGCCTCGGGCGCCCCCATGAGCTGGCGCAGCAGATCGGCGGTGCCGACCACCGCCACGCCCTCGGTCACCGCCTCCGAAAGGCGCGGCACCGTGATCGTCTGGTCACCCATCCCCTTGGCGAAGGGGCGGCCGTTGACCTCCAGCGCGAAGCGCATTCCGTCGATGGACATGGCGGCATCATTGGGGTTGCGGATACGCAGGCCCACGGCGAGACGTTGCTCGAACAGCGTCACATCCAGCGGGCGCAAGTCCACCAGACTGACCTCGGGCGGCTCGGAAAACTCTGATGGCGTACAGGCCGCGAGCAGAAGGATCAGGAACGCGGCCGTCAACCGGCGGATTGACATCATATCTCCTCCACCTCGGCGATGCCGGGGATCGAGCGGAGCGCGCTCATGAATTTCGGGGTAATGGCGATGGTGCCTTTCAGGCCCAACTCCACCTCGCGCCCGGCGGCACGGGCGACGATGCGGATCAGGTTGCGGCCCCTGCCCTCGCCGTTAATCAGGGTCTGCAGATCGCGGATGGGGGCGTCGTTGTCGATGACGATGCGGATGCCGGCGGCGGCCTTGGCGGATTCCTGGTCCAGCGAGGCGATGCGCTGGCAGGTCATGCGCAACTGGTCTTCCTCCAGCTTGGCATCGACATCGATCAGCAGCGGCCCCCCCGCCTCCAGCAGTTCCCGTGACGCGGCGAGAATTTCCGAGAAGCAGGTGACCTCGAACATACCCGACGCGTCGGAGAATTGCAGGAAGGCATAGCGCGAGCCCTTGGCCGAGACCCGTTCCTGCTTGGACAGCAGCGAGCCCGCCAGGCGTACCCGCCCCTTGCCGCCGCTTTGCAGATGGCGAGGCAATTCCGCGATTTTCAGCACGCCCAGCCGCTTCATGCTCTTGGCATAGGCATCCAGCGGATGGGCGGACAGATAGAACCCCACCGCCTCGAATTCCTGGTTCAGTTTCTCGTGCGGCGACCAGTCCGAGCAGTTTTCCAGCTTCAGCGTCGGAGCATTGGAACCGCCCAACAGGCTCATCTGGCTTGACGCCCGGTCCTCGGCAGCACTGGCGGCATAGCGGGTCAGGGTATCGGCGTTCTTGAACAGACGGCCCCGATTCTTGTCCAGGCTGTCGAACACCCCGGCCTTGACCATGTTTTCCAACTGGCGGCGATTGAGAACACGGGCATCCATGCGGGTGGCGAAATCGCCCAGATCCTTGAACGGACCGCCGCGATCGCGCTCCTCCACCAGGCTTTTCATGGCGGCCTCGCCCACATTCTTCAGCGCCGCCAGGGCGTAGCGCACCGCTTGGGCGCCATCGGGCATCAGTTCCACCGAGAAATCGGGCCGCGAGCGGTTGATATCGGGCGGCAGCAGCGGAATCCCAAGGCGATCCAGCTCCTGGCGGAACGAATTGAGCTTGTCGGTATTGCCCATGTCGTAGGTCATGGTCGCCGCCATGAACTCGGCCGGGTGATTGGCCTTCAGCCAGGCGGTCTGATAGGCGATTAGGGCATAGGCGGCGGCATGGGACTTGTTGAAGCCGTATTCGGCGAACTTCGCCACCTTGTCGAAGATCATGGAGGCCTGGGCACCGTCGACGCCGCGCGCCGTGGCGCCCTCGACGAACTTGGCCCGCTGGCGGTCCATTTCCTCCCTGTCCTTCTTGCCCATGGCGCGGCGCAGCAGGTCGGCGCCGCCCAGGGAATAGCCCGACAGCACCTGGGCGATCTGCATCACCTGCTCCTGATAGACCATGATCCCGAAGGTTTCCTTCAGGATCGGCTCCAGCAGCGGATGCATGTAGTCCGGCTCTTCCTTGCCATGCTTACAGGCGATGTAGCGCGGAATCTGGTCCATGGGACCGGGGCGGTACAGCGCCACCACCGCAATCAGGTCTTCCAGCCGGTTGGGACCCATCTTGCGCAGCACGTCGCGCATGCCCGAACTTTCCAGCTGGAACACCCCGGCGGCGTCGCCCCGATGCAGCAGGTCGTAGGATTTGGCGTCGTCCAGGGGGATGGCCGACAGGTCGATATCGAGCCCCTTGGTCTTCTTGACGTGCTTGACCGCCGTGACCATGACGGTCAGCGTCTTGAGGCCGAGGAAGTCGAACTTCACCAGCCCGGCCGGTTCCACCCATTTCATGTTGAACTGGGTCACCGGCATGTCCGAGCGCGGATCGCGATAGAGCGGAACCAGTTCGTCCAGCGGGCGGTCGCCGATCACCACGCCCGCCGCATGGGTGGAGGCGTGGCGGTAGAGGCCTTCCAGCTTCATGGCTAGGTCGAGCAGATGGCTGATCGCCTCGTCGCGGTCCTTCATCTCCTTGAGGACCGGCTCACTCTGCAGCGCTTCCTCCAGGGTGGTGGGCTTGGCGGGATTGTTGGGGACCATCTTGCACAGCCGGTCCACCTGGCCATAGGGCATCTGCAGCACGCGGCCGACATCGCGCAGCACGGCGCGGGCCTGCAGCTTTCCGAAGGTGATGATCTGGGCCACCTGATGGTAGCCGTAGCGCTCCTGCACGTAGCGTATGGTCTCTTCCCGGCGGTCCTGGCAGAAGTCGATATCGAAGTCGGGCATGGAGACGCGTTCGGGATTGAGGAATCGCTCGAACAGCAACCCCCAGCGCAGCGGGTCCAGATCGGTGATGGTCAGGGCCCAGGCCACCGCCGAACCGGCGCCCGAACCACGGCCCGGCCCCACCGGGATTTCGTGGGCCTTGGACCACTGGATGAAGTCGGACACGATCAGGAAGTAGCCGGGAAAGCCCATCTGCTCGATGACGTTCAGTTCGAACTCGATACGCTCGCGATAGGGCTTGGCGGCGTGCTCGCGCTCCTCGTCGGTCATGCCATGCTGGAAGACATGCTTCCACAGCCGCTTTTCCAGCCCGTCCCAGGTCTTCTTGCGCAGCACCTCGGCCTCGGTCAGGCCGTCCATGCGGAAGGGCGGCAGGATCGGCTTCCTTTTGGCCGCCATATAGGCGCAGCGCCGCGCCACCACCAGGGTATTGTCGCAGGCCTCGGGCAGGTCGGCGAACAGCTCGCGCATCTCGGCCGGGGTCTTGAAATAGTGCTCCGGGGTCAGGCGACGGCGCTCGTCCTGGCTGACATAGGCCCCTTCCGCGATGCAGATCAGGGCGTCATGGGCCTCGTACATGCCCCGGTCGGCGAAGAAGGGCTCGTTGGTGGCCACCAGCGGCAGCTCGTGCTTATAGGCCAGGTCCACCAGCAGCGGTTCGATGCGGTCCTCCACCTCGAGTCCGTGGCGCATCAGTTCCACATAGGCCCGGCCGGGATAGGCCCGGGCGAGGCGGGCCAGGATGATCTCGGCCTTGTCGGCCTGGCCCTCGGCCAGCAGGCGCCCCACCGTTCCCGCCGGGCCGCCGGTCAGCACGATCAGCCCATCGGAGCGGCTTTCCAGGTCGTGCAGGGTGACCTGGGGCGTCTCGCCCGAATCGGTCTCAAGGAACGCCTTGGACACCAGTTTCAGCAGGTTGAGATACCCCGCCTCGTCCTGGCACAGCAGCACCAGCCAGTCGGGCTCGGGCTTGCGGCCGTCCTTGGACGGGCCGCCATCCTCGCGCCGGACCGCGATCTGGACGCCAACGATGGGCTGGATACCCGCGTCCGAGCAGGAAACCGAGAATTCCAGCGCCCCGAACAGATTGCCGGTGTCGCAGATGCCTACGGCGGGCATGGCCATCTTCTCGCACAGCTTGATCAACTGCTTGAGCTTGATCGCCCCTTCCGACAAGGAATAGGCGGTGTGGACGCGGAGATGGACAAAATCGGCGTGGCTGGGCATGGGCAAAAGAGTAGCCTGGAACGGCCGGGCTGTCACGGGAGGGCTGGATGGATTGGGAACGTTATTATGATCTGGCCTGGCGGGCGCGGGCCGAGGCGTTCGAACAGTTGGACGCGGGGTCTCCCTCCCTGGCCCGGCTGCTGGCGCTGTTCGACGATCACGAGCGCCGCTTCTCCCTGGCGGCATCCCTGGATAATTCCGACGAGCCCGCCTACGAGCCGGTCAAGGGCTTCGATCCCGATCCCCTGGCCGGGCTCGACCGGCTCGACACCAAGCTGATCCGTGGCATCCCCACGCCGGTCAGCCCCTATCTGCGCTTCGATGTCTCGCGGCTGCTGGCCGATCTGGCCCGGGGGCGCGATTGCATTGTCGAACTGGGCAGCGGCTATGGCCGCCAGTTGTTCGAGATCTGGCTGCAAGGCGGACCATCGGACGCCCGCTATCTCGGCGCCGAGCCCAGCGCCGCCGGACGCGACCTGCAACGCCGCCTGGCGGAGCGCGAACCGGGCCTAACGCTGTCCGGCCACGCCTTCACCTTCACCGATCCCGATCTGTCCTTCGTGGGCGAGGCCAAGGATAGCCTGGTCTTCACCTGCTGGGCCGCCTATGCGGTGCCGAGCGTGCATCCGGATTTCTTCAAGCGGCTGGCCGCCCTGCCCGGCGCCGTCACCTGCGTCTTCATCGAACCCATCGGCTATCAGGTGCCGGGGTCCAAAGCCCATGTGGAAGCCTCGGACGGCGCCGCCCGCCATGGCTTCAACTCCAACTTCTACGGATTGTTCCAGCAGGCCATGGCAGATGGGCTGATGGAGCCGGTCAACCTGTCCTTCGACCAGTATTCCCAGGGGCCCAGCCGGTTGCAGTTCATCTCGGTGCTGGCGGCGGTGAAGACCTGACGGAAATCGGAGCGCCGGCGCTCGCGCTCCGAATTTGGCTGGCCCCTTCTACGTCGCCTCCACCAGCAGTCCGTCCTGAAGTCTGACGGTACGATCCATGCGCCGGGCCAGGTCAGGATTGTGGGTGGCGATCAGGGCGGCGACGCCGGAGCCCCGCACCAGCTTGATCAGTTCGTCGAACACGCCCTCGGCGGTATGGGGGTCGAGATTGCCGGTGGGCTCGTCGGCCAGCAGCACCCGGGGCGCGTTGGCCAGGGCGCGGCAGATGGCGACCCGCTGCTGCTCGCCGCCCGACAACTGCCCCGGCCGGTGCTCGGCCCGCTCCGCCAGTCCCATGCGAGTCAGCAGGTCCAGCGCCCGGAGCTTGGCCTTGGAGCGCGACACCCCGGCGATCATCTGCGGCAGGACGACATTCTCCACCGCCGAGAATTCCGGCAGCAGGTGATGGTACTGGTAGACGAAGCCGAGATGCAGGCGGCGCAGCTTGGTGCGCTCGCCCTCGCCCAAAGCCCCGGCGGCGTTGCCCGCCAGATAGACCTCGCCGGAATCCGGCTTTTCCAGCAGACCGGCGATATGCAGCAGGGTCGACTTGCCCGCCCCCGATGGCCCCACCAGGGCGACGATCTCGCCGCCCCTGATGGCCATGTTGGCGCCTTGCAGCACATCCAGGCTGTCCTTGCCCTGCTTGAAGCTGCGCCGGACGTTTTCCAGCCTCAGACCGTCGTCACTCATAGCGAAGCGCCTCCACCGGATCGAGGGTGGCGGCCCGCCACGACGGATAGATGGTGGCGGCCAGGGACAGGCCCAGCGCCATCAGCACCACGGTGACCACCTCGCCGGGCTCGACCCGGGCGGGCAGCTGGGTCAGGAAATAGATTTCGGCGGCGAAGAGCTCGCGGCCGATGATGGACTGGATGAACTGGCGGATCTGCTCGATATGGGTGGCGAACCAGACGCCGAGCAGGGTGCCCGCCAAGGTGCCCACCACCCCTACCGAGGCCCCCGACAGGAAGAAGATGCGCATGATCATCCCCCGGCTCGCCCCCATGGTGCGCAGGATGGCGATGTCGCGGCCCTTGTCCTTTACCAGCATGATCAGGCTGGAGATGATGTTGAAGGCCGCCACCAGGATGATCAGGGTCAGGATCAGGAACATGACGTTGCGTTCCACCTGGATGGCGTTGAAAAAGTTGGCGTTGGCCTGCTGCCAGTCATAAATGCGGGCCGTGCCGCCGGTCAGCTCGTTGATGGATTTGCGGGCGTCGGGAACCATATCGGGGTTCTCCATGAACACCTCGATCTGGGTCACCGCTCCCGGCAGGCGGAAATAGGTCTGGGCCGCCTCCATGGGCATGAAGACGAAACCGGAATCGTATTCGAACATGCCGACATTGAAGGTGCCCACCACCCGATAGCCGCGCATGCGGGGCACGGTGCCGAACGCGGTGGCGTTGCCCTTGGGCGAGATCAGGGAAACGGTGTCGCCGAGGCGAACCCCCAGTTTTTCCGCCAGCCGATAGCCGATCACCACCGCGTCATCGCCGGTGAAATCGTCGGGGCGGCCGCGATAGTTCTTCTGGAAGACGGCGCGGGTGAACATGTCTTCGGGCCGCACGCCGCGCACGATGGCGCCGGTGCCGCCGCCGCCCGAAGTGGCGAAGACCTGGCCTTCCACCGTGGGGATCACTCGGACCACGCCCGGCAGGGCGCGGATGGATTGGGCCAGGGGATCGAACTCGGTCATGGCCCCCGCCTGACCATAGACACCGATATGGCCGTTGAGCCCCAGGATGCGGCCCAGCAGTTCATGGCGGAAGCCGTTCATTACCGCCATCACCACGATCAGGGTGGCGACGCCAAGCCCGATGCCTGCCAGCGAGAAACCGGCGATCACCGAGATGAAGCCTTCCTTCCTGCGCGCCCGTAAATACCGGAACGCCACCATCCGTTCAAAGGCGTCGAAGATCATGCCCTACTCCAGCGTCATTGCCGGGCTTGACCCGGCAATCCATGGATGCCCGGATCAAGTCCGGGCATGACGACAACACTTAACCGATCAGCTTCGAGAGAGCCGACTCCACCGACAGCTCCACCTTTTCGCCGGAAGCGCGGTTCTTCAGTTCCACAAAACCCTGGGCCAGGCCCTTGGGACCGGCCACCAACTGCCAGGGCAGGCCGATCAGGTCCATATCGGCGAACTTGACGCCCGCGCGCTCGTCGCGGTCGTCGTACAGCACCTCGACCCCGGCGGCGGAGAGCTTGGCGTAAAGGTCGTCGCAGGTGGCGTCGCAGGTGGCATCGCCGGTCTTCAGATTGACCAGCCCCACCTTGAACGGCGCCACCGATTCCGGCCATTTGATGCCGCGATCATCGTGATAGGCCTCGATGATGGCGCCAACCAGGCGGGAAACGCCGATGCCATAGGAGCCCATCTCCACGAAGACCGGCTCGCCGTTCTTGCCCTGGACCTGGGCGTTCATGGCCTTGGAATACTTGGTGCCGAAATAGAAGATATGGCCAACCTCGATGCCGCGCGCTTCCCGCAGGCGTTCGGGCGGCGGCACGTTGGGGCCGCCGGGCACATGCTTCTCGTCGGTGGCGGCGTACAGATTGTTGAGCGCCGCCAGATCGATCTCGCCCTTGGCCGCCAGATCGTCATAAGCGATGTCGTAGAACACGCCGCTTTCGCCGGTCTCGGCCAGGACGTGGAATTCGTGGGTCAGGTTGCCGCCGATGGCGCCCGAATCCGCCTGCATGGGAATGGCGGTCAGGCCCATGCGCTTGAATGTCTTCAGATAAGCGGTGAACATCGCCTCATAAGACATTTTCGCGCCTTCGAAATCCAGATCGAAGGAGTAGCTGTCCTTCATCAGGAATTCGCGGCCGCGCATGACGCCGAAGCGGGGGCGGACCTCGTCGCGGAACTTCCACTGGATGTGATAGAGGATCTTGGGCAGGTCGCGATAGGAGCGCACATTGTCGCGGAACAGCTGGGTGATCAGTTCCTCGTTGGTGGGGCCATACAGCATCTCGCGGTCATGGCGATCCTTGAAGCGCAGCATCTCCTTGCCATAGGCGTCAAAGCGCCCCGACTCCCGCCAGATATCGGCGGACTGGATGGTGGGCATCAGCAGTTCTTGGGCGCCCGCCGCATCCTGCTCTTCCCGCACGATCTGCTCGATCTTGCGCAGCACCTTCCAGCCCAGCGGCAGCCAGGAATAGATGCCGGCCGCCGACTGGCGGATCATACCCGCGCGCAGCATCAGGCGATGCGAGGCGATCTGAGCCTCGGACGGCGTTTCCTTGAGGGTCGGCAGGAAAAAGGCGGAACGGCGCATGAGTGTCCTCGGAACGGCAAGGGAAATCCGCCGGGGACAATAGGCGCAACAGCAGTTCTTGGCAATGAGATGACCTACTTCACGCCCCGCTTGGCGCAGGCCTCGGCCAGTTTCTGCTGGTCCTCGCCCAACAGCGGCTCGCCGTTGAACAGGAAGCTGCCCTTGGCCATGTCGTATTTCACCGTACCCACCGACATGGTGGTGTTGTCCAATCCCTTGCCGGAATAGCCCGCGATCTTGCTTTCCGCGCTGGCCAGGGCCTGGCTCTGGGCGGCGGTGGCGGTGCCGCCCCCGGCGGCGATGGCGGCCTGGGTGGTTTCCTTGGACTTATAGGCCGAATTGCGGCCCGCATAGTTGAGGGGATTGATGGTGATGGGGAATTCCAGCACATCGGGGACCAGCTTCCTGGCGAATTCCGCCCGCGCCGGATCGGCATCGGCCGAGGCCACCGGGCGGCCGCGCACATCGACACCGGGCTTATAGGCCACATCGGCGGAGGGCTGGTGCTGGATCAGGCGCGAGCAATCCGTCTTGGTGATGGTAATCACCATGGGGCCGCTGCTGGACGTCGCCTTCTGCTGCGCCCAGGCCGAACCCGCTACCCCGCACAGGGCCACGACCGCGAAAGCCACACCACGAATTGCCATGACGGCCTCCTTCGAATTCTCTCCGCCCGATACTGTCCCACACCGTCCCTCTTGCCGCCACCGGCTTCGAGAGTTTCGCATATGCCTCATTATACGAAACTATAACAAAAAATAGTCGTGACGAATGCAACGGGATTGCGTAGACTGCGCCGCAAGTTCGGTTAACGAACGCTTGTTCCGGAGACTGGTCGCTCCAAGCGGCTTGAGATTCGGGGGGAACGACGCGGCAGCCGACGGGAGACCGTCGGCGCCGGAGACGCAAGGGTGGCAAGATCACATGGCTGATCTTGCCATTTGCATTTTCAGGCCTTGGCATAGAATTCGGCGCCGACCCGCATCCACGGCGGGTCAAGCGGATGGATACGCGCGAAGACTGGGCAGTCCGCCCGATGGGCGCCCGGCAGATAGCCGATGCTCATCAGGAACTCGCCCACCACCTCTCCCCCCATGAAGACGAATCGCGACTTGAACAGCTTGATCCATCCGGGCTTGGTCAGGGGATGATGGGCCGCGATCCAGGCCGCCAGCGAGCCGAATTCCTCGGACAACCGCAGCAGGCGCCGCGCATTCTCGATCACCGCCTCGATCTTGCGGCGGTTGCGGATGATCCCGGCATCGGCCATCAGCCGGGCGATGTCGGCCTCGCCATAGGCGGCGACCTTGGCGGGATCGAAGCCGTCAAAGGCGAGGGCCAGGGACGGACGCTTCTTCAGCACGATCAGCCAGGACAGCCCCGCCTGGAAAATCTCCAGGCAGAGCCGTTCGAACAGCGCCCGCTGATCGGTCAGCGGAAAGCCGTATTCCTGGTCGTGATAGGGACCATGGAAGGGATGGCCGGGGGCGATGTCGCAATACCAGCTCATTGTTGCAAGCCCCTCAATTGCCGGACGCGGAGGGAGCGCGGGCGCCCTCGCCCGCCCCCTCAGGCCTGCTCCAGTTCCACCAGGGTGCCGACGAAGTCCTTGGGGTGCAGGAACAGGACCGGCTTGTCGTGAGCGCCGATCTTGGGCTCGCCATCGCCCAGAACGCGGGCGCCCTTGGCCTTCAATTGGTCACGGGCGGCCAGGATGTCAGCCACCTCGTAGCAGATATGGTGAATGCCGCCGCTGGCGTTCTTTTCCAGGAAGGCGGCGATGGGCGACTTCTCCCCCAGGGGATGCAGCAGTTCCACCTTGGTATTGGGCAATTCCACGAACACCACGGTGACGCCGTGGGCCGGTTGCGGCACCGGATCGGACACCTTGGCTCCCAGGGTGTCACGATAAAGGGCGGTGGCGGCGGCCAGGTCGGGCACGGCGATGGCGACGTGGTTCAGCTTTCCGATCATGGATGTCCTCGCGAAAAGAATTGGCTGGCGGCAGCTATATCACGAGCCATACGCTCCGCCAAAGCCGATGGGCGCTTTACAGCTTCGATGCTCCAGGGTACCACAGTCGCACCGCCCCGACGCGGACGGAGACCAAACCTTGGCCAAAGGCGTGCCCAGCCCACCCCACCAGACCGAGCGGTCGGCAATTCCGGCCCAGCCCGGCTATCAAGTCATTGGCCACCGCATCTCACGGACATCCATGATCCTCCAGTCGGTCAGCCTGGTGCTGCTGCTGGCGCTGTCGGCGACGTGGGTGGTGGTCTGGAGTTCGCTGCCCCGAATCGAGGGCCGCCAACCGGTCGCCGGTATCCAGCTGGGCGCCACCATCACCCGTGACGCCCTGGGCGTGCCGCGCATCGCGGCCAAGACCGATCACGACGCCTATTTCGCCCTGGGCTGGGTCCATGCCCAGGACCGCATGTGGCAAATGGAGGTTCAGCGCCGCGTCGGTGCCGGACGATTGGCCGAACTGGCGGGTGAGGCTGGCCTGCCCAATGATCGCTTCATGCGGACCCTGGGGGTCTACCGCCAGGCCCAGCGGGATTTCGAGCATCTGGACCGCCCCACCCGCGATGCCCTGTCCTCCTACGCGGCGGGCGTCAATGCCTGGTTGACGGAATATCGGCTCCGGCTGCCGATGGAATATACCGCCACCGGCCTGCGCCCCGAGCCCTGGACCGTGGCGGATTCCCTGGTCTGGCAGAAGCTGATGGCCCTGCAACTGGCGGGCAACTGGCATGACGACGTGCTGAGGGCCCAACTGCTCCGCAGCCTCGATCCTAAGCGGGTGCAGGACCTGTTCCCCGCCACCCCGGCCGACGCGCCGGTCACCCTGTCGGCCGAGGGCGGGCGCGCCTTGCTCCAGGCAGTGCCGGACACCGCCGCCACCGCTCCCGCCTCCAACATCTGGGTCCTGTCCGGCAAGCACAGCGCCACGGGCAAGCCTTTGCTGGCCAACGACCCCCATCTGGGCTTCCGCGCTCCCATCCCGTGGTATCTGGCCGAGATCGAGGCACCCGCTATCCGGTTGACGGGCGCGACGGTACCGGGCGTGCCGTTCCACATCATCGCCCATAACTTCCGCATCGCCTGGGGGTTTACCTCCACCCAGGCCGACACGGTCGACCTGTTCGTGGAGAAGCAGGCGAGCGACACCGCCTACAAGACCCCCGAGGGCAGCCGACCGTTCCAGACCCGTGACGAAATCATCAAGATCAAGGGCGCCGCCGACCTCGTCCTGACGGTGCGTGAAACCCGTCACGGGCCGGTGATATCGGACCTGGCCGGACAGCAGGGCGTGGCCGGCCCCGGCGAGGTGGTGGCGTTTTCATCGACCCTGCTGGCGGAGAAGGACCTGACCGCCCAGGCTTTGCGCCGTATGGGGGCGGCGCGGGACTGGACCGGCTTCACCGCCGCGCTGAAAGACCTGCACGCTCCGGTGCTCAATGTCGGTTACGCTGATCTGGATGGCAATATCGGCTTCATGACCGCCGGGCGTCTGCCCCACCGTAAATCGGGCAATGGCACGATTCCGGCACGGGGCTGGACCGTCGAGGGCGACTGGACCGGCTGGGTTCCCACGGCGAAGCTGCCCCAAGCCTTCAACCCGAAGGCCGGGATGCTGATCAACGCCAACAACAAGGTCAGCGGCGACAAGCTTCCCTATCTGATCACCGCGTCCTGGCCCGAGGCCTATCGTGCCCAGCGGATCAAGGACGTGCTGGAAGCCAAGGGGCGCCCTCCCGCCTCGGTGGCCGAGATGGCCGCCCTGCAGACCGATGCCGTGTCGCTTCAGGCCTTGGAGTTGAAGGAACTGCTGAACGGCCACGACTTCCGCTCCGATGCCACGCGCCAGGCGGCGCAGCGCTTGCTGGAGTGGGATGGACGCGCCGATCGAGACCGGGCTGAACCCCTGATCCTCGCCGCCTGGCTGAACCGCCTTAACCGAGCGATCTTCGCCGACGAACTGAAGGATCGCTTCGAGGCGGTGGCCCAGCCCCGCCCCACCCTGCTGATGGAAGCCCTGACCCGCCGCCGCCACTGGTGCGACGACATCACCACCCCCGAACCGGAAAGCTGCGAGGAGATGGTCGAGCGCTCGCTGGAACAGGCCTTGGGCGACCTGACCGCCGCCTGGGGGCCGGACCAGGCCAAATGGAGATGGGGCAAGGCCCATCAGGCCCGCTTCGACAATCCGGTCTTGGGACGGGTACCGTTGCTGGGGCGTCTGGCCAACCTGGCCGTGGCCACGGATGGTGATGATTACACGGTTGCTCGGGGCACCTATCGCGCCGAGGCGGGCGGCGCCGTCTTCCCCCATCTTCATGGCGCCGGGCTGCGGGTGGTGTTCGATCTATCCGATCTCTCCGCCAGCCGCTTCGTCATCGCCACCGGCCAGTCCGGCCAGCCGCTGTCGCGCCACTATGACGACATGCTGAGGGAGTGGCGCGACGGCCACCTGCCCTGGCCGACGGCCGCCAAGGGCAAGGCCGTCCTGTCCCTGGAACGCAACCGCTGAGCCCTTATGCCAATTACCGGTGAGTCCGGCTTGGTATTAGATCACATCGGTCATGGCCCCGTGGGGCGCCGTATCCAGATAGCTGCCCCTGAAGTACAGCAGCGGGCTGCCGCCTTCCTGGTGCTTCATTTTTTCGACGCGGCCGACGAAAATCTGGTGGTCACCGCCGTCCAGCACTTCCACCAACGAGCATTCGAGGCTGGCGAGGCACTGGGGCAGGATCGGCACGCCACTGTTCCAGGCCGACCAGGCGACTCCCTGCCATTTGTCCTCGGACCTGCTCGCGAAGCGGATCGACAGGTCACGCTGGGTCTCGGTCAGGATATTGATGGCGAAATGGCCGAATTCCTTGAAGGCGGCCATGGAGGATGTGCCGTTGCCAAGGCAGAACAGCACCAGCGGCGGATCAAGCGACAGCGACGAGAACGCGCTGACCGTTACCCCCACCGGCGCCTTGGTGGCGGGAACCAGGGTGGTCACCACCGTCACCCCGGAAGCGAAACAGCCAAGGGCCTTGCGAAACGAGCGGGAGTCCAGCGACATGCCATGATCTCTATATAACCATTGAACAGGTCCGACATTAGCGGCGTTTCGGCCCCATGGTCAAATGCCGCCTTCACCGCCCGGGCCAAGGCGACGGAATGAGACATTTTTCATCACCACAACGCAGTTGACTCGCGACAGCGGGCAGGAATTATAGCATTCTCCGGGTAAGGAATATGATCTGTCCGGCCCAGTCTGTCGGCGGAACAGGGGATACGAATGTTCGCCATTGTCGGGATCGTCGTAACAATCGTTAGCGTGATCGGTGGTTATGCCGCGCCAGGCGGCCATTTGAACGTTCTGTGGCAGCCCTTCGAATTCATCATCATTCTCGGCGCCTCGGTTGGGTCGTTGCTGCTGGGCAATCCCAAGACCATCATCAGCGGCATCATCAAGAACATCGGGATGATCTTCAAGGGCGCCCACCACGGCAAGGACGATTACCTCGAATTGCTATCGGTGCTGTACGCGGTGTTCAAGCTGGCCAAGACCAAGGGCGACCTTGCCCTGGAAAGCCATGTGGAAAAACCCGATGAAAGCCCGCTGTTCGGCAAGTTTCCCAAGTTCTCCAGCGACCACCACACCCGCACCTTCTTCTGCGACTATCTGCGGCTGCTGACCCTTGGCACCAGCAACGCCCACGAGTTGGAATCCATCATCGACGGCGAGTTGGAAGCCCATCACAAGCACTATCACGAGATTTCCCACGCGGTGGCGCTGATGTCGGACGCCATGCCCGCCCTGGGTATCGTCGCCGCGGTGCTGGGCGTGATCCACACCATGGGCTCCATCACCGAGCCGCCCGAAGTGCTGGGCCATCTGATCGGCGCCGCGCTGGTGGGAACCTTTACCGGCGTGCTGATTTCCTATGCCTTCGTGGCGCCCATCTCGCGCAACATGCAGTTGTGTTTCGATTCGGACCATTACTACTTCGTCGCCATCAAGGCCGGGCTGCTGGGCCATATGCAGGGCTATGCCCCGCAGGTCTCCATCGAATTCGCCCGCAAGGTCCTGCCCGACGAGTTGCGCCCGACCTTCCAGGAACTGGAAGAGACCGTCACCAATCTGCCGCCCGACTGACTCGGGCCGAGGGATATAGAGGGTCATGGCCGAAGGCGGCAACCAGATCATCATCAAGCGCGTCAAGAAGGTCGCGGGCGGCCATCATGGTGGCGCCTGGAAGGTGGCCTATGCCGACTTCGTGACCGCCATGATGGCGTTCTTCCTGCTGTTGTGGCTGCTCAACGCCGTCACCGAGGAACAGCTGACCGGCGTTTCCAACTACTTCGCCCCCACCATGGCCTCGAAGAGCGCGTCGGGCGCCGGTGGCGTGCTGGGCGGCAAGGTGATCGGCGAGGGCGCCCAGACCTCCAACACCTCCTCGCCCACCCTGGTGCAGCACCTGCCCCCCACCTCCATCGGCCCCGGTGGCGAGGACCTGACCGGATCCAAGGAATTCGCCCCCGAGGTCGAGGCCGAGGGAAAAGAGGGCAAGGACGGCAAGGAATCGGGCAGCGGCAAGGAAAAGGAAGGCAACGACAAATCGGGGATGAGCGAGCAGGAGTTCAAGGAGGCCCAGGCCCAACGCGAACAGCAGAAGTTCGACAAGGCCAAGGAAATCCTGGAAGGCGCCGTCAAGGGCATTCCCGAACTCAAGCAGTTCCAGGGCTCCATGCTGGTGGACAACACCCCGGAAGGCCTGCGCATCCAGATCACCGACCAGGAAGGCCTGGCCATGTTCCCCTCGGGGTCCAGCGCGCCCTATGGCCATACCCGCGCCATGCTTGACCTGGTCTCGCGCGTCATCCGCCAGTTGCCCGATAATCGGATCGCCATTTCCGGCCACACCGACGCGGTGCCCTTCAAGGACCCGTCGGGCTACACCAATTGGGAATTGTCGGCCGACCGCGCCCTGGCCAGTCGCCGCGCCCTGATCGCTTCGGGTGTACCTGAAAGCCGCATCGACCGCGTGGTCGGCCGCGCCGATCAGGAACCGCTGGACAAGGGTGATCCCAAGGGACTGCGCAATCGCCGCATCAGCATCATCTTGCTGCGCGAGAACGACCTGGGTCCCACCAATTCCCAGAATCTCTCGGTTCCCCTGGGTAAGCGCTAGCATGACCGGCGGCCGGGACATCACCGCCATGGACCATGTCCCGGAATGGGGCGATCCCTGGGGCCATGCCCGCTACTATCTCGGCGTCACGCCCAAGCGGGTCTATGCCTATCTTCTCGATCTGGTGGTGGTGGGGCTGTTGTGCGGCCTGATGTTCATCGCTAGCCTGATTCTCGGCATCCTCTCCTTCGGGCTGCTGTGGGCCCCCATGATGGTGATGATTGGACTGGTGCCGGTGGCCTATCACACCCTGACCATCGCCGGGCCGAAATCCGCCACCTGGGGCATGCGGGCGGCGGGGATCAAGGTGATGTCCGTGGCCCCGGGAGCCGAGGCCAGTTTGGGCCGCCCCCCCCTGGTCCAGGCCCTGATCCAAACCCTGGGCTTTTATTTTTCCATCGCCCTGACCTGCACCCTGGTGCTGGTGGTGGCGCTGTTCAATCCGAGGCGACGCACCTTGCACGATATGCTGGCGGGAACGGTGGTGGTCAATGATCCGGCCCAGTGGGGCGGCCCCAGCGCCTGAGTTACCCTGGCGGCAGGCTCCGCCGACGCCTATATTGTGAAGCAGATTGCCTGATCTGAAGTAGATGTGATGGACCATTTCCCCCTCAAGCGGCCGCATTTCTTCTTCACCACGGCGCCCCTGCCCTGCCCCTATCTGAGCGGGCGGCTGGAACGCAAGATCGTCACCGAATTGAACGGCAGCGATGCGGACGCTCTGCACGAGGCCTTGTCCCGGGCGGGATTCCGTCGCAGCCATTCCATCGCCTATACCCCGGCCTGCCCCGGCTGCTCGGCCTGCATTCCCGTGCGCATCCTGGTGGACAGCTTCCAGCCCAACCGCACCATGCGCCGCATCGCCCGCGTCAATGCCGAACTGTCGGCAACGGTTGTCCCCGCCAAGGCCACCGCCGAGCAATTCCGCCTGTTCGCCCGCTATCAGGAATCCCGCCATTCCGGGGGGGACATGGCGCAGATGGGTTTTTACGACTATCGCTCCATGGTGGAGGACAGCCCGGTCGATACCTTCCTGGTGGAATTCCGCCAACCCGATGCCACGCTGACGGCGGTTTGCCTCGCCGATCGTATCGGCGACGGCTTGTCGGCGGTCTACAGCTTCTTCGAGCCCGACTTGGCGGCGCACTCGCTGGGCACCCTGGTGGTGCTGTGGCTGGTGGGCGAGGCCCAGCGCCTGGGCCTGCCGCACCTCTATCTCGGCTATTGGATCGAGGAAAGCCGCAAGATGTCCTACAAGACCCGCTTCCAGCCGCTGGAGGCCTTCGGCCCCGATGGCTGGAGGCCGCTGCCCCCCGCCCTTGTCAGCTGAACTTGTTGTTCCTGGGGAAGCCGGTGGGCGGCAGGCGGCCGATGGAGGCGCGCTTGCCCAGCCAGGGGGTCAGGTCGGCCTCGGTGCGGGTGCGCTCGCCCAGGCTCCAGGTCAGACCGTCGGCCAGGGTGAAGACCTTGATGTCGGCGGCGCCGCCATCGCGGTATTTCTGCAGGATGACGCCCCGGCCCCGGCTCATTTCCGGGATTTCCTCTGCCATGAACACCAGGAGCTTGCGGTTGTCACCCATGATGGCGACGGCATCGCCCTCCATGGGCAGGCAGAAAGCCGCCTTCTCGCCATCGCCGGTGTTCAGGATCATCTTGCCAGCCCTGGTCTGGGCCAGGACCTCGTTCTCCTCCACCACGAAGCCACGCCCGCCGCTGCTGGCCAGCAGCAGCTTGCGGCCGGGCTTGTGCACCATGACGCAGGCCACCTCCACGTCATTGGCCAGATCGATCATCAGGCGCAGCGGCTCGCCATGGCCGCGCCCCGATGGCAGCTTGTCGCCGCCGATGGTGTAGAACCGGCCATCGGTGGCGAAAACCAGGATCTTGTCAGTGGTCCAGGTCTTGAGCAGGAAGCGCAACTGGTCGCCTTCCTTGAACTTCAGCGCTTCCGGATTGTCGGCATGACCTTTGAGCGCCCGCACCCAGCCCTTGTCCGACAGAACCAGGGTGATGGGCTCGCGCTCCACATAGGCCTCGATGGGCACCACCACCGCGGAAGGGGCATCGCCCAGCTCGGTGCGGCGCTTGCCGAGCGCGGTATGGCCGCCGAAAGCTTTGCGGGTCTCGGCCACCTGCGCGGCGATGGTGCGCCAACGCCGCCCCTCATCGGCCAGCAAGGCGTCGAGATCGGCCTTTTCCGCCGAAAGCGCCGCGTGCTCGGTCTTGATCTCCACTTCCTGCAGCTTGTTCAAGGACCGCAGGCGCATATTGAGGATAGCCTCGGCCTGGACCTCGGACAGCGTGAAGGTCTTGATCAGCTCGGCCTTGGGCTCGTCGGCGAAGCGTATGATCCTGATCACCTTGTCCAGGTCGGCATAGACCTTGAGGAAGCCTTCCAGCACTTCGAGGCGCTTGGCGATCTTGTCGAGGCGGAAGCGTGAGCGCCGTTCCAGCACCTCCATGCGGTGGTCGAGGAAGCAGCGCAGCACCTCCTTCAAATCCATGACGCGCGGCACCGCGTGGGCGTCGAGCACATTCATGTTGAGCGAGAAGCGGGTCTCGAGATCGGTCTGGCGGAACAGCTGTTCCATCACCAGCTCGGCTTCCACGGTGCGGTTCCGGGGTTCCAGCACCAGCCGGATGTCCTCGGCGGATTCGTCCCTGATATCGGCCAGCAGCGGCAGCTTCTTTTCAGACAGCAGCTCGGCGATCTTCTCCACCAGCTTGGACTTCTGCACCTGATAGGGAATCTCGGTGATGACGATCTGATAGAGGCCGTGGGAGAGCTTTTCCACCGCCCATTTGGCCCGCACCCGAAAGCCGCCCTTGCCGGTGCGATAGGCCTCGGCCACCGCCTCGCGGGTCTCCACCAGCACGCCGCCGGTGGGGAAGTCGGGGCCGGGCATCCGCTCGATCAGTTCGTCCACCGCGCAGTCGGGCCGAGCGATCAGGAGATCCAGCGCGTCACAGATTTCCCCCAGATTATGGGGTGGGATGCTGGTGGCCATGCCCACCGCGATACCGGCCGAGCCGTTGGCCAGCAGATTGGGAAAGGCGGCGGGCATCACCACCGGCTCTTCCTCGGTGCCGTCATAGGTGGGGCGGAAGTCGACGCTGTCCTCGTCCAGCCCATCCATCAGGGCGGCGGCGACGGCGGTCAGCTTGGCCTCGGTATAGCGCATGGCCGCCGCGTTATCGCCGTCAATATTGCCGAAATTGCCCTGGCCCTCCACCAGGGGATAGCGCACGGCGAAGTCCTGGGCCAGGCGCACCAAGGTGTCGTAGACCGCCACGTCGCCATGGGGATGGTATTTACCGATGACGTCACCGACCACGCGGGCGCATTTCTTGAAGCCGCCATCGGGGTCCAGCTTCAGCTGGCGCATGGCGAACAGCAGGCGGCGATGCACCGGCTTCAGCCCGTCACGCACATCGGGCAGCGAGCGCGACACGATGGTGGACATGGCATAGGCGAGATAGCGCTCGCCCAGCGCCTCGGCAAAGGGCGTCTCGCGGATTTCACCGGTGGTCGCGGCGGGCTTGGTCATGTCTTATCCCAGGGTCAGAAGGCGAGATATAGTATCTCAAGCACGGAAGCGGTCAACCAGTCGTATGCGGGCGGCGGGCATGGCGGCATGATGAGCCGCCAGGACGTGACGTTCCAGGAAAAAACCCGACAGCGTCAGCCCGGCATGGATGTCCGCCGCCTCGCCCTCGCCGCCTTCCACCAGGAAGCGGGGCAACGCCAGCAGCTTGTCCTTCCACGGTCCAGCGGCGGCGCGGGACACGGCACGCCCGGTCTTGGGGCTGACAAAGCCCAGATCCTCGGTCGACCCGGTGGCGGCGCAGGCGGTGAGATCAAGGCCGAAGCCGAGATCGCGCAGCAGCGCCAATTCCCAATGGACATAGACGCTGGGCCAGGACTCGGCGGTCAGGGCCCCCAGCAGCGCCGACAGGGCGGCATGGGCGCCGGGATGGGGCTGGCGCTCGGGCAGCGCCAGTTCCGCCAGGGCGCAGGCCGAGGACAAGGCCGCCAGCCGGGCGGGATCGTCCAGCACCTGCCCGGCATGGGCGCACAGCACTTCCAGCCGGAACGTCCCCAACTGCTCCGCCAGTCGCCCGCTCCAGCAGGCCCGCACCTGATTGCCGGGCTGCACCGCGGCGCGGTGGGCCTTGGACTGGGCGCCGTGCACCAGACCGGCATGACGGCCGTGGGAACGGGTCAACAGACTGACGATGCCGCCATGCTCGCCATGGCGACGGGCGGCCAGCACGATGGCCTCGTCATCCCACTCCATGGCCTAGATAGCTCCAGATGAAAAGAGCGGTCCCGGCGGCGGCCAGCAGCAGCGCCAAGGCGAACAGCAGGCGCTGGCCCAGCGAGGCATGGGGGACATCCTCGTCCTCCAGGCTCCAGGCGCCCCGGCGAAAGCGGTGGATCAGCACCGCCAGCAGCAAGGCCGCACCGCCCCAGACCAGGGCCATGGCCAGGTCGCGGAGCGTCATGGCCTCTCCCCCCGTGCCGCGCATGGGGGGAGACCGAGAGGGGGGCTGGCCCCCACCCCACCCCTCCCCCACCAAGGCGGGGGAGGGAGATGGGGGACGCTCCTAGGCATCGAAATCCAGGCCGATTTCGCTGTAATGGCCGCGCTTCTCGCTCCAGTCGTCGCGCACCTTGACATGGATGAACAGATGGACGCGGCGTTCCAGCAGTTCCTCCAGCTCGGTGCGGGCGGCGGCGCCGATGGCCTTGATCTGCTTGCCGCCCTTGCCCAGCACGATGGGCTTCTGGCTGTCGCGCTCCACATAGATCACCTGATCGATGCGCGCCGAGCCGTCTTCCTTCTCTTCCCAGCTTTCGGTCTCCACATGGACCGAATAGGGCAGTTCCTGATACAGGGCCAGGAACACCTTTTCCCGGGTGATCTCGGCCGCCAGCAGGCGTTGCGGCAGGTCGGAAACCTGATCCTCGGGGAACATCCACGGCCCCGGCGCCACCAGCTTTTCCAGATGGGCCATCAGATCGGCGACGCCCGAGCCGTTCAGGGCGCTGATCATGAAGACATCGGTGAAGATGCCCTCGGCATCCAGATCGGCGGTCAGGCCCAGCAGCTTGTCGCGCTTGACCAGATCCACCTTGTTCAGCACCAGGATGGCCTTGCGCCCCGCCTCCTTCAGCTTCTCCACGATGGCCCGAGCGTCGTCGTCATAGCCGCGATGGGCATCGATCAGCAGGCAGATATGGTCGGCGTCGGTGGCGCCGCTCCAGGCGGCGGCCACCATGGCGCGTTCCAGCCGCTTCTTGGGGGCGAAGATGCCGGGCGTATCCACCAGGATGATCTGGGCGGTCCCGGCCATGACGATGCCAAGCACCCGGAACCGGGTGGTCTGCACCTTGGGCGAGACGATGGAGACCTTGGTCCCCACCAGGGCGTTGACCAGGGTGGACTTGCCCGCATTGGGCGCCCCCACCACGGCGATGAAGCCGCACCGCTGATCCTGTTGCGAAATCTCGGTCATACAGTCACCTTTTCCAACAGGGCGGCGGCGGCGGACTGTTCCGCCAGACGCTTCGAACTTCCCCGCCCCTGGGCCGATCCTGCGCCCTCCACCGTCACTTCCACCAGGAAGATCGGTTCATGCGGCGGTCCCTCGGCGCCCGCCACCGTATAAATCGGCAGCGGCTTGCCGCGTCCCTGGGCCCATTCCTGCAACGCCGTCTTGGCGTCCTTGGGCGGCGCTGCCGCCTCGTCCATCAAAGCCGCCCAGTGGCGGCGGACGAATCGGGCGGCGGGCTCGAAGCCGCCATCGGCATAGATCGCTCCGATCACCGCCTCGCAGGCATCGGCCAGGATGCCCTGATTGGCACGACCGCCCGCCTCCTCGTCGCCCTTGGCCATGGACAGGCGGTCGTCCAGCCCGATGGCCAGAGCCACCCGCGCCACCGCCTCGCGCCGTACCAGACCGGTGAAGCGCCGGGCCAGGGCGCCCTCGGCCTCGTCGGGAAAGGCGTTGAACAGCATGTCGGCCACCACCAGACCCAGCACCCGGTCGCCGAGGAACTCCAGGCGTTCATAGGGCGCCGACTGCTTGCGGCGCCCCTGGCTGATGCTGGGATGGGTCAGGGCCTGGGTCAGCAGCTCGGGACGGGCGAAGCGATGGCCCAGCACCGTGGCGAACTGGCCGAGCGCCCCCGTCACCTACTCGATTCCCTTGAACAGGCGGGCGTAGCGGATGGCCCAGGGCCAGCGCCACACTTCCCACAGGGCAGCGGAGCCGTCGCTGGAGAAGAACAGCACCTCGGCGCGGCCCACCAGATTTTCCGCCGGAACGAAGCCCACATCGGCGAACCGGGAGTCGGTGGAATTGTCGCGGTTGTCGCCCATCATGAAGTAATGCCCGGCGGGAACCTTGAACTCGACGGTGTTGTCGGCCAGGCCGCGATCGCCCATGAATTCGATGATCCGGTGCTTGCGGCCATTGGGCAGGGTCTCGATATACTGGGCGGCGCGGATGATGTTGCCGTCACGGTCGCGCTCGATGAAGTCCTCGACCCGCTTCCTCTCCACCGCCTCGCCATTGATGTGCAGAATACCGCCGGTGACCTGGATGCGGTCGCCGGGCAGCCCGACCACGCGCTTGATGTAGTCCACCTTGTTCTCGGTAGGCTTCTTGAACACGATGACGTCGCCGCGCTCGGGCACCGATTCCAGGATGCGCCCACCGCCCGGCCCGATGCTGAACGGCATGGAATGGCGCGAATAGCCATAGGCGAATTTGGACACGAACAGATAGTCGCCGATCAGCAGGGTCGGGATCATGGACCCCGAAGGAATGTTGAAGGGCTCGAAGGCGATGGTGCGGACGGCGGCGGCGATCAGCATGGCATAGACGATGGTCCGCACCGTCTCCATCATTCCACCGGGCTTTTCCTTAGACATCAAGACCGCCATGCAACTTGTTGAAACATAAAATTTTGCCGCGAGCAGGCGGCTTGGAATTCCGGCCAGATCAAGCCAGCCCGCAAGGCGGCTGTCAAGCCGCGACGGCGGAGATGATCACCACCGCCTCGGCCATGGGATATTCGTCGGTCATGGTGAGACGGATATCGGCCCGCATGCCGGGCGGCAGCATGCGCTGCAACCGCGCCGCCGCGCCGCCGGTCAGCTCGATGGTCGGCCGCCCTAGGGCATCGTTGACCACACCGATATCGTGCCAGAACACCCCGTCGCGAAAGCCGGTGCCCAGGGCCTTGGCGGTGGCCTCCTTGGCGGCATAGCGCTTGGCATAGGTGGCGGCGCGGATGGCCTCGGTGCGCCGCTCGGCCTTGTCCCGCTCCACCTGGGTGAAGACCCGGGCGATGAAGCGCTCGCCGAAGCGGGCCAGGGTCTTTTCGATGCGGCGAATGTCGATCAGGTCGTTGCCCAGGCCGATGATCATCGGGCGCGGGCCTCGTCCATCAGGCGTCGCATATGGCGGATGGAAGCCTCCAGTCCGACGAAGATGGCCTCACCCACCAGGAAATGTCCGATATTCAGCTCCCTGATGGAGGCGATGGCCGCCACCGGCTTGACCGTGTCATAGGACAGGCCATGCCCGGCATGGCATTCCAGGCCGATGGATTCGGCATGGGCGGCCGCGCTGATAATGCGCGCCAGTTCCCGGTCGCGGGCCTCGCCCTCGGCGTCACAATAGGCACCGGTATGAAGCTCCACCACCGGCGCGCCGATGATCCTGGCGGCATCCAGCTGACGCTGATCGGCCTCGATGAACATGGAGACGCGAATTCCCGCCTCGCCCAGCCGCGCCACTATGGGAGCCAAGCTCGCCCGGTGGGCCGCCACGTCCAGCCCGCCCTCGGTGGTCCGTTCCTCGCGCTTTTCCGGTACGATGCAGGCGGCATGGGGGCGGTGACGCAGGGCGATGGCCACCATTTCCTCGGTGGCCGCCATCTCGAAGTTCAGCGGCAGGGTAATCTCGTTGGCGAGGCGCTCCATATCGCGGTCCGATATATGACGGCGGTCCTCGCGCAAATGGGCGGTGATGCCATCGGCCCCGGCGCTTGCCGCCATATGGGCGGCCCGCACCGGATCGGGATGCAGGCCGCCCCTGGCGTTCCGGATGGTGGCGACGTGGTCGATATTCACGCCGAGACGCAGACGCTGGCTCATGGTCGGGAAACTACCGCCGGCTGCGGACATGTTTGGGCGCCAGGGCTTCGTCGTCGTCCTGGCCGTAATTGTCGTAATGGACGAAGCAGCGGCCGTCGCGCAACTGGTCCAACGCCACCGCGGGATACCAGGCCCCTTCCGAGAAGGCCTCGATCAGGCCGCCGGGAACGCAGGCGGGCGACGGAGTAACCGTCGGAGCCAGGGCCGGGGCCGGGGCCGAAACCTTGGCCTCTCCCGCGCCGCCGCTCATGGGCTGGGCCAGGGCGGCCGAGGACAGTAGAACGGTCACGGCAAGGGCGGGAAGAAAATGGACTGCCTTCATGGCGAACCTCCGGGGGGAATGTGGGGAGAAGGGTAACCGACCAACAGCCAAATGCAACCGCCGCCAAGCTCAGTTGCGGGCGCGGTCGACGGAATTGATGGCGGGGGTCGCGCGCAGCGCCGCGATGACATTGGTCAGGTGCTTCACATCGCGCACCTCGATATCGATGATCATCTCGAAGAAGTCGGTGGTGCGATTGGTGATCTTGAGATTGGTGATATTGCCCATATTCTTGGCGATCACCGTGGAGATGGCGCCAAAGGCGCCGGGTTCGTTGGTCACCACCAGATCGATGCGGCCCACATGCCCATCGGTATCAGCCTCGTCCCAGGCCAGATCCAGCCAGCGTTCGGGCTGGTCGGCGAACTGTTCCAGATTCTCGCAGTCGATGGTGTGGATGGTGACGCCGCGCCCGGTGGACACGATGCCGACGATGCGGTCGCCGGGCAGCGGATGACAGCATCCGGCAAAGTGCATGGCCATGCCGGGAATCAGGCCCTTGATGGGGACGGCGTTGCCCTTGTCCTTCTTGTCGCCCGAAGCCTTGTGCCGGGCCTTCAGCGCCACCACGTTGTCGACGCGGCTGGCCTGGTTCTTCAATTCCGGGAAGACCGAGGACACCACGTCGCGCGATGTCAGAGTCCCCTCGCCCACCATGGCCAGCAGGTCGTCCACCGTGGCGGCCTTGAAGATGCGTAAAACGCCCTCAACCGCCTTTTCGGTGAAGTCGTAGCCTTCCTGGCGGAAGCCGCGCACCAGGATGGCGCGGCCCAGTTCGGTGTACTGCGCCCGCTGCTGGGTGCGGATATAGCGGCGAATGCGGGCGCGGGCCTTGCCGGTGACGACGAAGCGTTCCCAGGTGGGATTGGGCGTCTGGGCCTTCGACGTGATGATGTCGACCTGATCGCCGTTCTGGAGCTGGGTCCGAAGCGGCATGATGCGGCCGTTGACCTTGGCGCCGACGCAGGTGTCGCCCACCTGGGAGTGGACGGCATAGGCGAAGTCCACCGGACAAGCGCCGCGCGGCAGCGAGATCAGGTCTCCCTTGGGCGTGAAGCAGAACACCTGGTCGGAGAACATCTCCAGCTTGGTGTGCTCCAGGAATTCCTCGGGGTTGGAGGCGTGTTCCAGGATGTCGAGCAGTTCCCGCAGCCAGCGGTACTGGCGGCCATCTGTGAGGTTGCCGCCGTCCTGCTTGTATTTCCAGTGGGCGGCGACACCCAGTTCCGACACTTCGTGCATTTCCACGGTGCGGATCTGCACCTCGATGCGGTGGCGCTCGGGGCCGAACACGCCGGTATGCAGCGAGCGGTAGCCGTTGGGCTTGGGCGTCGAGATGTAGTCCTTGAAGCGGTTGGGGACCATGGGATACTTGGAATGGATCACGCCCAGCGCCCGGTAGCAGTCCTCGATGCTGTCCACCGCCACCCGGAAGGCCATGATGTCGGACAACTGCTCGAAGCCGACATTCTTGCGCTGCATCTTCTGCCAGATGGAATAAGGCGTCTTCTCGCGCCCCGAGACCGTGGCCTTGACCCCGGCCTCGCCCAGGATCTTGCGCAATTCCTCCAGGATGCGGCTGATCAGGTCGCCGCCCTGTTCGCGCAGGAAGGACAGCCGCGCCACGATGGAGCCGCGCGCATCGGGATGCAGCTCGGCGAAGGCCAGATCCTCCAGCTCCATCTTGATGCCCTGCATGCCGATGCGTTCGGCCAGCGGCGCGTAGATCTCCATGGTCTCCATGGCGATGCGGCGGCGCTTGTCGGGGTTCTTGATGTAATGCAGCGTGCGCATGTTGTGCATGCGATCCGCCAGCTTGACCAGCAGGACGCGGATGTCCTCGCTCATGGCCAGCACCAGCTTGCGCAGGTTCTCGGCCTGCTTGGCGTGGTCGCTTTGCAGCTCGATGCGGTTCAGCTTGGTGACGCCGTCCACCAGGCGGCCGATCTCGCGCCCGAACAGCCGTTCGATATCCTCCAGCGTCGCCGGGGTATCCTCGATGGTGTCGTGCAGCAGGGCGGTAATGATCGAGGAAGCATCCAACCGGTATTTGGTCAGGATGCCCGCCACTTCGATGGGATGGGAGAAATAGGGATCGCCCGAGGCCCGCAACTGCGAGCCATGCATCTTCATGGCGAAGACATAGGCGCGGTTGATGGCGTCCTCATCCGCTCCCGGATCGTAGGACTTGACGCGCTCCACCAGTTCGAATTGGCGCATCATGCCGTCAGTGCCCTCGCCTGGCGGCCACCGGGCCGCCCCGTCTCAGAGTGTGAACGGTGACGGCCCCAAGGAAAAGAGGAAAGCGGATCAATCCTCGCCGATGGCCAGATCACCGGCCGCTTCGGGGTCGAAATCGGCGCCGTCATCGCTGATGGACATGCCGTCCTCGACCATCTCGTCTTCATTGGCGACGGTTTCGAAAGCGAGATCGCCATCGGGAATGAAGCCCTCCATCTCGTCCTCTTCCGGCTCGTCGACCTCGACATGCTTCTGGAGGCTCTGGATCAGCGCGTTCTGCAGCGCTTCCAGGGAGATGGTATCGTCGGCGATTTCACGCAACGCCACGACCGGATTCTTATCGTTGTCGCGCTCGACGGTCAGCTTGCCGCCCGCGGAAATGTCCCGAGCGCGCTGACCGGCCATCAACACCAGCTCGAACCGGTTCGGAACCTTCAGAACGCAATCTTCTACCGTAACGCGCGCCATGGCCGATCCTTGTCTAAGACCATCAAAAAAGGGAGAGTGGTTATATATCCTATGCGTTCGGGAAAGCAAGGGCCGACCCTCTTGCGCTTATCGGGTTTTCACCCTACCTTGGCCCTATTGGTCCTACCTATGAGGTGGCCAAGTACATTTTCAATAGCGGGATTTCCCATGCAATTCTATTCGGCCGAGCGCGTCGGCCTGTTCATCGATGGGTCCAACCTGTATTCCGCCGCGCGGGCCCTGGGGTTCGACATCGACTATAAAAAGCTCCTGGCGTTATTCGCCACCAAGGGGCGGCTAATTCGTGCCTTCTATTATACCGCCCTGATGGAAGACCAGGAATACTCCCCCATTCGCCCGCTGGTGGACTGGCTGGACTATAACGGCTTCACCATGGTGACCAAGCCGACCAAGGAATTCACCGATGCCATGGGTCGCCGCAAGATCAAGGGCAACATGGATATCGAACTGGCCATCGACGTGATGGAGATGGCCCAGCACCTGGACCATGTGGTCCTGTTCTCCGGCGACGGCGATTTCCGCCGCCTGGTAGAGGCGGTGCAGCGCAAGGGAGTCCGGGTCACGGTGGTCAGCACCATCCGCTCGCAACCGCCCATGGTGGCGGACGAATTGCGCCGTCAGGCCGACGTCTTCCTGGAACTGCTGGACCTGGAATCCCAGATCGCCCGCGCCCCCAGCCATCGCGAGCCCAATGCCATCGACGACTGAGGCCCAACCGGCCCAGCCGGGTCGGGATTGCCCCCTTTGCCCCCGACTGGTGGACTATCGCGCCGCCAACCGAGCCGCATGGCCCGACCGTCATAACGCGCCAGTCCCCAGCTTTGGCGGATTGGATGCCCGCATCCTGGTGGTGGGGCTGGCTCCGGGCCTGAAAGGCGCCAATTTCACCGGACGCCCCTTCACCGGCGACTATGCCGGCGATCTGCTTTACGCCACCCTGTCACGGCTGGGTCTCGGGCAGGGCAGCTATGGCGCCACCGCCGATGACGGCTATGGCCTCGGCGATTGCCGCATCACCAATGCGGCGCGCTGCGCCCCCCCCGCCAACAAGCCGTTGCCCGCCGAATTCGCCGCCTGCCGCCCGTTCCTGGCGGCCGAGATCGCCGCCATGCCCCGCCTGAAGGGAATTCTCTGCCTGGGGCGGGAATCCCACGATCAGGTGCTGACCACCCTGGGCCTGCGTAAATCCGCCCACCCCTTCGGCCATGGGGCGGTTCATCGACTTCCCGGAGGACTGGTGCTGACCGACAGTTATCACTGCTCGCGCTACAACACCAATACCAGACGACTGACCGAGGCCATGTTCGTGGCCGCGGTCGAGGCTCTGCTGGCGGCGGTCAGCGCGACCTGAGGGCGGGATTGAGCTGGGCTCGGGCTTCCATGAAGCGGGCGCGGCGCATCTGATATTCCGACACCCGGGCCTGGCGGTAGGCAGCGGCGATGCGCGTGGCCTCGTCGCGACTGGCCAGGGTCTGCTCGCGCCAGGCGCGGCGCTTCTCTTCCACATCCTGCGAGCCCGGCACCGCCTTCAGGCTGGGCGCGTGGGGAACGGTCTTGTAGCCGCCCCGGGGAGCCGCCGAGGCCAGTTGGGTATTGGCGCCGGTGCCGGTCCACACCTTCATCAACTTCTCGCGATAAATGGCGGCCAGACTGGGGGTCTGGGAGTGGTAATAGGACGCCGCCGTCGGCCAATGGCCGGTGGCGTCGAACAGGCCCTTCAGGAATCGGGCGGCATAGCCAATATTGGCGCTGGGCTCGAACGCTTCTTCCAGATTGGCGAAAGCGGTGGGGTGATAGCGCAGGTTGACCTGCATGCAGCCCACATCGATGTTCTGCACGCCGCGGGCCTTCAGCTTGCGCACCTCGGCGACGGCTTCGGCCTTGCTGGGAAAATATCGCCCCTGCCCTTCCGCCATCACCGTCCAGGGCCAGGCAATAACTGCCCGGTGCCCCGCGTCGTAGCGACCGGATTCGACGATGGATATGGAATGGAGCAAGGCCTGGGGAATGCCGTAGCTGCGTTCGGCAGTCGCCACCTCGGCGGCGCAGATCCCCTCGTTGACAGGCGGCGTCACCGCCCGGGCGGAGACCGGGGCGAGCAACAGGATGGTCAATCCCACCACCGTCCACGCTTGCCGCCATTTCATCATGATGGGTCCGCTCCCGAGCATTGCCGCCACCCTACTCTTGCATCCCCCGTGCCAGCAATCGCCATCTTGCCCAGGATAAGTGGTCATACCTGATCTGCGTCAGCAAGGGGCTGAAAAACAGGCATTTTCTCGAAATCAGGGTGGCGTGCTCAATATTTCCGCTTGCACCCGGCAACGCCAGCCTTTATATATTGCACTGCAGCAAACGGAAAGTCTCCTGACCTAAGTTTGTTGTCTTTCTTGGACGTTTCCTCCCAAAACTCAAGCCGCTGGGGCAACCCAGCGGTTTTTTTTATTATTTTCAATGCATTAGCACATATATTCGCACTCTTTAATATACCTGAAATGTGACCTGGAAATGTGACTTCTCCATGTGACCAAACGGATAAAAATTCGCGAGCCCGGCGATGGTGACGGACGGACGGTTTCCAAAAGAAACCGTCCGTCCGTCACCATCGTTCCGCCAGCATAACCGCTGGACATGGGGTCAAGATTAGCGGTGGCGAAATGCCGTCGGATCATAGCCGCCCTGCGCCGTCAATCTGCTGCTTCGCCCCTAGGTGTGCGTTGCTTCGTCACCCCGTCGAAGCAAAAGCGAAAGGAGCGCACCATGACCATCGACCGAAAGCCAATCCCGATCACCATTGACCTTTCCAAGGCCAATCCCGTGAGCCATCACCCCCGTCATAGGTTCCTCAACCTTGAAGATGTCCTGAGCCAACCGTCTATGGCATGGCTCATCAAGCACCTGATTGGTCGAGAAAGCCTCGGCGTTTTTTACGGCAAGCCCGGCGCTGGAAAAACCTTCCTATCTTTGGCGCTGGCCCTATCCATTGGCCACGGGCGACAGTGCTTCGGGCGCAGAACCGTTCAGGGTGGAGTTGCAATCATCGCTGGCGAGGGCGCTGGCGGCCTACGCAATCGCGTCAAGGCGTGGCACGATCATCATGGCCTCGACGCGGCTCGGTGCCCAACCGTGCAGGTGCTACCCCATCCCGTCAATCTGCTGGATGCCGATGCCGTCGAAGCCCTCGTCAGAGACATGGCCCACCGGTTCGATGGCGAGCCGGTGCGAGCGATAATAATCGATACTCTAGCCCGCTGCTTCGGGGATGGCGACGAGAACCGCCAACCTGACATGGCTCGCTTTATCGAGGCGTGCGATCTACTGCGTCGCACCTTCGGCTGTGCGATCATCATCATTCACCACACCCCGAAAGAGGCTGACGACATGAGGGGTAGCGGGGCGCTGGAAGGCGCCTGCGACTTCGTGGTCCGGGTCGGCAAGTCGGACCGGGGCTTTGAGGCCTTTATCCGAAAGCAGAAGGATGGCCCATCCGGCATCGCATTCGGCTTCGAAATGCTTAGTCATGAGGTCGGAATTGATGAGGACGGTGAAACCATCACCAGTCTCGTTGCAGTCCTCGACGGCGAAGAGCGCGCAGCCACAGCACCGGCGAACGATACCGAGCCCAGAGGTAAAAACCAGCAGGCGGTGCTCGATATACTGGTCAAGCACGACGGCGGTCTGACCGAAGCCGAATGGCGGGAGGTGGCCAAAGAGTCCGGCGCGGTCGGCGGGGCAAATCCGGCTCGGGCATTCCGCGAAGCGCGAGATGGCCTGACAAAGGCCGGCTTGGTGTTGGTCGAAGGTGACCGGTTTCTTGCGGCATAAAGATGTCCTCCGGCACCGAAAAGGGCGGCCTCCATGGGCCGCCCTTCGCACATTCGCTCACGGTGCATCCGAGAGCGCCTTGGCCGCGACGAAGGAGCCTGCCGCGCCAGTATCAATATAGGACGTTTTCTCTCTTTACTAAAATCATGGATCGGAAAAGTCTGGCGGCAGATACCGCTCGAAGATTAAATCTATGTAAAACCATTCCGGAAAAGTAGTTTCAAAAGCGTCTATTCCATTAGATATACTCTTGGCTATACCGGATATTACTGCGTGTTCTTTTGTCTTATTTAATATTTTTTTAATGTCGCCGCCAGCAATTAACAACTCCTTCATAGCCTGCAACACTCTGTTCTTTGCATATTCTAGTTCTAATGGCCATTGCGGATCACCGTATCGTCGAAACGATTTAATAGCCTTACCTCTAGCGTGTTCGGTCATCACATCTATGGGCGGGGCTTCCACTAATATTTTACGAAATCTCGCAAGGGCCTCTTCAAATGCGGACCATTTTTCAATCAAATCATGTGCGCTCATGATTACTTCCCCTTCTTCCGAAATCTCACACAGCGCCCGGACCATTCCGGCCTGCTGACAGAATACTGTGTTCGCGATCTCACGATCCGATGGGGCCGGGGCACAATTTTTGAAAAATGCTTGCTAAGGCTGTAATTGAATCACAAACTAGCACGCATTAGAAATCGCATGCTCTTGGAGCCGAAAGCAAAGAAAGCCGATGATGATGGCTTGCCCTTACCGGCCTTGAAGGTCGCCCTATGTATGGTTGGCGGGCAATGCCGCTCCCGGAGAACACCATGGAACACCACGCACAACCCACCGCATTCGAGCCACAGCCCAAACGCAGCCTAACCGCTGCAATGCGCCGTCCCATCCCATGGGACGAAGGGCCGGGCGATGCCGAATTCTGGGATGACGGCGGGATCACCGACGCCCAAAGATGGGCAAATCGTCCAGAATGGTGGGCAGCGCAGCGCCGAAACGTGGAATACACCCTCGGGAACCGCGTCGCGGTGCTGTTGCCCGGTGCTCTCGACAAACTGCGCGACCCGAGCATCCTGATCCAGAACAGAGCGAGGTTGGCGGCTTATCTGCACCGCTGGCATTGCAACGGGGCGTTCGGAGAATTGACCACAGCCGAACTGCAACTGGTTCTGCTGGTAATCCAATCCGCTGGCTTTACCGTGCCCGCTGGCGGTGGAACCGCCGCACCGCCCCGTGCGCGGCAGTCAATGCGGTAAGGATTGGGTCCAGTTCGCCAGCGGGATATTCCTCGGCATTGATCCTTCCGGTGCGCGCATCGTTAATCGGCTCGGCGGCCTCGGCCAGCACTTGCCCGACACGCTTACCTAGGCGGGTGCCGGAAGGCCGCGCCGATGCTTTCGTGCATGCCGCTGCGGCCTCGGCCCTCAGCGCCCACTTGGCCAAGTCCAGAGCATCGCCTTGGGCGAGGCCCATCTTGACCGCGTCCCGACAGTTGGTCAGGAGCGACTTCCATGCGGCCAGCCGAGAGGCTTCGTCATTGGCGAGCCGGACGGCACTGGCGAGCGCCAAGACGGCGGTGTGGGCGTCCTTGCGCATTGATCGCCGGTCATGGGGCACCATCGCAACCGCCCATGAAACGGCTGGACGCTTGCGGGCGATGGCGGTCTGTCCGGGGCCACGGTGGCGGGTGGGCCTTCGTCCAATTCCCTGCGCTTCCAGTGATCGGGCATCGATCCGTTCCACAAACCCGGCGCGTGCGAGATGGCGGTTGCAGCAGTCTTCCCACGCCTGTCGTATCCGACGCAGTTCCTCGGCCCGGTCGCTACCGCCGAAAGCTCTTATTTTCGGGCCGGTTCCATCGCCGCAGATGACCCGTTCGGTCAGGGCGATGTGGGCATGATGGTTGCGGTGGTCTCCGGCGGCATCAGGAGCATGGAGCGCGTAATCAACGGCGCACCCGTATCTCTCCGCGATCTCCCGTGCGAATTCCTCCACCAGCGTATGGCGCTGGGCGGCGGACAGTTCATGCGGAAGAGCCACGATGGCGGTGCGGCCGGCCACGGCCCTTCGCCGGATGTCGCCTTGTCGTGGCCCGCGCTTACGGACGCGCTCGCCGTCCAGCACGGCGGCCCATAGGACGTCCCGCCCGCCGAAGATAAGGTCCCCGGAAGCGCCCGGTGGCCAGACGATGCCCTCGGCAGCCAAGCCGCCGGTCTTGGATGGCCGGAATGTCTGGGCGTCCAGCCGCAATGGCTGGCGAGTCTGGTAGGCCAATGCCGGGCCGACCTTTCCGGCCGCCAGCGGCTTGACGCTGAAAGAGTAGATCGCCACGGCGCACCCCGGATCGACCGCCGGTAGGCGGGAGGCGCACGCAAATGGGCCTGTCCCATTTGCCTAAATGCGCCGCCTACCTGACTTGGTGCTGTTCTTGTTTCCGTCGAGGGGAATGACTGGCGATGACCCAGTTGCTCGCCACCCATCATTTGGCAGTTTGATCGTCATATAAAGGCCAGATAACGGTAACTTGAAAAGATGTGTGCGCCGCAGCATAAAGAGCCGCACAAGTGATACTGGAATGCAATGAGGTGTAGCATGTCGAAAATCAAGCACATCGTCATTGAAGAAAAGAGCCGACCACTTCGTCACCTGATCGGGATGATTCTCAATTACCCCGGCCATCACCAAATAACTGAAGTGGAAAACCACAAGGAAGCTTTGAGTGTCTTGCGGGCCTACAAGCCCAATTTGCTGATCGTCGAGTATGAAAGCGACGGTGTCAGCGGTCTCGACCATGTCCGCGAGATCCGCAACGGCAAAGCCGGGTGCAAGCGGAACATCCCAATCATCGTCCTGACCGATCCCAAGAAGGACGAATGGATGGAGGCTTATATGGCAGGTCAGGTCATTGAGGCGGGAGCCACCGCCCGCGTATCCAAGCCGCTGTCCCTCAGGAAGCTCTTTCCCGTCGCCGTCCGCGCCATGGAGCAGGCCCATGAGGAGCATGTTCCGAAGCTGCACATAGTCGCTCCTTTTGGCTTTTCTCGATTCATGGAGGAGAAAGCGCCACGGTTAATGCGTTTCTTCGCCCCGGCGGAGAAACTGTCATGAGCAATACGGTGCCGCATGCAATGTGAATTGGATCGATCCTACTGCTATGGACATCGAGCTGCCAAAGAGCTGATGTCCGCCTCGCAGACGATCCTCAGCCACAGTGACAAATATGATGCGGAGTTCGTCTGCATGGCGGTCCGTGGCGTCGAAACGGCATTGCGGCTACTCCGGCGTTGCGAGGAATGCAGGCTGGGCAGATCGACAGGAATGGAACCTTTATGCGGCAAAGTAGCCACGTGTGGCGAAGGCCCCGTGTTTCATGCCTCACCATAAGGTGAATACCATGAGCAATCATAAGGCGAAGATTGAAAAAATTGCTCGGAAACTTTGGATAATTGCAGGTCGGCCAGAGGGGCGAGACCTGGAATTCTGGTGTATGGCAGAACGCTGGGTGCTCCAGGAAGCCGCATGTCAGAAAAAACTGTCCAAGCGAATAATTACCTTTCCAAGCGTGAATGTCCCCATCGACGGCAACTGGATTGATCTATGAGAGAATCATTGCGGGTCCTTGTTGTTGATGACAACCCTGGTGATGCCGAACTGATTGCGGTCGCACTCGCAGAATCGACGCTGCCCGAGTTCCAAGTGTCATTCGCAGTGACGCTGGTGGAGGCGCGGTGTCATCTCGGTTCCAGCAACGGCCCGGACATCGTTCTGCTCGATCTTTCCCTCCCCGATGCGATGGGGGAGGAAACGCTTCTGCGCATGCGCGAGGCGGCTCCAAGCCTTCCCATCATCATCATGACCGGCCAAGACGACGCCTTGTTTGCCGAACGGACGGTTGCCCTTGGGGCGCAGGACTATCTGGTAAAGGGGTACTTCACTGGTCCTATGCTGTGGCGGGCGATCAGCTACGCCATCACCCGCATAAACCTGATGCTAGAGCGTGAAGCCTTGGTCAAGGATCTCCGCGCCACCGTTGAGATGAAAAACAAATTGTTCGGGATTTTGGCACACGACCTCAGGAACCCCATTGGGGCGGTCAGCGGCTATGCCGAATTCCTTGAAATGACCGAAGAAAACTCTCTGTCGCCACGAATGGTCAGCTCGCTCACAGCCATCCGCGAAGCAGCCAGCTTCATGAACGATTTGATCGAGGAAGTGCTGGAACTGGCCATCGCCGATGCCGGTGACATTAAGGTTAATTGGCAGTGCATCAATCTTGTAGCTGTAGCGGAAGAAGCCGTTGCCATCGGCTCTGTCGCCGCTGAAAAAAAGCAAGTTCATCTTATCGTTGATGCAAAACCGGCTTGGACCGAAGGGGATGCTGTGAAGGTTAAGCAGGTGCTCAACAACCTGATCTGCAACGCGATCAAATTCTCCAGCGCCGGTGATGTCGTCACCGTTTCAGTGTCCGAGGACGAGGGCGGTAAACGACTGTCGGTTTCTGACCACGGTAGCGGCATTCCGCCAGACGTCATGGCTAATCTCTTCAAGCCCTTCGTAAAAGGTAAGATCGGGACTGCAGGGGAGCGATCGAACGGGCTTGGACTTTACATTTGCTCGCGGATAGTTGAGGCCCACGGCGGTCGAATTGAGGTCGATAGCAAGGAAGGCCAAGGAACGACGTTTGTGGTCATATTGCCCGATGCTCCGACATCCCTGAGATGAGCCGTTCCTGCTGTCCATCTGTGCCGCAGCCGACCGCTCTGACGTTGATCAGCCCGAAAGTCAGAAGTTGCCCCGAATGGGGAAATCGACAGGAAAGTAGAGTCGATCTGCCGCATCGGCCATTGCAATCACAGTGTCACTGGGAGGACACTTGCGCTGCATCCGGCGGGATTTACGGTCCATGCACAATATGATCCTCGGTACTGAGACTGAACGAAAGTTCCTGGTCCGCGATGGATGGCCCCGTGATGCCCCGGGACATTACATCCGACAGGGATACCTGCCTTCTGCCCCCGGCATTACCCTACGCGTCCGCTGGACTGAGAAGCTGGGAACTATCACCGTCAAAACCCCGGTCTTTGCCGGAACGAGATGGGAGGCAGAGTGCTCAATTCCGCCGGACACCGCCGCGCAGTTGCTCACGACTTGCCCCAATCGGCCAGTGGAAAAAGTCCGCCATGTGTGGATTGTCGGTGACCTGTCCTGGGAGATTGATGAATTCAAAGGACGCCATACTGGATTGGTCGTAGCCGAGGTCGAGCTACTCCATCCCTGGCAGGACATAGTGCTACCAACGTGGGTGGGGGAAGAGGTGACCCACGTTCGAGCCTTCCACAACAGCGTTATCACCAAAACTGAGTCTTTTCATGATGTACTGGCGCTATGGCGTCAGGCCCTCATCAAGGAAAATAAACACATTAAATGCAGAAATGCATTGGACGTTCAATCCATAGACGAGCGTTATCAAAGGATGCTCGGCATGCTTGAGAGTCACTCCCACAACAACGGCCCGCTATAACCCATGACATGACCGGAGAGCGATGGCCGCTGATCACTGCCGAAGATGGGATTGGATCAAGTGGGCGTGTCCGCAAGGATAGTTCTGCGCCGCTTCCCGTTCCGCGTCGCCCGCCGTTTTAACTTGGTCGCGATCAACCCCGGATGAGTTCGGGCAGGATCGGGATCGGTGTTGCAGATATCGAACGTCACCTTGTCCAGTTCCGCCTTCATTCGATGGATATCAAGCAGATTTGTATGAAGATACGTCTGAACATCGACGCCTTTGCCTAGCGTCCATCCACCCATAATCTTCCGAAGACCGTCATGAACGACCCCAAAGGATTTCGTCGCCCAAGTATGGCGAAACGAATGCGGCGATGTGCTGGGATTTTTCACGCCAACACCTTCAAGCCATGCGGCAAACTGATCTTGGACTGATAAAAAGTATCCAGCCTGACCATACCGCTTTACGTCAAACAACTTTTGCTTATTTGCATCAATACGCAACTTAATATAATCAATAAATCCAAAATCGATCAACTTTTGATGTATTGGCACCCGCCGCACCGCCGAAGTTTCATTCTTCAATGACTTGTCGGCCCAGCGATCCGAACCGACCCGACCCTTGGTTTCCTCAGTCAAGTCAAATACCCAAATGCCATCGACCCTGATGACGTCCGCGGTATCCAACTGTGCGGCTTCGTTTGGCCGGAACCCTTGAAAGAGCATAACCAACGGAAGCCAATTTAATCCCATCATCTGGTATGTGTTAGGAAACATCGCCCGAAGATCATCCGAGTCAAATGGAGCCTTTCCTTGCTCATTTCGGTCTTCTGGAAGATGTAGCAGAAGGCCAAGGGCAGGGTTACTCTCGACCTTTTCCTCCTCTAATGCATAAGCGAACAATGTTCCAATGTTACGAATGTATTTATTACGGGTTCCAGATTTAATAGCAGTTATCTTCTCTTTCTCAGCGATCTCTGAAATCTGTTGATAGGTCATTTCACGAAATCGTTCGCAGTCCTTGGCTCGGGGCGGTAAGTATCTTATGACCCTCTGCACCCTCCGAATATCGTCACGTTTTATTGCCCGAAGCGGCGTATTCGCTCCAAGCAGATCAATCATGATCTCGATGGTCGTGTTGTAGTTGCGCCGAGTGGCAGTATCGAGGTTTGCACGTTTGTCGTCGGCGAAAAACCGCTTGATGAGATCGCCCAAGGTGATGTTATCCGCGTTCGGCACACTGGGCGACCGGGCACGGGACAGGTATGGCCATGCGCGCTCGGGCAGCAAGGCGGAAGGAATCTCTTGGACGATCTGCGCCCTTACCGTTTCGCTGACGTCCCGCCCACTGATCTCGGCGGCGAGAGCATCAAGGGGGATGGATTGATCGAGAGGCTTTCCGCCATCCATAAATTCGGAGAACCTATTGGCGTCTCGCACCCACGACTGGACGTCCGTTGGATTGGCTACATCAATATGATCGCGGGCGAAAGGGCCTCTTCTCGTCAGGAAGTCCTCTTTCCATTCGGAAACAGATGACTGCATTTTTTCAAGCATGACTTGCTTTCTGGCCTCTAATTCGGCCCTCTTCTCCGGGTCATCTTCCAGGAGGATTTGCACAGAAAGCGCCCCAATGGCGGTCGCCTTTGTCTCAACAGGCTCCATGATAGAAGCAGTTCCATCGGCGTTGAGTGACCACCGTAATGATGATGTCAAAGAGCGTGCAAAATGGTCAGGATTTGAAAGGCGCTGAAAATCGGCCTTTATTTTCCCGACCTCAATATCCTTTCTTATCTCGGCGACTTTCGGATCACCAGTCCTGAGACTGCGAAGGAGGATATCCTTACCGCCAAAAGCCCCCCTTATTTCTTTTGGAACAGCCATTCGAACGTAAAATGTGCCGCCCTTACGAAACAGATACTTCGAAAGCCCGCTATCCTTGGGCATGACACCACACTCCGATGGAGTGCCAACCCTACCTATTTAACGTCCGCACATCAATCAAAATGTGACCTGTAAATGTGACCTGCTCATGTCACCAACCATTGAATACGTTGTTTTTTTTCACTTTTTTATGCAACGAAAAATCCTCCCAAAACTCAAGCCGCTGGGGCAACCCAGCGGTTTTTTTTGCCTTTAATCAACGGGCTGACAGCAACATTAGAGAACGCCAATATACGGCAAAATGTGAATAGTGACCGGCCCCCAATGGCGGCTCCAGATCGAATGTTAGTGAAGCATGGTTGATGTTGCCTGGCCAGGGGCGACGGAG
>NZ_LWQT01000048.1 GCF_001650715.1 Paramagnetospirillum marisnigri | reverse complement strand
CAGCCTGATCAATCCGGCCAAGCCCGCCGGAGATCAAACGGCGACTGCGCTGTTACACCAATCCAAGGGACACGATCCGATAGATTGGCGTCTAGGATTGCCACGGCCTCGCCGAGGATATGAACAACGTCGCCCATCAAAGCCTCGCAAACGCTCAATTTATTGCGGCGCAGTATCGGAAAATCTACGCTGGACAGCGTTTGAGCACTGCTAATGTACTGCTAACGGTTTTTTGACGCAATGAGAGCGCGACTGCTCATTGCTAACATGTTGATTTTACTTGGGAAGTGATGGCTGGGGGACTAGGATTCGAACCTAGACTGGCGGAGTCAGAGTCCGCTGTCCTACCGTTAGACGATCCCCCACCAGTCTGGCTGGTGGACCGGGGGCTCCGCGAGGGGGCCGGTCCGGAAGAGGCGCACCTTCTATCACAGGGGCCGGGAGGGATCAATGGTCAAACACGCATGATTTTTCATGGCGGGGCCAAGGTGGGAGAGCGCCCTTCCCAGCGCCCGTCCATCCGGAGTAACATCCGCCCCCTTCGGCAGCCGTGCCGTCTTGGATCAACGCCAGAAATCATGTCCGACACCCCCCTTTACGCCGCCCTCGATCTCGGCACCAACAACTGCCGCATGCTGGTGGCCCGTCCCACCGCGCGGGGGTTCCGGGTGGTGGACGCCTTCTCGCGGGTGACGCGGCTGGGCGAGGGGCTGGGAGCCTCCGGGCGGCTGTCCGAGGCCGCCATGGACCGCACCCTGGACGCGCTGGAGGCCTGCGTCGTCAAACTGGAGCGCAACCAGGTCCACCGTGCCCGGCTGGTGGCGACCGAGGCCTGTCGCCGCGCTGCCAACGGGCCTGAATTCACCGCCCGCATCCAGGAGCGCACCGGGCTGAAGCCCGATATCATCTCATCTTCGGAGGAGGCTCGCCTCGCCCTGGCGGGCAGCGCCTCGCTGCTCGACCCGATGGTGCCCTGGGCACTGGTGTTCGATATCGGCGGCGGCTCCACCGAACTGGTCTGGGTGCGCAACTCCCCCATGGGCCAGACGGTGATGGGGGTGCAATCCATTCCCACCGGCGTGGTCACCCTGGCCGAGCAATGGGCCTCGGAACTGGCCTCCAACAAGGGCTATGCTAAGGTGGTGGACCAGATCGGACGCGCCTTCGCGCCGTTCGAGAGCCTGCATACCATCGCCTCGCTGATGACCGGCAATCTGGTGCAGATGCTGGGGACCTCGGGCACCGTCACCACATTGGGCGCCCTGCATCTGGGGCTGGAGCGCTATGACCGCTCTAAGGTGGACGGGCTGGAACTGGGCTTCGCCGATATCGCCGCCGTCACCCGCCGCTTGGCCGCCATGAGCCATGAAGAGCGCGCCGCCCATCCCTGCATCGGCCCGGAACGCGCCGATCTGGTGCTGGCGGGCTGCGCCATCCTGGAGGCGGTGTGCCGCCTGTGGCCGCTGGGCAAGCTGCGCGTCGCCGATCGCGGCGTGCGGGAAGGCGTGCTGTTGGGCATGATGCGCGAGGATTCGACCCTGGGGCGCGGCGGGAGGAAAGCATGAGCACGGGCGGAAAAGGCGGCGGCAAGAAAAGCGCGGGCGGTGGGTCGCGGGCCACCGGCTCGGCGCCGGGGACTTCGCGCAATCTCACCGTCAAGGTCAAGACCGCCAAGCGGCGCAAACTGTCCTCGACCCTGTGGCTGCAGCGCCAGTTGAACGACCCCTATGTCCACGAGGCCAAGCGCCAGGGCTGGCGTTCCCGCGCCGCCTTCAAGCTGATCCAGTTGGACGAGCGCTTCCATATCCTGAAGCCCGGCCTGCGCGTGGTCGATCTCGGCGCCGCCCCCGGCGGCTGGACCCAGGTGGCGGTGCAGAAGATCGGCGGCAAGGCGGGCGGCGTGGTGGTGGGCATGGACATCCTGGAATGGGATCCGGTGCCGGGCGCCATCACGCTGCAGGGCGATTTCCTGGCCGACGACGCCCCCGACCGCTTGAAGGAGGCCCTGGGCGGTCCCGCCGATGTGGTGCTGTCCGACATGGCGGCGCCCACCACCGGCCATCCCTCCACCGATCATCTGCGCATCATCGCCCTGGTGGAGGTGGCGCTGCATTTCGCGCTGGAAGTGCTGTCGCCCGGCGGCACCTTCGTGGCCAAGGTGTTCCAGGGCGGCACCGAGAAGACCCTGCTCGACGCTTTGAAGAAGAACTTCGCCACCGTGCGCCACGCCAAGCCCCCTGCCTCGCGCCAGGGCTCGGCCGAGACCTATGTGGTCGCCATGGGCTATCGCGGGGACACTATTTAAGTTCGCCTCAGTCGCCGGCGCTCGCCGCACTCGCTTGGCTTTCGCGCGAATGGTCGCGCGGGCGCTCAACGCGCCAGTCGCTGTGCTCCTGGGAGGTATCCCAAGGCAGGTCTTGAGGCTGCGCCTCGAATGTGTATGATGTCGCGCCTCTGATCCGTATCCGGAGGCGGCATGGTCATCAAGGAAGCCCTCACATTCGACGACGTTCTGCTGGTTCCGGCGGAATCCGACGTCCTTCCCGCCCAGGCTCAGACCCGCACCCGCCTGACCCGCTCCATCGAGCTGGGCATCCCCATGCTGTCGGCGGCCATGGATACCGTCACCGAAAGCCGTCTCGCCATCGCCCTGGCCCAGGACGGCGGCATCGGCGTCATCCACAAGAATCTCGACATCGAGGCCCAGGCCGCCGAGGTCCGCAAGGTCAAGAAGTTCGAATCCGGCATGGTGGTCAATCCGCTGACCATCCATCCCGAACAGCCGCTGGCCGATGCGCTGCGCCTGATGGCCGACTACAAGATTTCCGGTATTCCGGTGGTGGAGCGGGGCAGCGGCAAGCTGGTGGGCATCCTCACCAACCGCGATGTGCGCTTTGCCTCCGACGCCGCCCAGCCGGTCTATGAGCTGATGACCAAGGAAAAGCTGGTTACGGTGCGCGAAGGCGTCGACAAGGAAGAGGCCAAGCGCCTGCTGCACCAGCACCGTATCGAGAAACTGCTGGTGGTGGACGGCGATTATCGCTGCATCGGCCTGATCACGGTGAAGGATATCGAGAAGGCCCAGGCCCATCCCACCGCCGCCAAGGACGAGAAGGGCCGCCTGCGCGTCGCCGCCGCCACCAGCGTCGGACCCGACGGCTTCAAGCGCGCCATGGCCCTGATCGAGGCCGAGGTGGACGTGGTGGTGGTCGATACCGCCCACGGCCATTCCCGCGGCGTTCTGGAAACCATCCGCGAGATCAAGAAGGCCACGCCCATGGCCCAGATCATCGGCGGCAACATCGCCACCGCCGAGGCCGCCCGCGCCCTGATCGACGCCGGGGCCGACGGGGTCAAGGTCGGCATCGGGCCGGGCACCATCTGCACCACCCGCATGGTGGCGGGTGTCGGCGTGCCGCAGCTTTCCGCCGTCATGGACGTGGCCGAGGTCGCCCACCAGCACGGGGTGATGGTCATCGCCGATGGCGGCATCAAGTATTCCGGCGACATCGCCAAGGCCATCGCCGCCGGTGCCGATTGCGTCATGATCGGCTCGCTGTTCGCGGGGACCGAGGAAAGCCCCGGCGAGGTCTTCCTGTACCAGGGCCGCTCGTACAAATCCTATCGCGGCATGGGCTCCATCGGCGCCATGGCGCGGGGATCGGCCGACCGCTACTTCCAGGCCGAGGTCAACGACAAGCTGAAGTTGGTGCCGGAAGGCGTCGAGGGCCGGGTTCCCTACAAGGGGCCGGTTTCCACCGTCATCCACCAGCTGATCGGCGGCCTGCGCGCGGGCATGGGCTATACCGGCAACCGCACCATCGCCGAGATGCAGACCCGCTGCCAGTTCCGCCGCATCACCTCGGCCGGTCTGCGGGAAAGCCATGTCCACGACGTGGCCATCACCAAGGAAGCCCCCAACTACAAGACCGATTGATCGGCTTGACTAAGTTAGCTAGGATTGAGTCCTGGTCAAGGAGGGCGATGCCATGCAGCAGGTCACCATCCACGCCGCCAAGACCCATCTGTCACGGCTGATCGAGGCGGCGCTGGCGGGCGAGGAGATCATCATCGCCAATGGCAGCCGCCCGGTGGTGCGTCTGGTTCCGGTATCCCAGGGCAAGTTCAAGCTCGGACTGCTCAAGGACAAGCTGACCGGCCCGGGGCCGGATTTCCTTGCCCCCATGGATGGCGACGATCTGGCGCTGTGGGAGGGGGGCGGTTGACGGCGGTTCTGCTCGATACCCATGCCTGGGCCTGGAGCCTGAGCGGCGACGACCGCCTGTCGCCCGCCGCCCTGGCCTCCCTGGAGGCCGCCCAGACCGTCTATGTCAGTCCCATCTCGTTCTTCGAGGTGGCGCGGAAGGTCCGGCTGGGCAAGTGGCCCGAGATGGAGCCCTTCGCGCCCCGGCTGGCGGCGCTGCTGAACGAGCAAGGCGGGGCGGTGGCCGGGTTCGATCCCGCCATCGCCGTGGCGGCGGGTCTGATGGCCTGGGGCCATCGCGATCCGTTCGACCGTCTTCTTGCCGCCACCGCCTTGCATTACAACCTGCCGCTGATCTCCGCCGATTCGGTGTTCGACGGTGTCGTCGCCCGCATCTGGTAGACCGCCATGCCCCTTTTGATGCCACGCCTCCTTATTATCATGAAAGCACGCCCATGACCCCGGCCGCACGGCTCCAGGCCGCCATCGAGCTTCTGGCGGAAATCGAGAAGTCGGCCAAGCCCGCCGATTCCGCCGCCTCGGCCTATTTCCGCGATCGGCGCTATATCGGCGCCAAGGACCGCCGCGCCGTGGCCGAGACGGTGTGGCGGGTGCTGCGGCGCAAGTCCCGCCTGGACTGGTGGCTGGTTCATCTGGAACACCCCGACGCCGACAATCTGACCGGCCAGTGGGGGGCGCGGGCCCGCGTCCTGGCCGATCTGGTGTTCGAGGGCGTTCAGCCCGACCCCGAGCTGTTCCGCGGCGCCCATTCCGCCTATGCGCCCGAACCGGCCGAGCGCCGGGTGATGGACATGCTGTCCGAGCAGAAATCCATCTTCCACCGCGACATGCCTCCCCATGTGCGCGGCGAATATCCCGAATGGCTGACTCCCCGCCTGACCGCCCTGTTCGGCGAACGGCTGGTGGACGAGATGGGCGCCATGCGCGACGAGGCGCCGGTGGACCTGCGGGTCAATACCCTGAAGGCCAGCCGCGAGGATGCCGCCCGCGCCCTGGCCAAGGAAGACATCAAGTCGACTCCGACCAAGCTGTCGCCGCTGGGCCTGCGGCTGGCCCGCCGGGTGCCGCTGGTCCAGGTCCAGGCCTGGCGCGACGGCCTAGTGGAGGTCCAGGACGAGGGCTCGCAACTGGTGGCGCTGCTTACCGACGCCCGGCCGGGCATGGCGGTGGCGGATTACTGCGCCGGGGCGGGGGGCAAGACCCTGTGCCTGGCCGCCGCCATGGAGAACAAGGGCCGCCTGGTGGCCTGCGACGTGGCGGAATGGCGGGTCGACCGGGCGGGGGACCGACTGCGCCGCGCCGGGGTGCACAATGTCACCAAGCGGGTGATCGGCGGCGAATCCGACAAGTGGATCAAGCGCGCGGCCGCCAGCTTCGACCGGGTGCTGGTGGATGCGCCGTGTACCGGCACCGGCACCTGGCGGCGCAATCCCGATGCCAAGTGGCAATTGGGCGAGACCGACCTGCTGGAACTGGTGGGGCGCCAGAAGGACATCCTGGCCAGCGCGGCGCGCCTGACCAAGCCCGGCGGGCGGCTGGTCTACGCCACCTGTTCCCTGCTGGCCGAGGAGAACGAGGATCAGATCGCCGCTTTCCTGGCGACCCATCCCGATTACGAGGTGGTGCCGGTTCCCCAGCTTTGGGGCGAGATCATCGGTGGGGAATGCCCGGTTCCCGGGCCCTATCTGCGGCTGTCGCCGCTGGGCCACGGCACCGATGGCTTTTTCGGCGCGGTGATGGAGCGCAAGGCCGTCTGAGGACGGTGCCAGCCATTTACAATATTGGCTTTATGTTGCATGGTCTAACAGTCATGTCACTGGAAACCGATTCGATCAGACTGTTGATAATTGAAGACAACCCTGGTGACCAGCGGTTGATCGAGATCGAATTGTCCGACGTGGCTCCCAACTGGACCACCACCTGCTGCGACACATTGGCGGCGGCGGCCAAGCTGGTTCCCTTCCATCAATTCGATTGCGTGCTCTCCGATCTTGGGCTGCCGGATGCGTCGGGAATCGAATCTGTCCTGACGCTGAAATCCTGGGCGCCGGAAAAGGCCCTGGTGGTGCTGACCAGCCTGGACGACGAGCGCGTCGCCCACGAGGCCATTCGCGCCGGAGCCCAGGACTACGTGGTCAAGTCCGAGACCGGCATGGCCATGCTGCCCCGGGTGATCCGTCACGCCATCGAACGCCAGAACGCCCAAAGCGCCCTGGAGGCCTCGCACCGCACCGCCCAGGCGCTGCTCGACGCCAGCCATGACGTGGCGCTGCTGCTGGACTCCGATGGCCTGATCGTCACCTTGAACGCCGAGGCCGAACAGTATTTCGACTCGGCGCCCGATCAACTGGTCGGGCGATCCATTTTCGATTTCCTGCCCGCCAGCCTGGCCGCCCATCGCCGCGCCTATCTGGAACAGGCGCTGGAAAGCGGCCGCACCGTGGAGTTCGAGGACACCGACGGGCTGCATTGGTTCGCCAATCGGCTGCTGGCGGTGGCCGGTGCCACCACCGGCGAGCATCGCTGCGCCATGTTCTGCCGCGATGTCACCCAGGCCAAGGCCCAGGCGGCCAAGTTGGCCGAGGCCAAGGAAGAGGCCGATATCGCCAACCGGGCCAAGACCGATTTCATGGGCCGCATGAGCCGCGATATCCGCACCCCGCTCAATGACGTCATCGGCTTTTCCGAGATGATTTCGTCGGAGATGCTGGGGCCGCTGGTTCCGGCAGGTTATCGGGAATATGCCGAATCCATCCTCAATTCCGGCACCCAGATCCTGAAGCTGATCGACCGCATCACCGACGTCTCCATGCTGGAAACGGCGCTGATCAAGGACGAGGTGTCCTACCGCGATCTGGTGGAACTGTCGCCGGACCTGATCTGCGTCTGTGTCGACGGGGTGGTGGAGCGGATCAATGCCGCCGGTCTCGGCATGCTGCGGGCGCCATCGGCGGCATCGTGCGAGGGCAAGCCCTTCACCGATTTCATCCATCCCGATTTCCGCACGATCTTCGATCGCGGCCTGGATGCCCTTTATGAGGAAGGCCATCCCCTGCCGGTCAAGGTCTTGACCTTCGCCGGGCGTTTGCGCGACGTGGAGCTATCGGCGGTGCCGCTGCGGCGCGAGGGGCAGAACGCCACGCTTCTGGTGGGGCGCGATACCACCGAGGTCACCGCCGCCATGCGGGCGGTGGCGGCGCGCGAACACCGCATCCGCGCCATCATGGATACGGTGCTGGACGGCATCGTCACCATCGACGAGGACGGTACCATCCTCAACGCCAATCTGTCGGTGGAACGCATCTTCGGCTATTCCCTGTCGGAACTGGTGGGGGGCAACGTCTCCATCCTGATGCCCGAGCCCGATGCCGGACGCCATGACGGCTATATCCGCAACTATATCCAGACCGGTGAGGCCAAGATTCTCGGTCTCGGCCGCGAGGTGATGGGCAAGCGCAAGGACGGAACCATCTTCCCGGTGCATCTGTCCATTTCCGAACTGCGCATGGACAAGCGCCGCCTGTTCACCGGCACCATCCGCGATCTGACGGAAAACAAGGAACTGGCGCAGCGGGTGGCCTATCTGGCCAATCATGATTCGCTGACCGACCTGCCCAACCGCGCCCAGCTCACCGACAAGCTGGGCCAGGCGGTGGCCATGGCCAAGGCGGCGGGGCTGCATGTGGCGGTGGTCACCGTCGACCTGGACGGCTTCACCACCATCAACGATTCCCTCGGCCACGACGTCGGCAATTCCCTGCTGCGGGAGACGGGCCGCAGGCTGGCCCAGGACCTGGGCGGCGGCGGCACGGCGGCGCGTCTGGCGGGCGACGAATTCGCGGTGGTGATGCCGCAGCTGCGTAATCTCGACGATGTCACCGACATGGTGGCCCGCATCCGCGAAGTGCTCAACCGGCCGCATATGGTTCACGGCTCCGAACTGGTGATCCCGGTGGATATGGGCGTCTCGGTCTATCCCCGCGACGGCGAGGAGGCGCTGGAACTGCTGCGCAATGCCGAGATGGCGCTGCATTCGGTCAAGCGGCGCACCGACGAGCGGCTGGGCTTCTTCGACGCTGCCATGTCCTATGCGGTGACCGAGCGCCTGACCCTGGAACGCTCCATCAAGGACGCCTTGAAGGCCGGGCAGTTCGAGCTGTTCTACCAGCCCCAGGTCAGCCTGCGGGATTATGAGCTGGTGGGGGCCGAGGCGCTGATCCGCTGGCGCCATCCCGAGCTGGGAATCATCACGCCGGACAAGTTCATCCCGGTGGCGGAGGAAAGCGGCCTGATCGTTCCCATGGGGCAATGGGTGCTGCGCGAGGCCTGCCGCCAGATGCGGGTCTGGAACGACATGAATCTCGGGCGCCTGCGCATCGGCGTCAATGTGTCGGGACGCCAGTTCCACGAGGAAGGCCTGCCCGACATGGTCGCCGAGGCCATCGCCGACGCCAGGATCGACCCCACCCATCTCGACCTGGAACTGACCGAAAGCATGCTGATGGCCGATGGCGAGGGCACGCTGAAGATGCTGCGCGCCCTGGCCAAGCTGGGGGTGACGCTGTCCATCGACGATTTCGGCACCGGCTATTCGTCGCTGGCCTATCTCAAGCGCTTCCCCATCAATACGGTCAAGATCGACCGTGCCTTCGTCAAGGACCTGGACCAGGACGAGGACGGCCGCGTCATCGCCAACGCCATCATCTCGCTGGCCCATTCCCTGTCGCTGAAAACCATCGCCGAGGGTGTCGAAACGGAAGCGCAGGCCAGCTTGCTAGCTCGCCATGGTTGTGATGAAATCCAGGGCTATATGATCGGCCGTCCGTTGACGGTGGCCGATTTCACCGCCTTCGTCGGCAGCTACACGGCCCAAGGCCGAGGGACCGTCCCTCGGCTCAAGACCGGGCAAATTTGAAAGGTCGGACCATGACGGGAACGGTGGTCATCGTCGAAGACAATGCGATGAACATGAAGCTGCTGGAGCAGGCGCTCAGCATTGCCGGCTACCAGACCGTCAAGTCCTCCGATGGCGACGGACTGGTGGAGATGACCGCCGCCAGCGGCGCCGCCCTGATCCTGATGGACATCCAGCTGCCCAAATATTCCGGCGTCGACCTGCTGAAGCTGCTCAAGGCCGATGCCCGCACCGCCCAGGTGCCGGTGGTGGCGGTGACCGCCTTCGCCGATCCCGATTCGGTGGCGGGTTTCCTGGAAGACGGGTTCGAGCAGGTCATCACCAAGCCCATCTCCATCCGCAAACTGCTGGACGAGGTGGCGCGCTACTGCAAGGCGGCGGAGTAGGGCGGCACCCCCTTGCATTCCCATCCGACGCAGGCTATAAGCGTCGCCTTCCCGAGCGGACAGGGCTGTCAGGGCTGCCTTGCCGTTCGTTCTCGCTGAACCACTCCAGATCAAGGACCAAGCGAAAATGCCCAAGATGAAGACCAAGAGCTCCGCCAAGAAGCGGTTCAAGCTCACCGGCACCGGCAAGGTGAAGGCCAATGTCGCGTTCAAGCGCCACTGCCTGACCGCCAAGACGTCGAAGATGAAGCGCCAGCATCGCGGCACCTTCATGCTGTTCAAGACCGACAGCGACAACGTCAAGAAGTTCTACCTGCCGAACGGAGGCTGATCCATGGCTCGCGTCAAGCGGGGCGTGACCACCCACGCCCGTCACAAGAAGATTCTCAAGCTCGCCAAGGGTTACCGCGGCCGTTCCTCCACCTGCTTCCGGGTTGCGATCCAGAAGGTGGAAAAGGCCCTGCGCTATGCCTATCGCGATCGCCGCGCCAAGAAGCGTAATTTTCGCGCCCTGTGGATTCAGCGCATCAATGCGGGCGCCCGTGCTCACGGCCTGCCCTATTCGCGCTTCATGGACGGCCTGAAGAAGGCCAACATCGCGCTCGACCGCAAGGTTCTGTCCGACATCGCCATTCGCGAGCCGGAAGCCTTTAAGTCGCTGGTGGACAAGGCCCAGGCCGCCCTCCGGTAGACTTCCCCCGCGGGAAGAAATGTGTAGGAGAGGGGCCGGCCCGGATGGGGCGGCCCCTTTTCGCGTCTTAGGGAAATGCAAGCATGCAGGATCTCGATCAACTCCGCGCCCAGGCGCTGGCTTCGGTGGCCGCCGCCACCTCGCTCGACCAGTTGGACGCCGCCCGCGTCGCCGCGCTTGGCAAGAAGGGCACCGTCACCGGCTTGATGAAGTCGCTGGGCGGCATGGGGCCCGACGAGCGCAAGGCCGCCGGTGCCGCGCTGAACGCCGCCCGCGACGAGATCGAGGCGGCCATCACCGCCGCCAAGACGGTTCTGGAAGCCAAGGCGCTGGACGAGCGGCTGGCCCGCGAGCGCATCGACGTCACCTTGTCGTCGCGCCCCGAGGCCTCGGGGCGCATCCATCCCATCAGCCAGACCATCGAGGAAATCACCGCCATCTTCGCCCAGATGGGTTTCACCGTGGCGGAAGGTCCCGATATCGAGGACGATTTCCACAATTTCAGCGCGCTGAACATTCCGCCCGAGCATCCGGCCCGCCAGATGCACGACACCTTCTATTTCGGTGAACGCCCCGAGGGCGGGCGCCATCTGCTGCGCACCCATACCAGCCCGGTGCAGATCCGCACCATGCTGAGCGAGAAGCCGCCCATCCGGGTGCTGGTGCCCGGCCGCACCTATCGCTGCGACTCCGACATGACCCACACGCCCATGTTCCATCAGGTGGAAGGCCTCGTCATCGACGAGACCACCCATATGGGCCATCTCAAGGGCTGCCTGATCGAATTCGTCCGCGCCTTCTTCGAGGTGGACGACGTGCCGGTGCGCTTCCGACCCAGCTTCTTCCCGTTCACGGAACCCTCGGCGGAGGTGGATATCGGCTGTTCGCGCGAAGGCGGCGAACTGAAGATCGGACCCGGCGCCGGTTGGCTGGAAATCCTCGGCTGCGGCATGGTGCACCCCAATGTGCTCCGCAACTGCGGCATCGATCCCGACCGCTACCAGGGCTTCGCCTTCGGCATGGGGGTGGAGCGCGTCGCCATGCTGAAATACGGCATTCCCGATCTGCGGACCTTCTTCGATTCCGATCTGCGCTGGCTGCGCCATTACGGCTTCTCGGCGCTTGACGTTCCCACGCTTTCGGGAGGGCTGACCCGATGAAATTCACCCTGTCTTGGCTGAAGAGCCATCTGGACACCACCGCCACCTTAGGCCAGATCGAGATCGGCCTGACCGCCATCGGCCTCGAGGTGGAGGGCATCATCGATCCGTCCAAGCATCTGGGCGGCTTCGTGGTCGGCCATGTGCTGGAGGCCGAGAAGCACCCCAATGCCGACAAGCTGCGGCTGTGCAAGGTGGAGTCTGGCAGCGGCATCCTCCAGGTGGTATGCGGCGCCCCCAATGCGCGGGCGGGTCTCAAGGTGATCCTGGCCCAGCCCGGCACCTTCATCCCGCATAATGGCGAGGTGTTGAAGAAGGGCAATGTGCGCGGCGTCGAAAGCCAGGGCATGATGTGCTCGTGGCGCGAACTGGGCATCGGCGAGGACCATGACGGCATCGCCGAACTGGATGCCGACGCCAAGGTGGGCGCCAGTCTGCTCGACATCATGAGCTTCGATCCCATGATCGAGATTTCGGTGACCCCCAACCGGGTGGACTGCCTGGGGGTGCGCGGCGTCGCCCGTGATCTCGCCGCCTTCGGCCTGGGGACCCTGAAGCCGTTGCTGGTCGAGCCGGTGCCGGGCAGCTTCAAGAGCCCCATCGGCGTCCGCCTCGACTTCACCCCCGAGACCCAGGCCGCCTGCCCGCTGTTCGCCGGGCGCATGATCCGCGGCGTGACCAATGGCGAAAGCCCGCAATGGCTGAAGGACCGCCTGACCGCCATCGGCCTGCGTCCCATTTCCGCCCTGGTGGACATCACCAATTTCTTCACCTACGACCTGTGCCGTCCGCTGCACGTGTTCGACGCCGCCAAGGTCACGGGCGATATCCGCGCCCGTCTGGCCATGTCGGGCGAGACTCTGGTGGCGCTCAACGGCAAGACCTACGAGCTGGACGAGTCCATGACGGTGATCGCCGACGAGGCGGGGCCGGAAGCCCTGGCGGGCATCATGGGCGGCGAGCATTCCGGCTGCACCGAGGCCACTACCGACGTGTTCCTGGAAGCCGCCTATTTCGATCCCATCCGCACGGCGGCCACCGGGCGCAGGCTGGAAATCCTGTCCGATGCCCGCTTCCGCTTCGAACGCGGCGTCGACCCCGCCTTCGTGGTGCCGTCCATGGAACTGGCCACCCGCATGATCCTGGATCTGTGCGGCGGCGAGGCCTCGGAGCCGGTCATCGCCGGGACCGAACCCGACTGGCAGAAGTCCATCGTGCTGCGCCCCGGCCGCGTCGCCGAACTGGGCGGCGTCGAGGTGCCGCTGGCCCGCATGGAAGCCATCCTCAACGATCTCGGCTGCGCCGTGGCCGAGCATGCCGACGGGCTGCTGGTCAATCCGCCGTCCTGGCGCGGCGATATCACCGCCGAGCATGATCTGGTGGAAGAGGTGATCCGCATCAACGGCTACGACAACATCCCGTCGCTGCCGCTGCCGCGTCCGCCCATGCCCAAGCCGGTGCTGACCCCCGGCCAGCGCCGCGCCGCCTGGGTGCGGCGCCAGTTGGCGTCGCGCGGGCTGGTCGAGACGGTGACCTGGTCCTTCCTGCCCGAGGCCCAGGCCAAGCTGTTCGGCGGCGGCGCCCCCGAGATGCATCTGGCTAATCCCATCTCGTCCGACCTGGACGTGATGCGCCCCTCGGTGCTGCCCAATCTGGTCACCGCCTCGGGGCGCAATGCCGATCGTGGCATGAAGGATTTGGGCCTGTTCGAGATCGGACCGCAGTTCGACGGGCCCGAGCCCGGCCAGCAGCGTCAGGTCGCCGCCGGCATCCGCGCCGGTCGCGCCCGTGGCCGCCACTGGGCCGAACCCGCCCGCGCGGTCGACGCCTTCGACGCCAAGGCCGACGCAATGGCCGCCATCGCCGCCGCCGGAGGCAATCCCGACAGCTTCCAGGTGGGGACCGAGGCGCCAGGCTGGTATCACCCTGGCCGCTCGGGCTCGCTGAAGCTTGGCAACAAGCCGGTGGCCTTCTTCGGTGAACTCCATCCCGGCGTGCTGAACAGCCTGGACGTCAAGGGGCCGGTGGTCGGCTTCGAGCTGTTCCTGGAAGCCCTGCCGCCCACCAAGGCCAAGGCGACCAAGGCCAAGCCGCTGCTGAAGGCGTCGGCTTTCCAACCGCTGGACCGTGACTTCGCCTTCATCCTGGACGCCTCCGTCGCCGCCGATGCGGTGGTGCGCGCCGCCAAGGGCGCCGACAAGGCCCTGGTGGCCGAGGTGGCGGTATTCGACCTCTACGAGGGCGACAAGGTGGCGGCGGGAAAGAAGTCGCTGGCCATCACCGTCACCTTGCAACCCACCGAGAAGACCCTCACCGATGAGGAGATCGAGGCGGTGGGGGCGAAGATCGTCGCCGCCGTCGCCAAGGCCACCGGCGGCGAGCTGCGCGGTTAATTCCCCCTCCCCAGCCCTCCCCCGGCCGCGCCGGGGGAGGGAGGGACCCGCGTCAGCGGGAGGGTGGGGGCCATTTTTCTTGGAACCTCCATGTCCAGCATCATCCTGGTCCGCCACGGCGAGACCCAGTTCAATGCCGAGGGCCGCGTCCAGGGCTGGCACGATTCGCCCCTGACCCCCAAGGGCGTCGCCCAGGCCTTCCGCTATGGCCTGACCATTCGCGGCCTGCTGGGCGAGGATGCCCAGGGCTGGCGGGTGGTGTCCTCGCCGCTGGGGCGCTGCGCCGAGACCACCGGCATCCTGTGCGAGGCCGCCGGGCTGGCCGCCGCCGATGTCACCTATGACGCCCGCCTGAAAGAGGTGAATACCGGCCGTCTGTCCAGCGTGCTGAAGTCGGAGCTGCCGCCGGAATTGCGGGATAGCAAGGGCCTGGACCACTGGGTGTTCAAAAGCCCCGATGGCGAGACCCATGCCCAGGTCTCGGCCCGGCTGGCCGATTGGCTGGCGGGAATCCGCGAAAACGAGAAGCTGATCGTGGTCAGCCATGGGGTCGCCGGGCGCATCCTGCGCGGCCTCTATCTCGGCTCCGACCCTGCCGAGGCGCTGACCGGCGACAGCCCCCAGGACGCGGTCTTCGTCCTGGAGAACGGGGCTATCCGCCGGGTCGAGTGCGAATGATTGTAGAAGCAGCGGGCGGGGCGCCCGCGCTCCGGTCGTGCGTGCCCTGCCCCCTTACAGATCGTTGCCCCTGAACCAGTTCACCAACCGGTTCCAGCCATCCTTGGCCGGGGCCTCGCGGTAGGACGGTCGGTAATCGGCGTGGAAGGCGTGGGGCATGTCGGGATAGAGCACGATCTCCACCGGCACCTTGGCCGATTTGGCCGCCGCGCGCATCTTTTCCACCGTATCCACCGGAATGCCCTGGTCGGCGCCGCCATACAGGCCGAGCACCGGCGCCTTCAACTGGGCGGCCAGGTCTAGCGGATGCTTGGGTGTCAGAGTGGTGGCATCGCCCGCCAGCTTGCCGTACCAGGCCACCGCCGCCTTCAGCCGGGGATTGTGGGCGGCATACAGCCAGGTGATCCGTCCGCCCCAGCAAAAGCCGGTGATACCCAGGCGCTTGGCATCGCCGCCATTGGCCGCCGCCCAGGCGGCGGTGGCGTCCAGGTCGGCCAGCACCTGGGAATCGGCGACCTTGGACACGATGGTGGAGAGGATCGCCGGGATCTCGGCAATGGTCGAGGGATCGCCCTGGCGGAAATACAGTTCCGGCGCCACCGCCAGATAGCCCAGCTTGGCCAGTCGGCGGCAGACGTCGCGGATATGTTCGTGCACGCCGAAGATTTCCTGCACCACCAAGATGGTGGGGAAGGGGCCCTTGCCGCCGGGCATGGCGGCATAGGCGGGCATGGCGGCGCCACCGGTGGGGATCATCACCGCGCCGGTCACCAGGCCCACATGGTCGGTGGCGATGGCCTGGGCCGAGGCCGGACTGACCGCCAGGGCATAGCCCGAGGCCAGCACGGCGGCCGAGACGAATCCGCGCCGGGTCATGTCCAGCTTCGGCATCAGGCTGTTGATGTGATCGTCGCTCATGAACCACGCTCCCCGATTGAGTTGACACGGCAAAGATGGCATCGCCGGGGGCAAGCGACAATGGGATGATTGACATCTTCGTGCTTCCTCGATGTTGAACGCGGACTTGGGCGCAGGGATGTCTCCTCTGTTTTCCCTCGCCCGCTTGCGGGAGAGGGAGGAGGCCCTCACCCGGCTCGCTTTGGCTCGCCACCCTCTCCCGCGGGCGGGCGAGGGTTTGTGAGGGATTGACCCTTTCCTTCGCCCGCTTCATCCTGCCCGCCATGCTGCCGTTGTTTTCACATTTCGGTCACGCCCCCGATCCCCTGCTGCTGCTGGTCATGGCCATGGCGCTGGATGCCGCCCTGGGCGAGATGAACGGACTGTTCCGCCTGATCCCCCATCCGGTGGTGGCCATCGGCCGCACCATCGCGGGGCTGGAAAAACGCATGAACCGGCCGGAACGCTCGGATTCCAACCGGCGGATTCGGGGTGTGCTGCTGGTGCTGGGCATGGCTGCCCTGGCGCTGGGCATCGGCGGCGTCATCGCTTTCCTGGCGCGCACCCTGCCGCATTTCTGGCTGGCCGAGGTCTTTGTCGCCGCCACCCTGCTGGCCCAGCGCTCGCTGTTCGAGCATGTCCACGATGTCGCCCGGGCGCTGTCCGACACCGGGTTGGAAGCCGGGCGCTACGCGGTGTCGCGCATCGTCGGCCGCGACCCGCAAAGCCTGGACGAGCATGGTGTGGCGCGGGCCGCCATCGAAAGCCTGGCCGAGAACTTCGCCGACGGGGTGGTGGCGCCGGTGTTCTGGTACGTGATCCTGGGACTGCCGGGACTGCTGCTCTACAAGACGGTCAACACCCTGGACAGCATGGTGGGCCACCGCAACGACCGCTATCGCGCCTTCGGTTGGGCCTCGGCCCGTCTCGACGACGGGATGAATCTGATTCCCGCCCGTCTCTCCGCCCTGATGCTGGCCCTGGCGGCGCCCTTCGTGCCCCAGGGGCGGCCCTTCGCGGCGCTGCTGACCATGGTCCGGGATTCACGGCACCATCGCTCGCCCAATTCCGGCTGGCCGGAAGGGGCGGCGGCGGGGGCGCTGGATTTGGCCCTGGGCGGGCCGCGCAAATATCCCGGCATCACCGTGGACGAGAAATGGATCGGCGCCGGCCGCGCCCGGGCGACGGTGGCCGATATCCGCCGCGCCCTGCACCTGTTCATCGTGGCCTGCATCATCAACGCGGGCGCCGTGGTGCTGGTGTTGTGGCTGCAGTCGCGGGGCTGACCGTTTCCCTATCCCTGCGAGCCGAAGAATTCCAACTGCCATTCCATCTCGTCGATGGTCAGGGCGTGGTCGCCGCCCTTGGCGGCCAGCAGCTTGGAGCTGGACAGGCGCAGCAGCTTGGTTTGCAACTGGGTGGCGAACCCGGCCGACAGCCCCGCCTTCCAGCAGATGGCCACCACGCCCTTGGCGCTTTGGGTCTCCACCACCTTGCGGATCACCCGCTGGGGCAGACCCGCCAGTTCGGCCAGGGCGGCAATGACGAACTTGGCGTCATTGGAGGAGAGCGCGGCTTCCACGGCGGTCTCGGTCAATTGGCCGGTGGTCTTCAGGTTGCGGACCTTTGCCACCAGGGCGGCCTCGTCCGAGACGCCCTTGGGCTCGGCGGCGCCCTCGATCTCGTCGATGCGCCGCGCCACCACGGCGGCGACGGCCGCCGCGGTCTCCTCGCCCAGGTCCTGGCGGGCGGCGAGGCTTTGCAGCAGGCTGGCGGCGATGAAGCGGGCCAGCTTCTGGGCGGTCTTGGGCGACAGCTGCGGCCGTTCGGCCAGGGGCTTGTGCCAGGCCTCGATATCGGCGGCACGGTCGGCGAGGCGGTCCAGGGTCTCTTCCCTGATCTGGGCCGAACTGTTGGACAGCAGCACCGCGATGGCGTCGATATCCTCGGTGGCGGCGATGGCGTCGCAGACCCGGGTATTGACCACCGAGCGGCGCGAGATGGCGGCCAGGGCGCCGGGGATGGGATTGGCGCCGATGATCTCCAGCAGATCCTCGTCGGACAGCAGCGGCGAGTACTGCAACACCGGCCCCGCCACCACCAGTTCGGCGTCGCGGGCCAGCCGACGGATCACGTCGGGCGGCGCGTTGGCCACGTCCTTCAGTGCCTCGGCCAGGATTTGGCGCACCTTGGGAATCTGGTCGCGGGCCAACACCTCCAGCGCTTCGTAGCTGACCCGGCGCAGGCGGTCCTGTTCGTGGGCGGTCAGGCCGGGGGCCAGACGGGAAATCTTGGATGCCAGGTCGCGGCGGACGGCGTCGCTCTGGTCGCTGGCCAGCAGCAGGTTGGCCTGGGCCGGAGCATGGGCGTTGGCGGCGACCTTGCGTCGCACCTCGGGGTCGGAATCCTCGGCCAGGAAGTAGAGAATCTCGGCCTTGACATCGGTGCGCTCGGCCACCTCGGCCCGCACCCTGGCGTCGGGATGGGCCGCCAGTTCCTTGGCCTTTTCATATTCCAGCGGCTTGTCGCCGCCGCCGAACAGACGCTTGAGGAATCCGCTCACGCCCCACTCCCCTGGTTCACACCGACGGTGCCAGACGCATGGCGCCCTTGCCACTGCGCTTGACTTCATACATGGCCTTGTCGGCCCGGGCGATCAACTCCTCGATATTCTCATGGCTGCCGCCCACATGAACGGCCACGCCAAGTGAGAAGTGCAGCGGCTTGTCGGGGCTGCCGGAATACGGATCCAACTCGGCCTTGCCCGCCGTCAGCAGGTCGGTGCAGCGCCTGATGGCGATTTCCTCGCCGGCGCCTTCCAGCCAGATGGCGAATTCGTCGCCGCCTAGGCGCGCCACCAGATCCACAGGCCTGGTGTGCTGCATCAGCAGTTCGCGCACCGCCAGCAGGGCGCGGTCGCCCATCTGATGGCCGTGGACGTCATTGACCGCCTTGAAATTGTCCAAATCCACATAGATCAGGGTGGCGGGCCTGCCCTCGCGGGCCAGACGACCGAAGCGCCGCGAAATTTCGTCGAAGAAGGCGCGACGGTTGAACAGGCCGGTCAGCCCATCGGTGCGCGACAGCTTGACCACCCGCTCGTGGTTGGTGATCTGCTCGCAGGCCAGTCCCACCTGATTGGCGACGTCGTCGATCAGCAGGCGGTCGTCGTCGCTCCAGGCGGCGCGCTCCAGGCCGCGCCACATCAGCACGGCGCCGTTGATGGAATGGCGGTAGCGGCAAACGGTGGCCAGCACCCGCCAGTCCGACAGGTCGCTGTCGAAGTGGTCCGAGCCCAAAAAGGAATCCAGCACCGGCTTCTCGTCGCCGCATTGGCCGAAGCTGGCGGCCAGCTCGAAATCCGAGGCCTCGGGCAGGATGCGGAAGATCTGGCAGCCGGTGGCGCCCAGGGCGCGGGCGGTGGCCTCGGCGGCGGTCTTCAGCATGTCGGCGGGGTCGACCTCGTCGCGGATGGTGCGCACGATATAGCCCAGCAGCCGCTCGCGGTTGTTGGCCCGCGACAGGGCGGCGTCGCGCAGCCGCTCCTGGGTGACGTCGCGGCAGACCCCGCGCACGCCCTTCCAGTCGCCGCGCTCGCCCCGGATGGGGGTGGCCGAGGCCAGCAGGCAGGCCTGCGAGCCGTCGCTCTGGCGCATCCAGACTTCCACGTCCTCCAACTCGGCATTGGTCTCGAACGGGCTCAGATGGGCATGGCCTTCCTCGGGCAGGATGAAGTCCGAGGGCAGGCGGCCCACCAGTTCGTCGGCGGCGAAGCCCATGGCCCCCTTGGGGCTGACGAAGACGAAGCGGCCGTCGGGGCCGATCTCCCAGGCGAAGTCGCTGGAAATCTCCACCAGGTCCTTGTAGCGCTGTCGCGATTCCACCAGGGCGGCGCGCAGATTGCGCTCCAGGGTGACGTCGCGGCCCAGCACCAGCATCACGCCGCTTTCGGTGGGCAGCGCCACCAGATCCAGGATCAGAGTACCGCCGCTGGGCAGCGCCAGGCTTTCCACGGCATTGACGCCGGGCTTGTCCAATATGTCGCGCAGGCAGCCCAGGCGTTCCTGGGCGATGGCGGCGGCCAGGATCTCGGCCCGGGCATTGCTGGCGATGATGAGGCCGTCCCGGTCCAGCGCCACGGCGGCGCCGGGAAAGGCGGCAAGGCCGTCGGCGCCCAGGGTAAGGGCGATCCGGCCGCCAAAGCCGCTTCTCGCACGCTGTCTGTCGCCGGTGGAATCCATGGGTGCCGCATCTCTAGGCTAAAGTGACATGGACTCCATACCATAGGCATTGTCCCTTAACGAGCCCCTAAGGCAGTTGGCTGGCATCAAGGAGCGCATGACGCTAACATCCCGACATGTGCAACGATCTTTCCAACATCGAGACCTGGGTATTCGACCTGGACAATACGCTGTATCCGGCGTCGTCCAGCCTGTTCCCCCAGATCGACATCCGCATGCGCCGCTTCATCGCCGAGCGCCTGGGCCTGCCGCTGGACGAGGCCTTTGCCTTGCAGAAGCGCTATTACAAGGAATTCGGCACCACGCTTCGCGGGCTGATGATGGTGCACGCCATCGAGCCCGAGGCCTTCCTGGCCTATGTCCACGACATCGACTGCACCGTGCTGGACGCGGCGCCGCGCCTGGACGCCGCCCTGGCGCGGCTGGAGGGGCGCAAGCTGATCTTCACCAACGGCTCGGAGCGCCATGCCGAGAACGTGCTGGCGCGGCTGGGCATCAGCCGTCATTTCGACGGCATCTTCGATATCAGGGCCGCCGCCTTCATCCCCAAGCCGCAGCCGGAATGCTATCGCCTCATGCTCGAACGCCACGCCGTCGATCCCAGGGGGGCGCTGATGGTGGAGGATATCCACCGCAACCTCGTTCCGGCGGCGGCCATCGGCATGACCACCTTGTGGGTGCGGGAAGACGGCCACCCCGATTCGGCGGTGTTGAAGCAGGACGAGGCCGATCTGTCCCATGTCCACCATATCACCGACAATCTGACGCAATGGCTGGAAGGGATCAGCGTATCGCGGCCCGCAGGACCGACTCCAGGGAGTCAAGATCGTCGGTGACGACCTCCCATATTCGGCGGACATTGAGCCGGAAATACTCATGCACGATGCGGTCGCGAATCCCCGCCATGGCCCGCCAGGGAATCTCCGGGTGGGCGGCCTTGAAGTCAGGGCCGAGGCCCTTGGCCGCTTCGCCGATGATCCCGATGGAAAAGAGGACCGAACGGACACGAGTGGGATTGGCGGCGAAAGCCTCGAATATCAGGCCATCGGTATCGGATCGGATGTCGGAAATGGCGGCAAGGATGTCGGTGATCCGCTCTTGATCATTCCGCGCCATCAGAAGACCTGCACCCGATCCTGCTCAAAGCTCTCACGGATATGGGGGCGGAGCGTGGAGGTTTCCCCCAGATCCACCGGACGACCCAGCACGTCTTCCAACATCAGCCTGGTATCCTCCATGCGGATCACGGAGAAGCTGCGGCCGGGTTCGATATCCACGGCGATGTCCACATCGCTGTCCTGCCGCTCCAGGCCCTTCGCCACCGAGCCGAAGACGGAAAGATGCGCGACACCCCGTCGCCGGAGTTCCAATTCCGCCGTCTTGATCCGCCTGACCACGTCATCGAGGGTTTGAGCCAAGGCCGGGATACCTATGAGCTGTCTCCGAGCCAAGGATAGGGCCGGATTGGTAAAATCTCAAGGATCAGCGCCGGTCCCTGAAGAAGGCCCGCAGCAGCTCCGCCGCCCGGCGTTCCTCCAGCCCGCCATAGACTTCGGGCCGGTGGTGGCAGGTGGCGTGGTCGAACACTTTCGGCCCGTGCTCGACGCCGCCGGACTTGGGGTCGTAGGCGCCGAAATAGACCCGGCGGATGCGGGCCAGCGACAGCGCCGCCGCGCACATGGGGCAGGGCTCGAGGGTGACGTAGAGGTCCACTCCCGCCAGCCGTCCGCCGGCCTGGGCGCTCGCGGCGCGGATTACCTGCATCTCGGCATGGGCGGTGGGGTCGGCCAGTTCCTCCACCCGGTTGCCATCGGCGGCGATGACGGCGCCGTCCCTGACCAGCACGGCGCCCACGGGAACCTCGCCGCGCCGGGCGGCGGCTTCGGCTTGGCGCAAGGCCAGGGACATGAAGTCGGAGGTCGGTAAGATGGGCATGGCGTCCGCTTTACCATGGCTTCGGGCTCGCCGGAACTGTATAGGAACCCCATGAGCATCACCATCGGACTTACCCTGGACGCGGAAGAGGCGGGCGGCTATTCGGCCCTGCCCTGGTACGCGCTGCGTAAGAACTACTGCGAGGCGCTGGCCCAGGCGGGCGGCACTCCCGTCTGCCTGCCCCATCATGCCGAGGCAGTGGCGGCCTATCTCGATCTGGTGGACGGCATTCTGGTCACCGGCGGCGCCTTCGACGTCGACCCGTCGCTGTTCGGGGCCGAGGGGCGGCACCGGAGCGTGGTGCTGAAGCCGGGGCGCACCACATTCGAACTGGCTCTGGTCAATGGCGCGCTGGAGCGCGACATGCCCATCCTCGGCATTTGCGGCGGCCAGCAATTGCTGGCGGTGGCCCTGGGCGGCAGTCTGATCCAGCATATTCCCGACGAAGTGCCGGGCGCCCTGGCCCACGAGCAGGACACCCCGCGCCATCAGCCCGCCCATGGGGTGCGGGTGACGCCCCGGACCCGGCTGGCCCGCATTGTCGACCATGCCGAGATCGAGGTGAATTCCACCCATCATCAGGCGGTGAAGTCGGTGGGGCCGGGCTGCGTGGTCAATGCGGTGGCGCCCGATGGAGTGATCGAGGGCATCGAGATGCCCGCCAAGCGGTTTTGCCTCGGGGTGCAATGGCATCCCGAATATGGGGTCAGTCCGGCCGACGCGGCTTTGCTGCGCGCCTTCGTGGAGAGTTGCAAATGAGCGAGCAGAGCGAGCAGGGCGAGCGCATCGCCAAGCGCTTGGCCCGCGCGGGACTGTGTTCCCGGCGCGAGGCGGAACGCTGGATCGAGCAAGGCCGGGTGGTGGTCAACGGCCACCGGCTGGACACACCGGCCTGCGTGGTCGGCCCCGCCGACATGGTGGTGGTGGACGGCAAGCCGCTGGCCGATCCCGAGCCGACCCGGCTGTGGCGCTATCACAAGCCCGCCGGTCTGGTGACCACCCACAAGGACCCGGAGGGCCGGGCCACGGTGTTCGAGAAGCTGCCCGTGACCATGCCCCGGGTGGTGTCGGTGGGGCGGCTCGACCTCAATTCGGAAGGATTGCTGCTGCTGACCAATGACGGCGAACTGGCCCGCAAGCTGGAACTGCCGTCCAATGCCTGGGTGCGGCGCTATCGGGTGCGGGTGCATGGCGAGGTTTCGGCCGACGCCCTGGCCCGGCTGGAGCACGGCGTCACCGTGGAGGGCGTCGCCTATGGTTCCATCAAGGCGGTGCTCGATCGTCAGCAAGGCGCCAATGCCTGGCTGACCGTCAGCCTGCAAGAAGGCAAGAACCGCGAAATCCGCCGGGTGATGGAGCATCTGGGCTGGCCGGTGACCCGGCTGATCCGGGTCGCCTATGGGCCATTCCAACTGGGCACCCTGGCCGAGGGCGCGGTGGAAGAGGTGCCGGGCAAGGTGCTGCGCGAGCAATTGGGCCAGGGCAAGGCGGTGCTGCATGCCAAACCCGAGGCCAAGCCCGCCGGGGAGCGCGAGAAGGAACAGCGGGTGGCGGCCCGGGCCCGCAAGGAGAAGCTGGCCGAGGACAAGCGCCTGGCCGAGGCCAAGAGCAAGGCCAAGCCCTATTATGCCGCCGATGGCAGCAGAATCGAAAAGCCCGCCAAGGCCGGACCTCATGCGCATCGTCGCCGGACGCCATAAGGGCCGCCGCCTCGAGGCGCCGGACGGGCGGGTGGCGCGGCCCACCGCCGACCGGGTGCGTCAGGCGCTGTTCGACATCCTGGCCCATTCCGATCTGGTGGATATGGAGGATGCCGTGGTGGTGGACGCCTTCGCCGGGACCGGGGCACTGGGGCTGGAAGCGCTGTCGCGCGGCGCCGCCCAGGCCAGTTTCATCGAGTTGAACGCCGCATCGTTGGGGGCGCTTCATGCCAATATCAAGGCGCTGGGCGAGGATGGGCGGGCCAAGGTGATCCGCGCCGACGCTACCAAGCCCCCCGCCGCGCCCCAGCCCTGCACCCTGGCTTTTCTCGACCCGCCCTATCATGCCGATCTGGTGACGCCCTGCCTGGACGGCCTCGCCGCCCGGGGCTGGCTGGCCGACGACGCCCTGGTGGTGGTGGAGGTGGCCGCCGACGAGACGGTGACGCCGCCGCCCGGCTTCAGGCTGGCGGATGAGCGCGAACGCGGCGCCGCTCGGCTGGTGTTCCTGATTTACGGGGCGGCATAGCGTTGGAGCGCGGGCGCCCCGCCCGTATCATCTCGGCCATTGCAATCGGTGATGGCTCATGGTGTACTCTCTTTGTTCCGAGGGGGTGCCCATGACCTATACCATTCTGTCCGCCGCTTTGTCCTTCGTCGCCCTGGCCGGGGTGCTGGTGCTGCTGTTCCGCCGTCCGCCCTCGGCGGCACGCGAGATCGAGGCGCTGGCGGCCCAGGTGGACCGGCTGGAGCGCGCCCTGCGCGACGAGGCCCAGCGCGGCCGTGACGAGGCGGCCACCCAGGCCCGCGCCGGGCGGGAAGAGATGGGCGGGCTGATCCGCGCCTTCCAGGAAGGCGCTCAGGCCGGGGCCGACAAGCAGTTCACCGAGCTGCGGCTGCTGGTGGAGCAGAAGCTGGCGGAATTCCGCGCCGACCAGGCCACCCAGGGCCGCAATCTGCGCGAAGAGGTGGCGGGCGGCCTGAAAAGCCAGGGCGAGGCCCTGACCAATACCCTGCGTGAACGCCTCGAGACCGTGGCCAAGGCGGTGGCCGAGCAGACCCGCGTGGTCTCGGAGCATCTGGAGAAGCTGCGGGGCGAGAACACCGCCAAGCTGGAGCAGATGCGCCAGACCGTGGACGAGAAGCTGCAGGGCACCCTGGAAAAGCGCCTGGGCGAATCCTTCAAGCTGGTCAGCGAGCGGCTGGAGCAGGTGCACAAGGGCCTGGGCGAGATGCAGAGCCTGGCCAACGGCGTCGGCGATCTCAAGCGGGTGCTGACCAATGTGAAGACGCGCGGCACCTGGGGCGAAGTGCAGTTGGGCAATCTGCTGGAGCAGATCTTCCGTCCCGACCAGTTCCTCAAGGAGGCCAATTGCCAGAAGGGCAGCCTGGAACGGGTGGATTACGCCATCCGCCTGCCGGGCAAGGGCGACCAGGACCCGGAAGTGCTGTTGCCCATCGATTCAAAATTTCCCAACGAGGATTACGAGCGGCTGCAGATGGCGGTGGAGCGCGCCGACCCGGAAGCGGTGGAAGTGGCCGCCAAGGCGCTGGAAACCCGCGTCAAGCAGTTCGCCCGCGACATCCGCGACAAATACGTCAATCCGCCCGTCACCACCGATTTCGCCATCCTGTTCCTGCCCACCGAGGGCCTCTATGCCGAGGTGCTGCGCCGCCCCGGCCTGATGGACCTGATCCAGCGCGACTACAAGGTGGTGGCCGCCGGGCCGACCACGCTGGGCGCCATTCTCAACGCGGTGCAGATGGGATTTCGCACCATGGCCATCGAGAAGCGTTCCAGCGAGGTCTGGGAAATCCTGGGCGCGGTCAAGACCGAGTTCGGCAAATATGGCGAGGTGCTGGACAAGGTGCAGAAGAAGCTGCAGGAAGCCTCGTCCAGCATCGACGCCGTCGCCGTCCGCCGCCGCGCCATCGATCGCCGCCTGCGCTCGGTGGAGGCCCTGCCCGAGGCGGGGGCCGAGGCGCTGCTGTCCTTCGGTGGCACCGCTATCGCCGATACCGGCGAGGACGAGGCTTAGACCCCCTTTTTTCGTCATGGCCGGGCCTTGTCCCGGCCACCCATGTGGGTCAGCCCGAGCGCCGTTGGACATATTGGCTTTGGTGGATGGGCGTGGATACGCGGGACAAGCCCGCGCATGACGAATGATACCGGCCGACCTAAGAAATGACCTGTCATCCCGACGCCCTGGGCGGAGGGATCTCCGCCTGGAATGCCGGTTTCGATCCCTCGCTGTTGCTCGGGATGACATGACGAGTCGGATCACCCCCGGACTTGATCAGGGGGGGGCGGCCATGACGAGATTACCGCTCCTACATCTTGGGAAAGAAGGCGAAGCGCAACGAGGCGCGGATGAAGCGTTCGCAATATCCGTCGGAGCCGTTTTTAGCGCGCGCCTCCTCTGCCTCGGCGGCGGCGCAGCGGGTGCCGACCCGGTAATAGCAGTCGGCGCATTGGCGCGAATTGGCCTGGTTGGCGTGCATCCATGGTCTCCTTAGGCCCGGTGGCGTGGGCGGGGGGAGAATACGGATGTTCAGCGATATCGGTGTGATGGATTGGTTAAGGTTTGCGGTCGGCCACCAGATCCACCGTGACCGCCACCTCCAGCGCCACCGTGTCGCCGCTCTTCCACACGCCCTGGCCGACGCCGTAATCGGTACGGATCAAGTCCAGCCGTCCCTTGGCGCGGGCGGCGTCGCCGCTGATCTCCAGGGTGAAGGGCAGCACCACCTCTTTCTTGACGCCTCGGATGGACAAGCTGCCCACCGCCTCGAAGGCATTGCCTCCCTTGGCGCGGAAGCTGGCGGCCTCGAAGCGGGCGCGGGGGAAGCTCTTGACGTCGAACCAGTCGGACTCGGGTATCGCGCCGTCCTTCTCGCGGTCGCCGGTCACGGCGCTGGCCATGTCGATGTCGATGGCGGCCTTGCCCGCGCCGGGATTGGCGGGATCGAAGTCGATGTTGCCCGACCAGCGGGTGAAGCGGCCGTCGAAGGGGCTGCCGCCCTGCTTGCCGACGAAGCCCAGGCGGCTCTTGGCCGGATCGATCTGCCACTGGGCGGCGTCGGCGGTTCCGCCGCACACCATCAGGGCGGCGGCAAGCATCAGGATGGCTTTCATGAGTCTCTCCGGAAACGGGGCAGCATGCGGGCCATGACCTCGTCCTTCAGCAGCAGGTGGTGGCGCAACGCCGCCCCCACATGCCCCAGAAGGGTGGCGACCATCAGCCAGGCCCCGATCAGATGGGCCAGCTTGGCGGCGCCGTTGAGGTCGCGCGGCAGGGGCAGATGGGGCAGGGGCAGCAGGCCGTAAAGCACGGTGGCGATGTTGTAGGGCGAGGTGGAGACCACCGCCCAGCCGGCCAGCGGCATGGCCAGCATCAGGCCGTACAGAGCCCAGTGCCCGGCATGGGCGACGGCCTGTTCCCAGGCGGGCATGGTGTCGGGCAGCGATGGCGGCCGGTGCGCCAGTCTCCAGCCCAGGCGAAGCAGGGTCAGGGCCAGCACGGTGATGCCCACCGATTTGTGCGTCTGGTACATCTGGAATTGCTGGGCGGAACCCGGCTTCAGCCCGATCATGACGAAGCCGGAAGCCAGCAGGCCGAGGATGGCCGCCGCCATGGCCCAATGCAGGGTCATGGCGACGCCGTCGTAGCGAAGGCGCGCGGACATGGCGACGGGGCTACTGATGGACGAATTCGGTGCTGATGGTCAGCGTCACTTCGTCGCCAACCACCGGCAGGGCGTAGCCCAGGCCGAAATCACTGCGCTTCAGCTTGGCGGTGGCGTTGAAGCCCGCCACGAACTTCTTGTTCATGGGATGCACGCCCGCGCCGTTGAAGGTGGTGTCCAGCACCACCGGGCGGGTCACGCCGTGCAGGGTCAGCTCGCCGGTGATGCGGCCGGTGGTGGGGCCGGTGACCTCGATGGCGGTGCTCTTGAAGCTGGCGGTGGGATACTTGGCGGTATCGAAGAGGTCGGGCGACTTCAGATGGGCGTCGAATTTCGGCACGGTGGTGACGACGCCGTCCATGTTGACGCTGACCGCCAGGCTGCTCTTGGCCGGGGATTTGGGATCGAAGGTCATCTCGGCGTCGAAGTCACTGAACAGGCCGTAGGAGGTGGAAAAGCCCAGATGATTGAACGAGAAGATGATCTTGGCGTGGGTCTTGTCCACCACATAACGGCCTGCCTCGACCTTGGCGGGATCGGTGCTGGCGGAGGACTGGGCGAAGGCGGGTTGGACGGCGGCCAGGGCGGCGACCAGGACCAAGGGGGCAAGCTTCATGGCGGACCTCGTGGGGTGATGGAACTGGTGCCGAGTCTACCGCGGCGCCAGGTTACGACAATCCAGTCATACGGAAACGGATTGTTGCTGGATGGGGAACAGTCAGACGCTGCTCAGGTGACTGTGGAAGGCGTAGTCGTCGCTGCGGATATGGTCCAACAGCCATTGCTTCAATATCAGCAATTCCGATGACACCCCCGAGGGCTCCTCGGAGCAGAAATCGGCCTCGATCCGGCGCGCCTGCTCCATCAGCTTGTCGTGGGCGGCTTCATGTTCGGCAAGGGCGGGGTAGGAATACAGCCGCATCAGCATCTGTTCCGACATGAAATGCACATCGGTGTAGTCGACCAGTTGCCGGAGCAAAGCCTTGAGGTCCTCGTGGTCACGGCCCATGGCCAGCCCCTGCTCAAGAGCCAGGATCAGTTCCACTTGAATCCGATGTTCGGCGTCGATCCCGGCCTGACTGGTCCGCGGTCCCTCTTGACGTGTCATCCCCTTCCCCCCGATCCCGTGACATTCATCACGGATACATGGGAATGGAAGGTCCTGGGATCAATGGGATCAGCCCTTGCGGCGCGGCCGTTTCGGCAGGTGATGGCCACCGTCACTGTCGGGCGGCGGCAGCAGCATGGGGCGGCGGGGAGACAACTGGCTTTCCATGGCCCGCTCGATCATCTGGGCGGTGGCCAGGACCTCGGCCAGCTTGGCGCGCAGCACCTCCGCCGACAACGGTTCTTCCGCGGGCTTGCGGCGATGTTCGCGCTTGGGCTTGGCCGGGGACAATGCGCCCGCGCCAGCCGAAATGAAGGCATCGACCCATTCGTCCAATTTGCCCTCGCGGATGCCCAGCGCGGCGGCGATGGCCGCCGAGGATTCGCCGCGCAGGACCTTCAGCACCGACTGGCGCTTGATTGCCTGGGTGATGGGCGGCCGCTTGGATTTCGGCACCACGGTCAGGTCGGTGACGGTGGCCTTCGGGGCATCGGTGGCGGTGGCCGCCACGGTAGCCTGGGCGGGCGCAGGAGCCTTGGCCATGGCCGGGGGAAGGGCAATGGTGCCCGTCGCCACCCGGGCCGGCGCCGCCGTCGGGGCGGTGGGTTGGGCGGGGCGTTGCGCGACGGGAGCGGCGTTGGATACCGCCACCGGCTTGCCTCCGACACTGGGCAGGGCGATGCGGCCGGTCAGTGGCGTAGCCACCTTGGGCTTTACCGGTTCGGGCGTTCCGGGAGAGGCGGTCAGCAGGGCATTGGCCAGCACCGGCAGGGGGGCCGACAGGAAAGCGGGGAGTTGCGGACGCCCGCCGGGGAGGATGGCCGTGGGGCGCGCCGAGAGGGAGGGCGGCGGCTCTTCGTGACGGGCAACCACGGCCAGGGGGGGCTTCAACCGCAGCGGCCGGGCATCGGCGCTGTAGCGGGGGCCAAGGCCGGGGGCGCGACGGGGCGGCGCGCTCGTCGGGGCTGTCGCCCGGAGGGGCGCCTGGGCCGGGAGCGCCTGGGCCGGGAGTGACTGGGGCGGCAGGGTGGGTATTGGCGCGGCGGATGGCGGCGTTGCCGGGATGGTGCGGGGGATGACGTCAGCGTCCCGCGCCGGTTGGGCGGCGGTGGGCACCGTGGCGGGAATGGGCGCCGGACTTCCGGAGGGGACCGACTGCGGCGTCCCCCCATTGGCCTGTGCCTCGCGGATGGCCCGCTCGGCCAGTTCCGAGGCCGGCATCTTGATGGGATTGATGCGGGCCAGGGCTTGCCCCTCGCCGCCACCAGCTCCCGGCGGCGGCAGTGCCTGGGCGGCGGGCGGAAACATCTTTTCCGCCAGTTTGTTGATTTCTTCCAGTGACGCCGCCGCCGCGTCGATGATGGGCTGATACTGCCGGGCGGTGGCGATCTTGTTCAGGAAGGCCTGGCTGGCCTCGACATAGTCGCGGGCATCGGCGCGCCGGGCGGGGTCCTGGGCCAGCTTGCGCACCCGGTGGGGAACGCGGCGAAGCAAGCCCTGGCGCCGGTTGGACAGCACCTTGAACTCCAGGACGTCGGCCATCTCCTTGGCGTGGCGGCCGGGGTGCATGGCCTCGAACAGGGTTTCGATCAGCTCGATCTCGCCGTATTCCAGGCACAGGAACGTCTGTTGCGTCTTCTGCCAGTCGAAAACGAAACGGCCGATCACCGACAATTGCGCCGCCATCTCGTCGCCGAACACCACCGGGTCGAGCATGCGCCACGCCCGCGTGGTGGCCAATGGCAACCGTGCCGGTGTCGCGAAATGCCGCGCCAGCTTCTGGGCCACCGCCAGCAAGGCGCGCGAGCGCACGCCGCTGCTGCCGAACTCGTCGAAGCAGTCACGCACCATGTCGGCGGCGGCGAAATCATTGCCGGGTGGGGAATCGGCCAGCAGACGGGCCAGCAGGGCGAGGTCCTGGGGCAGGGCATTGTCGCCCTTGTCGGGGACTTCCGCCAGGGCGCGGCGGATCAGGGCAAGGTCATCCGGCGTCGCGGGCTCGATATGGCGGACAACCTTATCTTCGACGGCGTTGAAGCGTCCGTCGCTGGGACGATCGCGAACCGTGGTGGCGGGAGTGAAAGCGAAAATAGGGGCGACCAGCCGCCGCCCCATATCCGCGATCTTGGACGCCGCCGCCGCCAGGCTCCGCCATCCGGCCACCAAGGCCTCGACCAGAGCCGATAGCGCCCTCCCCATCAGGCGCAGGATGCCGGATGCCACGGCGACCAGGGAAATCACGACCAGCAGCACAGGAACCCAAAGCAATCCGCCAAGTCCCAGGGGCTGGATCACGTCATCGAGTCTGGATGGGGGAGTGGATGCTTCACCACCTGTCTTGGCCCCCCCCCGATACTCCGCCACTCGGGCACGCAACGCCGACCAGCCCATCCATGATGGCTGTCGGGGGGTAGACTCCTTGCGTCTCGGTTTTCCTACTAAACGCATCCTGCCACTATGAACCGGAAAATGTCGGCAAGGCAAGCTGGTCGATAGAAATAGACGCGGAAATCACGTGAATATTGAAGGCCTGGTAATAATTGATCGTGTCGCCGCTAATGGATGGCCGGGGCGCGCTCGGACACAAGTCATAGTGCCAGCCCCAGGCGGGTGCCCTCCTCGAAGGCCGCCAGGGCATCAAGACGAGCGGATTCCCTGGCTCCACCGATCAGGTGGACCGGCTTTCCCAGGGCGGCGAGGTCGGGCAGGAGGATGCGGCGGGACTCTTGGCCGATACAGACGACAACTGTGTCCGCCTCGACGACATGCCGGGCATTATTTAACGAAAGATGAACGCCCTTGTCGTCGATAAGGAGATAGGTTACGCCACTCAACATTTCCACTCCCCGACGCTGCAAGACCGCCTTGTGAATCCAGCCGGTGGTCTTGCCCAGCCCGGCGCCGGGGCGATCGGGCTTGCGCTGCATCATGACGATGCGGCGAGGTGGCGATGGCGGCGGGGCGGCGGGGCGCAGGCCGCCGGGATGGGCGAAGGAGCGGTCGATGCCCCAGGCGGCGTCGAAGGGTTCGGTCTCGCCCAGCAGCGCCAGGGCCACGTCGAAGCCGATGCCGCCGCATCCCAGGATGGCGACCCGTTCGCCCACCGCCTTGCGTCCGGACAGCACCTCGTCATAGCCCACCACCATGGGGTGGTCGGCTCCGGGCAGGTTCAGGGCGCGCGGCGTGATGCCGGTGGCCAGGACGTATTGGTCGAAGCCGTCCAGGTCCTCGACCCCGACCTCGCGGCCCAGGCGGAGCTCCACACCGGCGGCGGCCAGTTCGAAGGCGTAATGCCGGGGCGTCGCCTGGTATTCCTCCTTGCCCGGCACCCGGCGCGCCAGTAGGAACTGCCCCCCCAGTTCCGGCCCGGCCTCGAACAGGGTCACGGCATGGCCGCGCCGTCCGGCTTCCAGGGCGCAGGACATGCCCGCCGGGCCGCCGCCGATCACGGCGATGCGTTTGGAAGCCTTGGTGGGCGAGGAGCGGAAGCGGGATTCGCGCCCGGCCCGGGGATTGACCAGGCAGGTGGCGGACCCGCCCGAGAATATGGGGTCGAGGCAGCCCTGGTTGCAGCCGATGCAGGCATTGATGACCTCGGCGCGGCCGTCGCCCACCTTGACGGCGAAGTCGGGGTCGGCCAGCAGCGGCCGGGCCATGGACACCAGATCGGCCTCGCCCCGCGCCAGCAGCGCCTCGGCCATGTCGGGCGACTTGATGCGGTTGCTGGCGGCCACCGGAATGCCCACCGCCGCCTTGACCCGGGCGGTGGCCCAGGTCCAGGCGCCTTGCGGCACGGTATGGGCGATGGTGGGAATCCGGGCCTCGTGCCAGCCGATGCCGCTGTTGAGCAGGTCGCAGCCCTCGGCCTCCACCGCGCGGGCGGCGGCCACCACTTCCTCGGCGGTCAGGCCGTCCTCCACCAGATCCACCATGGACAGCCGCACCGACAGGATCAGCTTGTCGCCCAGGGCGGCGCGCACCTTGCGGGTGATCTCGCGCAGGAAACGCAGCCGTCCCGCCAGGTCGCCGCCCCAGCCATCGGTGCGCTTGTTGGTGCGCGGCGCCATGAACTCATTGATCAGATAGCCTTCCGAGGCCATGACCTCGACCCCGTCATAGCCCGCCGCCACCGCCAGCCGGGCGGTGCGGCCATAGGCCTCGATGGTGGCGAGGATGTCGGCCTCCGACATCTCGCGCGGGGTGAAGGGGCTGATGGGGGCCTTGACCGCTGACGGCGCCACCAGCTCGCGGTGCTTGGAATAGCGGCCGCAATGGAGAATCTGCATCAGGATGCGCCCACCCTCGGCGTGGACGGCCTGGGTGATCATGCGATGGTCGGCCACGCCGTGTTCGTCGGCCAGCACGGTGCCATCGGGGCCGAAGCTGCCCTCGGGCGTCGGGGCGACGCCGCCGGTGACCATCAGGCCGATGCCCCCCCTAGCCCGCTCGGCGTAGAAGGCGGCCAGCCGGGCGAAGCCATCGGCGGCGCTCTCGAAACCCAGATGCATGGAGCCCATGATCATGCGGTTGGGCAGGCGGATCGAGCGGATGTGAAGTGGCGACAGCAGGCGGGGAAAGCTCATGGAGGCACTCTCAGGGGGGGGGGTAATTCGGTATCACTATGCGTCTTTGGAACCGCTCCAGCAAGCGGCCAAAGGCATGGCTTTCCGACCGGCCCGGCAAAACAAAAAGGGGCGGCCTTGCGGCCACCCCTGGATTGATCCCCCTGGCGTCGGGCGCTACGGCGTATTGCGTTCGACGAATTTTTCCAGCCAGTGGATATCATAGTCGCCATTGACGAAGTCGGAGTCGTTCACCAGCCGGTTATGCAGCGGCAAGGTGGTCTTGACCCCCTCGATGACGTATTCGCCCAGCGCCCGCCGCAGGCGCATCAGCGCCTCGTTGCGGGAATTGCCGTGGACGATCAGCTTGGCGATCATGCTGTCGTAGTGGGGCGGGATGCGATAGCCCGCGTACAGGCCGGAATCCACCCGCACTCCCAACCCGCCGGGGGCGTGATAGCCCTCGATGCGCCCGGGGCAGGGGATGAAGGTCTGGGGGTCCTCGGCGTTGACGCGGCATTCCAGGGCATGGCCCTGGAAGCGGATATCGGCCTGAGTATAGCCCAGCGGGGCGCCCGCGGCGATGCGGATCTGCTCGCGCACCAGATCGATGCCGGTGATGGCCTCGGTGATGGGATGCTCCACCTGCAGGCGGGTATTCATCTCGATGAAGTAGAACTCGCCGTTCTCGAACAGGAATTCGATGGTTCCGGCGTTGCGATAGCCCAGCTTGGCGATGGCGTCGCAGGCGATCTTGCCGATGCGCTCGCGCTGGTCGGCGTTGAGCGCGGGCGAGGGCGCCTCTTCCAGCACCTTCTGGTGCTTGCGCTGGAGCGAGCAGTCGCGCTCGCCCAGATGCACCACCGCGCCGTAATTGTCGGCCAGGATCTGCATCTCGATATGGCGCGGCTTGCCCAGATACTTTTCCATATAGACGTCGGCATTGCCGAAGGCGGCCTTGGCCTCGTTCCTGGCCATCTTCCAGGCTTCCACCAGTTCGCTGGCGGTCCGGGCCACCTTCATGCCCTTGCCGCCGCCGCCCGCCGTCGCCTTGATCAGCACCGGATAGCCGATGCTCTCGGCCACCGACAGCGCCTGTTCCTCGGAATCGATGGAACCTTCAGAACCCGGCACCACCGGAATACCGGCGTCCTTGGCCGCCTGCTTGGCGGTGATCTTGTCGCCCATCATGCGGATGTGGTCGGCGGTGGGGCCGATGAACACGAAGCCGTGTTCCTCCACCATCTGGGCGAAGTCGGCGTTTTCCGACAGGAAACCGTAGCCGGGATGGATGGCGTCCGCCCCGGTGATGGTGGCCGCCGACAGGATCGCCGCCTTGTTGAGGTAGGAGTCCCGCGCCGAGGGCGGGCCGATGCACACGGCCTCGTCGGCCAGGCGCACATGCATGGCGTCGTTGTCGGCGGTGGAATGCACCGCGACGGTGCGGATGCCCATCTCGCGGCAGGCGCGGTGGATGCGCAGTGCGATCTCGCCCCGATTGGCGATGAGGACCTTTTCGAACATCATTGCTATTCGATGATCATCAGGGGCTCGCCGAACTCAACCGGCTGGCTGTCGGTCACCAGGATGCGGGTGACCTTGCCGGAGCGGGGCGCCCGGATCGGATTGAAGGTCTTCATGGCCTCGATCAGCATCACCGTCTGGCCCTCCGCGACCATGTCGCCGGGATTGATGAACTTGGTGGCGCCCGGTTCCGGCGACAGATAGGCCACGCCCACCATGGGCGAGGTCACCGCGCCGGGATGATCGGCATCGGCCGCGGCGCCGGTCTGGCCGGGCTGGGCGGTGGGATGGCCCATGGGCGCCAGGGCGGCGCCGTGATGGACGGTGACCGGGGCGGCGGTGCGCGCCACCCGGATCTTGACGTCGCCGACACCGTATTCGATCTCGGTGAGATTGGTCTCGTCGAGCAGTGCGGCCAGGGTGCGCACCAGGTCGCTGTCGATGGGAGTGGGAGTCTTGTTGCCCATTATGCCTCTGAACTTCCCTTGATCAGGCGGGCCAGCGCGTCGAGCGCGAGCAGGTATCCGTGGCTTCCCAGCCCGCAGATCATGCCCTTGGCCGCCTTGGCCACGTATGAATGATGGCGGAACGAATCCCGCTGGTGAATGTTGGACAGGTGGACCTCGATGGCTGGAACCTCGGCCGCCAGCAAGGCGTCGAGAATGGCCACCGATGTATGGGTATAGGCCCCGGCATTGATGATGATGCCCGATGCCCGTCCCCGGGTCTCCTGGATCCAGGTCACGAGGTCGCCCTCGTGGTTGCTTTGGCGGAACTCGACCGCGAGGCCCAGCCCATCGGCATGGGCGCGGCACAGGGCTTCGATATCGCCCAGGCTTTCGCGCCCGTACAATTCCGGCTGCCGCGTGCCCAACATGTTGAGGTTGGGGCCGTTGATGATGCTGATGACGGGAGCGGCGTTCACCGGACCTCCCCCCTCTTGCGCTCAAGTGCCATGGCTGGGTTTATAGCACGGGCGGAGGACGGTGCAACGCTTTCAGTCGCGTCGGCCCATTGCCTCGGGCCCGATGGCGCCCCATACTCTTACCCTTGGTTATTTTGCCGTGGGACAGGTCCATGAAACTGGTGATCAATGGTGAGGAGCGGAGCTTTTCCGCGTCCATGAGCGTCGAGGCCCTGCTGGGCGAGTTGGGGGTCGATCCCCGCAAGGTCGCGGTGGAGCGCAATCTGGAAATCGTGCCCAAATCCGCCTATGCCCAGGTGCCGGTCAATGACGGCGACAAGCTTGAGATCGTGGCCTTCATCGGCGGCGGCTCCGACCTGGACACCTTCACCGTGGCGGGCAAGACTTTCTCGTCCCGCCTGTTGGTCGGCACCGGCAAGTACAAGGATTTCGAGGAAACCGCCCGGGCCATCGAGGCCTCGGGCGCCGAGATCGTCACCGTGGCGGTGCGCCGGGTCAATCTGTCGGACCCGTCCAAGCCCATGCTGGTGGACTATGTCAGCCCCAAGACATACACCTTCCTGCCCAATACGGCGGGCTGCTACACCGCCGACGAGTCGGTGCGCACGCTCAGGCTGGCCCGCGAGGCCGGGGGCTGGAACCTGGTGAAGCTGGAGGTGCTGGGCGACCAGACCACCCTTTACCCCAACATGCCCGAGACGCTGAAGGCGGCCGAAGCCCTGATCAAGGACGGCTTCGAGGTCATGGTCTACTGTTCCGACGATCCCATCCAGGCCAAGATGCTCGAAGACATGGGCTGTGTCGCCATCATGCCGCTGGGCTCGCTGATCGGCTCGGGGCTCGGCATCCTCAACCCCACCACGATCCGCATCATCAAGGAAACCGTGTCGGTGCCGGTGCTGGTGGACGCGGGGGTGGGCTGCGCCTCGGACGCGGCGGTGGCCATGGAACTGGGTTGCGACGGCGTCTTGATGAACACCGCCATCGCCCATGCCGCCGATCCCATTCGCATGGCGCGGGCCATGAAGCTGGCCATCGAGGCCGGGCGGCTGTCCTATCTGGCCGGGCGCATGCCCAAGAAGAGCTATGCCGATCCGTCCTCGCCCATCTCGGGCCTGATCTGAGGCGTTCGGGGGAAGATGCCCCCACCCAACCCTCCCCCACTTCCGTGGGGGAGGGCTTTTATTGTGTGTCCTCCCACCGCCATGGGGAGGGGGGCTCCTCTATCTTGCTCCCTCCCCCGGCTGCGCCGGGGGAGGGGTGGGGAGGGGGCATGTCAGGCAAAAAAATCCCCCGGGAACCGAAAGGTTCCCGGGGGTTTCAGTGAAGGGTACTCGACGGTCTTAGTAAATGTCGTGCTGGGTATTGTAGACGTTGAACTTGCCGGTCGGCGTGATCAGCTTGGGATCCTTGATCACCGCCTTCAGCTTGCGGGTCTTGTCGTCGAGGATGACAATGGCCGACGGATCGGTCTTGCCGGCCCAGATGGAGAACCAGACTTCATCGCCCTTTTCGTTGTATTCGGCATGCACCGCGCGCTTGACCGCCTTGGTCTCGGGCAGGTCGGCCAGCTTGGCGATGTTGATGATCTCCGGACCCTTGTCGAGATTCTTGATGTCGTAGACGGTCACCGACTCGGCGGCGGCGGCTTCCGGCATCAGGGGCGCGTCAGCCCACAGATTGTTCGACTTGGGATGGGTCTTGACGAACAGCGAACCCGAACCGTGGTTCTTCAGCTCGGCGACCACCTTCCAGGCGTATTCCTTGTGCTTGGCCGGATCGGTGCCGATCAGGGTGATCACGTCGGCGCCCAGATGCGAGGTTGCCCAGACGGGGCCGAACTTCGGGTGGTTGAAGTTGGCGCCGCGACCCGGATGGGGCTTGGACTTGGTGTCGACCAGGGCGGCGAGCTTGCCTTCCTTGGTGTCGACCACGGCGACTTTGTTGGAGGCGTTGGCGGCCACCAGGAAGTAGCGCTTGGTCGCGTCCCAGCCGCCGTCATGCAGGAACTTGGCGGACTCGATGGTAGTTTCCTTCAGATTCTTGATGTCGGAATAGTCCACCAGCTTGATCAGGCCGGTTTCCTTCAGGTTGATCACCCATTCCGGCTTGATCATGGAGGAAACGATGGAGGCCACGCGCGGCTCGGGATGATACTCGCCGTCCACGGTGATGGAGCGGGTCGAGACGATCTTGAGCGGCTTCAGGTCGGCGCCGTCCATGATCACGTATTGCGGCGGCCAATAGGAACCGGCCACGGCGTACTTGTCCTCGAAGCCCTTGAACTTGGAGGTGTCGACCGAACGGGCATCCATGCCGATCTTGATGGTGGCGACCACCGCGGGGGTCTCCATCCACAGATCGATCATATCCAGCTTGCCGTCGCGGCCGATGACGTAGACATAGCGGCCCGAGGCCGACAGGCGGGAAATGTGGACCGCGTAGCCGGTCTTGATGATGGTCCAGATCTTCTTGGTGTCGCCGTCGATGAGGGCCACTTCGCCGGAATCGCGGAGCGTCACCGAGAAGACGTTCTTCAGATTGATCTTGTTCATCTGCTTCTTGGGACGGTCTTCCGGCTTCACCGTGACCTTCCAAGACGCGGTCATGTCCTTGATGCCCCATTCCGGCGGGACGTCCGGGGTCATCTGGATATAGGTGGCCATGTTCTTGATCTCATCCTTGGTCAGGATGTCGTCAAAATTGACCATGCCGCCGTCGGTGCCGTTGGTCAGGATCTTCTCCAGACGCGCCTGGCCCAGCTTGGCGGTGTTGGCGGGTTCGAGATTCTTACCTGTGGCGCCCTTGCGCAGCACGCCATGGCAGCCGGCGCAACGCTCGAAATAGATCTTGGCGCTGGCTTCCTTGGCTTCCTTGGACAGCGTCGGCGCGGCTTCCTGCGCCATGGCGGCGCCGCTCATGGCCAACGGCAACGCCGTCAGCAGCAGCGCATTGCGAACTCCCTTCCACATACGGCAACCCTCCCTTACGAAAATGACCCGACCCGCGAGGCGCGGTAGCGCCCTGGTCAAAGCTTTCAGTGCGGCGAGGATGGTCTGACAAAGGTCAAATGGATGTGACTATCGTCAAATTCCGAACAGGAATATCAGGGAGCGAGACGAACGATCTATGACGTCAGGACTTAGGGGTACTGGCGTCCAGGCAGGCACGGCGCAGGGTAGCCACATCCTCGATTCTGACGGCATTTCCAGAGGTCTGAACGCCCAGCGCCCGCAACCTTCCCAGGACACGGGACAGACTTTCGCGGCGGATGCCGACCCGGCTGGCCAGAACCTCCTTATTGAAGGGCAGGGAGATATCCGCCTGTCCTTCGACCACTCCGGTCTGGGCCAGCAGGAACTCCGCCACCCGCTGCCATGGGGTGCGGAGCTTCAGGTCGTGGATTTCGGTGGCCAGCCTGCGGTTCCATTTCACCAATCCGGCCAGCATGCGATAGGCCAGGGCATGGTCGGAGTGCAAGGTATGGAGAAAGGCGCGACGGCCCACCCGGATCAGGCTGGCATCCTCGATGACCTCGGCATGCAGCGGGAAACGCCCGGTGGCCAGCATGGCCGCCTCGGCGAAGCTGGTGCCGGGACCGAAGATCTCGACGATGGTCTCGCGGCCGTCCTGGGACAGGGCGAACAGCTTCACCGCCCCATCCAGCACGATATAGAAGCAATCGGCCTCGTCGCCCGCGCCGAACAGCAAGGTGGCGCGTCGTCGGCTGATGGTGTTGGAATCGGCCAGCAGACGGTTCAGCACCTCGGGCTGGATGCCATCGAACAGCGGCAGGGCCGTCACCACGTCCTGGGCCGATTGCGAGCCCTTGAATAACCGCTGCGGCGTGCCGAGCGTCCGCTCGCAGTCGCTGGTCGGCCCCTCGCAGGCGGGGCGGCAGGGGCAAGACGAGGGCTTGGCCATGATCGGTTCCGCCATCGGGCTAATGGGTAAACGTTGCGCCGTTGCCATAGGACCTCAGCCTCGTCACATCCGCGATTTCCACCTTGTCGGTCCGACTTGCCACCACCCCGGAATCGCGGAGTTTGGCGAAGGCCCGCGACAGGGTCGCGGGGTCCATGCCCAGATGGTCGGCCAGATGACGCTTTTCATAGGGCAGCCGGACAACCGCTCTTCCCGTGGCCGGCCCCGCCAGTGTCAGCAGGAAGCCGGCCAGGCGTTCGGCGGTGGACTGCATCTTCAGTTCGGTGATTTCACGCACCCGATCGCGCAGATGGGTCGCCATGGCGGAAATCATGCCGATGGCGGTCTCGAAATGGCGTTCCAGATGGGTCATCAGGGTCGCGGCGGGAATGGCCATGACCGAGGTCGGGCTCAATGCCCTGGCGGTGGCGCAATAAGGCATGCCGGTCAGCACCGCCTCCTCGCCCGCGGTATCGCCCTCGATCAGGCGGATGGTGGCCGCGGTCGCCCCGGTGCTGGCCGAGGGAACCAGGGTCACTTGACCCGACAGGATCAGGAACAGGTGCTCGGCACGGTCGCCCTCGCTGAACAGTTCGGCCCCCTCGGCGAAGCTCATCACCCGGTGGCCATCCAGCAGTTGGGCCAGCTCCGCCTGGGGCAGCGGCGCGAAAAGCTGATTCTTCCTCAGTGCGCTGATGGCGTCCGAACCCATGACTTTCTCCGGCCACCCCGACCCGGGGCATCCAATCGTGCCGGATCATGACATCCAGGTAATGTGCGCGACTTGACGTTGGTTAAGATTGAACGACCTCAAAACTAATATGGGTATTGCTTCGGTATGGTCTGGTCGTTTTAGTATCCCTAATGTAATGGCCGATTCGGAGGAATGGCCGATCAAATTGATCAAGGTCACGACGGCGCCATGGGGCCAGACAGTAAAGTGCGTGGCACCCAAGAGGTGTCTGACGTCCGGGGGAATGGACGTCTCGCCTTGCGGAGCGGTGAGGGGGGCCCGCAGCATCCCCGTAACTATTGCCCATGATCAAGTTTGCCGCCTTGGCCACGTGCTAAGGCTGGAGGCGGGGTCAAGGGCGCGAGACGGTGCTGGGGAGCGCAATGGCAACCGAATCCTTGTTCAGCAAGCTGTCGAAAATAAAGATCCTGGGGGCGTCCATTTTCGGCGCGGCCGTGATCTTCGTTGGCGGCATCGTTTTCTGGGGCGGCTTCAACACGGCGATGGAAGCGACCAATACATTGGGCTTCTGCATCAATTGCCATGAAATGAAGGACAACGTTTACCAGGAATACATCAAGACCATTCACTACACCAACCGCAGCGGCGTGCGCGCCACCTGCTCGGATTGCCATGTGCCCAAGGACTGGGTCCACAAGTTCATCCGCAAGATCCAGGCCAGCGGCGAGGTGTTCCACTGGCTGATGGGCACGGTCGATACCCCCGAGAAATTCGATGGCAAACGCTACCAACTGGCCAAGCGGGTCTGGGAGACCATGAAGAGCACGGACTCGCGCGAGTGCCGCAACTGCCATGCCTTCGACCAGATGAACCCCGACATGCAAAAGCAGCGCGCCCGCAAGCAGCACACCAATGCGCAGGCCGAGGGCGGCACCTGTATCGACTGCCACAAGGGCATTGCCCACAAGCCGGTGCACCACCTGCTGGAGCAGGAGGAGGAGCAGAAGGCCAAGGAGGCCGAGGCCAAGAAGGCCGCCGCCGCCAAACCGGCTCCTGCTCCCGCGACCGCTGCCGCGTCCGCCCCGGCCGCCGCTGGCGGTGCGGCGCTGCCGCCGGTGACCGGCAAGGCGGTGGACTGGAGCAAGGCGGCCGAGACCAAGACCGTGCTGTTCTATCCCGGCCAGACCGCCATCGAATGGGTGCTGACCGGCACCGACCACGGCGGCACCCGTGCCTTCAAGAAGGGTGATCGCTGCTTCGAATGCCACAGCAACGAGACCGCCGAGATGGGGGCCAAGATGGTGTCGGGCGCCAAGGCCGAGGCCACTCCCATCCCTGGCAAGCGCGCCGCCATTCCGCTGTCGGTCAAGGCCGCCTATGACGCGGATAACCTTTATATGCGCTTCGAGTTCCCGGCCGGGGCGCACGCGCCGGTTCCCTTCGCCCCGGGCGGCAAGATGGACGCCGATAATGAGGTCAAGCTGGCCATGATCATCGACGGCGGCAAGGTCGACATGGCGGCGCGCTCGGGCTGCTGGACTTCGTGCCATTCCGACGCCCGCGACATGCCCACCGCTCCCGCCGCCTCGGCGCTGGGCACTGCCAGGGGCATCGATACCAAGCTGGGCTATGTCACCAAATACGTCCCGGAAAGCCGCACCCAGTTCGACACCGTCAAGCGCGACAATTGGGACAAGGTCAAGCCCCAGGCCGAACTGGATGCCATGCTGGCGAATGGAACCTTCCTCGACCTGACCCGCTGGAAGTCTCAGGGCGTCTCCGAGCAAGGCTACATCCTGGCCGAGCGTATTCTGAAAGCCGGCAACGACGTGAGCTATTCCGGCAAGAAGGAAGGCGACAAATGGGTGGTGACCATGGTCCGCCGCCTCAAGGCGACCCAACCGGGCGAGGTCAATCTGGTTCCCGGCCAGTCCTATGCGGTGGGCTTCGCGGTGCATGACGATTTCAGCACCGGACGGTTCCACCATGTGTCCGTCGACCTCAAGCTCGGCCTCGACGCCGAGGGCGAGATCAAGGCCGTCAAACTGTAGAGACCAAGACAGGAGCACCCGCCATGATCACCCTGACCCGCACCAGCATGCTGGCATCCCTCGTGGCGGGTGCCCTGGTTACCGGGGGCGCGGCCCAGGCCGCCCCCAAGCTGAAGGATATCGACTGGGCCTCGGTGCCCGCCACCAAGACCACCTTGTTCTATCCCGGCCAGACCTCCATGGAATGGATTCTCACCGGCACCGATCACGGCGGCGTGCGCGCCTTCAAGAAGGGTGACCGCTGCTTCGAATGCCATTCCGAGGAAGCCGCCGACATGGGCGCCAAGATGGTGTCGGGCGCCAAGGCGGAAAAGACCCCCATTCCGGGCAAGCGGGCATCGGTGCCGCTGACCATCAAGGCCGCCTATGACGCCGACACCCTCTATATGCGCTTCGAGTTCCCGGCGGGCGCCCATGCCCCCATTCCCTTCGCCAAGGGCGGCAAGATGGACCCCGACAACGAGATCAAGCTGGCCATGATGATCGACGCGGGCAAGGTCGACATGGCGGCGCGCTCGGGCTGCTGGACCTCGTGCCATTCCGACAATCGCGACATGCCCACCGCGCCCGAGGCGGCCGCCCTGGGCGCCGCCAAGGGCATCGACACCAAGGCGGGCTATGTCACCAAATACGTGCCGGAAAGCCGCACCCAGTTCGACACCACCAAGCGCGACAACTGGGACAAGGTCAAGCCGCAGGCCGAGCTGGACGCCTTGCTGAAGAGCGGCGCTTATCTCGACCTGACCCGCTTCAAGTCCTCTGGCGCCTCCGAGCAGGGCTATATCCTGGCCGAGCGGACAATGAAGGCGGGAACCGACGTGGCCTATTCCGGCAAGAAGGAAGGCGACAAATGGGTGGTCACCCTGGCCCGTGCTCTCAAGCCCGCCGCCGCCGGTTCGGTGGCGCTGGAAGCGGGCAAGTCCTACACCGTCGGCTTCGCCGTGCATGACGATTTCTCGGCCGGGCGCTTCCACCATGTCTCCCTCGACCTCCGGCTGGGCCTGGATGCCGAGGGCGAGATCAAGGCGGTGAAGAAATAGGGGAGGCGGCCATGGGGGGACGCGCGATCCTGATGGGGTTGGCGGCGGCGCTGCTGGTCGCCGCCCCCGGCTGGGCGGGCGAGACCGTCCGCGTCGGCATGGAGCGGATGCAGTTCGTGCCCAAGCTGGTGAAGGTCAAGCCCGGCACCACCGTGGAATGGGTCAATGACGAGAAACGCACCAGCCACAGCGTGCTGTTCGAGAAGGAGGGGCTGGCGGAATCCGACCGGCTGTTCCCCGGCGAGAGCTGGAAGCGCACCTTCGACAAGCCCGGCCTTTACCCTTATGTCTGTGGTCCCCATCGCGAGATGACCGGCGTGGTCGAGGTGGTGCCATGAGCGCCGCGCCTCCCCTGGTGCATCTGGTGGGCGCCGGACCCGGCGATCCCGACCTGCTGACGGTCAAGGCGCTGCGCCTGATCCAGTCGGCCGATGTGGTGGTCTATGACCGGTTGGTGGGCGAGGGAATCCTGGAGCTGATTCCACCGGGCACGGCACGGATCAGCGTCGGCAAGGAAAGCGGCCGCCATCTGCTACCCCAGTCCGAGATCAACGATCTGCTGGTCAGCCTGGCCCGCCCCGACCGCCGGGTGGTGCGGCTGAAGGGCGGCGATCCCTTCGTGTTCGGGCGCGGCGGCGAGGAAGCCCTGTATCTCGCCCAATACGGTATCGCGGTCGAGGTGGTGCCCGGCATCACCGCCGCCTCGGGCTGCGCCGCCATGGCGGGGATTCCCCTGACCCATCGCGACGTGGCGCGCGGCGTGCGGCTGATCACCGGCCATTTCAGCGAGGATCAGGCGCTGGAGATGGACTGGCGATCCCTGGCCGATCCCAGTTGCACCCTGGTGGTCTATATGGGCATCGCCACCATCGGTCTGATCGCCGCCGGGCTGATGGGCGCCGGGCTGGACCCCGCCACGCCGGTTGCGGTGATCGAGCGTGGAACCAGCGGCGCCAGCCGCAGCTTCCGGGGTGTCCTGGACGGCATCAAGGCCGAGATCGACGCGCGCGGCGTCCAGCCACCCGCCCTGATCATCATCGGCAAGGTGGTCGATCTCGCCTTGGCGGCGGAACTGGCCGAGGCCCCGCTACCGGATGCCGTGCTGGGGCTGTGATCCCCGATTGTCACTTCGGTCATTCCGAGCGGAGCGAGGAATCTCCGCTTGGCATGATCGTGCCGATCCTAAAACGTCTGGTCAGGACGGGATACCTCCTCCCCCTGGTCGTCGGGATGACACGTCACATCACCGGCATGCGGCTGAGTCTCTTGCTCAACGTCAAGCCGCCGGATTTTTCCCGGTGATATGCATATCCCATGACAGTGGGAGAGTTCGCCGATGCGACCGGGGATCGCGTTCGTCGTGGTGATGGGACTGGTGGCGAGCGCCACGGTCGCGACGGCGGAGCCCGTCGCGTCGCGCCGCGATCAGTTGCGCGACATGGTGGCCCAGGATTGCGGCTCGTGCCACGGCATGACCCGCAAGGGCGGGCTGGGCTCGCCGCTGCTGCCCGAACTGCTGGCACAATATCCCGCCGAGGGACTGATCGAGACCATCCTGGACGGCCGTCCCGGCACCCCCATGCCGCCGTGGAAAAGCATGCTCAGCCGCGACGATGCCGCCTGGATGGTTGCCTATCTGTTGGGAGAGGTGAAATGAAACGCCCGCTGCTCGTGGCCGCCCTGCTGCTGCTCTCGGCCTGCGCCCAGCCGCTGCGCGGCACCGGCGATCTGGGGCTGGTGGTGGAACGCGCCGACGGAAGGGTGATGGTGGTGGAGACCACCACCAATTCCATGCTGGCCTCGGTGCCGGGCCTGGGCGATCTGTCCCATGCCGCCCTGGTCTATTCCCGCGACGCCCGCTTCGCCTTCGTGTTCGGCCGCGATGGCGGCCTGACCAAGCTCGACCTGCTGACCGGCGCCATCGCCAATCGGGTGGTGCAGTCGGGCAATTCCATCGGCGGCGCCATCTCCCAGGACGGGTCGCTGGTGGCGGTGGCCAATTACACGCCGGGCGGCATCAAGGTATTCGATACCGCCACCCTGGCTCCCGTGGCCGACATCCCGGCTATCGGCGCCGATGGCAAGGCGTCCAAGGTCATCGGCATCGCCGACCTTCCCGGCCGCCGCTTCATCTATACCCTGTATGACGCGGGCGAGATCTGGATCGCCGATCTGGCCGATCCGGCGCGGCCTGCCCTGACCAAGTTCACCAATATCGGCAAGCTGCCCTATGACGCCCTGATCACCGGCGACGGCCGCTGGTATCTGGCCGGGCTGTTCGGCGAGGACGGCATCGCCCTGCTTGACCTGTGGAATCTGGACAGGGGCGTGACGCGCATCCTGGACGGCTACGGCAAGGGAGCCGAGCCGCTGCCGGTGTTCAAGATGCCCCATCTGCGCGGCTGGGCGGCGGCTGGCAACGAGGTCTGGCTGCCCGCCATCGGTCGCCATCAGGTGCTGGTGGTGGACAAGACCACCTGGAAAGAGAAGGCCCGCGTCGATGTGGCGGGCCAGCCGGTCTTCGCCATGGCGCGGCCCGATGGCCGCCAGGTCTGGGTCAATTTCGCGGTGCCCGACTACAACGTGGTGCAGGTAATCGACGTGCCCAGCAAACGGGTGATCAAGACCATCGAGCCGGGCAAGGCCATCCTGCACATGGAATTCACCCCCAAGGGCGAGCGGGTGTGGCTGTCGGCGCGGGACTCCGACAAGGTGGTGGTTTACGACACCCAGACCCTGGAACAGGTGGCCGAATTGCCCGCCGCCAAGCCCAGCGGCATCTTCTTCACCTCGCGCGCCCATCGGACGGGGCTGTAGCCATGGACCTCGTGGACCAGAGGCTGCTCAACGATTTTCAGCGGGATTTCCCCCTGACCGCGCGCCCTTATGCCGAATTGGGCGAGAAGCTGGGCATCAATGAGGACGAGGTGATCGCGCGCCTCGACCGGCTGTCGCGCGGCGGCTCGGTCAGCCGGGTCGGCGCGGTGTTCCGCCCCCATGCCGTGGGTGCAAGCACCCTGGCCGCCCTGGCGGTTCCGCCCGAGGAGCTGGAGCGCGTCGCAGCCCTGGTCAATGCCTATCCCGAGGTCAATCACAACTACCAGCGCGAACACCGCCTGAATCTGTGGTTCGTGGTCACCGCCAGTTCTGCCCAAGCGGTGCGCGCCGTGCTGGACGATATTTCCGGGCGCACCGGGCTCGACGTGCTGGACCTGCCGCTGCTGGAGCCCTTCCATATCGACCTGGGATTCGACCTGAAATGGAGCTGAGCGATTCCGACCACGCCCTGATCTCGGTCATCGCCTCCGGCCTGCCGCTGGTGGAGCGCCCCTATCGGGCGGTGGGGGAGATGGTCGGCATGGACGAGGTCGAGGTTCTGGCGCGGATCGAGGCGCTGCGCGATTCGGGCGTCATCCGCCGCTTCGGCGTCATCGTCCGCCATCATGAATTGGGCTTTCGCGCCAATGCCATGGCGGTGTGGGACATCCCCGATACCGAGGTGGGCGAGGTCGGGCATCGGCTGGCCGGGTCGGATCAGGTGACCTTGTGCTATCGCCGTCCGCGCCGCCCGCCGGTCTGGCCCTATAACCTGTTCTGCATGATCCATGGCCGCGATCGGGCCACGGTGGAAGAGACCATCCGCGGCCTGATCCAGTGCCACGGGCTGGAGACCTATTCCCACACGGTGCTGTTCTCCACCCGCCGCTTCAAGCAGACCGGGGCGCGCTATGGCCGCCCGCTGGCGGCGGAGGTGGGCCATGGATGAGATTGACCGCCGCATCATCAACGCGCTCCAGGGCGGCTTTCCCATCGCCGAACGCCCCTTCGCGCTGGCGGCCGGGCGGCTGGGGCTGGACGAGGCCGAGCTGCTGGCCCGGATCACGGCATTGAAGCAGGCGGGAGTGATCTCGCGCTTCGGGCCGATGTGGCATGCGGAAAAGATGGGCGGCGGCCTGACCCTCTCGGCCATGCAGGTGCCCGCCGATCGCTTCGACGAGGTGGCGGCGGTGGTCAATTCCTTCCCCGAGGTGGCCCATAACTACGCCCGCGAGCATGCGTTGAACATGTGGTTCGTGGTGGCGACCGAGCGGCCCGAACGCATCAAGCAGGTGCTGGCCGAGATCGAATCCCGCACCGGCCTGCCCGTCCATGACATGCCCAAGATCGAGGAGTTCTTCGTGGGATTGAGGTTCGAGGCATGAGCGGGGGCATTCTCTCCCCCCTCGACCGCGCTATCGTCCGCGCCACCCAGGAAGGCCTGCCGCTGGTGGAGCGGCCCTATCACGCCGTGGCGGAAGCGGTGGGGACCACGCCCGAGGAGGTGATGGCCCGCATGGAGCGCCTGCTGGCCGCAGGCGTGATCCGCCGCATCGGGCTGGTGCCCAATCACTACGCCCTGGGCTATGGCTTCAACGGCATGACGGTGTGGGACGTGGCCGACGAGGACATCGCCGAGGCCGGGCTGCTGGTGGGCAATCTGGACTTCGTCAGCCATTGCTACCACCGGCCGCGCCACCTTCCCCATTGGCCCTATTCGCTGTTCGCCATGATCCACGCCAAGGAAAAGGCCGCCGCCGATGCCTTGGTGGCGAGTATCGCCCAATTGTTGGGGCCGCTGTCGCGCGGCCATCTGGTGCTGTTCAGTTCGCGCATCCTGAAGAAGACCGGGTTGCGCCTCTAGGAGTTTCGCCGTGTTCCGCGTATCCCAGTTCATGCACGAGCTTGTCGCCCCGACCCCGCCGGGGCCGCGCCGCGATCCGCCCGGCCCGGTGGTGATCTGGAACCTGATCCGCCGCTGCAATCTGGCCTGCAAGCACTGCTATTCCATCTCCACCGACAAGGACTTCGCGGGCGAATTGTCCACCGACGAGGTGTTCGCGGTGATGGACGACCTCAAGGCGTTCCGGGTGCCGGTGTTGATCCTGTCGGGCGGAGAGCCCTTGCTGCGCCCCGACATCTTCACCATCGCCGAACGGGCCAAGGCGAAGGGATTCTATACCGCCCTGTCCACCAACGGCACCCTGATCGACCCGGTCATGGCGGATCGCATCAAGGCCATCGGCTTCGACTATGTCGGCATCAGCATCGATGGCATCGGCGCCACCCATGACCGCTTCCGGGCGCTGGACGGCGCTTTTGATGCGTCGGTGGCGGGCATCCGCGCCCTGGTGGAACGCGAGGTCAAGGTGGGGCTGCGCTTTACCATGACCATGGACAATGCCGGGGAACTGCCCCAGGTCATGGCGCTGGCCGAGGCGGAAGGCGTGGGCAAGTTCTACTTCTCCCACCTCAATTATGCCGGTCGCGGCAACAAGAACCGCCTGGACGACGCCTCGGTGCAGGCGACCCGCCGGGCGATGCTTACCCTGTTCGATACCGCCTGGAGCCATGTGGAGGCTGGGCGCCAGCGGGAGTTCGTCACCGGCAACAACGATGCCGATGGACCCTATTTCCTGTCCTGGGTCCGGTCCCGCCTCCCCGACAAGGTCGCCCACATCGCCGCCAAGCTGGTGCAATGGGGCGGCAACGCCTCGGGGGTCAATGTCGCCAATATCGACAATGTCGGCGACGTCCACCCGGACACCATGTGGTGGAATCATACCATCGGCAATGTGAGGCAGCGGGCGTTCTCGGACATCTGGCCCGATACCTCGGATTCGCTGATGGCGGGGCTGAAACGCCACCCCCGGCCGGTGGAGGGGCGCTGTGCCGCTTGCGTCCACCTCGCCGCCTGCAACGGCAATACCAGGGTGCGGGCCCAGCGGGTCACCGGCAATGTCTGGGCCGAGGACCCCGGCTGTTATCTCACCGACGAGGAGGTCGGCATCTGATGAAGGCATGGCAATCTTCCCTCGCCCGCTTGCGGGAGAGGGTGGCGAGCGCGAGCGAGCCGGGTGAGGGCTTGGCGGTTTCCACCACCCCCTCACCCCGACCCTCTCCCCCATGGCTGGGGGCGAGGGGGATTCTTTACATCCTGCTGCTGGCCTGTGCCGTGCCCGCCCTGGCAGCCCCCGCCCAGACTTCCGAGGATGCTTCCCGGCTGTTCGCCGAACACTGCGCCGCCTGCCACGGCGCCGACCGGCTTGGCGCCATCGGCCCGGCGCTGCTGCCGGAAAACCTGGGACGGCTCAGGAAGGCCGAGGCCGAGAAGATCATCGTCTCCGGCCGCCCCGCCACCCAGATGCCCGGTGTCGGCGACAAGCTGACGGCGGAACAGGTCAAGGCCCTGGCCGACTACATCTATACGCCGCTGGCCTCGGTGCCCGCCTGGGGCATGGCCGAGATCGCCGCCTCGCGGGTGGTCAATGTCGATCCCGCCAGTCTGCCCGACCGGCCGCAATGGTCGGCCGATCCCCTGAACCTGTTCACCGTGGTGGAGACCGGCGACCACCATGTCACCATCCTGGACGGCGATACCAATACCGCGCTGGCCCGGTTCCAGAGCCGCTTCGCGCTGCATGGCGGCGCCAAGTATTCCCCCGATGGCCGCTTCGTCTATCTGGCCTCCCGCGATGGCTGGATCAGCAAATACGACCTTTACACCCTGCAGATCGTCGCCGAGATCAGGGTGGGCGTGAACACCCGCAACGTGGCGGTGTCCCATGACGGCCGCTTCCTGATGGCGGGCAACATGCTGCCCCATACATTGGTGGCGCTGGACGCCCGCGACCTGACGCCGCTGCAGGTGATTCCGGTGGAAGGCGACCTCAAGGCGACGTCGCGGGTCTCGGCGGTCTATACCGCGCCGCCTCGCGCCAGCTTCGTGGTGGCGCTGAAGGACATCCCGGAAATCTGGGAAATCCCCTATGCCGACGATGCCGGGCCGGTGATGAACGGCTTCGTCCATTCCTACGAGAAGGGGCTGGAGGAAGGCATCGGCACCGGCGGCCGCTTCCAGGCGCTACGCATCCGCTCTCCCGATATCCTGGACGACTTCTTCTTCGACCGCACCTATGAGCGGGTGATGGGGGCGTCGCGCGACGGCGCCAAGGGGCTGGTGGTGGATCTGGACATCAAGCGCAAGGTGGCCGAGATCGACCTGCCCGGCATGCCGCATCTCGGCTCGGGCATCATCTTCCGCAAGGACGGCCGCGACCACATGGCGACGCCGCATCTGAAGGAGGCGGTGATCAGCGTCATCGACATGACCACCTGGAAAACGGTCAAGCGCATCCCCACCCTGGGGCCGGGCTTCTTCATGCGCGGCCACGAGACCAGCCCCTATGCCTGGATCGATGTTTCCATGGGCAAGGACAAGGACGCCATCCAGATCATCGACCTGGACAGCCTGGAAATCGTCAGGACGCTGCGCCCGGCGCCGGGCAAGACCACGGCGCATGCGGAATTCGACCGCTGGGGCAAGACGGTGCTGATCTCGGTGATGGAAGGCGACGGCGCCCTGATCGTGTTCGACGCCAAGACCCTGGAGGAATGCGCCCGTCTGCCCATGAAACGGCCAGTGGGCAAGTACAACGTCTTCAACAAGATCAATTACTCAAGCGGCACCAGTCACTGAGCCCCGGCGGGGACCGTTCGCAACTCGGCGAAGGCGAGGCGCAGGATCTGGGCGGCGCCCGACAGGGCCAGCACCGCCATGATTCCCGCCACCAGCAGGTCGGGCCACCCTGCCTGGGTGGCGAAGACGCCGCTGGCGGCGGCCAGCACCGCCAGATTGCCGATGGCGTCGTTGCGCGAGCAGATCCACACCGAGCGCATATTGCTGTCGCCGTCGCGGAAGGCGTAGAGCAAGGCCGCGACTCCGGCATTGGCGGCCAGGGCCAGGGCGCCGATTCCCCCCATGACTCCGGCCTCCGGCACGGTGCCGTGAAGCAGGTGATAGACGGTGTTTGCCACCACCCACAGGCCGAACGCTCCCATGGTGGCGCCCTTCAGAACCGAGGCCATGGCGCGGCGGCGCAGGCTCATGCCCAGGATGAACAAGGCGACCCCGTAATTGGCGGCATCGCCCAGGAAATCCAGAGCGTCGGCCTGCAGGGATGACGATCCGGCGGCGATGCCCGCGCTCATTTCCACCAGATACATGCTGGCATTGACGACGAGTGCGACCCACAGCGCCCGGCGGAAGCGTGGCGTGGTGGTGTCGGTGGGAGGCGGGACGCATCCGCTGCAGCACCCGCTCAAGATGCCCCTCCCGCCGACCCCTGTGACTGGGTGGCGGCGGCTTCCTCGGCCAGGGCCTTGTTCTCGGCCACGATGGTGACACGGCGTTGTCCGGCGAAGCGCTGGTCCAGGCGCACCGCGCCCACCACCGCCGTGAACAGGGCCAGCCAGACCATCCGGTTCTGGTAACGGTCATGGGGGTTGGACAGGGCGCCACAGACGATGGCGTTGCCCACCAGCGCCATGATGACCACCAGGGCGAGGCCGGTGGTGGTGCGGTCGCGACGCTTCCAGGCCAGGGCCAGCAGGCCCAGGGTCACCAGTTGGGCGGCCTGGTTGATGGGAACCTGGAAATCGTTGATGGGCTTGAAGTTGATGGGCGGTCGCCGCTGCTGGCGGGCGTAGCGGAATTCCTTGAACTCGTCGGGATAGCGCCGCAGCATGGTCTTGACGAAATGCCAGGTCATGGGCACCAGATCCTCGCCGCTTTCGATGGCGTCCAGTTGCTCCACGAAATTGATCGCCGCGGCCGTGGCGACTTCCTGGGGAAAGCGGCGGATGGCGCCGGCGACGATTCGTCCCGACTCGTCATGCATGGCCTTCCAGCCGCCCATCTCGTCGAAGGGCGAATCGCCCCACAGGAATTCGTCGGCGGTGCGCGGCAGCTCGTCCTTGTGCTCGCACATCTCCAGATCGGCCCCCGCGGGGCAGACTTCGTCCAGATACATCTTGGCGATGCCGTTCTGGACGAACAGGGCCAGTTGCAGCACCTGGCCGGACTCGCTGAATACGGCGCGGCCGATCAGGGCATAGTGGGTGGCTGGAACCAGCAGGATGCCGCCGATCAGGGACAGGCAGGCCGCCAGCATGCGCGGCCGGGGCATGCGCCGCAGGACGCGGGACAGGACCCAGATCAGGATCATGACGATCAGCAGGCCCGCCGCCACTGCCACATGGGACATGTGCAGGCAGATGGAGACGGCGGTGATCACCGCCACGGCGAAGCGCCGCCAGGGCTGCAGGCCCTCGCCGAAGGCCAGCACCGCCACCCCCAGCACGGCGGTCCCGGCGAAAACGTCGGCCAGGATTTGGGATGCCACCCAGGGCAGGCCGGTGAACAGGGCCACCGCCAGCCCGACCCCCAGGAACACCATGTGGCGCCAGCGGCCGATGAAGCCCATCACCGCTTCGTGCAGGATCCAGGTCACCAGGATGGCGTGGACCAGGGGAATGGCCCACAGGGTGCCGAAGACCCGTCCGATGGTGCAGAACACCCCATAGGTCATGATGCGCCAGATGATGGGCTCGAACGTGAAGGCCATCTCCACGTAATCCTCGCTGTCGTAATAGACCAGCGGGTAGCCGTTCCACAGGGCGGGGGCCATCAGCAAGGCCACCACCAGCACGAAGGTCAGCGCGTGCCACGCCAACTTCCAGCCGGTGAGTGGGGCGCGGCTCATGGGATCATGTCCGCTTCCAGGTGGTGCCTTGGGGGCCGTCCTCCAGCACCACGCCCTGGTCCAGCAACTCGGCGCGGATGCGGTCGGATTCGGCGAAGTCCTTGGCCTTGCGGGCATTGGTGCGCGCCGCGATGGCGGCCTCGATCTCGGCGTCCGAGGGACCTGTGCCCGCGTCGCCCTTGAACCAGGTCTCGGGGTCCTGGAACAGCAGGCCCAGCAGATGGGCCGAGGCCAGCAGGCGGCCCTTGGCTCGCGCCTTGTCCTCGGGCGTGGCGGCCTTGTTGAGCGCGGAGGCCAACTCGTGCAGATGGCTGATGGCCAGCGGCGTGTTCAGGTCGTCCTTCAGTGCCGCCAGCATCTCGATGGGGGCGCTCATCTGGCCGCTGGCGTCGATGTCGGCGACGCCGCGCAGCGCGGTATAGAGCCGGTCCAGGGTGGTCCTGGCCTGCTTCAGCCCTTCGGCGGTCCAGTCGAAGGGCTGGTGGTAATGGGTGGACAGCATGGCCAACCGGATGGTCTCGCCCCCCTGGGTCGCGCTGGCGGCCTTGTCCAGCAGGTCGCGCACGGTGAAGAAGTTGCCCAGGGATTTGGACATCTTCTCGCCCTCCACCATCAGCCAGCCGTTGTGCAGCCAGTAGCGGGCGAAGGGAGCGCCATTGGCGCAGGTGCTCTGGGCGATCTCGTTCTCGTGATGGGGAAACACCAGGTCCTGGCCACCGCCATGGATGTCGAAGGTCTGGCCCAGATGTTCCAGGCTCATGGCCGAGCATTCGATATGCCAGCCCGGCCGTCCCCGCCCCCAGGGCGACTCCCAGCCCGGCAGGTCATCCGACGACGGCTTCCACAGCACGAAATCGCCGGGGTCCTTCTTGTAGGGCGCCACCTCGACCCGGGCGCCCGCGATCATCTCGTCTTGCGAGCGGCGCGACAGCTTGCCGTAATCGGCCATGGAGCCCACGGCGAACAGCACATGGCCCTCGGCGGCATAGGCATGGCCCCTGGCGATCAGCCGCTCGATCATGGCGATCATCTGGGTGATATGGGCGGTGGCGCGGGGCTCGATATCGGGGGGCAGGCAGTTCAGCGCCGCCATATCCTCGTGGAACATGGCGGTGGTGCGCTCGGTGATGGCCGAGATGGGCTCGCCGGACTCCTTGGCGCGCTGGTTGATCTTGTCGTCCACGTCGGTGATGTTGCGGACGTAACGCACCGACGGATACAGCGTCTTCAATAGCCGATACAGCACGTCGAACACGATGACGGGGCGCGCATTGCCGATATGGGCGCGGTCATAGACGGTGGGGCCGCAGACATACATGCCCACATGGCCGGGGACCAGCGGCTCGAACACGTCCTTGGTCCGGGTCAGGGTGTTGTAGAGAACCAGCGGCACAGATCACACTCCGGCAAGGAAATCAGGCGGTGCGGCCCAGCAGCCTGGCCTCGGCCCGCGCCCGTCCGATCAGAGGTAACAGAGTCTTGAGTTCCGGTCCATTCTCGCGCCCGGTCAGGGCCAGACGCAAGGGATGGAACAGGGTCTTGCCCTTGCGCCCCGTCGCCTGCTTGACCGCCTCGGTGAACACCGCCCAGGTCCCGGCATCCCAGGGTTCCGGCGGCAGCAGACCGGCGGCGGTCTCGGTGAAACCGGCGTCCTCGATGACGGGGGCCAGTTCGGCGCGGCAGATGGCCCACCATTGGGCGGCGTCGGACAACTGGGTCAGGTTGGCGCGGATGGCCAGCCAGAAGCCCTCGTCGGCGCCCGGTAGGTCCAGGCGGTCGGCGACCTCGTCGAAACTGGCGGTGTGCAGCAGGCGGGCGTCCAGGCGCTCCAACTCGGCGGGGTCGAATTTGGGGGTGCCGCGCCCGAACTTGTCCCAGGCGAATTCAGCGGCGAGGTCGGCCAAAGAGTGCCGGATCTCGATGGCGTCCGAACTGCCCAGCTTGGCCAGCAGCGAGTTGAGCGCCATGGCCTCGACGCCGCGGTCGCGCAGGTCCCGGAGCGAGCCCGAGCCCAGCCGCTTGGACAGGCCCTCGCCACCCGCCCCGGTCAGCAGCGGCAGATGGGCGAAGGCGGGCGGCGTTCCGCCCAGGGCCTGGAACAGCTGAATCTGCGGCGCGGTATTGGTGACGTGGTCCTCGCCGCGCACCACATGGGTGACGCCGAAGTCCATATCATCCACCACGCTGGGCAGGGTGTAGAGGAAGCTGCCGTCGCCCCGGATCAGCACCGGGTCGGACAGATTGGCGCCGTGGTAATGGCTGGGGCCGCGCACGCAGTCGTTCCAGCGCACATCGTCATGGTCCAGCTTGAAGCGCCAGTGGGGCTTGCGGCCCTCGGCTTCCAGCCTGGCGATGTCCTCGGCCGCGAGCGCCAGGGCCGAGCGGTCGTAGACCGGTGGTTTGCCCCGGGCCAACTGGCGCTTGCGCTTGTAGTCCAGTTCCTCGGCGGTTTCCCAGCATGGATAGAGGCGACCCTGGGATTTCAGGGTCTCGGCGGCCCGCCCGTAGCGCTCCAGCCGGTCCGACTGGCGCTCAAGCCGGTCCCAGCCCAGGCCCAGCCAGCGGAGGTCTTCCTGGATGGCATCGGCGAATTCCGCCGTCGAGCGCTCCAGGTCGGTGTCGTCGAGCCGCAGGATGAACTGGCCGCCCTGGACGCGGGCGAACAGCCAGTTGATCAGGGCGACGCGGGCATTGCCCACATGCAGCAAGCCGGTGGGGCTGGGGGCGAAACGGAGAACCGGGCTCATATGATCGAGGTGAAGGCGTTGGTGATGGGATAGCGGCGCTCGCGGCCGAAGGACCGCGACGAGACCTTGACGCCGGGCGGGGCCTGGCGGCGCTTGTATTCGGCGCGGTCCAGCATGCGCCAGACCCGGCGCACCACCGCGTCGTCGAAGCCCTTGGCCACCACTTCCGGCACGCTCATCTCGCCCTCGATCAGGCATTCCAGGATGCCGTCGAGCTCGTCATAGGGCGGCAGGGTGTCCTGGTCGGTCTGGTTGGGCTTGAGTTCGGCCGAAGGCGGCTTGGTGATGACGCGATCGGGCATCACCATTCCCTCGGGGCCGAGGCAGCCCGGCGGGCGGTGATGGTTGCGCCAGGACGACAGGGCGAAGACGGTGGTCTTGTAGACGTCCTTCAGCACCGCATAGCCGCCGCACATATCGCCGTACAGCGTGGCGTAGCCGCAGCTCATCTCGCTCTTGTTGCCGGTGGACAGCACCATGGGGCCGTATTTGTTGGAAATACCCATCAGGGTCATGCCGCGCGCGCGCGACTGCAGGTTCTCTTCCGTGATGTCGGCCTCGCGTCCCGCGAACAGCGGCGCCAGCATGGTGTCGAAGGCGGCCATGGCCGGGCCGATAGTGACGGTGTCCAGGCGCACGTTCAGCAGGCGGGCGATGGCGGCGGCGTCCTCCAGGCTTTCGGTGGAGGTATAGGGCGAGGGCATCATGACGCACCACACCTTGTCGGCGCCCAGCGCGTCCACCGCCACGGCGGCGCAGATGGCGCTGTCGATGCCGCCCGACAGGCCCAGCACCACGCCGGGGAAGCGGTTCTTGGTCACATAGTCGCGCAGGCCCACCACCATGGCCTGATAGATGCCTTCCAGCCGCGACACCGGCTTGGCACGGGGGCCTTCGCAATTCCAGCCATCGGCCTCGCGGGTCCAGCGGGTCAGAACCACCTCGGAGGCCCAGGGCGCCAGATCGCAGACCACCTCGCCCTTGGTATTGACCACGAAGGAGGCGCCGTCGAACACCAGTTCGTCCTGGCCGCCCACCTGATTCACGTAGATCAGCGGCAGGCCGGTTTCGGCGACGCGGTTGCGGGCGTGCTCCTGGCGGATGCCCGCCTTGTCGGCCTCGAAGGGCGAGCCGTTGGGCACCACCAGGATTTCGGCGCCGCTCTCGCCCAGGGTCTCGGCGACGTCGGCGAACCACATGTCCTCGCAGATCAGCACGCCCAGGCGTACGCCCCGGAACGAGATGGGACCCGGCGAGGGGCCGGGGGTGAAGACGCGGGCTTCGTCGAACACGCCGTAATTGGGCAGATGGTGCTTCAGCCGGGTGGCGGCGACGCGGCCATGGTCCAGCAGCAGGGCGGCATTATGGGTGCGGTCGGTCATGCGCCAGGGGGAACCGATCAGCATGGCCGGGCCGGTGACGGTCTCGGCCGCCAACTGGTGCACCACCTCCTCGCAGGCGTCGAGAAAGGCCCCCTTCAGGACCAGATCCTCGGGCGGATAGCCGCAGACGCACAATTCGCCGAAGACCACCAGATCGGCCCCCATCTCGGCGGCCTTGGCGCGGGCGTCGCGAATCAGGCGGGCATTGCCCGCCACGTCGCCCACCACGGGGTTGATCTGTGCAAGCGCGATGGAAAGTGTGTCGGACATGAGACAAAAGCCAGAGTTTGCCGCTGATATATGCACACTATGGGCCAGGACTCGGCCTGTCAACGCGCCGTCAGCTTCCGGTCAGGGCCATGGGGGTGTCGTCGGTCCGCCAGGGCAGGGTGACGGTGACGGAGGTTCCCCGGCCCACTTCGCTTTCGATGTGCAGGCGGCCGTCATGCATGTCCACCATCTCGCGCACCAGGGCCAGGCCCAGTCCGGTACCGCCGTGATTGCGGCTGGAGGAGGATTCCACCTGATAGAAGGGCTCGGTGATACGGTCGATATGCTCGGCCGGGATGCCGATGCCGGTATCGCTGACCGTCAGGCGCAGTACTTCGTGGTCGTGGACGGCGGCAAGGGTGACCTTGCCGCCCGATGGGGTGAACTTGACGGCATTTCCCACCAGATTGACCAGGATCTGCATCAGGCGGGTGCGATCGGCCAGCAGCGTCGGCAAGCCGCTCAGACCCGCGTGATGCAAGCTGACCCCGGCCGCTTCGGCCCGTGCGCTCATCATGGCCAGACAGCTCTTGGCCAGATCGGCCATGTCCACCGGCTCAAGCTCCAATTCCACATGCCCGGCCTCGATCTTGGCGATATCCAGGATATCGTTGACGATGGCCAGCAGATGCTGACCGGCGGTGTGGATGTCGTCGCAGTAATCCTTCACCTTGCCGGTGACCGGCGCGATGATGCCGGTGCGCAGCACCTCGGAAAAACCGATGATGGCGTTGAGCGGTGTGCGCAGCTCATGGCTCATATTGGCCAGGAACTCGCTCTTGGCGCGGTTCGCCACCTCGGCCTCGCGCACCGAGGCCCGCAGGATGCGGTTCCCCTCGCTGACGGCAATGCGCATGGAGGCGAAGGCTCGGGCCAACTCCCCCAACTCGCCCGGGGCGGAGGTGTTGATGGGCCTGGATGCGCGGCCCAGGGTGAAGTCCCGGGTGGCCTGGGTCAATTCCGTCACCGGACGGATGATGGAACGGGCGATGCGCATGGCGGCCAGGGCGGCCAGGATCAGCAGCGCGGCGGCGACACTCGCCAACCGGATATGCAGCTCTGTCAGTGCCGCGAAGGCTTCCGCCTGGTCGGCATGGGCCATGATGCAACCGCCGCCCACTTCTGGGACCAGGCGATAGCCGTGAATAATGGGGACGTCGCGATAGTCAAGGTCCAGGGTTTCGCTGCTGCGCCCCGCCAGGCATTCCCGCATGGGGCGGGCGGAGATGGGGTGGTCTCCGTGTCCCTGTGTCGACGGATAGCGGGCCTGGGTGAAGAACAATCCCTGGTCATCGGCCAGGAAGGTCTCGCCCGCGCTGCCCAGGTCGGGATGGCCGGAAAAGACCGGCTGCAGAATGCTGGCGGGAAAGGTGATGGCGATGGCCGATTCATCGGACTTGTATTGGGCCTTGACCACGTATTGGCGCGGCTGCCCCTCGGGCGTCGGCAGCATGAACGCGATCTGGTTCGGCATTGGCGTCGGTAGGGCGGCAAGCGGAACCGGGGCGGCGCCCTGGCTGAACTCCACGTCGAACTGCGGCATGTGAAGCACCGCGCCCACCGCCTGTTCACTGCGGATGAACAGCTTCAGCGAATCCGATATGCAGCGGGCCCGGTCGGCCCGGTTCGGCGCATCGCAGCGGGCGCCCACATCGGCCAGAAAGCTTTCGGCCCGGGTCCGCGTGCGGTGCAGCAAGGTGACCAGTTGATCCCGTTTCGACGACGCCACCGCGCCGACGATATGAGTCCGTTCGTTGGTGATGCTGGCGGTGACGGCGTCATAGGCAATCCATCCCAGCACAACAGTCGGCAATAGCATGCAGCCAAGAATTACGGCGATCAGCCGCATTTCGAGCCTGCTGCGTGTCCATGTCGTGGCGAAGTTCGGTTTCATACCCAATCAAATTGCTATGATTATTTGCCGATATTTCGTGCCGCACTATAGTGAAATGGCGCCTGACTTGCGAGGTTGGCCATCGCTTCTATATATTCAATCCTAAGGCGTTTGCGTCATTTGATGGGTTTTCCGCGGCCGGGATGGCTCCTGGCGCGGACGAGTTCCGGGGCGGGCACAAAATTTTCCCGTGACGAGATTTCCGCTTTTCATCCGGTGAAAACCGCGTATATAGCGGCCTCAGGACAGACGTACAGCGCACGTGCCTCTGACCATATCGGTCAGGCAACGACGTCAAAGGCGTCTTCCGGGTGCAGGCGGGGTGAAAGCCCCCGGTGCTTGGAGGAAATCTTATGAACTCGATTGCCCGGCACGCTTTGGCGGCGTCCGATTCCTTGTCTTCGCATTATTCGGAACCCGTTCCTCGGCTGGGCTGGGCCCTGCTGTGGTCCGACGTCCGAAGTACGCTCAAACGGGCCTGACGACACCCCCCGATGTGTCGTCACCGATGGACCGCCTGTCCCCTCGCCGAGGGAATGGGACGGGGCCGTCACCGCCTATCCGGCCGCAAGCCGAAAGACCATCCGGTCCGTTTGGAGTACCCCCATGACCGCCAAGATTGCCCGTTTCCTGGAAGAGGTTCAGCCCGCCACCCCCTGCCTGGTGGTCGACCTCGATGTCGTCCGACAGAATTACGAGGATATCCGCCACTGGCTGCCGGTGGCCGAGGTCTTCTATGCCGTCAAGGCCAATCCGGCGCCCGAGATCGTGGCGCTGCTGACCGGGCTGGGTTCCAATTTCGACGTGGCCAGCCCGGGCGAGATTGATCTCTGCCTGGCCGCCGGGGCGGCGCCCGAGCGCATCTCCTTCGGCAATACCATCAAGAAGCAGCGCGACATCGCCTATGCCCATGCCAAGGGCGTCAGCCTGTTCGCCTTCGATTCCGAGGCCGAGCTGGAGAAGCTGGCCGAATCCGCCCCCGGCGCCCGGGTGTTCTGCCGCATCCTGATGACCTGCGACGGCGCCGAATGGCCGCTGTCGCGCAAGTTCGGCTGCGAGGTCGACATGGCCCGCGACCTGCTGGTGCGCGCCCGTGAACTGGGCCTCGACCCCTATGGCATCTCGTTCCATGTGGGCAGCCAGCAGACCGACCTGTCCCAGTGGGATATCGCGGTGGGCAAGACCGCCATGCTGTTCACCGAGCTGGCCGCCAGCGGGATCGAGCTGCGCATGATCAATCTGGGCGGCGGCCTGCCCACCAAATACCGCACCGACATTCCCGGCATGGACCGCTATGCCGACGCCATCATGCACGCCATGACCAAGCATTTCGGCAACAACCTGCCCACCATGATCATCGAGCCGGGCCGCTCCATGGTCGGCAATTCCGGCGTGCTGGAGGCCGAGGTGGTGCTGATCAGCCGCAAGAGCTACGACGAGGATGTGCGCTGGGTCTATCTCGACGTGGGCAAGTTCGGCGGCCTTGCCGAGACCATGGACGAGGCCATCAAGTACCGCATCGAGACCCCCTACGAGAACGACGAGACCGGCCCCGTCGCCCTGGCGGGTCCCACCTGCGATTCCGCCGACATCCTCTACGAGAAGTGCGGCTATCGCATGCCGTTGTCGCTCAAGGTGGGCGACAAGGTGCGCATTCTCTCCACCGGCGCCTATACCAGCAGCTATTCGGCGGTGAACTTCAACGGCTTCGCCCCGCTTCGGACCTATTTCGTCTAGCGAAGGCCCAGCTATCGGCCGAATACAGCGCGATGGCCGTCCAGATGCCGGCGAAAGCCAGCATCCGGGCGGCCTCGGCGTTTTCGCCATAGGCCAGCACCGCCAGCAGGAAATGACCGGTGGGCGCCAGATACTGGAAGAAGCCCAGGGTGGAATAGCGCATGCGCGACGCGGCCGCCGCGAACCAGAGCAGCGGCAGGGCGGTAACCGGGCCGCAGGCCAGCAAGGCCGTCGCCAGGGGCCAGCTGCCGCCCATGAACGGCGCACCCTCGGCCAGGCGCCAGCCGAGATAGGCCAGGGCGAAGGGCAGCATCAGCGCGGTTTCCACCGCCAGCCCGGTGAGCGGCGCCACCGGCAGTATCTTGCGCAGCAGCCCATAGACGCCGAAGGTGGCGGCCAGGAACAGCGCCGCCCAGGGCGGCGTGCCGGTACTGAGGCTGAGATGGACGATCCCGGCGGCGGCGATGGCGACCGCCAGCCACTGCATCTTCCGCAGCCGCTCGCCCAGCACCAGGACGCCCAGGCCCACATTGACCAGTGGGTTGAGGAAATAGCCCATGCTGGCTTCCAGCACATTGCCACTTCCCACCACCCAGATGAACACCAGCCAGTTGGTGCTGATGCATAAGGTGGAGGCGGCCAGGATCAGCACCTGGCGGCGCTTGCCCAACAGTGTCAGGACCTCGCCCCAGCGGCGGTCAAGCCCCACCAGAACCAAGACCATCACCAGGGTCCAAACCACGCGATAGGCCAGAACCTCGGGCGGCGGCAGTTCCGCCATCAGCCGCCAGAAGGCGGGAAACAGCCCCCAACTGCCATAGGCGGCCAGGGCGAAGATGACGCCCTTCTTCGTCTCGGCGGCGGAAAGTGAAGTGGTCATACCACAACCTTGCCCGAGGCCGCCGGGTGCGGCAAGCCCGAGAAAAGGATGGGGTCAGGAGATGGGCAGGCTCACCGTGACCCTGAGGCCGCCCTCGGGGCGGTTGGCGAGGCGGATATCGCCGCCATGGGCGCGGATGGCGGCGCGGGCCACCGCCAGGCCGAGGCCGGACCCGCCGGTATCGCGCGAGCGCGAGGCCTCCAGGCGTACGAAGGGGGCGAAGACCCGTTCGAAATCCGCCTCGGGGATGCCAGGGCCGTCATCATTGATGGTCAGGGTGATCTCGCCTCCTCCCCGGGTCAGGGCGAGGCGGGCGCAGCCGCCGTATTTGATGGCGTTGTCCACCAGATTGCCCAAGGCCCGCTTCAGCGCCGCCGGGCGGGCTTCGATCACCAGCGAGGAGGGGCCGTCATAGGTGCAGCGTGTGCCCAGATCCTCCAGGTCGTCGGCCATGCCCTGGACCATGGCGGCAAGGTCGAGGCGGATGCGGGGCTCGCTGGTGGCGTCGTCGCGGGCGAAGGCCAGGGTGGCGGCGATCATGGCCTCCATCTCCTCCAGATCGGCCAGCATCTTGGTGCGCTGCTCATCGTCCTCCATGAATTCAGCGCGCAGCCGCAGGCGGGTGATGGGGGTCTTGAGGTCGTGGCTGATGGCGGCCAGCATCTGGGTCCGGTCCTGCACCATGCGGGCGATGCGGCCTTGCATGATATTGAAGGCCTGGGCGGCCTGGCGCACCTCGCGCGGGCCGTCCTCCTTCAGCGGCGGAGCCGCCACGTCGACGCCCAGGCGCTCGGCGGCGGCGGCGAAGGCGGCGAAGGGAAGGGTGGCCTTGCGCACCGCCCACAGCGCGGCGGCGGTGACCAGCACCAGCGCCAGCAGCAGGGGCAGCACGAAACGCGGCCGCCACAGCGAATCGCCGAACTCGAACGGGGCCAGCACGTTGAGCCAGCTGCCGTCATTCAGGCGCACCGCGATGCGCAATGCCGGAGCCGGAGGATGAAACCCGCCGCCCCCCATATGGCCGCCGCCTCCACCGCCACCCCGCCCGCCACCACGCAGGCCGGTATTGGGGCCGCCGGGCGGGGCGGGTTGGGTGGAGATGCGGATCTCGCGGCCCTCCAGCCCCTTTTCCAGCACCGAACGGACATAGGCGGCCAGCCCAATGGTCTCGTCATCGACCACGATGGGGGCGATGCCCCAGCCCACCCGGAAGCGCGGGGTTTCCAGGTTGTGCAGGGTGGCGTGACGGGACTCGGGCGGGGTCTGTTCCATCAGGGCGATCATGCCGCCCACCCGCTCGGCGGCGTTGCGCCCGCCGATATTGGTCAGCGCCTCCTGGCGCTGGGCGGCGAACAGGCCCATGGCCGCCGCAGCCGACAGCAGCAAGGCCGCCACCAGCACCAGGGCGGTGCGGCCCAGCACGCTGTCGGGGATGACTCGCATGCTCATGCCTTGTCCACCTCGGCGGTGAAGAGATAGCCGCCGCCCCGCACCGTCTTGATCAATTGCGGGTCCTTGGCGTCGTCGCCCAGGCGGCGGCGCAGGCGGCTGACCTGGATGTCGATGCTGCGGTCGAAGGGCACCGCCGAGCGGCCGCGCGCGAAGTCCAGCAACTGGTCGCGCGACAGCACCCGGCGGGGATGCTCGACGAAGACCTGCAACAGGCTGAATTCCCCCGCCGACAGCGCCACCATGACGCCATCGGGCGAGGTCAGGTCGCGGGTGCCCAGGTCCAGGACCCAGCCGTCGAAGCCAAGGCGGCTGCCATGGGGTGGGGCGGGGCCATCCTCGGGGCCGGGCTGGGCACGACGCAGCACCGCCTTGATGCGGGCCAGCAATTCGCGCGGGTTGAACGGCTTGGCCACATAGTCGTCGGCTCCCATCTCCAGTCCGACGATGCGGTCGGTATCCTCGCCCATGGCGGTCAGCATGACGATGGGAATGGCCGAGCGGGCGGCGCGCAGCGAGCGGGTCAGGCTCAGCCCGTCCTCGCCCGGCAGCATCAGGTCCAGCACGATCAGGTCGATGCGGCGCTCGTCGAGCAGGCGGCGCATCTCTGCTCCGTCCTTGGCCGTGCTCACCCGCAAGCCGTGCCGCGTCAGGAAACGGGCCACCAGGTCGCGGATTTCGCGGTCGTCGTCGACCACCAGGATATGGGCATTGGGTTCCATGTCCTCATTTATACCGCTTGGCAGGCTTTTCGTCGGTTCCATTTCGGTAACCGATGGTAACAGCCGGGATGCCTTGACAGCCGGGCAAGCGGTCTCCACATTCTGGCTAGTTGAACTGGCCAGGAATCAGTCATGCCCGAGCCGCGTTGGTCCTTGCAGGATGCCAAGAACAGCTTCAGCGCGGTGGTGGATGCCGCCTTGCACGGGCGGCCTCAGACGGTGACCCGGCACGGAAAGCCTGCCGTGGTGGTGCTGTCGGTGGCGGATTTCGAGCGTCTGACCCAGCGGCATTCAGCGACAACCCCGTCCTTCGCCGAGCATCTCCTGGCACTGCCGCAGGATGAGGGCGATGGTGAGCGGCTGGTGGCGAGCGCGCGCGACGTGGAGTTCTAGCACTACTTTGGCATATTTTAGCTACGGGCGGTTTTTTGGGGTTCCCAAGAGCAAGTTTGCGTGATTCATAAGA
>NZ_LWQT01000047.1 GCF_001650715.1 Paramagnetospirillum marisnigri | reverse complement strand
GTCTTGCCGTGGTCAACGTGACCAATGGTCCCGACGTTGCAGTGCGGCTTGTTGCGCTCGAATTTAGCCTTAGCCATCGTCTCTTACTCCGGTCTCGAATAGCGTCGAATTTAACCAGCCAGCTTCGCGCGGATTTCATCCGACACGTTCTGGGGCACATCCGAATAGTGGTCGAAATGCATGCTGTACTGGGCACGTCCCTGGGACATGGAGCGCAGCGTGTTCACATAGCCGAACATGTTGGCCAGCGGCACCATGGCGGTGATGACGCGGGCATTGCCGCGCTGGTCCATGTCGTTGACCTGGCCACGACGGCTGTTCAGGTCGCCGATCACGTCGCCGAGATAGTCCTCGGGGGTGACCACTTCCACCTTCATCATCGGCTCGAGCAGCTTCGGACCCGCCTTGGCGATACCTTCACGGAAGGCGGCGCGCGAGGCGATTTCGAAGGCCAGCACCGAGGAGTCGACGTCGTGATAGGCGCCGTCCACCAGGGTGGCCTTGAAGTCGATCATGGGGAAGCCCGCGATCACGCCATTGTCCATGGCCGAGCGGATGCCCTTGTCGACGCCGGGAACGTATTCCTTGGGAACCGAACCGCCGACCACCTTGTTCTCGAAGACGAAGCCGCTTCCGGTCTCGCCGGGCTCGAACTTGATCTTGACGCGGGCGAACTGGCCCGAGCCGCCGGTCTGCTTCTTGTGGGTGTAGTCGCACTCGTAGACCTTGGAGATGGTCTCGCGATACGCCACCTGCGGCGCGCCCACATTGGCCTCGACCTTGAACTCGCGCTTCATGCGGTCGACGATGATTTCGAGATGGAGTTCACCCATTCCCTTGATCACGGTCTGGCCGGATTCGGCATCGGAGGTCACGCGGAAGGACGGATCCTCGGCGGCCAGGCGAGCCAGCGCGATGCCCATCTTTTCCTGGTCGGCCTTGGACTTGGGCTCGACGGCCACTTCGATCACCGGCTCGGGGAATTCCATGCGCTCCAGAACCACCAGCGAGCTGGGGGTGGGATCGCACAGGGTGTCACCGGTGGTGGTGTCCTTGAGGCCAGCGAAGGCGACGATGTCACCGGCGCGCGCTTCCTTGATTTCTTCCCGCGAATTGGCGTGCATCAGCAGCATGCGGCCGACGCGCTCGCGCTTGTCCTTCACGGTGTTCTGGATGTAGCTGCCCGATTCCACCACGCCGGAATAGATGCGCACGAAGGTGAGCGAGCCGACGAAGGGATCGTTCATGATCTTGAAGGCCAGACCGGCGAAGGGCTCGTCGTCGGTGGCATGCTTGGCGATCTCGTCCTCGGTGCCGTACTTGATGCCCTTGATGGCCGGGATGTCCAGCGGGCACGGCAGGAAGTCGATCACCGCGTCGAGCAGGGGCTGCACGCCCTTGTTCTTGAAGGCGGAACCGCACAGGACCGGCACGAAGGTCATGGAGATGGTGCCCTTGCGGATACACTTCTTCAGAGTCTCTTCGTCGGGCTCGTTGCCTTCCAGATAGGCTTCCATGGCGTCGTCGTCCATTTCGACGGCCATTTCGATGAGCTGCTTGCGGTACTCGGCCGCCTTCTCCACCAGATCGGCGGGGATGGGACGATCCTCGAACTCGGCGCCCAGGCTCTCGTCCTTCCAGATCACGGCGGTATTGCGCACCAGATCCACCAGACCGGCATAGTTGCTTTCCTCGCCGATGGGCAGGTGCACCACCAGCGGACGGGCGCCCAGGCGGTCAACGATCATATCGACGCAGCGATAGAAGTTGGCGCCGATGCGGTCCATCTTGTTGACGAAGCAAATGCGCGGCACGCCGTACTTGTCGGCCTGGCGCCACACCGTCTCGGACTGGGGCTCGACGCCCGCCACCGAATCGAACACGGTCACCGCGCCGTCGAGCACGCGGAGCGAACGCTCCACCTCGATGGTGAAGTCCACGTGGCCGGGGGTGTCGATGATGTTGACGCGGTGATCGCGCCAGAACGCGGTGGTCGCGGCGGAAGTGATGGTGATGCCGCGCTCCTGCTCCTGCTCCATCCAGTCCATGGTGGCGGTGCCTTCGTGCACTTCGCCGATCTTGTAGGACTTGCCGGTGTAGTAAAGGATGCGTTCGGTGGTCGTGGTCTTACCGGCATCGATGTGGGCCATGATGCCGATATTGCGATACCGTTCGAGAGGCGTCGTGCGGGCCATTGTGTGTCTACTCGGAGCTCGAGGTTACCAGCGATAGTGCGAGAAGGCCTTGTTGGCCTCCGCCATGCGATGCGTGTCTTCACGCTTCTTCACGGCGGCACCGCGGTTGTTGGCGGCATCCAGCAGTTCGCCGGACAGGCGGTCGATCATGGTGGTCTCGGACCGCTTGCGCGAGTAGTCGATCAGCCAACGGATCGCCAGGGCCTGGCGACGGTCGGTGCGGACTTCGACCGGAACCTGATAGGTGGCGCCGCCGACGCGGCGGGAACGGACTTCCAGGGCCGGCTTGACGTTGTCCAGGGCCTCGTGGAAGACCTTCAGCGGGTCCTGGCCGGTCTTGGCCTGGATCTTGTCCAGGGCGCCATAGACGATGGCCTCGGCGGCGGACTTCTTGCCATCCAGCATCAGGCAGTTCATGAACTTGGCGACGACAAAATCACCGAACTTGGCGTCGGGAGTGATCTCGCGCTTCTCGGCAGCGTGACGACGGGACATCTGTATCTACTCCTTACTTCGGACGCTTCGCGCCATACTTCGAACGGCGCTGACGGCGATCCTTGACGCCCTGGGTGTCCAGAGTGCCGCGAATGATGTGGTAGCGAACGCCCGGCAAATCCTTCACACGACCGCCGCGGATCATCACCACCGAGTGTTCCTGAAGGTTGTGGCCTTCGCCCGGAATGTAGCTGGTCACTTCGAAGCCATTGGTCAGGCGCACACGGGCGACCTTACGAAGGGCCGAGTTCGGCTTCTTCGGCGTCGTGGTGTAGACGCGGGTGCACACGCCGCGCTTCTGCGGGCAGGCCTCCATGGCGGGGACCTTGTTGCGCGCCGCCACGGGCTGGCGCGGCTTACGGATCAATTGATTGATCGTGGGCATTCAGTCACTTTCCCTTCACACGAATCGACGCAACCAAGAAAAAACCGCCGGCGGCTTTTCCACCGGGGTTTTATTCGGGTTCCGGTCGCCGACCCGTTCGGCGTTGAAATTATTGTCTCTCCCCCAAAAGAAACCCAGAATTCGGCCATGGCCGTACACCGGTCTCCCGGGAGAGGCGGCATCCTATTTATCCAGCCCCCCCCCGTCAAGTGAAAGAGTCGCCGAAAAGCCCCCCCGGCGGAACACCGCGCGGATCGAGTCGATTCTTGGTAACCTTTTGCTGCTATAGTGGCTCCAGGTCGCAGTCCGAGGCATCCCATGCAGAGCCCCACCACCGATGTGATCCGTACCGAAACCCCCGAACCGCGCCAAGGCGGTCATGTGGTTTCCGGCATCCGCGAGGCCGCCGACACCACCGGCGTGTCATTCAATTACCTGCTGGCCCAGGCCACCCAGGAAAGCGGCCTCGATCCCCAGGCCCGCAACAAGCGGTCTTCCGCCGCCGGGCTGTTCCAGTTCACCACGCCGACCTGGCTGGACATGATCAAGCGCCACGGCGCCGAGCATGGGCTGGATGCCGAGGCCGCCGCCATTGTCAAAGGCGAGGACGGGAAACTGGATGTGAAGGACAAGGCCCTGAAGAAGGCCATCCTGGACCTACGCAAGGATCCCAAGCTGTCCTCGATCATGGCCGCCGAGTTCGCCAAGGATAACGCCAAGGTGCTGGAACGTCGGCTGGGCCGCGCCGCCACCGCTTCCGACCTCTATCTCGCCCACTTCCTGGGCGCGGGCGGCGCCGCCCGCGTCATCGAGGGCATGGAGGACAATCCACGGCATTCCGCCCGCTCGCTGCTGCCCGACGCCGCCCGGGCCAATCCCGATGTCTTCGGAAAAGCCGGGACCGTGGCGGGGCTGTACAAGACGGTGCAGGCCCGCTTCAAGACCGCATTGGGCGACGACCACGCCGATGCGGGCAAGCCCGCCCTGCTGGCCAGCGCCGGAGCCTTGCCGCCGCGCCCGCTTCCCCGCCCCGATCGCGATTCCGTGGCCGAAACCGCCCCCAGCCTGGCCGCCGCCAAGGCTCCGCCGAGCAATGCCACCACCGAGGCGGTGGCCGCCGTGGTCGCCCATGTGGCGCCGATGAGCGCGGCCGAGGCCTTCGCCAGCGCGGTGGAACCGGAAAGCCCGTTCTTCCCCGCCCGCATTCCCCCCGCCCCCGGGCTGGCGGGGAAGGGTGCCACTCCGGTCTCGGACAGTCTCAGCCTGCGCTGGCCGCTGCCGCCCGCCGGAACCGCCAAGGACGTTTGATCAGCGGAAATATTCCTCCGCCGCGATGGCGAAGTTGAGGCCGTCGGCATCGCGCAGGTGGAAGGTGGTGATTCCCACCAGATTGCCCGCCGCGTCGAACAGGCCGCCCCCCGATGATCCCGCCGAGATGGGAGCCGTGGTCTGGACATAGCGGACGCCCTTGATGGCGCGCAGGCCGGAAACCAATCCCTGGCCCAGGGTCGCCTCCAGCCCCTTGGGGGCACCGATGGAATAGACGGTTTCCCCCACCCTCAGATCTTCCCAGGCTCTGACGCCGGGCACCGCCGACAGGCGCCCCGGCGAGACGGTCAGCAGGCAGCGGTCGGTCTGACCGTCGCCGCCCGCCGGAGTCGCCCTGATCATCTGATTGCCCTTGCGCAGCCAGATCACCGCCATTTCCTCGATGACATGGCAATTGGTCAGCAGGGTCCGTTCGTCCATGGCCACCGCCGAGCCGAAGCGGACCCGGTTGGCCTTGACGTCCTCCTCGGTGCGGGCGGCCACCACCACATGGACCGAACGGCCAACGGTGGCGAACACCTCCTCGGCGCCCACCTGCCCCCGGCCGGGAGCGCGGCGCAGCGCGGCCGGAAGCGGTTGCCAGGCCGGCAGGCGCGGCGCGGTTACGCTCGTGGCTCCCTGACCGGCGGGGGCGACCCCCAGGGCCGCCGGGACTTCCACCGGTCCCTGCCGCTCGGGAAGGCGGCCGGGACGCCAGGACGCCGCCGAAGCGTCCACCTTCTGCCGCAGGTCGGCGGGCAAGGCCTTACCCGATTCCTGCCGGAAGAAATAGGACTCGGTCGAACAATCACCGTAATGAAAACGGTTTTCGAACAGGGGATGGCCCTCCGCCCGCCCCTGGGCGCGGGCGCTGGCCGCGGCCACATTGGCCCAGTAATAGGCCTGGGCCGGATTTTTCTCCAGCCAGCCGCCCCGGTCATGGCCATGGGCGAGCCGCAGTTGGGCCAGACAATTCCCTTCGGCCGCCAGGGCGGTATAAAGCTCGGCGGCCTCGCCCTTGTTCTCATTTTCCAGCAGCAGGGCCCGGGTCAGCCGCGCCCAGGGCGCCCCCTCGGCCGCCGCCCGGTCCAGATAGCCACGGGCCCTGGCAACATCCTTGTCCACCCCGCGACCATACCAATAGGCATCGAACAGGCGCCGCAAGGCCACGCTGCTGCCGCCCTGGGCTGCCTGGTCCCACCATCCGGCGGCGGCCAGCGGATCATAAAGCCGGGTCGAAATGTCGGCCATGGCGTCGCCAAGCAACAGTGCCGCCACCGCATCGCCGGATTTGGCGGCGACGGAACATTCTGCGAGATCGGAGGAGGTCGACGGACGCACCGAGCATGCGGCTTGGGCGGACAAGCCCGGCCACAGCGCCAGCAGCGCCGCCAACACCAACATCCGCCGCGAGCCCATGGCTTCTCCCCTGATGCTCTGACCGTGTCGATGCAAAATGCGGAATTCACCTTTGCCGCATAGTAACGCGGCAACCATCTCAGGTCTTCACCCTATATCAGCATCCGGGGCGGAATCCACCTTCCCGATGCGGCTTTGAGTCCACCCTTATTTCCCGCGAACGGAAACCAGGAACTGTTCGGCCTCGTGGCTGAGTTCCTCCACCACCCTGGCCAGATTCTTCGCACTCCAGATCACCCGGATGGTTCCGGCGCAACTCATGGCCGAGGCCTTGGACAGGTCGGTGACGCTGCGCGACACCTCACCCGCCTGATGGGCGACTTCGTCGATATTGGAGGCGATGTCGTGGGTGGTGCTCTCCTGGTGCTGCACCGCCGTGGCGATGGCGCTGGAGATGCTATCGATGGTGCGGATGATCTCCACCACGCCTTGGATGCTGGCGGTCATCTCGCGGGTCGAGCCCTGCACCGCCGCCACCTGGACCGAGATTTCCTCGGTGGCCTTGGCGGTCTGGTTGGCCAGGTTCTTGACCTCGTTGGCCACCACGGCGAAGCCCTTGCCCGCCTCGCCGGCCCGGGCGGCCTCGATGGTGGCGTTGAGCGCCAGCAGATTGGTCTGGGCGGCGATGTCGTTGATCAACTGCACCACATTGCCGATGGCCTGGACCGCCTGCGACAGGCCGGTCATCTGGCTGGCGGTGGTATTGACGTCGCTGACCGCCTGCTGGGCGATCCGGCTGGATTCACCCACCTGCTGGGCGATCTCATTGATGGACAGGGCCAGTTTGCGCGTGGCCTCGGACACGGCGGCCGCGCGCTCGGTGGTGATTTCCGCCGCCTCGCCCACTTCCAGCGACCGGCCGCCGCTCTTTTCCGAGCGATTGGCCATGGAGTGCGCGGTGCCCCGGATACCGGAGGTCGAGGCCTCCACCTCGGCCACCTTGGCCTTGACGGTGCCTTCGAAACTGTCTGCCATCTGGCGCATGGCCAGATCGCGGTCGTGGGCAGCGCGGATGCGATCCTCCTCCTGGCTGGCACGGAGGCGGTCGGCGTCCAGCATGTGCTCCTTGAACACCTGAACGGTGCGGGCCATGTCGCCGACCTCGTCATTGCGCTCGATCGCCTCGATCTCCACCGAGGTATCACCGTCGGCCAGCTTGGCCATCAGGGTGGTCATGCGGCCGATGGGGCGGGTGATCACCCGGGTCAGAATGGAGCGGATGCCGAAGACGGACAGGACCGTCGCTCCCAGGCCGAAGCCGATCAGCGCCATCAGCACCTTGTTCAGCTCGGCCTTTTCCTCGGCATTGGACAGCGACGACGACAGCACGGCGATGACATCGCCATCCTGCATGCCCATACCGCCGTGACAGGCATAACAGACCTCGTCCTTGGCGCCGTCGGTGACGCCGAGCACGATGGGCATGGCATAGCGATAGTATCCCCCGACCATGCGCCCCACCGGCTTGCCGCTGACCAGGGCCTCCTGGTCGATGTCATCCTGGGCGCTCTTGGGCTGGCGCTCGGGCTCGGCCTCCTTCATATGGGCGGCGACCTTGGGCCCCCACACGCTCCAGACCTTGCCCGCGTAATGGATGTTACGGCTGTCGAACCACTTGTTGAACACCTTGATGCCGATATTGTCGGCATCCTCGGGACGGGTGGCCATGACATTGAGGATCAGGGCGTGCAGCGAGGTCATCTCGTTGACGCTGAGCTCGTGAAGCTTGCGCTCCAGGGCCTGCTCCTCGAAGCGGGCAATGAACACGACAATAAGGGTCGCCATGACGATAACGCCAAGCCCGACCGCGATCATGAACCGCTGCCGCAAACGCAGGCTTTGCCAAACCGCCCTGGACATGCTCGCTCGCTCCAGTTTCGTCGGAAATCAGCGCTGGATTTCGAAGGTCTTGTGAGCCTCGGTCAGTTGCAGCATCCGCAGCACATTGTCGCGCGGATTGGCCAGGACCACCGTGGACCCCGCCTCGCTCATGTCCTCGCGCGCGATGTAGAGAAGGCCCAAGCCGACCGAATCGATATGGCTGAGCGCGGTCATGTCGAAGATCACCTTCTTGTTCTTGAAGGCACCCAACTGGCTCAGCAGCGCCTGGAAGTCCTCATTGGCCGCGAAGTTCAACTGCCCTTCCAGCGAGACATGGACAGTGGCGCCATCATCCTTGACGCGAAATTGCATAATCCACCTCCTTCACCATTCCACCCTGGCGCGTGCACGCACAGCGCCATATATCGCCATCATTTCGCAAATGTCATCACAAGTGTTCGTCCGCCGTCCTCGGTCAGCAAGGACGAGCAGATCCGGTTGATCAGGCCGAGCCCGCGGCCCCGCTTGGCATCGCAATCCACGGTTCGGCTAAGCTGCTCGGCCAGGTCGAAGCCGCGCCCCTGATCCGAAACCAGCACGGAAATGTAGCCGTTGCCCCGGGGAACCACATTGATTTCGATCCGGCGGCAGGCCAGGACCGGATCAGCCAAACGTTCCTGCATCACCTGCCGGAACAGCTGGAAGCCCTTGGAGTTGATCCGCAGATGGGCGGGAACATCCAGGTTGCCGTGCATCACGGCATTGCTGATAGCCTCGCCCAGGCAGATATCGACGAAATCGGCCGCTTCGCCCGCCGCCAGCAGCGGATTGGTCCGGATGGCCTGGCTGACCAGTTCGAGGGTGCTCAGCGCATAGACCGAACTGGTCTTCAGCGACAAGGCCAGACCGCCCGCGCGAGCCGTCTCGAAACAGCGAAGCCCCACCCCCAGCAATCCCTCGACACCCAATTCGATGAACCCGCCATAAGGCGAAGCCAAACCGGCGCGCACATTGGCCTCGTCGGCGTTGCCCATCAGCAGGAGATCACCGTCCACCCCTTCGGGAATACTCGCCAACCGCAATCCAAGGGCGGCGCATTGCGCCCCCACATCCTCCGTGCCCCCCCCCTGACAGACAAGGGTGAGGGGCCGCTGTGGACTGCAAATGGAGACGGCATCCAATCCGGATGAGGTCCGAGCAACCATGGTCAGCCTCCAAGCCGCCGGATGCAGACCGCGGTCAGGTCGTCCTCCAAGGGCGTCCGGACCCGTTCGTACAAACCGTCGATCAGATGTTCAACCCGAAGCCCGCCATCAGCGCCCAGGATATCGCGCATCAGACGCCCTAACCCTTCTTCGCCAAAAGTCTTTTCATCGCCCACCGGCGCATCGGTAATGGCGTCGCTGTACATGAGCAAGCTGGCGCCCGGCGGAAATTCCTCGCGATGCTCGGAATATTCCGGCGTGCGGCTGAGCCCGAGGGGAACGCCGCTGGCGTCCAGGAAACGGAAATCGCCCCCCGTCAGCAGCACGGGGGCCGGTGCTCCGGCCGAGGCCCACTCGATCTCGCCCCGCTCGGTATCCACCGTGCAGATAAACATGGTGGCGAATTGGCCGCGACCCAAAAGGCCGCGCAGCGCCATCCCCAGGATCTTCAGCAGAAAGCCCGGCTTCAGCCTGGGATCCCAGTGGTCGCTGATCAGGGCATGCAGCCGGAAGACGTTCAGGGCGGCACCGATTCCATGGCCGCTGAAGTCGAAACTGTAGAAGCTCATGCGGTTGTCGCCGCAATCCATACACCCCCACAGATCGCCGCCAATCCCGGAAGACGGTTCGAAAAAGGCCTCGACCTCGATGCCCATTTCCTCCAGCCGGGGATCGACGCGCTCGGGGCGCGGCAGCAGATCGAACTGCATCCGCCGGGCGGCCTCCACCTCCTCCACCAGATGGCGCTGCTGATCCGCGATGCGCTCGATCAGGGCCTGGCGCTCCAACTGGCTGGCCATGCGGGAAATGGCATAGCGAATGGCGCGTCCCACCGTCTTTTCGGGATCATCGCTCTTGATCAGATAGTCCTGGGCGCCGACCTCCAGCGCATAGGTGGCGAAACGCGGATCGTCCATGCCGGTCATGATGATCAGCGGCGTCTTGGGCGCCGCCTCCTGCATGCGCGACACCGTGGAAATCCCCGAAGAATCCGGCAGGCTGAGATCCAGCAGCACCACATCCACCTCGGCACCACTGGCGATATGGGCGATGGCGGCCGCCAGGGTGGTGACATGGGCGACCAGGAACAGCGGCGCGGAGGACATCCGCAACGCGAATTCCACCAGCTTGGCGTCGCCGGGCTCGTCTTCCACCAGCAGCACCTGCAGCCGGTCCTTGTTGGGACGCCAAACCGTCAACTGGGGGACGAAGGAGGACTGGCGAAGAATCTGGTCCACACCCCAGCCGACGGATCGACTCGGCAATTTGACCAGACGCCCCCCCACCTTTGGCGCCAAGGTGCCCGCCAAATCATTCATTTCGCCATCCCCGTCAGACCCCGAAAGCGTATAATCCCTTCGTCATACATCTAATCCTAACGCATAGGCATGACAAAGGTCCATTCCATGCATCAACCGATCGTAAATGACTGACGAACACAGATGAATTCAGTCTCGTCCCGACCCCGGCTGGTCAAGTTGCGAACCGTCGGTCAGATGCAGATCACGCTCGTTGACCAGGCAGCCGACAGCGGCAACCCGACGCCCCCCCAGCGGCTCCACCACCGACTGCACCATGCAGGCCTGTGAGCAGACCTCGGCGCAGACCAGCGAACGATTCTGCCATTGCTCGGAGGCCGCCAGGTCCACATAGCCCTTCATGGCCGTGATCTCCGCCGCAGAATAGCGCCCTCCCAGGGTCTGCGCGTAATCGGCGCGCATGCGATCGGGCGTGATATCGGAACAGCCACAATTCGCCACCAGTCCGACAAAGCGCCCCATTCGGACGAAATGGGCGGGCTGGTCCGGCGGCGGCAAGGCACAACCCGCAAGCAGCAGAAGACAGGCGGCAAGGACAGCTTTCATGATCACCGTCTTTTTGATCTTGTCCAATGATCATATCCCCGTTCGCCTCGTCCGGCAAAGTCCGTTGCGCAGTCTCACCCCTGGGATTAAGGCGTGAAATCCGCACACGGCAGGACTATACTTTCGCACCCGGTTTCGTAGCCGCGACGCAAGACGCGGGCGGGAGTGGGGTGCCGCGGGGCGAGGAGCCTTTCGGGTAATCTCAGCGATCCGGTGTGTCCTCTTTCATGATCCTCAGCAAGCCCATCCTGTCGACCATCGGCCTTGGCCTTGTCGCCGTCGTGAGCATCGTGACGCTATCCCTTCCCGATCTTCCGCTTCATGCCATCGGCGCCATGGCGCTGGTGATGCTGGCCCTCCTTTACCTGACGGCGCGCTCGCTGTCCGGGGCCTTCAAGGCGCTGCGTCAGATGGAGGAGGAGCGCGATTCCCTGAAGGCCCGCCTCGCCACCCTCGAGGAAAGCGAGTCCCGGTATCGGGAACTGTCGGAAACCATCGCCGACTGGTACTGGGAGACGGATTCCGAGCAGCGTTTCACCTGGATTTCCGACGAATTCGAAACCACCATCGGCATCCCTCCCACCAACCTGCTGGGCAAGCGCCGCTGGGACGTGGCCAGCGAGCGAATGGAGATCGATTCCGAGCAGTGGCAGGCCCATATCGCCGATCTCACCGCCCATCGCCCGTTCCGCGACTTCAAATACTGGCTGGAGGATGGCGGCCGGCGGCCGCGCTGGGTCAAGGTCAATGGCATCCCTCGCTTCCATCCCGATGGCAGTTTCGCGGGCTATCGCGGGACCGGCACCGATATCACCGCCGCGGTGGAAACCGCCCATCGCATGCACATGCTGAACCGGGCGGTGGAACAAAGCCCCGTCTCCATCGTCATCACCGACCTGTCGGCCAAGATTCAGTATGTGAACAGCGAGTTCATCAAGATCACCGGCTATGACGCCGACGAAGTCATGGGCCGCAATCCACGCATCCTGAAATCCGACAAGACCCCGCCCGAGACCTACGCCGCCATGTGGGCGGCGCTGAGCGCCGGGGAAAAATGGGAAGGGGAGTTGATCAACCGGCGCAAGACTGGCGAACTCTATTGGGAACTGGCCTCGATTCAGCCGATCCAGAATGTGGAAGGCGAAATCACCAACTTCCTCGCCATCAAGACCGACATCACCCAGCAGAAACTGAACGAAGCCCGTCTCGCCGACCTGGTCGAGGAACTGCACCGCTCCAACCAGGAGCTTGAACAGTTCGCCTATGTGGCGTCGCACGACCTGCGCCAGCCGCTACGCATGATCAGCGGCTATCTCGGCATGCTGTTCAAGACCCTGCAGCCCAGCCTCAACGACGACACCCGCACCTTCTTCGGTTTCGCCATCGATGGCGCCAAGCGGTTGGATCGCATGATCATCGACCTGCTGGAGTATTCCCGCATCGGCCGCCAGAACGATCCATTGGAACCCATCGACCTCAACCAGGTCCTGCAGGACGCCACCCGACATCTGGAAGTGGCCATTGCCGAGCAACAAGGTGACGTGGTGGTGGCCGCCCACCTGCCCACCGTGTCCGGCGATCGCTCCGAACTGGTGCGGCTGTTCCAGAACCTCATTGGCAACGCCATCAAGTATTGCGCCCCCGACCGGCCGCCCCGGGTCAAGGTCTCCTGCGCCGACACTGGCGCCGAATGGGTCATGAGCGTGACCGACAACGGCATCGGCATCGCCGAGGGCGACCTGCAGCGGGTCTTCGGCGTCTTCCAGCGTCTGGTCACCCGCGAACAGTACGAAGGCACCGGCATCGGCCTAGCGGTCTGCCGCAAGATCGCCGAGCATCATGGCGGCCGCATCTGGGTGGAGTCGGTCCCCGACCAGGGCAGCACCTTCCTGGTGGCCTTTCCCAAGGGCGGTCCGGTTCACCAGGCCGACAAAAGCGGCATCAACGCTCACATCTAGACGCGGTACCCAGGTACCGCAACAATAAGTCTTTGAATTTAAATGATTTAATTGGCATTGACAGAATATCCCCCTGTGGCATACTCCGCGCCCTCGACGCCGGGGATTCGCTCCGGCATCGCCAACTGGTTTTGCCGTGGGTGCCATGAAGACCTATAACGCCAAACCGTCCGAAGTTGAAAAGAAGTGGGTTGTGATCGACGCGGACGGCGTCGTGCTCGGCCGCCTCGCCAGCATCGTCTCGATGCGGCTGCGCGGTAAGCATCTTCCCACCTACACCCCGCATGTGGACATGGGCGACAACGTCATCGTCGTCAATGCCGAGAAGGTCAAGCTGACCGGCAACAAGCTCGCCGACAAGCGCTTCTACTGGCATACCGGCCATCCCGGCGGCATCAAGGACCGGACCATGGGTCAGCTGCTGTCCGGCCGCTTCCCCGAGCGGGTCATCGAAAAGGCCGTCGAGCGCATGATCACCCGTGGTCCGCTCGGCCGTCAGCAGATGAAGAACCTGCGCGTCTATGCCGGCCCCGCCCATCCGCACGAGGCTCAGGCGCCTGCCGCGCTGGATGTCGGCGCGCTGAACCCGAAGAATAAGAGGTAGTCCCATGGCCGATCTCTCCAGCTTGGCCGATCTGAAGGCCGCGACCCCGGCCCAGGCCCAGCCTGTCCACGTCCGCAAGGTCGATGCCCAGGGCCGCGCCTATGCCACCGGCAAGCGTAAGAACGCCGTCGCCCGCGTCTGGGTGAAGCCCGGTTCCGGCAAGATCATCGTCAACGGCCGCGAACTGCCGGTGTATTTCGCCCGGCCGGTGCTGCGCATGATCATCAACCAGCCGTTCCAGACCGCCCGGGTCGAGGGTCAGTTCGATGTGAACTGCACCGTCACCGGTGGTGGCCTGTCCGGTCAGGCCGGCGCCCTGCGCCACGGCATCAGCCGCGCCCTGACCTTCTTCGACCCGGCCCTGCGTCCGGCGTTGAAGGCTGGCGGCTTCCTGACCCGCGACCCCCGCGTGGTCGAGCGCAAGAAGTACGGCAAGCACAAGGCTCGCCGCTCCACCCAGTTCTCGAAGCGCTGATCGCGCTTCGTCCCCTGGTGGACAAGAAACAAGGGCCTGGAGGAAACTCCAGGCCCTTCGTCTTTGGGACATCGGAAAAGAGACGGTCAGTAGCCGACCTGATGCCCGTGCGAAAAACGGAAATAGGGGCACTCGCCGGTCTTGGTTTCCTGCTCATCCAGCCGCGCCGATGAATGGCTACAGCGGTCGTGGAGGAAATAGCGGCAGGCGCCGCAGCGAAGCTGGACGTTGCGCGGTTCCGTCAGCGCGATACGGGTGGCAAGCATAGTGGTCGGTCCTCTCCCTCTCCGGGGCTTGATCTAGGACAATTCCCCCGGCTCCGCAATACAGAGAACCCCTGAAACGGGCATAAATACTGGTTTTGATACCAATGAACCGCGCATATGCCAAAGCTTGGGCAAGGCGGTTCCATCGCGCCGAGGACCGTGTTACCAGTGGAGCATCATCATCCGCCGGAGAGGGATATGGGCATCGTCTACGTCGCCAGAAGCAAGGGGCTCCAGGCCTGGGGGGCCGATGTCGGGCTGGGCAAGAACACGCTCTACAAGATCGGCTATGCCGAGGACGCCGACCCGGCATCGATCCTGGCCGCCGGCCTGGCCGGTTTCTCCGACTGGGAACTGATCAAGGCCCAGGAGGTGGAGGATACCACCGAGCAGGCGCTGCTGGACCGCCTCGCCCGCAAGGAAAAGCTGGTTGACCCCAATTACTACCCGAAGATCAAGGGCGCCAGGGGCCTAGTTAAGATCGACCTGATGAAGGTGGAAAATTCCATGCGCATCCGCATCGCGCTGGAAACCAACCAGGAGCCCAAGACCTTGAAGGTCAAGCCCGCCGATATCGCCCAGTACCTGATTTCCAACGCCCTGGGGTGACAGGAAGAAGGGGCGGGACGGTCCGTCAATGGCCACCGTCGCCGCCGCAATGGCAAGGCCGAGTGTAAGTGCTATAGATTTACATCATCGTCATGGCCGGGCCTAACCCGGCCACCCACGTCTTTCCGTCTGGCGCGATACCGCCCGAATCACGTGGATGCCCGGAACAAGTCCGGGCACGACGCCTTCCATATTTATCGCGAACGCCCCCTACCCCACCAGTTCCGGTTCCGGAGTCTTGGTGGGCTTGGGCGGGGCGGAGATGCAGTCGAAGGCCAGCTTCTTGCTGGCCTCGTCCACCTTGACCCGCACGATACCGCCCTTGGCCAGCTTGCCGAACAGCAGTTCCTCGGCCAGGGGCTTCTTGATGTATTCCTGAATCACCCGGGCCAGTGGCCGGGCACCAAAAGCCTTGTCATACCCCTTGGTCGCCAGCCAGGCGCGCGCCTCGTCGGTGAGCTCGATGACCACGTCGCGGTCGCCCAGCTGGGTCTCCAGCTGCATGATGAACTTGTCCACCACCTGCGACACGATGTCCGGCGTCAGATTGGCGAAGCCGATGATGGAATCCAGCCGGTTGCGGAATTCCGGGGTGAACATGCGGTTGATGGCCTCGGTGTCGTCGCCTTCGCGGGAGTCCCGCTCGAAGCCGATGGTGGGCTTGGCCAGATCGGAGGCCCCGGCATTGGTGGTCATAATCAGGATGACGTTCCGGAAATCCACATTCTTGCCGTTGTGGTCGGTCAGCTTGCCGTGATCCATGACCTGCAACAGGATGTTGAACAGGTCGGGATGGGCCTTTTCGATCTCGTCGAGCAGCAGGACGCAATGGGGATGCTGGTCGATGGCGTCGGTCAGCAACCCGCCCTGGTCGAAGCCGACATAGCCGGGCGGGGCGCCGATCAGGCGCGAGACCGAATGCCGCTCCATGTATTCCGACATGTCGAAGCGAGTCAGCTCGATGCCCATGATCTTGGCCAACTGGCGCGCCACTTCGGTCTTGCCGACGCCGGTGGGGCCGGAGAACAGGTAGCAGCCGATGGGCTTTTCCGGTTCGCGCAAACCGGCACGGGCCAGCTTGATGGCCGAGGCCAGGGCGTCGATGGCCTTGTCCTGGCCGAACACCAGGGTTTTGAGGTCGCGGTCCAGGGTCTTGAGCGCGGCCATGTCGTCGGTCGAGACGCTTTTCGGGGGAATGCGGGCGATCTTGGCCACCACATCCTCGATATCCTTTACCGTCACGGTCTTGCGGCGCTTGGATTCCGGCAGCAGCATGCGGGACGCGCCCACTTCGTCGATGACGTCGATGGCCTTGTCGGGCAGCTTGCGGTCGTTGATGTATTTGGCCGAAAGCTCCACCGCCGCCTTGATGGCGTCGGGGGTGTAGCGGACCTTGTGGTGGCTCTCGTAATAGCTCTTGATGCCGTTCAGGATTTTGATGGTGTCGGGGATGCTGGGTTCGTTGACGTCGATCTTCTGGAAGCGCCGAACCAGGGCGCGATCCTTCTCGAAGTGATTGCGGAATTCCTTGTAGGTGGTCGAGCCGATGCAGCGCAGCGACCCCGCCGCCAGTGACGGCTTGAGCAGGTTGGACGCGTCCATGGAGCCGCCCGAGGTGGCCCCCGCACCGATTACCGTATGAATTTCATCGATGAACATGATGGCGCCGTCATAGTTCTCCAGCTCGGTCACCACCGCCTTCAGGCGTTCCTCGAAATCGCCGCGATAGCGGGTGCCCGCCAGCAGCGAGCCCATATCCAGCGCGAAGATGGTGGCGTCCTTCAGCACGTCGGGCACCTCGCCCTTGACGATGCGCAGCGCCAGGCCCTCGGCGATGGCGGTCTTGCCGACGCCGGGGTCGCCCACATAGAGCGGGTTGTTCTTGGAGCGGCGGCACAGGATCTGGATGGTGCGGTCGATCTCCTCGTCGCGGCCGATCAGCGGGTCGATCTTGCCCTGGGTCGCCTTCTTGTTGAGGTTGACGCAATAGGCGGTCAGGGCCTCCTGCCCCTTCTTCACCACCTTCTCGCCGCCAGAGTCCTCATCGGCGCCGTGCACTGTGCGGCTCTGGCCGCGTCCCGGCGCCTTGGCGACGCCATGGCTGATATAGTTGACGGCGTCGAGCCGGGTCATGTCCTGCATCTGCAGGAAATAGACGGCGTGGCTTTCCCGTTCCGAGAACAGCGCCACCACCACATTGGCGCCGGTCACTTCCTCGCGGCCCGATGACTGGACATGGATGGCGGCCCGCTGCACCACCCGCTGGAACCCGGCGGTGGGCTTGGGCTCGGTGGCCCGCGGGCTGACCAGATCCACCAGACTGGTGTCGATGAATTCGGTCAGGTCGCGCTTCAGCTTGTCGATATCGACGTTGCAGGCCCGCAGCACCGCGACCGCGTCCTGGTCCTCGGTCAGCGATAGCAGCAGGTGTTCAAGGGTGGCGTATTCGTGCCGCCGATCAGTGGCGTAGGACAAGGCACGGTGCAGGCTCTGCTCCAGGTTGCGCGACAGCATGGACCGCTCCTTTCTGGGTCATTCCTTCTCGATCGTACACTGCAGCGGATGTTGGTTCTGACGCGCCAGGTCCATGACCTGGGTCACCTTGGTCTCCGCTACCTCGTATGTGTAGACGCCGCAAATTCCCACGCCACGGGTATGAACGTGCAGCATGATGCGGGTCGCCTCTTCCCGGTTCTTGTTGAAGAACCGTTCCAGGACGTGAATGACGAATTCCATGGGGGTGTAGTCGTCATTCAGCATCAAAACCTTGTACATGGCCGGCTTCTTGGTCTTCGGCCGGGTCTTGATGACCACGCCCGTCTGATTGCCGTCGTCATGTCGCTTGTCGTTGCCGTCGTCGCTCATGGCCTCGCGTGCTCAGGAATTGTCCTCGTCACACCCTAATCATATTGGGTGTTTCAGGCCAAGGAAAAGGGGGGCTCTTGCATGGAACCATTCTAAACCGGCATTGCTGGCCGGGCTTGAAAAGCGAAACGGCCCGCCGGGGCATCCCCCGACGGGCCGTCCTGCAGACTGCGAAGGATCGCCGATCAGGCGGCCGACTTCACCAGCTTGTCCACGGCGACCTTGACCCGCTCGCCGATGGGGGCCAGGGCCTCTTCCACCAGCTTCAGCGACTGTTCCGACAGCTTGGTGGCCTCGGCGACGGCCTTGTCCACGTTGGACTTGGCGATGCCGGTCTGGACGTCGATCAATTCCTGCAGGGTCTTGACGCCCAGCAGGGCCTTGGAGGCGGCGACGTTTTCCTCGATGGCGGACTGGGTCAGGGCGATGAACGCCTTGGAGATGTCCTGGAGGCCCTTGCCGAAGATGTTGGAGGCCTTGACCACCGCTTCGACATTGTCCTTGCCGAGCGCGATGAAGTCCTCGTAGCCCTTGTAGGCGACGGACTGGGCCTTCACGGCGGCCTCGACCTGCTCCTTGGACAGGGAGACGGCCTTGTCGTAACCCTTTGCGGCGGCATCGGCCGAAGCCTTCACCACGGTGTCCAGGGTTTCCTTGCCAGCGGCGACGGCGGCGTCAACCTGTTCCTTGCCCAGGGCAATGGCCTTGTCGTAGCTCTTGGAAGCAACGTCGGTCGAGGCCTTCACCACGCTCTCGATGGTTTCCTTGCCGACGGCGACGGCGGCTTCCACATGTTCCTTGGACAGGGCCACGGCCTTGTCGTAGCCCTTGGCGGCCTTGTCGAAGCCCTTGGCGGCGGCGGTGGACGACGCCTTGACCACGGTCTCGATGGTTTCCTTGCCGACGCTGACCGCTTCCTCGATGCTCTTGACCGCTTCGGCCTGGGCGGCGACGACGGGAGCAATGGCGGTGGGGGCCTTGGTGGCCTTGGGGGCCGGGGCGGGGGCCTTGACGGCGGGAGTGGCGGCGGCGGTGGCCGGCTTGGCCTTCTGGGTGGTCATGGTCAGGTGGCTCCTGGGCTTTGGGGTGATGCAGCGATCCCGACCGGGATCATGCCGCAATGCAACATGACCTCAATATGCTCCACTGGCACGAGCAGAGTCAATGCCGTTTTTTGCGCTGCAACATAAGCATCATTTTCCCAAGACCGGGGCATCCACCCGAAGGGTGAATTCCATCACCGCACCACGCCTTTTGTCGTATTCGTACATCACGTCCATGGGGATGGCGGCAGGCGGACGAACGGTGTCGCGCCCCGGGTCCTGGGCGAACAAGGCGGCGGGAAAGCGGGCGGCGTCGAACTCGACCGATGGATAGGCCCAGCCGGTAAAGGTGAACCGGCCCTGGTAGCAACTGGCCGACGCCCAGTAATACGAGCGTGACGGCAGTTCCAGCCCGACCGCCGGGGGGCCGAAGGCCTTGGCCTCGGCCAGGGCCCTGACCAACCCGTCGCGCGCCGTCCGGTCGAGAGGCACCGAGGCCTCGGCCGCACGCCACGCCGCCAGGGGATCTCCCAGGGTCATGTCGCGCAGATTGCCGCCGCCAACCACCCGAATCCGCAACGACTCACGGATGGAATCCCACTCATAGACCCTGACCTGCTCGCCCCAGATGGCGTTGTAGACCAGGCGGAATCGATCGGGAGCCGAAGCATCGCAGGTCTGGGCGATATCCTCGCCCTTGACGAACGACGCCCAATGGAACTTCCGGTGAAACGGATCGCCGATGTCGCCGCCCTTGTACGAACACCCCGCCAGCGCGGCAAGCGCCGCAAACAGAATCGCCATTCGTGAATGATACACCATCATGAGTCCTTAGGGTTGCAATCCCGAGACTGAATCCTTGCCCACCCCGTGGAGAATTTCATTGCCTGGGGGGTGGAATCGACCTTGTAGCAGGCCAAAATGGCCGAAATTTGGCTGCTCCAAGGCTGGACACCGATTCGTAATTTCTTTAGGATTCCCCGGCTAGCATAATCCTGATCCGCAGCTGAACGGAAGGTCGAGACGTTGCACCTGAATCGAACCGGATTCATCAAAGCCCTTCGCCTCGCCCTGATCGGCACCACGATCGGTCTGGCCACTCTGCTGGGCTCAACCAATCCGGCCGAGGCCGGCCGCTACGCCTCCATCGTCATCGACGCCGACAATGGCGCCGTCCTTCATGCCGCCAGTCCCGATGCCCGGAGCTATCCGGCGTCGCTGACCAAGGTCATGACTCTGTTCTTGCTGTTCGACGAAATGGACAAGGGCCGCTTCCGGCTTGATTCCATGCTGCCGGTTTCGGCCCATGCGGCGGCGCAGGCCCCGTCCAAGCTGGCCCTGGACCCCGGCGACCGCATTTCCGTGCGTGACGCCGTCCTGGCGCTGGTCACCAAGTCGGCCAACGACGTCGCCGTGGTGGTGGCCGAGGCGGTGGGCGGCTCCGAAGCCAATTTCGCCCAGATGATGACCCGCAAGGCCCGGGCGCTGGGCATGCGCTCCACCACCTATCGCAATGCCTCGGGCCTGCCCGATACCGGCCAGGTTTCCACCGTGCGCGACCAGGCCCTGCTGGCCCGGGCGTTGATCGAACATCATCCCGGCTACTACAGGTATTTCTCGACCCGGCAGTTCGTCTACGAGGGTCAGCCCATCAACACCCATAACCGCCTGATGCTGAACTATCCCGGCGCCGATGGCATCAAGACCGGCTATATCCACGCCTCGGGCTTCAATCTGATCGCCTCGGCCAAGCGCGGTGACAAGCGCATCATCGGCGTGGTGTTCGGCGGCACGACCGGCGCGTCGCGCGACAAGCACATGGCGCAGTTGCTGGACAAGGGCTTCGCCCGGGTCAAGAAGGGCGAGACCGTGGAAATGGCCGAGGCCGAAGCCTCGGATGACCTGCCCAATATCGACGAACTGGTCGCCGCCGCCCAAGTCGCCAAGGCCAAGGCGCCGAACAAGGTCACCAAGGCCAAGCCCCAGAAGGTCGCCATGCGCGGCGCCGCCAAGCCCGCCGCCAATAATGACGACGATGACGATGACGAGGCGGTGGGCGATGCCGACCCGCCGACCTGGTCCATCCAGGTGGGAGCCTTCAACGAGTACCGCCCCGCCCATAAGGCCGCCACCGATGCCGCCAAGAAGTTGGGCGGTCTGGTGGCCAAGGGCTCCATCGACATCGACAAGACCGGCGCCAAGAAGAAGCTGGTCTATCGCGCCCGCATTTCCGGCTTCAACGAGGACCAGGCCCGCGCCGCCTGCAAGCGGCTGGAACGGGCGGGCAAGGCCTGCAAGCTGGTCAATCCCAACAGTTGAGTTAGGGCGGCGAGCCCCATATGTGAGTTTCTCATGGGGCTCGACGCTCTAATGGCGGCCGGTTAGAACCGGCCGTAGCGGGCCATGGTCTGGGCCACCTGAACCAGGGCCTCGGGCTTGTACTTGCGTTGCCACAAGTCCAACTTCCAGTCGCGGGTGGAGTCGGGCAACACGCCGGACGAAGCGGTGAACATCTCGGTCGCCACCTCGCGCCCCGCCAATGTCCGCACGGTGACGGGATCGGTGACGTATTCCCAGCCCTCGTAATAGGCCAGACGCTCCACATCGGCATCGCTGAGCCCGTTCACCAGCAATCCCTCGACCCGTCCCCCCTGTTGCGGCACCAGCATGGGATAGGGCTTGCCCGCCACGAAGACCCGGCGCTGGCCCCGCAGGAATGCCACCTCGCGCTGGGCGGTATCCGGCCTGCGGCCCAGCACCAGCGCCAGCAGATCCAAATCCATCAGCGTTCCGAAAAAGAACATGCCGCGTGTGTGCAGATCGTCAGTCATGCCCGTCCCTCCTCCCGCAATTTACCATCCCCGGAGACGGGCGCAAGCTGGCCTTGTGGCTCCTAGTAGCGGAGGGCGGTGGCGTCGAGGGACCGGGCCACCAGAATGGCGAAGGCCTCGGAATAGGTATCCAGGACATCACGGACGGCAGCATCGAAATAGTTGGCGGCCGAGGCCCCAAACATCACGAAGCCCAGGAACTCCCCCTCCCAATGGAGGGGAACCGTCATGCAGGAGCGATATCCGGCGGACCGCGCATTGGCGGACTGGAACCGCCCCGGCTCGCTGAACTCCGCCAGATCGGCAATCACCCGCGGGCTGCGCTGGTCGGCCAGCAGGACCAAGGACGGCACGTCGACCATGTCCACTTCCTGGACCTCCACCGCCTCGTTGTCATCCTCGGTGACGCTGAAGGACCAAAGCATATCCGTCGCCGGTTCATGCATGGAAAGGGAGACGTGGCAGATATCCGAGCAGCCGGGAATGCTCCGCAGCATCCGCCGCAACCGCCGCGCCGGTCCGCTGACCCACGCCACCGCCGGATCCATGCGCCGGATCGCTTGGGGGGTGAAAGCATCGACGATGGCGAGCTGGGATACGGCCTGGGACATGGGACCCTGCGATTTCAGGGCCGAAACGACCCGGGAGACATACTATATTCAGTGTCCCGGGTTGTCCGATCCACCCACTTCGGGTGATTCTCTGTAACGAATTCTGATTCGTCAGGCCGCCACCGGCTCGGGCGTCAAGCCGCGAACCAGGGTCAAGGGAACAGGAATGCCCTCGATCCGCCCCTGTATGGGGGATATGGACGGACAGATCGCCCGAGGCCAGGGCCAGTTCCCCACACAGGGGCGATCACGCCGGTCGCCGAATGAAATGACCTGTCATACCGACGACCATCGGGCGGAGGGAGCACCCCGTCTGGCAAGACCATGTCGCCAGTCCTTTGCCGTTCACAGAGTCAGCGTCCGATCACCAGGGTGGCCCAGCCGTCGATGACCACCCGGCGCTTGAGGGTGAGCCCCTGCTTCTCGTGATTGGCCATGACCATGCGTTCCTGGCGTTCCAGCAGGCCCGACAGCACCGCCAGTCCGCCCGGCGCCAGATGGGCGGCCAGATCGGGGGCGAAGCGGCACAACGGCCGCGCCAGGATATTGGAGAAGATCAGGTCATAGGGACGCCCCTCGCCCACCACCCGGTTGCGGTAGCCGTCGCTGACCACGGCGGTGATGCGGGCGGCCTCGCCATTATTGGCGGCATTGCCGGCGCAGACCTTGACCGCCGCCGGATCGATATCGGTGCAGACCACCTTGGCCGACCAAACCTTGGCCGCCGCGATTCCCAGGATTCCCGAGCCCGAGCCCAGATCCAGCACCCGAATCCGCCGTCCCTGCTTGGCGATGGCGTCCAGCGCCAGCAGGCATCCCCGGGTGGTGGCATGCTCGCCCGAGCCGAAGGCGGTGCCCGCGTCGATCTCGATGCCGAAGCTGCCCACCGGCGGCCTGCCCTGCCAGTGCGAGCCATGGACGAAGAAGCGACCGGCGGCGATGGGCGGGAAGTCGCGCAGATTCTCCAGCACCCAATCCACATTGGGCAGCCGCTCGATCTCCAGGGCGGGCGCGTCCATGCCGTTGGCGGCGGCCACGGCGGACAGGGCCGAGACGATGGCCACCCGTTCCGGCGGCGTGCGCGAGAAGCCTTCCAGGAACCAGTCGCAATCACCATCGGAAATGCCCGAGCGGTCCTCCATGAACATGGTCACCGCCTCGGCGAAGCGTTCGAACACCTCCTCGAACACCGGCACGGCCTCCATGGAGATGGTCAGGCGCAAGCGCCAGATTTCAGGAAAGACGGGGGGCATAACAAAGCTCCAGAATGGAAAGGCAGCTTAACCTTCCTCAGTTTAACCCTCGTCACCCCCGGCCCCCGGATCAAGTCCGGGGGTGATCCGGGAGTCCATGGATGGCCGGATCAAGTCCAGCCATGACGACTACATAAATGTCAAACCGCCACAACGAAACTGTCCAATACCTTCTTGGTCCCGGCCTTGTCGAAGGCAATTTCCAGCTTGCCACCGTCCGAGGCGAGAACGGTGCCGTTGCCGAACTTGTCGTGGAACACCCGGTCTCCCGCCTTGAAACCGCCGCTTCCGGCCTCGGGCCGGGGGGCCGTCCAGGCGGGAACCTGCGCCCGCACCGCCGCCGCGCCGCCGCGCCGGGAACCGCTCCAGCCCGGATCGTTCCAGGCCGCCCGGGACTCCTGCAATCCGCCGCCACCATACAGACCGCGATCGGCCGAGCGCTCCACATGGGCCTCGGGCAATTCCTCGACGAAGCGAGACGGCAGTTGCGACTTCCACTGGTTATAGATGCGGCGATTGGCGGCGAAGGTCACCAGCACCCGCTTCCTGGCGCGGGTGATGCCCACATAGGCAAGGCGGCGTTCCTCCTCCAATCCCTGGGTGCCGGTCTCGGCCAGTGCGCGGGCATGGGGGAACACCTCCTCCTCCCAGCCGGGCAGGAACACCGAGTCGAATTCCAGCCCCTTGGCGCCGTGCAGCGTCATGATCACCACCCGGTCGGCCTCGGCCTTCTCGTCGTTCTCCATCACCAGGGCGACATGCTCCAGGAACTCGGCCAGGCTGGAATATTCCTCCAGCGCCGCCACCAGCTCCTTCAGGTTTTCCACCCGGCCGGGAGAATCGGGCTGCTTGTCAGCCTTCCACATCTCCACATAGCCGGATTCGTCCAAGATGGTGGCGGCCAGTTCGGCATGGGGCATGGTGTCCAGCAGCGAGCGCCAGCGGCCCACATCCTCGACGAATTTGGCCAGGGCCTGGCGCGGCTTGGGCTTCAGTTCGGTTCTGTTAGAAAGAACTCTTGCTGCGTCCCAAAGCGATATATCCAATTCCCGAGCATGAATATGGATGCTTTGCACCGCCGCCTCGCCCAGGCCGCGCTTGGGCGTGTTGACGATGCGCTCGAACGCCAAACCGTCGGCGGGCGAGGCCACCAGACGCAGATAGGCCATGGCGTCGCGGATTTCCAGGCGCTCGTAGAAGCGCGGCCCGCCCACCACCCGATAGGGCAGGCCGGTGGTGATCAGGCGTTCCTCGAATTCGCGGGTCTGGAAACCGGCGCGCACCAGGATGGCCATGGAGGCCAGCCTTTCACCCTTGCGCTGAAGCGCCTCGATCTCCTCGACCACCAGCCGGGCCTCGGCCTCGCCGTCCCATACCGCGTGGGTGCGTATCTTCTCCACCGTCTCGGGATCGAAGGACAGGCCGGGCCGCAGCGTCTTGCCCAGCCGCCCGCCATTATGGGCGATCAGGGCCGAGGCCGCCCCCAGGATATGCGGCGTCGAGCGGTAATTGCTTTCCAGGCGCACCACGCGGGCGCCGGGAAAATCCTTATCGAAGCGCAGGATGTTGCCCACCTCGGCGCCACGCCAGGAATAGATGGACTGGTCGTCGTCGCCGACGCAGCAGATGTTGCGGTGCTTCTGGGCCAGCAGCCGCAGCCACAGATACTGGGCGACATTGGTGTCCTGGTACTCGTCCACCAGCAGATAGCGGAACTGGCCCTGCCAGTGGTCCAGCACCGAGGCGTCGGACAGGAACACCGTCAGCGTATGCAGCAGCAGATCGCCGAAATCGCTGGCGTTGAGGCCGCGCAGCCGGTCCTGGTACAGCCGGTACAGCTCGCGCGCCCGACCGCCCGCCAGATCGGCGCCGCTCTCGCCCGCCACCTTGTCGGGGGTCAACGCCCGGTCCTTCCAGCGCTGGATCACCCCCATCAGCGCCTGGGGCGGCGTCGCCTTGGGGTCGATACGCTCGGCCTCCATCACCTGCTTCAACACGCGGAGCTGGTCGTCGGCGTCCAGCACGGTGAAGTCGCTTCCCAGCCCCACCAGGGCGGCGTGGCGGCGCAGGATGCGCAGGCACAGGGAATGGAAGGTGCCCAGCCACAGATCCTGGGCCGGTGGCCCGACCAGGGCGGCGACGCGGTCACGCATCTCGCGCGCGGCGCGGTTGGTGAAGGTCACCGCCAGGCATTGCCAGGGCTGGGCCCGGCGCGATGCCAGAAGCTGTGCCAGCCGCGCCGTCAGCACCTTGGTCTTGCCGGTTCCCGCCCCCGACAGCACAAGTATCGGGCCGTCGAGGCTGGTGACCGCCTCCAACTGCTCGGGGTTGAGGCCTTTCAGCCAGGGGGCATCGGGAGCCACCGGCAAGGGGCCGCTGGCGAGGCGCGATGGCGGAACGACATCGTCATTCAGGGAGAATGGATCAAGATCGGACATGGCGGGATATTGGCCGAAGCAGGGCCGGGCCGCAGCAGCTATTTTCGCTCCGGCCCGGCGGGTGGAATGGTGTTGACCAAGGTCAATGACCTGGAATTGAATTACGCCCAGGTTTCAGTGCTGGATTAGGCATGGAGATGGGTATGGCCGACGCCATTGCAAAACCCGCCTCGGTGCGGCGTGAGCGTCTATTGCGCAACCGCTCCCTGGCCAAGACCGGCATGGCGGTTTCCATGGGGGCGCTAGTGCTGACCGGGTTCCTGCGTGGACGCAATGCCGGATTGGCCCATGTGGTGGCCGGGGTGGCGCTGTTGGGGCTGTCCTACTGGCACCACACTCTTTACACCAACGACCCAGTGAAGCGTCCGGGATGAGGGCGGTGGATTTGGCGCGAAAGCGCGTGCTACATTAGGAATTCCTATACCGCCCATGGCGGCAATGTGGGGTTTGATGGTTTCGTTCCAGGGTAACGCATCGACGGCTAGGAAGCGGGGGAACTGCCTCGGGCGGATTGCCGCTTGGGCGGGCGTGCTTGCCTTGGTGCTCCAGATCCTGCTGCCGATGGCTCCGGCCCAGGCGGCCTTGTCGATCGATCAGGAACTGGCGGCGTCCATCTGCCATTCCAACTCGACCGACAGCATTCCCACCCCCGCCAAGGTCACGCACGACCATTGCCAGTTCTGCCAGATTAACGCGGGTGCCAAATTACTGCTGCCGGCATTGGCGTGGAACGTGGCCCCCACTCCGGTGCCGCTGTACACCGTCATGCCGCCCGCCGATCGCGGTGCGGTTGGCAATCCAGGGCATCTTCCCCATCCCCAACGCGGTCCGCCCTCTTTCTCCTGACCCTTTAGGGCTCGGCCTTGGCCGATTCCGTCTGTCATGGAGATTGGAGGACGAGACATGAGCGTTTCCACCGTCAAAAGCACGGCCAAGACCAATGAGGTCGGCCTGGGATCACTGGTCTTGGGCACCGGCCTGACCGTTGCGTCCTTGATTCTGGTTCCCGCCCTGTCGCAGAGCCTTGGGGTCGGGCCCAGCCTGACCGGCGCGCTCCGCGTCGTGCTGATGAAGGCGGCGGCCCGAGTCTGATGCGCCGATCCGACGCCTTTTTGACTTTCACCGTGGCGTTACTGGGCCTGCTCGGCGCCAGCTTCGCCGATGCCGTGCGCGGTGTCGGCGCGGCGCAGCAGAGCTTGGCGGCCAAGGCGGATATGGTGGAGCAATTGGGTCTGACCGATCTGGTGCTGTTCACCGAGGCCCGCTACACCCGCCATCCCAGCCAGGCCGATCTGCATTCCGCCTTCCAGGATCATCCCTTCGCCATGGATCACTTTCCCTCGGGGTCGTTGCTGCCGCCGCCCATTTGGAAGGGACGGCCATGAGACTATGGCTCAACAAGCAGCGCAACCTGCTGGATTTCAGCCTGTCGTCGCTGTCGCGGCGACGGGGCAAGACCCTGGGCATGCTGGCGGTCTACACCAGTATCGTTTTCCTGCTGGCTTCGGTGATGCTGTTCTCCCACGCCATCCGGCGGGAAGCCGCCACCGTCCTGGCCAAGAGCCCGGAAGTGCTGGTCCAGCGCATGGTGGCGGGGCGTCACGATCTGATTCCCGCCCGCCATCTCGACGCCATCAAGGGTATCCGGGGCGTGCAATCGGCGGAAGGGCGGCTGTGGGGCTATCTGTTCGATCCCGCCGCCGTGGCCAATTACACCTTGATGGTGCCGACCAATCCCCGCATCGAGCCGGGCAAGGTGGTGATCGGGGACGGGGTGGTGCGGGCCCGCAGCGCCGACCCCGGTGACCTGATGAGCTTCCGCGCCCATGACGGTTCCCTGGTTCAGTTCAAGGTGGATCACACCATCTCGCGGGACTCGGCCCTGGTGTCGGCCGATCTGTTCCTGGTGGCCGAGGAGGATTTCCGCCGTCTGTTCGGTATCGCGCCGGGCCTGTTCACCGATCTGGCCGTATCCGTGCGCAATCCGCGCGAGGTCATCAAGATCGCCGAGAAGATCGACGCCGCCCTGCCGGACACCCGCATCATCCTGCGCGACGAGATACTGCGCACCTATGAGTCGGTGTTCGACTGGCGCGAGGGCATGCTGCTGGTCTTGTTGGCGGGTTCCATCCTGGCCTTCGCCATCTTCTCCTGGGAGAAGGCTTCGGGCCTGTCTGCGGAGGAGCGGCGCGAAATCGGCATCCTGAAGGCGGTGGGCTGGGAGACCGGCGACGTCATCCGCCTGAAGATGCTGGAAGGCCTGGTGGTGTCGCTGTCGGCCTTTCTGGTCGGCTATCTGCTGGCCTATGCCCATGTCTTCCACTTCGGCGCCGGGCTTTTCGAGCCGGTGCTGAAGGGCTGGGCGGTGCTGTATCCGAAATACAAGCTGACACCCTTTGTCGATGAGTTGCAGGTGGCGACCCTGTTCTTCTTCACGGTGTTTCCCTACACCATCGCCACGGTGGTGCCCATCTGGCGGGCGGCGATCGTCGATCCCGATACGGTGATGCGATGATCCATCTCAGCGATGTGAGGAAGGCCTTCAACCAGGGCAAGGCCAACGAGTTCTGGGCCTTGAAGGGAATCGACCTGTCGGTCCCGGCGGGGAAGGTGACGGTGTTCCGGGGCCCATCGGGTTCGGGCAAGACCACGCTGCTGACCCTGGTGGGCTGTCTGGCGCGGCCGACCTCGGGCCGGGTGCGGCTTAAGGACCGCGATATTTCCGGCCTGCCCGAGCGGTTCCTCACCGATATCCGCCGCTCGACCTTCGGCTTCGTGTTCCAGCAGTTCAACCTGCTGAAGGGGATCAGCGCCCTGGAGAACGTCATGATCCCGGCCTATCCCCTTGGGCATGACCGCAAGGACCTGAGCCGCCGCGCCCATGGCTTGATGGAAAGCCTCGACATCGGCGCCAAGGCCCAGTCCATGGCCGAATGGCTGTCGGGCGGCGAAGCCCAGCGGGTAGCCATCGCCCGCGCCCTGATCAACGACCCCGAGGTGGTGATCGCCGACGAACCCACCGCCAATCTGGACAGCGAGCGCTCCAGACAGTTCCTCGGCATCGTCGAGACCCTGAAGGCATCGGGCAAGACAGTGCTGATGACCAGCCATGACCCACTGGTCTGCGACACCGCCGTGGTGGACCATGTGGTCACGCTTCATGATGGCCAATTGGTGGACAGCGGCGCATGATCTTCCAACCGGCCATCATCGCCCTGCTGCTGGCCTCCCTGGTCGGCACCATGATGGTGACCGCCTCGCTGCCGTTCGCGGTGCGGGTGCTGCGCTTTTGGGACACCGCCAGCGGCTCGGAATCCCAATTGGAGATGGAAAAGCGCACCTATCTGGTCTCCACCCTGCTGGTGGTGGTGCTGCTGTCCGAACTGGCGTCACTGATCCTGTTCGTCTTCAACGCCGATCGCATGTCCTCGCTGTTCGTCGGCGCCATGTGCGCGGTGGGCACGCTCAACGTCAACGAGTTCGGCTTTCCCACCCTCTATCTCAAGATCATCGTCTTCTTCGCCGCCAGCGCCTGGCTGGTGCTGAACCATGTGGACTCGCGCGGCTTCGACTATCCCCTGGTGCGGGTGAAGTATGGCGCGTTGATGATCCTGGCACCGCTGATGGCGGTGGCGGCAGGCGTGCAACTGGCCTATTTCCTGGGCCTGCGTGCCGATGTGATCGCGTCGTGCTGCTCGACCCTGTTTTCCGGGGCGACCCAGGTCACCTCCGACAAGCTGGCGGCCATCGCGCCGGAAGCCTCGCTGGCCGGGTTGGTGGCGGCATTGGGGCTGGTGATGGTGGCTGGGCGCCGGGCCCTGGCCACCGGTAAGGGAGCGGTGGTCTTCGCCCTTCTCTCCCTGGTCGCCTTCGCCATGGCCATGGAGGCGGTGGTGGCGGCCATCTCGGTCTATGTCTATGAGCTGCCGCACCATCATTGCCCGTTCTGCATCCTGAAGGGCGAGTACGGCCATGTGGGCTATGCCCTCTATTTGCCGCTCTTCGCCGCCGCCGCCCTGGGGCTGGGGGGAGGCATCGCCCAGCCCGCCGCCCGCATCCAGAGTCTGGCCGAGGCGGCGCCTCGGATCATGCGGCGTTGCGTCGGCTCGTCCATGGCCGGATTCGGCCTGTTCGGGGCGGTGACGGTCTGGCTGATCTGGCGCTCGCACCTGATCCTGATCGAGCCCGAACGGCTCTTGTTCTTTCTGCCCGGAGGCCAGCCATGAGAGTGATCCGCCTGTTGGCCATCCTGCTGCTGCTGGCCGGGTGTGGCGAGGAGGGGGGCAAGGCCCCCCATGTGGGCGATGCGCCGCCGCCATTCAAACTGACGGCCATGGACGGAGCGGCGGTGGATTATCCCGCCCAACTGTCCGGCAAGGTGGTGGTTCTGCGCTTCTGGGCGACGTGGTGCCCGTTCTGCAAGGACGAGATGAAGATGATCCAGGCGGTCTGGAGCCAGTCCCGCGACAAGGGGTTCGAGGTTCTGGCCATCAATGCCGGACAGGACAAGGGCGACATCGACGCCTTCATCGCCAAACTGGGCGTCACCTATCCGGTGCTGCTGGACCCCGGCTCCAAGGTCACCCGCCAATACGGCGTCACCGGCCTGCCCATGACCCTGTTCGTGGGGCGTGATGGCAGGATCAAGGGCCGCATCCTGGGCGAGACCGACGAGGCCACCTTCCGGCGCAAGCTGGAGGAATTGCTATGAGCGAGGCGGAGACCTGCGACCTTTGCGGTCTGCCGGTCCTCAACGACGGCCTACACTTGAAGACCGGGAAAAAGGAACTCGCCTTCTGTTGTGAAGGCTGTCGGGGCATCTGGGTGATGTTGAACCCGGACGCCGCCACCAAGGACAAGGGGAACAAAAATGATGACCAATGAAACCAACCATCTTGGACATGAACTTGGAAAGGGGGCTGTCATGGCTGTCGGATATGTTGCGGGACGGAGTCTGTTGGGTCGTTTGCTGCTCAACCCGGTGGTGATGCTGGGGGCGGGAATCGCCATCGGCTATTACGGCTACAAATACCGCAAGGAGATCACCGCCGCCGTGGCCAAGGCCAGTGACATGGGCAAGGACATGGTGCTGAACGCCAAGGAAAACCTGGCCGATCTGGTCGAGGAGACCCGCGAGGCCGAGGAAGCCAAGGCCAAGGAATAGCGGGGGAGAGTCCGCCATGATCGCCATAAGGGGGAAGGCGGCCAAGGCCGCCCGCGAGGCCCGCGCCAAGGCGCTATGGCAGGCGATGGCCGTGCGGTATCGCTCGGACGGCCATATCCGCTTCGATCTGCCCGATGCCCTTCGCACACCTGGGGCAGCCCTGGTCCTGGAAAGCGGCCTGGGGCGGATCGAAGGCGTCTACCGCGTTCATGTCTTCCTTGGCGCGGGCAAGCTGTCCATCCGCTATATGGAGGATGTTTGCGGCCTTGCCGACATCGCCAAGGCCTTGGCCGCCCTGGTGGTCGATGCCGTGGACATGGATGTTGCCGCGCCACCGCCCTCGGTTCCCATGGTGATCGAGGGTGAGGTGGTGCCGCCGGGCTGGCTGGAGCGGATCAAGGCCAGCGCTCCGGTCCAGGCGGTTCGCAGCCGCTATGACGATCTCAAGGCCAAGATCGACGTGGTTTCCAAGATCGTCGCCATCAAGACCGGCAAGCCGGTGCCCGGCGGCGTCGACGTCCAGGAATGGCTGATCCATTTCTGCAACGATCTGGTGGCTTTCTATCTCATCCGCCAGCACTGGGACCGCATCATCGGCCAATGGCTGCCCAAGCCCTGGACCCATCGCTACCAGTGGCTGACCGTGGTCTATCTCACCTTCCTGCTGGTGCGCTATCGCAAGGGCGCATTGCCGAAGAAGGTGGCGAAGTGATGGAGGCCATCCAGGTCGTCCACCGGTTGCGGCGCCGGGTCCGGGTGCTGGTCCCGGCCCTGAAGGGCGAGACCGAACGGCTGTGCCTGCTGGAAATCCTGCTGCGCAAGCACGCCGCCATCCGCGAGGTACGGGTGGTCCCCGCCCTGGCCTCGCTGGCGGTGCGGTTCGACCCTCGCCAACTGCCGACGGACACCCTGCTGCGGCTGCTCGATACCGTGGCCGGCAACCTGGCCCGCGCGCCGAAACAGCCCCCTCTCCCATCGCCAGTCCTCGACGGCTCAGAACTGGCCGAGGTCTCGGTGGCGGTGGAGGGCATGACCTGCGCGTCTTGCGCCGCCCTGATCCAGATGAGTCTCAACCGCGACCCCGCCATCCGGTCCGCCAGCGTCAATTACGCCACCGGCACCGCCACGGTGGTGGGCAGTCTGGACCGCCCGGCCCTGGAGGCCCGCGTCAATGCCCTGGGCTACGAGGCGCGGCCCATGGATACACTCAGCCAGCGCCGCCTGATCGTCGAGCGCGAGCGCCAGCATGAGCGAGATGCCAAGCGCCGGGCCATTTCGGCCTGCCTGCTCAGCCTGCCGGTAATGGTCATCGGCATGGCCATGCCGCGCTCCCGGCTGTGGCATCTGGTGGAATTCGCGCTGACGACCCCGGTGGTGCTGGGGGCGGGGCGTCAATTCTTCACCCGCGCCGTCAAGCTGGCCAGGAACCGCACCGCCAACATGGATACCCTGATCGCGCTGGGGGCCGGATCGGCCTATGGCCATTCGGTGAGCTCCATGCTGGCAGGAAAGCATCACCTCTATTTCGAGGCGGCGGCGGGCATCGTGTCCTTCGTGCTGCTGGGCCGCTGGCTGGAGGAACGCGCCAAGGGCAAGGCGGGCGATGCCATCCGCCGCCTGCTCGACCTGCAACCGCCCACCGCCACGGTCATTCGCGGCGAGATCGAGGTGGTGGTTCCGGTCGATGACCTCGTCGTCGGCGACATCCTGGTGGTGCGCCCCGGCGAGCGGGTGCCGGTGGACGGTTCCGTCGTGGGCGGCCGCACCACCTTGGACGAGTCCATGGTCACCGGCGAAAGCATGCCGGTGGTCAAGGGACCGGGCGATTCGGTGATCGGCGGCTGCATCAACGGGGCGGGAAGCTTCCGCATGCGCGCCAGTGCCGTGGGCCAGGATACGGTTCTGGCCGGCATTGTGCGCATGGTCGATCACGCCCAGGCCACCAAGCTGCCGGTGCAGCGCATGGCCGACCGGGTGTCGGCGGTGTTCGTGCCGGGTGTGGTGGCGGTGGCGGGCGTGACCTTCGCCACCTGGCTGGCGGGGGGGGCAAGGGTCTCCACCGCCTTGGGCAATGCCGTCTCAGTGCTGCTGATCGCCTGTCCCTGCGCCCTGGGGCTCGCCACGCCCACCGCCATCATGGCCGCCACGGGCCAAGCGGCACGGCGGGGGATCTATATCCGCAATGGCGAGGCGTTGGAAACCGCCTCGGGCTTGACCGTCCTGGTGTTCGACAAGACCGGGACGGTGACCGAAGGCCGTCCGGTGGTGTCTCATTTCGTTTCCCAGCCCGACTTCGACGCCAACGATGTTCTTGCCCTGGTCGCCGCCGCCGAGGCGGGGTCCGAGCATCATCTGGCTCGCTCGGTGGTGGATTACGCCCGCTCGCGCGGGATCGAGCCCCAGCCGGTCGATGATTTTTCGGCGGAAATTGGACGCGGTATTCGCGCCCGCATCGGCAGGCATGTGGTGCTGGTGGGCAGCGCGTCCTATCTGGCGGAAGAAGGCGTGGCGGTCCAGGTTCCGTCCCTCGACGGCCAGACTCCGGTCCTGGCCGCCATCGACGGGACCTTCGCCGCCCTGTTCGGCATCTCGGACCGGCCCCGTCCCACTTCGGCCGCGGCCATCGCCCGTCTGCACGATTTGGGCATCCGCACCATCATGGTCACCGGCGACGTGGCGGCGGCGGCGCATCCTATCGCCGCCGAAGTGGGCATTCCCGAGGTGGTGGCCCAGGCCTCGCCTGCCCGCAAGCAGGAGATCGTCGCCGAGTTGCGGGCGGCGGGCGAATCGGTGGGCATGATCGGCGATGGCATCAACGACGCGCCCGCCTTGGCCGCCGCCGATGTGGGCTTCGCCATCGGCACCGGCACCGATGTGGCCATCGAGGCGGCGCCGGTCACCCTGGTCAATGGCGATATCGCCAAGGTGGCCGAGATGATCGAACTGTCGCGCAAGACCATGCGCATCATCCGCCAGAACCTGGTCTGGGCCATGGGCTACAACACCATCGCCATTCCCGGTGCGGCGCTCGGCGAACTCAGCCCCATGGTGGCGTCCTCGGCCATGGCGCTGTCCTCGGTCTCGGTGGTGACCAACTCGCTGCGGCTGCAGAAGGACCGTTAAGTGGACGTCGAGATCGACTACACGCTCGCCTTCATGGCCGGCATCCTAGGGAGCGGCCATTGCGTCGGCATGTGCGGCTCGCTGGTCTCGGCCTGCTTCGTCCGCATGGGTGAAGCGGGCAAGGGTGCGGTTCCGGCCATGGCCTATCACGGGTCGCGGGTCGCAATCTATGTGCTGGTGGGCTTCGTCGCGGCGGCGCTGGGCCTTGCCTTGGTGTCCACCGGCATCGTCGGCAAGGTCCAGGGCATCCTTCAGATTGTCGCCGGATTGATCGTCATCTTGCTGGGCCTCGACATCTTGGGGCTGCTGCCCCGGCGGCTGCCGCTGATCGGCATCCCCATGGCCGTCTTCGGCAAATACTACTTCGCCGCCGTCTCCAAGGGACCGGTGCGGGGCGCCGCCATGGCCGGTCTGATGAACGGGCTGATGCCCTGCGCGCTTACCCTGGCCGTGGCGGTCAAGGCGAGTGCCGCGCCGCAGGTCTGGCAAGGCGGCCTGCTGATGCTGGCCTTCGGGCTGGGCACCCTGCCCTCCATGCTGTTCGTGAGTTTCGTGCTGGGGCGCCTAGGGGCGCAGGCGCGGGGCTGGCTGCTGAAAGCGGCCGCGTTGGTGGTGATCGCGCTCGGCGTCGCCACCCTCATGCAGGGGCTGAGATTCTTCTGGGTCATGAAGAACCTGGCCAACTGGTGAGTTCAACAAGAGGAGAGAGAGAGATGAAGCGTCGTCAATTCCTGGCCGCCGGTAGCACATTGGGCCTGGCCGCCACCGTGGCCGTTCCCGCCTTCGCCGCCGAGGGCGACGGCACCCCCATGCAATTCATGCCCAAGAAGCCCAAGGACCCCACCCCGCTGGTGGATGACATGACCAAGTATCCCAAGTGTCCCTATTGCGGCATGGACCGTAAGGAATACCATTTCAGCCGCCACCTGATCCATTACTCGGATGATCTGGTGGACGGGACCTGTTCGCTGCACTGCGCCGCCATTTCGCTGTCGCTCAATCTCGACCGGATGCCCAAGGCCATCTACGCCCCCGACAACGGTTCGGGCGAGGCCCTCAAGCCGCTGACCAATGCCGAGGCCGCCACCTATGTCATCGGTGGCGCCCACCGCAATGTCATGAGCAAGAAGGCCAAGACCTCCTTCGCCTCCAAGGTGGCCGCCGAGGCCGCCAAGGGCGACGGCGAAATCGCGGATTTCAACAAGGCGCTGATGGCCACCTATATGGGCATGGCCGAGGACACCATGATGATCCGCATGAAGCGCGACGAAAAGCGCCGCAAGATGATGGGCGAGATGCAGCACAAGGGCTGAGGGCCCAAACCTGTCATCCCGAGCCTTGGCGAGGGATCTCCGTCGGCACTGGCAGTGCCGAACCGGAACCGTTGGAGCAGGCGGGGATTCCTCGCAATGCTCGGAATGACAGTCTGTACTCGGAGGATTCGTCATGCGTCTGGTCACCACCTTGCTGTTGATCCTGTTCCTGCTGGCCGCCCCCGCCCAAGCGGGCGAGGTGGTGGTGGCGCCGCCCGGCCCCAACAGCGTCTGTCCAGTCTGCGGCATGTTCGTGGCCAAATATCCGGAATGGGTGGCGGTCGTGGTGCTCAAGGACGGCCATACCCACTATTTCGACGGCGCCAAGGATCTGTTCAAGTTCCTGCGCGAGGTGAAGCGCTACGATTCCGGCCATTCCGAAGCCGATATCGTCACGGTGGCGGTCACCGACTATTACGCCGTCAAGACCATGGACGCCCGCTCCGCCTTCTTCGTGGTGGGCTCGGACGTGCTGGGTCCCATGGGCCATGAACTGGTGCCGCTGGCCTCTCGCCAGGATGCCGAGGAATTCATGGCCGACCACAAGGGCAAGCGCATCCTGACCTTCGATCAAGTCGGCGCCGAATTGCTCAACGGCCTCGACAAGGGCGGGGTGAAGTGAGGGCGATTTCCTTCGCCGAGGATGATCTTTGGGCGGCCATCGAAACCGATCTGGCCGAGCCGGGCCTGAGCGGTGCCCTGCGCCAACGCCACGGCCTTTTGTCGCCTTGCGCCCTCTTGCTGTCCCGCGAGCAGGAGGAGGCAGTGCGCCGCGCCGTGCGCGACCTTTATGCCGTCCTGCGCCACCCGGCCGTGGCGGCGGCGGTGCTGGTCCTGGCGGGGGGCGAGGGCTTGGCCGATCCCGGAGCCGGGGAGTGGATCCTCGGATTCGACTTCCATCTGGAGGCCGATGGCCCCCGGCTGATCGAGATCAATACCAATCCTGGCGGCATGCTGGCGGTGGCGGTGCAAGGACGCGCCCTGACCGCCCTTGATCCGAGATTGGCGCCGCCCACCGAGATTGAAGGCACGATCCTGGCCGCCTTTCACCAGGAATGGCGCCAGCAGCGCCCGGATCGGCCTCTGGCCTCGGTGGCGGTGGTGGATGACGATCCGCCGGCCCAATATCTGTGGCCCGAGTTCCAGTTGTACCGCCGCCTGTTCGAGAGGGCGGGCATCCGGGCCGAGGTGCAAGATGCCGCCGCCTTCGCTCCCGGATCGAGTGATCTGGTCTATAACCGGCTGGTGGATTTCGCCCTGGAGGCGCCCGGACATGCCGCCTTGGCCCAGGCGTGGCGGAGCGGCGAGACGGTGTTGACTCCCGGTCCCCGCGCCCATTTCCAGTATTCCGACAAGCGTGCCATGACGTTGCTTTGCGATCCCGATGCCCTGACCGGACTGGGAGTGGCCCCCGATCTGGCGCGTTCGGTGGCGCGGGTTGTCCCTCCCACTGTCTTGGTGAGGGCGCAGGATGAGGAAGCCCTGTGGGACCGGCGGCGCGACTGGTTCTTCAAGCCCGTCCGGGGGCATGCGGGCAAGGCCGCCTATCGCGGCGAGAAGCTGTCGCGGAGCACCTGGGCGACCATCCTGGCCAGCCCCTACGTGGCCCAGCGCTATGTTCCGCCGTCACGGATCCACCTGGATCACGCCGAAACCTCCCTGAAGCTGGACATCCGCGCCAATGCCTGGCGGGGCGAGGTCGCGCAACTGGCGGCCCGGCTGTACCAGGGCCAGACCACCAATTTCCGCACATTGGGCGGTGGCTTCGCGCCGGTCTTCGCGGCCTGACAAGCCCGGCAGGGTGCATCAACCGAATCGCAATGGGCTCTAAACACCGACACGGCACCATATTGGTGACTCATTGAGCTCCACCGGCTTGGTCGAGAAACTCCTTCTTCTTCGCCAAATCCATGTCGGAATCCGCATACTTGGCCGCGATGGCGCGGAACTCGTCCTGAATCTCCATGAAGGCATCGACCATGTCCGGGTCGAAATGCGAGCCCTTGCCCGCCTGGATGATCTGCACGGCCTTTTCGTGGGGCATGCCATCCTTGTAGACGCGGCGGCTGATCAGGGCGTCATAGACATCGGCCACCGCCATCAGCCGGGCCGCGACCGGGATATCATCACCGCCGATGCCATCGGGATAGCCGCTGCCATCCCACTTCTCCTGATGCCATTGGGCGATTTCCTTGGCGCAGGTCAGGAAGTCCACCGACATGCCCAGCGACTGTTCGGCATGCTCGATAGCCTTGCGCCCCAGGGTGGTGTGGGTCTTCATGATCTCGAATTCATGAGGCTCGAAGCGACCGGGCTTCAACAAGATGCGATCCGGAATGCCGACCTTGCCGATGTCGTGCAACGGCGCCGACTTGAACAGCAGGGTGATGGTGGAATCGTCGAGGTCGGCGGCGAAGCGGGGATGGGTCCTCAGCCGTTCAGCCAGCGCCTTGACGTAGAACTGGGTGCGGCGAATATGGTTGCCGGTGTCCGAATCTCGGGTTTCCGCCAGGGAGGCCATGGCCAGGATGGTGACGTCCTGGATCGCCGCCAGTTCACGGGTCCGCTTCTGGACTTCCTGTTCGAGGAAGGCGGACTTGTCGCGCAGAAAGTCGGCGCTGGCCTTGAGCTTCAGGTGTGTTTCCACCCGCGCCAACACGACCGGCGGACTGATGGGCTTGGTGATGTAGTCCACCGCCCCGCATTTCAGGCCCTTTTCCTCGTCCTCGGTTTCCGCCTTGGCGGTGAGGAAGATGACGGGAATGTCACGGGTGGCGCGGTCACGTTTCAGACGCTCGCAGACCTCGTAGCCGTCCATCTCGGGCATCATGATATCGAGCAGGATCAGATCGGGCGGTGTCTCCGAAGCGGCGATGGACAGCGCCTTCTCTCCACTATTGGCGATCTTGACCCTGTAGAGATCCTTGAGCAGACCGCTCATCAGTTTCAGGTTGTCCGGGGTGTCGTCCACCACCAGGATCGTGGCCCGTTCGGGTAAGGTGCTGGCGTCCATGCGAGGAGCTCCGTTAGGGCAACGTGATCTTCAAGGCACGTTCGATCGCCTTCTTGACCGAGGCGATGGAGACCGGCTTGACCAGATAACCATCCACATGAAGGTTCTTGGCGGTGGTCACGGCCTCTTCGGTGCTGTCCGAGGTCAGCATGACAACCGGGATGGCCGCCACATTGGGCAAGGGCGCCTTGCGCAACTTGGCGACATAGACCAGCCCGTCATCGCCCGGCATATGGATGTCGCACAGCACCAGATGGGGCTGGGTCCGCATGGTTTCCTTGATGGCGGCTTCCACATCCCCGGCCTCGTAGATATTGTTGAGGCCGATCTGGATCAGAATCTGGCGGATGGTCGAGCGGACGAACCACTCATCATCGATCAGCAGAACCTTAAGCCGCTTCAAGTCGATTTCTGCCATGGTGATCCCTATGGGGTGGGAGTGAGGAAGGGCGCGAGGGACTCGCGGAGTTCGGCGAGGGTGGATGCCAACAGCGGCACCAACATGTCTACCGCTTCCGTATTAGCGTCAAGCACCATCGCCTCGATATTCGCCGATAGAGTGCCAAGCCGGGTGGCCCCCGCCGTGTTGGCCGAGCCCTTGAGGCCGTGGGAGAGCTGTCTGATCGCTGCCTGATCCCCCTTGGCCTGGGCGGCTTCCAGTGCGCTGACCTTGCCTTGGGTATCGCCGAGAAAGCCGTTCAGCACCCCCCGCAGCTTGGCCACGTCCCAACGATAGATCGGCCCCAGCACATCGAAGTCGAAGATATCGGGGTCCATGTCGGGAAGTGCCGGGCGCATCGGTTCCTTGTTCCTGGCCCCCATCCTTTCGGCGACAGCCTCGTTCAGTCGAACCAAGGCCTTGTCGAAGTCGAAATCCCGGATATGGCGCGCGATTGTATCGTAGCGGTCGGGGAAGGCGGCCCTCAGCAGATCGCCATAGGCCTCCATCAGGTCTTCGGCTTCGGAATCGCTATCGGCCAGCAGGCCGGACAGACGGTCGCAGATTCGTCCCAGGGCGTCGGGATCGATGGCAATGGCGGCGGTCGGCTTTGGCGGTGCTTCCGGTGGAACGGCAAACTTGCGGGGGCGAACCCATTTCAGCAAGGCCGCGAACAGGGCATCGCAATCAATGGGCTTGGAGAGGTAATCGTCCATGCCCGCCGCCGAACACAGATCCCGATCCACCTGCATAGCGTTGGCGGTCATGGCGACGATGGGAAGATCGGCGAATCCCAGCTTGCGGATTTCGGTGGTGGCGGTAACGCCGTCCATCACCGGCATCTGCATGTCCATCAAGACGATGTCGTAGGATGTCGCCAGAACCTTGTCCACCGCAACCTGGCCGTTTTCGGCGATATCCACGATGAAGCCCGCATCGCTCAGCAGCTCCGAGGCCACCTGCTGGTTGAGGTCATTGTCCTCCACCAATAAAACCAGGGCCCCGCGCAGGGAGCTGAGGTCATAGCTGGGGGTCGCGTCGTCATTAACGACCTCGCCCTTCGCATCGGCGCTGAAGACACGCATGATACTGTCGAACAAGACCGAGGGCGTCACCGGCTTGATCAGCACCTCGCCGACATCCAGGGCTTCGGTCCCCTTCATCACCTCCTCGCGGCCATAGGCGGTCACCATGATGAAATGCGGCAGGAATGGCAGCCTCAGTTCCTTGATCCGGTCGATGGTCTCCAGGCCGTCCATGCCCACCATCTGCCAGTCCATGAAGATCACGTCGTAGGGTGTGCTCAGAACGGCGTCACGAATCGCGTCGATGGCGGCCTTGCCCGACTCGGCGGTATCGACCTGGAACGACATGGCGGTCAACATATCAGCCATGATGGTGCGGGCGTTCTCGTTGTCGTCGACCACCAGCATGCGGCGGCCGCGAAGGTCAGGATTGGGCAACAGGGGGCGGCGCGGCGTGCCCTTGCCCAAGCGGGCGGTGAACCAGAAGGTCGAGCCCTTGCCGGGAATACTTTCGACCCCCACCTCGCCCCCCATCAACTCGGATAGTTTGCGGGAAATGGCCAGCCCCAGACCGGTGCCGCCAAATTTGCGGGTGGTCGAACTGTCGGCCTGCTGGAAGCTTTGGAACAGACGCCCCATCTGCTCCTCGGTCAGGCCGATGCCGGTATCCTTGACCTCGAAGCGCAGCATGACCTCGGAACCGAAATCCTCGACCAAAGACACGGCCACGACAATCTCGCCCGTCTCGGTGAACTTCACCGCGTTATTGCCGTAATTGACCAGAACCTGCCCCAGCCGGAGGGGATCGCCAATCAAGTCGTGGGGCACATCGGGGGCCACCAGGAACGACAGTTCCAGCCCCTTGGCGGCGGCCTTGTCGGAAATCAGGTTGCCGACATTTTCCAGCACCTTGTCGAGATACAGTTCGGAGGATTCCACCGCCAGCTTGCCGGCCTCGATCTTGGAGAAATCCAGGATATCGTTGATGATGCCCAGCAAGTGCTGGCCAGATTGCTGGATCTTCTTGACGTAATCCCTTTGACGCGGATTGAGGTCGGTCTTCAACGCCAGATGGCTCATGCCGATGATGGCGTTCATGGGGGTCCGGATTTCGTGGCTCATATTGGCCAGGAAGTCGGCCTTGGCCTGGGAGGCGGCCTTCGCCGTCTCCATGGCTTGGCGGATCGAATCCTCGGCGACCTTGCGCTCGGTGATGTCCAAAACCCAGGCGAGGACGCCGTCTTCACCATCGAAGGGGATGGGCAGATAGGTGATCAGCATGTCGCGCACACGTTTGAGGCGGTCGTATGCCTTGACTTCGCCGTTCAGGACCACCCCCTCGCGCTGCAGGCGGGCGAGCAGCAGGTCGCGGTCCTCGGCATTGACGTAGAGCTGCGGCACCATGTCGCCAGGCCCTGCGCCAAAGGTCTCGATGAACAGGGGATTGGCGAAGCGGATCTGCCCCTTGGTGGTGAAGGCGATGCCGATCGGAGCGCGGTCCAGAATATTCTGCAACCGCTCGCGCTCGGCCACCAGCGCCTCGGCGGCGGCCTTGCGCTCGCTGATATCGCGGAAGGTGATGACCGAGCCGACGATTTTGCCGTCCTTGATGACCGGTGTCGTGGCGTATTCCACCGGTATCGCGGCGCCATCCTTTCGCCACAGAACCTCGCTATCGACCTTGCGCGCCTCGCCATCGCGAGACGTCATGTACATGGAACATTCCGCCCGGGGAAATTCGCGCCCATCGGGATAGGTGTGGTGCACCAGGGGATGCATCGCCTTGCCGATCAGTTCGTCCTCGGCATAGCCCAGCATGGCGGGCACGGCCGGGTTGACGAAGCTGATCCGCCCATCGATATCCATGCCGACGATCCCGTCACCCACGGCGGTCAGGATCAAGCGTGAACGCTCCTCCAACGCAGCCAGAGCGGCTTCGTTCTGCTTCCGCTCGGTGATATCGCGCACCGAGGCGCAAACGCACAGACCGCGAGCGCCCAGGGCGGGCAAACGGGACAGCCCGACTTCAACTGGAAACTCAACGCCATCGCTGCGGATTCCGCGAAGCTCCTTGTTCAAGGCTCCCATGGTGCGGGCTGCGCCGCCAAGGGTATAAGCTTCGCGTTGTCCCACATGGAGAGAACGGGCGGAAGCTGGAACCAGCTCCTCGATCGCCCTGCCGACCAAGGCACCGGCTTCATAGCCGAACATGGCGTCGATTTTCGGATTGGCGAGAATGATGATCCCGCGTTCATCGGCCACCAGCATGCCATCCGGGGCCGATTCGATGATGCCGCGATACCAGGCTTCGGTTTCCTGCAAATAGTCCTGCTGCCGTTGCAGGGCCTCGGCCTGACGCTCGGTGCCGAGATTGCGTTCCAGAATCTCAAGATTCATCGCCACCATGGGCAGCATGGCGTCCAACAACGCACGCTTATCCGCGTCGAAGCATCGCAGCGCCGCCAGGACGGCCACACCCAACAAGCGGTTCGACTGCACGATGGGCAGGATCAGGATGGATTTCGGAGTTGCCTTGCCCTCCCCCCAGACAATGCGAATATCGGTTTCGGGTGAATCGGGAACAACGAGTGTGGTCATGGTCTTGGCACATTGGCCGACCAGCCCTTGGCCGATGGCGACCTTCTCCAGGGATTGGGGTAAAGCGCCATACCCCCCCACCGGGACCAGCATCCGGCTCTCGTCATCCAGAACGTAAAAGGCGCCATACTCGGCATTGATCCGGGGGGCGATGTCTTGCAGGAATGTCCGGGAGAACTCCGCCAAGGAACCAGCCCGGTGAAGCGCCGAGGAAACCTCCGCCAGATACGACTTGGTTGCGGAATCGACCTCCAGCTTGCCGGTGTAGGCCTTCAATTCCTCTTCAGCGCGCAGACGTTCCCTGTTGGCCTGATGCAGCCGGCCTCGCCAGGCCAGGAACAAGGCGCAGAGGCCGAACACCAAGACGCAGGTCGCCCCGCCGATACTGACCTTCCGGGAGACGGGCATCACCTCGGCGAGGTCGCCCAGCAGCACGAGCCCCCATTCGCCATTGGGATCGTTCCACTGCACCGGCGCACGGGCGACGGCGTAGCGATGACCATCAAAGGCGACCAGATCCGTCGTGATGTCGAAGGGAAGAACCTCTGGCGTTCCGCTTTCGAAGACCTTGCCAAACTGCTTGAGCGCCCGGATTGCCTCCAATTGCTGAGGTGTCCGTTGCCCAGCCACATGGGCCACCCAATCGCCCCGGTTGCTCGCGAAGGTCACATTCTGCGGCGACAAGAGCAAAGCCGGCCCCGCCCAGGCCTTCAGCACGGAATCGACCCGACCGAGATCAAGCCGGGCCACCGCCGCTCCGATGACCGGCGAATGGACCGAAGCCTCGCCATGGACGGGGGCTGAGAAATAGAGAGCCCTCTCGCCGGTGGTGAGGCTGACGGCGGCATAGATGTTCTGTTTGCCTTGCATGGCGATTTGAAAATACGGGCGAAACTTGATGTCCAGGCCCGTACTGGATTTGCCGGAATTATCCCAGGACGAGCGAACAATCCCACTTCCGTTCACCACGAACACGCCGCTGGCCTGGTAGGCGCCGCCGATGGCTTGCAGGGCATCCATGACGACTGGATCAGCCGGAGGCGCGGCACCGGTTACAACACTTTTGATCGGTGGATTGACCAGCCCCAGGACAGCCACCGCCCCCATGATGTTACCGTTGAGAGTCTGGGCCGTAACCTCGATGGCGCGGCGCCTGACCTCCGTCTCCAAGACATCCTTGTAGCCATGTTCAAGGGAGACGCGCATCACCTCGACGGCCCCGAACGCCGCGATCAGCGATGTCAGGACGGCAAGTAACCACGTGACGAGGGGGCGGGCGGATATGGTCATGACTGTTTCGCCCCTCCTGACGACAATGCGACATGAAGGACGTCCGCCAATTCATTCAACCGCACCCGCGCGGCATCGAAGTCGCAGTCATCGACCGCCTGCAAGACCCCCTCGGCGATCTTGCCGTGACCCAATGCCCGCAGCCGGTCAGCCAGACCATCCGCCACGGCTTCGGCATCGGAATCGGAATCGGCCAGCAAGGCATCCAGTCGGCGGAGGTCCGCCGCCAGGACGTTCATATCCACCGCGACGGCCGGAGCACTGACCGCGGCCACCTCTCCCAACCCGGCAGCGATACGCGCCCGCAGATCGGCCAATTCGGTCTCCATGAGGAGAAGGGCGTCGGCGAGCCCGTCCGTCTCTCCATTCTTCAGCATGGTCTCGACCGTGGCGGCAAGTTCGGCCATGCGAGGCGCCCCGATATTGCCCGCCAAACCCTTGACGGTATGAGCCTCGCGGATGGCGGTTTCGGCATCGCCGCTGTCATGGGCGGCCCGGATTCGCGCCATCACCTCGGCCTGGGCGTCGCGGAAACTCAGCAACAGCTTACGCAGCAGCTTGGTCTTGCCGGCCACCCGCGCCAGGGCGGCTTTTAATTCCAGGCCGGGAATATGGGGCAGTTCATCATCGCCAAGGATCTTGGCCGGGGGAGCTTCGGGCGTGGCGATATCCGGTTTGGGCTTGATCCACCGGGCCAGGGTCAGGAACAACTGCGCCACGTCGATGGGCTTGGCGATATGGTCGTTCATGCCGCTTTCGATGCACTTTTCCTTGTCGCCCGCCATGGCGTTGGCGGTCATGGCCAGGATGGCAAGATCGGCGAAGCGCGGATTTTGACGAATCCTGCGGGTGGCCTCGAAGCCGTCCATCACCGGCATCTGGCAATCCATCAAGACGCCGTCATAGGCGTTTGCCGCCACCTTCTCCACCGCTTCGGCGCCATTGGCGGCCACGTCCACCCGCAGGCCAGCGTCTTGCAGGATCTCCAGCGCCAGTTCCTGATTGACCGCATTGTCTTCCACCAGCAGCAGATGCGCCCCCTTCACCATTCGGGCGGCATCCTGGTAACTGGCCTGCTTTTCGTGCTTGCGGGTGCGCTGCGCCACCTCCTTGCCCAATGCGTTTAGAATGCTGTCGAGCAAGGTGGACGGACTGACCGGCTTGACCAGGACGCCGTCGATATGGACACCCTCGGCCTGTTGCAGCAGTTCATCGCGGCTATAGGCGGTAACCATGACAAAGGCGGGGGTTTCAGACAGCTTGGTATCGGAACGAATGCGCTTGATGGTCTCCACCCCGTCCATGCCGGGCATCATCCAGTCCATCAGCACCAAACCATAGGGCTTGCGTTCCAGTTGGGCCTGTTCCAGTTCGCCGATGGCTTCGCCTCCGCTGCTGACCGCCGAGGCATCGAATCGGAGCGAGGCGAGAATATTCTGGAGGATTTCACGGGCACTGGCATTGTCATCCACCACCAGAATGCGCAAACCCTGGACGTCCTCGGCATTGACCGACAGACGTCGCTGCTCGCCCTGGACACCGAACTTGGCGGTGAAGTGGAATGTGCTGCCCTTTCCCGCCTCGCTGTCGACGGCGATGGCACCATCCATCATTTCCACCAGCTTCTTGCTGATGGTCAGCCCCAGCCCGGTACCGCCGTATTTGCGGGTGGTGGAAGCGTCGGCCTGGGAGAAGGCGCTGAACAGCTTGTTGCGCTGCTCCTCGGTCAGACCGATACCGGTATCCTTGACATCAAAGCGCAGCCGCACGCCATCAGGCTCGTCGGCAAGTTTGTGGATTCCGACGGTGATCTCGCCCTTCTCGGTGAACTTGATGGCGTTGTTGACCAGATTGATGATCACTTGGCCCAAGCGCAGCGGGTCACCGACCAGGGCGGTGGGAACATCGGTTCCCACATCGAACAACAGCTCCAGCCCCTTGTCCTGGGCTTTTATCACCGACAGGTCGGCCAGGTGCTCCATGACGTCTTCGAGATAGAAGTCCACCCGCTCGAACTGCATCTTGCCGGCTTCGATCTTCGAGAAGTCGAGGATGTCGTTGATGATCCCCAGAAGATTCTTGGCGGCGGAATCCACCTTCTCGATGTAATTGCGCTGCTTGGTATTCAACTCGGTTTGCAGCGCCAGATGGCTCATGCCGATGATGGCGTTCATGGGCGTGCGGATTTCGTGGCTCATATTGGCCAGGAAGTCCGACTTCGCCTTGGTCGCCTGTTCCGCGACTTCCTTGGCCTCGCGCACGGCGTCCTCGGCCATTTTGCTCGTCGTGATATCCATGGTCACGCCGTACATGTCGGTCGGCGTGCCGGAGGCATCGCGGACCACATGTCCCATGGCGTGAATCCACACAACCCTTCCATCCACCGGGCGCTTATAGGCGTAGGTCGCATCGTAGCGCGGGGCGCTGCCGTCGAGGGCGGCAGCGTAGTTTTTCAGCGTCGCCTCGGCGGCGGTCTTGTCACCGGCCTCCACATTGGCGAACCACTCGTTCATCAGGTGATAGCGCCAGTCCGCGCGCGGTGGATCGCCAAAGATCGCCGCGGCGCGTTCCGACGAGTTGTAGTACTCGTCGCCGGTATTGAGCGGGATATGCCAATACCCAGCCTGGGAGAGGTCGAGCGCCTGATCGCTGAGGAAGTTGGCAAGGCGCAGCTTCTCCTCGGCCTGCTTGCGCTCGGAGATGTCGCGGAACACGATCACCGTGCCGACCAGTGCCCCGTCCTTGAAAATGGGCGTCGTGTCGTATTCCACCGGGAAGGAGGTCCCGTCCTTGCGCCACAAGACCTCGTCGGCCACCTTGCGGACCTGCCCATCCTGGGCGGACAGATACATGTGGCACTGCTCGATGGGATAGGTCGATCCGTCCGGGCGGGCGTAATGGACCAGGGCATGCATGGGCTTGCCGATCAGTTCGGCTTCCGAATATCCCAGCATGGCCGCCGCCGCCGGGTTGACGAAGGTGGTCAGGCCTTGGCCGTCGAGTCCCCAGATCCCCTCATTGACCGAACCGAGGATCAGGCGGGTCCGCTCCTCCGACTGCGACAGAAAGGCTTGGGCGCTTTCCAACTCGTCGCGCCGGGAGATCAATTGCAGTTCCGAAGCCGCCAGCGCCTGGGCCTGAGCCTGGGTTTCGACCAGCAGGTCGCGGGTGGCCACATTGCCGGCCAGAATCTGTATTTTCGCGGCCAGGACCGGCAGCAAGGCATTGACAATCTCTGTCCCGCGACGATCGAAGGGAGCCAAGGCCCCGACCTCGAGCACGGCCAGAACCTTGTCACGATCCACGATGGGAGAAATCAGCACGGCGCGCACCGCCAGGGTGCCAAGCCCCATGGACACGACAACGAAGTCGTCTTCCGAAAGCGACAGGGCGATCTGTCTTTGGTCCTGCGCCGCCTGACCGACGAGGCCCTGTCCCAAGACAAAGCTGCCGGTATGGATGGAATCGTCGCAGCCATAACCGCCAACCCGCCGGAATGTCGCCCCCTGGGCATCGGCCACATACAGCGCCCCGTAGACCAGCCCCAGGACAGAGGCCAACTTGGCTGACAGGGCATCGCCGAATTGCTCGAAGGTCGCGGCCGACTGTACCGCCTGATCGACCTCCGCCAGCACCTGCTTGATCCCGCGTTGGAGTTCGTTGGCCTGGGCACCACGCTGGAGAACTCTGAGGGAGTTCGCCATGACGCCGATTTCGTTGTGATAGTCGGTGTGCGGGATCGCGATATCCAGACGGCCCGCAGCCAGATCCTCAATGCAGGTCCGCAAGTCGTGCAATGGCTGGCGCAGCGAGGCGCCAATCAGCAATCCGAAGCCGAGACTTGCCGCCAAGCCGAGTGCCAACAAACCGACAGCGATGAATTGGGAGGAAGCCGCAAGCTCCGCGCTTTGCTGGGCAGACAGCCGGGCACCTGCTTGCTTTAGCTTTACAATGGCATTGAGGGCTCGATCTACCGTGACTATCGCCGCATCGTATTCGGGACTGGCAAGGAACTTGATTGCCTCACCATCAGCAAAGGCATCATTCTTATCAAGCAGGGCAATGACATATTCTACGCTCTTTGAATAGCTAGAGAACGCGGTATTGAAGGCACTTAAGGCCTCTTCCACCTCGCGACGAAAGATATGCTTGCGCCCCTCGGCCATATTGCGCAGGAGCGAAGCTTCGGCATCGACGATACTTTTTCTGGCGGCGGCCCGTTCGCTCCCCGTCGAACTCATGGACATCCAGCGCAAGTCACGCCCCATGCGCGTCAGATTTACCTGCCCTTCCAGAAGATGGGAAATTCCCAGCAGATCCTGCTCATAGGTTTGCTGTATCGCCGCGCTCAGCGTGCGAATCCCTGAGAGGCTGGCCAGTCCCACCATCAAAGTGATCACAAAGCCCACCCCCATGGCGAGCAGCAACTTTGTGTTAAGCGGCAAGCGACCCAATAACGTCACGACTTTATTCATGGATGTCTCACTATCGGGAAGACTGTTCACCGGGCTGCATGGCCTTATATTCCGCCGATTCCCGAATTTTCTCGATCATCGACCAAAGATCATCGACTGTTTTTCTATTCTTATCGTAGTAGCCGCGGCCAAATATGAGAAAGTACGGCTTTTCCGTCAAAGGCGGGGAGACGATTTCAACCCTGTCTGCCAAATACGGCTTTCTCATCGCGAACTGGGCCTCGCCTGTCAGCAATGCAATGGCCTGCAACTGTCCGGCACCAAAACGCCTCAGCAGCGTCTCGGGTGTGTCTGAATTGCTGTCGACGCTCACACCCCATCTGACAAGATCGGACGCGATCGAATACGCGGCCTGAGTACCGATCGGCCCGGTGAGATTACTGAACGTGTTGCCATCCCAGCCAACGCTGCTGCCCTTGAGGCGAAGGAGCGTATAGCCATCGGTATGAAGGCGGCGGGTCCGGTCGAGTTTACCTTCCGCCATCGGATAGACAGCGTATTTTGCCCGCTCATCGGTGTAGCTGGCAGCAAACGCACCGGCAATATCGCCTTTTTCAACACCCTCCAGGCAGCGTTTCCATGGCATGCCGGTCAGTTCCAGCGTCTCGCCCGTTCCTGCCGCGACCATTTCCAGGAGACGGATATTCAGGCCGTTTCCGTTTTTTATAATCCATGGATATTGCTCACCATCATCATGGCACAGCGTTATTGCATGGGCGGAAAAGCTCAGAATGCAGAGAGTAAGTGTCGTTGCTCCCCGCCAAAAAACAGCACGAGCAAATTTCATTGGCAGATATCTTGTGAACAGGTCTACTGACAAGTAGGCGATGGCTTTAATCGCGTGTCTGCGCCCCATTCCAACATTCCCTATGTCAACGGATGCTGCCGGAAAACAGTCTCGGGCAGTGAGTGGATGATATGGGCAGTGGCTGTCCACCGATAGCGAAGTATCATAGGGCGGTCGCAGGTGAAACTCCACTTTCGAGAGGACATCCCCTGCCCGAGTCATTTGAGAGCAATGATGAAACTGCGACGCAGAAAAAGATCGCCTCCCTGTATCTCCGCGAAACACAAGCGATGAGCAGATAATCCGTGTTGCGCGTCCAGTATATCATCGGCGAGCCGGACTCCGACCGCTTCGTCATCTATCGGGTGATGAACAAGGCCAAGCAGACCCCAGAACACCGCCCCGGCCGCGCGACCGCTCCAGCCCCGGCCTCATTGATATCCGCAAACGGATCTACAGGGAGTTCTTCAAGGAAGCGGAAGCTCCCTTCGCTTACGTGATCCAACTTTGACCCCACCCATCATTAATAAGTTGACGGCTCCGCCACGCTCGATCAATCTCATAACTAGTAGATTTATGATAATTTAGGAATCATCCCATGGCTCGACCGGCTCCGGGTCGCCTGACCCTCATCACCGACCAAGCCCGCGACCTAACCCATTTCGCCGATACCGTCTGGGCAGAGTTGCGACGCGAGGCAGAAGAAGCCCTCGGCAAGGCCCCTCAATTGGCCTCGCTGTTCATTGAGTCCGTGCTGAACCAGCCCTCGTTCGAGGCTGCGGTGTTCTACCGCGTCTCATCGCGCCTAAAGAACGATCTGGTATCGTTGCCGCTGCTGGCCGAGACCTTTGACCGCGCCGCCAAGGCCGATCCCGGCCTGGGTGAGGCACTGCGCGCCGACATCGCCGCGGTGGTCGAGCGCGATCCCGCCACCGAGCGCTTCATCGAGCCCTTCCTCTATTTCAAGGGCTTCCACGCGGTCCAGACCCACCGGCTGGCCCACTGGCTGTGGGGCAATGGCGAGCGTGACTTCGCGCTCTACCTGCAAAGCCGGTCCTCGGATGTGTTCCAGACCGACATCCACCCCGCCGCCCGCTTCGGCAAGGGCATCTTCCTCGACCACGCCACCGGGCTGGTGGTGGGCGAGACCGCCGTGGTGGAAGACGATGTCTCGCTGCTGCAAAACGTCACGCTGGGCGGCACCGGCAAGGAAAGCGGCGACCGCCACCCCAAGGTGCGCAAGGGTACCATTGTCGGGGCCGGGGCCAAGATCCTGGGCAATATCGAGGTCGGCGCCTATTCCCGCATCGCCGCCGGTTCGGTGGTGCTGAAGGCGGTGGACCCAAATTCTACCGTTGCCGGAATTCCCGCCCGCACCATCCGGACCACCAACGATCCCGAAGCCTTGCGCAGCAAGGAGGAAATCCTGAAGGCGCTGTCCTACGAGAGCTTCGACTACTCCATCTGACGCGAGCAAAGACAGGGGGCGCCACCGTCACCGGCGACGCCCCCTTCTTTTCCAGCCTTACGACCAGATATCCTTGCTGATATTGGCGTACCAGCTTTCCGCATAGGCCGCTTCCAGGGCGCGGAACTGCTCGGTGGCGCCCTTGGGGCTGACGCCGCCGGAATTGGGCACCTCGCCCAGCTTGCCGTCGATCACCCGATAGACCCCGGCCACGGTGATGCCGTAGACCGGCGATAGCAGCGAGTAGCAGGTATTCATCCACAGCGGCTCGGGCGAGTCCACCCCGCGCATGGACGCCACCACAGCGGCGGCGGCGACCTTGGCCTGGGCATTGGCGACAAAGCCCGACTTGGGCATGGGCGCCGCCACGGTGGCATCGCCGATCACATGGATATCGGGGGCCTTGGTGGACTGGAAGGTCCGGGGTACCACCGGCACCCAGCCGCTGGCATCGGTCAGCCCGGCATCGATGGCAAGCTTGCCGGCCGTCTGCTGGGGAATGACGTTGAGCACCGCCGCCTTGTGCTTGGTGCCGAGGTCGCTTTCCACCGTGCGGGTCTTGGCGTCGACGGCGACGATCTTGCCGTCCTTGGCGGCGGGCACCCATTCCAGCACCCCCTTGTACAGCTTGTCCCAGCCTTCCTGGAACAGCCCCTGCTTGGAGAAGGCATCCTTGGAATCCAGCACCAGCAGCTTGGATTTGGGCTTCCTGATCTTGAGGTAATGGGCGATCAGGCTGGCGCGCTCATAGGGGCCGGGCGGGCAGCGATAGGGATTGCCGGGAACGGTGATGACCACTAGGCCGCCATCCTCCAGCGCTTCCAGCTGGCGGCGCAGCAGCAGGGTCTGCGCCCCCGCCTTCCAGGCGTGCGGCACCAGTTCGCTGGCCGCCTGGTCATAGCCCGGCGTGTTCCACTTGAAGTCGATGCCGGGCGACAGCACCAGCCGGTCATAGGACAGCTTGTCGCCATCGGCCAGCACCACCGATTTGGCGGCCACGTCCACGGCGGCGACCTCGGCATGGATCACCTGGACGCCCAGGGCGCGCAGCCCGTCATAGCCGTGGGTGATGGTGGAGATGTCGCGCAGCCCGGCGATGACGGCATTGCTGAACGGGCAGGTGACGAAGCGCTGGTTGCGCTCCACCAGAGTCACCCGCAGGCTGGGATCGAGCAGGCGCAGATACTTGGCGGCGGTGGCGCCGCCGAAGCCGCCGCCGACCACCAGCACGCGCGGGCCGGTGCCGGACGGGCCGGAGGCGCAGGCGCCGGTGAGCGAGGCCAGACTGGCGGCACCGGCCAGGGCCAGGAAGGAACGGCGATCGAAGTGAGTCATGACGGCATTCCCCCTAGCGGATGTCGGCGAAGTAACGGGCGACCTGGTCGATCTCGGCCTCGGTCAGGCCCTTGACCAGGCGCGGCATCACCGTGGCGCCGGAGACCCGATCGGCCTTGAAGTCGCGCAGCCGCGAGGCGATCACCGTGGCGGGCTTACCGGCGATGGCGGGAATGGGGCCGTCGATGCGGCCGTCGGTGCCGTGGCAGTTGGCGCAGACCGCGGCGGCGGCGGGAAGGCTCAGCGGCTCGGCCTGGGCCGTCCCCGCCAGGATCGCCACGGAAACCGTGGCTAGAATCAGTTGGGTGCGCATGTCTGTGGTCTCCGGGAACAGGATATGGCACCCTTGTAATCTATTAGTCTAGTGATGTGTAGTTTTTTGTTTACAGCGACGCGATCCCGCCCCACCATGACGGCATGTTGACCCCACCCACCAGGAGATCGCCATGACCGCCTCTCCCCTCCCGCCTTCCGAAATCGACCTGTCCGGCCGCCTGATCCTCTATGTGGGCGGACGCCACCAGCACGTGGCCCATCTGCGCCGCATCATCGAGGAAAAGGGCGGCGCCTTCGTCCACCACGACGGCGGCGTCGAGCAGTCCATGACCAAACTGTCCAACCAGTTGGAACGCGCCGACGCGGTTCTGTTCCCGGTGGGCTGCGTCAGCCATCAGGCGCAAAGCAAGGTCAAAAGCCTGTGCCGCCGCTTCGACAAGCCGTTCCGGCCGCTGCGCAGCACCGGTATCGGCGCCATCACCGAGGCCTTGGCCTCTGTCGCCCGTCCACAATAGCCAAGCCGCCAAGATAGTCGCCGCTCCTCCGCTATGACGGAGGAAAGCGCAGCCGGGACTGAGCCGGGACTCGGCAAGCAGGCCCCGCCACTTATGATCTTCCCCATGGAACACCCTCCCCTAAGGAGACGACTGAATGTCCGAGGATACCGAGGTTCGCCGCACCCTGAACGAGCAGGCGGCCCGCCAACTTGCCAACGCCACCAAGACCCGCGCCCAATGGTCGGGCATCACGCCGCGCTGGCTGGTCTCGTTCCTGCCCTGGACGCCGGTGGAAGCCGGCATCTATCGCCTGAACCGGGTCAAGGAAGGCGCCATCGGCACCAGTTCCGACGTCAAGTGCAGCCCCACCAATGACGCCGACCTGCCGGAAAGCTATGTCCCCTACGAGGAAAACCCTCGGGAATATTCCCTGAACGCGGTGACCACGGTGCTCGACGTCCAGACCCGCGTCTCGGACCTCTATTCCCACCCCATCGACCAGATCCAGGAGCAACTGCGCCTGTTGATCGAGAAGGTGAAGGAAAAGCAGGAGTTCGAGCTGATCAACAACGCCGAATACGGCCTATTGACCAACACCGCCAAGTCCCAGCGCATCAAGACCCGCAAGGGCGCCCCCACTCCCGACGATCTGGACGAGCTGATCTCCAAGGTGTGGAAGGAGCCGTCCTTCTTCCTGGCCCACCCAAAGGCCATCGCCGCTTTTGGCCGCGAATGCACCAAGCGCGGCGTGCCGCCGCCCACAGTCAACCTGTTCGGCACCCCGTTCCTGACCTGGCGCGGCCTGCCGCTGGTGCCCAGCGACAAGCTGACCATCTCGGCCGAAGGCAAGAAGACCGGCAAGACCAACATCTTGCTGGTGCGCACCGGCGAGAAGCGCCAGGGCGTGGTCGGCCTGTTCCAGCCGGGTGTGCCCGGCGAGGTCTCACCGTCGCTGTCGGTGCGCTTCATGGGCATCAACCGCAAGGCCATCGCGTCCTATCTGATCTCGCTGTACTGCTCGGCCGCCATCCTCACCGAGGACGCCATCGCGGTGCTTGAGGATGTCGAGGTCGACCACTACTTCGACTACGATAAGAAGTTCGCATGACGCGCGGCTTCCCCACCGACCTGTCGGAACCGGCGGGATTCGCCGGGGCGCCCGATGCCCGCCTGATCGCCCAGATGGCCAATGCCTTCTTCCAGGCGGCACCCGGGCAATCGGGAGGGGGTCAATCAGCCCCCAGCATCGGCGTCGCCCCGCCTTCGGTTCCGCTGATCGAGGCCGCCCCCAGCGGTGGCCTCGTTCCCCCCGGCGTTCCGGCGCCACCCTCGGTGGGCACGATCACCACCGTGCCCGCCCTGCCGCAGGTGGGGCCGCTGGCGGCCGCCCCCGCCGCGCCGCCCGTCAATCCCACCTCGGCGCCGCCGGTTCCCGTTCCGGGCGAGGCCGATCTGCGGGTCATTCCCAACCTGCTGGGCGCGGCCATCTCCTTGGTGCCGCCGGATCATGCCTCCGGCCCCGCCATTCCCAATGGGACCCCTGAAGTCCCGCCGACGGCCTTGCCGAACCTTCCCGGACCACCCGAGCCCTTCGCCCTGCCCGCGTCATCACCGTCCGCGCCGCTGTACTTCCTGGACGAGGCCCAGGGCGTCTCCAGCCGGGCCGAGCCCGCCGCCCCCCGCTCGCCCTCGGTCGATCCCGGCATCCTCGGCATCGAGCTGCGCCCCGAGCTGGTGCCCGACCTCCGGGGGACCAGCGCGCGCACGGGGGCGTTCGATGCCCATGCCGTCAAACGCGACTTCCCCATCCTGCAGCAGCAGGTGCACGGCAAGCCGCTGATCTGGCTCGACAACGCCGCCACCACCCAGAAGCCGCGCCAGGTGATCGAACGCCTGAGCCGTTTCTATGAGCATGAGAACTCCAATATCCACCGCGCCGCCCATGCCCTGGCGGCGCGCTCCACCGACGCCTACGAGGCGGCGCGCGAGAAGACGCGGCGCTTCGTCAATGCCGGCTCGACCGAGGAAATCATCTTCGTGCGCGGCGCCACCGAGGGCATCAACCTGATCGCCAAGGCCTGGGGAGCGCGCAACGTCAAGGACGGCGACGAGATCGTCGTCACTTGGCTGGAGCACCACGCCAATATCGTGCCCTGGCAGCAGTTATGCGCCCAGACCGGCGCCCGGCTGCGGGTTGCTCCGGTGGATGACAGCGGCCAGATCATCCTGGAGGAATACGAGAAGCTGCTGGGACCGCGTACCCGCCTCGTCTCCCTGACCCAGGTGTCCAACGCGCTGGGCACCGTCACCCCGGCGGCCGAGATGACCGCCATGGCCCATCGCCACGGCGCGGTGGTTCTGGTGGACGGCGCCCAGGCGGTCTCCCACATGCCGGTGGACGTCCAGGCCCTGGATTGCGACTTCTACGTCTTTTCCGGCCACAAGGTCTTCGCCCCCACCGGCATCGGCGCCGTGTTCGGTAAGAAGGCCATCCTGGACCAGATGCCGCCCTGGCAGGGCGGCGGCAACATGATCGCCGACGTGACCTTCGAGAAGACCGTCTATCAGCCCGCCCCCGCCCGCTTCGAGGCGGGAACCGGCAATATCGCCGACGCGGTTGGGCTTGGCGCCGCCATCGACTATGTGGAAAGCATCGGCATGGCCACCATCAGCGCCTGGGAGCAGGAGTTGCTGGTTTATGGCACCGAGGGGCTGTTGAGTGTGCCCGGGCTCAGGCTGATCGGCACCGCCAAGGACAAGGCGGGGGTGCTGTCCTTCGTGCTGGATGGCTGCCGCACCGAGGATGTGGGCAAGGCACTGGACCGCGAAGGCATTGCCGTGCGATCGGGCCACCATTGCGCCCAGCCCATCCTGCGCCGTTTCGGCCTGGAAGCAACGGTGCGTCCGTCACTGGCCTTCTACAACACCTTCGAGGATCTGGACGCCCTGGTGAACGCGCTGCTGCGCATCCAGTCGGGACGCGGCCAGCGATGAGGCGGCTCAGGGCGGCCCCCGGCTGAGACGGCCATGATGGGTTCAGATATCAGTTGCCACGAAGCCGTGGAAAGGAGGCCGCCATGGACAATGTTCATATCAAATATCTTGAGCACTTCGTGGACCTGCCCGGAGCGATGGCGGTGGATATGGGCTGCCGGGATGGCTCCCTGGTCCGTCTGCTGGCTGAACACAAGGCCAAGGTCATCGGCATTCCCACCGGAGATCAAACTCCAGGTCCCGATGGAGAAAACATCAGCTTCCTGCCCGGCAGCAGTGGCACTCTTTCCCTGGAGAATTCCAGCATCGACCTTGTGGTTTACATCTTCAGCTTTCACCACATTCCCGCCGAGTCCCAGAAAGATGCGCTGGTCGAGGCGCATCGGGTTCTGCGTCCGGGCGGACGGCTGCATATCGTGGAGCCGTTTTCGGAAGGCTCTTATTTCGAACTTCTGAAACTGATCGACGACCAGACCCAGGCCCGCGCCAAGGCCATGGAAGCCATTTCATCGGCCTGGACCTTGGGTTTGAAGCCCATCATCGCGGGCAGCTACCTCCATGTGGAGCGGTTCGATACGTTCGACGACTTCCGCCGCCGGATCATCACCGTCAGCCCTGCCCGCGCCAAGGCCTTCCAGATCAATGAACGCGCGGTGCGAGAAGCCTTCGCCCATCACGGCATCGTCGAGGATGATGGGCGCATCCTGTTTCGCCAGCCCTGCCGCATGTACCACTTCGCCCGCGTCCAGACTGCGGAACAGGCGGCATAGCCGCCACGACAGCCTCATCCGGCATAAATCATCACCAAATAGATCAGGGCCTCGCTCGAACTGGCATTGCGGTAGAGATGAGGCTGGTCGGCGAGGAACTGAATCGAGTCGCCCTTCGCCAGAAGATAGCGATCGCCACCAGTCTCAATCTCCAAGCTCCCCTGGGCGACAACCATATTCTCGATCGTGCCGGGAAGATGCCCATCCGCCTCCTCGACGGTATGAGGGGCAATCCTCAATTCGTAGAATTCCACCCGCTGGGACGATTCGGTGGGAAAGAGGGCCCGACTGGAAAATCTCCCGTTCAAGGACGCCAGGACCTTGGTGCGATGCGCCCTGAAAACCATGGCCTTGCCGCCTCCATCAGGGGAGGTGAAGGCCGTGAGCGGCACATCAAGAGCCCGGGCGATCTTCCACAGGACGCTGATGGTGGGCGCTGAACGGCCAAGCTCGACCTGACCAAGCATGGCTCGGCTGACACCGGACGATTTAGCGAGGCGCTCCAGCGACAGACCTTTGCGGATACGGATGCGCCGCAGGTTATCACCCACGACCTGCTGGATTTCCTCGCCGTCAACCGAAGCCGGGGCATGCAGCGCCACCACCTGCGGAGAACCGGACCCAGGCATCAGGCCGCCCTTGCGGCACCAGAGCAAAGAGGCCTGTCGAGGCGGCTTTGCGCCTCCCTGACCACCGGCCAGACCTGGTCGGCGACCAGCCCGTCGCGGCGCATCAGCAGATGAACGATGGGGTCGTTCATCACCTCCGCCAAACTCGGCTCGCCATGGCGCCAGGGATCGAAGGCCCGCTTGGCGACCAGTTGAGGGCCGGGGGATACACGCTTGGAATGGGTCATGGTCTTCACCTCCAGGAGGCGGGGTCCCGGCTGGACGAAAAGCCAACCGCTTTAGCCGCATTTGTTAAGCGCCCGCAAGCTGATGCCTCAAATCGGCGCTCTCCGGGACCACACTAGCAAAGCCCGAAACGGAGTCAATCTAATTTCTACAATTTTAGTAGACTAATAGATTGCAGTGGCGCTATACCCGTTTTCAGCACAACGGAGCGACAGCGCGACCATGAGCGCCCCACCTGGAAAAATCGACCTCACCGGCCTTTGCCACCGCTTCAGCCGCCATGGCCCAACCATCCTGTCCGAGATCAATCTGACGGTGGATGGCGGTCAAGCCCTGGCGCTGGTCGGGCGCAGCGGCTGCGGCAAATCCACCCTTTTGCACATCATTGCCGGCCTGCTCCACCCCACCGCGGGCAGCGTCCACATCAGCGGCCAGCCGGTCGGAAAGCCATCGGCCAAGTGGAACATGATGTTCCAATCGCCGTCGCTCTTCCCCTGGATGAGCGCCGCCGAGAATATCGCCTTGGGCCTGCGCTACGCCCATCGCCCCAAACCCGAGATCCGCGAGCGGGTCGAGGAATTGCTGGCCCTGGTCCATCTCTCGGAGCATGGCGAGGACAATGTCCAGCAACTGTCCGGCGGCCAGCAGCAGCGGGTCGCCCTGGCCCGATCCCTGGCAACCAGGCCGGAAGTCCTGCTGCTGGACGAGCCCTTTTCCGCCCTCGACCCGTTCACCCGCTCCGGCCTCCAGGAAGAGGTGCGCGCCATAGCCGCCCAATTGGGCCTGACCCTGGTCATCGTCACCCATGACGTGGACGAGGCGCTGATCATGGCCGAGCGGGCCGTGGTCATGGCGCCCAAGCCGGGTCGGGTGGTGGCCGACATCGCCTTAACCTGCACCGACCGTGCCGCGCTGCGCGCCCAGGTGCTGGAACCGTTCGAGGCGGCGCAACCGCTGCCCGCTCATTCCGCACCCGACACAGCACCTGCCCGCCACTTTCTTTCGCTTTTCCCCCTCCCCGCCTTCAAATCCTGACGGAGGACATCCTTCATGTTCGACACCCCCATCAGCCGCCGCCGCTCGCTGGACTTCATGGCCGCCGGAGGCCTCGCCGCCGTGATGGCCGCCAAGGGCGGCCTGGCCCGCGCCGCCGAGGACGAGGTGGTGCGCATCGGCCACCTGCCCATCACCGACGCCACCGCCCTGCTGGTGGCCCATGCCCTGGGCGCCTTCGAGGAAGAAGGCCTGAAGACCGAGCCGCCGGTGCTGATCCGGGGCTGGGCGCCCCTGGCCGAGGGCTTCGCGGCGGGCAAGTTCAATCTGGTCCACCTGCTCAAGCCCATCCCGGTATGGATGCGCTACAACAACAACATCCCGGTCAAGATCGTCGCCTGGGCCCATACCAACGGCTCGGGGCTGGTCGTGGGCAGCAATACCGGCATCACCTCCTTCGCCGATCTGGGCGGCCGCCAGATCGCGGTGCCGTTCTGGTATTCCATGCATAACATCGTGCTGCAGATCGGCATCCGTTCGGCCGGTCTGACCCCGGTCATCAAGGCGGCGGGCGAGCCCCTGGCCAAGACCGAGGTCAATCTCCAGGTGCTGCAACCGCCCGAGATGCCCCCGGCCCTGGCGGCGGGCAAGATCGACGGCTATATCGTCGCCGAGCCCTTCAACGCCCTGGGCGAGCTGAAGGCGGGCGGGCGCATCCTCCGCTTCACCGGCGACATCTGGAAGAACCATCCCTGCTGCGTTGTCGCCATGCACGAGGCCGACACCGTCAAGCGGCCGGAATGGTCGCAGAAGGTGGTCAATGCCGTGGTCAAGGCCCAGATCTATGCGTCCAAGAACAAGAAGGAGGTGGCGCGGCTGATCAGCCAGGACGGCAAGGGCTATATTCCGCTGCCCGCCGCATTGGTCGAACGCGCCGTCACCCATTACGACGACCCCGACTACGACAAGCTTGGCGCCAACCGCCACAAGAAGGAATGGGGCAACGACCGCATCGACTTCCAGCCCTGGCCCTATCCGTCCGCCACCAAGCTGATCGTCGAGGCCATGACCAAGACCGTGGTCAGCGGCGACAAGACCTTCCTGGACAAGTTGGACCCCGATTTCGTGGTCAAGGATCTGGTCACCACCGACTTCGTCAAGAAGGCGCTGGTCAAGTATCCCGAATGGAAGGACGACCCCAGCGTCAACAAGGGCGATCCCTTCAACCGGGTGGAGCAGGTGGTGGTATGAGGCGAGGCCTCGCCCACGCATTAATCGGCATCGCCCTGCTGGTCGCCCTGTGGCATCTGGCGAGCCTGGGGGCGGCGGCGAATCCGCGCACCGCCGCCTTCGCCGGACTAGCTCCCGGCCCGGCCTTCGCCGCCCTGCTGGCCATGCTGGGCGGCGGCGAGTTGTGGCGGGCCATCCAGCCCAGCCTGATCCGCATCGGCCAGGGACTGGCCTGGGCGGTGGCACTGGGCGTGCCCACGGGCATCGCCATCGGCCATTTCAAGACCCTGGAAGCCCTGACCCATCTGCCGTTCCAGTTCCTGCGCATGATCAGCCCCCTGGCCTGGATGCCGGTGGCGGTGATGGCCTTCGCCACCTGGGATGGCGCCATCGTCTTCCTGATCGCCGCCGCCGCAATCTGGCCGGTCACCTTTGCCACCGCCGCCGGACTGCGCAAGCTGTACCCGCAATGGTTCAAGGTGGCCCGCAATCTCGGCGCCGGTCCGCGCCATGTCCTGGTCACCCTGATCGTGCCCGCCATCGCCACCGATATCCTGACCGGTATCCGCCTCGCCCTGGGCGTCGCCTGGATCGTGCTGGTCCCGGCCGAGTTCCTGGGGGTCACCTCGGGGCTGGGCTATGCCATCAACGACGCCCGCGACACCTTGTCCTACGACAAGCTGGCCGCCATGGTCATCATCATCGGAATCATCGGCTTCGGCCTCGACGCGGTCTGCCTGGGGCTGATCCGCCGCTTTTCCTGGCGGAGGACGGCATGAAGATCGCCATGGCGGGCAAGGGCGGCGTCGGCAAGACCACCCTGGCCGGGCTGCTGGCCCGCACCCTGGCCGAGGAAGGCTATCGGGTGCTGGCCATCGACGCCGATCCCGACGCCAATCTGGCCTCGGCCCTGCCCCTGGACGAAGACCGCCGGGTGACTCCTCTGGCGGCCCGGGCCGATCTGGTGGATGCCCTGTCCGGCCGGGGCGGCCTGCCCGGCGGCATGATGCTGCTCAATCCCGATATCGGCGCCATCTTGCCGGAAATCCGCCAATCCTGGGGCGGCGGCCACGCGCTGCTGACCCTGGGCTGGCACAAGGGCGGCGGCCAGGGCTGCTATTGTGCCGAGAACGCGGTGCTGAAGCGGGTGCTGTCCTCGGTGATCCCCGGCGCCACCGACGCGGTGGTGGTGGATTCCGAGGCCGGGCTGGAGCATCTCAGCCGGGGCACGGCGGCGGCGGTGGACGCGGTTCTCGCCGTGGTTCAGCCTGGCAGCCGCAGCGTCGAGACCGCCTTCGCCATCCGGGGTCTCGCCCGCGATCTCGGCATCCGCCATGTCTTTCCCGTGCTGGTGGGTGATCGCGGCGATGCCGATCTGGAAGCGGTACAGGCCGCCCTGGGCGACTGGCCGATCCTGGCGCGCCTGCCCTGGGACGATTCGATCCGTCGCGCCGACCTGGACGGTCGCCCGCCGGACATTCCCGAGTCCTTCCGCCCGGCGTTGCGGCGCCTGGTCCTGTCGCTGGCCTGCCTGTGTCCCATGAAAGGTGCCCCATGACTCCCGAGGAATTGAGAGCCCACCGCGCTTCCTATCCGTCGCGCGCCCAGGTGCGCGAGACCACCCCCGACCCGGCGGTACGCGCCCTGCTCGACCTTGCCGCCGAGAAAGGCATATCCACAGTCTTCGACCGCTTCGACAAGCAGAAGAACCACTGCGGCCACGGACTGACCGGGGTGTGCTGCAAGGTCTGCCACATGGGGCCATGCCAGATCACCGCCAAGGCACCGCGCGGCGCCTGCGGTGCCGATGCCGACGTCATCGTGGCCCGCAACATCCTGCGCTGGCTGGCGGGGGGCGTCGCCTCGCACGGGGCGCGGGGCCGCGAGGTCATTCTGGCCCTGAAAGCCGCCGCCCAGGGCAAACTGGGCCAGCCCATCCGGGGTGTCGAGAAGCTGAAATCCGTCGCCAAGGCGCTGGGCCTGTTCCACGAGGCCAAGAGCGTCGAGACCCTGGCCGACGAGGTCGCCGACGTGCTGCTGGAGGACCTGGGCCGCACCCTGCCCGGCGACCACAAGACCCTGCACGCCATGGCGCCGCCCGAACGCATCGCCTTGTGGCGGGAGATGGACATCCTGCCCATCGGCTCGCAGCAGGAGGTGTTCGAGGCGCTGCACCGCACCGGTGTCGGCACCGATGGCGACTGGCAGAACCTGATGAAGCAGTTCCTGCGCTGCGGCCTGGCCTTTTCCTGGAGTTCGGTGGCGGGCTCGGCCATCGCCATGGACATCCTCTACGGCCTGCCCAAGCGCTCCACCATCACCACCAATGTGGGCTCGCTGGCGCCCGGCTTCGTCAATATCGCCATCCACGGCCATTCCCCGGTTCTCGCCACCGCCATCCTGGAGGCGGGCGACGATCCCGACCTGATCGCCAAGGCTCAGGCGATCGGCGCCGAGGGCATCCGCTTCTACGGCATCTGCTGCTCGGGTCTCTCGGGGCTCTACCGCCACGGCGAGGTCCATCCCCTGGGCAATGCGGTGGGTGCCGAGCTGATCCTGGCCACCGGCGCCATCGACCTGTGGGTGGCCGATCTCCAGGACGTCTATCCCGGCATCATGGACGTGGCCGAATGCTTCCACACCAAGGTGGTGACCACCAGCGATTCCGCCCGATTGCCCGGCGCCATCGCGCTGGGCTACGACCATCGCCACGCCAATATCGACCAGACCCGCGCCATGGCGCGGCATATCGTCGAACTGGCCATCGCCAACCAGCCGCTGCGCCAGGCCGCCAATGTCACCATTCCCGCCGTATCCGCCGAGGCCGAGATCGGCTTTTCGGTGGAGAACATCGCCGAGGCCTTCGGCGGCCTCGACCAGTTGGCCGAGGCGCTGCGGAGCGGCCGGGTCAGGGGCATCGTCAATCTGGTGGGCTGCAACAACCCCAAGGTGCCCTACGAGGTCGGCATCACCCGGGTGGCCGAGGCATTGCTGGCCGCCGACATCCTGGTGCTGACCAATGGCTGCGCCTCGTTCCCACTTCTGAAGCAGGGATTCTGCTCGTCGGCTCGCCGCGACCGCGCCGGGACCGCCCTGCGCGGCGTGCTGGACCGGCAAGCCCTGCCGCCCGCCCTGCATATGGGCGAATGCCTGGACAATGCGCGGGCGTCGGGCCTGTTCCGCGCCCTGGCCGATCTGGCGGGCCAGCCCATCGCCGCCATGCCCTTCGCCTTTTCCAGCCCCGAATGGTCCAATGAAAAGGGGGTCGGCGCGGCCCTGAGCTTCCGCCTGCTGGGCCTGGATTCGTATCACTGCATCCCGGCCCCGGTCAGCGGCTCGGCCAATGTCCAGCGCTTCTTCGAGCACGACACCCGCGCCACCCTGGGTGGCGGCATGGTGGTGATCCCCGATCCCGGCGAACTGGGACGGCGCATCGTCGCTGACCTTGCCGCCAAGCGCGGTCGGCTCGGCTGGCCCGTTTTCGATTCCGAGGAGATGCCATGACCGCCCAGACCACCCCCGGCCGGGGACGCACCTATGACGACATCACCCAGACCATCGGCAACACACCGCTGGTGCGCATCAACCGCCTAGCCCATCATGCGGGGGCCAGGGCCTCCGTCTTCGCCAAGCTGGAATTCTTCAACCCGCTGGCTTCGGTCAAGGACCGCATTGGCAAGGCGATGATCGACGCCGCCGAATCCGATGGACTGATCACGCCGGGAAGAACCGTGCTGGTGGAGCCGACCTCGGGCAATACCGGAATCGCCCTGGCCTTCGTGGCGGCCGTCAAGGGCTATCGCCTGATTCTGGTGATGCCGGACAGCATGTCACTGGAACGGCGCAAGATGCTGCTGCTGTTGGGAGCCGAGCTGGACCTGACCCCGGCGGCCAAGGGAATGACCGGTGCGGTGGCCCGCGCCCGCGAACTGGCCTCGGAGTTACGTGATGCCGTGATCCTGCAGCAGTTCGAAAACATCGCCAATCCCTTGATCCATCGCGCCACCACCGCCGAGGAAATCTGGAACGACACCCAGGGACAGGTCGACGTGATCGTCGGCGGCGTGGGGACCGGCGGCACCCTCACCGGCATCGGCCAGGTCCTGAAGCCACGCCGCCCCGTTTTGCGCATCGTCGCGGTGGAGCCGGAAGCCAGCCCGGTCCTGTCGGGCGGCCCGCCCGGCCCCCACAAAATTCAGGGTATCGGCGCCGGTTTCGTGCCGCTGATCCTGGATCGCGGCATCATCGACGAGGTCTTGACCATTTCGAACGAGACCGCCTTCGAGACCGCCCGCGCATCGGCTCGGCTGGAGGGTATCCCGGTCGGCATCTCATCGGGCGCGGCCCTGGCCGCGTCCTTGGAAGTGGCGGCAAGGCCAGAGATGGCGGGCAAGAACGTGGTGGTGATCATCCCCTCCTTCGCCGAACGCTACCTGTCCACCGCCCTGTTCGAAGGACTTTAGGACCGGCACCTCCCCTTTGGCATCCCCACCGTCAAGACGGCAGCAAAACAAAATACTTGATCCGGAACAACACGAAGTATGGATTGATCTGGCTTCCGGTACTGGCGACTCCGGAAATAGGGACGAACTATAGCCAAACTGCGCCAACGATCGCCTTGGGATTTGCTGACATGGCGCTGACATGACTTTCGAGCCATTGCAGCCCCAAAATCAAAAAGCCCGCAAGTCGTTGGACTTGCGGGCTAATTTGGTTGCGGGGGCCCGATGCCACTTATACCGAACGCGGATTTACGGCTGAGAAGGGACCTCATCGGCCGGTGCCTGCACCGAGCCGCACCGATGCGGAGGGCAGCCCTCAGCCCGGCGGGGAGAGCAACACCTTCCCGCTCATACCGGCGGAGAGTTCGGGGAAATGGCCGCCGATGGCGCCGGTGACCTTGACCGACTGGCTGATGGGGTCGATGCGGGCGCCGATTCGGACCATCTTGACCGGATAGGTCTTGCCGGTCTCGTCGATGGCCACCTGGAAGGCGTGGCCGGGCTTCAACCAGACCAGCCATTTGCTCGGCACCACG
>NZ_LWQT01000046.1 GCF_001650715.1 Paramagnetospirillum marisnigri | reverse complement strand
CAGCCTGATCAATCCGGCCAAGCCCGCCGGAGATCAAACGGCGACTGCGCTGTTACACCAATCCAAGGGACACGATCCCCTGTTGCAATGAGCGAGGTGGATTGCACAGTGGTCGGCTTCCCTCTAGTGCCCCGATTCGGAAGTTCGCAACCTCATTCCCAGACTGCGTTCGAACTTCCGTATCGATGAGGGCACTAGCAACTCATTGTTTCTAGTGTGGTTCACGAATTCGAAGTTCCTAATATCGGGTGCGAAAAAATGATAGGAACTTCGAATTCACCACACTAGCATTCGGTCTCCTTTCCTGCCGGAGTCCACCATGACATTGACCGCCGCCGACGAGATCCGCATCCAGGAGCTTGTGACCGTTTTCCGTCGCATCGGCGAGGAGCGGATGAAGGATCTGGGCCTCTACAATCCGGCGCTGGAGGTGGAGGCGGTGGGCTTCCGCCGCTGGGACGGCTGGCTGGCGGGTATCCTGGTGACGCCGTGGTTCATGAATTTCCTGCTGCTGCCCTGCCCGCCCGACACCGGCCTAGCCGGAGCCGAAGTGGGATCGCGCCGCCGCATCAATATGCCCAAGGGCGAGGTGATCTTCCTGGTGGGCGATGGCGAGGAACTGGGGCCTTACCTGTCCAATTCCATCCACTCTCCCATGGGGCAGTTCCCCGACCACGGCGCCGCCTCGACCACCGCCTGGGCCGCGGTGGGGCCGTTCTTCCTGGAGCCCGGCGAGGCCCCCGCCGCCGATTGCGGCTTCGGCTGGGGTGTCAACCGGGGGCCATGACGGACTCTGTCATCCCGAGCGAAGCCGAGGGATCTCCTCCCGACCCGGTGGCGAGAACCGGGATGCGGCATGTCAGGCTGGGATTCCTCCTTCCGCTGGTCGTCGGAATGACAGGTTTCGCCTCGACCTCCGGAGCGGAAGAGTCCTTCCTGGCCTGCTCCACCTGCCCGCCCATGGTGGTGATACCGGCGGGCAGTTCGGTGATGGGAGACGACAGTTCCAACTTCGCCAATGAGAAGCCCGCCCGCCCGGTGGTTATCTCCCGGGCTTTCGCCCTGGGCCGCACCGAAGTCACCTTCGACCAATGGCAGGCTTGCGTCGGCGATGGCGGGTGCAAGGGCGGCCAGGACGATCACGGCTGGGGCCGGGGCCAGCGACCGGCCATCAACATGACCTGGGACGAGGCCCGCGCCTTTGCCCGCTGGGTGGCGCGCAAGGCCGGGCTGTCCTGCCGCCTGCCCACCGAGGCGGAATGGGAATACGCCGCCCGGGCCGGAACCACCTCCGGCTTCTGGTGGGGAGACAAGGCGGGCGGCAGCAACGCCAATTGCCGCGACTGCGTCGCGGGCGATCCCCATCCCTACGGCACCAAGCCGGTGGGCAGCTACAAGCCCAATCCCTGGGGCCTGTTCGATATGAGCGGCAATGTCTGGGAATGGACCGCCGATTGCTGGTCTCCGACCCACGCCGCGCCGCCGCCCAACGAAGAAAATTGTCCCGAAAAGGTGGTCAAGGGTGGGTCATGGTACTATTTCTCCGCCATGTCCCGCGCCTCGGCCCGAGCCAAGAACGACGCGAGGGCACACAGCTACAATATCGGTGTCCGAGTGCTCTGCGAGTTGCCATGACCCCTCCTCCTCCCGCCGCTCCGCGTTCCCTGCCCCGCCGCCTGTTGTCGCTGCTGCTGGTGCCGCTGGCCGTGGTGATCATGCTGGTGGAGGAATATCTGTGGGCCGGTCTGAAGGCCATCATGGCCCGGCTGGGCCGCCTGCCCCTGGTGGCGAGGCTGGAAGCCCGCATCCAGGCCCTGTCGCCATGGGGGGCCGCGGTCGTGTTCGTCATCCCCGGCGTGCTGATGCTGCCGTTCAAGTTGGTCGCCCTGTGGGCCATGGCCCAGGGGCAGGTCCTGCTGGGGATCGGTGTGCTGCTTGCCGCCAAGCTGACGGGAACCGCCCTGTTCGCCCGCCTCTACACCCTGTGCAAGCCGACGCTGATGACGGTGGGATGGTTCGTGCGGCTGCACGACGCGGTGAACCGGGCCAAGGCCTGGGCCCATGCCAAGCTGGACTCCTGGCCGATATGGCGGCTGGCGCGGCGCAGCATCCATCGCCTGATGGTCATGGTCCGCGCCGCCTTCGCTGGATAAACCTACTCGATCAGGCCGCGACGGATGGCATAGGCCGCCAGTTCCGCCGAATTGTGCAGGTCCAGCTTCTGCATGATCTTGGTCCGGTGGGTTTCCACCGTCTTGATGGCAATGCCCAACTGGTCGGCGATCTCGCGGTTCTTCTGCCCCCCCGCGATCAGACGCAGCACCTGGCTTTCGCGGGCGGTCAGCGAGCCGCCGCCGATCTCGGCCCCTTCCAGGTATTCCTTGACCAGATCGGAAGACAGGCCCGGCCCCAGATAGGTCTTGCCACCGCAGACGGCCGTGATGGCCGCCATCAACTCGCCATGGCCGAGCTTCTTGAGGGCGTAGCCGTCGGCACCGGCGGCCAGGGCCTCGGCGACCCGGCGTTCGCAATTGGCGGTGGTGAGAACCAGCACCTTGACCTGGGGGACCTGCTGCTTGATCCGCCGCGTGGCCTCGACCCCATCCAGTTCGGGCATGGACAGATCCATCAACACCACGTCAGGAAGCAGCGCCTTGGCCATGGCGAGCGCACCCTTGCCGTCCTCGGCCTGCCCGACCACGGTCACGTCGTCGGTCGCCAGCAGCGCGACCAACCCCTGGCGGACCAGTTCCTGGTCCTCGGCAATCACAATGCGCACCGTCACAGTCGATCTCCTCCGCCCCAAGGGATCATGATCCAACCATATTCGTAGAGTTTGACTAAATTTATCCCTATCGCGCAAGTTACTGCACGAGCCCCATGGGAAAGTCTATGATGCATTTCACATTTCCCACCGGAGCGGATTCAGTCCCCATGAAGATCGCCGTCGCCGTCAGCAATGATTATCGCAAGGTAACCGGACATGCGGGCCGCACCCGCAAATGGCTGGTTTTCGAGGTCAACGACACCGAAGTGGCGCCGAATCCGACCCGGGTGGAGTTGGAGCCCGACATGGTGTTCCACCACTTCGACGACCAGGGACCACATCCGCTGGACGGCATCACCGCCGTGATCACCATCTCGGCGGGCGAAGGCTTCGTCAAGCATATGGGCAAGCGCGGCGTCGAGGTGGCCCAGACCGCCGAAACCGATCCGGCCAAGGCGGCGGCCGACTATCTGGCCCATTGCCTGTCGGACCCCAAGCCCAGGCCCATCGGCGCCCTGATCTGCAAGGCGCTGGACCTGTTCTCGAAGCATTGATGCCGCAATGAAAAAGCCCCGGGCCGAGGCCCGGGGCTCATCCTTGGCATGACACTCCGTATTACTTCTTCGGAATGCCGTGCTGCATGAAGTTGTCGAAGCCGGATTCCGCCACCCGGAACCAGGCAAGCTGGTCGGCCTGGAAGGCCTTCCAATGCTCCCACACCTTCTTGAAGGCGGGGTTCTTGGCGGCCTCCTCGGCATAGGTCTCCTGGGCGGCGTTGTAGCAGGCCACCATGATGTCCTTGGAGAAGGGACGCAGTTGGGTTCCGGCGGCGATCAGCCGCTTCAGGGCCGCCGGGTTGAAGGCGTCATACTTGGCCTGCATGTCGGTATTGGCCTCGACACAGGCCGATTCGAACACCGCCTGGTAATGCTTCGGCAGCTTGGCCCATTCGTTCAGGTTGACCATGAACGACACGTTGGGGCCGCCTTCCCACCAGCCGGGATAGTAGTAGAAGGGCGCGACCTTGTTGAAGCCCAGCTTCTCGTCGTCATAGGGACCGACCCATTCGGCGGCGTCGATGGTGCCCTTTTCCAGGGCGGGATAGATGTCGCCGCCGGCGATCTGCTGCGGCACCACGCCCAGCTTGCTCATGACCTTGCCGGCATAGCCGCCGATGCGGTATTTGAGGCCCTTCATGTCCTCGACCGTCTTGATCTCCTTGCGGAACCAGCCGCCCATCTGGGTGCCGGTATTGCCGCCGGGGAACAGGGTGATGTTGTAGCTCTTGGCAAATTCCCGCATGAGCTGCAGACCGCCGCCATGGTACAGCCAGGCATTCTGCTGGCGGGCGTTCATGCCGAAGGGCATGGAGGCGTCGAAGCCGAAAGTCGGATCCTTGCCCACATAGTAATAGCTGACGGTATGGCCGCACTCCACGGTGCCGTTCTGGACGGCGTCCAGCACCTGGAGGCCGGGAACAATTTCGCCACCGGCGAAGACGCGAATCTGGAACTTGCCGTCAGTGGCCTCGGCGACACGCTTGGCCATGACCTCGCCGCCGCCATAGATGGTATCCAGGCTCTTGGGGAAGCTGGAGGCCAGCCGCCACTTCACTTCCGGCATGGATTGAGCGATAGCCGGAGCGGCAATCGTGCTGGCGGCCGCGCCCACGGCGGCGGTCGTCAGAAATTTCCGTCTTTCCATTGACGTCTCCTTGTCTGTCTTTTTCACCGGCTATCCCGGTGTTGGTGAAGAGTATCCTACAGCATGGGTATGGTAACGCAATCCGCAAGGCCTGCCATTCTCAGGATACGCTTGCTCTATGGCCGATGGGAGGGCACAGTCCGGTCGATTTTTCCTCCTTCGGCATGGATGAGCTGAATGCTAAGAGGTCTTGCGGTTGCTCTGGTGGGATGGTGCTGGCGCCATGCCAAGGCCGTTTCGGCGGGTTCCGTGGCGGTGGCGGTGCTCCTGGCCCTGTTTGCTGCCAATCATTTGGGCCTGGACACCGATGAAAGCAAGCTCATCTCCAGCGATTTGCCGTTCCGCAAGGCCGAGCGGGTCATCGAGCAGGCCTTTCCCCAGCACAGCGACCGGCTGGTGGTCATGCTGGACGGCCCCACCACCGAACTTGCCGAGGATGCGGTCGAGCGCCTGATGTCGGCGCTGCTCGACAGCAAGGGCAGGATCGTGATGGTGGAGCGGCCGTCGGAGGAGATGTTCTTCCGGCGCAATGGGCTGTTGTTCCTGTCCCCCTCCGAGCTTGTGACGGTGACGGAAAAGCTGATATCCGCCCAGCCCATGCTGGCGGCGGTGGCGCGCGATCCCTCGCTGCGGGGCCTGCTGGCCTCGGTGGACATGATGCTGCAGGGCGTCAGCCACGGCCAGGCCCGTATCGAGGATATCGAGCCGCTGCTGAGCCAGTTGGATCGGGTCGCCGGACCGGTGGCGGCAGGCCAGCGGGTCACTCCCATCGACTGGCAGGATATGATGGCGGCGGGACCTCGCCGCGATGCTCCCCGACGCTTCTTGTTGGTGCAGCCCAAGCTCGATTACGGTGAGTTGGAGGCGGGATCGGATGCCAGCCGCTTCATTCGCGAAACCGCCCAGCGCCTCAACCTGACTCCGGAACACGGATATAATCTCCGCCTCACCGGCTCGGTGGCATTGTCGGATTCCAACTTTGCCACCGTCACCGAAGGCGTCGAACTGTCGGCACCGCTGTCGGTGGTCATGGTGGTCGGGTTGCTGTTCTGGGGAGTGCGCTCGGGTCGCGCCGTGGCCGCCATCATGGGCAGCCTTCTGTTCGGCCTGATCGCCACCGCCGCCTTCGCCGCCGCCACGGTGGGCAGCCTGAATCCCATTTCGGTGGCCTTCGCGGTGCTGTTCGTCGGCATCGGCGTTGATTTCGGCATTCAGTATGTCACGGCCTATCGGGCCGCCCATTTCGAGAATGCCGACATCGCCAAGGCCGCCACCCAGGCCGCCGCCGCCATGGCCTCGCCCCTGACCCTGGCCGCCGTGGCCACCGCCGTCGGCTTCCTGTCCTTCCTGCCCACCGATTACACCGGCGTGTCGCAGTTGGGCCTGATCGCGGGCGGCGGCATGCTGATCGCCCTGGCCACCAGCTTCACCCTGTTGCCCGCCCTGCTGGCCCTGATGCCGCCGCCGCCCGAGCGGGAAGCGGTGGGATTGAAGCTGGGTGCCGCCGATGCCTGGCTGCAGCGCCATGCCCGCGCCATCGTCCTGGTCGCCAGCGGCCTCAGCCTGCTGGGCGCCGCCCTGGTCCCGTCCATGCCGCTGGATTTCGACCCGCTGCACCTGCAAGACCCCAAGGCCGAGGCGGTGGCCGCCTTTACCGAACTGGCCAAGGACCCCGACTCCGGCGTCTACGGCGTGGAAACCCTGGCCGCCTCGCCCGCCGAGGTCCCCGCCCTGATGGCCCGGCTGGAAGCCCTGCCGCAGGTGCTCCGGGTGATGTCGGCGGCAACCTTCGTTCCCGAGCAGCAGGAAGAGAAACTGGCCATCATCGCCGACGTGGCCGGTGTCCTGGGGCCGAGCCTGGCCCCCGCCAAGGTGCTGCCCGCCCCCTCGGGCGAAGAGCTCCAACCCATTGTCGCCAAGGTCGCCGAGCAACTGGCCGCGGCCGCGCCAACCCATGCCCTGTCGCAGCGTCTGGCAAAGTCGCTGACCGCCATCGCCAATGGCGGCCCGCAGGCCACGCTGAAGCTGCAAGCCCATACCGCCGCCGGCCTGCCGACCCTGGTGGCGGGCTTGCGCCGTATCCTGTCGGTCGAACTGCTCACCCTGGAGACCCTGCCGCCAGAGCTGACCCGCGACTGGATCGCCGCCGATGGCCGCACCCGCCTGCGCGTCCTGCCCAAGGAGGACATGGGAACCCAGGAGGCCCGCTCGCGCTTCGCCCAGGCGGTCACCAGCGTCAGCCCGCTGGCGTCGGGCGCCCCCATCGCCATGGAAGAATCGGGACGGGTGGTCATCCGGGCCTTCGCCGTGGCCGGCATCGGCGCCTTGATCGCCATCGGCCTGTTGCTGGGCATCATGCTGCGCCGGGTCGTGGACTCGGCCCTGGTGGTGGCGCCGCTGGTCATGGGGGCGCTGTGCACGGTGCTGGCGGCCCGGCTGTGCGGCCTAGCGCTCAATTTCGCCAATGTGATCGCCCTGCCCCTACTGCTGGGCATCGGCGTCGCCTTCAACATCTACTTCGTGGTCAATTGGCGCAATGGCGTGACCAGTCACCTGCAATCGCCCACCACAAGGGCCGTGCTGTTCAGCGCCCTGACCACCGGCTCGGCCTTTGGCAGTCTGGCCGTCTCGCCCCATCTCGGCACCGCCTCCATGGGAATCCTGTTGTTCCTGTCGCTGGGTGTTTCCGTGACGGCGACCTTCGTGGTATTGCCCGCCATCTTCCATCTGCTGGGAAAGCCCAAGTCTTGAGCGCCAAACGCCTGATCGTCACCGCCGATGACTTCGGACGCGCCGTCCCGGTCAACGAGGCGGTGGAGGATGCCCATGTCAACGGCATCCTGAGCGCCGCCAGCCTGATGGTGAATGAAGCGGCCGTGGAGGACGCGGTCGAGCGCGCCCGGCGCCTGCCCAAGCTGGGGGTCGGACTGCATGTCACCCTGGTGGACGGAATCCCCGCCCTGCCGCCCGAGCGGATTCCCGATCTGGTCGGCCCCGATGGCCGATTCACCCTGGACCTGGTGGGGCTGGGCACCCGCATCTTCCTGCGCCCCGCCGTCCGCCGTCAGGTCTCGGCCGAGATGCGGGCGCAGTTCGAGCGCTTCAAGGCCACCGGCCTGCCTCTCGCCCATGTGGACTTCCATCACCATTACCACCAGCATCCCACCGTGTTCCAACTGGTGGTGCCGCTGGCGGTGGAATATGGCGCGCCGGGCATCCGCATCCCCTATGAGCCGCCGCTGCTGTCCCACGCCGCCCAGGGAGACAAGCTGGGAACCCGGCTGATGAACGGCCTGTTCCATTGGCGCCGCACCCAGGCCATGCGCAAACTGGCCCGCCGATCCGGACTGGCGGTCAACGACCGTGCCTTCGGAGTCAATGACAGCGGCGCCATGACCGCCGAGCGGGTGGCCCGCTTCCTCGACCACCTGCCCGACGGCCTGTCCGAGATCTACAGCCATCCCGCCACCCGCCATTGGGACGGCGACCGGGCCATGCCGTCCCATTACCTGGTGGACCAGGAATACCGGGCGTTGATCGATTCCGGCAACCGCGCCCGCGTGCGGGATGGCGGCATCGTTCTCACCACCTTCGCCGCCCAGGCGGCCGCGTCATGAGGGCCGCCGCGCTCCGCCTCGGCCTCATCGCCCTGATCCTGGCCATTGCCTGGTGGCTGCGCGACGGCTTCGGCGACGTGGCCGGTGCCCTGGATACCGCCGGAGTGACGGGGGTGCTGATCCTGTCGGCCTACCACATCCTGCCGGTGGCCTTGTGCGGGCTGAGCTGGGCCGCGCTGCAGGACCAGTTGCCGACCCGGCTCTTCATCCTGGGCCGCTGGATCAAGGACGGAGTCGGCGAATTGGCCGGTTTCATGCCGTTGTCGGGCGAGGTGGTCGGCATCCGCATGATGAGCAAGTTCGGCATGCGCACCGCCGATGCCAGCGCGGTGATGATGGCCGACATCACGTCCGAGGCCATCGGCCAGATCATCTTCAGCCTGCTGGGCGTGGCCATGTGGATGACCAACTTCCCCGACGCCGAGGTCACCCGCTGGGCGCTGATCGCCCTGGCCATCAGCATTCCCGGCGTGGCGGCCTTCATCGCGCTGCAGAAGTCGACGGTGGTCCGTTTCCTCGAAACCCTGCCCGCCAAGCTGGCTCCCCAGACCTGGGAAGCCCCCGAGGCCGAGGCAGGGGTCCACGCCGCCATCCACGCCATCTATGCCGACCGCAAGCGGGTGGCCATTTCGGTGTTCTGGCATTGTGTCGCCTGGGTGGCCGGTGCCGCCGAGGCCTGGGTGGCCATGCAGCTGCTGGGCCACCCCATGAGCCTGGAGGATATCCTGGCCATGGAAAGCATCATCTTCGCCATACGCAGCGTCGCCTTCGTGGTTCCCGGCGCCATCGGCCTGCAGGAGGGCGGCTATGTCCTGGTGGGCGGCCTGCTGGGCCTCTCCCCCGAGCTCGCCCTGGCGCTGTCGTTGCTCAAGCGCGGCCGCGAGCTTATGCTGGGCATCCCTTCGCTGCTGGCCTGGCATTTCGTGGAACACGCCGCCGCCCGCAAGCAGGCCGAGGGCTGAGGGATGGATTTGTTTTTCAGAGGGGTTTGAAAACATGAAGAAATTCATTCTGACTTTTACCGTGGTGCTGGGCCTGACCATCGGCGCCACCCCTGGTTTCGCCGCCGGAGCCATCGCCGTCGATGACGAGGCTGGGGCCAAGGTGTCCGAAGTGGGCTACGGCATCGGCACCGGTTCCACCCGCGAGGAAGCCGGGGCCGACGCCATGCGCGAATGCAAGAAGGCGGGCAACAGCAACTGCAAGGTCGCGGTTCGTTACGACACCTGTGGTGCCTATGCCGCGTCCAGGGACTATTCCGGCATCGGCTGGGGCAGCAGCGAAAACACCGCCAAGGCCAATGCCCTGGAAGCCTGCGGCGCCGGCTGCAAGGTCGTGGTTTCCGACTGCCAGTAATATCACCCAATGCGAAAGGGCCGCCCCATGGGGCGGCCCTTTCTTTTTTGCTCCGGCCTCAGCAGGCCTTGGCGGCGTTGCGGGTGCGCAGGAACTGGAAGAACTCCACACCCTCGCGCAGGCGGCGCTTCATCATGTCCCAGTCCTGGAGCATCTCCCAGACGATCTCGCCGATCTTGCCGGGGCGGAAATAGAACGCCTTGTAGAACTCGGCCACGCCCTGGAAGATCTCGTCGCTGGTCAGGTCGGGATAGCTGAGGGCAGCGGCCTGCCAACCACCGGCATCACCCTTCATCAGCAGGTCCTTGTCCTGCTTGAACCAGCCATTGGCCAGGGCCTGCTCGTAGAGCTCGGTGCCGGGATAGGGCGCCGCCATGGACACCTGGAGGGTGCGGGGATTGACCTCCTTGGCGAATTCCAGGGTCTGCTTGATGGTCTCGCGGGTTTCGCCCGGCAGGCCCAGGATGAAGGTGCCGTGGACGACGATGCCCAGTTCGTGGCAGTCCTTGGAGAAGCGCTTGATGATGTCGATGCGCAGGCCCTTCCTGATATTGTTCAGGATTTCCTGCACGCCCGACTCATAGCCCACCACCAGCACCCGCAGCCCGTTGGCCTTGAGCACTTCCAGGGTCTTGCGGGGAATATTGGCCTTGGCGTTGCACGACCACGGCACGCCCAGATGGCCGATGCCGCGCGCGATTTCCTCCACCCGCTCCAGATCGTCGGTGAAGGTGTCGTCGTCGAAGAAGAACTCCCGCACCTCGGGGAACATGGCGCGGGCCTGCTTGACCTCCTCGATGACGGAAGCCGCGCTGCGGGCGCGATAGACCCGGCCGCCGATGGTCTGCGGCCACAGGCAGAAGCTGCACTTCGACTTGCAGCCACGCCCGGTATAGAACGACAGATAGGGATGGCGGATATAGCCGATGAAGTAGTCGTCGGGGTTGAGGTCACGGCGATAGACCGGCGCCACATAGGGCAGCGCGTCCATGTCGTGGATCAGCTCGCGATCCTTGGTGTGGACCACCGCGCCATCCGGGCCGCGGAAGGTCAGGCCGTCGATCTCGGCGAAGGGCTTGCCCTCGGCGATCTCGACAATGGTGTAGTCGAATTCATGACGGGCCACGAAGTCGATGGCGGTGGACGCCAGCAGCGAGGGCTCGGGCACCGTCGCCACATGGGCGCCGACCATGCCGATCATGATATTGGGATTGGCCTGCTTGAAGGCCTCGGCCACCTTGCATTCCGAGGCATAGGTGGCGGCGCTGGCATAGATCACCAGCAGTTCGTAATCCTTGGCCAGCTTCAGCACGTCGTCCAGGGTCTTGCCGCTGGCAGGCGCGTCCACCAGCTTGGAACCGGGCACCATGGCGGCCGGTTGGGCCAGCCAGGTGGGGTACCAGTTGGACTTGATCTCACGCTTCGCCTGGAACCGGGCTCCGGCGCCTCCGTCGAACCCGTCGAACGAGGGCGGATTGAGGAACAGCGACTTCTTCATGGTGCAGACCCTTCAACAAGCTCAAGTGTGCCGTCGCGCCGCACGACGAACCGGCGGCCACGCCATATCACAGTCCGGCCGCAAGATGCGACAACATAGACGAGGAATGACAGAATTTCTCGTAAAGCCAATAGTCCCAATGGGGACTTGGGCAGGCCCAGGGCGCTCTCCTGGACGCGGACGGCGCCCAGGCGGCAGGCGCAGGCCAGGCCCAGCCCGACCAGCGATGCCAGGCTGCCCCATCCCGCCAGCACCGCCAGCAGGGCCAGCGCCACCGGCTGGGTGATGACCGAGGCGAGATAGCCCGCCCGGTCCACCGCCGCCACGGTGCGGCCCCAGCGAACCTCGTGGGCCAGCAGGGTGGCGAAGTCGCCTTCGTGAACCATGATATCCACCGGCCGCGCCGCCAGCGCGATGGTCAGACCCTGCTGGCGGGCGAGATGGCCCAGCACCCAGTCGTCGGCCAGGACGTCGGCCAGGGCGGCGAGCCCCCCCGCCTTGTCCAGCACATCCCGGCGCACCGCCATGGTGGCGCCGAAGCAGCCATCCTTGCGACCGATGGCACGGGCGAGCAAAGCCGAGGGCAGGAAGCCGTGATTGATGCCCAGCGCGCCCAGCGCGCTCCACAGCCCCGGAACCGCGCGCCCCACATAGAGGAAGGTGACCACTCCCACCTGGGGATCGGCGAAGGGTGCGGCGATCTGGTCGAGATAGGAGGGGGCGACCCGGATATCGCTGTCGGCGATGGCGATCAGGTCGTGGCGGACCTTGGGCCACATGTTCAGCAGGTTGGCGACTTTGAGATTACGGCCATGGGAGGTGGCATCGGCCACCGTGACCAGTTCGGCCCGCTCGGTGCCTTCCAGCCTCGCCACCTCGGCCAGGGCGGGGTCATCGGGCCGCTGCACCCCAAACACCATCTGGAAGGCGGGATAATCCTGCTCCAGGCACGAGGCCAGATTCTCCGCCATGCCCGGCTCGGCGCCGCAAAGCGGCTTCATCACGCTGACCGGGGGACGGCTGGATGGCACGGGAACAGGCGCGGCCATGAAGCGACGGACCAGCAGCGCCGAGACCACCTGATACAGGCAGCCACAGGCGCAGGCCGCCAGCAACAGCAGCGACAGCCCCTGCCCCACCCCGTCCAGCATGTTATTTCTTTTCCATAGCGGCGGTCTTGCCCTGGATGACCTCGATCAGGCCCGCAAGTCCCTTATCGCGGAAAATGGCGCCGAATTCGGACCGCCGCACCGCCACCTGGCTGACCGTGCCCTCGAACAGCACGTCGATGATGCGCCAACGGCCCTGGTCGGGGCGCAGCACATAATCGATCTGGGTGGCATTGCCGGATTTGGGCACGATCCAGCTCTGGACGACCACCGCCCCGGCGGTGGTGGGATGCGGCCGGGTCTCGCCCAGTTCGAAGGCCTCGCCATCCCAGGCCTCGAACTGCGAGGCATAGGTGGCGGCGGAGAAGTCGGCATAGACCGCCACCAGCCGCGACAACTCGTCCGGCGTCAGTTTGGCGACGGAAACGGTACCCAACATGGACTTGGTGATGGTGGTCAGGTCATAGGAGTCCGACACAACGGTGCGAAACTTCTCGAAACGGCCCTTGAAGCCCAGCTTGGGCCCGGCCTTCATCACCGCCAGAAGCTGATCGTTGAAGCCCTTCACCGTCCCGTCGGCCTCGGCCGCCACGGCGGGCGCGGACAGGGTCACGGCCACGAGCAGCAGCAGGATTCGGACCCAGGAAGGCGACGACATGACGGTGGACTCCCTCGAATAATTAGACCGCTGCCATACCATATCTTGGGATGGCTGTCCCGTATCGAAAGCCCCTACCCGCAGAACTGTTGAACTTTGGCTTTGCCCCCCTGTATAGTCCGGCCGCCCATTCAGCCAGTCAGAGTGCGATCCCTTGGCCGTTCCCCTGCTCCAGTCCCTCCGCATCGGCATGTATGTCATGCGCCAGCATTTTTCCGGCGTGAAGCGCTATCCGCTGGTGCTGATGATGGAACCGCTGTTCCGCTGCAACCTGACCTGCGCCGGATGCGGCAAGATCGACTATCCCGACGCCATCCTGAATTCCCGCATCTCGGTGGAAGAGGCGTTGGCCTCCATCGACGAGTGCCCGGCCCCGGTGGTGGTGATGGCGGGCGGCGAGCCCTTGCTGCACCGAGAGATGGACCAGATCGTCAAGGGCGCCATCGCGCGCAAGAAGTTCGTCTATCTGTGCACCAATGCCCTGCTGCTGGAAAAGAAGCTGGACCTGTTCGAGCCCAGCCCCTATTTCACCTGGACGGTGCATCTGGACGGCGACCGCGACGACCACGACCGCGCCGTGTCGCGCGAAGGCACCTTCGACCAGGCGGTCTCGGCCATCAAGGCGGCCAAGGCGGCGGGCTTCAACGTCAACATCAACTGCACCTTGTTCAATAACGCCGATGCCGATCGCATGGCGAAGTTCTTCGACTACGCCCATTCCATCGGCGTCGGCGGCATCACCATTTCGCCCGGCTACGCCTATGAGCGGGCGCCCAATACCGAGCATTTCCTCAACCGCCGCAACACCAAGGAACTGTTCCGCCGCCTGTTCCGGCTGGGCAAGGGCAAGAAGTGGGTGTTCACCCAGTCCTCGCTGTTCCTGGACTTCCTGGCGGGCAACCAGACCTATCAGTGCACGCCCTGGGGCAATCCGACGCGGAACGTGTTCGGCTGGCAGAAGCCCTGCTATCTGCTGGGCGAGGGCTATGCCAAGACCTACAAGGAACTGATGGAGGAGACCGATTGGGACTCCTACGGCGTCGGGCGCTATGAGAAATGCGCCGACTGCATGGTCCATTGCGGCTTCGAGGCCACCGCCGTCACCGATACGCTCAGCAATCCGCTGAAGGCGGCCTGGGTGGCGCTGAAGGGGCCGGATACCGAAAGCCCCATGGCCGCCGACATCCCCCTGGACGGACAGCGCCCGGCGGTCAACAACTACGACCAGCTGCTGGCCGAGAATCTGGAAAAGCTACACGCCGAGGGTCGGACCAACAATCTTCAGCGAGTCTCGCAGGGCTGACAAGGCGGCGCGGCTGTCCAGTCCGACCCGGATCAGCCCCGCCAGCTCCCACGGCCTGCGCGCCAGACCGGCCAGCACCGCGCCGATGCGGGGATTGCCATCCTCGTCCAGCGCCGCCATGGCGGCGCGCGGCAATGACCGGCTGGCGGGATCGGCCACGGTGCGCAGCACCGCCAACGGAATGCCTGCCCGCGCGGCGACCCGTGCCACCGCTCCGCTTTCCATGTCGACGATGACCGCTCCATGATCGGTGAACAGCCGATGCTTGGCCTCGGTGCCGCCGATCACCCGGTCGGCGCCAAAGACCAGCCCGGCGCGGGAAAAGGGAATGACCGACAGCAGTCGAGACGCCCACGCCCCGTCACACGCCACCACCGCTCCGTCCACATGGACACCGCTGCCCACCACCACGGCGCCCGGTTCCAGCGCGGGGTCGAGCCCACCGGCGATGCCGATACTGATCAGGGCATGGGCGCCCTGGTCGAGCAAGGCTTGCGCCAGGGACTCGGCCCGGGCGGGCACCGCCCCGGCGCAGGCCAGCTTGGGGCCGGGCGGAATCAGCGCCGCCTCGCTGGTCATGCCGACGATGACGCCGACGGTCATGGCCGCCACCACCCACCCCTCCCCCGGCCAGGCCGGGGGAGGGAGAAGAGGCGGCTAAAGGGCATGCATCACCGGCCCGGCATTGCCGGTGGTGAGGTTGCGGTAGCGGGCCAGGGCCCAGACCGGGAAGAACTGGCGATAGCCGTGGTAACGCAGATAGAACACCCGGGGGAAGCCCACGGCGGTGTAGAGTTCCTCGTCCCACAGGCCCTCGGCATTGCGGGTGCGGATCAGGTAGTCGATGCCGCGCGCCACCGCCGGGCTGGCCACCTCGCCCGCCGCCATCAGGCCGAGAACCGCCCAGGCGGTCTGCGACGGCGTGGATTCCTTGGCCTCGCCGCGCGGCTGGTCGGTCCAGTAGGACCGGCCGTCCTCGCCCCAGCCGCCGTCTTCCCGCTGCTTGCTTTCCAGCCACTTGACCGCCTTGCGGATGGCGGGGTGGTCGTGGGCCAGACCGGCGGCGTTCAGCGCACACAGGCTTGACCAGGTGCCGTAGACGAAATTGGTGCCCCAGCGGCCGAACCAGGAGCCGTCCTTCTCCTGCTCGCGCAGCAGATAGTCCACCCCGGCATGGGCGGTGACGTCGGAGTGGCGCTTGCCCATCACCGAAAGTACCGAGACGCAGCGCGCCGACACGTCGGCGGTGGGCGGGTCCAGCAGGGCGCCGTGATCGGCGAAGGGAATGTGGTTGAGGTAATGGGCGGTGTTCTCGGCGTCGAAGGCGCCCCAGCCGCCGTCCTTGCACTGCATGCCGCGCAGCCACACCGCGCCCTTGCGGAGATTTTCCTCATAGGCCTTGGGGTCGAGGCGATCCATGGCCGCCATCACCACGGCGGTATCGTCCACATCGGGGTAATGGGGATTGGCGTATTGGAAGGCCCAGCCGCCGGGCTCCAGCCCCGGGCGCTGCGCCGCCCAGTCGCCGACCACGTCGGTGATCTGGCGTTCGGCCATCCAGTCGCAGGCCTTGCGCGCCGCCGCTTCCGCCTCGGGACCACCCACTTCGAGGATGGCATGGGTGGCGAGGGCGGTATCCCAGATGGGCGACAGGCAGGGCTGCACCCAGACGCGATGGCCCTCGTCGACGATCAGGTTGCGGATGGACTGCTTGGCGGTGACCACCCTGGGGTCGTCCTTGGGCACGCCCAGCACGTCGTACATCAGCACCGAATTGACCATGGCCGGGAAGATGGCGCCCAGCCCGTCGAGGCCGTTCAGACGCTCGTCGACGAAGGCCACCGCCTTGTCGATGGCCTTCTTCTGAATGCTCTTGGGGAAGAAGCGATAGACCTTCTGCAGCACCATGTCGATGCCGCGGAACAGATAGGCCCAGTTGGAGCGCACCTCGTCCAGATACCAGTTGGTCACCTTCTCTGGCGGGGTGACGAACAGTTCACGGATATGGATGCCCAGCGGATTGCGGGCCTGGGGCCGCAGCGTCATCAGCACGGTCAAGGGCGCGATCACCGTGCGCGACCAGTAGCTGACCTTGTCCAGGTGGAAGGGGAACCACTTGGGCAGGATCATGATCTCGACGGGCATGATGGGCACGCCCTTCCAGGGAATCTGCCCGAACAACGCCAGCAGGGTGCGGGTGAAGACATTGGCGGTGGCGGCGCCGCCATGGGCCAGGATGGCTTCCCGCGCCCGCACCATATGGGGGGCGTCGATGTCGTCGCCGATGGCCTTCAGGGCGTAATAGGCCTTCACCGAGGCGCTGATGTTGAAATCGCCGCGATGGAACAGCGGCCAGCCGCCATGCTCCTCCTGGATATCACGCAGATAGACGCCGATCCGCTGTTCCAGTTCGGGGTCGCGCTCGTCCAGATAATGCAGATACAGCACGTATTCCGCCGGAATGGTGGCATCGGCTTCCAGATTGAAGACCCAGTGGCCATCGGCGCGCTGCTTGGCCAGCAAGGCGGCGGCCGAATCGTTCACCGCCTTTTCCAGGGAGATGGTTTCGTTGATAGACACGGTCGTACCTCAGTCGCTCTAGAGCAATCCGTGGCGCAGGATGCACCATATCTTGAAAGCCTTGGACACCTTGACCGGTGGATCGCGGGGGACGAAGCCCTCGGCTTCCACCTTGTTGAAGATTTCCCGATACATTTCCTTCATCAGGGTGGCGGGCCGCATGGCGGCGCGCGAGCACTCGGCCATGGCGGCGTCCGAGGCCTTGAAATAGCCCCGGGCGGTCTCGCCCAGGTCACGGCAGACCGCCGCCAGATGGGGATGGGCCAGGACCTGCCTGGGATCCCTGTCAGGGATGCCGTATTTGGTCAGCAACTCATCAGGCAGATACAGGCGCCCGATGGCGGCGTCCACCGCCACGTCGCGCAGGATATTGGTCAGTTGCAGCGCCATGCCGGTGGCATTGGCCACCTCCATGCTGCGCGGCCGCAACTCGCCGAACACCCGGGTGGACAGCCGCCCGACGGCGCAGGCCACCCGGTCGCAATACAGCTCCAGCTGCGCCATGGAGGGGCGTACCATCTCGTTGCGGCCGTCCATCTCGCAGCCATCGACCACGGCGACGAAGTCTTCGAGCGGAAGGCCGAAACGGGCCACCGGCCCGGCCAGAGCCTGCGCGATGGGATGGGACGGGGCGCCCGCATACAGCCGGTCCAACTCGTCGCGCCATTCGGCCAGTTGGCGACGCTTGGTCTCCGCCTCTCCCGGTTCATCCGCGATGTCGTCGACCTCGCGGCAGAAGGCATAGATGGCATACATGGCATAGCGGCGTTCCAGGGGCAGCAGCCGCATGCCCCAATAAAACGAGGTTCCGGACGCGCGGACCTTCTCCGCCACCATCTCGTATTGGGCGGGATCGATGGTCAAGGCGGGAGACAGGGCGTTCATGCCGTCTTTCCGTCCTGAACGCGGCCTTTCCATTCGCCCCCCTGCCCCAGATGGTATTTGACGGCGGAATGAAGGGTCGCGCCCAGATAGAACAAGGCGATCAGCGGCAATAACGGCGCCCAGAACGGCCATTGCCGGTAGTACCGCACCATGGGGTAATAGGCGAGCGTCATGGCGGCCCAGGCCAGCGCCCCGGTGGACGCCCCGCCGCCATTGCGGAAGGCCAGCAGCGGCGGCGCCACGAAGACCAGCAGCATGGCCAGAACGGTGCCCAACAGCAGCCAGGGAGAATGGCGCAATTGGGAATAGGCCGAGCGGGAAATCATCTTCCACAGCCCTTCCGGGCCGTCATAGCCGCGCAGGGAGACGGCCTCCTCCGCCAGATCGAGACACAGACTGCCGCCATGGGCCTTGACGGCGGCGGCCAGGGTGCAATCGTCGATCAGGGCGTCCTTGATGGCCTTGACGCCGCCGATTTTCTCTAGCATGGCCGGGCGGATCAGCACATAGCCTCCGGCGGCGGCGGCGGTGGTGCTGCGCGAATCCGACACCCAGGCAAAGGGATAGAGCATGCGGAAGAAGAACACGAAAGCCGGGACGATGGCCTTTTCCCACCAGCTCTCGGTCCGCAGCCGCACCATCAGCGACAGCATATCCAGCCCCTGGTTGAGGGCGCGCGCCACCATGTGGCGCAACTCTCCCTTGCCGTGGCGGATATCGGCATCGGTCAGCAGCAGCAGCCCCGCTTCGGGGCGCCAGACCATGGCGGCAGCGACACCCTGACTTTGCGCCCACATCTTGCCGGTCCAGCCCTCGGGCAATTCCGGAGCCGCGATCACGGTCAGCCGGGCGGCACATCCCATGGACTCGGCGCGGTCGCGGGCCACTTGGGCGGTGCCGTCGCTGGAATGGTCGTCCACCACCACCACCGACAGCGTGCCGGGATAATTCTGCGACAGCAGGGATTCCACCGTTTCGCCAATGGTCTCTGCCTCGTCACGGGCGGGGATCACCGCCACCACCTCGGGCCAGCCTTCCGGCGACGGGAAGCGCTTCGTCGGCTCCACCCGCCAGAAGCCGCCCCGCATGGTCAGCAGCCAGGCCCAGGCACCGGCCCCCGCCAGGCCGACAAGCGACGCCAAACCACTCATGCCACGTCTCCGGTATGCTTGAACCACTCCACCGCCGCCTTCAACGCCTCGTCGGCGGAACGGTGGCGGTATCCCAATTCCCGTTCGGCCTTGGCCGAGGAGAAGAACATCTTCCAGCGTGACATCTTCAGCCCGTCCACGGTGACGAAGGGCTCGGCGCCGGTCAGGCGCGCCCACAGCTCGGCCCCCACCGCCAGCGGATAAAGCGGCAGGCGCGGCAGCTTCATCAAGGGAGGTTTGCCGCCGGTGATACGGGCAATGCGGCCCAGAATATCGGCCAGGGTCAGGTTGTCGCCGCCCAGGATGTAGCGCTCGCCGATCCGGCCCTTCTCCAGGGCCAGCAGATGGCCCTCGGCCACATCCTCCACATGGACGATGTTGAGGCCAGTATCCACATAGGCGGGCATGCGGCCCGAAGCCGCCTCGACGATCATGCGGCCGGTGGGGGTGGGCTTGACGTCGCCCGGCCCCACGGGAGTCGAAGGATTGACGATCACGGCGGGCAGGCCGTTATCGGCCACCATGCGCCGCACCACTTCCTCGGCCAGGAACTTGGACTGCTTGTAGGGGCCGACCTTATCGGAAATGTCGCTGGGTGTGTCCTCGTCGGCGATGCCGCCGTCCACATGGCCCAGGGTCGCCACCGACGAGGTATAGACCACGCGGGAGACCTTCTCTGCCAGGGCGGCCTCCATCAGGGCGCGGGTCCCGTCCACATTGGCGGCCATCATCGCCCGGGGGTCCGGCACCCAGATGCGGTAATCGGCGGCGGTATGGATCAGCACCGAACAGCCATGCATGGCGCGGCGCAGCGAGGCCGCGTCCTCCAGTCGGCCTTCCACCACCTCGACCTTCAAGCTGGCGACGTTGTGGCGGTTGGAATTGGGCCGCGCCAATACCCGCACCTCGGCGCCGCGCGCCAACAGTGCCCGCACGATGGCCGAGCCGACGAAGCCGGTGGCTCCGGTAACCAGGAATTTTCCGTCCATGAGTCCAACACCCTTGGCCCGGGCGAGGCGTCGCCCAGGCGGCTGGCAGGTTAGTTACAACACTTGCCCATGGGGGTCAAATGCCCCGAGAGGGCATCAGGGCAATCGCTTGAAGGAGAACGCTCCCTCTCCCGCTTGCGGGAGAGGGTGGCGCGGCGAAGCCGAGACGGGTGAGGGCGCGCGCGTCGGCGCGCCATTCGACATCAAGTCGCGGCCACCAGGCCCTCACCCCGACCCTCTCCCGCAAGCGGGAGAGGGGGAAAGCGGATATGTTGCCTTCTCCCGATTGCCCCGAGAGGGCATCAGATGATGTCGGCCAGGGTCTTGCCGTCGAAATGGGCCAGGAAAGCACCCAACGCCTGATCCACCAGCACCCGCAGCTTGCAGTCCTGCACCGGGCAGGTATCGCAGGGCTCGTGGCAGGGCAGCAGGGCCAGATTCTCCTGATCGCGGATCAGGCGGCCGAGATTGATCTCGTCCGGTTCACGCGCCAGCTTCAGGCCGCCCAGCTTGCCGCGCACCGTCTGGATATGGCCCAGGTCGGACAAAGAGCGGACGATCTTCTTCAGATGTTCGGCCGAAATGGAATAATAGTCGGCGACCTCACGCACCGTCACCACCCGGTCGCGCGACCGGGCCAGAAAAAGCAGCAATCGGAAGGAAAAGTCGGTGAACTGGGTGATCTTCATGCGACGCCCGCCCAAACTTTGGTCTGGGTCATGCTGCTACAGGCGGCCGACCCGTTCAACCACCTTGGCGACGAGTCCAAGGATTTCGTCATGTCCGATGGTGGGGGCGTGGTCCTCGATGCGTCCAAGGATCTGGTAGAGCACCTCCTCGCCGAACAATCCGCATTTGCCGCGCATGGCATGGGCGTGCTCGGCCAGCGCCGGGCGGTCCTGCAGGTCGGCCAGGGAGCGCAGGGTCTGCTGATCCTTGATCATCTCTTGAATGAAGTTCGGAAGCAGATGCTCCAATCCCTGGGGAATGTTCAACCCCGCCAGGGTATCGACGCAGGGCGCCGCGTCGGTCCGTTCCATGGGCAGCATCTCGGCCATGGCGCCAAGCAGGTCGTTGCGGGCGATGGGCTTGGACAGGAAACGGTCGAAACCGGCATCCTTGGCCCGCCAGCGCTCTTCGTCCGTATTGCTGACCGTCAGCGCGATGATGGGGGTGCGGGGACGGCCGTCACGGGCTTCCATCGAGCGGATGGCGGCGGCGGCCTCGAAGCCGTCCATGCCCGGCATATGAAGGTCGAGCACCACCAGATCAAAAGGTTCAACGGCGGCGGCGAACTTTTCCACCGCCTCGGTTCCGGTGGCGGCTTCCACGATGCTGCAGGCGGTGCCGTCCAGGAAGTCATGGAACACCAACCGCACCAGTTCCACGTCGTCGGCGAACAGGACGTTGGCCCCCCGCGGCGCGCTGCCTGCCGGCCTGGTCTCACCCAACTTGGCATCGAGGCCAGACCGTTCGATCACGAAATCGCGAAACCGGGTGGGATTGAGCGGCGGACTGAAATAATAGCCCTGGCCGGAGTCGCAGCCATTCTCGGTGAGATAGGCCAACTGCGCCTCGGTCTCCACGCCCTCGGCCACCACCTCCAGATGCATGGAATGGCCCATGGCGATGATGGCGTCCACCAAGGTGGCATCATCCAGGTTTTCCAGCATGTCGGCCACGAAGGAACGGTCGATCTTCAAGACATCGACCGGCAAGGTCTTCAGATAGGACAGCGACGAATAGCCGGTGCCGAAATCATCCACCGACAGGGTCACGCCCAGGGCCCGGATGCGATCCAGTTTGTTGATCACCTCCTCGCTATTGGCAAGCAGGAGGCCTTCGGTGATTTCGATGGTCAGCAGGCGCGGCGCCAATTCGGTTTCGGACAGGGCACGCTCGATAATGGTGAGGATGTCGCCCTGCTGGAACTGGCGGGGCGAGATGTTGACGGCGACCCCGATATCGCCCAGGCCGAAGCTCTGCCATTTCTGGGCCTCGCGGCAGGCGGCGGTGAGCAGCCATTCGCCGATGGGCCGGATCAGTCCCAGTTCCTCGGCCAGGGGGACGAACTGTTCCGGGCTGACCACTCCGAGATAGCGGTTATGCCAGCGCAACAGCGTCTCGGCCGCCGTCACCTTGCCGGATTTGAGATCCACCAGCGGCTGGAACACCAGATGGAACTCGTTGCCCGAAAGCGCGCCCGCCAATTCATCGGCAACGCGCGAACGCGCCTGGGCACGGGCATCCATGGCCGGGGTGAAGAAGCGAAAGGTGTTGCGCCCGGCCAATTTGGCCTGCTGCAGCGCCGAGGTGGCGTTACGCATCAACGCCTCGACATCGTCGCCGTCGCCCGGCCACAGGCAGATACCGATGGAGCACGAGATCAGCACCTGATGCTGCTCGATGACGAAGGGTTCCTGCAAGGCTTCGAGCACCCGGCGCAGGATGGTTTCCACCTCGTCGATGGATTGCACGCCGCCCAGGGCGACGGTGAACTCATCGCCGCTGAACCGCGCCGCGGTGTCGCCCTGGCGCAGGCAGCCCTGAAAGCGGCGCGCCGCTTCCTGCAAGACCTTGTCGCCGATCCAGTGCCCCAGCGAGTCGTTGATGTTCTTGAAGCCGTCGAGGCCGATGAACAGCAGCGCCACCCTGGCGCTCTCGCGCCCGGCCATGACCAGGGCCTGAAGCAGGCGGTCGAGGAACAGCGAGCGGTTGGGAAGTTCGGTCAGGGGATCGAAATTATTGCGGCGCCACAACTGCTCGGCATTCTCGCGCGCCTCGGTGACATCGCGGAACACGGCGATGCGGCGCACCACCTTTCCCTTGGAATCCAACTGGGTGGAGACGGAGAGATGGATGGCGAACAGCCGTCCGCTCTTGTGCCGGTCGATAAGTTCGCCGTGCCAATGACCGGTGCGGTTCAGTGTCTCCCACAACTCGGTATAGAAGGCGGCATCCTGCACACCGGAGCGAAGCAGCTTCGGATCGCGGCCGATGACCTCGTCCGCTTCATAGCCGGTGATGGCGGTAAAAGCGGGATTGACGGCGATGATACGGTTCTGGGCATCGGTGGTGACAATGCCCTCGGAGGCATGTTCGAACACCACCTGATACAAGGAGAGTTCATCAACCCGCCGGGAAAGCATCTCCAGGCGGTTTTGCAACGTCTCGTTCTGCTTTGCGGGCACAGCCCCTCCCCGATCAGGCAAGCGAAGACTGTATTCAGCATGCTACCTTGCAACCCAGGCCGCAAGGGCAAGCCGTCCCATCCACCCGCCCAACTATGCCGGTTTACCTAGGTTGGGCAAGACACAAATTAGATCGGAAAAGTGATCAATCACCCGATCGGCCCCCAGATCGGCGACCGGACCATGGGCATAGCCGAAGGACAAGGCCACCGTCCGCACGCCGGCGGCCTTGGCCGACAGGATGTCGTTGATGGAATCCCCCACCATCACCGCCGCCCCCGCCTCGATTCCCAGCCGGTCCAGGATCACCCGCACATGGGCCGGATCCGGCTTGATGGCCGGTGCGTCCTCGGCCGCCACCACCAGATCGAAATGCACGTCCAGCCCCAACTTGGACAGGACCTCGGCGGTGGCGGCTCGCGGCTTGTTGGTGCAGACCGCCAGGGCCAGCCCCAGTTCACGCAACCGCGACAGGGTCTCCTCCACCCCTGGCCAAGGCAGCGTGGTATCGGCCGAGCGCGGCTCGTAATCGGCCAGGAAGCGCTCCAGATACGGACCGATCTCGGGACCAGGCAGGCCACCGGTGGCCTCGAAAGCCCGGCTGACCAGGGCATCGGCGCCATCGCCCACCATGGCCTTGACCGCGTCCGACGTCAGGGGGGGACGTGCCTCGGTGGCCAGCATGCGGTTCACCGCCGCCACAAGGTCGGGCAGCGAGTGGATCAGGGTGCCGTCCAGATCGAACAGCACGGCGCGCAGGGCTTGGGACATTGACACCGTTCGAAATAAAGATTGATTTGGCCCGAACCACCCTTTTGTGGCACCTTCGCGCCGCAGCCGCAACAGATTGAGTGTTGGCGTTTCCATGGCTTCTCCCAAGCTTGCCGTCATCGTCCTTGCCGCCGGCATGGGCACCCGCATGAAATCCGCCTTGCCCAAGGTCATGCACCCCATCGCCGGGCGCCCCATGGTCAGCCATCTGATGGCGACGGTGGCCGGTCTGTCCCCCGACAAGGTGGTGGCGGTGATCGGCCCCGACATGGAGGTGGTGGCCAAGACCATCGCCCCCATCCCCACCGTGATCCAGGCCGAGCGCCTGGGCACCGGCCATGCCGTCGCCCAGGCGCGGGCAGCCCTGGGCGATTTCGACGGTGACGTGCTGATCCTGTACGGCGACACGCCGCTGATCACCCGGGCCACCTTGGACCGCTTGCTGGCCGAGCGGCGCGGTCCGCGCGACCCGGCGGTGGTGGTTCTGGGCTTCAGGCCCGAGGACCCCGGCCACTACGGACGGCTTGTCGTGGGCGCCGAGGGCCTGAAGGCCATCGTCGAGTATCGCGACGCCACCGAAGACCAGCGCGGCATCCCGCTGTGCAATTCCGGCGTTCTGGCCATGGACGGCAAGCGGCTGTGGAGCCTGATCGAGCGCATCGACAACAAGAATTCCAAGGGCGAATACTACCTGACCGACGTAGTGGCCCTGGCCCGGGCCGATGGCGCCAATTGCAGCCATGTGGAAGGCGACCCCGAGGAACTGCTGGGGGTCAATTCCCGCGCCGAGCAGGCCACCGCCGAAGCGGTGGTGCAGCGTCAGTTCCGCGAGGCCGCCATGGCCGGGGGCGCCACTCTGGTGGACCCCGCCTCGGTATGGTTCTCGTGGGATACCGTGCTGGGCAGTGATGTGGTGGTCTGGCCGCATGTGGTGTTCGGCCCCGGCGTCACCATCGGCAGCAATGTCGAGATCAAGGGCTTCTGTCATTTCGAGGGCTGCACCGTCGCCGATGGCGCCATTCTCGGCCCCTATGCCCGGCTGCGCCCCGGCGCCGAGATCGGCGAGGCCGCCCATATCGGCAATTTCGTCGAGGTCAAGAAGGCCGTGGTGGAAGCCGGGGCCAAGATCAACCACCTGACCTATATCGGCGATGCCCGGGTCGGCGCGGGCGCCAATGTGGGCGCGGGCACCATCACCTGCAATTACGATGGCTTCAACAAGTCGTTCACCGATATCGGCAAGGGCGCCTTCATCGGCTCGAACTCGGCGCTGGTGGCGCCGGTCAGGATCGGCGACGGCGCCGTCATCGGCGCCGGTTCGGTCATCACCAAGGAAGTCAGCCCCGGCGCGCTGGCCGTCGCGCGCGGTTCGCAGATGGAATTGAAGGGCTGGGCCGACCGGTTCCGTGCCCAGCAGCGGGCCAAAAAGGAAGGATAAGACGCATGTGCGGCATCGTCGGTATCATCGGCAAGCAGGACGTGGCGCCGCTGCTGGTGGAAGGCCTGAAGCGCCTGGAATACCGCGGCTACGACAGCGCGGGTATCGCCACCTTGGTCAATGGTGGCATCGAACGCCGCCGTGCCGAGGGCAAGCTGGCCAATCTGGCCCGGCTGCTGGAGGACAAACCGGTGGCGGGTGGCATCGGCATTGGCCATACCCGCTGGGCCACCCATGGCGTCCCCAACGAGCGCAACGCCCATCCCCATGCCACCCAGCGGGTGGCGGTGGTCCATAACGGCATCATCGAGAATTTCCAGGAACTGAAGGCGGAACTGACCGCCCAGGGCCATGTCTTCGAGAGCGACACCGACACCGAGGCGGTGGCGCAGCTGATCGACCACCACCTGGCCCAGGGCCTGTCGCCCCGGGATGCCACCGCAAAGTCGCTGGAGCGCCTGCGCGGCGCCTTCGCGCTCGGCATCATCTTTGCCGGCCACCCCGACATGATGATCGCGGCGCGCCAGGGATCGCCGCTGGCGCTGGGCTATGGCGAGGGAGAGATGTATCTGGGCTCCGACGCCCTGGCCCTGGCGCCGCTGACCCAGCGGATCAGCTATCTGCTGGACGGCGACTGGGCGGTATTGACCGCCGATGGCGCCACCATCTTCGACCGCGACGGCGCCACCGTCACCCGCGAGGTGCGCCTGACCCAGTTCTCCGGCGCCCTGATCGGCAAGGGCCAGCACCGCCATTTCATGCTCAAGGAAATCTTCGAGCAGCCCGAGGTGATCGGCGGCACGCTGAACACCATGCTGAACCCGGCCGAGCGCACCATCACCCTGCCCTCCCTGCCCTTCGACCTGGGGGTGGTGAACCGGGTGCGCATCATCGCCTGCGGCACCTCCTTCTATGCCGGATCGGTGGCCAAGTACTGGATCGAGAAGCTGGCCCGCCTGCCGGTCGAGGTGGATATCGCCTCGGAATTCCGCTACCGCGAGCCGCCCATGGAACCGGGCGGGCTGGCCATCTTCATCTCTCAGTCGGGCGAGACCGCCGACACCCTGGCGGCGCTGCGTTACTGCCGCGCCCATGGCCAGCATACCCTGGCGCTGGTCAATGTGCCGGAAAGCACCATCTCGCGCGAGGCCGAGGCCACCTTGCTGACCCTGGCCGGGCCCGAAATCGGCGTCGCCTCCACCAAGGCATTCACCACCCAATTGGTGGTGCTGGCCTGCCTGGCCGTCGGCATGGCGCGCTCGCGCGGCGCCATCTCCGGCGAGACCGAGGCCGAGATCTGCCAGGCCCTGGCGGAAGTCCCGGCGCGTGTCGCCGAATTCCTGCGCCGCGACGATGAAATCCGCCTCATGGCCCAGGGCATCAGCGAGGCCCGCGACGTGCTCTATCTCGGGCGCGGCGCCAGCTTCCCCATCGCGCTCGAAGGCGCCCTGAAGCTGAAGGAAATCAGCTATATCCACGCCGAGGGCTACGCGGCGGGCGAATTGAAGCACGGTCCCATCGCGCTCATCGATGATTCGGTGCCCGTCATCGTCATCTGCCCCACCGACGAGCTTTACGAGAAGACCGCCTCCAATGTCCAAGAGGTGGTGGCGCGGGGCGGACGGGTGGTGTTCTTCTCGGACCAGGAGGGCGTCGACCGCCTGGCCTCGCCCCCCTTCGCCGCCATGGCCCTGCCCGCCGTCAACCCGTTCGTGGCGCCGATCCTCTACGCCATCCCGGTGCAACTGCTGGCCTATCACGTCGCCATCGCCAAGGGCACCGACGTGGATCAGCCACGCAATCTGGCCAAAAGCGTCACCGTCGAGTAAGTCGCCACCTCATTCAGACGATTTTGTGCGGATAATGGAGCCTCATCCTGGCTCCACTCACTTGCCACGAAAGGCAAGTGCCGCATCTTCGGCAGCCCCCGTTTCTGATGCCAATGACGCAAGGCGTCACGCCACTTGGCCCAAACAATCATCGTGGGCGAAGGCGCGCGCCTCGAACGGCAGAATGCCCGCCAAGGCCCGCAGCACCTGGGGATGGTGGCAGGACGACAGCGACGTGAGCGGCAGGCGAAGTTCATCGCTCACCAGCCCCAGTTGACTCAACGCCCATTTGACGGCGATGGGATTGCTCTCGAAGAACAGTGCTCCGTTGAGCGGAGACAGTGCCGCATTGATCCGGCTGAACCGACCGTAATCGTGGTCTTGCCATGCGCGATGCATTTCAGCGCAGAGTGCTGGCGTAATATTGGCGGTTACCGAGATGCAACCCTGGCTGCCCAGGGCCAGATGATCGCCCAGCAGGGCGTCGTCGCCGCACAGCCGCAGGAATTCCGATGGCACCGAATAGCGCAGCCGTCCCGCCTTTGCCATGTCGCCGGAGGCATCCTTCAGACCCACGATATTGGGCAGTTGCGCCAGCCGGACGATGGTATCCAGTTCCAGGCTGACGCCGGTACGCTTCGGCACATCATAGAGCACGATGGGCAAGGTAGTGCTGGCCTGGATCGCCTCGAAATGCCGAAACAAGCCCTCCTGGGAGGGACGATTGTAATAGGGCGTGATGCACAGCGCGGCATCCGCCCCCAGCGCCTCGGCGTGGCGAACCAGCTCGATGGTGGTGGCGGTGCAGTTGGATCCTGCCCCGGCAAGGACCGGAACACGCCCCTTGGCGGCACGGACCGCCAGCCCGATGAGCAGTATCTGCTCGGCATGGGACAGGGTCGGAGCCTCGCCGGTGGTGCCGCAGGGCACCAGGACACTGGTGCCGGCGGTGATCTGGCGTTCGCAGAGATGAAGAAACGCCTCCTCGTCAATGCGGCCATCCCGGAAGGGAGTGACCAAGGCGACCATGGAGCCGCGCAGGTGGTCGAGGCGATGATTGTGCATCACGGCCTCTCCTAAATGACGCGACGCAGCCAGGCGGGGCGCGACGCCACCACCAGGGCGCGGCCACCGGCGTTGCTGATGGCCTGATCGGCCAGGCCCTTGGCGCGCAGTTGCCCGAGAATGGAAGCCAGTCCGGACCTGGCATTGTCGCGGGTCAGCTCGATGACGACGATGCGGGGGCTCTCCAGGTAATCGATGGCGGCGGCGATCTCGGAGCCGATGGTCTCGAGTCCGGTGAACCAGATCACGTCGGCGGCACCCGCCTCAGTCCGGCAGCGGGACGGCGAGCGCAAGGCAACGGCGCTCATGCCGCCTTTGCCGGCCAAACCGAGCAGAAGATCGAAGGAGCCTTGCCCGATGATGGCCACCCGATCCGTGGCCCGGATGGGAGCAGCGGCGATCAGCGCCTGGATGCGGTTCTGCGTCGCGCTGGGGGAAAGGGAGGAAGCATGCAACTTCAAGGCGGTCGACATGGTGGACCCGTTCTAAGCAATTGACGATGGGCCAAGCCTATTCGCCCTGCTGATCATGGTTCCACGCGGTTTTACGTAAGCGGCGCATCAGCGGTTCCTTACGTCTTGCCGTCGAACAACCGTATCGAGGCCTTATCGGCAAGGCGAATAGGGTCTGTCTCGCGGGTAAGACCGAAGGAGACACTATGCGTATCGTCAATCGCTTTCCCCATCTCAGCGCGATGGTGGCGTTCATTGCCGTCTTCGGCCTGACGCACTGCGCCACCGCCCGCGCCGAGGGACGCATCCACCAGAAGGGTATCGCCTCCTGGTATGGCAACGAGCATCACGGTCGGCGAACCGCCAATGGCGAGATTCACGATTCCCGTCTGGCGACCGCGGCTCATCTGCGGCTGCCGTTCGGCTCCAAGGTCAAGGTGACCAACCGCAAGACCGGAGCCTCGGTGGTGGTTCGCATCAATGATCGTGGCCCCTATGTCAAGGGACGCATCATCGACCTATCGGAGAGCGCGGCGCGTGATCTCGGCGTTCTGACCGATGGCATCGCCCCGGTCTCGATCTCCCTTCTCAAGTCATAAGGAGTGGACATGGCCCATGGAATCCCGATGACAAGGTCGGCCGCTCCGTTCGCGCGAGCCGGCGATGAACCGGCCCTGGCGGATCTGCTGGCCGACCCCATCCTTCACGCCTTGATGCGCCGCGACCGCCTGACCGAAGGTGATCTGCGGACCGCCATCGAGCGCGCCCGTGCGGCTCTCAGGATGAGCGGGTATGGCAATCTTTATGCATCCTTTACGCACTCCCGCTTGGACCCTTAATGCCCTCCGGGAGTAGGGTTATCACCATCTGAAATTTCAACCGGAGAGCACCGATGTTCGACATCGTGTTCGTCGTCGCCGCGCTTGCCTTCTTCGCCCTGAGCGGCCTGTTCGTCCGCGCCTGCGAGCGCATCTGAGGGGAAAACCATGACTCTCGATCTGATTCTGGGGGGCATCACCGTAATGGGCCTGGCGGTCTACCTGGTCTACGCCCTCATCCGCCCCGAAAAGTTTTAGGAGACCGGCCGTGAACGCCGCAGGAATCTTGCAAATCGTCATCTTTTTCGCCGTGGTCACGGCGGGAGCGATCCCGCTCGGGACCTATATGGCCCGGGTCTATTCGGGGGAAAAGACCTGGCTCGATCCGGTGTTCAAGCCCATCGAGCACCTCATCTACAAGATCTGCCTGATCAAGCCGGACCAGGAGCAGCATTGGACGGTCTATGCCTTCTCCTGCCTGGTGTTCAGCGTGATCGGACTGCTGCTGATGTATGCCGTCATGCGCCTGCAGGCGCTGCTGCCGCTCAACCCGGCGGAGATGTCGGCCGTCGCTCCCGACCTCGCCTTCAACACCGCCGTCAGCTTCACCACCAATACCAACTGGCAGAACTATGGCGGCGAAAGCACCATGGCTTACCTCACCCAGATGCTGGGCATGACGGTGAAGAATTTCGTCTCGGCGGCGACAGGCATGGCGGTGCTGGTGGCGCTGGTGCGCGGCTTCGCGCGCAGGCAGGCCAAGACGGTGGGCAATTTCTACGTCGATTCCGTCCGCTCTGTCCTCTATGTGCTGTTGCCGCTGTCCATCGTGGTGACCTTGGCGCTGGTCTGGCAGGGCATGCCGCAGAACCTTGACGCCTATGTCGAGGCGACCACCCTGGAAGGCGCCAAGCAGGTGATCGCCCAGGGGCCGGTGGCGTCGCAGGTGGCGATCAAGCATCTGGGCACCAATGGCGGCGGCTTCTTCAACGCCAATTCCGCCCATCCCTTCGAGAACCCCACCGCGCTCACCAATCTGATCGAAATGGCCGGGCAATTGCTGATCTCGGCCGGGCTGGTCTTCGCCTTCGGCCGCATGATCGGCGACAAGCGTCAGGCCCGCGCCCTCTATATCGCCATGGCGGCCATGCTGGCGGTGGGCATCGGATTCGCCTATTGGGCCGAGGCCGGCGGCAATCCGCAGGTCCAGGCCATGGGCGTCGACATCGCCTCCACCGATACCGCCCCCGGCGGCAACATGGAGGGCAAGGAAGTCCGCTTCGGCATCGCCAATTCCGCCATCTTCGCCGCCAGCACCACCGGCACCTCCTGCGGCGCGGTCAATTCCATGCATGACAGTTTCACGCCCATCGGCGGCATGGTGCCCCTGGTCAACATCATGCTGGGCGAGGTGATCTTCGGCGGCGTCGGCGCCGGTCTGCACGGCATGATCGTCTTTGTCATCGTCGCGGTGTTCATCGCCGGGCTGATGGTGGGACGCACCCCGGAATACCTGGGCAAGAAGATGGAGGCCAAGGAGGTCAAGCTGGCCGTCCTGTGCATCCTGATCTTCCCGCTGTCCATCCTGGGCTTTGGCGCGCTGGCCATGGTGCTGCCGGTGGGGCTGTCCTCCATCGCCGCTCCCGGGCCGCATGGCCTGTCCGAGGTGCTCTACGCCTTCACCTCGGCCACCGGCAACAACGGTTCGGCCTTCGGCGGGTTGTCGGGCAATACCTTGTTCTACAACACCACCTTGGCGGCGGCCATGCTGATCGGGCGCTTCCTGATCATCGTGCCGACCCTGGCCATCGCCGGCTCCCTGGCCGCCAAGAAGATCGTGCCGCCCTCGGCGGGCACCTTCCCCACCCATGGCTCGCTGTTCATCGGCCTGTTGATCGCGGTGATCGTGGTCATCGGCGGCCTGACCTTCTTCCCCGTTCTCGCCCTGGGTCCGATCGTCGAGCATTTCTCGCTCGCCGCCGGCACTCTGTTCTAAAGGGATACTTTCATGGCTATCCATCGTCCGCAGGAAATGTCCCTGTTCGACGGCTCGATCATCCGGCCGGCGGTGATTTCCGCCTTCGCCAAGCTCGATCCCAGAGACCTTGTCCGCAATCCCGTCATGTTCACCACGGCGGTGGTGGCGGTTCTCTCGACCGTACTGTTCATCCGCGACGTGGCGGCGGGCGGCGAATACACCGCCGTGGTCGGCCAGATCGCCGCCTGGCTGTGGTTCACCGTGCTGTTCGCCAACTTCGCCGAAGCGGTGGCTGAAGGGCGCGGCAAGGCCCAGGCCGAAAGCTTGCGCAAGACCAAGACAGAAACCTCGGCCAAGAAGGTTGGCGGCGTCGACGCCACCGCCTTCAGGGAGGTCCCGGCGACGTCGTTGCGGGCGGGCGATCTAGTGGTGTGCGAATTGGGCGACACCATTCCCGGCGACGGCGAGGTGGTGGCGGGCATCGCCACCATCGACGAAAGCGCCATTACCGGCGAATCGGCCCCGGTGATCCGTGAATCCGGCGGCGACCGCTCGGCGGTGACGGGGGGCACCCGCGTAGTGTCCGACCGCATCGTGGTGCGCATCACCGCCAACCCGGGAGAGAGCTTCCTCGACCGCATGATCGCCCTGGTGGAAGGGGCTAAGCGCCAGAAGACCCCCAACGAGATCGCGCTGACCATCCTGCTGGTCGGCCTGACCCAGGTGTTCCTGATCGTCTGCGCCACCTTGCCCGCCTTCGCCAGCTATTCCGGCACGGTCATTCCGGTGGTGTTCCTGATCGCCCTGCTGGTGACCCTGATCCCGACGACCATCGGCGGCCTGTTGTCGGCCATCGGCATTGCCGGAATGGATCGGCTGGTGCGGTTCAACGTCATCTCCAAGTCGGGTCGCGCCGTCGAGGCGGCGGGCGATATCGACGTGCTGCTGCTGGACAAGACCGGCACCATCACGCTCGGCGCTCGTCAGGCGGCCGAGTTCATCGCCCTGCCCGGTGTCAACGAACGCGACCTGGCCGAGGCGGCCTTGCTGTCGTCGCTGGCCGACGAGACCCCCGAGGGCAAGTCCATCGTCGCCCTGGCCCGGAAGCGGTTCAGCTTTGCGGAGTCCACCTTGGGCGCGGCCGCGACCTTCATTCCGTTCTCGGCCCATACCCGCATGAGCGGCGTGAATATCGAAACCGCGTCGGGTCTGGTGGAAATCCGCAAGGGCGCCACCGATTCCGTCACCGGCTACGTCGCCGCCAAGGAGGGCAAGACTCCGGGGGGTGTCCCGAAGGAACTGGTCTCCGCCGTGGAACGCGTCGCCAAGGCGGGCGGCACGCCGCTGGTGGTGGCCCGCGACAACCGGCTGCTGGGCGTCATCTATCTCAAGGACATGGTCAAGCCCGGCATCCGCGAGCGCTTCGCCACCCTGCGGGCCATGGGCATCCGCACCGTGATGATCACCGGCGACAACCCGCTGACCGCCGCCGCCATCGCCGCCGAGGCGGGTGTGGACGACTTCCTGGCCGAGGCGACGCCAGAGAACAAGCTGGAGCTGATCCGCAAGGAACAGCAGGGCGGCCGTCTGGTGGCCATGTGCGGCGACGGCTCCAACGACGCCCCCGCCCTGGCCCAGGCCGATGTCGGCGTCGCCATGAATACCGGCACCCAGGCGGCCCGCGAGGCGGGCAACATGGTGGACCTGGAAAGCGACCCCACCAAGCTGATCGAGATCGTCATGATCGGCAAGCAGTTGCTGATGAGCCGGGGTTCGCTCACCACCTTCTCCATCGCCAACGATATCGCCAAGTATTTCGCCATCATCCCGGCGATGTTCATGGTGTCCTATCCCCAGTTGCAGGCGCTGAACGTCATGGGGCTGGCCAGCCCGCAGAGCGCCATTCTGTCGGCCATCATCTTCAATGCCCTGATCATCATCGCGCTGATTCCGCTGGCTCTCAGAGGCGTCAAATACAAGCCCGCGAGCGCCGAGGTGTTGTTGCGTCGCAACATCCTGGTCTACGGCCTGGGCGGCATCATCGTTCCCTTTATCGGCATCAAGGCCATCGACCTGCTGGTCGCCGCCCTCGGGCTGGCCTAAGGAGTCATGGACATGTTCAAGCAAATCCTTCCCGCCATCCTCCTGACCCTGCTGCTGAGCCTGCTGCTGGGGCTGGGCTATCCCCTGGCCATGACCGGCATCGCCGGAACCCTGTTCCCCGCCCAGGCCCATGGCAGCCTGATCGAGAGGAACGGCCAGGTGGTGGGCTCGGCCCTGATCGGCCAGGGTTTCGACAAGCCGGAGTATTTCCACTCCCGCCCCTCGGCCACCACCGGTGCCGATCCGGCGGATTCCACCAAGACGGTGCCGTCGCCCTACAACGCTTCCAACTCCATGGGGTCCAACGCCTCGCCAAGTTCCAAGGCCTATATCGAATCGACCCAGGCCCTGGTCGACCAGATCAAGGCGGAAAACCCCGAGGCCCGCATTCCGGTGCCGGTGGATCTGGTCACCGCCTCGGGGTCCGGCCTCGACCCCCATGTCTCGCCCGCCGCCATCGAGTACCAACTGCCGCGCGTCGCCAAGGCCCGCCATGTGGCCGAGGCCGAGTTGCGCGCGCTGGTGGCCAGTCAGGCCGAGGGCCGGATGTTGGGCATCCTCGGCGAGGCACGGGTCAATGTGCTGAAGCTCAACCTCGCCCTGGACGAGCGCTGGCCGCAGGCGAAATAGGCGGCAAGGGAGGAACGGCCAATGACCGATTCTTATCGGGACGGGCAACTGCGGTCCGCCTGGCGGCTTGTGGTCCTGGTGATTCTCGCCTCCAGCGTCACCTATCTGCTTCGTGAGATCCCCGCACGGCAGGCCATGGCCCCGCCCGGAGCAGTCGAGTCCGCCGAAATCAGATTGGCGGACGGTGATCCCCGCTATTTCCAGGCTCATACGGGCGGAGCACTCCCGACATTTCATCCTGAAGAGATCGCCGGTCAAATCAAGCGGGTGGCGGCCGCTCGCGGGGTCCCCGCCGCATCGGTTCGCCAAATGGTCAATGCCCTGATCGTGAACAATCCAGACATCGATATTTCAACCCTCAATCAGGCATTGGACTCCCGATGGCCGAACAGGTGATCATGCCCCTATGACCGATGACCGCGAGGAACGCCCGTCCCCCGATGCCCTATTGGCCGCCGCCCAGCGCGAATCGCGCGGGCGGCTGAAGATTTTTCTGGGGGCGGCTCCCGGCGTCGGCAAGACCTACGCCATGCTGCAGGCGGCGCAGGAGCGCAAGCGCGACGGCGTCGATCTGGTCGCCGGGGTGATCGAGACCCATGGACGGCGCGAGACCGAGGCGCAACTGGTCAATATCGACCTGCTGCCGCCCCGCCTGATGGAGTATCGCGGCAAGGACTTCCGCGAGATGGACCTGGACGCCATCCTGGCCCGGCGTCCCCAGATCGTGCTGGTGGACGAGTTGGCCCATACCAATGTTCCGGGTTCGCGCCATCTCAAGCGCTGGCAGGATGTGGAGGAAATTCTCGGCGCCGGGATCGACGTCTACAGCACGCTCAACATCCAGCACCTGGAAAGCCTCAACGACATCGTCGAGCAGATTTCCGGGGTCAAGGTGCGCGAGACCCTGCCCGACAGCGTCCTGTCCTCGGCCGATGAAATCGAATTGATCGATCTGCCGCCGCAGGAGTTGATCAAGCGACTGCACGAGGGCAAGGTCTATGTCCCGGAACAGGCCAAGCGGGCGGTGGGCAGTTTCTTCTCCCCCGGCAATCTCACCGCTCTGCGCGAGATGGCGCTACGCCATGCCGCCGAGCGGGTCGACGCCCAGATGGTCGATTACATGCGCGAGCATGCCATTCCGGGGCCGTGGCCGACGCGGGAGCGGATTCTGGTCTGCATCGACGAGCGGGTCGATGCCGCCAAGCTGGTGCGGGTGGCCAAGCGGGCCGCCGACCGCCGCGGCGCCGCCTGGGTGGTGGTCACGGTGGAGACCTCAAGCTCCCATACCCAGACCGAGGCCGACAAGGACCGTGTCGCCGAGGCGTTGCGCCTCACCCAGCAATTGGGCGGAGAGACCGCGCTGTTGCAGGGCGACGACGTGGTCGCCACCGTGCTGAATTACGCCCGTGAGCGCAACGCCACCCAGATCGTGGTGGGGCGTGCCCGCTCCCGCCGCTGGCGGATGGGCAAATCGGTGACTGAAAGGCTGTTCGCCGAAAGCGGCGATTTCAATGTCTTCGTGGTGGGCGGCGAGGATGACGACAAGCCGGCGCCGCTGGTTCGGCCACGCAAGGTGAAGGCTCCCCCCGACTGGCTCAACCTCGCATTTGCTCTCGTGTGTACAGGAATCGCCATCGGAGTGGGTTTCCTGATCGACATGTGGCTTCCCGTGGCAAGCATCTCGGTGGCCTTTCTGCTGGCGGTGATGGTGGTGGCCATGCGGGCAGGCCTGCGCCCCGCCATCCTGACCTCGGTGACCAGCTTTTTTGCCTTCAACTTCTTCTTCACCGAGCCGCGTTGGACCTTTGCCGTCACCGATACCCAGAACGTGCTGACCCTGGTGTTCTTCCTGATCGCCGCCGTGATCGTCTCCAACATGGCGTCGCGACTGCGCGCCCAGATCCTGGCGACGCGGGAAAGTGCCCGGCGCACCACCAATCTCTACGATTTCGGCCGCAAGGTGACGGCGGCGGCGACCCAGGACGATGTTCTGTGGGCGGTGGTCCATCACGTCGCCACCACCATCCACGGCAAATCGCTGGTGCTGCTGCCTGGGGATGCCGGACTGTCCATTGCGGCCGGCTATCCGCCCGAGGACCAGTTGGACGACCGCTCCGCCGCAGCCGCCGACTGGGCCTGGGCGCATGGCAAGCTGGCCGGGCGGGGATCGGCGACCCTGCCGGCTTCGCTGTGGCTGTTCCTGCCGCTGAAGACCGGACGCGGGCCGGTCGGCGTGCTGGGTGTCCAGATGAGCGAGGATGCCGACATCCCGTCGCCGAGCCAGATGCGCCTGCTGGAGACCCTGGCCGACCAGGCCGCCGTCGCCATCGAGCGCACCACATTGGTGGCCGATATCGAGACAGCCCGCGTCGCCACCGAACGGGAACGGCTGCGCTCGGCCCTGCTGTCGTCGCTGTCCCATGATCTACGGACGCCGCTGGTTTCCATCATGGGGGCGGCATCCTCGTTGCAGAATTACGATGAGATGATGGACCATGCCTCTCGCCATGAACTGACCCAGACCATCCAGGACGAGGCCGAACGTCTCAACCGCTTTGTTCAGAACCTGCTGGACATGACCAAGCTGGGAGCGGGGGCCTTGAAGCCCAGGGCCGATTGGGCCGATCTCAACGACATCGTCGGCGCGGCGGTGGCGCGCACACGCAGGCTGGCTCGCGCCCATACCATCAAGGTGGACATCGATCCCGGCGTGCCGCTGCTCTGCGTCGATCCGGTTCTGATGGAGCAGGTGTTTTTCAATCTGTTGGACAATGCCTGCAAATATGCTCCACCCGGCACCACGGTGAAGGTCTGGGCGCAGCGAACCCCCGACTACGTCACCATCGAGGTGGTCGACCAAGGCCCCGGCATTCCGCCGGAGGCCAGCGAGAAGATATTCGACATGTTCTATCGGGTCGACCAGGGCGACGCGAAGTCCGCCGGAACCGGGCTGGGTCTGGCCATCTGCCGGGGAATCATCGAGGCCCATGGCGGCACCATCAAGGCGGAACCCGGCCTGCACGGCGCCGGTACCGCCATCATCATCCATCTGCCGCAACGCGACGATATGGACGGACTGGCGGCGCGCATCAGCGCCGAGGCCGAACCGGAAGGAGGCAAATGAGCACCCGTATCCTGGTGATCGACGACGAGCCACAGATCCGCAAGTTCATGCGCATCTCGCTTACCGCCAACGGCTACGAGGTGATCGAAGCCGAGAATGCCGCCCAGGGCATCGAAGCGGCCAACAGCCAGCAGCCGGATCTGCTGATTCTCGACCTCGGCCTGCCCGATCTGGATGGCCAGGAGGTAATCAGCGCGGTGCGCGAACGCTCCGACGTTCCCATCGTGGTGCTGTCGGTGCGAGCCGGTGAGCTCGATAAGGTGGAAGCCCTCGATCGCGGCGCCAACGACTATATCGTCAAGCCCTTCGGCGTGGCCGAGTTGATGGCCCGGGTCCGCGCCGTGCTGCGCCAGCGGGCGATCAAGGGCAAGGGCAATGACGATGTGGTCGAGGCCGGGACGGTGCAGATCGACTTGGGGCGACGCATCGTCACCCGTGACGGCGCCGAGGTGCATCTGTCCAAGCGGGAATGGGGGCTGCTGGCCTTCCTGGCCAGCCAGCCCGACCATGTGCTGACCCACAAGCAGATCCTCAAGGAAGTCTGGGGACCGGCCCATGGCGAGGACACCGCCTATCTGCGGGTCTATGTCAATCAACTGCGCCAGAAACTGGAGGCCGATCCGTCGGCGCCGACCCTGATCGTCACCGATGCCGGAGTGGGCTACCGCCTGAAGCGGGGGGAATAGCCTATACCAGATCCCGGTGTCCGCTGTGACACCAAGCCCTGGGACGCGATCCACCGGTCATGAACGACCCAAGGCCCCGGCACGATCCGCCGGGGCCTTGGCTTTTTCGGCTGACGCGCGGCCTCCTCCGTCATATACTCAGAATACATGACGGAGGAGGCATCGTGACCGATAGCAAAGTCGAAGCCATATTGTCGCTGAGGGGGGGCAGCCGGTCTCCGGTGGGGCGCGATCGCATCGCGCTGCTGGAAGCCGTGGACAGCCAGGGCAGCATCACCAAGGCCGCCCAGGCGGTCGGCCTCAGCTACAAGGCGGCGTGGGATGCCCTGAACGCCGTCAACAACCTGCTGCCCCGCCCGGCGGTGGCGGCCCAGACCGGCGGCCGCAACGGCGGCGGCGCCGTGGTCACCGAGGATGGCAAGGCCCTGATCGCCGCCTTCCATCTGCTGGAGGAGCGGCTGTCGCGCGCCGCCGCATTGTTCAGCGATTCCAGCACGCCCATCGATCCCATCATCCTGCTCCGGAGTCTCGGCATGAAGACCAGCGCCCGCAACGCCTTCCGCTGCATCGTCGCCGAGATTCGCCAGGGCAGCGTCAATGCCGAGGTGATCCTGCGCCTCACCGATGCGGTCACCTTGGCCGCCACCGTCACCGAGGAAAGCCTGCGCGATCTCGCCATCGCTCCCGGTCAGGCGGTCACCGCCCTGGTCAAGGCGTCGTTCGTCATGTTGGCGACCGGCAAGGATGCGCCAACGGTGTCGGCCCGCAACCGCATTCCGGGCACGGTGGCGCACCGCGAGGACGGCCCGGTCAGCAGCGAGATCACCCTGGATATCGGTGGTGGCAAGGTTCTGACCGCCATGGTCACCAAGGATGGAGCCGATGAGCTGGGCCTTCAGGCGGGGGCGCCAGCCTGGGCCTTGTTCAAGGCATCCCACGTCATTCTGGCGGTGGAATAAGCCACGGCGCCAATCCCTGCGCGATCGTCGTTCATGGTGCGGGTCCAGGCTCGGCAGATCGCCAAGGATGCGCCCGCCCCATGACGATTCAATCCCTGGGCGGTTCATGGGAAAAATTGGAGATCTGAGCGCACTGTGATCTGCGTCACAGTCAAATTCTGTAAAGTTTAATACAATTGCATCATAATCTGGGAAGGTGGATGGGCGGAGTGGTTATGGCGAACGAACAGGGCGTTCACGAAAACGCGTCGGCCGGCGAACGGACGTTGTTCGACGATCTGACTGTATTGGCGCAAACCCCAGCGTCCGGTGCGGCTCCTTCCGGGGCCGATGCCGGGGAACAGCAAGGGGGAGCGCAGGACGATTCGCTGCTCAACACCCTGTCATCCCTCTCGACGGTGCATTCCGGCTCGCCTCCTCCCACCCAGGTGGGCGAACCTCGCAAGGCGGTTGAGACCGTGGAGATTTCCTCGGTCGATGCTCGCTCTGGCACCAATCCGCAGTCTCCCCAAACCCAGGCGCGAGGGGGTGACGGCGCCTCCTCCGTCCCCGTTTCCACTCCCGCATCGGGAAATGAAGGCGGCGCGACACCGTCGAGCGCGGCTGATCGACCGCGCGGAAGCAATGACACCGCGCCGCAGTCCGAGGCCGCCTCCCCTTCAGTGACGCCTGCACCGGCCGAGGCACCGCCTCCGCCGACCGTGCCGTCGGCCCCCTCCCCTGTCGCCGAGGAACAGGGTGGCGAAGCGTCGGTAACGGATGCCCCGACACAGACGGCGGCTGCCGAGACTCTGGAGACGACGGAAACAACCAGCGTCGATGATCCGGTCCAGGAGGATGCCCGCCCCGTGGTTGGCGATGGCATCCGCCTGACCGTTTCGGCGGCCGAGGGCAATGAAGACAGCGCTATCCCCCTGACCATCTCGGCATCGCTGGTGGATGGCGCCGACAGTTTGGGGGCGATCACCATTCGGGGTGTGCCCTCGGGAGCGACTCTGTCGGCCGGGCAGGCTCAGGGCGATGGATCCTGGCTGCTGGAGCCTGCCGACCTGGTCGGCCTGACCCTGCGTCCGGCCGCCGATGACAATGGAACCTTCACCTTGACGGTGGAAGGCTATTCCAGCGAGGGCGGTATCGACTCGGCCGTCAGTTCTGCCAGTCTTTCCGTCACGGTTGACGCCGTCAACGACGCGCCGGTGTCCGGCGGCTCCGTTAGCCTGTCCTCGGGGACCGAGGACACGGCCTTGGTGATCCGCGCCTCCGATCTGGTGTCGCGGACCTCCGATGTGGACGGGGACAGCCACTCGGTGGCCAATCTGGCCTCCAGCGCCGGAACCCTGGCCGATAACGGCGACGGCACCTGGACCCTGACCCCCGCCGCCGATTTCAACGGCAGCGTCACCCTGACCTATGACGTGGTCGATGGACACGGCGGCAGCGTCGCCAGTTCCACCGCCGTATCCTTCGCCGCCGTCAATGACGCCCCCGTTTCCAGCGGTGCGGCCAGCCTGTCCTCGGGGACCGAGGACAGTGCCCTGGTGATCCGTGCCTCCGAGTTGCTCTCGCGGGCCTCCGACGTGGAAGGCGACACGCTTTCGGTGACCAATCTGGCCTCCAGCGCCGGAACCCTGGCCGATAACGGCGACGGCACCTGGACCCTGACCCCCGCCGCCGATTTCAACGGCAGCGTCACCCTGACCTATGACGTGGTCGATGGAAACGGCGGCAGCACCTCCACATCCACCGCTGTCACGTTCGCCGCCGTCAACGACGCGCCGACCAACGCAGCCATCGACCTGGGCTCCAAGCAGGGCGACCAGACCCTGGTGCTGACCCGCGCCCAATTGCTGGCCAATGCCACGGACCGTGACGGCGACAGTCTGTCCATCACCGATCTGGCCGCCAGCGCAGGAACCCTGACCGCCAATGGCGACGGCACCTGGAGCCTGACCACCACCCCCAATCAGGCCGCCGACATCACCCTGACCTATACCGTTACCGATGGTCAGGGCGGCAGCATTCCCGGCTCGGCCTCGCTCACCGTGGTTCCCGTCTCGGTCCAGATCACCGGCACCGCGGGCAACGACACCCTGACCGGTTCGGCGGGCAACGACCTGCTGGACGGCGGCGCGGGCAATGACCTGCTGAACGGCGTCGCCGGAGCCGACACCATCCTGGGCGGCCTTGGCAACGATACCATCGACGCTGGAGCCGGTGATGACATCCTGACCGGCGGCGCGGGCGCCGACCGGCTGACCGGCAATACCGGCACCGATACGGTGGCCTATGACGCCTCCACCGCCGGAGTGACGGTCAACCTGTCCCTGACCACGGCGCAGGCCGGATCGGGCGATGCGGCGGGCGACATCCTGTCCGGCATCGAGAATGTCACTGGCAGCGCCTTGGCCGATACCCTGACCGGTAATGCCTCGGCCAATGTCATCAATGGCGGCGCGGGCAACGACGTGCTGGCGGGTGTTGGCGGCGCCGACAGCCTGATCGGCGGCTCCGGCACCGATACCGCCAGCTATGCCGCCTCCACCACGGCGGTGGCGGTGGACCTCGCCACCGGTTCGGGTAGTGGCGGCGATGCCGAGGGCGACCGGCTGTCGGGCATCGAGAATCTGACCGGCGGCGCGGGAAATGACCTTCTGAGCGGCGACGGCGCCGCCAACCGCCTGGATGGCGGCAATGGCGACGACACCCTGGCCGGTCGCGGCGGGGCGGATTCGCTGGTGGGTGGCGGCGGAACCGATACCGCCTCCTATGCCGACTCCTCGGCGGGCGTCTCGGTGAATCTGGCGCTGACCACGGCCCAGGTCTCGGGCGGCGATGCCTCGGGCGACGTGCTCAACACCATCGAGAATCTGGTGGGCAGCGCCTTCGCCGACACCCTGACCGGCAATACCGGCAACAATGTCCTGACCGGTGGCGGCGGAGCCGACACCCTGGCGGGCAGCAGCGGCACCGATACGGCGGACTACTCCGGCTCGGCCGAGGGGGTGACGGTGAACCTGGCCGTGACCACGGCCCAGGTCTCGGGCGGTGACGCGGCGGGCGACGTGCTGTCCGCCATGGAGAATCTCACCGGCAGCGCCCAGGACGACCGTCTCACCGGCAATACCGGCAACAACGTCCTGAGCGGCGGCGGCGGGGCCGACACCCTGGATGGCGGCGCGGGCAACGACACGATGCGGGGCGGGACCGGTCCCGATACCCTGATCGGCGGCGTGGGCACCGACAGCGTCACCTATTCCGATTCCTCGGCGGGCGTGACGGTGAACCTGTCCCTGACCACCGCCCAGAGCGGCGGCGATGCGGCGGGAGATGTGCTGTCCGGCTTCGAATACGCCACCGGCAGCGCCTTCAACGACAGCCTGACCGGCGATGCCAACGCCAATCTGCTGGATGGCGGCGCGGGCGACGATCTGCTGGACGGCGGAACGGGCAATGACCAGTTGGTGGGCGGTGCCGGGGCCGACAGCCTGATCGGCGGCGCGGGAACGGACCTCGCCAATTATTCCGCCGCCACCACCTCGATCAATGTCAACCTGACCACGGGCCTGGGGTCTGGGGGCATCGCCCAGGGCGACGCACTTGCGGGCATCGAGAACCTGACCGGCGGTTCGGCCGCCGACAGCCTGACCGGCGACGCGGGCATCAATGTGATGGACGGCGGCGCGGGCAACGACATCCTGGCGGGCGCGGCGGGCAATGACACCCTGACCGGTGGCGCCGGAAACGACGCCCTGGATGGCGGCGAAGGCAATGACCTCCTGACTGGCGGCGCCGGGGGCGACACCCTGGCCGGTGGCAACGGCATCGACACCGCTTCCTATTCCGGAGCCGCGGCCGCCGTGACCGTCAACCTGGAGACCGGCATCGGCAGTGGCGGCGACGCGACGGGCGATGTGCTCTCGGGTATCGAGAACATCATCGGCGGCAATGCCGCCGACCTCCTGACCGGCAACGCAGCCGCCAACACCCTGGACGGCGGCGCGGGCAACGACACAATGAGCGGCGGTGGCGGCGATGATCTGCTGCGCGGCGGCGCCGGAGCCGATCTGATGAGTGGCGGCGACGGCAACGACACCGCCAGTTGGTCCAGTTCCACCGCGGCGGTCAACGCCAACCTCACCACCGGCACCGGGACACTCGGTGATGCCAATGGCGATGTGCTGTCGGGAATCGAGAACCTGACCGGCGGCGCCGGGGCCGACATCCTGACCGGTGACGCGGGGGCCAATATCCTGACCGGCGGCGCCGGGAACGACACAATGAGCGCGGGCGATGGCGACGACATTCTGGCGGGTGGTGCCGGAGCCGATAAGCTGACCGGCGGCAACGGGCTCGACCGGGCCGATTACTCCGCCTCGACGGCGGCGGTGACGGTCAACCTCGCCACCGGCACCGGCACAGTGGGAGATGCCAGCGGCGACGTACTGAACGGGATCGAGAACCTGACCGGCGGCGCCGGGGCCGATATCCTGAGCGGCGATTCGGGCGTCAACGTCATCGATGGCGGCGCGGGCAATGACACTTTGGCGGGTGGCGCCGGGGCCGATACCCTGGTCGGCGGCGCGGGCATCGATACCGCCAGCTATGCCGCCTCCACCTCGGCCCTGGTGGCCGACCTCGCCAGCGGTGCGGTATCGGGTGGCGATGCCACCGGCGACGTTCTGTCGGGCATCGAGAGCATCATCGGCACCGCCTCCAACGACCAGATCAGCGGCGACGCTGTCGCCAACCGTCTGGACGGCGGCGCGGGCAATGACAGCCTGTCGGGCGGCGCCGGGGCGGATTCGCTGATCGGCGGCACCGGCACCGACACGGTGGGCTACGAGAACTCGACAGCGGGTGTCACCGTCAACCTGTCGCTGACCACGGCGCAGGTGTCGGGCGGCGATGCCTCGGGCGATGTGCTCAACACCATCGAGAACGCGGTGGGCAGCGCCTTCGCCGATACCCTGACCGGCACCACCGGGGTGAACATCCTGACCGGCGGCGATGGCAATGACGTGCTGATCGGATTGGCCGGGGCCGACACCCTGATCGGCGGCGATGGCATCGATACCGCCAGCTATGCGCCCTCGACGGCGGCGGTGACGGTCAACCTCGCCACCGGCACCGGCACGGTGGGCGACGCCACCGGCGACGTGCTGTCGGAGATCGAGAACCTGCTGGGCGGCAACGGCGCCGATATCCTGACCGGTGATTCGGGGGTCAACGTCATCGATGGTGGCGCGGGCAACGATACACTGGCGGGTGGTGCCGGGGCCGACACCCTGATCGGCGGCGCGGGTATCGATACCGCCAGCTATGCCGCCTCCACCTCGGCCCTGGTGGCCGATCTCGCCAGCGGCGCCGTATCGGGTGGCGATGCCACCGGCGACGTTCTGTCGGGCATCGAAAGCATCGTCGGCACCAGTCTCGACGACCGTCTCGGCGGCGACGCCGTCGCCAACCGTCTGGACGGCGGCGCGGGCAATGACAGCCTGTCGGGCGGAGCCGGAGCCGACTCGCTGATCGGCGGCACCGGCACCGACACGGTGGGCTTTGAGTCCTCCACGGCGGGTGTCACCGTCAACCTGTCGCTGACCACGGCGCAAGTGTCGGGCGGTGATGCCTCGGGCGATGTGCTGAGCGCCATCGAGAATTTGACGGGCAGCGCCTTCGCCGATGCCCTGACCGGCACCACCGGAGTGAACATCCTGACCGGCGGCGATGGCAATGACGTGCTGCGCGGACTGGCCGGGGCCGACACCCTGATCGGCGGCGATGGCATCGACACCGCCAGCTATGCCTCGGCCACCACGGCGGTCAACGTCAACCTCGCCACCGGCACCGCCAGCGGCGGCGACGCGGCGGGAGATATCCTGTCGGGGATCGAGAACCTGCTGGGCGGCAACGGCGCCGATATCCTGACCGGCGATGCCCTGGCCAATCTGCTGAATGGCGCCCTGGGCAATGACACCCTGTCGGGTGGAGCGGGCGACGATATCCTGGTGGGTGGAGCGGGCTCGGACCGTCTGACCGGCGGTGACGGTTCCGACACGGCGGACTATTCCGCCTCGGCCCTTGCGGTCAATGTCGACCTCACCCGTTCGACGGCGCAAAGCGGCGGTGACGCGGCGGGTGATATCCTGGCCGGGATCGAGAATCTGGTGGGTGGCATCGGCAACGACCTCCTGACCGGTGACTCCGGGGCCAATACCTTGATCGGTGGCGCCGGGTCCGACACCCTGAACGGTGGAGCGGGCGACGATATCCTGGTCTTCCGTGGCGCGGACTTCCCCGACGGGTCAGGATCGGCGCTGGCCGATTTCGTCTATGGCGGCGGAGGCGCGGATACGGTGGACATCTCGTCGGTGGGCCAGAACTTCCAGTTGCTGATCAACGGCGTCGAGCAGGTTCTGCCCGCCGGGTCGCATGAATATGTCGACACCCATGGTATCCAGGGTGATATCCGTTTCGGCGACAACTCGGTCATCCATCTGGATGGGATCGAGAAGATCATCTACTGACGGGGCGTCTTGGATACGGGCAGGCACAGTACCACTGAGGTCGAGGGGGGGCGTTCTTCCAGGCGCAAGGGCGCGTCCTGGCTTCGTCTCATGCGCCATCTGCTGCGGCGTGCCCTGCCGCCCCTGTGGTTTCGCCAGGAATTGAAGGGCTTGTGGCGTTCGCTGGTAACGCCGCCCGAATCGATCCTGGAGATGGCGGGCCTCAGGCGATGTTTCGCCGATCTGATGGCGGCGACGGTGGTCCTGAACCTGCTGGGGCTGGCCCTGCCGCTGATTCTGCTGCAGGTTTACGATCGCATTCTTCCCAATTCCGCCCTGGATACGCTGGGAGCCCTGGTGACCGGCATCGTGGTGGCTGTGGGGCTGGAGACGGTGCTGCGGGTGGCGCGCTCGGCGGTCACCGCCTGGACCAGCGGCCGATTCGAGCATATGGCATCGAGCAGGGTCTTCCGCTCGCTGCTGCGCTCGCCGCTGGGGCATTTCGAGATGAGCGGCGCGGGCGCCCATCTGGAAACCTTGAACGCCATCGGGCGGCTGAAGGATTTCTATGCCGGCCAGACCTTCGTCACGGTCTTCGATATCCCCTTCGCCCTGCTGTTCATCGGTCTGCTAGCCCTGTTCGGCGGCTGGCTGGCCCTGGTTCCAGTTGGGCTCGCCATCGCCATGATGGTGGTCGGCGTGGTCGAGGGGCACCGGCTGCGCATCCTGCTCAAGCGCCGCATCCTGTTCGACCAGAGCCGGGGCAATTTCATCCTGGAGGCCCTGTCCACCATCCAGACCGTGAAGTCGCTGGCCATGGAGGCGCAACTGCAGCGCCGTCACGACCGGTTGCTGGAAAACAGCGCCCTGGCCGAGTTCCAGGTTGCCGACCTGTCGCACCGGACGGCGGCCCTGGGAAGGCTGTTCTCCAGCCTGACCACCATCCTGGTGGTGGCCCTGGGAAGCCTGCTGGTGATCACGGGCGAGATGTCCACCGGCGTGCTGGCGGCCTGTTCCTTGCTGGCCGGGCGGGCCACCCAACCCATCCAGTTGGTGCTCGACCGCTGGACCCGGTTCCAGGCGGCCCGGCTGGCCGAGGAACGGCTGGAGACCCTGCTGGAGGACCCGGGGGGGACCGCCACGCTGCCGCCGCTTCCCGCCCTGTCCGGCCGGATGAGCCTGGACGCTGTCAGGCTTTGCAACGAGTCGGGCGGCGATATCCTGGCCGGTGTCACCCTGTCCATAGCGCCGGGCGAGATGATCGGCATCACCGGAGACAGCGGCACCGGCAAGAGCACGCTGCTGGGCTTGATGGGCGGCCTGATGCGGCCGAGTTCCGGGTCCATTCGCCTGGATGGTCATGATCTGGCGGATTACGCCCCGGACAGTTACCGGGCCCATATCGGTTTCATCGCCCAGCGTTCGGAACTGTATCGCGGGACCATCATGGAAAACCTGTCCGGCTTCGATCCCCAAAGGGTCGAAGCGGCAAGGGAGGTGGCCCGCGACCTGGGGATCGAGCGCTTCGTCGCCCGCCTGCCGCTGGGCTATTCCACTCCCGTGGCCCAGGGACCGCAGGATTCCCTGCCGCGCGGCATCCGTCAGTTGATCGCCATCGGCCGGGTCCTGGCCCGTCGTCCCGACATCATCTTGTTCGACGAGGCCAATACCGCCGTCGACGGCGCGGGAAACCAAGCCCTGCGCGACCTGCTGGAACGGTTGAAGGGCAAGGTGACCATCGTCCTGGTCTCGTCCCGGCCGTCCCTGCTGAATCTGGCCGACCGCAACTTCGAGATCCAGGCCGGGCGCCTGAGCCCGGCGGGGCAGACATCGCTGCGTCCGGTGAGCGACACTGCCAGCGCCGCCGCCGCCATGATCGGCCCGATGATCCTGGCCTCGCTGGCGGGAGAAGAGCGGGACGCTCCGACCTCGCTGGCGGATGCCGATTTCCTGCGCGGTCTCCGCCAGGCCTCCTCACTGGGCCGCTGCCTGGTTCCCCTGCTGGAGGCCATGCGCTGGTGCACCGATCCCCGCCGTCTGGCCGAGGCCATGCCGCACATCCAGTCCAAGCTGGACATCGTCGCCTTCCGCAATGTCATGGCCAATCTTGGTTTCGGCAGTTCCTCGATCGTCATGAAGGGGGAACCGGTGGAGCCGCGCCTGCTGCCCTGCCTGTTCATGGCCGCCGACGGCTCGCCCCTGGTCCTGCTGGATGCCGACCGGGGGGGCGTCACGGTCTATGACGGAGTGGACGGGGCGTCCAGGAGCATCCCCCACTCGCGACTTTGGGGGACGGCCTATTTCTTCAGCGCGGTGGATGCGGCCACATCAAGCAAGCCCGCCCACTGGTTCCGGGGGCTGATGGAGCGTTTCCGGGGGCTGATCTGGGCCATCCTGGCACAAAGCCTGGTGATCAATATCCTGTCGCTGGGCGTGCCCTTGTTCACCATGTCGGTCTACGACAAGGTGATCGGAAGCGGTGATCCGCGCATGCTGATCGGCATCCTGGGCGGTGTCGCCATCGTGGTTGTGGCCGAGCATGTACTGCAGGAACTGCGCAACCGGGCCAACGGCTATATGGGCGTGCGGTTGAACTTCATCATCTCGGCCATGGTGTTCGAGCGGACCATGGCGCTGCCGTTGCAGATCACGGAACGGGTCGGAATCGCGGGGCAGTTGGCACGGTTCCGTGAGCTGGAAAGTTTCCGCACCCTTTTCACCGATGGCTTGGCCGTGGCCCTGCTCGACCTGCCCTTCGTGTTCTTCTACGTGCTGGTGCTGTTCCTGCTGGGCGGGCCGGTCGCCCTGGTTCCCCTGGCGGCATTGGGAATGTTCCTGCTGATTCTCGTCGGCCTGATGCCGATGGTCCGCGCCCGCGTCGCCGACATGGCGCGGACCACCAACCAGCGCCAGGAATTCGTGGTCGAGACACTGACCAAGATGCGTTCGCTCCATACCGATGGACTGCAAGATATCTGGGAACACCGTTTCCGTGCTTATTCCGCCGACGCGGCCATGGCCGGACGCCATGCCGCCGCCCTGTCGGGGGCTCTCAGCGCCGTCTCCCAGGCCCTGGTGATCGGAGCGGGAATCGCCACCATGTCGGTCGGGGTCCATCAGGTTCTGGCCGGGCGAATGAGCGCCGGCGCGCTGATCGCCTCCATGATGGTGGTCTGGCGGGTCCTCGCCCCCATGCAGGCGGGGTTCTGGCTGTTGCAGCGCATGGAGCAGGCCCGCAATACCGTGCGACAGGTGGAAGGCCTGCTGAGCCTGCGGACCGAGTCCGAGGATCGCCCCCTGGCGGGCGGTTCGCTGCGGCTCAAGGGCTCGGTCACCTTCTCGCGGGTATCGATCCGCTACACCAATGATTCGGACCCGGCCCTGCTGGGCGTCTCGTTCCAGGCCAATCCCGGCGACGTGGTCGCGGTGGTGGGGCCCGATGGGTCGGGCAAGTCGACCCTGTTGAAACTGATCGCCGGATTGTACCAGCCCCAGGCGGGGAATGTGGTCATCGACGACATGGATATCCGCCAGATCGATCCGGTGGAATTGCGCAAGGCCATCGCCTATGCGCCGCAGGTCCCCGAACTGCTGTTCGGAACCATCGCCCAGAACCTGCGGCTGGCTCATCCCAATGCCAGCGAGGCCGATCTTTGGCATGCCCTCGACATGGCCGGGGTCAGAAGCGAGGTGGAAAACCTTTCCTCGGGTCTGGATACCCGTGTCGGCGACGCCCGCAGCAACGTGATCCCAGGCGCCCTGGCCCAGGGATTGTCGCTGGCGCGGGCCTATCTCAAGCGCAGCCCCATCATCTTGCTGGACGAGCCGGTGACCGGGCTGGATTCCGAGGGCGACCGCAAGTTCCGCGAGGTCATCGAGTGGACGCGGGGATTGGCCACCATCTTCCTGGTGACCCATCGCCCCAGCCATCTGTCGTTGGCCGATCAGATTCTTGTGCTGGAAAAGGGTGCCATCCGTATCGCGGGTCCGGCCTCCGAGGTCCGGGCGAAACTGGCAGGGTAGGAGAGAGAGTTGGATACGTCGGCCATGGCCCTGTTGGACAGTCTTCCCCTGTTGGGCACGCTTCAGGCAGCCATCCTGCTGATCTATCTGCTGCTTCGCCGTCGGGTGGATTTCGGTCGTACCGCCTTGGAACTGGCGCTGCTGGTGGGGCTCACCCTGGGGCAGTTCGCGGTGCCGGGAGGAACCAACACATTGGGCCTGGGGGGATGGGGCGCCCTGGCCTGGCCCATCGTGGTTCCCACCGCCGTGGCCTTTGCCTGCGACGTCATGGGGATACGCTTGAACCGGTGGGGGTGGTTGCTGGGCTGGCTTGCCCTGATTCCCATCGCGATGATCATGGTTGCGGAACTCTGGCTGGATGGATGCCTGCCGGTCGCGCCCTCCTGTGGCTGGATATGGATTGCGCAATCCGCCTGGGTCATGGTCATGGCCTTCTGGGGGACGTGGCTGATCGGAATGCGCCTGGAGGCGGTGGCGGTGGTGCTGCGCCAGCATTCCATGGGCGGCACCCGCCTGGTGGCCGCCTTGGCCTTGGCCTTCATACTCTGTGTTCGGGGGCTGGTGGAGTTGGCCTATCTGGGCAGCCCATCCATGGCGGCCGAAGCGACCCGCTGGGGCAGCCTGGGCTGGTTCCTCGGCCTCAGCCTGCTGATGGTGTCGCTGACGCGGCTTTATCCCGAGACCGCCGACGCCGCGCTGGAACTGAACGACCAGGAAAGCATCGACCGCTTCCGCCGCCATCTCGCCCATGCCGTGGTGTTCGAGGAAGGCGGCGTCAGTCCACTGGCACGGGCTTCGGTGCTGACCACCATCTTGACGGTGCTGGCCCTGCTGGGCTGGAGCGCGGTCACTCCGGTCAAGGAGGTGGCCGCCACCAGCGGTCAGGTGGTGCCATCGGGGCAGATCCGTCCCATCCAGCATCTGGAGGGCGGTATCGTCGCCGAGGTCCTGGTGCGCGAGGGCCAACTGGTCCAGAAGGGCGAGGTGCTGTTGCGGCTCGACCCGGCCCAGGCCATGGCGGAACTGGAGCAGGTCAAGGTGCGCGAGGCGGGGTTGGAGCTCCGGGCCGAACGCCTGCGCGCCTTCGCCGAGGGACGCTTGCCTGACTTCTCGCTGGTTTCCGCGATTGCCGGGGATGGACAGGCCAGCGACCAGGGCACCATCTTCAAGGCGCAGGAGGCGGCGCGCGACTCCTCCGTCGCGGTGCTGGAACGCCAGATCGCCCAACGACGCTCCGAGATCAACCAGTATGAAGGCCAGCACCACGCCCTGGGCGAGCAATTGCATCTGGTGGAGCGCGAAGTCGCCATCCGTTCCGATTTGCTGGCCAAGGGGCTCAACTCCCAGGTCTCCTTCCTGACGATCAAGCGCGAGTCCGAGCGCCTCAAGGGGGAAAGCTCCAGGCTTCTGGCCCAGCTTCACACCTCACGCGAGTCCCTGGCGGAGGCGGAGTCGCGGCTTCAGGACCAGCGCAGCAAGCTGATCCAGGATGCCGTGACCGAAATGGGCACCGCCGGGGCCGAGCTTGCCCAACTGCGCGAAACCCGCGGCAAGCTGGAGGACCGGGTGCAGCGCCTCGCCCTGGTGGCGCCGGTGCGCGGCATCGTCCAGGAACTCTCGGTGGCAAGCCCGGGCGCGGTGATCCCCCAAGGCGGCATGGTCACCAAGATCGTTCCGGTGGATGATGTCTTGTTGGTGGAGAACCAGATCCAGCCCCGCGATGTCGGGCATGTGCAACCGGGGCAGCCGGTCCGGATCAAGGTCTCCAGCTACGATTTCGCCCGCTTCGGGGCGGTGGAGGGTGTCCTGACCCAGATATCGCCGTCCACCTTCCTCGATGACGACAAGCTGCCCTATTACAAGGGTGTGGTGACCCTGGCCAAGGCCTATGTGGGCGACGACCCGGAGCGCAACCGCATCCTGCCCGGCATGACGGTGCAGGCCGATGTGGTGACCGGCGAGAAGACCATCCTGCAATACCTTCTGAAACCGATCCAACTGGCGGCGTCGCAGGCCTTCCGCGAACGGTGAGCGGGGGGCTCCGTGCCCCCCTTGCAGCCCCCCCTTGCAGCCCGGCGCAACCGTGGGCGGGCGTCAGCGGCGTGCTGGCCGTGCCGGTCAAGGATTCTCGGTCTTCGATGGCAGGCGAGCACAGACAAGTGACCGGGGCGCGACCGGCTGGGGGGCGTCCCCTCCACGCGGGAGCCGTGCCGACTCGGCATAGACCTTGCGCACCAGATCGGCCTGGCTCGACACCCCCATCTTAAGGAAAATCCGTTTGAGATGGGTCCGGACGGTATTAACGGAAATATTGGAAAGTTCCGCGAAGACCCGGATCGAGCCACCGGTTCTCGCCAGATACGCGGTCAGTTTTCCCTCTGCCGGTGTCAAATCGTAAAGGCGGCACAAGGCAGCCTCCTCGAATGGCGGCGATCCGTCATCCTGGAATAGAAGAGCCAGGGTGAAGGGCGCCATGTCGGCAAGGCGCAGCAGGATCACCCGCTCAGGAATGCGGCCCGATTGCGAGATGACCGTGAAGGGAGCCGAGGGATAACCTTCAGCCCCAGGCATCATCGCTTCCGCCAACCGGGTTACGGGGCAGTCGACACCATCGCATTTTTCAGGCCGAGGTGGGCATGTGGCCAGCAGGGAGCGCGCCGGATCGTTGGCTTCGACGACGCCGCCATCATGGCAGAGAACCAGCGCGGCCACCGGCAATAGCTCGAGCGATGGAAAGGGGGAGATCACGGTTCCGTGCTGCCCGCCCAGGCTCCGCAAGCCAGGATGAATGCCTGGTCATCGGTGAGCTCCGGCCTTTGCTGGCGAAGACGGTGGATTGCCTTGACGATGGCGAATGGGCCGGTGACGCCCTGATCCATGGCCAGCTTGATGGCGACGGAGGCCATCTGTCTCAGTTCCGTTTGAGCCGGGTCCGCGGCGCTTGTCATCACCCTACTCCCGAAGGTTCGCTCCTTAACCCTAGAGTGTCTTTTCGTCGCCAGATTGGCGTCACCCATATGGGGGATGGACGGACAGAAAGTTGACCAAGTCTTGAAAATAGTTGCGGTTGATGGGCTTTCCTGTCGCCCATGCTTCACCTATCATCTCGATAAGGCTGCGTAGGGTAGTGCAATGAGACGAGGAATGTCGCACCGACCTCGCCTTGGAAAGGCGACAGGGCTTGGCATCGCGATGCTGATCGCGGGTATGGAAGAAGTATCCGCCCAGCCGGTTGATGGCGAGCCCGCGCCAGCACCATTGATGATCGATATCTTCGGCACGTCCCGCAACGAGGTCGAGGCCGAGTTGCAACGGCGGCGTGAACGTCTGGGCGACGTTCCCATCAGCGCCAGCCTCCTTGGGCCGAATGAGATGGATCTCGGCGGTATCCGCGATACCCGCGAGGCCGTGGCGGCGGTTCCGGGACTCAATTGGACCACCGATACCGGCAATGAGCGATCCAACAACATCACCATCCGGGGAATCGGCGCCAATGTGATCGGCGGCGGCGTCGACCCTGGCGTTGCCATGTATATCGACGATGTCTTCATCGGCCGGATGGCCGGTTTCGGCACCGATTTCGTGGGTCTTGACCGCATCGAGGTATTACGCGGGCCTCAGGGAAGCCTGTATGGCAAGAACGCCATCGGCGGCGCGGTGAAGCAGCATCTTGCCCCGCCCGGCATGGATAATTCCGCCGCCGCCCGCATCGATGGCGGCACCTACGCCTATCGGCGGGCGCTGGCTCACGCCAATGTCGCGGTTATCCCCGACCGCCTGGCGGCGCGGATTTCTGTCGGCGCGCTACGCCAGGATGGCACCGTGCATGACCGGAGCACGGGGCGCGACATCAATGACCGCGACAACTGGGGCACCCGGCTGCAGATGCTGGCCCGCCCCAATCCGGATGTGGAATACCAGTTGAACCTGGATCACGCCCAGGACCGCGCCACCCGAACCGCCATCGCCGGATTCGACGACGCCCTGCGCTACGTCACCGATGCCACCCGGCCCTATGACAGCCATCGCGACAACAGCGGGATCACCGCCAAGGCCCTTTGGCGAACCCCCGGCTTCGATGTCGCGTCGGTGACCGCCGTCCGTCATATCGGCTTCGGCGGCGAGGGCAGCGATTTCTCGGGCAAGGACCAATGGCAATGGGGCCAGTTCGACGACCACAAGCAGGTCTCGCAGGAGGTCCGGCTTTCCTCCAATGCCGCCGGGGATTGGCGCTGGCAGGGGGGCGTGTTCCTCTATGCCGATGATTACCATACCCGCTCCTATCAGGAGCTCCATTCCATCGCGGCCTTGTTTGGCAAGGCCTATGGCTATCGCGAGACTTCGGTGGCCAACGAAAGGCAGTGGAACGCCGCCCTGTTCGGCGAGGTGGAATGGACCTTCGTTCCCACCTGGCGCCTGACCCTGGGCGGTCGGCTCAGCCATGAAAACAAGTGGATCAGCTATTCCCACGCGCCCGGCGCCACCGGCGCGGTTCTCGGCGTCTCCCAGACGGTGACCACCGACCGCGACTACCAGAACATCTCGCCGAAGATGGTTCTGGCCCATGATCTGGACCCCGGGGTGATGGCCTATGTCAAGGTCGAGCGCGGCTATAAGAGCGGCGGCTTCAACGATGCCTTTTCCAAGACCTCGACCCTGCACTTCAACCCCGAGACCGCCTGGAATTACGAAGCGGGCCTGAAATCGACCTTTCTCGACGACAGCGTCGATCTCAACCTCGCCACCTATTGCACCGACTGGCGCCACCCGCAGGTTCAGATGGCCAATCCCACCGGCACCATCACGGGAAACAGCGGTTCCGCCCGGATCCTGGGGGGAGAGGCGGAACTGGCCTGGCGTCCGGCCAAGGGTTGGGAAGTATCCAGCGGTCTCGGCTATATGGACGCCCGCTATCTGCGTTACGCCAATCACCCCACCCGCGACGCCACCGGCAACCGCCTGCCCTATTCATCGCGGCTGACATCGGTCTCGGCCATCCAGTACCAGCGCTTCGTCACCCCCTGGACCAAGCTGTTCGGGCGTGTGGAATGGCAGTATCGCAGCTCGCTCTACTTCGACGCCCTGAACGAATTGCGCCAGCCCGGCTATGGAATCGCCAATCTGACGGTTGGCGCCATCGGCGATGGCTGGCGGGTGGATGTCTGGGGCAAGAACCTGCTGGACAAGGCCTACCGCATTGGCGCCGCCGATTACGGAACGGCCCTGGGCGGCAAGGTGGCCGGCGTGGGCGAACCCCGCATGATCGGTGCGGGCTTAAGCGTGGAGTTCTAGACCGTCCAGGACCGCTTGGCCCATGGGACCCGCCAGGATGAGCCGCAGCAGCTCCGCCTGCCTGCCGGTACCGGTCTTGGCGAAGATGCTTTTCAGATGCGTCCTGGCGGTATTGGCGGTGATGCCGTGGCGTTCGGCATGCCCGGCCAGATCCATGCCGCGCAGCAGGTCGCCGCACAGCCGGGCCTCGGCGGGAGTCAGCCCGTACATCCTGGCGATCAGCGCCTCGGGAATGGGGCGCTCGGCTTCGGGATCGCTGACGAACAGCATGGCGGAGGGCCGCAGCGGAAACACCTCCAGCCGATCCGCCCGCATGGGAACGCAAAGCAGGTTCAGCGGCGCCTTGCCCGAGGGCCGGTCCAGGGTCAGGGCATCGCCACCGGGCAAGCGGGACGCCCTGGCCGCCATGACCGTTTCCGCCACCATGGCCTCGATCTTCCCCGAATCACCCGGCGTGCCGCCGCGCAGCCGTCCCTGGGACACCCCCAGCCCGTCGCCCTGGGCCAGGATGGACTCGGCGGCGTGATTGGCGAACCATACCTTGCCGGTGGCGTCCACCAGGATGACCGCCGCCACCAGGGCATTCAGCGTCGCCCGAAGGTCATCGGTGACACTCTGTTGTTGCCCCAGCCGGATCTGGGTCCGCACCGCCCGGATCAGGTGCGGTGTCAGGCTTTCGAACTGCCGGACCTCCTCATTGGTGAACGAGCCGTCGCGGTCGCCACGCAAGGTGCCGGTGGAAAAGACGTAATGCCGGTCGACCACATCCATGCAGACGATGGAATAGGGAACGCCATTGGGTTCCAGGATTTCGCGGTAGAACGGGCTTGCCGTCCAGGCCTTCTCGTCCAGGACCTGTCGGCAGGCAAAGGCCTTGCCCGGATGGCTCATGCCGTATTGCAGGCGAAGGTCGGTGGGGCTGAGACGGTCGATCAGTTCTTCCAGATTGGGAGGCGGGACAATGGTCCCCGTCATCAGATTGGTGATCAGGGTCATGGGCTGAATGCTGCCCACGGTCAGGACGCCAAGGTCACCCTGGAACGCGCCGGACAGCCTGCTCAAGGCATCGGGCCAACGGCTGTTATCCAACGCGGCGTCCTGAAAGCAACCGACGAGTTCCAAAGCCTGTTCAATGCTGTTCAGCATGTCGTCACCATAAAGCCACAGCCTAGGCTAGCATGAGAGTGCCTTAAAGAAAACGCAGTGCGATTAATATTTTTGGTTTATGCGCCCCATCACTTAGCAGCGAATGCGAGCATTCGCTTTCGCAGTTATTGAAACACGACTTCAGATGCTTGAGTGCGCGTCTGGCTTGGGCCTGTGTTGCTCACCGCCGGAGGAATGGCTGCCAGGGGGAGGAAAATCGCCCATATCCGCAAAAAGTCGGGGCATATCACCCATATGGGGGACGCGGCGACCGCGACCGTTTGGCATCGTCCGGCCATGGGGGCGCATTGGAGCGCAACCGAGGCAAGCGGTCGGGGGCATCATGGGATCGACGCTGTGGACATCGTTGAAGGGCACCAGCCCGGTCGGCCGACCCTCCGTTCGCCAGGAGCGTCACTCCAGGATGTCTTCCAAGCGGCCGATGATCGTGGCCCTGGAACCGCGCATCATGTTCGACGGCGCGGCGGTGACGGATGCGGTCCAGGCGGTCGCCGAGGCGGCGGCCGAAGCTCCTGCCGCCCCCGCTGCCCGCACCGAGATCGCCTTCGTCGATGCTCATGTCCAGGACTACCAAAGCCTGATCGACGGGTTGAAGGCCGGGGTCGAGGTCCACGTTCTCGATGCCGGCCGCGACGGACTGTCCCAGATGGCCGATCTGCTGCAGGGGCGCAGCGATATCGACGCCATCCACGTCATCAGCCATGGCGCCGAGGGACAGGTGCAATTGGGCGATGCCGTGCTGTCGCTCGCCAACCTGGATCCGCGCGGCACTGATCTGGCCGCCATCGGCCAAGCGCTGTCGGCGGATGGCGACATCCTGCTCTATGGCTGCGACGTGGGATCGGGCGCCATCGGCGGCGCCTTCATCGGCCGCCTGGCCCTGATCACCGGGGCGGATGTGGCGGCGTCGACGGACGATACCGGCGACACTGCATCCGGAGGAAACGACGACCTTGAGGCAAGATATGGGATTATAGATGTCGATGAATTGACGCTGCAAGCAAATAGAATATTAAGTCTGCCGGCTACGGCCGCCCCTCAACTTTCCGTAAATGACGTCAAACCTGGGAATCAAGATAATGCGCAAATATGTACGGTTGGAAGTAGTGGATTTGCTGTCGTTTATGAAGATGGAATGATTTCACTCGGGAGCCTGAACCAGAACTCATATGGAACCGAGACGAATAGTGACGGAAGTCACGGTCGTATTGTTGCTGATTATTTCTACAATTCCGGCGCATCCCACGTTGAATTTCAGGTAAACTCAACAACTCAAGGATTTCAGTCAAAGACAATTGTCACGGATATTGGAAATAATAAGGTTGCATTTGTCTGGCGTGACTACTTCGATGGCGACCAGGGCACGGACACCTCTGGGTATCGGCTGGTTGGCCGGATTTTCACATTGCCAGATTTCTCGGCCAACCCATCAGCCACGATATCGTCCGGAAATGAATTTATAATAAATACATCAACGGCGGGCCACCAGGATGAGGCTGTCATTGCGACGCTGAGCAATGGATGCTTTGCGGTTGCTTGGAAAGATGGTGGATATGGATGGGGAGATTATTATGAATCTCTAGGAAACCAAGGTGGAGGGGACGGCAGCTTAAGTGCCATAAGATGCCAAATTTTTGACACGTCCGGGGCAAAAGTTGGCTCCGAGCTATTGGTTAACTCGCTGCTGGCCGGCGATCAGGATCATCCTAAGATTGCGGCACTAAGCAATGGCTCGTTCGTTGTCGCATGGAGAGATTGGACTGACGAAGGCGATCCGCTTAGTGTAGACAACAGTGCATACAGACTAAGAGGGCAGATAATTTCCGCGGCAGGCACAAAAATTGGTGCGGAATTTTCCGTTAATACGACTGCGGCTGGCAATCAAGATTACCAGCAAATCACCGCTCTAACAGGTGGAGGATTTGCCGTGACGTGGGTTGACGGCGCGTTCTCACACATTGAGACTGAGTGGCCTTTACAGATTGGTCTCCACAACTCCGGTGGCGGGGATGGCAATTCACCGGGAATTCGTTCCCAGCTATTTGATGCTACCGGACAAAAAGTTGGGACCGAATTGCTCCTTAGTTCCTGGGATTCTCAGGGAAGTCAGGAGAAGCCCCAGATCACGTCGCTTGTTGGTGGTGGATATGTCGTCGTCTGGCGTGACTGGGCCGATGGAGCGCCTGGATCAGATTCGGATGGCGTCGATGACTCTTATTTCAGGTTGCATGGGCAGGTCGTTTCATCCTCCGGGGCGAAAGTGGGCGCAGGGTTCGTTGTGAATACAGCGGCCCAGGGGAATCAGGACTGGCCAACATTAGTCGGAACCCAAAATGGTGGGTTTGTCGCATTTTGGACGGATGGCGAGTCTGCCACAGGCCCCAACAATGAGTCTATCGGCTACCAAGGCGGCGGCGACGGAGATGCGTCGGCGATAAGAGCGCAGTTTTTTGATGCGAATAGCGCGAAGGTTGGAAGTGAGCTGCTTGTCAACTCTAGTGCCCAGGGGTGGCAAGAGCGAGCCAAAATAGCACTGTTGGCGGATGGCAACGTTGCCGTTTCGTGGCGCGAGTTGAACGCGGCATCAGACAGCAGTGTTTGGGGGCTGAGCGGCAGGATTATTTCGCCGGCGCGAGCCAATACAGCTGGAATCGCCAGCCCGACAGTGGCCGAGGATACCGATTCCGGCGCCATCGCCATCAGCCGGAATGCGGTGGATGGCGCCGAGGTTACCCACTACAAGATCACCGGCATCATCGGTGGAACGCTCTATTCCGATGCGGCCTACACCCAGGCCATCACGAACGGCGATTTCATCACCAGCGGGGGTGCCACCACCAACGTCTATTTCCGTCCCACCGCCAACCGTAATTCCTCTTCGGGAGGCAATGGCGCGTTTACCGTCCAGGCTTCCACCAGTAATGCCGATGGCGGCCTGGGGGGGGCAAGCGCGACATCCACCATTTCCCTCACCCCCGTCAATGACGCTCCGACGCTGATGGCACCATCGACCGGCAGCTATACCGACAGCTCGGCCAATGACAGTTTCAGCAACATTACCGGAACCCTGTCTGGGGCCGATGTCGATACCGGTACCACGCTGACCTATGACATTACGGGCGGTACCACTGGCGGCTCGACAAATGTCGGAGGCACTGCCTACGACGTATCCAAGGCCGGAACTTACGGCACCTTGTACGTCAAGAGCAGCGACGGCTCTTATGTTTACGTCCCCGGCAACGCCCAGATCAACGCGACCACGGGCGCCGTGACCGACAGTTTCACCGTCTCGGTGTCGGACGGCTCCGCGTCGACGACACGGACCTATAGCGTCAACATCATCGGCGCCAACGACGCCCCAACGGCGGTCAACGACACCGGTTCCGGCACCGAGACCGGCACGGCAGCGGGTTCCAACGCCACCGGCAATGTCATCACCAACGATACCGACCCCGATACGGGCGCGACCAGGACGGTGACGGCGGTGCGGGGCGGCAATATGGAAGGCGCGGGCACCGCCGGCACGGTAGGCCAGGCGCTGGCCGGCGCCAATGGCTCGCTGACGCTCAATGCCGACGGCACCTACACCTATGTGGTCGACGAGACCGCTGTCAACTCGCTGGCCGCCGGCCAGACCGTGACCGATTCTTACAATTACACCGTTTCGGATGGCAGCCTCACCGACACCGCCGTCCTGGTCATCACCATCAACGGCGCCAACGATGCGCCGACGGTGGGCACCAATGCCGGCCTGACCTTGAACGAGGGGGCCTCCGCCACCATCGGCTCGGCGGCCCTGTCGATTTCCGATGCCGAGAGCGCCGCCGGCAACCGCACCCTGACGGTGGGCACGGCGCCGGCCAACGGCACGCTTTACAAGTATGGCGCGGCGATGAGCAGCGGCAGCACCTTCACCCAGACCGACATCGCCAACAGCGCCATCACCTATACCCACAATGGCGGCGAGACCACGTCCGACAGCTTCACCTTCACGGTGGCCGACGGCGCGGGCGGCACCATCGGCTCGACCCCCTTTTCCATCACTGTCAACCCGGTCAACGACGCCCCGGCCTTTACCAACCTGAACGGCGCGCCCGCCTTTACCGAAGGCGGCGCCGCGGTGATTCTGGACGCCGACGTCACCGTGGCGGACGCCGAGTTGGGCAACAATTTCAGCGGCACCACCCTGACCATTGCCCGAAACGGCGGCGCCAGCATCCAGGACGTCTTCACCGCCTCCGGTAATCTGGGCGCCTTGACCGAAAGCGGCAATTTAACGCTGTCGGGGGTTACCATCGGCACGGTGACCACCAATTCGTCGGGAACCTTGCTGCTGACCTTCGGGGCCAATGCCACCCAGGCCCAAATCAACGAGGCGCTGCAATCGATCCGATACTCCAATTCATCCGACGACCCCACCGCCAGCGTCCAGTTGAACTGGACCTTCAGCGATGGCAACTCCGCCGCCGCGCAAGGCTCGGGCGGGGTCAAGACCGCCACCGGCTCTACCACGGTGACGGTAACGGGGGTAAACGACGCCCCCACCGGATCGATTACCGCCTCGAACCCGACCTATACCGAAAACGGGGCGGCCCAGACGCTGTTTTCCGGCGCCAGCCTGTCCACCATCGAATCCGGCCAGACCATCAATTCGGTGGTGGTGACGGTCGGCAACCTGTTCGACGGCAGCGCCGAGAAGCTGGTTCTCGATAGCGAACAGATCACGCTGACCAACGGCACCAACGGCACCACATCGGCCAATACTATCGGCTATTCGGTGTCCATGAGCGGATCGACGGCGACAGTGACGCTGACCAAGGCCACCACCGCCGCCAACTGGCAGGCCTATCTGAACGCCCTCGGTTACCTGAGCAGCTCCGAAAAGCCGACAACCGATGGGGGGCGTACGATCACCCTGGTGTCGGTCTCCGATTCCGGTGGCACCGCCAACAGCGGCATCGCCAGCACCACCATCAACACTGCCTCGGCCGTCACCATCACCGCCGTCAACGACGTGCCGACGCTGACCAATATGAACGGCGATACCGTCAGCTACAGCGTCGGCGGTGCTGCGGTCGCCCTGGACGGGGCTGGCAACGCCACGGTCGCAGACCTCGACAACACCAATTTCAACGGCGGCAACGTCACCGTCTCCATCATCGCGAACGGCCAGACGGCCGAGGACGTGCTGGGCATAGCCAATCAGGGAACCGGGGTCGGCCAGATCGGCGTCTCGGGCAGCACCATCACGTATGAAGGTACCCCCTTGGGCACCTATAGCGGCGGTTCGTCAGGAAATAGTCTGCTGGTCAGCCTGAACGCCAACAGTTCCCCCACCGCAGTGCAAGCGCTGGTGCGGGCACTGACCTACCGCAACAGCGATGCCAGTACCGTCAACACCGCGTCGCGCACCGTGCGGGTGACGGTCAATGACGGCGTCGGCACGTCAAGCAATCAGAATGTCAGCGTGGCGTTGATCCGCGCCCCGATCATCGATCTGGACGGCGACGATTCCTCGGGTGGCACCAATGGCGGTTATACCGACGCCTTCACCGAGAACAATGGCAATCTGTCCATCATCGATAGCGACGCCACCCTGACAGATGACGGCACCAATCTCACTCAGGCGGTCATCACCCTGACCAATGCCCAGAGCGGCGACATCCTCAGCCTCAACGGCTGGGCTGACGGTGTCACCATGAATGGCATCACGGTGACCTACACATCAAGCTCGGTGCTGACCTTGTCGGGATCGGGCGCCAAAGCCGACTACCTGACACTGTTGAAGGCCGCCCGTTTCAACAACACCACGGAGTCCCCCAACACCACGGCACGCACCATAACTTTTGTCGCTCGCGACAGTGATAGCAACACAGGCTCGGCGGTCACATCGACCATCACGGTATCCGCAACCGCCGACACACCAACCGTCGCCAACCCGACGGTGACCGAAGATACCGATTCCAGCGCCATCGCCATCACCCGTGCGGCCGGGGACGGGGCGGAAACCAGCCATTACAAGATTACCGGCATCACCGGCGGCACGCTCTATTCCGACGCGGCCTATACCCAGGCCATCACCAACGGCAGTTTCATCGCCAGCGCCGGAGCGACTACCAACGTCTATTTCCGCCCCACCGCCAACCGCAATGCCACCACCGGGGGCAATGGCGCCTTCACCGTACAGGGATCCACCAGCACTGCCGATGGCGGCCTGGGCGGATCAACCGCGACCAGCAACATTACGTTGAGCCCCGTCGCCGATACGCCCAGCGTGACCAATGCCAGCGGCGCGCCCAACATCCAGACCTCGACCGGGTTGGTGCTCAGCCGCAATCTGGTGGATGGCGCCGAAGTCTCCCACTTCAAGATCACCGGCATCACCGGCGGCACGCTCTACAAGAATGACGGCATCATCCAAATAACCAACGGCACCTTCATCACCTTCGCCGAGGGCAATGCCGGACTGAAGTTCACTCCCGTCGGCGGCGGCAATGGCGGCTTCACCGCCCAGGCATCCAAGGCGGCCAATGATGGCGGCTTGGGCGGCGGCACGGTCAGCGCCACCATTTCGGTGAACGCTCCCCCCACGGCTACGGGCGTGTTGCTTTCGCCGCCGATGGGGCAGGTGGGATCGGCTTACAGCTACCCGCTTCCCAACGGCACGTTCTCGGACGCCGATGCCGGGGACACGCTGACCTTCAGTGCCACGGGATTGCCCGCAGGATTGTCCATCAACCCCCAGACCGGCCGGATTTCCGGCCATCCGATTTCGGCGGGTGGCGGCGCGGTGACCATCACGGCGACCGATGGCGCCGGAGCCACGGCAAGCAAGAGCCTGACCATCACGGTTCAGTCGGCGCCCGTGGCGGCTCCGCCCCCCTCCCCGCCGCCGCCGCCACCGCCGCCTTCGCTTCCGGCGCAGGCTCCCCCCGCCAGTGACGGGGGAATCGCGCCGACATTGACGACGGTGGTGCGCCAGACCGCCCCGATGACGTCCATCACCGTGGATGTTCCCGCGCCGCAACCGGCACAGTCGTCCACGGCACCGGCGATTCCGACCGCACCGGCCAGTCCTCCATCCAGCCCCTTCCAACTGGCGGTTGCCGCCAAGCCGACGGGTGGTGGCGAGACCCTGGTGATCGCGGCCCCCATGCGCGACACGGTGGTCGCCGTGGGGGGGCGCGTGTCCATTGCCATCCCAGCCGGAGCCTTCGCTCATAGCAACGCGGACGCGTCGGTGGCGCTGACGGCGCTGCAAGCCAACGGATCGGCCTTGCCCGGCTGGATCAGTTTCAACCCCAAGACCGGTTCGTTCGAGGGCACGCCGCCGCCCGGCTTCAAGGGCGAGGTGGTGATCCGCGTTGTCGCCCGTGATGCCGAGGGCCGCGAAGCGGTGCAGACCTTCAAGGTGGTGGTCGGGGAGACCGGGGAAGCCGAGGCGCCCCAACCCCAGGGCGAGGGCCAGCCCCAGGGGGCGCCGGGGCAGACCGGCGCGGCGCCGTTCCGGGATGGCGTCAAGCAGGCGGCGGTCAGGCCGGTGGGCCGTCCCGGCCTGACCAGCCAGTTGCGGGAACTGAGCCAGGAGGCACGTCTGGCCAAGCAGGCCGCCCTGTTTGGATTGAAGCACAGCGGCAAGGCCGCGTGAGCATGAGGGGAATGGTCATGGTTTTGTCTGCGTCTGGTGCCAGGAATCTTCTGGCCTCCGTCTCCATGGTGGCGCTTCTGGCCGCCTGCGCCGTGGCCCCCAAGCCGTTCACGCCCGAGCAACTGAGCCAAAGCGCCAAGGATGACCGCGTCGACATGTTCAAGTCGGGCGAGGCGCTGACCGCTCCCTTGACCGTGTCGGAGGCCATCGCCCGGGCGTTGAAGTACAATCTGGACCGTCGCGCCAAGATCATGGAAGAGGCCCAGGCCCTGGGCCAGACCGATATCGACCGCTGGGACATGCTGCCCAGGCTGGTGGCCAGCGGCAATTTCACCAGCCGCTCCGAGCCCAACGCCACCCGTTCGCGCGATCTCTACACCCAGACCACCAGCAGTTCGAACCCGACCTATTCGGCGGATCGCGACAACTATACCGCCGATCTGGGACTGTCGTGGAACGTGCTGGATTTCGGCCTGTCCTATTTCACCGCCAAGCAGAACGCCGACCGCGCCCTGATCGCTTCGGAGCGGAAGCGCAAGGCGGTGCACACTCTGGTGCAGGACGTGCGCTTCGCCTTCTGGCGCGCCGCCGCGCATCAGGAACTCATGGCCGAGGTGGGCACCGCCGTTTCCGAGGCCAAGGTGGCGCTGGAGCGGGCCAGGACGGTGGAGCGCGAGAACCTGAAGGCCCCATCCGAATCCCTGCGCTACCAGAAGAGCCTGCTGGAGACCCTGCGCCAACTGACCGCCATCCAGCAGGAGTTGTCCACCGCCGAGATCGAACTGGCGGCGCTGATCAATGCGCCGCCCGGCACCAAGCTGGCGTTGGAGGTGCCCAGGGACCTGAAGACTCCCGCCTGGGACCTGAATCTGGAGCGCATGGAGGAACTGGCCTTCTCCGGCAATGCCGACCTGCGCGAGCAGGGTTATCTGGCCCGCGTGGCGGCGGACGACACCCGCAAGGCCATCGTCCGGCTGTTTCCCGGCATCACCTTCTCGGCCAGCCGGAACTATGATCATAACTCGTTCCTGATGGCCAATCACTGGTACGAGGCCGGTGCCAAGCTGTCGTGGAACCTGATGAACCTGATCAGCGGTCCCGACGCCATCAAATACGCCGAAACCAACGAGGACGTGGCCAAGGCCCGGCGCCTGGCGCTTCGCATGGCGGTGCTGGCCCAGGTGCATGTCTCCGAGCGGCAATTCAGGAATTCCATCAGCCAGTTCGACCAGTCGGACGAGTTGTGGAAGGTGGACAGGCGCCTGTTCGAACTGTCCGAGGCCAGGACCGCCAATGATGCCCAGGGCATGCTGGAACGGGTGGCGGGACGCGCCTCGGCCATCGCCTCCGCCCTGCGCCGGTTCCAGACCTATGCCCAGGTCGAGCAGGCCTATGCCCGGATGCAGGCCAGTATCGGCCACGACCTGATGCCGGATAATGTCGCCAGCCATGACCTGCGCGCCCTGTCGGCGGCCATCGCGCTACGGTTGGAAGCATGGGGAGCGGCACACGCCCCCTCCCCGGCCGAACGGGCGTTTTCCACGGCGCAAGGCCAGTCGTGGCGCTGGCTCGGCCAGGATGACGGCACTCCATCCGATGCCGAGGGCAGCGGAGCGCAAAACCGGGATCTGGCCCAGGCCCCATCGCGATGAAACGGGCCGCCCCGGCCATCGCCCTGCTGCTCGCTTGGGCGCTTCCCGCCCAGGCCCAGGAATTGCGGGCACAGCTGAGCCCCCGTGACTTCACCACCCTGGCCGCCGAGATCGGTGCCAAGGTGGAAAGAATTGGCATGCGCGAGGGCGAGCGGTTCCGCAAGGGCGACATCCTGGTCGCCTTCGACTGCTCGATCCAGCGGGCGCAACTGGCCGAGGCCAGGGCGGCGCTGTCGGCGGCGGAAAAGACCGTGGCGGTCAATGCCCGCCTTCTGGAACTGCAGACCATCGGCAAGCTTGAAAACGACGTCGCCTTGGCCGAGCGCGACAAGGCCCGCGCCCGTGACGTTGCCGCCGGGACCGTGGTCGGGAAATGCGCCATTCCCGCGCCCTTCGAGGGGCGGGTGGTGGAACAGAAGGTGCGCTCCCAGCAGTTCGTCCAGCCGGGCCAGGCGCTGCTGGATGTGTTGGACGATTCCATGCTGGAACTGGACTTCGTGGTGCCCAGCAAATGGCTGGTATGGCTGAAGCCCGGCCATGGTTTCCAGGTCGCCATCGACGAAACCGCCAAGACCTACCCGGTCAAGCTGACGCGGGTGGGCGCCCGCATCGACCCGGTCAGCCAATCCGTCAAGGTCACCGGTACCATCGGCGGCCATTTCCCCGAACTCTCCGCCGGCATGTCGGGAAAGGTGCTGCTAGCACCGCCCGCCGGTCCCTAGCCGTGAAGTCTCAAGCGGCTGCCCACTCATTCCGAACCGAGGAAACTGAAGCGTCTCATCCCGGTCGACATCTCATCGGGCGCGGCCCTGGCCATGTCCTTGGAAGTGGCGGCAAGGTCAGTCCGGTCGAGTCCCTGGCTGCAGAACGTCCAGCAATAACAGCCACCCAGGGAGTGGCCGGAATACATCTGAATTGGCGGCCGTTTTGGATCGGACCATCTGGCGATTTCACGCCATAAAAGGAAGTTGTTGACAGAACGTCAACAACATTACCGCAATACTTGAAATATCAGAATAGCGCATCATCGACAGAAAAAGTGCCTGCACTTGCCTGATGCGGCACAAAGGCCCCTCCATTCACTTGGGAATGGTGAGTTTCACGCTCACGCGCCATGGTGTAGCATTCCGCCAACTGCCCCAGCATGGCCCCACAGCGTTCCTCTTCGTCCGGCCCGACCTCACCAGCGGTATCGGCCAGGCGTTTGGCCTGCTCCCTGAGAGCGGAGGAGATGGCATTCACCTGCTTCAGACAATAGGCACTGTCGCGTAGACGGGTGGTGACCTCGAATATGACGGCGGCCAGCGTTCCCATGGCATCGGCCATCTCCGTCCCGGTGTTGTTGAGCACCCCTGACCGGCCCCCAATGGCGGCTCCAGATCGAATGTTAGTGAAGCATGGTTGATGTTGCCTGGCCAGGGGCGACGGAGGGTCATGTCCCGTCGAGTGGTGTAGCAGCTTTTGCCTGGGGATGATGGCGTAGGGTGCGTAGCGCCCGGAGGCGTCA
>NZ_LWQT01000045.1 GCF_001650715.1 Paramagnetospirillum marisnigri | reverse complement strand
CAGCCTGATCAATCCGGCCAAGCCCGCCGGAGATCAAACGGCGACTGCGCTGTTACACCAATCCAAGGGACACGATCGAAGGGTTGCGGATGATGTCATTACGGATTGTTCCTTCGCTTCGTTTGAGAAGGGCGGCCAAGTCCGAGATAGTCAGCAAGTCGGGCATGGCGACGAGAGAATGATCCCCAGCCATCAGCGTTCTCCGCAAAAAGTGTGTTCGCGGGACACAGGCTGTCACTGTTAAAATATTGAGTCAGCATATAATGCGCTTTGTGATGACGAATTTCGGATGAGTGCGTTTAAACGCGCTCATTATGTTTCCAGGAACGCAGATAAATACTGTACGTGAGTCACGTACCGCGGTCGCGGTATTTACTACGTGAATCACGTAGTTTTGGTATTTGGCAAATTTTTGTGCGGTGGCGGCATCTGTTGCGGAAGGAAGTCTTGAGTGGGTGTGGTCGTGGCGGGCAATGGGAGGGGATAAGGCTTCCCTCTGCCCCGCTCTTGTCCCATGCCGCTTGCTACAAGCCCGCCAGCTTGTAGCACTATTGTAGCAAGCCAAAAGGGCGCACGAGTGATCACGGGTGACGGCCCGTGATCGCTAGTTCGCGTAAGTGCTTGAAAAAGCTAGGTGGCGGAGGGGGCGGGATTCGAACCCGCGCAGAGGTTTGACACCCCTGGACGGTTTAGCAAACCGTTGGTTTCAGCCACTCACCCACCCCTCCGCAGAGGCGGTTGCTTGCCGCCGTGGCTGGAGCGACGTTTCTAACCAAACCGGGCAGGGGCGTCAACGCATCTTTCCCCTGGACAAGCGGTCAATTTGATCGGGGCGCTCGCGGCCGCTGGGCAGTTCTTGCCCAAACCCGGTCAACCCGGCAAATCCTGCCGGGTCAAATCCTGCCCACCTCCTGGGTCAACTGCGGCAACAGGAAGGGGAATCAAGGTGTTAAGCGGTGATGTTGACTGGCGCGGGACTTGCTTGGCGGTCTCTGGCGAAATACACTTCCCCGACCGTGGCCCGGATCGGGAGGGCGCCCAAGACCTAGCAGGAGCGAGTGCTGAAATCAAAACAAAATTATGCATCAACATGGAACCTCGAAGTGATGCATATGCTGCTGTGCTCAATGAAGAATTCCGTAAAGATGGTGATAGCCATCACTAACGACCGCTGGAGATGCTTGTTGTGGTCTCGTCCATATCATCATTAAACGAGGCACAGATTGCTCAACTGAGCACGTCCACGATTCGTGGACTGACTTCCAGCGACCTTCGTGAACTTGAAAACACCCAGATCGCCGCTTTCACCATCGAACAGATCGGTGAGCTGAGCGGCACCCAACTGGCCTCGCTGTCCACCAATCAGATGCTGGGTCTGACCTCGACCCAGATCAGTGCGCTGACGCCCGCCCAGATGGCCTTCACCGGGCCGCAGCTTTCGGTGCTGATCGATGCCCAGTTCGAGGCCTTTGGCGAGGACACCATTGCCGCCCTGACCACCTTGCAGATCCGGGGTCTGACCGCCACCGATCTGGGAGAGATGACCTCGTCCCAGTTCCGGGTGCTGTCGCCCACCCAGCTTTCGGTGCTGAGTTCCGCCCAGATCAAGGGCCTGACCACGACCGAGATGGAGACTCTTTCGGTTACCCAGATGGCCGGGTTCGGGTCGACCCAGATCAGCGCCGTGACGTCGACCCAGATGGCGGCGATTTCCCTGGAAACACTCGCGGGCCTGTCGGCCACCCAGACCGCTGCCCTGCCCCTGGCCAATGTGGCGGCCCTGACCTCCACCCAGGTGGGGGTGCTGAGCCAGACCCAGTTGCAGGCCTTGACCGCCACCCAGATGCGCGGCTTCACCCAGACCAACATCGCCGGGCTGAGCCCGTCGCAGATGGCGGCGTTGTCGGCGGCCCAGATCAATGCCCTGGGCAATCTGGCGGCGCTGGGCATGAGCGAGACCCAGGTGGCGGCCCTGTCCACTACCCAATTGGCCGGTTTCGGCGCGGCGCAGTTGCAGTTTCTGTCCACGACCGCCGTCGCGGCCATGAGCACCACCCAGGTGGCCGCCTTGTCCGGCGCCCAGATCGCCGCCATGACCAATGTGCAGATGGCGGCCATGACGTCGAGCCAGTTGGCGGTGCTGTCCACCACCCAGATGGCCAGCCTGAGCGCGCGTGAGCTGGCGGCCCTGTCCTCGGAACAGGTTGACGCCCTGAGCGGCACCCAGTTGTCGGCGCTGACCGCCACCCAGATCAAGTCCATGAACACGGCGGCGGTGGAGTCCCTGGACGTCAGCCAGATCGCGGTGATGACCTCCACCCAGTTGGGGGCCATGACCTCGACCCAGTTCGGGACCTTTTCCACCACCGAGGTGGCGGCGCTGAGTGTCACCCAGATACGCGGCCTGACCTCCACCGAGATGGTCGGCCTGGCCACCGAGCAGATCAACGCCCTGACCGAGACCCAACTGGCGGCGTTCGGCACGGTTCAGATCAAGGGCCTGTCCTCCACCCTGATCGCCAGCCTGACCACCAACCAGTTGCAGGCCCTGAGCGGCGCCCAGATCGCCAATCTGTCCCTGGCGGCCATGGGAGCATTGGGCCAGACCCAGATGGCGGCCCTGACCGCCACCCAGTTCGCCGCCCTGAGCTCGACCCAGATGGGGCTGCTGACCACCGACCAGATGGCGGGGCTGACCGAGACCCAGATCACCCAGCTGACCACCACCCAGATGAAGGGACTGACGGCGGGCGCCGTGCGCGAGCTGAACCAGACCCAGTTGGCCCATCTGTCCACCACCCAGTTGGCGGCCCTCAACCCGGTGGCGCTGCGCGGCCTCAACGAGATCCAGATCAGCCAGTTGACCACCGGCCAGGTCGCCTGCCTGTCGCCCACCCAGATCGCCGTGCTGGTGGCGACCCAGATCACCGCCTTGAGCGACGCCCAGATGGCGGCGCTGACCTCGACCCAGATGGCGGGGCTGACCGCCGTCCAGGTCGGCTCGCTCAGCGACAACCAGTTCCAGCAACTGGCCGCGACCCAGTTGCGCGCCATGACCGCCAGCCAGATCAAGGGGCTGTCGGCGGAACAGATACAATCGCTGTCCACCACCCAGATCGCCGGGATGAGCGTCACCCAGATCGGTGCCCTGACCCCCATTCAGATGCGCGGACTGAGCAATACCGCCCTGGATGCCCTCAGCGCCACCCAGCTTGCGGCGGTGAGCACCACCCAGATCGCCGGGCTCAGTACCGATCAGATCGCGGGTCTGAGCGCCGAGATGCTCGACCGTCTGAACGCCACCCAGTTGGGCGGTCTCAGCGTCACCCAGATGGACGCCCTGAGCGCCGAGCAGATGGCGTCGCTGTCGACCACCCAGTTGCGGGCCCTGTCGGCCACCGGCATTTCCGGCCTGTCGGCCGAGGATATGCAGGGGCTGGCCACCACCCAATTGGCGTCCCTGACCGCCACCCAGATCGCCGGCCTGACCGCCCCGGCGCTGTCGGGCCTGAGCGCCGAACAGGTGGCGTTGTTGACCTCGACCCAGTTGAAGGCCATGAACGGCGTCCAGATCGCCGCCTTGTCCGAGGACGGGTTGGCGGGCCTCACCCCGACCCAGATGGCGGGGCTGGCCACCAGCCAGATCGACCGTCTCAGCGCCACCCAGATCGGCTCGCTCAGCCTGACCCAACTGGCGGTGATGAGTTCTGGCCAGATCGCCGCCCTGCGCACCACCCAGGTCATCGGCCTGACCGAGGGCCAGATGGCGGCCCTGAGCACCACCCAGCTCAAGGCCCTGACCATGACCCAGATGGGCGTTCTGCCGTCCACCGCCCTGGCGGCGCTCGGCACCACCGGCCTGGCGGCATTGGGAACCATGCAGATCAAGGGTCTGGCCACCACCAGCCTGGAATCCTTGAACAGCACCCAGGTGGCGGCCTTGTCCACCACCCAGTTGAGTGCGCTCGGCGTGGCGGCGCTGCGGGGCTTGAGCGACACCCAGGTGGAGGCCCTGACAGCCACCCAGTTGAACGCCCTGACCTCGACCCAGATCGGCATGCTGACGCCCGTGCAGGTGGAGGCCCTGACCTCGACCCAGTTGGCGGCGCTGTCTTCCACCCAGATCAAGAGCCTGACCACCTCGCAACTGAGCTCGCTGAGCAATGCCCAGATCGAGAGCCTGACCGCCACCGGCATGGCGGCGCTGACCACCACCCAGGTGCGCGGCCTGACCTCGGCCGCCGTCGCCGCCCTGGCGGCCACCCAGCTTGCGGCCATGACCAGTGTTCAGATCGGCGCCCTGTCCACCACCGGCATGGCGGGGCTGAGCAGCGAGCAGTTCGCGGCGCTGTCCTCCACCCAGATACGGTCATGGAGTTCGAGCCAGATCGGCGCCCTGAGCCCGGCGCAGGTGGCGGCGCTGACCAGCACCGAGATGTCGGCCCTGACCCGGACCCAGTTGGGCGGCCTGAACGCCGATCAGGTGGCGGCCATGACCGCCACCCAGATTTCCGCCCTGCTGGATACCCAGTTGGCGGCGCTGTCGCCCGGCGGCATCAGCGGCCTGACCGAGACCCAGATGGCCATGCTGGGCAGCACCCAGATGGCGGCGCTGAGCACCGCCCAGATGGCGGGCCTGACCGCTACCCAGCTGAACGGATTGTCGGCCACCGAACTGGGCCAGTTGACCACCACCCAATTGCGGGGCCTGACCGGCGGCCAGATCGCCGCCCTGTCCTCGACCCTGATCGCCAGCCTGTCGGAAGCCCAGATCGCCGCCCTGACCACCACCCAGGTCAACCGCCTGGGTGAAAGCCAGATACAGGCGCTGAGCGACGAGCAGTTGACCTCGCTGGCCGCCACCCAGGTGATGGCGCTGTCGGCCTCGGGCATCGGGGGCTTGAGTTCGTCGCAACTGGCCGGGTTGACTCCCACCCAGTTCCGCTCGCTCACCGCCACCCAGATCGGTGCCCTGACCACCGCCGCCCTGGACGGGCTGAGCCCCACCGACATGACCTTGCTGTCGGCGACCCAGATCAAGGGCTTGGGCGCCGAACAGGCGGCGTCGCTGGATGCCGGGCAGTTGGGCGCGCTGAACGCCGCCCAGATGGCTTCGCTGTCGGCCGCCGCCGTGGCGGGCCTCAGCGATTCGCAGGTTGGCGCGCTGAACGCCACCCAACTGGCGGCCCTGACCACCAGCCAACTGGCATGGCTGAGCGCTACCCAGCTGGCGGGCCTGGACTCCACCGCCCTGGCGGGGCTGACCGTCACCCAGATCAAGGGCCTGAGCGGTCCCCAGTTCGCGGCGCTGTCCTCCACCCAGATGGCCAATCTGACCGCCACCCAACTGGCGGCGCTGACCACCACCCAGATTCAGGGGCTGTCTTCCACCAATGTCGCCAATCTGAGCCTGACCCAATTGGGCCAGTTGAGCGCTACCCAGATCGGCGCCCTTTCGGCCACCGGCATTGGCGGGTTGAGCGCGGCGCAGATCGGCGCCCTGACCGCCACCCAGATGCGGGCCTGGAGCCCGTTCCAGGTGGGCTCCCTGACCGCCGAGCAGATGGAGGGGCTGAGCTCGACCGAGTTGTCCGCCCTGACCACCACCCAGTTGGGCGGATTGACCGCCGGGCAGATGGGGGCCTTGACCACCGCCGCGCTGGGCGGTCTGACCACTACCCAGGTTTCGGCCCTGTCGGCGGCGGCGCTGAGCGGGTTGAACGAGACCCAAGTGGCATCCTTGAGCACCGGGCAGGTGGCGGCGCTGTCGGCCACCCAGATCGGCGGCCTGACCGAGCAGCAGCTGGCTTCCCTGTCCACCTCTCAACTGGCGGCCCTGTCCACCACCCAGATCGCCGCCCTGCCCATTGGCGGCATTGACGGAATGAGCGATACCCAGATCGCCGCCCTGACCGTTACCCAGATACGCAATCTCACCGCTGCCCAGGTGGCGGCCCTGTCGGTCACCGGCATCGATGGGCTGAGCGCCACCCAGATGGCGGCCCTGTCCACCACCCAGATGCGCGGCCTGACCGCCACCGAGGTGGACTCCTTGTCCACTGCCCAGTTGGCTTCCCTGTCCACCACCCAGTTGGGGGCCTTGACCGCCACCGCCTTCCTTGGCCTGGCCGACACCCAGATGGCGGCGCTGACCACCACCCAGATCGGCGGCCTGACCACCACCCAGATCGGGGTGATGGACAGTTATCAGTTAGGCGGCCTCAGCCAGACCCAGATGGGGGCCTTGTCCACCACCCAGGTCAAGGCGCTGACCGCCACCCAGTTGGGTGCGCTGGACGCCGCCCAGGTGGCGGGGCTGAGTTCGGCGGCGGTGGCCTCCCTGTCGGCGACCCAGATCGCCGGTCTGGCCACCACCCAGATGGAAGCCCTGACCGCGCTGCAACTGGGTGTCATGACCTCGACCCAGATCGGCGCCATCTCCGGCGGCGGCATCGCCGGGCTGACCGCCACTCAGATCGCCAATCTCAGCGCCACCCAACTATCGGCCCTGACCCCGGCCCTGGTGGGTGCCCTGACCGAGACCCAGGTGGGGGGGCTGACCGCCACCGTGTTCGCCGCCCTGACCACGGCCCAGCTCGGCGGTCTGACCGCCACACAGATCGGCGCCCTCAGCCTTGGCCAGATCACCACCCTGACCACCGCCCAGATCGGCGCGCTCTCCACCACGGCCTTGTCCGGCCTGAGTGCCAGCCAGGCCGCCAGCCTGTCGGCGACCCAACTCGCCGCCCTGTCTTCCACCCAGATGGCGGGACTGGTGGCCACTGCCCTGGAAGGCCTGACCGCCTCCCAGATGGCGGGTCTGTCCACCGGCCAGTTGCGGGGCCTGACCGCCACCCAGTTGGGCATGCTGAGCGCGACCCAGGCGGCGGGGCTGACCGCCACCGGCCTGGCGGCGCTCACCACCACCCAGTTGGCGGGACTGCGCGAAACCCAGACCGGCGCGCTCGGCGCCACCCAGATCGCCGCCCTGAGCACCAGCCAGTTGGCGGCCCTGTCGGTGACCGGCATGGACGGACTCGGTGCCACCCAGATGGCGGCCATGACCGCCACCCAGTTGCGAGCCCTCAGCTCGACCCAGATCGGCGCCCTGACCGCCACCGCGCTCAACAGCCTGACCGCCACCGGCATGGCCGGACTGACCACCACCCAGGTCCGGGGCCTGCAGGCCACCCAGTTGGAAGAGTTGAGCCTGACCCAGTTGGCGGTCCTGACCTCCAGCCAGATCGGCGCCCTGTCGGCGGCCGAGATCAATGGCCTGAGCCAGGCCCAGATATCGGCCCTGACCGCCACCCAGTTGGACGGGCTGAGCTCGACCCAGATCACCATGCTGGGCTACGAGGAAGTGGGGGCGCTGACCGCCGACCAGATCGCCTCGCTGTCCACCACCCAGATCAAGGGGCTGGCCTCGGATCAGATCAGCGCCCTGTCGGCGGACGAGATCAACGGCCTGACCACCACCGAACTGGCGGTGCTGACCACCACCCAGCTGGCCGGGCTGACCGACGAGCAGGTGGCGGCCCTGTCCTCGACTCAATTGGCGCGGCTGTCGGCCACCCAGATCGGCGGCCTGTCGGCCACCGGCGTCGCCGGGCTGAGCCTGACCCAGATCGGCCAGTTGACCACCACCCAGCTGCGGGGCCTGACCGCCACCCAGATGTCGGCCCTGACCACCGATCAGGTCAGCGGCCTGACCGCCACCGAATTGTCGTCGCTGAGCCTCAACCAGCTGGGGGCCTTGGCCTCCACCGGACTCGCCGCCCTGACCACCGATCAGGTGGCCGGGCTGACCACCGCCCAGATCGCCGCCCTGACCACCCAGCAATTGCGTGGCTTGAGCAATACCCAGATGGCGGCGCTGACCAGCACCCAGCTGGGCGGCTTCACCTCGACCCAACTGGCTGCCCTGTCCACCAGCGCCGTGGCGGGATTGTCGGCCACGCAAGTGGATGCGCTGTCCACCACCCAACTGCGCGGCCTGACCTCGACCCAGATGGGAGCGCTGTCGGCCACCCAGATCCGCAGCCTGTCCAATACCGATATCCTGGCGCTCAGCGTCACCCAATTGGCCGGACTCGGCGCGGGCGGCGTGGAATCCCTGACCGATACCCAGATCGACCGCCTGACCGCCACCCAGATGGCGGGGCTGTCGGCCACCGGCCTGGGCGGCCTGACCGAGACCCAACTGGCGGGCCTGACCACCACCCAGTTGCGCGGTTTGAGCCCGACCCAACTGGCCGCCTTGTCCACCACCAGCATGGCGGGTCTGGTCGATACCCAGCTGGCCTCGTTGACCACCACCCAGTTGCGCGGCCTGAGCGCGCCGCAGATGGGGGCGCTGTCGGCGGCCCAGGTGGCGGCGCTGACCGCCACCGAGGTCTCCAGCCTGACCGCCACCCAGTTGGGCGGCCTGTCCACCACCGGCATCGGCGCCCTGTCCACCACCCAATTGCGCAGCCTGACCGTGTCCCAGATCGGCTCGTTGTCCACCACCGGCATCGGCGGATTGAGCGAGACCCAGATCGGCTCGCTGACCACCACCCAGTTGCACGGCCTGACCATCACCCAGATCGGCGCCTTGTCCACCACCCAGATCACCGGGTTGACCTCGGCCGAGATGGACGCCCTGACCGTCACCCAATTGGGCGGGCTGGCCGCCACCGGCATCGGCGCGCTGAGCTTGACCCAGCTAGCCGCCCTGTCCACCACCCAGATGGCGTCGCTGTCGCCCGCGGGGCTGAGCGGACTGACCGCCACCGGCCTGGCCTCGCTGTCGCCGTCCCAGTTGGGGGCGCTGAGCAGCAGCCAGATCGGCGCCCTGTCCACCCTGGGCATCGGTGGTCTGACCGCGACCCAGATCGCCTCGCTGACCTCGACCCAGTTCGCCGGCCTGACCGCCGCTCAGATGGGCTCGCTGACCACCGAGGAGGTGGCGGGCCTGACCACCACCCAGATCCAGTCGCTGTCCTCCACCCAGTTGGGCGCCCTGGCCCGGGTGCAGATCCGGTCCTTGACCACCGCCCAGATCGGGGTGCTGAGCACGGGCCAGGTGGGCTCGCTGTCCACCACCCAGGTGACCAATCTGACCGGCACCCAGTTGCAGGCGCTGAACGCCACTCAGTTCGCCGCCCTGACGCCCACCCAGGTCGGCGCCCTGTCCGTCACCCAGATCGGCAATCTGAGCGTCACCGAGGTGTCGGCCCTGAGTCCGGCCCAATTGGCGGGCCTGACCACCACCCAGGTGTCCGGCCTGACCGCCAGCGGCATCAGCGCCCTGACGCCGACCCAGATCGAAAGCCTGACCGCCACCCAGATCGACGCCTTCACCACCACCCAGATCGCGGGCATGACGGTGGCCCAGGTGGCGGCCATGGAATCGGCGGTGGCCTGATCGGATTTGACGCGCCGCACACCAAGTTCCGGGTTGGGAGCGGTGTCCTCTTATGGCTATGATCGAATTCCCTCGATCTGACGCGGACGCCCCCGATGCCCAGCCTGTTCGGCATTCCCGTGGAATTCTTCCTGTTCGGCCTGACCCTGCTGGGGGTGGCGCTGCTGCACAACCACACCCTTTATGTCGGGCTGGGCGGCCTGACCTCCATCGCCGTTTACAAGATGGCGGTCACCGGCTTCAAGACCGGGGCCGGGGTCGGGGGCTTCGTCGGCCATCTCGGCCATGAATGGGTGACGCTGGCCAATCTGTTCTGTCTGCTGATGGGCTTCGCCCTGCTGTCCCGCCATTTCGAGAAGAGCCATGTGCCGGTGGTGCTGCCCAAATACCTGCCCGAGGACTGGAAGGGCGGCTTCGTCCTGCTGGTGATGGTGTTCGTGCTGTCGTCCTTCCTGGACAACATCGCCGCCGCCCTGATCGGCGGCGCCATGGCGCACCAGTTGTTCCGGGCCAAGGTCCATATCGGCTATCTGGCGGCCATCGTCGCCGCGTCGAATGCGGGCGGTTCGGGCTCGGTGGTGGGCGACACCACCACCACCATGCTGTGGATCGCCGGGGTCTCGCCCCTGGCGGTACTCGAGGCCTATGCCGGGGCGGTGGTCAGCCTGCTGATCGTCGGTGTCGTCGCCGCCAAGCAGCAGCACGCCTACTCGCCGATCCTGAAGCATGCCCATGCCCATACCCATGTGGATTGGGGCCGGGTCGGCATCGTCGCCATCATCCTGACCTCGGCCATCGTTACCAATGTGATGGTCAATCTGCAGTTTGGCCATCTGGCGGAAAGCTTCCCCTTCATCGGCGGTTCGGTATGGATCGCCCTGGGCGCGACCATGGTGATCCGCCGTCCCGACTGGGAAATCCTGCCCGAGACCGCCAAGGGCTCGATCTTCCTGCTGTCGCTGGTGCTGTGCGCCTCCATGATGCCGGTGGAGGAGTTGCCCGCCGCCTCGGTCCTGACCACGCTGGGCCTGGGCTTCGTCTCGGCAGTGTTCGACAATATCCCGCTGACGGCGCTGGCCATCAAGCAGGGCGGCTATGACTGGGGCTTCCTGGCCTATGCCGTGGGCTTTGGCGGGTCCATGGTCTGGTTCGGGTCATCGGCGGGCGTCGCCCTGTCCAACATGTTCCCCGAAGCCAAGTCGGTGGGGCAGTGGCTGCGCCACGGCTGGCATGTGGCCGCCGCCTATGTGGCGGGCTTCGCCGTGCTGACGGCGGTGGTGGGCTGGCATCCCGACACCCGCCTGCCCGAGGCGCCGCGCCATCCGGCGCAGCATTCCCTGGCGAAATGAACCGGAACCAAGCCGCTTAGCCGACCATCCGCCACCAGCGGCGGGCTTCGCGCACGCCCCATTCCGGGCCGTGGCCGGAATACAGCATGGTTTCCTCGCCCAGCAGGCCGAGCAGCCGGTTGATGGAGGCCCAAAGCTGCTGTTCGCTGCCGCCGGGCAGGTCGGTCCGCCCGACGCCGTTACGGAACAAGGTGTCGCCGGTCAGCACGAAGGTGCCGAAATCGAAGCAGACGCCGCCGGGGGTATGGCCGGGGGTGTGGATCACCCGTACCGGAACGCCGCCCAGGGACAGGCTGGGCTCGCCTTCGAAGGTGCTCAGGCTGCCGGGGCCTTGCTGCGGCTGGCCGGTGAAGGAGCGGCTGAGATCGCTGGCCGCCGCGATGACCGGCATCTCGTCGGCATGGGCATGGGTCGAAACCTTGAGTTCGCTTTCCAGCCGGTGCGCCGCTCCCAGATGGTCGGGATGGCCGTGGGTCAGCCAGATGGCCTCGGTCTTGCCGTCCAACTGCTCGATGGTATCCAGGATGCGCTCGGCGTCGCCACCGGGGTCGACCACCACCAGGGACTTGCTGGGCTTATGCAGGACCAGGAAACAATTTTCGTACCAGGGCGGGCTGGTGACCACCACCGAGAGCGAGAAATCCCCGAAATCGCCGAGGTGCTGATGTGTCATGACGCTGTTTCCTGTCAACAATTCCTCCCCCTATAGCGAAGGGAGCGCCGCTTTCCAAGCGCCGCGTGTGTCTTTACCCGCTGGTAAGGATGCATGGCCGACACTTGGGAGGTGATATGGCGGACGAATCCGCCCCCGGAGTCAGCCCATTCATGCGTAAATATCCCCGTCGCGGCCCCTTTCCCACCGCGCGTCGTGAAGCCGGCAAGTTCACCTTGCCCGGCGAGGCCACCGCCACCGCCCAGACCGCCTCGCCCGCCTATCGCCTAGCCTTCGAGGATGTGGACTTCCTGCTGCGTCAGGACCTGCGGCCGGTGCGGCTGCAGCTGGAACTGCTGAAGCCGGAACTGCTGCAGCAGCAATACGGCATCAAATCCACCATCGCCGTGTTCGGCTCGGCCCGCATCCCCAACCCGGAAGCGGCTGCGGAGCGGCTGGCGGCGGCCGAGGCCGAGGCCCGCGCCAATCCCGACGACCACGATGCTGCCCGCCGGGTGTCGGTGGCCCGGCGCATGGCGGCCAACAGCCGCTATTACGACGAGGCGCGCCGCTTCGCCCATATCGTCACCGGCACCTGCTCCGACCGCCAGACCTGCGATTTCGTCATCAAGACCGGCGGCGGCCCGGGAATCATGGAAGCCGCCAATCGCGGCGCCATGGAGGCGGGCGGCAAGTCCATCGGGCTCAACATCGTCCTGCCCCTGGAGCAGGAGCCCAACGCCTATATCACCCCGGAACTGTGCTTCCGCTTCCACTATTTCGCCATCCGCAAAATGCACTTCCTGACCCGGTCCAAGGCACTGGTGGTGTTTCCCGGCGGCTTCGGCACCCTGGACGAATTGTTCGAGGCGGCGACCCTGATCCAGACCGGCAAGATCGATCCCATCCCGATCCTGCTGTTCGGACGGGAATACTGGGAACGGGTGATCAATCTGGATGCCCTGATCGGCGAGGGCATGGCGAGTCCGGGCGACAAGAAGCTGTTTACCTTCGTCGAGACCGCCGAGGAGGCCTGGAGCTATATCGTGGAGTTCTACAAGCTGGCCCAGTAGGGCGCACCACCCCACAATCGAAGGGCGTATTGACCCGACCTTGGCGCCATGACAAAGTCTTGGTGTGTCTCCCCGAGCCTCCTTGAGGCCGGGGACATTTTTTTGGCGGGGGGGCCATGAACGCGGCGGCGGAACAATCCGGCAAGAGTCTGGTTTGCGTGGTGGATGCCAGCGCGTCCTACCGTACCGACGTTGCCAATGCCCTGTCGCCGCACTATGCCGTGGTCGCCTATGCCGAGCAGGGCGAGGCGCTGGAAGCCATCGCCACCCGGCCACCCTCGGCGGTAGTCCTGGACGAGAATGTCACGCCCAAGGGCGGCCTGCCGCTGTTGCGCGAGATCTGCTGCGTCCCCGATCTCGATACCATTCCCATCATCTGCACCGCCACCAATGACCGCAGCCATTTCCTGGCCGATGCCAGCGCCTTCGGCGTGCGCACCTCGCTGGTCAAGCCGTTCCGCCGCAGCGCCCTGCTGGGTGCCCTGGCCAGGGAAATCACCAGCAAGGTCGAGCGGTCGTGGACCCGCATCGAACCGGTGCAGCGCGCGGCGCTGAAGCGCACCTCCAAGGTCTTCACCGCCATCGCCGACCTGATGGCCGAGGGAGCCCCCCTGCCTTACGAGGCCCTGCACCACGCCTGCACCCCGCTGGTGGAGGCCGTCAGCACCGGGGAGTACCGCTCGATCCTGGACGGGGTGCGGGAACACCACAATTACTCCTATGTCCACTCGTTGCGCGTCGCCATGTTCCTGACGGTGTTCGGCCACTCCATCGGGTTGCGGGGCGACGACCTGATGACCCTGACCACCGGCGGCCTGGTCCATGACGTGGGCAAGATGGCGGTGCCGCAGGACGTGCTGAACAAGCCGGATCGCCTGACCGACCAGGAAATGGTGATCATGCGCGGCCATGTCTCGCATACCGGCGATTTCCTGCGCAGCAGCCCCGGCCTGCCGCGCGGCGCCCTGATGATCGCCGAGCAGCATCACGAGAAGCTGGACGGCACCGGCTATCCCTTCGGACTGAAGGGGGGGCAGGTCAATGAACTGGCCCGCATGGCCACCATCATGGATATCTTCGGCGCGCTGACCGACCGCCGCGCCTACAAGGCCCCCATGGAGCCGGAGCAGGCGCTGCATGTCATGACCCAGCTGGGCCGCCAGATCGACCAGCGCCTGCTGAAGACCTTTCGCACCGTGCTGCTCGATACCGCCAAGAGCCTGGATTAGAGTCTGTCCGAGTTCGGTAGAATCGATGGTTCCTTGTCGTCACCCATGACGGTGAGTAGAAAACCGCGTCGGTCTCTTGGTGTTCTTGGTGTTCTTGGAGTCTTGGAGGTCAATCATTTTTCGAGTGCCCTGGCGGCGCCGAGGCCCTGAAACGCAACCGCATTCAAGCTTTCGGCCGCACAAGAAAAATTAAACCGGACACAGTCTAAACCACGCCCTTGGCCCGCAGTTCGGCGATAGCGACCTCGTCAAGCCCCAGCAGGTCGGACAACAGGTCATCCGTATCGGCGCCCAACCGTGGCGGCGCCCGGTCATAGGCGATAGGCGTTTCCGAGAAGTGAATGGGGTTGGCCACCAGATTGACCTGTCCGGCCTCGGGATGGTCCAGCCGGGCCACCATGCCGCGATGCTGAATCTGTGGATTGTCGAACACCTGGGCCAGGTTGTTGATGGGGCCGCAGGGAACCCCCGCCGCCTCCAGATCCCTGATCCACTCGGCGCTGGGTCGTGCGCCCAGCGCCGCCTTTAGCAATGGCACCAGGGTCTCGCGGTTGCGCACCCGCTCGGCATTGGTGGCGAAGCGGGGATCCTCGGCCAGGGCGGGGCAGCCCGCGACGCCACAGAATTTCTGGAACTGGCCGTCATTGCCCACCGCCAGGATCACATGGCCGTCGGCGGTGGGAAAGGCCTGATAGGGCACGATATTGGGATGGGCATTGCCCAGGCGCCGGGGCACCATGCCGCCCACCAGATAATTGCTGGCCTGATTGGCCAAAACCGCCACCTGGACGTCCAGCAGGGCGAGGTCCACATGCTGCCCCTGGCCGGTGCGGTCGCGGTGGGCCAGGGCGGCCAGCACGGCGACACTGGCATACATGCCGGTGAAGATGTCGGTCAGGGCGACCCCCACCTTCATGGGGTCGCCGTCGGGCTCGCCGGTCAGGCTCATCAGGCCGCCCATGCCCTGGACCAGGAAATCGTATCCGGCGCGGTGGGCATAGGGGCCATCCTGGCCGAAACCGGTGATGGAGCAATAGACGATATCCGGCCGGACCTGCCGCAGGGACGCATAGTCCAGGCCGTATTTGGCCAGGCCGCCCGCCTTGAAGTTCTCCAGCACCACGTCGCACTGGGCGGCCAGCTGGCGGACCAGCGCCTGGCCTTCCGGCCGGGTGAAGTCGATGGCCAGCGACCGCTTGCCGCGATTGGTGGACAGGTAATAGGCGCTTTCGCGGGTGTCCCTGCCGTCGGCATCCTTCAGGAAGGGGGGGCCCCAGGCGCGGGTATCGTCACCCTCGCCGGGCTTTTCGACCTTGATGACGTCCGCTCCCAGATCCGCCAGCAACTGCCCGGCCCAGGGGCCGGCCAGCACCCGGCTGAGATCGAGAATACGCAGATGCGACAGCGCTCCGGCCATGAGGCCTCCTCTAATGCAGATGGGAGACACCCTGCCGCAGACGAGGTATCATGGAAATAACATAATCTGTATAATTGCTATAACGGAATATTATAGCGGCCGTAGTGGCTATGGCGAGGCCGAGACGGGGCGGGCAAACAGCAGGTAGCGATTGCACTGGATGAGGTCTTCCCTCACCCCATAGGTCTCCCACACCGTCTTTTTCCCCACCAGGCGCAAACCCGCCTCGGCCATGATGCCCGCCAGGTCTTCCGGATCGAGATGGCGGATGGGATTGTCGGGGTGCAGCGAGTGGTCCTGCCACTGCCAGTCATCGAGCGGGACCGGCCGGGCGGACACGGTATCGGCGACGTCGCGGCGACCGCTGCCCTGGATGAAATGCAGCATGAGCAGCCCGCCGGGGACCAGCGCGTCGCGGCAGTGTCCGGCAAAGGCGGTCAGTTCAGCATCACTGAAATAATAGACCGTATCCCGGCTATAGATGGCGTCGAACAGGCAATCGAATCCCGGGGGGGCGAGGGTCATGTCGGCGACACGGACGGTGGTTCGTCCGGTTCTCTGCCTGAAGGCCTCCACCGCCTTGGCACTGATATCGACGCCGTAGATTTCGGCACCGCGCCGCTCGGCTTCCAGCAGGTCGGAGCCGAAACCGAAGCCCACTTCCAGCACCTTCTTGCGGGTGAAATCAAAGCCCGCCTGGCCGAGGAAGCGAAACAGCGTCGCGTTCGAGGAGGTTCGGCCGAACTCCTCCTTGCGCTCCGACCAGAATTCCTTCGCCGATGCCTCCATGGTCAGGTCCTTCTAATCCAGGCCGCGCAGCCGGGTGACGAAATCGTGCATGCCCACCTGGCGCTCGCGCTTCAGCCGCTCGGCGGTCAGGATGGCCTGGACATTGGCGATGGACTGTTCCACGTCCACATTGACGATGATGTAGTCGTATTCCGGCCAATGGCTCATTTCGTCGCCCGCCTTGGCCATGCGCTTGGCCACCACCTCGGCCGAGTCCTGGGCGCGGCTGTGCAGGCGGCGTTCCAGCTCCGCCACCGAGGGCGGCAGCACGAACACCGACACCAGATCGGCCCGGGCGGTCTGGCGCAATTGCTGGGTGCCCTGCCAGTCGATGTCGAACATGACGTCGCGGCCCTGGGACAGCACCGCCTCCACCGGCCCGCGCGGCGTGCCGTAGTAATTGTCGAAGACCTTGGCGTGTTCCAGGAACTCGCCCGCCTCGACCATTTCCTGGAAGCGGGGCACCGGAACGAAATAATAGTCCTGGCCGTCCACCTCGCCGGGGCGCGGCGCCCTGGTGGTGGCGGATACCGACATGGCGATGCCGTCGTCCCTGGCGAGCAGGGCGCGGGAAATGGTGGTCTTGCCCGCGCCCGACGGCGACGACATCACCAGCATCAGACCCCGGCGGTGGATGGTGGCGGGAAGGGTGGGGGGCGTGGTCTGGGTCATGGCGCTACTCGATGTTCTGGACCTGCTCTTTGAACTGGTCGATGACGGATTTGAGGTCGAGGCCGATGCGGGTCAGCTCCACATCCGACGACTTGGAGCACAGGGTATTGGCCTCGCGATTGAATTCCTGGGCCAGGAAGTCGAGCTTGCGCCCCACGGCGCCGCCCTGGGCCAGCAGTTCGCGCGCCGCTTCCACATGGGCGCGCAGCCGATCCAGTTCTTCCCGCACATCGGCCTTGACCACCAGCAGCGCCACTTCCTGCGCCACCCGGTCCTCGGACAGGGCGGGAACCGCCTCCAGCACGGCGGCGACCTGGGTCTGGAAGCGCTCGCGGATGGCTTCGGGCCGCAGCGCCGCCGAGGCGGCCGCCTTGGCGGTCAGGGCATTGATCTCATCCATCTGGCTGGTCAGCACCGCCAGGATACGGGCGCCCTCGTCGCGGCGCATGGCGGCCAACTGGTCCAGCAAGGCCTCCAGGCTGGCTTTCATGGCGGCCTCGCGGGCCTGGCGGGTGGCTTCGTCATCGCCGGGCTCGGCGGCGTCGGTGGCCGGTTCCAGCACGCCCTTGATGGCCAGCAGACCGTCGAGGCGGGCGGGGGCGACGCCGGGGAAGCGGCCCTCCCACTCCTTGCACATGGACAGCAGCTGCGCCAGCATGGGGGTGTTGACCTGGATCTGCGACTGCTCTTCGCTTGCCCGGCTGAGGGACAGCGACAGTTGCACATTGCCGCGCTTCAGCCGCTTGGCGGCGGCGTCGCGGGCGGCGATTTCCAGCCCGTCATGGCCGTAGGGCAGCTTGCAGCGGACCTCGAGCCCCCGGCCGTTGACGCTTTTCGCCTCCCAAACCCACGAGGCCTGGGCGTCGCGGCCTTCGGCGCGGGCATAGCCGGTCATGCTGGAAACTGTCACGGGCGCGGTCCTTCCGGGTGGTTGCCGTGCCCGGTTATAGCCTTGCGGCGCCTCGCCTCCAAGCCTAAGCTTTTCGGCATGATCGAACGCCGCAAGCCGCAACGCGACAGGCCGAATGTCATCGAGATCGTGGTGCGCGTGCCCGCCGACAAGGCCGACGCGGTCAAGGCCTATGCCGGTCGGGTGTCGCGCCGCCGCCAGCCCATCACCCGCGACGAAGTGGTGGCGCGGCTGCGCGAGAACGGCCATCTGATGGAGCGCTTCGGCGTCCGCGCCTTGTCGCTGTTCGGCTCGGTGGTCAGGAACGACGCCAAGCCCACCAGCGATATCGACCTGATGGTGGATTTCCATCCCGGCCAGCCGGGCGGGCTGTTCCGCTTTGTCGAACTGAAGCATGCCCTGGAAGGGGTGCTGGGGCGCCCGGTGGACCTGATCACCTCGGGCAATATCAAGCCGCGCCTGAAGCGGCGTATCCTGGAAGAATGCCTGCCCATTTTCGGCGAGGAGGCCTGCGGCCGGTGAGTTTCAAGGACTGGAAGGTACGCATCGAGGATATTCTGGAGGCCATCGAGCGCATCCGTCGCTATACCTCCGGCATGACCGAGGCCCAGTTCGTGGCCGATGACCGCAGCATCGACGCGGTGATCCGCAACCTGGAAATCATCGGCGAGGCGGCAAAAAGGGTGCCCAACGCCGTCACCGAGCGCCACCCGGAGATTCCCTGGAGCCGCATGACCGAGATGCGCAACATCCTGGTGCACGAGTACCATTCCGTCGATCCGTCCATCGTGTTCGACAGCGCGCGGCACGACCTGCCGCCGTTGGTGGGGCCGCTCCGGGCCTTGCTGGGGGAGGGGGGATGAGCAGGCCCGTCTCCATCCTGATCACCGGCGCCTCGTCCGGGCTGGGGGCGGGGCTGGCCCGTTTCTACGCGGCGTCTGGCGTGACGCTGCATCTGTCCGGTCGCGACCCCGTCCGGCTGGAGCGCACCGCCAGCGATTGCCGGGCGAGCGGCGCCGAGGTAATCGCCACTCTTGTCGATGTCGGCGATGCCGCGGCGACCCGCGCCTGGGTCGAGGCGTCCGAGGCTCACAGGCCGCTGGACTTGGCGATCGCCAATGCCGGCATCTCGGCGGGCACCCATGGCGGCGGCGAGAGCGCCGACCAGATACGGGCCATCTTCGCCGTCAATGTGGATGGCGTCATCAACACGGTGATGCCCGCCGTCGCCGCCATGACGGAGCGGCGGCGGGGGCAGGTGGCGATCATGAGTTCCCTGGCGGGCTTCCGGGGCTTTCCCGGCGCCCCGGCCTATTGCGCCTCCAAGGCGGCGGTGCGGGTGTGGGGCGAGGGGCTGCGGGCCGAGCTGGCGCCGCTGGGCGTCGGGGTCTCGGTGATCTGTCCCGGCTTCGTCACCACCCCCATGACGGCGGTGAATAACTTCCGCATGCCCTTCCTGATGGAGGTGGAGCCCGCCTGCCGCATCATCGCCAGCGGGCTGGAGCGCAACCGGGGCCGCATCGCCTTTCCCTGGCCCATGCTGCTGGCCGCCCGGCTGGCGGGATGCCTGCCCGACCGGTTGATGGACATGGTGTCGCGGCGGACGCCACGCAAATAGTCGGCGGAGCTTTGCCGTTGTCGAATGCTTCCAATCCGACTAGGGTGGCCGTCAGATTTCGTTACACAGAAGGGTAAGTCCTGATGTCCTCCAAGAAATTCCGTCTGGTCACCCGTTCGGACTTCGACGGACTGGTTTGCGCTACCTTGCTGCGCGAGTTGGAGATGATCGACGACATCGTCTTCGTCCATCCCAAGGACATGCAGGACGGCAAGGTCGCCATTACCGACAACGACATCACCACCAACCTGCCCTATGTGGACGGCGTCCATCTCTGCTTCGACCACCATGCCAGCGAGATGCGCCGGGTCGACGGCAAGAACAACCGGGTGATCGATCCCGGCGCCGCCTCGGCCGCCCGGGTGGTCTATGATCATTTCGGCGGCAAGGCCCGCTTTCCCCACATCGCCGACGACATGATGGAGGCGGTGGACAAGGCCGATTCCGCCCAGTACTCGGAAGAGGACATCCTGGCGCCTTCCGGCTGGACCCTGCTGAACTTCATCATGGATCCGCGCACCGGCCTGGGGCGTTTCCGCGACTTCACCATTTCCAATACCCAGTTGATGCTGGACCTGATCGGCTATTGCCGCAATCACACCATCGAGGAAATCCTGGTGCTGCCCGACGTGGTCGAGCGGTTGCAGCTGTTCGAATCCCATGCCGAGCGCGCCGAGCACCAGTTGATCCGCTGTACCCGCATGCATGGCAAGCTGGCGGTTCTCGACCTGCGAGAGGAAGAGACCATCTACGCCGCCAACCGGTTCATGATCTATGCCCTGTTTCCCGAGTCCAACATCTCCATGCATGTGATGTGGGGGGCGAAGAAACTCAACACCGTGTTCGCGGTGGGCAAGTCCATCCTGGACCGCTCGTCGAAGACCGATGTGGGGCATCTGATGCTGGAATACGGCGGCGGCGGTCATGACGCGGCCGGCACCTGCCAGGTGGAGACCGGGCGGGCGGAAGCGGTCAAGGCCGAGTTGATCGGGCGCATCACCAGCGTCGGCTGACGGAAAGCTTTCTCAGAACAGGTAGTTCATCACGCTGCCGGGCTTGACCGCGGCGGGTGAGGTGACACGCATGTTTTCCTCATAGCTGCCGATGCCGCGCATGATGTCGGTCAGCGACAGCTTGAAGTCGTCGGCATTGCGCTCCTCGGCGGCCTCGATCTCGATGCCCAGGCTGGAGCGCGACAGCAGTGGGGTGAAGCCGTCGCGGTTCTCACGGGAATTGCGGCGGCCATCGGGGTTGAGGTTCCCGGCTTCCTGCTGGAAGCGGAGGATCTGTTCCTCGCTGACGCCGAGATGGGGGGTGAAGTCCAGCTTCTCCACATCGGCGCGGGTCGCCGACGCGACATTGCGCCCGCCACCGCCGATGCGGACCGTTGCCGCCGCGACGCTGGAAGATGCTGCCGAACCGATCTGTTTGGTACTCAGTGCCATCATAGACCTGGATAGAGTAACCCTACACTAACCCGAGTCTGACTATAGGCCAGTTAACGGAAAATTGAAAGGCTCACGCTGCGGCGACGGGTCACAGGCCCTGGGCGAGCAGCCAGCCCAGGATGCGGTCGGCGGTGGGTTCCCACCACAGGCTGTCCAGCATCAATCCGTGCGGCGCGCCCGACATCACCTCGAGTTCGGCATCGAAATAGGCGGCGGTTTCGTAGAGCGCGAAGCTGGGCACTAGCACATCGCGATCGCCGCCCATGACCAGGATGGGAAGCGCCCCGGCGGGCTTGGGCAGGCGGGGGCGGGGCGGGTTCATCAATTCGACGCAGATTCGCTGGGATTCCTGCTGGAACCGAGGCAGCAGCCGCGCCACGTCCTCGGCCGGGGTCTCGGCGGCGAACAGGGCCTTGCGGATGACCTCGCCCTTGACCGCCGCCGGACCGACGCTTTGCAGCAGAGCCAGCTGCATGCAGACATCGGGCGAGAATACCGACATGTGCAGGGCCGACGAGGCCAGGCCCGAGGGCGGCACGCTGGACATCAGCACGGCGGCGGCGACCTCGTCGCCATCGGCCAGACAGTGCTGGGCCACCAGCCCGCCCATGGAATGCCCCACCAGGATGCAGCGGCCGCCGATATGATCGATGGCCTGGCGCACGTCCGAGACATAGTCGTCCAGCGAGGCCGAGAAGAAACGGCCCTCACTGCCGCCATGGCCGCGCAGGGAGACGGCATGGCAGGTAAAACCCGCCCGGGCAAAGAACGGCATGAAGTGTTCGGACCACACCCAGGCGCCGCAATACGAGCCATGGACGAACAGAATTGGAATGGGGTGGGCGACGGTGGCGGCCGTGGGCCGACAATACAGTAGTTCCAGCTTCAAGGTATCACAGACCGATCTTTTTCTTCAGCCGGGCCAACAGGCCGGGCTTTGGGGCCGGCTTCTTGGCCGGAGGCTTCTTCTTCAGTGTCGGACCCGCCGCGATCTGGGGCTTGGGCGCGGGTTTGCAGTTGGGGTTGGTGTAGGAATAGAACATGCGGAACTCGCCATCGGGCGCGACCTTGTAATAAGCCACCTTCTTGATAGAGGGGTCCAGCTTGCAGCGGCGCTTGGCATCGTCCTCGGCCTCGCCGCGGTCCTCGATGTCGCAATAGTCCAGCTTGCCCTGCTTGAGCTCCTGGCCGTCCCTGCAGCTATAGACTTCCGTCGCCATGCCCGTGGTCCCGCATCCAAAGCGGGGATGATAGCGGCGAGTGCGTCCATCTCGCAACCGTCCGCTCGGACTGTGGAGACTATACCGGCTGGCGGAAAAGGAGTAGGGAGAACCTGCTCTACTGATCGGGGGCGGGACGTTTTGCTTGCCATCGCCTCCATTCTCATCTTCTCGCTGGTCCAATCCTTGTTCGGGGTCGGATTGCTGGTGTTCGGCACGCCGACCCTGCTGTTGAGCGGTTTCGGCTATCCCGAGACCCTGGCCACCCTGCTGCCGGCCTCGCTGGCGGTCAGCCTGTTGCAGGTCCGGGCCGGCGGCCTGCAATCGGCCGCATTCGCCCGCCGATTCGCCCTGTGGTGCCTGGCGCCCATGGCGGCCGTGCTGGCCCTGGTGCTGGTATTCAAGCTTCGCGCGGGTCTTGAGTTGGGGGTGGCGCTGGCTCTGCTGGCTTTCGCCGGATTGCGGGCGGCGCCGCCCCGCTTGGTCGCCGCCATGCGCCGCTGGGTGGCCGAGCATCAGCCGCAATGGCTGCTGGCCATGGGAGTGGTGCATGGACTGTCCAATCTGGGCGGCGGGTTGCTGACCATCTATGCCGGGGCCTGTCGCGACGACAAGGAGGGCATGCGCGCCCTGACCGCGTTCTGCTACACCGCCTTCGCCAGCAGCCAGTTGCTGGTGCTGGCGCTGCTGCGGCCCGACCTGTTCGGCTGGCCGCAACTGGCCTATGCGGCCACGGCGGCGGCCATGTTCCTGGCGGTTGGCCAGCGGATGTTCGTGGCCATGCCGCTGGACCTGTTCAACCGGCTGTTCGGGCTTTTCCTGCTGGCCTATGCCTCGCTGCTGATCCTGCGGGCCGTCGGCTGGCTATGAGGCCGGTCGGCGAATGAAATGACCTGTCATCCCGACGACCATCGGGAGGAGGGAACTCCGCCTGGAAAGCTGGTTCCGGGCCGGAAACGTCGATCCAGGATGAGGTCCCTCGCTGTCGCTCGGGATGACATGATGAGTCGGATCTCGTGCCGCGCGGTATAAGTCCCGCCCCCTCAACACTCCCTTAACATTCTCATGCTATAGATGGGGGTCCCCCGATTCCGGGGCCAACGAGGCGAGGCGACATGGCCGACGACGACGCGATCAACGCAGCCCTGGGCATTGGCGATAACCGCGAGGCGGTCTACGACGTCTCGGTGGAACTGTCCGCCGTGCTGGGCACCGCCAACCTGCCCATCGCCCAGCTGCTGAAGCTGGGCCGTGGCGCCGTGGTGGAACTGGACCGCAAGGTCAACGATCCCGTCGACCTTTACGTCAATCGCAAGAAGGTCTGCCGCGCCGAGGTGGTGGTGGTGGAAGACCATCTGGCGGTCACCATCACCGAAGTGCTCAAGCGCGCCGCCGACTAAGCCATCCCTTCGCCAGCGCCGCCGCCAACACCACATAGGCCAGCGACCAGGCTGCCGCCGAGGCTGGCACCAGCCATCCCGGATTGATCGAGGCCAGGATGCGCAGATCGGTGGCGACCACCAGCAGCAGGGCCACCGGCACCGCTGCCGGGGGCCAGCCTCCCTCGCGCCTTTCGCGGATATGGTCGATACGCAGCATCATGGTGGCGGTCACCAGGCCGATGCCGCCGATGGTGGCGAGATGCAGGGCGTCGGTGCCCGGTCCCATCCCCGCCAGTTCCGCCGCCGAGGCCAGCATCACTCCCGCCGCCAGCAGGAAATAGCCCAACTGGATCGGCCCCATGGAGACGTCGCGCGCCGCCAGCAGCGGCCGCCAGCGAGCCTGACGCATCAGGGCGGCGGCTCCGGCCAGCAGCAGGGCGGGCTTGTGGGCCAGCGGCCAGGCCAGGGCCTCGCCCAGCGCTCCCAGCGCCAGTCCCGCCACGACCAGCCATTCCAGCCAGGGACGGTTGCGGTCGAACAGTTCGCGGCTTTCCTCCTTGCGCACCAGCCCGGCCATGGCGGCGGGAATTACCCGTCCGCCCATCACCAGGATCATCAGCGCCACCAGGGACAGTGCCACCAGGGCGCCCCGGCGCTCGCCCGCTTCCACCAGCCCCAGCCGCCCGGCCTGGTACAATGCCTCGGCCACGGCGAATCCGGCGATGGTGGGGGCGAAGACCATGTTATGGCCCAGCTTGGCCGCCTTCAGGAATGGCCAGCCGCCGAAGGCGAACAGCAAGGCGGGATAGGCCAGCGCCAGGACCAGCCCAGGGGTGCCGCCGATGCCGCTCCAGGCGCCGATGCGGGCGGCGGCCCAGGCCGCCAGGGCGGCCAGCAGGCGGGCAAGGCTGACCTTGGTGAACAGATAGCCGCCCAGCACCGCCCCGGCGAAGCCCAGCACCATCTCGTGGGCATGACGGGCGACGGGGTCGCAGCCGTGGCATCCGGGCAGCCACCCCGCCCATTCCGCGACCCACAGCGGCACCGCCAGGGCGGCGTAAAGGGCTGCGGCCAGGAAAAACGACCGGTGCGCCTTGGGATATCGGCCGCTACGGGGGACGGGCGAGGGCATGACGGCTATTGCCAGTCCAGCGGATAGCTGACCAGCCCATCGGCCAGCTTGGGCTCGAACCAGGTGGATTTGGGCGGCATCACCTGTCCTGCCTCGGCCACCGCCACCAGATCCTCCATGCCGGTGGCGAACAGCGCGAAGGCGCAGGCCATCTCGCCGGAATCCACCCGCCTTTCCAGCTCGTTCAGACCGCGCTTGCCGCCGACGAAGTCGATGCGCTTGTCCTTGCGCAGGTCATGGATGCCCAGCACCGGCCCCAGCAGCCGGTCCGACAGCAGGCTGACATCGAGGCGCGCCACCGGGTCGGCGGGCGGCGGATTGCGCAGCCCCAGCCGGTACCAGCGGCCCGCCAGATACAGCCCCATCTCGCGCGGGGCGCGGGGGCGGGCCTGTTCTGCCAGGGGTTCCACCGTGAACTCCGCCGCGATGGCCGCGAGGAAGGCATCCGGCGTCAAGCCGTTGAGGTCGCGCACCACCCGGTTGTAGTCGAAGATCTTCATTTCGCCGATGGGAAAGGTCACCACCAGGAAGGATTCATAGGCTTCCTCGCCGCTGGCGCAGCACTTGCGCTCACGCTGCACCATGGCGACGCGCGAGGCGGCGGCCGAGCGGTGATGGCCATCGGCGATATAAATGGCGGGCATGGCGTCGAAGGCTTTGGTGACAGCGTCGATTTGGGCCGGGTCGTCCATCACCCACAGGGAATGGGTGTTGCCGTCCACCGCCGCCACCTCGTAGGCGGGGGGCGCCTTGGTCACGGCGGCGATGGCGGCGCCGATATCGGGATGGTCGCGATGGGCCAGCAGCACCGGCCCGGTCTGGGCGTCGCAGGCGTCGATCTGGCGGACGCGGTCGTCCTCCTTGTCGGGGCGGGTGAATTCGTGCTTGCGGATGCGGTTGGCGTCATAGGCCGCCACCGAGCCGCCGCCGACAATGCCGGTCTGGACGTGATCGCCCATGCGCAGGCGGTAGACGTAGAAGCAGGGCCGGGCGTCCCGGACCAGCACGCCCTGATTGATCAGGGATTTCAGGTTCTCGGCCGCCTTGGCGTAGACCGCCGGGGAATAGGGATCGGTGCCGTCGGGCAGGTCGATTTCCGGCTTGGAGATATGCAGGAAGGACAGCGGATTGCCCGCCGCCAGGGCCTTGGCCTCGTCCGACGACAGCACGTCATAGGGCGGCGCCGCCACAAGGGCGGCGTGGCCGGGGGTGGGGCGAAGGCCGGGGAAGGGGCGAAGCAGCGGAACCGACATCAAAACCTCCGGAAAAGCCGTGTCGCCCACGACCCTAATTCACCCCGGGGCCGTCGCAAAGGGCTTCGCGCTTGCCAAGTCGCGCGGCGGTGCAGTAAACGACAGGCGCCTTCCTTCCCCAGCCCCCAAAAGGACATCCCATGGACAAGGTTCTGACCCTGATCGCCGGACATGGGGTCGACGGGCTCGACTCATCGCTGGTGTTCGAGGCGCGCGGCGCGCTACGCGCCCTGGGAGCCGAGGTCGGACCCGCCGACTGGCTGTCGCCGGACCGGGCCTGCGACCTGCCCTTCACGGGCATCGCCACCAGCGAGGCTGACGCCATGGCCAGCCGCATCCTGGAAGGCTGGGCGGTGGATGTGGTGGCCCAGCCCGTGGAGGGGCGGCGCAAGCGCCTGCTGGTGGCCGACATGGATTCCACCATGGTGACCGGCGAGACCCTGGACGAACTGGCCGATTTCGCCGGGATCAAGGACCGCATCGCCGCCATCACCGCCCGGGCCATGAATGGCGAGATCGGCTTCGAGGCGGCGCTGCGCGAACGGGTGGGGCTGCTGAAGGGCCTGTCCGAGGACTGCCTGCAGAAGACCTGGGACCGCATCGAATTCACCCCGGGCGCCCATTCCCTGGTGCGGACCATGAAGAAGCACGGCGCCTTCGCCGTGCTGGTGTCGGGCGGTTTCGGCTTCTTCACCTCCAAGGTGCGCGATGCCTGCGGCTTCGATGTGGATATCGCCAACGAGCTGATCATCGAAGGCGGCCAGCTGACCGGCCGGGTTGGCGACACCATCATCGGCCGCGAGGCCAAGCTGTCCACCTTGAACCACTACTGCGCCGAGTTGGGCATTGCCCCCCATCTGGCGGTGTCGGTGGGCGATGGCGCCAATGATCTGGATATGCTGCGGGCCGCCGGTCTGGGTGTGGCCTTCCACGCCAAGCCGGTGGTGGCGGCCGAGGCCCGGGTGCGGGTCGACCATGGCGACCTGACGGCGCTGATCTATGCCCAGGGCTACCGCGACGACGACATCGTCGGCTGAAATTCCGCTCGTGTCATCCCGAGCGGGCTTTCTTTGGCGGCAAGTGGAATTCGCAAATAAACCCTCGCCCGCTTGCGGGAGAGGGTGGCGAAGGCGGAGCCTGAGCCGGGTGAGGGCCTCGATGGCGGACACAGGCCCTCACCCTCCGGCCCATTGGGCCTCCTCCCTCTCCCGCAAGCGGGCGAGGGGAAAGGAACGCCTGCCCCCCAATCGGGAGGGCTCAAGCCCGCGGCGAGACCACGCGCCGGGTCACCGCCCAGCGTCCCAGGGGCTGGTCGCAGGTCTTGGCATGGTTGGTCGCCCAGTGGGCGATGAAGTCGTGCACCTTGGTCGAGTCCTTGTCGGCGCAGACATGGGCGTCGCGCATGATGGTCAATTTCTCGATCAGCGCGGTATGGTCGTCGCAATGGCGCTGGGCCTCGGGGAAGCCGGCCTCGGCCATCACTTCCTCCTGATAGGAGAAGTTCCGCCGCACATAGCGCAGGATGGCGTCGATGCGCGAGCAGCGGGTCAGGTCGCACTCGCCCTTGCCATGGGGACCGCGTCGGCATTCAACGCCTTGCTCGAATACGCGTTCGAGCAAGAAGCGCAGGCCGTCATTGGCGGCATCGATGGCGGGAACCCCGGTCGAAGTGATCTTGCTGAACTGAGCCATCGGCCCAACGTCTCCCATTTATTATTGGGGGAAAGACTAACAGGTCGGCTCGGCGAAATTCAACGGATTCAAACGCCCGTTTTTATTTTTGCGGGTGCGAGATGGCCCCGGGTATTATTGTGCACTGCAATAATCGTGAAGTCTTCATGACGCGGGGGTGACCCGTGGTGCATGAGGGCATGCCCTCACTCGACCGCAGGGCAAATCCGCGATAGGCTAGGTCTACTATTCCCGATGCTGTCCCGTGGTGTTCGCCATGCGCGTGCTGTTCGCTTCCTCCGAGGTTTTTCCCCTGATCAAGACCGGCGGCCTTGCCGATGTCTCGGGGGCCTTGCCCGCCGCCCTGGCCGAGGCCGGGACCGATATCCGCATTCTGATGCCGGGCTATCCCGAGGCCATGGACAAGGCGGGCGCCAAGCGCGATGTCGGCCTGCTGGGAGATCCGCTGGCCATCGGCGCCGAGGCGCGGCTGGTCTCGGGCAAGCTGCCCGAAAGCGGGGTTCCGGTGTGGCTGGTGGACTGTCCGGCCCTGTTTGACCGGGCCGGCGGGCCTTATCAGGATGCCCAGGGCCGCGACTGGCCCGACAATGCGCTCCGCTTCGGCCTGCTGTCGCGGGTGGCGGCGCAGTTGTGCACCGATGGCAGCCCGGCCAAATGGCGTCCCCATGTGCTTCACTGCAACGACTGGCAGACCGGTCTGGCGCCCGCCTATCTGCACGCCTGGGAGTTTCTGTCGCGGCCCGGCACAGTCTTCACTGTCCACAACATCGCCTATCAGGGCCAGTTCGCCGCCGAGATGGTGGCGCGGCTGGGCTTCCCGCCCGAGATGTATGCCGTGGACGGGCTGGAATATTATGACAGCCTGTCCTTCCTGAAGGGCGGCCTGTTCTATTCCGACAAGCTGACCACCGTCAGCCCGCGTTACGCCAAGGAAGTGCAGACCCCGGCCTTCGGCTGCGGCATCGAGGGGCTGCTGGCCCGGCGCTCCTCCGATCTGGTCGGCATCCTCAACGGCGCCGATTACGCGGTGTGGAATCCTGCAACCGATCCCCATCTGGTGCATCCGTTCAAGCCCGGCGACCTGGCGGCCAAGGCCAGGAACAAGGCGGCGCTTCAGGTCGAACTGGGCCTGGCCCAGAACGCCGACGCTCCCCTGATGGTGATCGTCAGCCGTCTCAACGACCACAAGGGCATGGATCTGGTTCTGGGTGTTCTCCCCACCATCCTGGGCATGGGCGCCCAGGTCGCTGTGGTGGGAGCCGGTGATCGCGCCCTGGAAGACGGCTTCCGCGCCGTCGCCAGCGCCCATCCCACCCAGGTGGCCGCCCGCATCGGCTATTCCGAGGAACTGGCCCATCGCCTGATGGCGGGTGGCGACATGCTGCTGATGCCGTCCCGCTTCGAGCCCTGCGGCCTGACCCAGTTCTACGCCTTCCGCTACGGCACCGTGCCGGTGGCCCATGCCACGGGTGGTCTGGCCGACACGCTGGTGGATACCGGCTACGATACCCTGATGACCGGAACCGCCAATGGCTTCGTGTTCGAGCATTGCAATGCGGGCGCCTTCCGCTGGGCGGTGGAGCGCGCCGTGGGGCTCTATGCCAAGAAGGACCAGTGGAAGAAGATCGTGAAGTCCTGTGTGTCCCAGGATTTCAGCTGGGGCCGGTCGGCGTCGCGCTATCTCGATCTCTACAAGTCGCTGACCGACGAGGCCAAGGGACGTCGCAAGGCATGACCGCCGCCCTGGTCGCCGATATCGGCGGCACCCATGCCCGTTTCGCCGTGGTGGACGGACAGGACCTGCTCAATCCGGTGGTGCTGCGCTGCGCCGACTATGACGGTCCCGCCTCGGCGGCCAAGGCCTTCCTCGACGCCCATTGCCCCGGCGCGCGGCCGAGGCGGGGCGCCTTCGCCGTGGCCTCGGCCATTACCGGCGACCGGGTCGACCTGACCAATTCGCCCTGGCGCTTTTCCATCGAGGCGAGTCGGCAATCCCTGGGCCTGGAGCGGCTGGAGGTGGTCAACGACTTCACCGCCGTGGCCCTGTCGGTTCGCCATATCGCATCCGAGCATCTGATGCCCCTGGGCGGCGGCGCGGCCCAGCCCGCCACCCCCATCGCGGTGCTGGGGCCGGGAACCGGGTTGGGGGTTTCCGCCCTGGTGCCCTCGCCCGATGGGCGCTGGACGGCGCTGGCCACCGAGGGCGGCCATGTCACCATGGCGGCGGCCAATGACCGCGAGGCCGACATCCTGGGCTGGCTGCGCAAGCGCTTCGACCATGTCTCGGCGGAACGGGTGCTGTCGGGCCAGGGGCTGGTCAATCTGTATCAGGCCATCGCTGCCCTGTCCGGGCGCCAGGCGGTGTTCTCCACTCCCGATGTCATCACCAGCCGGGGGCTGGACGGGTCCTGCGCCATCAGCCGCGAGACGGTGGACACCTTCTTCGCCATGATGGGCACGGCGGCCGGCAATCTGGCCCTGACCACCGGTGCCCGGGGCGGAGTCTTCATCGCGGGCGGCATCCTGCCCCGCATGCATGAGGCCTTCCAGGCCTCGGGCTTTCGCGCCCGCTTCGAGGCCTATGGCCGCTTCCAGCCCTATCTCGCCGCTATCCCCACTTGGCTGATCACCCATCCGCTGCCCGCCTTCATCGGTTTGGCGGCATTGGTGGGGGATGACGCATAGGCCCATGCGCCCGGCGGTGGGGGGAGTGCCTTGTGTTGCGCCGCAGCATGCTCCATATATCATGCAGATGGAATGTATGATGGAGTGCGGCGCATGATCGTCACCGCGATCACCAATGGCGAATTCCAGGGCCTGGCGCCCCGGGCCGACATGGCCGTGCTGCGCATTTTCGATCCCATCGATCCCCGCGAAAGCCTGGGAGAGGGCTGGGGCGCCGCCCTGGGCCTGGCCTTCTGGGACATGGACGCCTCCGCCCTGGGCATCAAGGGCCGTCTGGTCACCCGGCTGTGGGGCCGCAACCGCGCCCTGTTCGAGTCCCTGGCCGGGCGCCTGTTCGGCACCGATATTCCCTGGCGCCCCTTCATCGCCGCCGATGCCGCCGATATCGCCGCCTTCGCCGATGGCCTGGGCGACAAGGGCGTGCGCGAGGTGCTGGTGGTCTGCCGCAATGGCCGAGGGCGCTCGGGCACGGTGGGGCGCTGGTTGGCCCGTCGCCTGGGGGCCGGGTTCCGTTCCAACGGCGACGGCCGTGAGTCCGGCCATATCCGCGAGACCCTGGATCGGGTCGGCGGGACGACGCAACACCGCCTTTCCGCCGCCGCATAGATTTCCGCCGCAATCGTCTGGAAACCGACGCGCATCCGGGGTACACAGACAGCCTTGTCCTCACTTGCGCGAAGGCAACGCCCTTGAAAGCCGCCGTCATCGTCTTCCCCGGCTCCAACTGCGACCGTGACGTCGCCGTGGCGCTGCAAGCCAGCATGGGGGCCAAGCCCCTGATGGTCTGGCACCGCGACACCCAACTGCCCGATCTGGACCTGATCGTGGTCCCGGGTGGGTTCTCCTATGGCGACTATCTGCGCTGCGGCGCCATGGCGGCCCATTCGCCGATCATGCGGGAAGTCAAGGCCAAGGCCGACCAGGGCACAAGGGTGCTGGGCATCTGCAACGGCTTCCAGATCCTGACCGAGACCGGGCTGCTGCCCGGCGTGCTGATGCGCAACAAGGACCTGAAGTTCATCTGCAAGGATGTCCATCTGCGGGTCGAGAGCGACCAGACCGATTTCTGCCGCCAGTATCAGGCGGGCCAGACGGTGCGCTTTCCCATCGCCCATGCCGAGGGCAATTATTTCGCCGACCCGGAAACCTTCAAGGCCATGGAAGGCAATGGGCAGATCGCCTTCCGCTACTGCTCGTCCCTGGGCGAGGTGACCGATGGCGCCAATCCCAACGGCTCGCTGTCCAATGTGGCCGGTGTCTACAATGCGCGGCACAACGTGCTGGGCCTGATGCCGCATCCCGAGCGCCTGGCCGAGGACCTGCTGGGCGGGTCCGATGGCAAGGCCATGTTCGATTCCCTGGTGGAGGCCTTGTCTTGAGCCAGATCACCCCCGAAATCATCCCCTCCCACGGTATCAAGCCCGACGAATACGCCAAGATTCTCGAGATTCTGGGCCGCGAGCCCAATCTGACCGAACTGGGCATCTTCTCGGTGATGTGGTCCGAGCATTGCTCGTACAAGTCGTCGAAGAAGTGGCTGAAGACCCTGCCCACCAAGGCGCCCTGGGTCATCTGCGGCCCCGGCGAGAATGCGGGCATCATCGATATCGGTGACGGCGACGCCATCGTCTTCAAGATGGAAAGCCACAACCACCCCAGCTTCATCGAGCCCTATCAGGGCGCGGCCACCGGCGTCGGCGGCATCTTGCGCGATGTCTTCACCATGGGCGCGCGCCCCATCGCCAATATGAACGCGCTGCGCTTCGGCGATCCGTCGCACCCCAAGACCCGCCATCTGGTGGCGGGCGTGGTGGCGGGCATCGGCGGCTACGGCAATTGCGTCGGCGTCCCCACCGTGGGCGGCGAGACCAATTTCCATTCCAGCTATAACGGCAACATCCTGGTCAACGCCATGACCGTGGGGCTGGCGCGCAAGGACAACATCTTCTATTCCGCCGCCGCCGGTGTCGGCAATCCGGTGGTGTATTTCGGCTCGAAGACCGGCCGCGACGGCATCCACGGCGCCACCATGGCCAGCGCCGAATTCGACGAGAAGTCGGAAGAGAAGCGCCCCACCGTCCAGGTGGGCGACCCCTTCACCGAGAAGCTGCTGATCGAGGCCTGCCTGGAACTGATGGCCACCGACGCCATCGTCGCCATCCAGGACATGGGCGCCGCCGGTCTGACCTCGTCCTCGTTCGAGATGGCCTCCAAGGGCGGCCTTGGCATCGAGATGGACCTGGACGCGGTCCCCATGCGCGAAGAGGGCATGACCGCCTACGAGATCATGCTGTCGGAAAGCCAGGAACGCATGCTGATGGTGCTCAAGCCCGGCCGCGAGGCCGAGGCCAAGGCCATCATGGACAAGTGGGAACTGGACTTCGCCGTGGTGGGAACCCTCACCGATTCGGGGCGCATGGTGCTCAAGCGCCATGGCGCGGTGGTGGCCGACCTGCCCATCGACCCGCTGGCCCTGGCCTCGCCGGAATACGACCGCCCCTGGGTGGCTCCGGCGAAGCGCGCCGTCATCGACGCCAAGGAGGTCAAGGCGGTGTGCCCGGCCGAGGCGCTGAAGACCCTGGTGGCCTGTCCCGATCTGGCCTCGCGCCGCTGGATCTACCAGCAATACGACCATATGGTCATGGGTGACACGGTTCTGCGCCCGGGCGGCGACGCCGCCGTGGTGCGCATTCACGGCACCACCAAGGCGGTGGCCATCACCACCGACGTGACGCCGCGCTATGTGCTGGCCGACGCCTATGAAGGCGGCCGCCAGGCGGTGGCCGAGGCCTATCGCAACCTGTCGGCGGTGGGCGCCCTGCCCATGGCCATCACCGACAACCTCAATTTCGGCAATCCGGAAAAGCCCGAGATCATGGGCCAGATCGTCGAGGCCATCCGTGGCATGGGGCAGGCCTGCCGCGAGCTGGACTTCCCCGTCGTGTCCGGCAATGTCTCGCTCTACAACGAGACGCAAGGAACGGCCATCCAGCCTACCCCGGCGGTTGGCGGCGTCGGCCTGCTGGAGGACGTGACCAAGTCGGTCAGCGTTCCGTTCAGGGAAGAAGGCTCCAATATCGTCCTGATCGGCGAGACCAAGGGCTGGCTGGGCGCCTCGCTCTATTTGCGCGAAATCTGCGGTTCCGAGGAGGGCGCCCCGCCGCCCGTGGCCCTGCACCGCGAACGCCGGGCCGGTGAACTGGTGCGCCAGTTGATCGGCGACGGCATGGTGCTGGCCTGCCACGACGTCTCCGATGGCGGATTGCTGGTGGCGGTGGCCGAGATGTCCATGGCCTCGGCCAAGCATCTGGGCGCCCAGTTGGACGCGCCGTCCTCGCTGCCGCTGCATGCCTGGTGCTTCGGCGAGGACCAGGGGCGCTATGTCCTGGAAGTGAGCGACGGCGATCTCGCCTCGGTGCTGGAAGAGGCGCAGGAGCACGATACCGCCGTGCGGGTCATCGGCAAGACCGGCGGCCATGTCATCAGCGTCGGCGGCCGCGCCGTGCGGGTGGACGAGCTGTTCGCCGCCAACGAAGCCTGGCTGCCCGCCTTCATGGGCGCCGAGATGTCCGGACACTGAGGAGAGTTAGCATGCCCATGGAAGCCACCGATATCGAGGCCATGATCAAGGAGGCCATTCCCGACGCCAAGGTGATCATCGAGGACCTGCGCGGCGATGGTGATCATTACTCCGCCCTGGTGGTGTCCGAGGTGTTTCGCGGCAAGAGCCGGGTGGCACAGCATCAGCTGGTCTACGCGGCGCTGAAGGGCAAGATGGGCGGCGAACTGCACGCCATGGCGCTGCAGACCGCTACCCCCGACGCCGCCCCCGACTTCGCCAAGGATTGAAGGTGAGGGAGGATGGGGGCGCGGGGACTTGACCGCCCTCAATGCGTCCTTTTTTCGCGGCGGGGATGTTGCGTCGCGGTGCATCAGCGCCTAGATTGAAGCAATTCCAGTTTTTCGAGGAAGCCATTGCGATGAACAACCCCGTCTTCGACCGCATCAAGCAGGACATCACCGAGAACGACGTGGTGCTCTATATGAAGGGCACCCCCATGTTCCCGCAGTGCGGCTTTTCCGCCGCCGTGGTGCAGGTGCTGACCGACCTGGGCGTCAAGTTCAAGGGCATCGACATCCTGGTCGACCCTTCCTTGCGCGAAGGCATCAAGCAGTACACCAACTGGCCGACCCTGCCGCAGCTCTATGTGAAGGGCGAATTCGTCGGCGGCTGTGACATCGTGCGCGAGATGGCCGCCAGCGGCGAGTTGAAGCAGCTGATGTCCGACAAGGGCGTCGCCGCCGCCTGATCCCCTCGTTTGTTGTCGATGGCCCCGCCCCGGTTCATCCGGCGCGGGGCTTTCGCGCGCCTTGGCCTTGACGAAGCGCGGGCGGCCCGGTCATGAAAAAGGCCCCCCGCCGAAGCGGGAGGCCTTTGCCATCGATGGTCCGAAGGAACCGATCAGCGCGAATAGAATTCGACGACCAGATTGGGTTCCATCTGCACGGCGTAGGGAACGTCACCCAGCTTGGGAGCGCGGATGAACTTGCCCTTCATGTCCTTGTGATCGACTTCCAGATAGTCGGGCACGTCACGCTCGGGCGACTGGGCGGCTTCGACGATCAGGGCCATGTCCTTGGACTTGGTCTTGACCGAGATCACGTCGCCATCCTTGCAGCGATAGGACGGGATGTTGACGCGGGCGCCGTTGACCTGGATGTGGCAGTGGTTGATCAGCTGCCGGGCGGCGAAGGGGGTGGGGGCGAACTTTAGGCGATAGACGATGGCGTCCAGGCGGGACTCCAGCAGGCCGATCAGGTTCTCGGAGGTGTCGCCACGGCGGCGCACGGCCTCGTCATACAGCTTGCGGAACTGCTTCTCGCCGATATTGCCGTAATAGCCCTTCAGCTTCTGCTTGGCCATCAGCTGGGTGCCGAAGTCCGACGGCTTCTTGCGGCGCTGGCCGTGCTGGCCGGGAGGGTTCTCCTTGCCACGGTTCAGCGGGCTCTTGGAGCGGCCCCACAGATTGGCCGACAGGCGGCGATTGATCTTGTATTTGGCTTCGATACGCTTGCTCATGGTCTTCCTTCTGGCCGAATTGTTCAGCCTTTTGCGGTTGTCCCGATCATCCTGGTCCGGCCTTCGCCGGGGAGGGATGCACAAGCCTGACGGCCACGCACCCGCTTTCTCGGGAGTGAGGGGGCGAACTATACGGATCGGGGGCGGCTTGTCAAATGATTGGTGCGCCTTTCGGCGAAACCCCGCCGCTGTTCCGGTTGGAAGGCATGTGCCGGAACGGAAAGCTGCCAGCGCCAATAAGTAAATCAATCGGTTAAGTTTGTAATTCTAATATATTGGCGCAGTGTAACAAATGATCAAATTTGGCGATAAACCGGCTTTCGCTCGGATTTGCGTTGTGTATTATGCATTAATGCATATGCCCGAGAGTGTGAGTGGCCTGTGCCCATAGTGATGGGGTCTGATCCTTCGACGTATCGGATCAAGCCCTGCCTTTCACCCGCATCTGTCGACGATATTGTTCCAGAATTCCTAGGGGGAGGCCCGGCCATGTCGCTGCTGTCCAATCTCAAGATCTCCGCCCGCCTCTATGTCGGTTTTGCCTTGATCTTGGTGCTGACCCTGGGAATCGGGCTGCTGGGCGACGCCACCGACGACCGTCTGACCGAGCTTACCGTCAAGCTCTACCGCCACCCCTTCACGGTCACCAATGCCTTGCAGGAGGCGAACACCAATATCGTCGCCATGCACCGGTCCATGAAGGATGTGGCCCTGGCCTCCAATCCGGAGGAACTGGTCAAGGCGGTGGCCGACGTGGATGCCCGCGAGAAGAAGGTCTACGAGAAGTTCGCCCTGGTTCGCGAACGCTTCCTCGGTGACAAGAGCGACGTCGAGGCGGCCGCCAAGGCCTTCGCCGACTGGAAGCCGATCCGCGATCAGGTGATCGCCGCCATTCGCGACGGCCGCCGCGAGGATGCCGCCACCATCACCAAGACCCTGGGCGCCAATCAGGTGGCCCAGGTCAACGCCACCCTGACCAAGGTCATCGCCTTTTCCTTTGATAAAGCCGAGGCCTTCATGAAGAACGCCGAGGCCGTCAGCCATCAGGCGGAACTGTACACCCGTATTGCCATGGCGGCGGCGGTGGTGCTGGGCTTGTTGATCGCCTGGCTGGTGGGGGGCTCCATTACCAAGCCGGTGAACGCCATGACCCGGGTGATGGGCGATCTGGCCGCCAACAATCTGCCCGTCCAGGTTCCCCATGCCGACCGTCGTGACGAAATCGGACTGATGGCCAAGGCGGTGGAGCACTTCAAGAACCAGCTTGTCCGGGTCAAGCAGCTGGAGGGTGAGCAGGAGGCGCAGAAGGCCCGATCCGAAGCCGAGCGCAAGGCGGCCTTGCGCCAACTGGCCAGCACCTTCGAGGACAGCGTCGGCAAGGTGATCGAGACCGTGACCTCGGCGGCGACCGAATTGCAGGCGTCTTCCAGCCAGATGGCCGGAACCGCGTCGGAGACCAGCGCCCAGGCCAGCACCGTCGCCTCGGCCTCGCAGCAGGCTTCGGCCAATGTGGAGACGGTGGCGGCGGCCACCGAGGAACTGTCCTCCTCCATCAGCGAGATCGCCCGCCAGGTCGAACGCTCGCAGTCGGTGGCCGCGCGCGCGGAACAGGAGGCTCAGTCCACCACCGATCAGGTCCGTGCCCTGTCCGAGAACGCGGCCAAGATCGGCGAAGTGGTCAACCTGATCAACGATATCGCCGCCCAGACCAATCTGCTGGCGCTCAACGCCACCAAGTTTCGTTCTATTAAACAAGTACAATCTTCGCCGTGTAGGACACCGCTTTCCCTCGCAGCCTGATGATACTGTGCCGCTGAACGCACCCGCTCGGTCGTTCACCGCTAGGAGACCACCCGAGCGGCAATGCGCTCAATGGAGTGCTCCGTGCCGAACCGGTCATACGCCCCCCCTGCTACGGGCCTGGATGGGGATGGGCGGCATCTTCCAGACGGTTGCCATCCCGAATCACCGGCGCCGTCATTGCCGGTCGCGCCATTCATCAATGGCGGGACCGAAATAGACAATCTCGATATTGGACGGCTCATCCGTGATCGCCTCGCGCCATACCTGGACCCAGAGAGGGTGTCCTGCGTCCATCAGGGGGGCCAAGTCACAGGCCACGTTCGCCGGAACATGGCCGACCTGGGCGTCAAAGGTCCACAAGGCGATGGCGTGGCGGTCATAGGGATTGTCGGGCTCTCTGATCGCGGCCAGCACATCGCCCTGTCTTGCGCCCTGGCGGGCGGTCTGCTGCGACCAGTCAAATGCTCCATCATAGAAGTAGGCTCCTGCAACTCGGCCGCGGTAGCTCAGGGGCGGCCTGTTCGCCGCCCGCCAATCCTTGCCGTCAACGATGGCGCTGATCCGCGCCAGCTTGTCATGGCCGCTCATGCGGCGACCTTGTCATCGGTCGGGCCCGTGTTGTCATTGGCCCCCGGCAGCGGTGACATCAACTCCAGCACGAACTCTGCCATGGCATTGTTGCGAATTCCCCGCACCCGGGATATCAGCTCCCGCTTGCTCGGCCGCCGGCCGATCTTCGCCTGGTAGGCTTCGGCCTTGACCACGATGTCCTCCAACTCGGTGAGGTGATACCCGTCCAGTAGTCGGCGAGCATCGGTCAGGTGCAGCAGCGCCACTCGCATGGCCCAGCCCATGTCCTCGGCGTCGATGTCGGCGTCAGCCTTGCCCAGCATGACGTGGTAGACCACCGCAAGCTTGAACCCCCGCCAAAGGACGCGCCTAAAGAACGATGGGGGGATTGAATTGTGCTGCTGGAAATGATTGCGGAAACCGGCCTCGAATTCCGCTTCGGCCTCCGGCGTCACCGTATAGGTCCGGTGCAGCGGCACGGCGGCGATCGCCTCCCAGGCGGTATGCAGCGGGGCGAGGTTGCCCGGCTCCTCCACCCGGTAGATGGGGAACATGTCGGGCGTGCGCTTCGGATCGGCATCACCGATAATGATGCCGAATCGCTGCATGAAGCCATCCAGCATGGACTCGACCGAGACGTTCTGGTTGAAGGTCTCCAGAACCGTCGTGCCGAAGATGACCAAGGCCGGATCCTCGATGACCAGCGACCCTGTCTTTGTCCGTCGCGACATCTCCTGATTGTCGTGAAGGGTGAGAAGGTAGCCCCGCATCTCCTCCGCCCAGGTCTGGCTTTCTATGCGCTTGAGGAGCTGCGCCCATTCGTCCTGAAGCCACAGGCACTTGTTATGGGTCTCCATCTCCTCGATCCAGCGTGCCGCCGAGGTGGTTTCGGGAAACAGCCGCATGGGCATCACCCGCTTCAGCACCGAAGCGGTCTTGGTCTTGCCCGCCCCGCTGGACGCGAGCAGGGTGGACCACAGATCCGGCTTCAGCCTGGTTCCGGCCACCTCGATCACAACCTCGCGCTCCAGCAGATAGGCCGCCAACGCGTGGAGCACAAGGAAGGCCGGCAGCTCCAGCGGGAAGTCCGTGGTCCGCTGGAACAGGGCCACCACCCGGTCCAACAGGGTGCCGGGCGGAACCATGGTCGTGCCGCGCCAGCTGCGCGGATCAGGCTTGGCGGCCATCAGGCCGCGCAGGGTCTCACCCCGCTCGCCGTTCAGCTTGCCTGCGGCGATGAAGTCGAGCAGATCCATCTGTCGCGGATCGATGGGCGGTGTCTTGGGGCGTTTAGGGCGGGTGGGCTTGGGCATGGCGGGTCTCCTGATGGGGCGGACACCGTCGTCCGCTTTCGTTGACCTAGGCCCCCGTCGGCGGCCATCAAGTGGATTCGGCAATTTGTTTTCGGCTCCGTGGCGACCCCGGCGTCAGCGTCGGCACAATGCCCGCGACCCCCAGGAAATCCGCGCCTCTCGGGCCGATTTGGCGGCGTCAGCAGGGCGTCGGCACCCCGTCGGCACTGGCTGGGCATCACGGCTTTGGCCGGCGATGCCGCTTTGTCATCGCCTTCGCGCCGACGAATCGGATGTTTCGGTCAGCACGATTTTACACTTCGGGTTAAGGGCAGCGCCCTTGCCTACAGGTCGGCTTTCCCAACGGGAAACCCGACGGCGTAGGTGCCGCCTTTTAGGCGAGCTGCATTTTTCCCCTTGCCGGTTTTATTTTTCGCCCGATGTCGACGGCGGGGGAGATTTTACGGGGGAAGCCATGGCAATAGCGGCAAATGACAACGACGGCGATAGGGGGCCATTTTGCATCTTGCGGCATGGACGAAAGAGCCACACCTGGGGGGAACTGCGCCAAGCCGCCCAGCACACCATGCGGGATGCGCCATGGCTGGGCGCCAACATCGACCCGGATCGTTCCCCGCTGAACGAGGTGCTGGTCGGCAGCGGCGACGTGGTGAAGGATGTTCGGACCCGCCTTGCCGCCGTCGGACTGGAACCAAAGCCCGGTCAAGTGGTGGCTCGGGAACTGCTCCTCACGGCCTCCAGCACATATTTCGCCGACAATGGCCATTCCGGGCGTGACGGTGATTGCGACCCTGATCGGCTGGCGACGTGGCGGTCGGTGACTCTGGATTTTCTTCGTGCTGAATTCGGTGACAATCTGGTCACCGTCGTCATCCACCATGACGAATCCGTTTGTCACGCCCATGTCTGGTGCGCCACCGCTGTCGAGGTGCAAAAGAAGGGGCGGGGCCGTCCCCGTAAGGACGGGACGAAGGCCGCCACCGCTACCGGATGGACTCTCAACCATGACAAAATCATGGGAAGCGGCAAGGAAGCGTTCGCGGCTCGTCAGGATCGCTATGCCGTTGTCATGGAGCCGCTCGGGCTGATCCGAGGCCAGCGTCACAGCCGGGCTCACCATCAGCCCATCCGCGAATTCTACGCCAGGATCAAGGAACACGAAGCCGCCGCCGTCGAGAGACAGGTGGAGGCTCATCACGCTCGGAACATTGCCCTTATGGAGGAGGCCAAGATGAAGGCTCTACGACATGCCGCCGAGATGGCCGCGCTTACCGCCAAGACCGCCGAACAGGAGGCGGTCGTGTCACACGCCAAGGCGCAGGCCGCCGAAGCCGCGGCCCAAGAGGTGCGCGTCCGGGGCGAGGAAGCGGTCCAAAAACACTTGGTTATCCTCGCTGATTTGGAAGCCCAGCGCGATATTGTCACGGCGCAAAAGAAGGATCTTGGGACATTCCTTGAGCGCCGTGGTCTTCGCCAGGAATTTGAGTCATGGCAGTGTGACACGCGCGCCGTGGAAGCCTTGCGCAATGGCAAGGGCGACGAAGAATGGGCCAAGTACGAACGTCAGCTTGCCGAATATGCTGACGAATTGCAGGAGTTTGGCGGTTGGCAGGCTGCCATGGTGACCCGGGCGCGCAAGCGCATGCTGTACCTGATGGAAGTGGGGGCCAAGCTTCTGGGGCATGCTTCGATTCTGGTCAATCCGTCTCGTCTAGTGTCCGAAGGAATCGGTGCCTGGATCCGCCTCCATGGTGGCGTCCCCCTCCATCAGCGTCACCGGCAGGCAGTTCGTTGGCTCCGTGACACACTGCTAACCATCCAGGACGTCGCCATGACGGAGCCGGAAAGGGAGCGGGGGCGGGAAAGATAGCGGCAGATGGCCGCTTTCATAAAATCCGGCCATCCAACGGGTTTCGGTCCATCAGCACTTCGTGACCCAAAGGCGTCGGATGCCAGGTCTTTCGCCGATGCATGGACCCCGACCCAAGCCGGCCTGAAGGAAGTCCAAGCCACTTCTTCAAAACTGACCTTTTGCGAATCGCCTTTATGGCTGCCGGAATCCTAGCCTCACCATCATCTCGCCACAATCGATAATTCAAATATTGATGTTTTGAAAAATTGATCGAAGGAGGCGGGCATGCTTTTGGGCAGCCAGGACCATCCGGAAAGCCATTGGAATACGAAGAGGGCACGGGCTGATGCGGCCGGTGCCGACGCTCCGTCAGCTCGGCACCCCGACCCAATCGATTTTCGTCATGCCTCCACCGCAATGGAGGGCGTCATGTGGCCAGAATTCATGACGGTGTGGTTGGGGAACCGAGTGGCGGGTCGCCGGGGCGTAAGGCACATCGCCATGAGCGCACTGGCCATCTCGGTGATGATGGTGGCCGGGGAAGCATTGGCGAAAGAAACCGCCTGCCCTCAGCCGACTGCCCCCCAATCGGGTGCTCAACCCCGCGCCATGTCGCTGAAGGATGTTCAAGCTCTGCCGAACAAACCCAACCCAAAGGTTGAGGGCTCTGTTATCGTTACCGAGGGATATCTCGTCCGCGCAATTGCCGTCAGGCCATCAGTGTCGCGATGCGGAGCCCCGGTCGAGCGAAGCTACCAGCTCCGATTGCTGCCCAAGAAGCCGTCCTTCCTGAAAGGGCGCTTTAGCATTCGTCACGCTGTTGTGGCGACGGTACCAGCCAGAATGGTGGAAGGTCGGGTGGATGCAGATGGCGCGCCCATCCCCTTGGTTGGAGAACGGGTTCGCCTTACCGGCGCCCTGACCTTGGCCCCCTCGCGTTGGGAGCAACTGAACAAGACCCAGGGCAGCCTATGGGAATTGCGCGCGGTGACGGAGGTGACTCCCTGTCCCGATGGCATATGCCCCACCGCAGGGCAATAGAGGAGACAGTCCATGCGAATGGCAATCCGGTTCGTCCTCCCCCTTCTCCTGGTGCTGGGCGGTATAGCCTGGGGTGGAGCGCCGCTGGTCGGCTCGTTGGTGGAACGCTGGTTCCGGGCCGATGTGGAGATGCGCTCGCAGTTGGTGTTCAACTCCATCCAGGAAACGGTCAACGGCTTGGTCCTTACCAAGGCCGACCGCAAGATCGACGCCCTGTTCAAGCACATCACCCAGGACGAGCGTCTGCTGGCCCTGGCGCTGTGCACGCCCGACGGCCAATTGACCCAGCATTCCGTGGCGTGGCCGAAGGGGTTGGCGTGTCCTCCGGCGCCTGTTTTGGATCATGCCTTCGCCGTCGAACATATTGACGGCGGACCGGTCCTGGTCGCCACTTTCGCCCTGGCCGCCGACAATACCTATCTGGGCCGTCTGGTCATACTCCATGATCTGCGCTTCATCGAACGCCGCAGCGACAGCGCCGAACTCTATCTCGCCGGCTTTCTCGCCCTGCTGGGATTGGGGGCGGCTGGCGTGACTGTCGTGGTCGCCCGCCTGACCCTGCGCGGCTGGGTTAAAGCGATCCGCAAGGGGCTGTCGGGCCAAGCGGATGCGAAGGATGACGCCGCCATGTCGCCCGATGTCGCTCCCTTGGTTCAAGAAATGCGCAAGATGCTGCGGGATCTGGATACGCCCCGCGTCCTGAGCGAAGCCATCCGCGTCGATTGGAGTCCCGACAGCCTGCGAAGTGTGCTGCGCAATGAATTGCCCGGTGCCGAGGTGATGGTGATCTCCAACCGCGAGCCCTACATCCATAATCTTGAGGACGGCAAGGTGGTCTTGCAGCGTCCGGCCAGTGGTTTGGTAACGGCGTTGGAGCCGATCATGCGAGCCTGCGGCGGCACCTGGATCGCCCATGGCAGCGGCTCGGCCGATCAGACCATGGTGGATGAGCATGACCACCTTCTTGTGCCGCCGGATGCGCCTGCTTATACCCTTCGCCGCCTATGGCTGACAGATGAGGAGCAGGACGGCTACTACTACGGCTTTGCCAATGAGGGGATGTGGCCGCTTTGCCATATCGCCTTCGTCCGCCCCACTTTCCGCGCCTCGGATTGGGAGCACTATGTCGCGGTCAACCAGAAATTCGCCGATGCGGTGGTTGCCGAGGCCAAGACACCCAACCCGGTGGTTCTGGTCCAGGACTACCACTTCGCCTTGCTGCCCAAGATGGTGCGCGAGCGGCTGCCCGAGGCGACCATCATCACCTTCTGGCATATTCCTTGGCCAAACCCCGAGGTCTTCAGCATCTGTCCGTGGAAGGAGGAGATACTCTCGGGTCTGCTGGGCTCATCCATCCTGGGCTTCCACACCCAGTTCCACTGCAACAACTTCCTGGATTCCGTGGACCGCTTCCTTGAGTGCCATATCGACCGCGAGCACAGCACCATCAGCGCCGGCGGATGCACCACCCAGGTCCGTCCCTATCCCATCTCCATTGAATGGCCGCCCGCCGCCCTGAGCGTCCAGCCTCCGGTGGAGGAATGCCGGAAAAGTGTCCGAAAGGGATTCGGCATTGGCCGTGACACCATGCTTGCCGTGGGGGTCGAGCGGTTCGATTACACCAAGGGCATCGCCGACCGCTTCCATGCGGTGGGAAGCCTGCTGGAAGCCCATCCCGAGTGGATCGGCCGTTTTACCCTGCTTCAGATCGCTGCCCCAACCCGTTCGCGCCTTTCCGCCTATCGCGAGACCCAGGACGAGGCTGAAAAAGCGGCTGAAGCCGTCAATAAATGCTTCGGCCGCGAGGGCTGGCTGCCGATCATTCTGGTGCCAAGGCATCACGAGCCCGAGGAGGTCTTTACCCTGTTCCGTGCCGCCGACGTCTGTCTGGTGTCCAGTCTGCACGACGGCATGAATCTGGTGGCCAAGGAGTTCGTCGCCGCCAGGGACGACGACGACGGCGTGCTGGTGCTGTCCACCTTCGCCGGGGCCTCGCGTGAATTGCGCGAAGCATTGATCGTCAATCCCTATGACGTCCGGGCCATGGGCGAGGCGCTGCATATGGGCCTGTCCATGCCGGCCGAGCAGCGGCAAGAGCGGATGAGATTGATGCGCGAGATGGTGGGCGAGAACAACATCTACTTCTGGGCGGGACGGATGCTGCTGGATGCCGCCCGCATGCGCAAGCGCCACAATATCGAACATCGCATCGCCGCAGTGACGCGCCGTGCCATCACGACGGGAGGCACATGATGCAGACCGAAATCCTGCCCCCGGTTGATCATGCCGCCTGGGCGCTGTTCCTGGACATCGACGGCACCTTGCTCGACCTCGCGTCAACGCCCGGCGATGTGGTGGTGCCCAAGGATTTGTTGACCTTGCTGGATGCCCTGACACGGAGATTTGGTGGAGCCTTGGCGCTGGTCAGTGGCCGTTCTCTCGACAGTATCGACAGCCTTTTTCCCGGCAATCGCGATGCGGTGGGTTGCCACGGAGCGGAATGGCGGCTCGGTGGCCAGACGTTCATCCCCCAGCCGCCCTGGCCCGATGGTCTCCTCGCCGGGATCGAGGCCGCCAGGCGCAGGCTTCCAGGCGTCATGCTGGAGCGCAAAAGCGTGTCCCTTGCCCTGCATTTCCGCGCCGCTCCCGAGCAGGAAGCCGCCGTCTGGGACGTGGCCGAGGCCGCCGTCGCGACGGATCCGCGCCGCTTCGACCTGCTGGAGGGAAAATCGGTGATCGAGATCATTCCCGCCGGGGTCGGAAAAGGCTCCGCCATCGAGCGCTTCATGCAGGTTCGCCCGTATGCGGGGCGACGGCCGGTTTTCGCTGGAGACGACGTGACCGACGAGAGCGGCTTCGCCGCCGTCAATCGCATGTACGGGCTTTCCATCCATGTGGGGAATAGCCCGACGACCAAGGCACAGTTCCGCTTTCCTGATCCGGAATCCCTCCGCCACTGGCTCGATGGCCTGAATATCGCTTTGCAAGGAGGCAATGGACATGCACAGCCTTGACCTCGGCATCATCGGCAATTGCAGCATCGCCGCCTTGGTGGATGCCCAGGCCACCATCGTCTGGGGGTGCTTTCCCCGCATTGACGGCGACGCGGTGTTCCATGCCCTGCTCAATGACCAGAAAGCCGATGGCATGTTTTCCATCGAACTGGTCGATCAGCTTCATTCGGAACAGGCCTATCTGCCCAACTCGGCGATCCTGCGCACCACGCTTTATGACCATCATGGCGGGATTGCCGAGGTCACCGACTTCGCGCCGCGCTTCGCCCTTTATGAACGCATCTTCCGCCCCCCCATGATCGTCCGGCGGATCAGGGCAGTACAGGGACGCCCGCGCGTGCTGGTGCGGCTGCGGCCCGGCTTTGAGAACGGTGGACTGAAGCCCCAGGTCACCCGAGGCAGCAACCATCTTCGCTATGTCTCGCCCGCCCAGACCCTGCGCCTAACCACCAACGCTCCAGTGTCCTATATCACCGAGGAACGGCCCTTTGTCCTCGACCGTCCCATCGACCTCCTGCTGGGCAGCGACGAAAGCCTGCAGGCCGGGGTGGAAACCACGGCGCGCGACCTGTTCGAGCGGACCCTGGACCATTGGCGCAGTTGGGTCCGCTCGCTGTCGATCCCGTTCGAATGGCAAGACGCGGTAATCCGCGCCGCCATCACCCTGAAGCTGTGCAATTTCGAGGAAACCGGTGCCATTGTCGCGGCACTGACCACCTCCATCCCGGAAGCGCCGGAGACCCAGCGCAATTGGGATTACCGCTTCTGCTGGCTGCGCGACGCCTATTTCGTCATTCATGCCCTGAACCGTCTCGGCGTCACCCGGACCATGGAAGACTATCTGCGCTTCATCAACGACATCGTCGAGGAAGCCAAGGACGGCGAGTTGCGCCCGGTCTACGGCATCACCCGCGATACCTCCATCGACGAGGTCACCATTCCCCATTTGGCCGGATATCACGGCTTCGGCCCGGTTCGGGTGGGCAACCAGGCCCATGTCCAGATCCAGAACGACGTCTATGGCAGCGTGGTGCTGGCCTCGACCCATGCCTTCTTCGACCAGCGGCTTTCCCATCCCGGTAGTGCGCCACTGTTCGAGCAGTTGGAGCGCCAGGGCAATCGCGCCGTCACCGTTTTCGACAAGCCTGATGCCGGGCCGTGGGAATTGCGCACCATCGCCTCGGTCCACACCTTTTCCTCGGTCATGTGCTGGGCCGCCTGTGACCGTCTGGCCAAAATCGCCCGCCACATCGGCCAGACCGACCGCGCCATCTACTGGCGCAAGGAATCCGACCGGCTGCACTCCATCATCTGCGAGCGGGCTTGGAATGTGGAACTGGGTTGCTTCGCCTCCACCTTCGGCGGGGCTGAGTTGGATGCCACCCTGCTGCTGCTCCACGAAGTGGATTTCCTCCCCGCCGATGATCCCCGCTTCGCCGCCACGGTGGATGCGGTAGCCGCCAATCTGAAGACAGGCGACTTCCTCTATCGCTACGTGGCCGAGGACGATTTCGGACGACCGTCCACCGCCTTCGTCATCTGTGTTTTCTGGTATATCGACGCCCTGGCGGCGCTGGGGCGGCGTGACGAAGCCAGAACCCTGTTCGAGACCGTGCTGGCGCGGCGCAATCCACTGGGCCTGCTGTCCGAGGATATCGACCCGCGCAGCGGCGAATTGTGGGGCAATTTCCCCCAGACCTATTCCATGGTCGGGCTGATCAATTGCGCCATGCGGCTGTCGCGAAACTGGGAGGAGGCGTTCTGATGCCGCTGCCATGGGCTGGATATGCCTATGGTGTGCTGACCGTAGCGGTGGCCCTGACCGCCTTCGTGGTCACCGTTCGTCTCGGGACTTGTGCTGTCCGATGCCGGGCAAGGAATGGCCGCCTCCTCATGATGTTGAGTGGCATAGCGACCTTGCTCGGCCTCGGCCTGACCAGCCTGTTCGATGCCTTCGACAATGTGGTCTGGCACCATAATGTCCCGATCATTCCCTCGGCTTGGCTGTCCGCAATTGCCAGCGCGGTCATCGCTCTGTGGTTCGAGGTGTTTGGCCGCTATGCCGTTGAACGGGCGGAATTCGAGCGGCAATTGGAAGTTCTGGCCACCACTGATCCCTTGACGGGAATTCTCAACCGCCGCGCTTTTCTGGAACGGGGCCGGGCACTGACGGAATCGGCCAAGCGATATGGCCATCCCATGACCGTGATGATGCTCGACATCGATCACTTCAAGCAGGTCAACGACCGCCACGGCCATGACACGGGCGACGAAGTCATTAGGCTGTTTGTCACCGTGGTGGGGCGGTGTTTGCGGCAGGTTGATGTATTTGGGCGCATGGGTGGCGAGGAATTCGCCGTGCTGATGCCGGAAACAGCGCAAAAAGGTGCATTGATCGCCGCTGAACGTATCCGTGCCGCCGTGGAACTGAGCAGGTTGGATTGGGAAGAGCAATCCTTGTCCGTGACCGTTAGCATCGGTGCCGTTGTTGGCACCCATACCGTGGATGAGGCCCTGAAACTTGCCGATGAGGCCCTGTATCAAGCCAAGCGAGACGGCCGTAACAGGGTGGTCCTGACCGCCACCGAGGGAGACAGCATTTGACCGAGAACCTGCCCGATCTGACCGGCCATTGGGTCGGACTTGCCGCCGTGGCGGTGTTCGTTTTCGCCTATGCCCTGGTCATCACCGAGGAAACCACCCATCTGCGCAAATCCATTCCGGTGGTCGTGGCGGCGGGTATCCTGTGGATCATGATTGCCTTGGTCTACAACGCCCAGGGCCTGCCGCACGCCCTTGAGGCACCCATCCGCCACGTCTTCCTCGAATATGCCGAGCTGATGCTGTTCCTGCTGGCCGCCATGACCTATGTGAACTCCCTGGAGGAACGCCGGGTGTTCGATGCGCTTCGGGCCTGGCTGGTCCGCTCAGGCTTTGGCTACCGCGCCTTGTTCTGGCTGACCGGAACCTTGGCCTTCTTCATCTCGCCGGTGGCCGACAATTTGACCACCGCCCTGGTCATGTGCGCGGTGGTTCTGGCGGTCGGCAAGGATTCTCCCCGTTTCGTCGCCATGGCCTGCGTCAATATCGTGGTTGCCGCCAATGCTGGCGGTGCCTTCAGCCCGTTCGGCGACATCACCACCTTGATGGTCTGGCAAAAGGGTATGGTCCAGTTCAACGACTTCTTTCGACTGTTCCTGCCGTCGGTGGTCAACTTCGTTGTGCCTGCCGCCCTGATGCATCTGGCTCTGCCCGGCGGCAAGCCGGAGGCCAGCGACGATGTGGTGAAGCTCAAGCCCGGAGCCTGGGGCGTCCTGGTCCTGTTCGCCCTGACCATCGTTACCGCCATTTGCTTCCATAATTATCTGCATCTGCCCCCCGTGATCGGCATGATGACCGGGCTGGGCTATCTGCTGCTGCTGGGCTATGTCCTGATGAAAACCCATGGCCGCCGGGGAGCGTCCACCGAAAACCCCTTTGATGTGTTCCGTAAGATCGCCCGTGTGGAGTGGGACACCCTGCTGTTCTTCTATGGCGTGATGATGTGCGTGGGGGCCTTGGGGGTGCTGGGCTATCTGTCGGTGATGTCCAACCTGCTTTACGGTCAGTTGGGCGCCACCAGCGCCAATGTCATCATCGGCGTGCTGTCGGCCATCCTCGACAATATCCCGCTGATGTTCGCGGTGCTGACCATGCAGCCCGACATGTCCTTGGGCCAGTGGCTGCTGATCACCCTGACGACCGGCGTCGGCGGCTCGCTGCTGTCCATCGGTTCCGCTGCCGGTGTAGCGCTGATGGGGCAGGCGCGCGGTGTCTATACCTTCGGCTCACACCTGAAATGGAGTTGGGCGGTGGCGGCGGGCTATGTCTCCAGCATCGTCACCCATCGGCTGATCAATGCGGCGCTGTTCTAGGGTCAGGACCCATAAAAGGAATTTTATGGGTCCTGACCCTAAGACGAGTTGTGGTACATGGGGGCGGGGCACCCCAGCCATGACACGCCGTAGGCGTTCACAGCCACCGCCATCAGGGGCAAGGTCAGCGACTGGTTGTCGGTAATTTCCATGACAATGACCACGCCGGTGAGGGGAAAGAATTTTATCTCCTCTCCCCCCTGCCAAATGATTACATCATGTTGGACATCTTGGTGGCGGCGGCCGCTTCCGACTTGCAGGCGTCGCTCATGTGCTTGGACCGCGCCTGCTTTGCGGCCTGGATATGCTGCCAGGCACCTGCAATGGCCTCCGGCTTGGCCTTGGACATCTTCAGGGCATGCTCGGCCGAATGGATTGCGCGGGTGCATGCGGAGACACGTGGCTTCTCCGTCTTGGCGGGCATGGCCGTCATGGGAGCCGGGGCAACGGCGGGGGGCGTCGCGACCGGCGCGGCGGCGACCGGCGCAGGAACCACCGTCGGCGCCGGGGTCGGGGCAGCCGTGGCTGCAGGCGTCGAACTGGCGGCAGGAGGCGTGGCTTGCGTAGTGGGTGCAGTTGTTGCCGCGGCCGCAGCGGGTGCGGAAGACGCGGCAGGCGGAGCATCGGCGGCAAACGCCGATCCAGCAGCGATCAAGGCAGCAAGGGCAACGGTGCCGAACAGCTTATGGCTCATGGAAACCTCCGGGATTGTTAGACAGAGGCGAATGTGCCCCGCGTCAGTCAAGATGGAAAGCGTAGCGCGACACCATGGCAGGAATGAGGCAAGCCACCTTCCATTTTGGAATTGGAGAGTGATGCCAATCACTGCTCCGAGCAGATTGGAAATTCCGTGACCGTCGCCGTCGTCATGGCCCGAACCAAATCGCCGATAACTAACATGACATCTGCTTCCTGCCCAATTAAGTCGCTCTGGATAACAGGTACGAGTGATGGATCTTGGCACAACAGGGTCATATCGGACGCTCCCGACGAGTGGCGGTTGCCGGGGCATAGCGGTCAGATAGCCCAAGCAAGCACTTTAGAACACCCTTTACGCTTGATTCCCTTCCATCATTCCTGCGAAGGCCTTGGCATCGAGAATAAGGGCAATGCCCTCGCCGCCATGGGGAATGACGTCTGCAAAGGCTTCGTTGATATCGATCCGCTCAATGAACCGCTTCAGATCCTGTGCGAAGCTGGCTCTGGCCCGGTAGCGCTCCGAGCGGTCGTCGATCTCGTCCAGGCGCTGCATGTGCTCCAATGCGGCCATCATCAGTTCATGCTCGCCGTTCACAACTGCCGCCCCTGTCGATTGAAGGCGTCCCTCCAATTCCTTTCGGCGGGCTCGTAGTGAGCGGATTTCCGATCGCAATTCCGCGATTCGGCCAGCCAAGGCATCGTCAACCTCGTCACCGTCACCGGGCTCGACCTCCTCCGCCATCGCCACCAGACGCTTCTGCTTGGCCAAGGCGGAGTCAAGCCGGGCCTCCACTTGGCCATGCTCTTCTCGCAGGGCGGCGGTCGCCTGATTTTCAAAATCGAGCATCTGGCTGATGTCGATATCGGGCAAGCAGGCGAGGACGTGCCTTTCGAGCATTTCATAAGGATAGGTTTTGATGTGGGAGCATACGAGTTCCCCATCTTTCCGAACCCGGCGGCGGGCGATATCGCATTGCAGCCAGCCCTGCCCCTCGGGCAGGCCGCCGCTGGTGTGATAATACATTGGGCCGCCGCAATAGGCGCATCTGACAAGCCCGCGAAACAAATTGGCACAGGTTCCTCGATCCTGCCCCGCCGATCCTTTCCGCCGCCCGGTCATCGCCTTCTGGGCGCGGAAGAACAGAGCCTCGGGCACAATGGCCGGGAAATAGCCCTCGATGGGCGGACCTTCCGGAACCCGCACCCCATCCTTCATTACGCCGGGCTGGAACCGCCCTATCACCGCCTCGTTCGTCAGGATCTGGCGGATGCTTGTGTTGCGCCAGCCCTTGGCCCGCCCGAACGGAGTGACATTTTCATCGTTCAGCCTCCGCGCACTCATCCGGCTGCCGATTCCAGAAGCACATTCCTCGAAGAGGCGGCAGACAATCGCCGCCCGATCTTCCCGAACCCGGAATTCCGTCCGAGCCTTGTTGAGCGTCAGCCATCCGGGAACGCACCCTGTGAGCTTCGCCCTTGGATCGGCTTGAGCCCGAGCCCGCTTAGCCTTCCAGCTCTCGACCAGCCGCGCTGATTTCATGGCGCTCTCATCATGGGCGCGGGCCATGTAGACAATGGACATCAGCAGCTTGGTGAAATCCCGATCCACTTCCGCCTTGGAATACACTTGCCCGTCCGACAGGGTGACGATGGAAACCCCGGCGTCGATGATCGACAGGAACAGCGCCAGGGCGGTGGAGACCTGCTCCCGTGACAGCCGGTCGAGGTTCTCAACCAGCAATACCGATCCCGATGGAATGTCGCCGTCCCGGATCAGGTCGAGAAAGGCCGCCAGCGTTCCCTCGGTGCGGTTCTTACCTCGGAAGGCGGATACGCCGATGTCTTGCATGGTTTCGTTGAGGGTCAGGCCGTGCTTGATGGCATACTCACGTGATGCCTCAAGCTGACGCCGGAGCGAGTCGCCTTTGATCTGTTCCGGGCGCGACATGCGCAGGTAGGAAAATGCGAGAGCCATGGTTCCGGTCCGAGCGAAGCGGAACCTTAGTTTATGCTGAGGGTGGAGCATAATCCAGCGTCTTATCTTTTGTTTAATAGGACAAAACTCTACCATCGAGGCGGCGCGCGCCGGTGACGCCGGCAAGGGCTTTGCCGTGGTGGCCAACGAGGTCAAGCATCTCGCCACCCAGACGGGCAGGGCCACCGAGGAGATTGCCGCCCAGATCCGCGCGGTGCAGGAAGGCACTTCCAATGCCGTGCGAGCCATCGACTCCATCTCGCAAGTCATCAACCAGATGGGCGAGATCAGTTCGTCGGTGGCTTCGGCGGTGCAGGAGCAGTCGGCGGCCACGGCCGAAATCGCCCGCAACGTGGAACAGGCGGCGGCGGGAACCGCCGAGGTCTCTTCCAGCGTGGTGGCGGTGGAACAGGCAGCCCGTGATACCGGCGGCGCGGCCGAGCATATCCATACCTCCGCCAGCGACCTGTCGCGCCAGGCCGAGTATCTGCGGGCCGAAGTGGGACGGTTCCTGTCCCAGGTCCGCGCCGAGAAATCCGAGATGAAGCTGCTGGAATGGGACAATGCCCTCAACATGGGCATCGCCGCTATCGACCGTCATCACCAGGAGATGTTCGCCGAGGTCAACCGGCTCTATTCCGAGATGATGAGCGGCGGCGGCCAGCATGCCGCCCAGTCCATGATCGACATGGTCGACAACGTCCTCACCGCCCATTTCAAGGAAGAGGAAGAGGTGATGAACCGTCACGGCTATGGCGAGATCGACGCCCATCGCCGCCATCACCGCGACTTCCTCGACACCTTCGCCAAGCTGCGGGGAACCATCGGCGACGGAAAGCCCGACGCGGTGGCGAAGATGTTCGAATACGTCTCCAACTGGCTGAAGAACCACATCCGGATCGAGGACGGCAAGCTGGCGACCTATCTGCGGGATCGCAAGGCGGCCTGAGGCGGCGGGGGCGGCGTTTTCAGGCGCCGCCCTTCTTGTGGCGATAGGTCACCAGTTCGTGGACGATGCCGTGCAGCGTCTGGATTTCCTGCCCCGTGAGCCCTGCCCGCTGGAACATGTTGCGGATGTTGCGGATCATGGTCGGGCGCTTGTCGGGGATGCGCAGGAAGCCGCACTCATCCAGTTCCCGTTCCAGGTGATTGAAGAAGGTCAGCAGCTTCTCCTTGGAGGCGGGACCCTCGGCGCCCTTGGTCATGGCGGGCAGGGTGGAGGCGGCCTCCATCTGGAACCACTCATAGGACACCAGCAGCACCGCCTGGGCCAGGTTGAGCGAGCAATAGTCGGGATTGAGCGGCACCGTCAGCACGGTGTCGGCGATGGCGACATCGTCGTTTTCCAGCCCGGTGCGCTCGGGGCCGAACAGCACGCCACAGCGCATTCCCTCGGCCTCCACCGCCCGCATGGCGGCGGCGGCCTGGCGCGGCGTGTCCACCGGCTTGACCATGTAGCGGTCGCGTCCGGTGGTGCACCAGACCCGGTGCAGATCGGCCACCGCCTCGGCCGTGGTCTCCACCACCTTGGCGCCAAGCAACAGCCGGTCGGCGCCCGAGGCCGCCGCGATGGCGCGCTCGTCCAGCGGACTGGTCCGCGGCGCCACGATGCGCAGGTCGGTCAGGCCGCAATTGAGCATGGCCCGGGCGGCGGTGCCCATGTTCTCGGCCAGTTGCGGCCGCACCAGGATGATGGCGGGGCCGGGGGCCGGTGCCGCGTCGCTCATGCCGCCTTGACGCCCTTGTCGCGATAGCGGAACAGCATGAAGGTGATGGAGTCCTGCAGCGCTTCCAGCGAGGCCTCCAGCACATTGGTGTGCACGCCCACCGTGGTCCACAGATGGCCCTGGTCGTCCTCGCTCTCGATGGTGACGCGGGTCTTGGCGGCGGTGCCCACCGTGCTTTCGGTGATGCGGACGCGGTAGTCCTTCAGCTCCAGGGCGGTCAGCTCGGGATAGACGGTGGTCAGCACCTTGCGCAGGGCAACGTCGAAGGCGTGGACCGGGCCGGTGCCTTCGCCCACCTCGATATATTCCTTGCCCGCGACCTCGACCTTGACGGTGGCTTCCGACAGGGTGATCCAGTCGCCCTTGGCATTGCGGCGGCGCTCGTCGATGACGCGGTAGCGTTCCAGGGTGAAGTATTCCGGCACCTCGCCCAGGGCGCGGCGCACCAGCAGCTCGAAACTGGCGGCGGCCTGGTCATAGGCATAGCCCTCGTGCTCCAGATGCTTGACCAGATCCACCAGATCCTTGACGTCGCGCGGGTCGAAGCCGACCTGCATCTGCTCGACCACGCCGATCAGGGCTTCTTTCTTCACCGTGTCGAGATCGACGCCGATCTCGGCCATGCGCGCCACCAGATTGGAGCGCCCGGCCTGATCGCTCATGACGATGTGGCGGACATTGCCCACCGAGGACGGATCGATATGCTCGTAGCATTTGGGGTCCTTGGCCACCGCCGAGACGTGCAGCCCGCCTTTATGGGCGAAGGCCGAACCGCCCACATAGGGCTGGCCGCGCGACGGATGACGGTCCAGCACCTCGTCGAGCGCGCGGGATACCGAAACAAGGTTCCGCAGGTCCTCGGGATTGATGCCGGTCTCGAAGCCCATCTTCAGCATCAGGGCGGGGATGATGGAGACCAGATTGGCATTGCCGCAGCGCTCGCCCAGCCCGTTCAGGGTGCCCTGGATCTGGCGGGCGCCCGCCTTGACGGCGGCCAGGGAATTGGCCACGGCGGTGTCGGAATCGTTGTGACAGTGGACGCCGATATGGCTGCCGGGGATGCCCGCCGCGATCACCTCGCCGACGATGCGCTCCATCTCGTGGGGCAGGGTGCCGCCATTGGTATCGCACAGCACCACCCAGCGCGCCCCCGCCTCATGGGCGGCCTTGACCGCGGCCAGGGCATAGCCCGGATTGGCTTTGTAGCCGTCGAAGAAATGCTCGGCGTCGAACATCACCTCTTCCATGCGGGTCCTGGCATGGGCCACCGAGTCCGAGACCATGCGCAGATTCTCGTCCAGCTCGATGCCCAGCGCGACGGTGACCTGGAAGTCCCAGCTTTTGCCCACCATGGTGACGATGCGGGCCGGGGTGGTGAGCAGGGCGTTGAAGCCGGGATCGTTGTCGGCCGAGCGGCCCGAGCGCCGCGTCATGCCGAAGGCGGTCAGGCGCGAGCGCTTGAAGGCGGGTGGCGCCGCGAAGAAGGCGTCGTCGGTGGGATTGGCTCCCGGCCAGCCGCCCTCGATATAGTCGATGCCCAGACGGTCCAGTTCACGCGCGATTCGCGCCTTGTCGGCGGCGGAAAAGTCCACTCCCTGGGTCTGGGCGCCATCGCGCAGGGTGGTGTCATAGATGTAGACGCGCTTGCTCTGGTCCATAACGTGCTCGATCCATGTGTGCGGGCGGCCATTGGGCCGTGCGGGGCACAATACAATATAGAATGGCCCAGCTTCCGCCAACCGATACCGCCTCGCCCATGAAAAAAGCCCCGGAGAGCGCAGGCTCTCCGGGGCTTCAAACAGGCTTGACGCCTTACTTGTCGAACGGCGTCGGACGCGGGGTGGCGTCGGACGACGGCGGCAGGATCGGCAGCTTGAAGTTGGGCTGGTCGCCGGTCAGGGTCTTCAGGAAGGCCACGATCTTGGTGTTCTCCTCGGGGGTGAACTTCTTGCCAAGCTGGATGCGGCCCATGGTGTCGACGGCCTGGGGCAGGGTGGCGGCTTCGCCGTCATGGAAGTAGGGATAGGTCAGTTCGACATTGCGCAGCGTCGGGACCTTGAAGTTGAAGCGGTCGGCCTCGTCCTTGGTCACTCCCACGCGTCCCTCGGCCGGGCTGGTGGCCTGATAGGCCTCGACCACGCCCATCTTCTGGAACGAGTTGCCGCCCACCGCCGCGCCATTATGGCAAGCGGTGCAGCCGGAGTCCTTGAACAGCTTGTAGCCCGCCACTTCGTCGGCCTTCAGCGCCTTCTTGTCACCCTTCAGCCACTTGTCGAAGCGGGAATTGGGGGTGACCAGGGTCTCCTCGAAGGCGGCGATGGCCTTGGTGACTTCTTCGATGGTGACCTTTTCGGTGCCGAATACCGTCTTGAACTCGGCCACATAGCCCGGAATGGACTGCAACACTTCCACCGCCAGGGTGTGGTTGGAGGCCATCTCGCCGGGATTGGCGATGGGGCCGCCCGCCTGGGCGTTGAGGTCCTTGGCGCGGCCATCCCAGAACTGGGCGACGTTGAGGCTGGAATTCAGAACGGTCGGGGCGTTGATCGGCCCCTTGTTCCAGTTGTGGCCGATGGAGGTCTTCAGGTTGTCGGTGCCGCCCATGGACAGGTTGTGGCACGAATTGCACGAAATGAAGCCCGACTTGGACAGGCGGGTGTCGAAATAGAGCTTCTTGCCCAATTCGACCAGGCCGACATTCTTGACCTTGGCGGGCTGGATCGGCTGGATCGGCTCGTCGGCGGGCTTGGCCATGACCGAGGCCGAAGAGAAAGTGACCGCGAGACCGACGGTCAAGGACAGAAGAGCTGCTTTGAGAGTCATTAGTTCCCCCCGATGAAGTCCGGGCGCGCCCGCATATCGCGCGAACCCGGAGTCGGTTCAGTCAAAGAAGCGCACCTCGGGTGGCGTCGCCTCTGGGGCGCTTCGGGCCTGATATTTACGCGTATACGTATTAACCGCAATGATGTGGATCAACGCGATATTAGATTCTTTTTAATTATCCTAATTTAGATGTGTTCAACGAAGTGGTCTGTTGCCTGGCCGGGTCGGGCTAATGTCGTTTACAAGTCGTTCGCAAATGTGAGATTATTCACAGAGAATTATCACTTTCGCGGGCAGAATGGCGCCCGTATCCAGGAACTGTAAGGTTCATAGCCATGACCCCGACGAAGACCATCCTGGCGGCTGCCGCCATGATCACCCTTTCGGGCACAGCCAAGGCCGAGTTGATCGGCCCCCATCCATCGCGGGCCGAAAGCTATGGTGTCGCGTCCTGGTATGGCCCCGGCTTCAAGGGTAAGCGCACCGCCAATGGCGAGAAGTACAATCCCAAGGGACTGACCGCCGCCCATCCCAGCCTGCCGTTCGGCACGCTGGTCGAGGTGTCCCGGCCGGATCGCAAGAAATCGGTGGTGGTCTGCATCACCGATCGCGGCCCCTTCACCGGCCGCGCCATCGACCTGTCCCAGGGGGCCGCCCGGCGGCTGCACATGACCTATCTGGGGGCGGTGCCGGTCAAGATGCAGGTCATCGGCATGGCCGAATAGCGGGGAAGCTTGGTCAATCTTCCCTCAAATGAAATCCGTATTTTTTATTGATCCGTCGGATTACCAGCCCAGCCGGGATCGCTCCACCCGCAGGACGGTCCAGGGCAGGGCGGCGGCCTCGCGCGCCCAGGCCAGCCACCATTCCGCCCTCGGCAGTCCCTCGGGCCAGACCGGGGCGGGGCTTACGGCCAGTCCCAGACGGCGAAAGACATAGATCGCCCGAGGCAGGTGGCAGGCATCGCTCACCAGCAGCAGCCGGGTCCAGCCCCTTGCCTCGACCATGGGACGCGACTCCCGGGCATTGCCGATGGTGTTGACCGAGGTCTCCTCGGTGAGGATGCGCTCGGGCGCCAGTCCGGCCGCCAGGGCGAGGTCGCGCATCACCAGGCTTTCCGGGCGGGGATGGCGCACCGGTCCGCCGCTCATCAGCAGATGCCCGACGGTTCCCGCCTGCGCCAGCCGGACGCCGTGGGCCACCCGTCTCGCCAGGGCGGGGCTTGGGCGGCCATCGGCACGGACCATGGCGCCCAACACGATGGCGGCGTCGAATCTGTCGACAGAAGCTGTCATGATCACTTAATGATTTCGTAGAATTGATACGGAGGACACCGTGGACCGACGCCGCAATACCGATGTCATCGTGGAGACGCTGAAGCTGGATGGCAAGCGGGTGATCGACGTGGGCTGCGGCGACGGTGCCCTGGTGCGGCTGCTGGCCCGTTTCGGTGCCCATGTGTTGGGAGTGGAATGCAGCCCCCGGCAATTGGCCAAGGCCCGGGCTGCATCCAAGGTGTCGGACGAGGAGATCGTGGACGGTGTCGGCCAGAATCTGCCCGCCGACGACGAAAGTGTCGACTCGGTGATCTTCTTCAACAGTCTGCACCACATTCCCATCGAGCATCAGGCCAAGGCCCTGGCTGAGGCGGCGCGGGTGCTGAAGCCCGGCGGCGAGGTCTATGTCTCCGAGCCGCTGCCCCATGGCGCCTTCTTCGAGGCGGTGCGCCCCATCGACGACGAGACCTGGGTGCGCGGCGCCGCCCTGGCGGCGGTGAAGGGGGCCTGGGTGCACGGGCTGGAGGAAGCGGCCGAATTCACCTATGTCCATCCCATGCATCTGCCGGACTACGAGACCTTCCGCGACAAGATCATTTCGGCTAACAGCGAGCGCGAGGCCAAATTCGCCGAACTGGATGCCGAGATGCGCGAGCGCTTCGTCCGCCTCGCCCAGCCCGGCCCCGAGGGCAAGTTCGCCTTCGACCAGCCCATGCGGGTCAACCTGCTCAGGAAGGTGTGAGCTTTCCCACCATGGCGTCGTGGATGATGCGGGCGCGATGGCGCCAGGTATGGGCGGCGGCGTAGAGGGGGAGGGCGGCGCGGGCCTGGGGCAGCACGCCGGTCGGCGCGGCCAGGGCCTCGGCCAGGCTGGCGCCGCCTGACTCCACCGCGTCTTCCAACGACAGCAGATGGTCGCCGAAGCTCAGTGTCTCTTCCAGGAAGGTGCTGGGCTCGGTGCAGATGGCGGCCCCCATGGCCATGCCGTACCACACCCGCTCGTGCGAGCCGCCGGGAAACACCGTCACCGAATTGAGCAGGATGCGGCTCCGGCGCATCAGCGCCATGGCCGCCTGCTCGTCCACCGCGCCCAGGGATTCCACATTGGCGGGGGCGGAGGCGAAGAAACCGGGGGCGATGGACCCGGCCAGGGTCACCTTGACCTTGCCGAGACTGGTCAGCACCCGATGCCGGTTGAAGGATTCGAGAAAGCGGCAGAGGAAGCGCAGCAGGTCGAGGAAGGCGGAACGCCCCAGGCTCTCCACTCCCAGGCTGACCGAGGACAGGGCGGCGGACAGAGCCTTGAACGGCTCAAGCCCCTCTTCCAGCACCAGGGACAGGGTCAGATGGGCGGCGTGGCGTACCGGCTCGGGCAGTCCTGCTGTCAACGCCTCGAAATGCTCCATGCGGCACGGCGTCGTCAGATTGCCCAGGAACAGCACCGGAAACGGCCGGTCATCATGCCAGTCGGTATCGGGCTGCGGCCCGCCATGGGGCATGAACACGGTGCGATGGCCCGGGGGAAAGCGGGCGAAGAATTCGGCGTGATGGCGGTCGACATAGCTGATCACCGCGTCGTCGCCGACCGAATAGATGTTGTCGAACTGGCTCCATGGCGCATCGGTGATGTAGCAGAACCGCTTCATGGCGGTGCGCCGCACCTGGGAGTATTTCAGGTGGGCATTCATATCGACCACGAAGAAGTCGCCGCCTGAATCCACGCAGCCCTGGATGCGGCGGCAGACTTGGGCGAACCCCTCCTCGAAGGCCCGCTCCCCCGCCAAGGCGGCATTGGGAAAGCGCAGCAGCTCGGCCGTATGGCCCAACTGCCGCAATCCTTCCGCCAGCTCGGCGCCGGTACTCTGCAACAGGCTGAAGGCGCTGTCGCCCACCACCACCAGCGCCGTCGACATTGGACCTACTCCATGACGATGCGGGGGCCCTTGCGTCCGCTGCTCTGCATGGCCTGGACCTTGTCCCAGATCTTGGCGGCGATGGCCATATAGGCCTTGGCGTGGGGGCTGTTGGGCTTGGAGACCACGATGGGTTCGCCCGCGTCCGAGGTCTGGCGGATGGCGATATCCAACGGCACCTCGCCCAGGAATTCGGTGGACAGCCGCGCCGCTTCCGCCTTGGCGCCGCCATGGCCGAAGATATGGGCCTCGTCGCCGCATTTCGGGCAGATGTAATAGCTCATATTCTCGATGATGCCGAGCACCGGCACATCCACCTTGCGGAACATGTTCAGGCCCTTGGTGGCGTCCAGCAGGGCGATGTCCTGGGGGGTGGAGACGATGACGGCGCCGGTCAGCGGCACCCGCTGGGTCATGGTCAGCTGGGTGTCGCCGGTGCCGGGCGGCATGTCGATGACCATCACGTCCAGCTCGCCCCAGTGGACGTCGCGCAGCAGCTGCTCCAGCGCCCCCATCACCATGGGACCGCGCCAGATGATGGGCGAATCCTCGGGCACCAGGAAGCCCATGGACATGCACTTCACCCCGTAATTCTCCATGGGCATCATGGTCTTGCCGTCATTGCTGACCGGCTCGCCGGTGATGCCCAGCATGCGCGGCATGCTCGGTCCGAAGATGTCGGCGTCGAACAGGGCGGTCTTCAGCCCCATCTGGGCGAAGGACATGGCGATATTGGTCGCCGTGGTCGACTTGCCGACGCCGCCCTTGCCGGACGCCACGGCGATGATGGCTTTGACCGTGGGCAGCAGCGGCGCCTCGGCCTGACCGGCGCCATGGCCGTGACCATGGCCGCCGCCCTTGGGGCCGCCCTGGACATTGCGCTCGGCGGTCAGCACCGCCGAAACCGACAGCACGCCGGGCAGATCGTGAACCGCTTTCTCGGCGGCCTTGCGCAGGGGCTCCAGATGGGGGCCGCGCTGGGGATCGACCTCGATGGCGAAGGCCACATGGCCGTTCTTCACCGCCACGCCCGACACCATGCCCAGGCTGATGATATCGGCCTTGCGGTCCGGGTCCTGGATGCGGCTCAGCGCCTCGACGATCTGCTGTTCGGTGACCTCGGCCATGGACATCCTCTTTGTTTGGAAAAGCCTTGCGAATCTCAGGGTTTTTGCGGGCCAATGGCCTACAAGCATGATCTGATATATGTCGCCCGGCCCGGTTTGGAAAGGCGGAAAGCCCCGCAACGGATTGAAAACCGGTAATATGGACTTGGCCGCGTTGCACGAGGGGGAATCCTGCCCTATGTTCCCTGTGCGAACCCAGGTTTCGCGACCGGACGGACAATAGATAGGGGTGATACATGCCTTGGAATCCTCGTGGCGGCGGCGGCGGCCCTTGGGGTGGTGGCGGCGGCGGTAACGGCCCATGGGGTCGACCCGGCGGCGGTCCTGGCGGCGGTGGCCCCCTTCCCGGCGGTCCCGATATCGAGGATTTCATCCGCAAGGGGCAGGAACGGCTGCGTCGCGCCATGCCTGGCGGCCCCGGCGGACTGGGCGGTGCCCAGGGGCTGATGGTGCTGGCGGTGCTCGCCCTGGCGGCCTGGGCCTTCACCGGCATCTACAAGGTCGGTCCCGACGAACAGGGCGTGGTGCTGCGCTTCGGCAAATGGGTGGATACCACCGAGCCGGGGCTGCATTACCGCCTGCCCTATCCCATCGAGACGGTGCTGCTGCCCAAGGTCACCAAGGTCAACCAGCTGCAGTTGGGCTATCGCTCGGTGGGCGACACCAGGGGCGAGCGCGGCTCGTCCTCGCGCGGGGTTCCCGAGGAAAGCCGCATGCTGACCGGCGACGAGAACATCGTCGAGGCCGATGCCGCCGTGTTCTGGCGCATCAAGGACGCCGGCAAGTTCCTGTTCAACGTCCGCGACCCCGAGGCCACGGTCAAGGTGGCGGCGGAAAGCTCGCTGCGCGAGGTCATCGGCCGCAATCCCATCCAGGCGGCCCTGTCGGACAAGCGCGAGCAGATCGCCATCCAGGCCCAGGAAGAGCTGCAGAAGCTGCTGGACGCCTATGGCGCCGGCATCCATGTCCAGCAGGTGCAGTTGCAGAAGGTCGACCCGCCCGCCGCGGTCATCGACGCCTTCAACGACGTCCAGCGCGCCCGCGCCGACCAGGAGCGCGCCCGCAACGAGGCGGAAGCCTATCGCAATGACATCATTCCCCGCGCCCGAGGCGAGGTGGAACGCATCACCCAGGAGGCCCAGGCCTATCGCGAGCAGGTGGTCGACCTGGCCCAGGGTGATGCCAAGCGCTTCCTGTCGCTGCTGGGCGCCTACAAGGTGGCCGAGGACGTCACCGCCCGGCGCATGTATATCGAGACCATGGAGGAGGTGGTGAAGAACGCCACCAAGATCGTCATCGACCCATCGGCCAAGGGAGGGCAGGGCGTGATTCCCTATCTGCCGCTGCCTGAAATCAAGAAGCAGGCGGGAGGTGCCAAATGAACCGCTCTCTCGCCGTGACGGCGGCCCTGGTGCTGGTGGCGCTGGTGTTGGCCTCGTCCTCGCTGTTCATCGTCAATCAGGCGGAACAGGCCCTGGTGCTGCGCTTCGGCGCCCATCGCGCCACCATCAAGGAACCGGGGCTGCACATGAAGCTGCCCTTCATCGAGGATGTGGTGCGCTACGACATCCGCCTGTTGGGTCTGGACCCGCCCGACGAGCAGGTGATCCTGGGCGACCAGAAGCGCATCGTGGTGGATACCTTCACCCGTTATCGCATCGCCGATCCGCTGAAATTCTATCAGGCGGTCCGTACCGAGACCCAGGCCCGCGCCCAGTTGGCCCAGATCGTCTCGTCGGCCATGCGCCGGGTGATGGGCCAGGTGATGCTGCCCGCCATCCTGTCTGACGAGCGCTCCAAGATCATGGAGAGCATCCAGCAAGATGTGTCCGAACGGGCCGGGCGCGAACTGGGCATCCAGGTGGTGGATGTGCGGCTGCGCCGCGCCGACCTGCCCGAGGAAACCAGCCAGTCCATCTATGACCGCATGAAGTCGGAACGCGAGCGTCAGGCCAAGGAAGCCCGCGCCCAGGGCTATGAGTGGAGCCAGCAGATCCGGGCGCGCGCCGACCGCGAACGCACCGTCATCCTGGCCGAGGCCCAGCGCGATGCCCAGATCGCCCGCGGTCAGGGCGATGCCGAGGCGGCGCGCATCCTGGCCGAGGCCTTCGGCAAGGACGCGCAGTTCTTCACCTTCTATCGCTCGCTGCAGGCCTATCGCCATGCGCTGAACGATGCCGGCACGACGCTGGTGCTGTCACCGGACAACGAGTTCCTGCGCACCTTCAATGCCGGGCCAAGGAGCCGCTAGGGACATAACTTCGTCACCCCCGCTTTCGCGGGGGTGACGACCTCAGTAAAATGGTCTGTCCGGGACTTAATCTTCAGGAGGGTTTGGTCAGGTGTTCATCTCGAGGATCAACCATCATTCCGTCGTGTCGCGTGTCGCGATCGCCGGACTGGCCTTACTCGTCTGGGCGAGCACGTGCACGGCCCAGGCCGCCGGTGGTCCGCCGCCGTCCAGCTTCGCCGATCTGGCGGAACGTCTACTGCCCAGCGTGGTCAATATCTCGACCACCCAGACCCTGAAGACCCCCCAGGGCGGTGGGCTGGAAATGCCGCAATTTCCGCCCGGCTCGCCGCTGGAGGAGTTCTTCAAGGAGTTCCTGGAGCGTCAGCAGGGCGGCCCCGGCCGTCCCGACGCGCCCTCGCGCAAGGCGACCTCGCTGGGTTCGGGCTTCATCATCGACCCGGCGGGCTATATCGTGACCAACAACCACGTCATCGCCGACGCCGACGAGATCAGCGTCAAGCTGCATGACGATACCGTGTTCACCGCCACGGTGGTGGGCCGCGATCCCAAGGTCGATCTGGCGCTGTTGAAGATCGATCCCGGCAAGAAGGTCCTGGCCGCCGTCCCCTTCGGTAATTCCGACGAGGCCCGGGTGGGCGACTGGGTTCTGGCCATCGGCAATCCCTTTGGCTTCGGCGGCACCGTCACGGCGGGAATCGTCTCGGCCCGGGCCCGCGACATCAACGCCGGTCCCTATGACGATTTCCTCCAGACCGACGCCTCCATCAACCGGGGCAATTCCGGCGGTCCCATGTTCAACATGAAGGGCGAGGTGGTCGGCATCAATTCGGCCATCATCTCGCCGTCGGGCGGCTCCATCGGCATCGGCTTCGCCATTCCCGCCTCGCTGGCCATGCCGGTTCTCGACGACCTGCGCAAGCATGGCAAGGTGCGGCGCGGCTGGCTGGGCATCCGTATCCAGTCGCTGGATGCCGACATGGCCGAGAATATGGGCCTGCCCGATCAGCATGGCGCCCTGGTGGCTTCGGTGGATCCCAACGGCCCCGGCCTCAAGGCTGGCCTCAAGAACGGCGACGTGGTGCTGAAATTCGATGGCAAGGACATCACCGAGATGCGCCGCCTGCCGCGCTATGTGGCCGGAACCTCCATCGGCAAGAAGGTGGATCTGGTGATCTGGCGCGACGGTCGGAAGCAGACCGTCTCGGCCACCGTCGGCGAAATGCCCGAGGACCCGGCCGACAAGCTGGCCAAGGGGGCCAAGCCCGACCAGCCCAAGGCATCCCAGGGCAAGGACGGGGTACTGGCCATTCCCGGCACCGGCCTGACCGTGTCGTCGCTCACTCCGGCGCTGCGCGAGCGTTTCGGCATCGATGACGAGAACAAGGGAATCGTGGTCACCGAGGTCAAGCCCGATAGCGGCGCCGCCGAGAAGGGCCTGCGCCCCGGCGACCTGATCAAGGAAGCCGACCACAAGCCGGTAGGCTCGCCCGCCGATCTGGGCAAGCTGGTGGAGGACGGCCGCAAGGCCGGTGCCAAGTCGCTGCTGCTTCGGGTGGAGAACCCCCAGCAACTGCGTTACGTGGCGCTGCCGCTGGCGGAGGGCAAGGGCAAGAAGTAAGTTCCCCTTGCCGCAGTCGATGACGACGGGGCCGCACCTGGGTGCGGCCCCGTTCGTTTTTGGATAATACCTTAGAACCCGCTCATTCTGAACCACGCGGGCAACAAGCGCTTGACTAAATCGGTATCCATATACCAATTTGAATAGGACGGCACGCTGGGGGACACAATCCGGCGGCCGATATTGGGGACAGGCAGGACTTCACAACATCGGACCGACCATCGGTCCGGAACCGATGGTCATGGGAGGCGTCGTGCTCGGCCAAATCTCCAACGCGCGTATCGCGTTTAAAGTCTTCATGGCGCCGCTTTTGCTTGTGGCATCCATCCTGCTGCTTGGCCTGGTCTTCCACCTGGCCATGGACCGCCAGGGCGCGGCCATGGAGCGAATGGTCAACAGCTCCTTCGCCAATAGCCGGGCGGCGGCCGAACTGGACGGCATCGCCGCCTCGATCCAGTCCAATCTCTATCGTGTCCTGGGCTGGCAGGCGGCCAAGGAAGACAAGGACAAGATCAAGGCGCTGGAAGGCCAGATACGGAGCGATCTCAAGACCTTGTCGGCTAAGTCGGGTGTCGTTCTCGCGGCGCTGGGGACGGATGCCTCCGCCGCCAAGCAGGTCAAGGATTACGGGCTGGCGGCGGGGGACGTACTCGACATCTTCATTTCGGATCACATCACCGCCCTGTCCATGATGGGCAGCACCGAGATCGAATATGACGGCCTGCACAAGCTGCTGGACGGACTGTCGGCCCAGGCGGCGGCCAAGGCGGCCGAGGACTACCGCGAGACCGAGGCCCTGGCCGCCGCCGCCGGGCTGCGTTTCTTCCTGGTGCTGGGCGCCGCCCTGGTGCTTGGCATCGTCGCCACCTTCGCCATGACCCGCCTGATCGCCAGGCCTGTCACCGCCTTGACCGAGGTCATGGGACGGCTGGCGAGCGGTATCACCCAGGTGGAGATTCCCTCGCTGGACAGCGGCGACGAGATCGGCGCCATGGCCCGCGCCGTGGCGGTCTTCCGCGACGGCATGGAGCGGGCGGCCCGGCTGGAGGCCGAGCAGGGCCAGCAGCGCGAGCGCCAGGCCCGGTTGCTGGCGCGTCGCGACGAGTTGATCACCCGCTTCAATTCCACCATGGAGGAAATCCTGGGGACGGTGGGGGCCTCCATCGACCGGGTCCATACCTCGTCCAGCTCGTTGCAGGCCACGGCCGAGCAGACCAGCCGCCAGGGCGCCGCCGTGGCCTCGGCCGCCGAACTGTCCGCCGCCAATGTAGCGACGGTGGCGACCGCCGCCGAGGAACTGGGCAGTTCCGTGCGCGAGATCAGTCGCCAGGTGGCCGAGACCACCACCATTACCTCCGATGCGGTGCACGGCATCCACAGTGCCAATACCACCATGGATGGGCTGGCCGACGCGGCGCGGCGCATCGGCGAGGTGGTGACCCTGATCAACGACATCGCGGCCCAGACCAATCTGCTGGCGCTCAATGCCACCATCGAGGCGGCCAGGGCGGGCGAGGCGGGCAAGGGCTTCGCCGTGGTGGCGGGCGAGGTCAAGACCCTGGCCAATCAGACCGCCAAGGCCACCGACGAGATCGCCCAGCAGATCGCGGGCATCCAGACCATCAGCCGGGAAGCGGCCGATACCATCCGCAGTGTCGGCCAGACCATTGACCGGGTCAATCAGGTGGTCGCCTCCATCGCCGCGGCGGTGGAGCAGCAAAGCGCCGCCACCGAGGAAATCGTGCGCAGCGTCCAACAGGCGTCCGATGGCAATTCAGAAATCACCCGCAACATCGCCGATGTGTCCAAGGCGGCGACCGCAACCGGTGAAATGGCATCGGGCATGTTCCAGGCCGCCGACGAACTGGTGCACGAGGCCGCGCATCTGCGCGGCGAGGTGGGAGACTTCCTGTTGGCCATGAAGGCGGAATAGGGGCGGCGGCTCGGGTGAGCGCGCCTCATCCGATCCGCCCTGGTTCTTGTTTGAGAAGTGGGGCGGCTTGCCCCACACTGAACCATCATGACCTATCGGCTGCCGCCTTTGACCACGCTGCGCCTGTTCGAGGCCGCCGCCCGCCTGATGAGCTTCAAGCAGGCGGCGGAGGAGCTTGGCCTGACTCCCAGCGCCGTCAGCCATGGCATTCAGACCCTGGAGGACTGGCTGGGGGTGCGGCTGTTCATCCGCTACAACCGTGGCCTGGACCTGACCGAGGCCGGGCAGGCCTATCTGCCCCAGGTGAGCGAGGCCCTGGCATCGCTGGCGCGGGCCACCGACGCTGTGCCTGGGCGCAGGCCCAGCGGCAAGCTGTCCGTCAGTTGCGCCTCGACCTTTGCCGCCCGCTGGCTGCTGCCCAGCTTGCCCCGCTTCCAGGCCCGCCATCCCGAGATCCAGGTCAGCATGGATACCCGCTTCCGGCAGGTGGAGTTCCCCAGGGACGGCATCGACGTTGCCATCCGGCTGGCGGCCGGGCCGTGGGATGGGCTGCATGCCCTGAAGCTGGAAGAGGAATGGTTGGTTCCGGTCTGCACCCCGGCCATGGCCGAGACTATCTCCAGTTGCGCCGATCTCGCCCGGGCCACGCTGCTGCATAATGTCAGCGTCTCCACCGATTGGGCCTATTGGTTCGCCACCAAGGGCGAGCCGGAGATAGAACCGGCGCGCAGTTCTCGCTTCGACACCATCCAGATGGTGCTGGATGCCGCCATCAGCGGCCTGGGCGTCGGAATCGGGCGGCTGCCCCTGGTCCAGCGCGACCTCGATTCCGGTCGGCTGGCCATGGTGCTGGGGCCGCCCATCCCCAGCCGCACCGCCTATTGGATGGTCTGTGCCCGCGAATCCCTGGCCCGGCCCGAGGTCAGGGCCTTTCGTGACTGGCTGCGCTCGGAACTGCCGCTCAGCCGGGCGGGCTAGCACTACTTTGGCATATTTTAGCTACGGGCGGTTTTTTGGGGTTCCCAAGAGCAAGTTTGCGTGATTCATAAGA
>NZ_LWQT01000044.1 GCF_001650715.1 Paramagnetospirillum marisnigri | reverse complement strand
CCATTCCCTGCAAACGCCATCAACCAGCTTGCGCTTGAGAACAGGCTTCACATTTTTCGGCGGATGACGTCCTGCAGCATTTCCTTGTCGAGCGTCAGGTCGGCGACAATCCGCTTCAGCTGGGAGTTTTCCTCCTCCAGCTGACGCAGCCGCCGCATCTCGGTCGGCAGCAGCCCGTCGTACTTTCTCTTCCAGTTGAAGTACGTCGCCTGGCTGATCCCGGCCTTGCGGCAGATCTCCGAGACCGGAACCCCGTCCGCCCCTTGCTTCAAGATGAACGCCTTTTGCGCGTCCGTGAACTTCGATGCCTTCATCGCTGATCTTCCTTCCCCAGCCGGGAAATCCGATCCGAAAACTCTAACTCAAAACGATTCAGTTTCCCGGGGGCACATCAACCCGCAAATGCGCCCCATACCGCGCTAATTCTTGACGCATAAAATGCAAAGGCCGCCCTGCGAGGGGCGGCCTTTGGCGTTCCTTGAGCTGGCCATGGCGCTGTCCTCATCCGCTCTTGCGACCCGGAAAAGCCGGGTTGGGGATGGGCGGATTTCGGACTTGGAACAGGTAAAGCGGACGTTGCCGCCGAACGGTAATCCGGCCCACTACGCTCCTGCCAGCGGCAACAGGTCTTCGACGACGATTTATGTGTCCCGGTGATCCAATCACCGCCTCGCCACGTACTAAAGGCATGACAAAATCGAGGGGGGACTTTCCATGAGCCGGGACACATCACTCCAACAGGGGTGCAAAATCGCCGTGATCGGCTCGGGGGCTGGGGCGTTGGGAGCCGCATGGGCGCTCTCGCGCCATCACGACGTCACCATTTTCGAACAGAACGCCCATTTGGGTGGCCACGCCAACACCGTCGTAATCTCCGAGGCTGATGGCCGCGGGGTCGCGGTGGATACCGGCTTCATCGTTTATAACGAGCGGACCTATCCCAATCTGATCCGCATGTTCGAGCAATTGGCGGTGCCCACCAAGGCCACCGACATGTCGTTCGGGGTGTCCCTGGACGAGGGCGCCATGGAATATTCGGGCGAGAGCCTGCGCGGCCTGTTCGGCCAGCCGCTCAATCTGGTGCGGCCGCGCTTCCTGGGCATGGTCGCCGATATTCTGCGCTTCTATCGGAACGCCCCCAGGCTGATGGCCATGGCCGAGCCCGGTCCCAGCCTGGGCGAGTATCTGAGCGCCAACCGCTATGGCGATGCTTTCGTCCAGGATCACCTGCTTCCCATGGCCGCCGCCATCTGGTCGGCCCCGGCCTCGACCATGCTGGATTTCCCGGCCATCAGCTTCGTGCGTTTCTGCTCCAATCACGGCCTGCTGCAACTGACCGACCGGCCGCAATGGCGCACGGTGATCGGCGGCAGCCGCGAATATATCCGCCGCCTGACCGCCGATATGCGCCACAAGGCCCGGCTGAATACCCCGGTCCTGGCCATCGAGCGCCATGACGCCGGAGTGGATGTCATCACCGGCGGCGGCCAGCGCGACAGATTCGACGAGGTGGTGATCGGCGCCCATGCCGACGAGGCTCTCGGCCTGCTGGCCAGGCCCAGCCAGGACGAGCGCCGTCTGCTGGGCGCTTTCGGCTATCAGGAAAACCTGGCCGTTCTGCACGGCGACACGGCCCTGATGCCGAAGCGGCGGAAGCTTTGGGCGTCATGGAACTATATGGGCCGCACCGGCCCCGATGGGGCTCGGCATCTTTGCGTCAGCTACTGGATGAACCGCCTGCAATCCCTGGAAACCGAAACGCCGGTCATCGTCACCTTGAACCCCATCACCCCGCCCCGGCCGGAGATGGTTCATGCCAGCTTCGTCTACCACCACCCAATGTTCGACGGCGCCGCCATGGCGGCACAGGGGCAATTGGCCAGCATCCAGGGCGCGAACCGGGTCTGGTTCTGCGGCTCTTATTTCGGCTACGGCTTTCACGAGGATGCGTTCTCGTCGGGACTGGCCACCGCCGAGGCCATGGGCTGCCCGGCGCCCTGGTTGTCCCAACCCATGCGGCGGGCGGCGGAATGACCGCCTCATGCCTTTATCGCGGCCAGGTCATGCATCACCGCCTCGAGCCGGTGGGCCATCGCTTCACCTATGACGTGGTCTCGTTGCTGATCGACCTGGACGAATTGCCGGAGCTCGGCCTGAGATGGCTGTCCCACAATCGGCGCAACCTGTTCTCGGTCCAAGATAAGGATTTGGGCGATGGCGCCGCGCCGCGCCGCTGGATCGAGACCGAACTTGCCCGCCATTCCATCTTCATCCCCGGCGGAGCGGTTCGGGTGCATCTGTTCCCGCGCTTTCTGGGCATGGCCTTCACCCCGCTGACCACCTGGTTCTGCCATGCCGCCGACGGAACCCTGTCCGCCGTTCTGTACGAGGTGCACAACACTTTTGGCGAACGCCATGCCTATCTGGTCCGCACCGAGGGCGATGAGCGCCAAACGCTGCGCCATTCGGCGGAGAAATGCTTCCATGTGTCGCCCTTCCTCGGCCTCAACGGCAATTACGCCTTTGCATTGCGGCCGCCGGGCGAAACCTTCGCCATCACTATCCGCGAGACCGACCGCGCCACCGGCAAACCGATTCTGGTCGCCTCCCATGTGGCCAAGCGGGTGCCGCTGACCGATTCCGCCCTGGTCCGGGCCGCCATCGCCTATCCCCTGCTGCCGCTGAAGATCCTGGGCGGCATCCACTGGGAGGCGTTGCGCATCTGGATCAAGGGCGCGTCTTTCCACAAGAAGCCCACGCCGCCGGCGTCGCTGGTGTCCTTCACCGACAAGGGGGATCTTTCATGAATGCCCAGTCCCGTCTGCTGCCCGTCGCCGCCATTCCCCATGGCCTGAGCGACAATCTGCTGCTGTCCATGCTGGAGCACCGTCTGGCGGCCGGTCAGTTGACCGTGGTCCTGCCCAGCGGGGAAAGCCGCGTCTTCACCGGCACCGCCCCCGGCCCGAGGGCGGAATTCCGCCTTCACCGCCTGCGAGCCCTGCGCCGCCTGATCACCGGCGGCCCCGTGGGCCTGGGCGAGGCCTATATGGACGGCGACTGGGACAGTCCCGATCTGGCCGCCCTGCTGGAACTGGGTGATGTCAACGACCGGGTGCTGGGCGATCCGCTGGAAGGCCATCCGCTGCTGCGCCTGGGCCTCAAGCTGTGGCACCGCCTGCACGACAATTCCCGCCGCGGCAGCCGCCGCAACATCTCGGCCCATTATGATCTGGGCAATGCCTTCTACTCCCAGTGGCTGGATCCGGGCATGACCTATTCCGCCGCCCTGTTCGACTCGCCCGACGAGAGCCTGGCCCAGGCCCAGGAGCGGAAATACCGGGCCATCGCCGAGGATATCGGCCTGAAGCCCGGCATGCGGGTGCTGGAGATCGGCTGCGGCTGGGGCGGTTTCGCCGAACTGATGGCCGGTGAGTACGGCGCCACAGTGGTCGGCCTGACCCTGTCCGAGGAGCAGCACGCCTGGGCGACGAACCGGCTGGCCAAGGCGGGCCTGGCCGAGCGGACCGATATCCGGTTGCAGGACTACCGCGACGTCACCGGCCAGTTCGACCGCATTGTCTCGGTCGAGATGATCGAGGCGGTCGGCGAGCGCTGGTGGCCCACCTATTTCGCCACCATCCGCGACCGGCTGGCCCCCGGCGGCAAGGCGGGGCTGCAAGCCATCACCATCGCCGACGAGCGGTTCGAAAGTTATCGCCGGGGCTGCGACTTCATCCAGCGCCATGTCTTTCCCGGCGGCATGCTGCCGTCGCCCGGCGCCTTGCAGGCCCAGGCGGACGCGGCGGGGCTGGGGCTGGCCACCACCCGCTGCTTCGGCATGGATTACGAACGCACCCTGGAATTGTGGGAAGCCGATTTCCAGCGGGCCTGGCCCCGCATCGCGCCCCTGGGCTTCGATGCCCGCTTCAAGCGGCTGTGGGAGTTCTACATCGCCTATTGCCGCGCGGGCTTCCGCACCAAGGCCATCGATGTGTGCCATCTGTTGCTGACACGGGACTAGATCATGCCCCGGCTGAGCCGCCTGCGGCTTGCCGCCTATGCCCTGCCCGCCTTGGCTTTGGCGGCTCTGGGGATTCCGGTCCATGTCCATATGCCCACCTTCTATGCCGAGACGGTCGGGCTGGGACTGGCGGCCACCGGGGGCGCACTGCTGGTGTCGCGGCTGGTGGATCTGTTGGTGGATCCCGTCATCGGTCTGGCCTGCGACGGCGGACATGGCAGGCGGCGGCGCGGCTGGATGCTGGCCGGATTGCCACTGCTGCTGGTAGCGGGCTGGCGACTCTTCATGCCGCCGGAGGATGCCGGAGCCGGTCATCTGGTGCTGTGGTCGGCGGCCTTCTATCTGGGGCTGACCCTGATGCTGGTGCCCTATCAGGCCTGGGGGGCCGAATTGTCCTCCGATTACGGCGAGCGAACCCGGATCGCCTCGTGGCGCGAAGGGTTCGCCCTGATCGGTGTGATGTTGGCGGTGGCGGGACCCGCCGCCCTGTCCTTGCCCCAATCCCAGACCTTGGCGGCCTTTTTCCCTCCCGCCGCCATACTCCTGATCATCGGCGTTGCAGCCGCCGTGTTTCTGGTCCCGGAGCCTCTTCCCGCTCCGGTGACCGCGAGGGGGCCGGTTGCGTCATTATCCCCCCTGATGCGCAACCGGCCCTTTCTCCGCCTCGTCACTGCCCAGGCCATCAATGCCACCGCCAACGCCCTGCCCGCCAGCTTGTTCCTGATGTATGTGGGGGACGGCCTGGGTCGGCCCGATCTGGCCGGAGCGTTGTTGCTGGCCTATTTCATCACCGCCATCCTCGGCATTCCGCTCTGGCTGGCGGTGGCCGCCCGGCTGGGCAAGCATCCGGCCTGGAGGCTGTCCCTGCTGCTGACGTCGCTGGCCTTCATCCCGGCGGCCTTCCTGGGGCCGGAGCACTGGCCCGTCTTCGCCGCCATCTGCCTGCTGACCGGTTTGGGGCTGGCCGCCGATCTGGCCTTGCCCGCCGCCATCCTGGCCGATGTGGTGGACGAGCACACCGCCCAGGGCGGCGGCGGCCGGGCGGGGCTTTACGTGGCCCTGTGGAGTCTGACCGGCAAGCTGGCCCTGACCCTGGCGGTGGGCTGCGCCTTTCCCCTGCTGGCCCTGGCCGGGTTCACGCCCGGATCGGTCAACAGCCCCGGCTCACTGGTGATGCTGGGAATTCTCTATGCCGGTGTCCCGGCTTTCCTGAAGCTCGCGGCCGTGGTCGCCATGGGTCGCTTTCCGCTGGACCGGGCGCGCCAGCAAGACCTGCAGCGCCGTATCGCCATTCTGTCGGAGGCTTGATCCATGCTGACCCGTTCCGCCCTCGTTCTGTCCGCCTTTCTCGTTCTTACGGGGTGTTCCACCATGAAGCCTGCCGATTTCGCCGCGGCCCAGCCCAAGCTGGTGCTGGAAGAGTATTTCGCTGGCCGCACCCAGGCCTGGGGCCTGTTCCAGGACCGCTTCGGCACCGTGAAGCGACAGTTCACCGTCGAGATCACCGGCACATGGGATGGCGAGCAATTGGTTCTGGACGAGCAGTTTCTCTACAATGACGGCGAGACCGATCAGCGCGTCTGGACCATCCGGAAACGCGCCGACGGCGGCTATGAAGGGCGGGCCGCCGACGTGGTCGGGGTCGCGTCGGGCCTGTCGGCGGGCAATGCCCTCAACTGGGCTTATGTCATGGATCTGAAGGTGGGCGACGGAACCCTGCGGGTCGCCTTCGACGACTGGATGTTCCTGCAGCCGGGCGGCGCCATGATCAATCGGGCCAGGGTGTCCAAATGGGGCATCGATGTGGGCGAGGTCACCCTCTTCTTCATGAAGCCGGGGCTGAAAGCCGCGTCCTGACCAGCCTTATGGCCGCTCCCAGGACGGGGACGCGGCCATAGACCTGGGTGCTGGCATCCCAATGGTCGCGATGGAGCGTCACCCTGCCCATGGCATCGAAGCGAACCTCGCTCATGCCCTCCAGCGCGATGGATCGGCCCCGCAGGGCGGCCGAAAAGCGCCAGCGCAGATACCCGGCATCCTTGCCCATGGCCATGTCGTCCACCACGAAGCGCGGCTGGCCCAGAGTCTGGAACATATGTACCAGCAGCGTCTCCAGCCGCGTGACCCCGGTCAGATCGTTGAAGGGATCGACGAAGCGGATGTCGGGAGCGCAGAGTTCCCGCAATCCCGCCAAGTTATCGGGAGACAACCCTTCCCAGAACTCGGCCCAGCTCGCCAGGGGGGTCACAGTCCGGTCACCTTGTGCATGAGGGCAAAATACAGACGGTCGGGCAACAGGCGCAGCACTTTCATGGCAAGGGCGAAGCGGAAGGGAAAGGCGGTTTCGAACCGCCCAGCCTTCAACCCGCACAAAATAGCCTCCGCCGCCTGCCCGGCGGTGACAAGGTCGGGCATGGGAAAAGGGTTCTGGCGCGTCAGGGGCGTATCCACGAAGCCGGGATTGATGAGACTGACCCGCACGCCGCTGCCGTCCAGGTCCAGCTTCAGGGATTCCGCCAGGGCGATCAGCCCCGCCTTGCTGGCCGAATAGCCCCCGGCGGTGGGCAGGCCGCGATAGCCCGCCACCGAGGCCACCAGCACCAGATGGCCGCTGCCGCGCGCGATCATGGCGGGAAGCAGCGCTTCGATACAATGAACCGCCCCCATGAGGTTGGTCTCCATCAGTCGGCGCACCGTGTCCGCGTCAAAGCTTCGCGCCGGGGTTGGCGTATGGATGCCGGCGCAGAGAATAGCGGTGTCGATTGTCCCCATTGCGCTCACCGCCGCCTGCACGGCGGCGCGGTCGGTGACGTCCACCGCCAGGGGCGTGATGCCCGGTCCCCGACCGGCCAACTCCGTCAGGGGCTCAAGCCGTCGACCGCTGGCGATGACGGAATGGCCTTCGGCGGCGAGGCGCAAGGCCAGGGCCTCGCCGATGCCCGATCCCGCTCCGGTGATCCATGTCCTGGTCATCATGGCCGGCTATCCGCCAGGGCGCGGGGAACATAGACGAAGTCCGACCCCTTGTGGCGGAAGCTCAGGCCCGTCCAGCGGCCTTGCGGCGAATAGGCGATGTCCAGGTTCAACTCGCCCTCCAGCCGCCAGCGACCGGGGCCAAGGGGAACCCGCACCACCTCGAGCAGGCGGCCGATCTGAGAATCCAGCAAGGGCCGATTGGTGGCCAGGGCCGGGGTCCAATAGCTGGTGGGAACGGTGTCGGCGGGGGCGATGAAGACTCCCGTGGAGCCCTCGACCCGCAGGCCTTCAGGCGTGCTTCGCACCGATAGCGTCATGGCATCGCCGTCATCGTCGGTCCGCGACTCAAGACGGACCAGACGACCGTCGCGCCAGACTTCCCGGCTGTCGTGTCGATAACGATAGAGGGGTATGGGGCCGAAGGCGACATCCAGCGCGATGCTCACATGCACCCTGGTTTCGTCGCCGACAATCTCCACCTCGGCCCGGTGCGTGCCAATGGGAGTGCCGCCGCGCAGAACGACGAATTCGGCGCTTTGCCCAGCCGCCACCGGGGCGGCTCCGAGCAAGGCAGTGATGACCAGGATGGCGGCGAGCAGGCGCATGGGCGGCGTTCCTCCAGAAGGCGTCCTTTGTCATACGCCGCCCGGGCCGCCTTGGATCACATCACAGGTCGAGAAAGGGATTGACCAGCAGTCCCACCAGCCCGGTCAGCTTCAGCGGCGCATCGGTCACCGCCAGGCACAGGCAGGTTTCGCTCCTGTCGGCCACCGGGCTGTGCACCAACTGCCGGTCCGCCATGGCCACGTCGCCACGGGCATAGCCCTGGCCCTGATCCGCGAAGCCACCTTGCAGCACCATGGTCAATTCCATGCCGCCATGACCGTGCTCGGGAACGGCGATCCCCGCCCCGATTCGCAGCAATCGAGCGCGGATGCCGCGCGCCTGCAGCAGAACGACCTGTTCGATGCCCGCCGCCAGACGCTTCCAAGGCAAGGCCTCCATCTCGGCGGGCAGATAGTCGCGCAAGGGAGCGGGCAGGCCGGGCGATCCCACGGCCGGGCGCCGCGGCTTGGGGGGTGACGGCGGCAGGTCCAGCCGGGCCAGGACCGAGGCCAACGCATCGGCGCCCAGATCGGCGGGGGGCAGGTCCTCGATCATGGCGCCGCCCAGGGTCTCGATCCGCGCGACCTCGGCCCGGCAACGCGGGCAGAGTGCCAGATGGGTCGCGACCAGCAGCGCCGACGCCTCATCCAGGGATCCGGCGCCATAGGCCACCAGCAACTCGTCCGTGGGATGAAAGGTGGCGCTCATGGCTGGTCGTCTCCCAGTTCCGACCGGATGCGTTTCATGGCGAGCCGCAGCCGGGACTTCACCGTGCCCAAGGGAATTTTCAGCCGAGCCGCGATCTCGGCATGGGGCGTGTCTTCGTAAAAGGACAAGGTCACCACTTCGGTCTGCTCCGCCGACAATCCACACATGGCGGCCCGGACGCGGCTTTCGCTTTGTTGTGTTGCCATGACTTCGTCGGCGCGCGGGGCCGGGTCAGGCACCAGTTCCGGATCATCCAAATCGATCTCGGGGCGTTTTTCCTTGCGCAACATGTCGATGCGCAGGTTACGGGCGACGGCGAAAATCCAGGTGCCGGCATTGGCCCGACCGGGATCGAAGGATGCCGCCTTGCGCCAGACCGCCAGCATGGCTTCCTGCGCCAGTTCCTCGGCCACCGCATCCTCAGTCCCAAGCTTGCGCATATAGGTCTTCAGACGCGGTGCGTAGTACTGGAACAACAAGGCAAAGGCCTGACGGTCGCCGGACTGCGCCACCGCCACCAATAACTCGCTCATTGGCGTCGCCCCGGTCTCGGGTTCGACGCTCCGGATCTGATCGGGCACGGCGCCCCCTTTTTCCTCCACGCGACGACGCATCATGTCGATCACATGAACATCATCGATAGAGCCGAAGGAAAAAGCCAGCGCCGAACCCATATCAGGCGCCATATCGCGGCATGTGGTCCACAACCGCCCTGATTTCGTAGGTCTCGGCCATCTGGCGCAACAGCGCGCTGGACTGTTTGCGGGAAACGGCGATGGCGCGCAGCATCGAGCACAGTTCCAACAGTTGCGCCTGGTTGGTGGCTGGAGCGGGCATCATGGGTCTCCTTCGTATTGAACACGACTGTCTTACGAAGGATTTCCCGCGGTGGATCACACCATGCCCGGAAACAAGCTATCAGCCGGTGTACAGAGAAGAACATCCTGGCTGACCTGCCTTGGGAAGCCTCCTCCGGCTTGACGGAGAGACCCGCCCGTCGTCGGCCGATGGGCGATCATCTCGCCAATCTTTTCCGGACAGCCAAGACCAGATCGGTGAAGCTTTCCATCGTCACCCGATCACTGGCCAGGAGTTGCCGGAACATGGGATCGCCGAACAGTTCGACCAGGGATGGCTCGGCCGCCCAGGCCTGGGCCGAAAGGCCGGACGCCGGGTCGAGGAGAACATTGCTTTGACAGTGGTGGAACATGGAGCACCTTGATCAGTCGTTTCCCTGGAACGGAAGCGAGGCGCGCCCGATTCGTCGCGAGCGGCCTCGATACCCGGATATTGCCTAGCGAAGCCCACCCGTGACGTGCAAGGTTTCGCCCGTGATGTAGGACGCATCGTCGGAGGCCAGGAACGCGACGACCGAGGCGATTTCCTCGGCCTTGCCGACGCGCGCCAGCGGCGTGACGCTCTCGACCCATTGCCGCATGTCGCCCTCGTGCAGGCCTGCCGCCACCACGCCTTCGGTGACGATCATTCCGGGGTTGACCGAATTGACCCGAATCTTGCGCGGCGCCAGTTCCTTTGACAGGACCGAGGTGATCGCGTCAACCGAGGCTTTGGTGGCGGTATAAACGGCGGTGTTGGCCGGGGCGATGGTCGAAACACCGGAGCTGATATTGACGATGGCCCCGCCGCCGACGGCGAAGTTCCGGACGGAGTGCTGCGAAACCAGAAGCAGTCCGAGAACATTGAGGTCGAACTGCCTGTGGAAATGCGCCGCCGTGATGCCGTCCAGCGGTGAAAACTCATAAACCCCGGCGTTGTTGACCAGGATATCGATAGGGCCCAGGGCCTTGACCGTGTCGGCAACCAGAATTTCCACCTGACCGGCATCGGTCAGGTTGCCGCGAATGGCGACGGCTCGGCCGCCTTGGGAGGTGATTTCGCCGACAATGCGATCCGCTCCGTCCTTGCCGGTACTGTAATTTACCGCGACGGCGGCGCCTTCGGCGGCGAGACGGACGGCAATGGCCGCGCCGATGCCCTTCGATGCCCCGGTAACCAGGGCGACCTTGCCCAGCAGGTTGTTGCTCATGATGTCTCTCTTTCGCGGCTGCGATCCACCCCGGGAGCGGGATGCTTCAATTGTTCGATATTATGGAACTATTGAAATCTGTCAAGCGCCCTGATAGACATCTCGTCATGGTTCGGTTCGTTCATCCGTCGCGTGACGACATCACGTTGGAAGGAGTGCTCATGGCTCTTTCCGATCCCATGCGCCTGCGCATCATCAGGAGCATGGTCAACCAGCAAGGCTGCATGTCCTGCACCGAGGCAGCCCCCTGTCCCAATATGGCCAAGTCGACTCTATCGAATCATTTCCGGGTCCTGCGTGAAGCCGGCCTGATCCATACGGAAAAAAGGGGAGTCGAGCATCGCAACATCGTCCGTCTTGACGATGTCGAGGCACGGTTTCCCGGATTGCTGAAGACCATCCTTGCTTTCTCCGACACAGAGGACAAAGAGCGTTGGCGGGCGCCGCCGCCCTGAAGAGCAAAGAGGCGTCGCTCCGGTGGCGCAAATGTGAATCTGGTTTTGGCCGGGCATGGCGAGCGAGCTAGACTGGTGCCATGCAGACCCATCTTCCCACCCTGCGACAGTTGCGTTACCTGGTGGCCCTGGCCGAGCACCGCCATTTCGGCCGCGCCGCCGAGGCCTGTTCCGCCACCCAGAGCACCCTGTCGGCAGGGTTGCAGGAGCTGGAAACCCTGCTGGGCACCACCTTGGTGGAGCGGACCAAGCGGCGGGTCCTGGTGACGCCGCTGGGCGAGGCGGTGGTGGCCCGCGCCCGCGAAGTTCTGCGCGGGGCCGAGGATATCACCGACATGGTCCGGGCGGCCGGACGACCGCTGGCCGGGCCGCTGCGCCTGGGGGTCATACCCACCATTGCGCCCTTCCTGCTGCCCTCCGCCCTGCCCGCCCTGCGCCGGACCTTTCCCGACCTGAAGCTGGTGCTGCGCGAGGATTTGACCGCCCGCCTGCTGGAACGGCTCGCCCGGGGCGAGTTGGATACCGCCTTGCTGGCCCTGCCTTATGACGCCCCGGACATGGAGATGCTGACCCTGGCCCGCGACCCCTTCGTGCTGGCCTGCCGCCCCGACGACCCGTTGGCGGCACGGGCCGATATCTCCGGGGGCGATCTCGCCGCCTCTCATCTGCTGTTGCTGGAAGAGGGGCATTGCCTGCGGGAGCACGCCCTGGCCGCCTGCTCCCTGGCCTCCACCAACCGGGGCGAGGATGTGATGGGCACCAGCCTGGGGACCCTGGTGCAAATGGTCGCGTCGGGTCTTGGCGTCACCTTGCTGCCGCGCCTGGCGGTGACGGCGGGCATCCTGCGGGGCACCGATCTAGTGACCCGGCCCCTGGCGGGGGATGGGGCGCGCTTCCTGGGATTGGTCTGGCGCAAGTCCAGCCCCCGGGCCAAGGAATTCGGCTTGCTGGGGCGAGCCCTGTTCGAGGGTCTGGATCAGTCGTAGCCGCGAACGGCAAGCTCTTCCGGGGTGTCGGCCACCAGTTGCAATGCCACCGTGCCGGTCTTGGTGCGGATCAGCAGTTCCAGGAACCAGGTCCCGTCATCAAGCTGCAGCGGCTGGGCGGTGCCGATATAGGTCACCCCTTCCACGTCCATGCTGATGGAATGGTTGTCGTTGAACGAAATGGCCGCGACCTTCATGGTCCCCAACTCCTAAACGGAAGCAGGGACAGGCTTGCTCAATCCGGCCGTCCGGTCAACCGCCGGAAACGCAACCATGAACCGACTTCCCTGCACAGGCTCGGATTCCACCCAGATCCTCCCGCCATGGGTGCGGACGATCTTCTGGCAGATGGACAGGCCGATGCCGGTTCCCTCGTATTCCGTCTCGGCATGCAGCCGCTGGAACATCATGAAGATGCGGTCGAAATATTTGGAATCGATGCCGATGCCGTTATCCTCGACCCACACCACCCACTCGCCGCCATCCTGGCGACAACCGACCCGGATCAGCGGGGCTCGGTCGGGGTGACGATATTTGATGGCATTGCCCAGCAGATTCTGGAACAGGCGGACCAGTTCACCACGGACGCCCATGACCATTGGCAATGTTCCCTCGACCTCCAGCCGGGCTTCGACATCCTGGCTCCCCAGGCCCAGATTGGCGGCGGCCTCGACCATCGCCTCGCCCAGGTCAACGATCCCGCGGTCCTCATTGGCCCGTCCGACCCGGGAATATTCCAGCAGGGCGAGAATCAGGGCATCCATGCGTTTGACCCCAGCCACCGCAAATCCGATGAACTCGGATTCGTCGGGATTGAGGCGGTCGGCCAGACTGCGGCCCAGCAAGGTGACATAGCTGCTGACCATGCGCAGCGGCTGGCGCAGATCGTGGGAGGCCACATAGGCGAACTGTTCCAGCTCGGCGTTGGAGCGCGCCAATTCCGCCGAGCGGGCGGCCAGTTCCGCCTCGAAGCGATTACGCTCGGTGACATCGACCACGATGGAGCTGAGATAGGGCCGCCCCCCCGCATGGAAGGGCGAGGAATAGACCTCCACGTCCCGAATCTCGCCCGAGGCCAGCCGGTGCTTGAAGCGCAGGAACATCCGTTCCTCCCGCTCCACCGCCGCCATCTCCTCCCGCACTTGCTGCGGTGGCAGGATATTGATGTCGGTGATGCGCAGGCTTTTCAGCATCTCGACGGGATAGCCGTAGAACAGGGCGGCGGATTCGTTGGCATCGACGATCATGCCGGTGGCGGGGTCCACCAGCAGCTTGACCGCCGGATTGTGATGAAATATCTGGCGATAGATCTCCTCGCGCTCGGCATTGGCCTGCTCGGCGGCATGGGCATCGGTCACATCGCGGCCGATGGTCTGAAAGCCCAGCAGCATGCCGATCTCGTCGAACTCGGCGGTGGTCCGCCACTCGATCCAGCGTTCGACCCCATCGCCGGGGCGCGGAACCTTGCGCAGATCCTCGTGGGTCGGCGATGACGGGGTCATCTCGGCCAATGCCGCCAGGATATCGGCCCGCATGGGTTCGGGCACCACATCGAGCCATTTCTTGCCCATCAGGACAGCCCGGGGCTGCCCGTGGAAATCGGCATAGGCCTGATTGAATGCCACCAGGGTGGTATCGGGCAGGTAACGGTGGATCAGGTCCTTCTGGCCTTCCACCAGCGTCCGATAGCGCTCCTCGCTGGCGATCAGGGCCGCTGCCGCCCGCGACTGGGCGCGATCACGACGGTCCAGCAGGGTGGCGATCATCGCCACCAGCAATGTGAAGGCCGCCCCGGCCACGGCGATGACCAGGGCGTTGAAGGTCCAGCGCCGCAGCGCCGCTTCCACGGTGACCCCCACCGAAACCACCACGGGATAGCGTTCCAAGGCGATATACGAGGCCATGCGCTTCTTGCCGTCGAACGCGCTCTCGGCGATGAAGGTTCCCGAGCGTGAGCGCGGCAACTGTTCCGAAAACAGCGGGCCGGTCCGGATGGATGCCACGGCATCGCTGGACTGGCCCGGAAGGCGAGCCAATACGTCGCCATTCAGATTGGCGATGACCGAGCGATCCACCTCCGTCGACATGACCCCGCCCAGCATATCCGTGAAGAATTCCGGATTGAGGACGGCGGCCACCGCGCCATCGAACGCGCCCGAGCGATCAAACAGCGGACGCAACGCCAGGATGCCGACCCGCCCGGTGGCGGTGCTGAGCAGCGGACTGGTAATGATCAGGCGGTCCTGCCCACCCCCGGTCCTCAGGTCCTGGAAATAGGAGCGGTGGCTGAGATCGGCACCTTCGAGGCTGGCGATGGTGGAAATGCGGACCACCCCCCCGGCGTCCAGCATGAACATATTGCGCAACTCGGTGAAGTCGGCCGAACGCACCCGCATCTGATTGATCAGGATGTCCCTGTGGACATCCTCCCTCGCCTGCAGGAGCGTAATGCTATCCTTCAACAGACGGTCGATGCCGAACAGGGTCCGATCCATGCGCTCGGCGACCACTCGGGTCAGGGAGGCGGTCAGCAGGGCACTGGTTCTGAGGGATTCCGCCCGTTCCCGCCAGACGAGCAGCCCCACCGCCACCCAGATGGATATCACCACCAGCAGCGACAGAATCAATGGATGGCTGGTGCGTGCCCGGCTGGTCAGATCAACCCCCCTCGATTTCTCCCATGGCCGACTGGAGGTAGTTGGGCAGGCCCATGGCCCCCACCAGGTCAAGCTGGGTTTCCAACCAGTCGATATGGTCTTCCTGTTCTTCCAGGATTTCGCCCAGTTCGTCGCGGGTGACGAAGTCCTGCTTGGTCTCGCAGGTGGCGATGGCGGCCACCAGGGCCTTGTGTCCGGCCTGGGCCATCTTGAGATCGCTTTCGAGGATTTCCGGCACCGTCTCGCCGATCATCAGCTTGCCCAGATCCTGCAGGTTCGGAAGACCTTCCAGGAACAAGATGCGCTCGATGACCTCGTCGGCCTCCTTCATCTCGTCGATGGACGCCTTGTAGATGGCCTTGCCCAGATCCTTGAAGCCCCAGTTCTTCAGCATGCGGGCGTGCAGGAAGTACTGGTTGATGGCGGCCAGCTGCACCTTGAGGATGGCGTTGAGGTGGGTGATGATGTCCTTGTCGCCCTTCATGACGCGCCTCCCGCGATATTGCCCGCCGCCGATTGCAGGTAATTCTGCAGGCCCATGCGCTCGATCAGGCCCAGCTGCTGCTCAAGCCACAAAGTGTGGTCCTGCTCGGTATCCTCGAGGATTTCAGCCAGGATGCGCCGCGTATCATAGTCGCGATTTTCCTCGCAATGGGCGATGGCCTCTTTCAGCTCCTTGATCACCGCCAGTTCCAGGTCCAGATCGGCCCGCAGCATGGATGGAACATCCTTGCCGATGGTCGGCGCCGGGCGCTTGGACAGGTCGGGCGTGCCTTCCAGGAACAAGATACGGCGGATCAGAAGATCGGCATGGCCGATCTCATCCTGGCGCTCGTGATCAATGCGCTCATATAGCCGATGGAAGCCCCATTCCTTGTACATGCGGGCATGCACGAAATATTGATCGGCCGCGACCAGTTCGCCCACCAGAAGATCGTTCAGGCGGGATATGACGCTTTTCTTGCCCTTCATGGCGGGAACTCCAGTTTGGAAGCTTTTCAAAGAGGCTATCACTCCCCCGGGGGAAGACAAGCGCCCTAGTCCCGCCGTAACCTTAGGACCCCAGATACTACACCGTTCGGATAGGGCATCAACGCTCGCGGCGCAAAATCCAGCGGGCGCTGTCGCCCGCCGGATTGACGGCGAAGCCATAGACCTTGCCATCGGCGGTCAGCACCCCTTCGAACACGAAAGCGGGGACGGCTTCGTCTCCCGCTTCCAGGCGCACGGTGCAGCCGGTCAGGCGGGTCACCTTGCCGTCGATGCGGGTGCCGGGCTTCCAGCCCAGGGCCTTGTTGATGTCGCTTTTCTGCTCCAGCCCGAAAGCGGCCTTGCCATCAGCGGCCCGGGTGAACTCCCAGCGGGAATGGGGCGCCACCCAGCGGCCCATCAGCCAATCACCCGAACTCGGCGCGGCGGTGTCGCAGATGGGCTCGGGATTGGGTTCGGGCGGTGGCGCCTTCGGCCCCTTGGGCAGGTCCTGGGCGAGGGAGGGCGAGGCCAGGGCCGCCAGCAGGCAGGCCAGGGAAAGCAGTGTGCGCAAGGGCGTCATTCCTTGTGGCGGGAGGCGGGAACATAGCCGCGATCGATCATGCAAGACGCCAGCGAGGCGTCGAAGCGCTTCTTGGCCTGGTGGCGATCGTAATCGCGAAAGGGGCTGCCACTGTCGCGGTCGTCCTCGCGCCAGCCCACATCGCGGTCGGCGTATCGGCGACAGGCGGAATAGTCGCTTTTCCACTGGTCCTTGGGCACGGTGGTGCTGGTCCAGGGAACCGAGGCGGCGCAGGCGGCCAGCGTCAACGCCACGAGCGGGGCAAGGAGTCGTTTCATGGCCCCATACCGCCATAATGACGGCCCGATGGCAAGACGGTCGGCCTTGGAACAATTCCGTTTTACCCTTTCGCGCACGAGTCTATACTCCGCCCGCTTTCGTGCTGCGACGCAGCACCAACCAGAACCATGGAGACCGGTAATGAGCGGCGAGTCGCTGAACGGAATGTATTTCGAGGAACTGTCGGTCGGCCAGTCGGCCATTTTCGCCAAGACCGTGACCGAGGCCGACATCGTCGCCTTCGCCGGCGTGTCGGGCGATTTCAACCCGGTCCATATCAACGAGGAATTCGCCAGCCAGACCATGTTCAAGGGCCGCATCGCCCATGGCATGCTGTCGGCGGCCTTCGTCTCCACCGTGTTCGGCACCAAGCTGCCTGGCCCGGGCTGCATCTATGTCTCGCAGCTGCTGAAGTTCAAGGCGCCGGTGCGCATCGGCGACACCGTCACCGCCCGGGTCGAGGTCACCGCCCTGGTGCCGGAAAAGAAGTTCGCCACCTTCAAGACCACCTGTTCGGTGGCGGGCAAGATCGTCATGGACGGCGAAGCCACCCTGATGGTCCCCTCCAAGGGCTGATCCCGAGCGTTCCCGGCCCCTCGGGGCCGGGAACATTCACGCGGCCTTGCGCTTCGGCCGGTAATGGAATACCCCTTGGGCCTTGGCTTTTCATGGGGTTCGGTTGTCGATGCGCCTTGTCCGGCATTGTGGCGAGTTCAAGCTTGAACACCGCGGCTGCGTGGTGGCGCTGGGCAATTTCGACGGCGTCCATCTCGGCCATCAGGCGGTGATCCTGACCGCCCGCGCCATCGCCGAAAAGGCGGGCGTCGCCCACGGCGTCATGACCTTCGAGCCCCATCCCCGCACCGTCTTCCATCCCGACCAGCCGCCCTTCCGGCTGACTCCCTTCCGGGTCAAGTCCCGCCTGATCGAGGCGCTGGGGGTGGATTTGCTGTTCCAGCAGCATTTCGACGCCGGTTTCGCCGGTATCACCGCCCAACAGTTCATCGACGAGCAACTGGTCCAGTGCCTGGGCGCCAGCCATGTGGTGGTGGGCTACGACTACGTGTTCGGCAAGGGCCGCCAGGGCACCGGCGCCTTCCTGCAGAAGGTGGGCGGCGAAAAGGGCTTCGGCGTTACCGTCATCCCGCCCGCCATCGCGCCATCGGGCGAGGTCTATTCCTCGACCCAGGTGCGCGAGTATCTGGTGGGTGGCCGCCCCGCCGACGCCGCCAAACTGCTGGGCCATTACTGGGAAGTGGAAGGCCGGGTCGAGCATGGCGATGCCCGTGGCGGCAAATTGGGCTTTCCCACCGCCAATCTGCGCCTGGACGAATACCAGCGCCCCGCCGCCGGGGTCTATGCGGTCCGCGCGGGCATCGACAAGGGCGGCGATACCGTCTGGCATGACGGCGTCGCCAATTTCGGCCGCCGCCCCACCTTCGACAAGACCGACGAACTGCTGGAAGTCCACCTGCTCGGCGTCGATGAGAATCTGTACGGCCGCCATCTGCGGGTGGCGCTGACCGACTACATCCGACCCGAACGCAAATTCGACGGCATCGATCAGTTGCGGGCTCAGATCGCCCAGGATATCGAGACCGGCCGCGCCCTGCTGGCGGGCCGCAAGTTCACCGCGAAATCCGGCCCCATGGTGCCGGTATCGCCCAACACCTGAGATTTCCCCCATGAGCGTCGACCTGAAAAGCACCGTCTTCCTGCCCAAGACCGACTTCCCCATGAAGGCGGGCCTGCCCGATCTGGAGCCCAAGTTGCTGGAGCGCTGGGCCAGGATCGGACTGTTCGACCGCCTGCGCGAGACGTCCAAGGGCCGGGAAAAGTTCATCCTTCACGATGGCCCGCCCTATGCCAACGGCAATCTGCATATCGGCCACGCGCTCAACAAGATCCTGAAGGATGTCATCACCCGGTCGCAGCAGATGCTGGGCAAGGATGCCGACTATGTGCCGGGCTGGGACTGCCACGGCCTGCCCATCGAATGGAAGATCGAGGAAAAGTACCGGGAAGCGGGCAAGGACAAGGACGAGATCGACATCGTCACCTTCCGCGAGGAATGCCGCCAGTTCGCCGCCAAGTGGATTGCCATCCAGAAGGAGGAGTTCCAGCGGCTCGGCGTCGTCGGCGATTGGGACCATCCCTATACCACCATGACCAACCACGCCGAATCGGTGATCGTGGCCGAGCTGGGCAAGTTCCTGATGGACGGATCGCTCTACAAGGGCGCCAAGCCGGTGCTGTGGTCGGTGGTGGAAAAGACCGCCCTGGCCGAGGCCGAGGTGGAATATCACGACCACACCTCCGTCACCATCTGGGTCAAGTTCCCGGTGGTCACCGCCAGCCATCCCGCCCTCGAAGGCGCCAAGGTGGTGATCTGGACCACCACGCCCTGGACCATGCCGGGCAACCGCGCCGTGGCCTATGGCGCCGAGTTCGACTATGTGGTGGTCGAGGTGGCAAGCTCGGACTCCCCCCTGGCCGTGGTCGGCGAGAAGCTGGTGGTCTGCGCCGATCTGGCGGAACAGGTGGCCAAGGACGCCAAATGCGTCTTCACCACCCTGGCCACCCTCAAGGGCGCCGAACTGGCCGGAACCATCGCGCACCATCCCCTGAAATTCCACCCCGACGCCAAGGGCGGCTATGACTTCGCCGTGCCGCTGCTGGCCGGGTCCTTCGTCACCACCGATACCGGCACCGGCTTCGTCCATATCGCGCCCGGCCATGGCGAGGACGACTGGCATCTGGGCAAGGAACATGACATCGCCATTCCCGACACGGTGCAGCCCGATGGCAAGTACTTCCCCCATGTGGCCATCTTCGCCGGGATGGAGGTGTTGAACCAGGGCAAGAACGGCAAGTATTACAGCCCCGTCGCCAAGCCGGTGATCGAGGCCATGACCGCCTGCGGCAATCTGCTGGCCCATGGCAAGGTCGAGCACTCCTATCCCCATTCCTGGCGGTCCAAGGCACCGTTGATCTTCCGCAACACGCCGCAATGGTTCATCTCCATGGAGAGCACGGGCCTGCGCGCCAAGGCGCTGGACGCCATCGCCGCCACCCGCTTCGTCCCCGACCAGGGTCGCAACCGCATCGGCTCCATGATCGAGAACCGCCCCGACTGGTGCGTGTCGCGCCAGCGCGCCTGGGGCGTGCCCATCGCCGTCTTCGTGGAAAAGGCCAGCGGCCAGCCCCTGCGCGACCAGGCGGTGGTCGACCGCATCGTCGAGGCCTTCAAGGCCGAGGGCTCGGATGCCTGGTTCACGTCGAAGCCCGAGCGTTTCTTGGGGCAGGGCCGCAAACCCGAGGACTATGATCAGGTATTCGACATCCTGGATGTCTGGTTCGATTCGGGCTGCACCCATGCCTTCGTGCTGGAAGGCGAGGAGTGGCCGCGCCTGTCCTGGCCCGCCTCGCTGTATCTGGAGGGCTCGGACCAGCATCGCGGCTGGTTCCATTCTTCCCTGCTGGAAAGCTGCGGCACCCGGGGCCGGGCGCCCTATGACGCGGTGCTGACCCATGGCTTCGTTCTGGACGAGCAGGGCCGCAAGATGTCCAAGTCGCTGGGCAACGTGGTCAGCCCCCAGGAAGTGGTGGGGGCACAGGGGGCCGACATCCTGCGGCTGTGGGTGGTGGGCTCGGACTATTCCGACGACCTGCGTATCGGCCCGGAAATCCTCAAGACCCAGGTCGATATCTACCGCCGCCTGCGCAACACGCTCCGCTATCTGCTGGGCGCCCTGGAGGGTTTCTCCGACGCCGAGGCGCTGCCGGTGGACCAGATGCCCGAGCTGGAACGCTGGGTTCTGCACCGGCTCCAAGAGCTGGATGGACAGGTCCGCGCCGCCTGCGACGGCTTCGCCTTCCATGGCCTGTTCACCGAGTTGCACAATTTCTGCGCCGTCGACCTGTCGGCCTTCTATTTCGATATCCGCAAGGATGCGCTGTATTGCGACAAGGCGGATTCCATCCGGCGCCGCGCCGCCCGCACCGTGTTCAATCTGCTGCTCGACACCCTGTGCAAGTGGCTGGCGCCCTTCCTCAGCTTCACCGCCGAGGAAGCCTGGCTGGCCCGCCATCCCTCCGAGACCGGCTCGGTCCATCTGGAACAGTTCCCCGAGATTCCCGCCGCGTGGCGCGATGATGCCCTGGCGGCCAAATGGGCCCGCATCCGCGAGGTTCGCCGGGTGGTCACCGGCGCCCTTGAGGTGGAGCGCGTCGCCAAGCGCATCGGTTCCAGCTTGCAGGCAGCGCCGCTGCTGATCGTGTCCAGCGATATCCATTGCCTGCTCGATGGCCTCGACATGTCGGAAATCTGCATCACCTCGGGCATGGTGGTGATTGACGGCATGCCCAAGCCCGAAGACTTCTCGCTGGCCGATGTTCCCGGCGTCTCGGTGGCCCCCCACCCGGCCCAGGGAGAGAAATGCCAGCGCTGCTGGAAGGTGCTGCACGAGGTCGGCACCGCCAGCCATCCCGGAACCTGCCACCGCTGCTCGGATGCCGTCGATGCTCACCAGCATGCGTAGGGGACTCGCCGCCGCCCTTCTGGTCATCGTCCTGGACCAGATCAGCAAGTGGTGGATCATGGAAAAGGTCATGCGCCCCGAAGGCGTGACCGGTACGCCGTTCTTCACGCCCGAACGGGTCACCATCACCCCGTTCTTCGATCTGGTGATGACCTGGAACCGAGGGGTCAGCTTCGGCATCGGCAATACCGATGGACCTTGGAATGCCCTGATCCTGTCGGTCCTGGCCGTGGTCATCGTCGTCTTCATGCTGTTCTGGCTGCGCAAGGCGGAAGGCCTCTTGCTCCAGATCGCCCTGGGAGGCATCATCGGTGGCGCGCTGGGCAATGTGGTCGACCGAGTCCGGTTCGGGGCGGTGGCCGATTTCCTGGATTTCCATCTGGCGGGGCAGCATTGGCCCGCATTCAACCTGGCCGATTCGGCTATCAGCGTCGGAGCGGCGATTCTCGTCTTCGACTCCTTGTTTGCCGGACGGGATTCGACTAAGAATTAGGGCCATGACACAGACACTTCGCTCCACCGGAAGACTCCTGCGCCTCGCCGTCATCGCCCTGGCGCTGCCGGTGGTGTTGTCCGCGTGCTCGGAAGCCAAGCGCGCCCTGGGTTACGAGAAGACGCCGCCGGACGAGTTCCAGGTGGTGGCCCGGGCGCCCTTGTCCATGCCGCCCGATTTCAGCTTGCGTCCACCCGCGCCCGGCGCCACCCGCCCGCAGGAAGGAACCACCCGCGAGCAGGCCCGCAGGATCATCACCGGCCAGCGTGGCTCCACTCCGATCTCCACCGAGAACCGGACCCAGGGCGATCTGGTGCTGCTCAAGCGCATCGGCGCCGATTCCATCCAGCCCGATATCCGAGTGCTGGTGAACAAGGAAACCCAGGCCCTGGCCGAGGCGGAAAAGAGCTTCTCCGACCGCATCGTGTTCTGGCGCAAGGCCGATCCGCCCGGCGTGGCGGTGGACCCCACCAAGGAAACCCAGCGGATTCGCGAGAATCAGGCCCTGGGCCGCTCGGTCTCCGAGGGCGACACCCCGCAGATCCAGCGCCGCAGGAAGGCCTGGCTGGAAGGCGTCTTCAACTAGACCGCGCTTGCGGCTGGCCCGATCGCCCCCATATCCATCCCATACTTCAATCAGTTGGTGGGCCGATGACCCTGTTCCGTCTGTGCGCCCTGTTCCTCGGACTGCTGCTGGCCGCGCCTTCCGCCCAGGCCCGCCTGTTCGATCCCGAAACCTTTATCTTGGCCAACGGCATGCAGGTGGTGGTGATCACCAACCGCCGCGCCCCCATTGTGAGCCATATGGTGTGGTACAAGGTGGGCGCCGCCGACGAGGTGGCCGGGAAAAGCGGCCTCGCCCATCTGCTGGAACACCTGATGTTCAAGGGCACGCCCACAGTGCCGCCCGGTGAGTTCTCCAAGATCGTCGCCCGCAATGGCGGCCGCGACAACGCCTTCACCTCGTCGGACTTCACCGGCTATTACCAGAACGTCGCCGCCGACAAGCTGGAACTGGTGATGCGCCTGGAATCCGACCGCATGCGCAATCTGGTGCTGGATGAAAAGAACTTCCGCACCGAATTGGCGGTGGTGCTGGAAGAGCGGCGCTCTCGGGTCGAGAACAACCCCGCCGCCCTGCTGGCCGAGCAGATGGAGGCGGTTCTTTATCTCAACAGCCCCTATCAACGCCCCATCATCGGCTGGGAGACCGAAATCGCCGGCCTGACCCTGGACGATGCCCTGGCCTTCTATCGCCGCTGGTACGCTCCCAACAACGCCACCCTGATCGTGGCGGGCGATGTGGACGCCGTCACGGTGCGTCCGCTGGCCGAGAAATATTACGGCGGCATCGAGACCTCGGTGCTGCCGCCGCGCGCCCGCCCCGAGGAGCCGCCCATCCGCGCGCCGCGCCGCATCAGCCTGACCGATGCCCGCGTCGCCCAGCCCGCCTGGATACGGCTTTATCTTGCCCCCAGCATTCGCGCCGGACAGTCCGATCTGGCCGAGCCGCTGGAAGTGCTGGCCGAGATCATGGGCGGCGGCTCCACCTCGCGTCTCTACCGCTCGCTGGTGGTGGATCGCAGCCTGGCCGCCTCGGCCAGCGTCTCCTACGATTCAACCGCCGTCGGCCAGACTTCGCTGCGCATCGGGGTGACGCCGCAACCGGGCGTGCCGCTGGATAAGCTGGAACCGCTGATCGACCAGGAAATCGCCGCCATCACCAAGGGCGCCATCACCACGGACGAGGTGGAGCGCGCCAAGGCCCGCCTGATCGCTTCCGCCGCCTATTCCCGCGATTCGCTGCATACCGGCGCCCAGACCCTGGGCCAGGCCCTGACCGTGGGCATGACGGTGGCGGAGGTCGAGGCTTGGCCCGAACGCGTCGCCGCCATCACCCCGGAACAGGTGGCCAGGGCCGCCGCCCTGGTGCTGGATGCGCGCGGCTCGGTCACCGGCCTGCTGCTGCCCGACCCCAAGGCGCCGCCCGGCGCCAAACCCGCCGCCTCGCCCCTGTCGGGTTTCCAGAAGGGAGTGCACTGAGATGTGGTCCCCCCGGAGCGCGGGCGCCCTGGCCCGCACCGTCACCGCGTTGGTCGCTCTCCTGCTGCTCCCCCTGCCCGCCCTGGCGGTAACGGTGGAGCGGGTCACCAGCCCCGGCGGCATCGAGGCCTGGCTGGTCCAGGACCATTCCAACCCCATCATCGCCATGGAGCTCGCCTTCAAGGGCGGCGCCGCCCTCGACCCCGCCGCCAAGCCGGGTCTGGCCTCCATGACCGCCGCCCTGCTGGACGAGGGGGCAGGCCCCCTGGATTCCCAGGCCTTTCAGCAGAAGCTGGAGGATCTGGTCATCACCCTGCATTTCGATGCCGGGCTGGATTCCTTTCGCGGTCACGTCAAGACCCTGACCACCAACCGCGACACCGCCTTCGACCTGCTGCGCCTCGCCCTGACCCAGCCGCGCTTCGACAAGGAGCCGGTGGAGCGCATTCGCGGCCAGATCATCGGCGGCCTGATGCGCGAAAGCCAAAGCCCCAATGCGGTGGCGGCGCGGCAGTGGTTCAAGACTATGTTCCCCGGTCACCCCTATGGCCGCTCGGCCCGGGGCGAGATCGAGACCATCAAGACCATCCAGAAGCCCGACATGAAGGCCCTGGTCCGCGAACAGTTGACCCGTGACCGGCTGGTGGTGGGCGTGGTGGGCGACATCACCCCGGCCGAGCTGGCGCGCTTGCTGGATGCCAGCTTCAGCGCCCTGCCCGCCAGCGGCACCGTCTCCCCGGTGGCGGAGACCTCCGCCAGCCGCGGCGGCGGCGTGAGCGTGATTCCCCGCGACAATCCCCAGACGGTGGCGGTGTTCGGCGCGCCGGGCATCAAGCGCGACGATCCCGACTGGTATGCCGCCTCGGTGATGAACTACATCCTGGGCGGCGGCGGTTTCGCCTCGCGCCTGACCGAGGAGGTTCGCGAAAAGCGCGGCCTTGCCTATTCGGTCTATTCCTATCTGTCGCCGCTGCGCCATGCCGGATTGATAGTGGGCGGCGTCGCCACCGAGAACAGCCGCTTCAAGGAATCCCTGGACCTGATCAAGGCGGAATTCCGCCGCATGCGCGAGACCGGCCCCACCGAGACGGAACTGGCCAATGCCAAGACCTATCTCAACGGCTCGTTCCCGCTGCAACTGGATTCCACCGAGGCGGTGGCGGGCCTGCTGGTCCAGATGCAGATGGATCAGTTGCCCCCCGATTTCCTCGACCGCCGCGCCGCCCTGATCGAGGCGGTGGGCATGGACGACGTCAAGCGCGCCGCCGCCCGGCTGCTGGACCCCGAAACCCTGACCTTCGTGGTGGTGGGCAAACCGGCGGGATTTTAGCTCCGCCTCGCCATTTCCCGCACCAGCGGCAGGAACTCGGCCACCACCGCCTCGTAGAGCGGGCGCTTGAAGCCGACGATCAGTCCCGGCGTCTCGGCCAGGTCCATCCAGCGCCAACGGCAGAATTCGGGATGCTCGGTGTCCAGGTCGATATCGGAATCGGTGCCGGTGAAGCGGGCCAGGAACCACTTCTGCTTCTGGCCGCGATATTTGCCCTTCCACACCTTGTCGGCGATATCGGGCGGCAGGTCGTAGCCGATCCAGTCGGCGGATTCGGCCATGATCTCGGCCTTGTCGGTGCCGATCTCCTCCTTCATTTCGCGCAGCGCGGTGGCGCGCGGGTCCTCGCCCTCGTCGATGCCGCCCTGGGGGAACTGCCAGGCGTCGCCGGGGGTGTCCACCCGCTGGGCGACGAAGACCAGCCCCTGGGCATTGACCAGTACCAACCCGATGCCGGGGCGGTAGGGCCGCTCGGCATAGGGCAGCGACGGTTTCTTGGCCTTGTCCTTGTGCTTGCTCATGACTTCCCCGCGCTTGCCGCCTGTTGCACCACGGTCGAGGCCGGGGCCAGCACCAGATTCTGCCCGTCCAGGTCGTTGATCCAGGCCATCAGGCGATGGAAGGACAGCGGCCGGGCATTGACCACCGCTACCGCCTGGCCCTTGGTGCGGGCCTGGATGCTGACCTGATTGAGACGCATGTCGATGGCTTCCTTGAACGGATCCGTATCCACCACGCCCACCACCCGGGCCAGCGGCGGCGCCCGGTCGGCGGCGGCGGTGCCGTCGCCGAGATAGAGCAGGCCGTGTTCCTTGAGCGCCGCCAATGTGCCGCCCATCAGCGGCGAGGCGCCATAGACGCCGCCCAGCGAGATCACGCCGGAATAGCCCTGGGCCTTGGACAGCACGTTTTCCAGCCGGGTCAGGTTGACCTCGGGCGACAGGGCCGAGATCAGCCCCAGCGGTCCGGGATCGCGGCTGGGATAGCCGGGACCTTCGGCAGGCAGCATCAGCAAGACTTCATGGCCGAAATCGCGGGCCTTCTTGATCCACTTGTCCAGGCTGGGAGCATAGGGGCTGAAGGCCAGGGTCACCTCGGGCGGCAGCTTGGCGATGGCGGCCTCGGTGGCGGTCTTGTCCAATCCCAGATCCATCACCACCACCGCCACCTTGCCCTTGTCGGCGGGACCCGACCACGGCCGGGCATAGACCTGCCAGGGCTGGCGGCCATCGGGACTGGGATAGGGCAGGTCGCCCACCTGGGTCTTGCGCAGCAGTTCCTTCACCGGCGCCAGCAGCAACGGCTTCATCTCGCCCTTGGGGGTGGCCAGGGTGTCGAAGCTGGGCGGCTGCTTTTCCGCCGAACGCGGCGAGGGCTGCGACGGAATGCCGGTCGCATCCAGAACCGGCGTCTTGGGGGCGGTGGCCAGGGGCTTGGACGATCCCGCCTCCAGCCGGGCCAGTTCGTCATCCACCGGCGCGGCGGGGGCCGACGCGGGCGGCGGCGCGGCAGCCGGTGTCGGCGCCTGGGCGGGCGGGGCATCCGGATTGACCGGCGCCGCCGTGTCGGGGCGCGGGCTTGGCGCCGCGTCGGGATGGTCGGGGGGCGGGGTGTCGTCGGGGATGGCCTTCAGCATCTCGCCCGAGGACGCGGACCCGCCCACGGCGCCGGGGGGCGTCAGCAAGCCGCCGCCCCGCCCAGCCTCGGGGGCGGACTTGGCGGCATCGCCGAAACCGGGCAGGGCCATGCTTAGCTTGGGGGGCGATTCACCGATATCGAGCAGGCCGATCAGGTCGCGGGCTTCGAAGGCGGTGGCGAGATAGACGGCGCCGCCCAGGCCGCCGCCCAGCACCAGCACCAGCAGCCCCATCAGGAACGGCTTGAAATTGATCGGCTTCTTTTCCACCGGTTCGTCGACGACGATCTCGAACGAAGGCTCCTCGTCCAGTTCGTCGAGATCGTCGTGACGGTCCGATGCCATGACCGGCGGACCCTACTTGGCGGCCGGGCGATAGACCGACAGGCCGCGCAACAGGTCCAGGGCCCGGGCCAGTTGGTAATCCTGGGCGGGATCCCCCAGCTTGATGGGCTGCTTGGGCGCGTCCGGCTTGGCATCGGGGCCGGCCGGCGCGGTGGTGGTGGCGGGCGGAGCCTGCTCGGCGGGCTTGTCGGCGGGCTTGTTGTCCTGGGACTTGTCCGGGGCGGGCGCCTTGGTGCCGTTGGGATTGGGCAGGGCCTTGCGCAACGACGCCTCGGAGCGGCGTTCGCGCTCGGGGCCACCGATGGGCTCGACCTTGGACTGCTGCACCTTGATGTCGGGCTCGATACCCACCGCCTGGATGGAGCGGCCCGACGGCGTGTAGTAACGCGCCGTGGTCAGCCGCATGGAACCGTGGCCGGGCAGCGGAATCAGGGTCTGGACCGAGCCCTTGCCGAAGGACCGGGTCCCCATGATCACCGCCCGCTTGTGGTCCTGCAACGCACCGGCCACGATTTCCGAGGCCGAGGCGGAGCCGTCGTTGACCAGCACCACCATGGGCAGGCTGTCGGCGATATCGCCCGAGCGAGCGTTGTAGCGCTGGGTGTCCTCGGGACGGCGCGAACGGGTCGAGACGATCTCGCCCTTTTCCAGGAAGGCGTCGGAGACCGCCACCGCCTGATCCAGCAGACCGCCGGGATTGTTGCGCAGGTCGAGCACCACGCCGGTGGCGGGCTTGCCGATATCCTTGCGCACATTGGCGAAGATGCGCTTCAGGTCGTCGGTGGTGGTGGCGCTGAACTGGGAGACGCGGATATAGGCGATGTCGCCCTGGGCGTTGCCCTTCACGGTCTGCACCTTGATGACGGCGCGGGTCAGCTTGACGTCGAACGGATTCTCGACGCCCTGGCGGCGCACCGTCAGCTTGATGTCGGTGTTGACGATGCCGCGCATGCGGTCCACCGCCTCGGACAGGGACAGGCCCTGGACCGGATCGCCGTCCAGATGGGTGATGAAGTCGCCCGGCTGCAACCCGGCGCGATAGGCGGGGGTGTCGTCGATGGGCGAGACCACCTTGACCCAGCCGTTCTCCATGGTGACCTCGATACCCAGGCCGCCGAATTCGCCACGGGTCTGGATCTCCATGTCCTTGGAGTTCTTGGGATTGAGATAGGCCGAATGGGGGTCGAGCGAGGTCAGCATGCCGTTGAGCGCCGCCTCGATCAATTCCTCGTCATTGACCGGCTCGACATATTCCGATCGCACCTTGTCGAAGACTTCGGCGAACAGGTCGAGAAGCTTATAGGTTTCCTTGCGTTCCGCAGCCGCCACCGAAACGGGGGTCAGAGCCGTCGTCGACAGCAGGGTGAAGGTTCCCGCCGCGATCAGAATCTTGCGAATCATCCACTAGCCTTACTTTTTTGTGCCGTGAGCCAAGGCAACGGGTTGACCGGCTGGCCAGCGTGGCGCAGCTCGACATAAAGGGTGGGCTTGGCGTCGTCGTCCTGCCCCATCACGCCGACGGGCTCTCCCGCGGCGAGTCTCTGGCCGACCGGGCAGTCGACCTGGGCCATCCCCGCGAGGAGCGTATGATAGCCTTCGCTGTGTTCGATGATCAAGAGCAGGCCATAGCCCCGGAACGGCCCGGCGAACACCACCTGCCCGTCGAAGGGCGCGATGACCTGCGCACCCTTGCGGGTCTGGATGGTGATGCCCTTGGAGACATGGCCCACATCATTGGTCTGGCCGTAGCTGCCCACCAGCTTGCCGCGCGCCGGATAGGGCAGCTTGCCATGGGCCTGGCTGAAGGGTTTGTCGCCCCGCACCGGCCGGGAGGCGGCGGCCTCGCGCGAGGCCTTGTCGGCATCCTGGGTGGCCTGCTGCGCCGCGATCTGCTTTTCCTTGGCCTCGGCCTGGGCCTTCAGTTCGGCCTCGTGGGCCGCCCTGGCCTGGGCCAGTTCGCGCTCGCGCGCCGCCGCCGCCGCCTGCTGCTGGGCCTTGGCCTGGGCCAGTTCCGCCTCGCGCGCCGCTTTTTCCGCCGCCAGTTCGGCCTCGCGGGCGATACGCCGCGCCTGGGCCTCGGCCTCGCGCGCCGCCCGCTCGGCGGCGGCCTTGGCGGCGGCCTCGGCCAGACGGCGCTCGCGCTCCTGTTCCAGCCGTGACAGCAGGTCGCGCAAATCCTCGGCCTGCCCCGCCAGTTCGCGCAGGCGCAGTTCGGCGGCGCGGCTTTCCTGCTCGGTCTCGCGCTGGACCGAGCTTTTGCGCTCGAACATGTCCTTGAGGCGGAGATGGTCGTCTTCCAGCCGTCCGGCGGCCGAGGCGATGCGCTTTCGCTGTTCGCCGATATCCGAGCGCAGCCGCGTCACCTGATCGATCTCCACCTTGAGATCGCGCGCCGACTGCTCGATCTGGGGCACGGCGGCCCGCAGCAGGATGGCCGAGCGCACGGTGTCGGCGGGGCTTTGCGGCTGGGCGATCAGCGCCTCGGTGGGGCGCCAGGCCAGCCGCTGCAGGGCGGTCAGCACGCCGACCATCTGCTGCGAGCGGCGCCCCAGGGCCTGGGAGCGGCTGAGTTCGCGGGCGCGCAGGTCCTCCAGTTGGAGTTCCATCTCGGAGAGCAGTTCCTCGTTCTCCTGGGCGGCGCGGGCGGCCTTGACCATGTCGGAGCGCAGCCGGGCGGTTTCGTCGGCCAGGGCGGCGGCCTTGGTCTTGATCTCGTCATGCTCGGCCCGCGAGCGTTCCAACTGCTGTTCCAGCTCGTGCAGGCGCTGGCCGGCATCCACCGGCCGGTCCCAGTTGGCCGACGCCTCCCCACACCCGGCCAGGACCAGGATGGTGGCAAACGCGAGGCGACACAGGACCCTGACCATGGGAAATGCAGTGGATCAGCCGGAAGGAACCACATAAGAGCACAGATGGGTTAAGGATCCCCTATTCCGCCGCCCGCGCCCCTTGGGCATCGGGAACCAGCAGCGAATGGCCGCTCATCTCGGCGGGCTGGTCCAGTCCCAACAGCGCCAGCAGGGTGGGCGCCACATCGGCCAGCCGCCCATTGCCCAGGCCGGACACTCCGGCGGGCGGACAGACCAGCACCGCCGGAACCGGTCCGGTGGTGTGGGCGGTATGGGGCTGGCCGGTTTCGGGGTCGGTCATCTGCTCGGCATTGCCATGATCGGCGGTGACCAGCATGACGCCGCCCGCCGCCTTGACGGCGGCTTCCAGCCGCCCCAGGCAGGCATCCACCGTCTGGGCGGCGGTGATGGCGGCCTTCAGGAAGCCGGTATGGCCGACCATGTCGCCATTGGCGTAATTGGCCACCACCACGTCGAAGGCGCCGGAAGCGATGGCCGCCACCAGCTTGTCGGTGACCTCCACCGCGCTCATCTCGGGCTGGAGGTCGTAGGTCGCCACCTTGGGGCTGGGCACCAGGATGCGTTCCTCGCCGGGAAACACCATCTCGCGGCCGCCGTTGAAGAAGAAGGTGACATGGGCGTATTTCTCGGTCTCGGCGATGCGCAACTGCTTGAGGTCGGCGCGGCTCAGCACCTCGCCCAGGATATTCGACAGCGATTCCGCCGGGAACAGGGCGCCGAGGAAGGCGTTGAGGTCCTTGGAATACTCGGTGAGGCCCAGGCGGACGGCGAAATCCACCCGGCGGGCGGGCTTGAAGCCGTCGAAGCCGGGGTCCACCAGACAGGCCAGGATCTCGCGCGCCCGGTCGGCGCGGAAATTGCCCATCAACAATCCGTCGCCATCCTTCATGCCGCCATAGCCGTCGATGACGGTGGGCAGCACGAATTCGTCGGTCTTGCCCGCCGCATAGGATTGCTCCACCGCCGCCAGGGCGGAGGCCGCCCGCTCGCCCTTGGCTTCCACCAGGGCGTCATGGGCCAGCACCACCCGGTCCCAGCGCTTGTCGCGGTCCATGGCGTAATAGCGGCCCGAGACCGTGGCGACGAAGGCGTCATGGCCCTTGATATCGGCCTCGAACCGGGCCAGGAACTCCTTGGCCGAACTGGGCGGCACGTCGCGGCCATCCAGGAAGGCATGCACGGCGACGCGCACGCCCGCATCGGCGATGGTGCGCGCCAGCGCCGCCAGATGATCCTGGTGGGAATGGACGCCGCCGGGGCTCAGCAGCCCCATCAGGTGGCAGGTGCCGCCCCGCGCCTTGACCTTGGCAATCAGGTCCAGCAGCCCCGGATTGGCCGCCAGCGAGCCATCGGCCACGGCGGTGTCGATGCGGGGCAGGTCCTGCATCACCACCCGGCCGGCCCCCAGATTCATGTGCCCTACCTCGGAATTGCCCATCTGGCCGTCGGGCAGCCCGACCTGAAGGCCGGAACTGGCCAGCAGCGCATGGGGATAGTCGGCCAGGAAGCGGTCCCAGTTGGGAGTGTCGGCCAGGGCGATGGCGTTGTCGGTGGTATCTTCCCGCCAGCCCCAGCCATCGAGGATGCACAGGACCACGGGACGGGGACGGGAATTGGGATGGGACGGGGACGACATGGCGGCGCAACCCAGGGCTGGAGCGGAAGAATGGTGGGGCTAAACTATACCGGAACCCGCGTTTCAGGTCACGGAACGGTTTGCGGCAGACGGTCCTTCCAGGCCTGGGGCAGTGGCGTCAGCGCCAGACGGCGGGCATGATGCCAGAAAGCCGACAGCATCAGCAGGGCGGAACCGATCACCAGGGCGGTCAAGGCCAGGCTGGACTCCACCGAACCGGCGGCCTTGAACAGTTCGGCGGCGGCGTAAAGCACATAGGCCAGGGCCGAGACCAGCAGGGCGCGGCGGTCCACCACCAGGGCGACGGCCGCCAGGACCACATAGATGGCCACCGCCGCCAGCGCCGCCCGCGTGCCGGTATCCGAGCCGCCCAGGGCGGAATAGGCGGGATGCACGATCATGGGCGCCGCCGCCAGATGCAGCCAGAAGGCCACGTCGGAACGCCGGGTGCGGCGCTCGCGGTCGCGCATGTCCCAGTGCATGGCCAGCGAGAACAACCCCAGCCCCGCCAGGAACAATAGAATCTGGACATGGTCGCTCAGGGCAGGAACCAATCCCACCCCCAGGGCCAACAGCGCTCCGGCGGCGGCGCAAGCCCCGGCGGCAACGGTGATGGGAACCCGGAAGCGGAGCCAATGCCCCCAGGCGGCCAGGGCGGACAGGGCGGCGCATCCGGCCACGGCCGTGCCCCCCTTCTCGAAACTGTCGAGACCCACCAGCGACAGGGCGGCGGCGAACACCCCCAGGACAAAGGCCAGCAGCAGGGCGATGCTGGGCAGGGCCATGCGGCGCTTGCGGGTGAAATACTCGGCGAAGCCCCAACTGAACGCGGCAACGGCGCCGCCCCCCAGGGCCGGATGGGACTTGTTCAGCAGCCAGCCCAGGGCGACCAGCAGCAATACGGCGGCGATGGTCACGAACAGGTCGTTGAAGCTGGTGATGAGGCGCAGATTTTCCTCGTCCACCGTCGCCGGGACATGCCTTTGGGACATGAAATCGCGAAAGGCCGTGGCGGTGGCGGCGGGCATCACCCCGGCCTTGACCGCGGCATCGAGATCATCATCACTATACATCGCAAATCCTTGGGAGAGAGGCGGGGTTCGGCCTATTTCTTCGGCTTGCCCTTGGGCATGCGCGATTCCATCAGGGCGAACAGCTTGGTGTCGAACAGGAAGATCATGACGCCCTCGTCGTCTTCCTTCATCTGGCCCTCATTGGTGCCGTTGAGCCAGCGGATGAAATAGGAAACCTTCTGCGCGGGCGCCCCCCAGCGCTCGGTCAGGAAGGCCGCCGTCTTGTCGAAATTGTCCTTGGGCTGACGGGCGACGATCTGGAAGATGCGCTGGATTCCGGCCTCGTCCTCGATGGTCATGAACCAGAATTCGGTCTGCACTCCGGCCAGGTTGACCGGACGCACCACCCATTTGTTCTTGCCCTCTTCCAGGAAGATGGCGCAACGATCGACCCCGGCGGCCTGCATGGCGCCGGGAAGAATCAGATGGGTGTGCTCGGCGCCCGGCGGCTTGTCCTGATCCTTGCCGCAGATCAGCTTGGCATTGGCGGGCAGCGACGCGAAGCGCAACTGGTTGAGGCGCATGCCGAGCTGCGCCTGGGCGATTTCCAGCGGCCGGGTGGATTGGGCCAGGGCCGGTTCGGCCGCCGCCAGCAACAGCAAGGCGGCCATCACAATGAGAAGACGCATGGGTGGGCTTACTCTGTCCGTTGGATGGTGCCGGGAGAACGCATCAGGCGGCGCAGCCGGATGTCGCCCACCGAGACGGCGAATTCGTCGGGGTATTTCTCGTCCATGAACATGGTGGTCTCGAACTGGTCGTCCTGCCAGCTCAGCAACCGGTCGGTCGCCATGCCCGCGCCCAGGCTGTCACCCAGGCTGCGGGCCACCTTGTCCCAGCTTTCGCGCTTGGCCCACAGGCTGAGCTGGGCCAGGCGGAAGCGCCCGCCGATCCCCTGTTCCACGAAGACCAGCCATAGCCGGGACGGTCCCGCCAGACTGGGGATGTGACCCAGCCGCCAGCGCTCGCCCTCGCCCGGAGCGAACACGGCGCAGCGCCGGATGCGGACCGGACCGCGCGCCGAGGGCGGGTCCATGAATTTCGGTTGCTCCAGCCGGGGCTTGTCGGGATCGGAATCACAGATCAGCCGCTGGCCATCGGCCAGCGTCATCCCGCGCACATCCTCGAAGCTAGCGCCCGGCTGCGGCAATCCGGTCCCCAACGTGGTCACGGCTCGGCTGTCGGCACGGGCCTCCGTCGCCAGGGCCAGGGCCGCACCCGCCAATGTCAGGGCCGTAATCAGGAACCGCATGAGGCCACCGCCTTGGTTGCACCTGCGAAGAGTATGACACGGGCGGAGGTCCGCGTCATTGGCCAAGCTTTCCCTGGGCCAGGGAATCCGCCCCGGACGGCAAGGACTGTCCCGGATTATCGACCCAGGCGGCGATATCGCCCAGGACCACCGCCGCCTGAAGGTCGCGCAGCAGCATGTGCCAGCCATCGGCATAAAGCGCCACCCGCTGCGAACGCCCCAGCTCGGGCAGGCGGCGGATGGCCGCCCAGGTGGGCGCGGGTGGGATCACCTGATCCTTGTCGCCATACAGCACCAACAGCGGCAACCCCACCCGTTCCGCCGCCTGCTGGGCCTGATCCATCAGATCCACCAGCCCGTGAATGGCATCGACCCGGGTTTCCTTGATCACCAGCGGATCGCGTCCCAGGGCGCGCAACATCTCGATATTGTCGGATGCCTGGATTCCCAGCCCGCGCCCGGTCAGGGTCAATCCGGGAACCACGGCATTGGCCAGCCACAGCAGCCCCCGCTGCAGCGGCCCCATGGTGGAGCGACCCCACACGGCGGGCGCCGACAGGATCAGTCCGGCGATGGCGGGCGACGGCTGATTGGCCACCGCCACCAGCGCCACGGCGCCGCCCATGCTTTCGCCCAGCACGAACAGCCTGCGGCCGGGATGGCGGGCGGCCAGCAGGTCGGCGCAGGCGTTGAGATCGGCGGCCATGGTCTCGGCCCCCGACCACTGGCCGGGATGGGGCCCCCGGCCGAAGCCGCGCTGGTCATAGGCATAGACGGCAAGCCCCCGGGCGGCCAGGGCCTTGCCGGGTTCCTCGAAGGCATTGGAATAGTCGTTCATGCCGTGCAGCGCCAGCACCACGGCACGGGGCTCGGCATCCGGCAGCCAGGCACGCAGGGGGAGTTCGGCGCCATCGGCAGCCCGCCAGGCCTGGCCGAGCAGGACGGGTTCGGTCACCTCGGGCCCCCGGGGAGCCAGCCGCTCGACGCAGCCGGACAGCGACAAGACGAAGGTGGCCGCAAGCAGCGCCAGCCTCAACCCGCCCACGGCAGGATGCGCCCGCGCATCTTGAGGTCGGTCTTGAGAATGTGCTGGCTCAGCCAAACCCCCAGGAATTCCCGCATCTCGCGGGTGGCGGTCCTGGCCTCGGCCCCGGCGCCGCCGCCCTTGTGCTTGGCGATGAAGGCCGACAGGGTGCGGGTCAGCTCCTCGTGCTGACGCTTGTTTTCCTCATAGCCGTCATACTTGGCTTCCAGCTGCATCTGCTCCTCGCGCTGGAAATGGTCAGCCACGTAATTTTGCAGACGGGTCAGGATCTCGGCCATCTGGGCACCGCTGACCTCGCCGCCCTGGGCGTCGGCGGCGGCGTTGAATTCGTGAACCAGGGCAAAGAGCTGTTTGTGATCGTCATCGACGATGTCGATGCCGATCTTCATGGCTCCGTACCAGACGCTGCCCATGTTTGCCGCCCACCGTGCTGTGACTTACGGCAGACAGAGTAATGCCCAGGTCTCACGCATGCAATGCGTCAGGAGTCGATCCTCGACGAGGTCAGTTGCAGGAAGATGTCCTCCAGGTCGGTTTCCTCGGTGGACAGGTCGGCGATCACCAGCCCGGCCTCGGAAAACGCCGCCAGAATCCGCGCCATGGGCGTGGCGGAGGGACGGTAGCGGATCACCACCTGGCCGCCCGGGCGCAATTCCGGCGAGAACGGCGCCAGCGCCGCCGGACACTCGGTCAGGTCGCGGTCCACCGTCACGGTCAGCACTTTGCCATCGATGCGCTTCAGCAGATTCGAAGTGCTGTCGCAGGCCACCAGTTTGCCGTGATTGATGATGGCGATGCGGTCGCAAAGCTGTTCCGCCTCTTCCAGGTAATGGGTGGTCAGCAAGATGGTGACGCCCCGGGCGTTCAATTCGCGAACGGTTTCCCACAACTGGCGGCGCAGCTCGATATCCACCCCGGCGGTGGGCTCGTCCAGCACCAGGATGGGCGGCGAATGCACCATGGCCTTGGCCACCAGCAATCGGCGGCGCATGCCGCCCGACAGGGTGCGGGCATAGGCGTCGGCCTTGTCGGCCAGCCCCACCGCCTCAAGGATTTCCATGACCCGGCGCTCGGAGCGGGGCACGCCATACATGCCGGACTGGACGTCGAGCAGTTCCCGCGGCGTGAAGAAGGGGTCCAGGTTCAGTTCCTGCGGCACCACCCCGATGGCGGCCTTGGCGCCGCGCGGGTCCCGGTCGATATCGCGGTCCCAGACCACGGCGCGGCCCGAGGTCTTGACCACCAGCCCGGCCAGGATGTTGATCAGCGTGCTCTTGCCCGCGCCATTGGGTCCGAGCAACCCGAAGAACGAGCCGCGCGGCACCGAGAGCGACACCCCGTCCAGCGCCCGTTTCGGCGCGCCGCGCCCCGAATAGACCTTGACCAGATCGTCGACCTGGAGGGCGAGATCGGGCAGCGGCGAGGGGCTGAGGCGAGAGAGTGATTGAACCATGGCCGCCAATGGGTATCATCCGGCCCATACACCGGTCAACGGAGCACCCATCGACATGTCCGCGCAAGCCGCCGTTTCCTCCCCCGCCTTCGAGACCATCACCGTCGACACCGCCAAGGTGGCCTGTGACGGCAACGCCGCCGAGGGCCTGGGCCATCCCCGCGTCTATCTCGACCTTACCGCCACGGGCGAGATCGTCTGCCCCTATTGCTCGCGCACCTACAAGCTGGCCGAGGGCGCCAAGATCGGGCATCACTGAGCCTTCCCAGGTTCTCGTCACCCCCGCGCAAGCGGGGGACCATGTCGGCCCGTGGCGTGATAGGGACCCATTTGGGCAATGTCGGCTGACACATGGATTCCCGCTTTCGCGGGAATGACGATTTCAGGAAAGGGCTTTCCCTTGACCCCTCCCCGCCACGTCTTCCTGGTCGATGGTTCCGGCTTCATCTTCCGGGCCTTCCACGGCCTGCCGCCCATGACGCGGCCGGACGGCACCCCCGTCAACGCCGTCTACGGCTTCACCACCATGCTGATGAAGCTGTTGTCCGAGACCGATGCCGACCATGTGGCGGTGGTGTTCGACACCGCGCGCAAGACCTTCCGCTCCGACATCTATCCCGCCTACAAGGCCCACCGGCCGCCGCCGCCCGAGGAGTTGATCCCGCAGTTCCCGCTGGTGCGCGACGCCACCCGGGCCTTCGACGTCTGCTGCATCGAGATGGAAGGCTTTGAGGCCGACGACCTGATCGCCACCTATGCCCGGGCGGCGGTGGAAAGCGGCGCCCGCGTCACCATCGTCTCGTCCGACAAGGACCTGATGCAGCTGGTGGGCGCCAGCGTCGAGATGTACGACCCCATGAAATACCGCAGCATCGGCGAGGCCGAGGTGCGCGAGAAATTCGGCGTCGGCCCCGACAAGGTGGTGGATGTGCAGGCCCTGTGCGGCGACGCCTCGGACAATGTTCCCGGCGTTCCCGGCATCGGCATCAAGACCGCCGCCCAATTGATCAGTGATTACGGCGATCTTGACACCCTGCTGGCCCGCGCCGGAGAGATCAAGCAGCCCAAGCGGCGCGAGACCCTGCTGGAGAACGCTGACCTCGCCCGCATCTCGCGCCAACTGGTGCGCCTGCGCGCCGATGTGCCGCTGCCGGTTCCCATGGAAGACCTAGCGGTCAAGCCGGTCAATCCCGAGACCCTGGGCGCCTTTTGCGCCGCCCAGGGCTTCCGCTCGCTGCTGTCGCGGCTCAAGATCAAGGCCCCTCCGATCGCCGAACCGGTGCGCGCCGCCACCGCCGCCCCGACGAGCACCGCCCCCGCCTCTCCCGTCACCACCGACTACGACCTGGTGCTGACCGAGGCGGCGCTGGACCGCTGGATCGCCGAAGCCACCAAGGCGGGCGTGGTGGGCTTCGATACCGAGACCACCGGCCTCGATCCCCTGCGCGCCCAACTGGTGGGGGTATCACTGGCAGTGGCGCCCGGCCGCGCCTGCTACATCCCGGTAACGCACAATCCGCCCCAGGCCCAGGGCAGCCTCGACCTGGGCGGTTCCGGCCCGGTGGCCGACGCGCCGAAGATTCTGCCCGCCGCCGTCACCTTAGGTCGGCTGACGCCGCTGCTGGCCGATCCATCCGTGCTCAAGGTCGGCCACAACCTCAAATACGACATGCAGGTGCTGGCCGGGCTGGGTCTGCGGATCGAGGCCCTGGACGACACCATGCTGCTGTCCTATGTGCTGGACGGCGCAAGCCACGGCCACGGCCTGGACGAGCTCTGCCGCCTGCACCTGGACCACACCAATATCGCCTTTTCCGAGGTTTGCGGCACCGGCAAGACCCAGGTGACCTTCGACCGGGTGCCGCTGGACAAGGCTTGCGCCTATGCCGCCGAGGACGCGGACATGACGCTCAGGCTGCACCGGCTGCTGAAGCCGCGCCTGCTGAATGAGCGCATGGTCACGGTCTACGAGACCCTGGAACGCCCGCTGGTGCCGGTGATCGTCGAGATGGAGCGCCACGGCATCAAGGTCGACCGCGCCGCCCTGATGGCGCTGTCCGAGGATTTCGGCCGCCGCCTGGTCGAGCTAGAGGCCGAGGTCATCGCGCTGAACAATGGCGAGGCCTTCAACCTGGGCTCGCCCCAGCAATTGGGCAAGGTGCTGTTCGAGACCCTGAACCTGCCCGGCGGCAAGAAGACCAAGACCGGCCAATGGGCCACCGGCGCCGATGTGCTGGAGGAACTGGCCCATCTGCACCCTCTGCCCGCCCGCCTGCTGGACTGGCGCCAGTTGGCCAAGCTGAAAAGCACCTATACCGACGCCCTGGTGGCCGAGATCAACCCCGCCACCGGCCGGGTCCATACCAGCTATGCCCTTGCCGCCACCACCACCGGGCGGCTGTCCTCCTCGGACCCCAATCTCCAGAACATCCCCATCCGCACCGAGGAAGGGCGCAAGATCCGGCACGCCTTCGTGGCCGAGCCGGGACATCGGCTGATTTCCGCCGATTATTCCCAGATCGAGCTGCGCCTGGTCGCCCATGTGGCGGAAATCGAGGGGCTGCGCACCGCCTTCGCCAGTGGTGCCGACATCCACGCCATCACCGCCTCCCAGGTGTTCGGCGTGCCGGTGGAAGGCATCGACCCCGCCCTGCGCCGCCGGGCCAAGGCCATCAATTTCGGCATCATCTACGGTATCTCGGCCTTCGGTCTGGCCGCCCAGCTGGGCATTTCCAACGGCGAGGCCAAGACCTATATCGACGCCTATTTCGCCCGCTATCCCGAAATCCGCGCCTATATGGAACGGACCAAGGAGGAAGCTCGAACCAACGGCTTCGTCACCACCTTGTTCGGCCGCAAGGTCTTCACGCCGGGCATCAAGGACAAGAACGGCGCCATGCGCGCCTTCGCCGAGCGCGCCGCCATCAACGGCCCCATCCAGGGCGGCGCCGCCGACATCATCAAGCGCGCCATGATCCGCCTGCCCGATGCCCTGTCCCAGGCGGGGCTGGCGGCCCGGATGCTGCTCCAGGTCCATGATGAACTGGTCCTGGAAGCCCCCGAGACCGAAACCGACGCCACCATCGCCGTGGTCAGGCGGGTCATGGAAGGCGCCGCCAGCCTGTCGGTGCCGCTGGTGGTGGATGCGCGGGCCGCCCTGTCCTGGGACGAGGCGCACTGATCCAATCCCCCTTCTTTCGTCACGGGCGGATTGCGGTGGGGGGCTGGTCCTGGCTGGCAATTTTGCAATCAATGCATATATTGAAATCATTGATGAACGAGGTGCGCCGTGGCCAGCATCACTATTCGCAACCTGGATGAATCCCTGAAGTCGCGCCTGCGGGTACAGGCGGCCATGCATGGCCGGTCGATGGAGGACGAGGCGCGGACGATCCTTCGCTCGCATCTGAGCCAGGAGCCGCAGGAACCCGTGCGGCTTGGCAGCGCGATCCACAAGCTGTTCAAGCCCCTGGGTGGGGTGGACGACCTGCCAGAGGTGCCGCGCCAGCCCATGCGCGAGCCGCCGAGCTTCGACGGATGATCCTGCTCGACACCAATGTGCTGTCGGAATTGATGAAGGCGGAACCTGCGCCGCGGGTTTTGTCTTGGATCGACGGCATTTCCGCACCGACCCTGTTCATTCCAGCGATAACGCAGGCCGAAATTCTCTATGGCGTCAGCATTCTGCCCATCGGCAAGCGCCGTGACGCGCTGGCAAATGCCTGCCGTACTGCTTTCGAAGAGATTTTCATGGGCCGCATCTTGCCGTTCGACTCCAGTGCCGCCGAAGCCTACGCGGACATTGCTGCCAGCCACCGACAGTCCGGGCGGCCCATCTCCCAGGCCGACGCCCAGATCGCGGCCATTGCCCGGTCACGCGGCGCGGCACTGGCAACACGCAATGTGGCTGATTTCGAAGGATGCGGGATTGAGGTGGTGAATCCGTGGGGCGCGGTTTCCTGACCAATCCGCCCAGCCCACGAATGGGCACATCCCACAAATGGGCACGTCCCAGATAGACATCCCTCCGCCCGATAAATGTCGGGAGGACAGGTTGGCGCTTCCCCTTGCCTCCCCATATGCACCAAAGTGCACAAAATGCGCATTCCGGCACTACAATGCGTATTTAGAGCTTTTCAAATTCGACTTGCTGCACTATAGTGCAGACAATTCCTCCAGCAAGGCGCCCCGCCCATGATCGATTTCCAGACCTCTCCCGACCGCTACCGTCACTGGAAGCTTGCCTTCGACGGCGCCGTCGCGACGCTCACCATGGATGTGGACCCCGCCTCCACCCTGGCCCCCGGCTATGAACTGAAGATGAACTCCTACGACCTGGGGGTGGATATCGAGCTCTATGACGCGGTGCAGCGCCTGCGCTTCGAGCATCCCGAGGTCCGCGCCGTGGTCATGGCCTCGGCTAACCCGAAGATTTTCTGCGCCGGGGCCAATATCAAGATGCTGGGCGTCTCCAGCCACGGCCACAAGGTCAACTTCTGCAAGTTCACCAACGAGACCCGCAACTCCATCGAGGACGCCACCGAGAACTCGCGACAGAGCTATCTGTGCGCGGTCAGCGGCACCGCGGCGGGTGGCGGCTACGAGCTGGCCCTGGCCACCGACTACATCATGATGATCGATGACGGCAATACCGCCGTGTCGCTGCCCGAGGTTCCCCTGCTGGCGGTGCTGCCCGGTACCGGCGGCCTGACCCGGGTGGTGGACAAGCGCAAGGTGCGCCGTGATCTGGCCGACATCTTCTGCTCCATCGAGGAAGGGGTGAAGGGCAAGCGCGCCGTGGAATGGCGGCTGGTGGACGAGGTGGTTCCCTCCTCCGGCTTCAAGGACGCCGTCGCCAAGCGGGCCGCCGCCATGGCCGCCACCTCGGACCGTCCCGCCAATGCCAAGGGGGTGGTGCTGACCCATCCGGCCCGGACCATCACCGCCGAGTCCGTGACCTATCCCCATATCGCCATCACCTTCGACCGCACCACCCGCACCGCCACCCTGATCCTCAAGGGGCCGAGCGCGGCGGCGCCCGCCGATCTGGCCGCCATTCATGCCCAGGGGGTGGAGTTCTATCCGCTGGCCCTGGCGCGCGAATTGGATGACGCCATCCTGCATCTGCGGGCCAACGAGACCACCATCGCCTCCTGGGTGTTCAAGACCGAGGGCGACCTGGATCTGGTCAGCGGCTACGACGCCGCCTTGCAGAAGCATGCGGGCGACTGGCTGGTCCGCGAAGTGCTGCTGTACTGGAAGCGCACCATGAAACGACTCGACGTCACCTCGCGGACCCTGTTCGCCCTGGTGGAGCCGGGCTCGTGCTTCGCCGGCTTCCTGGCGGAAATCCTGTTCGCGGTGGACCGCTCCTACATGCTGGACGGCAGTTTCGAGGATAGCGACCTGCCGGACGCGAAAATCCGCCTCTCCGCGCTGAATTTCGACGGCCTGCCCATGGGCAACGGCATTTCCCGGCTCGCAACCCGCTTCCTGGGCGAGCCCGACACCGTGGGCAAGGCCAAGGACACTATCGGCCAGGACCTGGACGCGGCGGCCGTCGCCGCTCTGGGTCTGGTCACCGCCACCCCCGACGACATCGACTGGGAGGATGAAATCCGCCTGGTGATCGAGGAGCGGGCCGCCTTCTCCCCCGACTCGCTGACCGGCATGGAGGCCAATCTGCGCTTCGCCGGTCCCGAGACCATGGAAACCAAGATCTTCGGCCGCCTGACCGCCTGGCAGAACTGGATCTTCCAGCGCCCCAACGCGGTGGGCGAGCAGGGCGCCTTGAAGCTGTACGGAACCGGCAAGCGCGCCGCCTACAATCAGGAAAGGGTGTAACCGTCATGTCTTCCATCAATTACGCCGACAAGATCCCCAACAACGTCAACCTGTCGGAAGACCGCAAGCTGCAGCGCGCCCTGGAATCCTGGCAGCCCGCCTATATCGACTGGTGGAAGGAGATGGGGCCGGAAGGCACCGCCACCTCGGAAATCTATCTGCGCACCGCCATCTCGGCCGAGCCCGACGGCTGGGCCCAGTTCGGCCATGTCAAGATGGAGGATTACCGCTGGGGCATCTTCCTGGCGCCGCCGGAAAAGGACCGCAAGGTCAATTTCGGCGCCCATAAGGGCATCGACGCCTGGCAGGAGGTCCCCGGCGAATACCGCGCCATGCTGCGCCGCCTGATCACCGTCCAGGGCGATACCGAACCGGCCTCGGTGGAGCAGCAACGCCTGCTGGGTCTGTGCTGCCCCTCGCTCTACGACCTGCGCAACCTGTTCCAGGTCAATGTGGAGGAAGGCCGCCACCTGTGGGCCATGGTCTATCTGCTGCACGCCTATTTCGGCAAGGACGGCCGCGAGGAAGCCGAGGAGATGCTGGAGCGCCGCTCGGGCGATCCCGACAAGCCCCGCATCCTGGGCGCCTTCAACGAGAAGACCGCCGACTGGCTGGCCTTCTTCATGTTCACCTTCATCACCGACCGCGACGGCAAATACCAGCTGTGCGCCCTGGCCGAATCCGGCTTCGATCCGCTGTCGCGCTCGTGCCGCTTCATGCTGACCGAGGAAGCCCATCACATGTTCGTGGGTGAATCCGGCGTCGGCCGCATCATCGAACGCGCCTGCCAGGTCATGAAGGAGAACCGCACCGAGGATGTCCGGAAGTTCGGCGTCATCGACCTGCCCACCATCCAGCGCTATCTCAACTTCCACTACTCGGTGACGTCGGACCTCTACGGCGCCGAGGTCTCCACCAATGCCGCCACCTCCTACAATATGGGGCTCAAGGGCCGCTTCGAGGAGACCAAGATCGGCGACGACCACCAGTTGGAACACACCACCTATGCGGTGCTGCACCCGGTCAGCGGCGGCTTCCAGCCCATCGAGGTCCCGGCGCTGAACGCGCTCAACGAGCGCTTGCGCCTGGACTGGGCCGAGGACGTGGCCAAGGGCGTCGAGCGCTGGAACAAGATCATCGCCAAGCACGGCATCGACTTCAAGCTGACCCTGCCGCATCTGGCCTTCAACCGCGCCATCGGCCATTTCTCCGATATCGCGGTCGACCCCACCGGCAAGGTCATCACCAAGGAAGAGTTCGCCCGTCGCCGCGACGAGTGGCTGCCCTCGGCCGCCGATCTGGCCTATGTTCAATCCTTGATGACCGGCGCCGTCCACAAGCCCGGCCAGTTCGCCAACTGGATCGCCCCGCCCGCGCGCGGCATCAATAACCAGTCGGTGGACTTCGAGTATGTGAGGTTCGCGTAACTTGAACTCCCCTCCCCCCGGCATGGCCGGGGGGAGGCCGGGAGGGGGGCCCCCACCCCACCCCTCCACCAGCACGCCGGGGGAGGGAGAAGCCACGGAACCGCCGTCATGGAACTCAAGCGCCAGCACCTGATCGACCCGGTGGTCTGCATCCGCTGCAATACCTGCGAGGAAACCTGCCCGGTCGACGCCATCACCCATGACGGCAACAACTATGTGGTGATGGCGGAGAAATGCAATTTCTGCCGCGCCTGCGTCTCGCCTTGCCCCACCGGCGCCATCGACAACTGGCTGCTGGTGGACAATCCGTGGAGCATCGAGGACCAGTTCGGCTGGGAGGAACTGCCGCTGGGCGAGACCGGCCCCACCGAATCGGAGCCGGCGCCGCTGCCGCCCGAGGAGGTGAGCGACCTGCTGGCGGCGGCCACCGCCACCACCGGCCCCCGGGTGCCCGCCCCCGCCTCGGCCACCAGTCCCTATGTGGCGCTGTATTCCCGCGAGAAACCGGTCATCGCCCGGGTGGCGGGCAATATGCGCCTGACCGCCGATGGCGCCGGCTCCGACATCCACCATGTGGTGCTGGACTTCCAGCACAACGCCTTTCCCTTCCTGGAAGGCCAGAGCATCGGCATCGTGCCGCCCGGCGTCGACGACAAGGGCCGCGCCCACAATATCCGGCTCTATTCCATCGCCTCCCCGCGCGAGGGCGAGCGCACCGGCTTCAACAATCTGGCGCTGACGGTGAAACGGGTGCCCGGCGGCGTCGGTTCCAATTATGTCTGCGACCTGAAGAAGGGTGACGAGGTCAAGGTGGCCGGTCCCTTCGGCCAGAGCTTCCTGATGCCCGACGACCCCGAGGCCCATATCATCATGATCTGCACCGGCACCGGAGCGGCTCCGTTCCGGGGCTTCACCGAGCGCCGCCGCCGCAACGCCGCCGACGCGCCCGGCAAGCTGATGCTGTTCTTCGGCGCCCGCTCGCCCGAGGAACTGCCCTATTTCGGGCCGCTGATGAAGCTGCCCAAAAGCCTGATCGACGTGAATCTGGCCTTTTCCCGCCTGCCCGGTCAGCCCAAATGCTATGTCCAGGACAAGATTCGGGAACGCTCGGCCGATCTGGCGGTGCTGTTGCCCCAGGCCAAGACCCATATCTATATCTGCGGCTTGAAGGGCATGGAGCATGGCTGCGACGAGGCCTTCGCCGATATCTGCCGCCTGAACGGCATGGACTGGGCCAGCCTGCGGGCCACCCTGCGCCAGGAAGGGCGCTACCATGTCGAAACCTACTGACCTGGGATTGCCGACCCGGCTGTTCTCCCACGAACACCGGGTCCATTTCGGCGATTCCGACGCGGCCCGCATCGTCTACACACCGCGCTTCCTGGAATACGCCATGGAGGCGCTGGAAATCTTCATGGCCGACATCATCGGCTTCGACTGGTATCACATGAACGTGGCCCACGGCTTCGGCACTCCCTTCGTCAAGGTGGAGATGGAGATGCTGGCGCCGTTGCGCCCCGGCGACCGCGTCTGCGTGCATGTGTTCGTCGACAAGGTCGGGAATTCGTCGTTGCATTTCAGCACGCGGGGCCTGCGCCATGACGGCGAATTGTGCTTTTCCACCCGCTTCGTCTGCGTGGTGGCCGATCAGGACGCGGGCAAGTCCATCCCCATTCCCGCCCCCATGCGCGCCCGCCTGGACGCCTATCGCAGCCTTTGCCTGGAATACGCGTCATGAGCCAAGCCACGGTCCTGGTCGATATCTCGGATGGCGTCGCCACCCTTACCCTGAATCGCCCCGACAGGATGAACGCCTTCAACGCCGCCATGCACGCCGAGATGCGCGACGCCCTGACCGAGGTGAAGACCAGCGGCGCCCGCTGCTGCGTGCTGACCGGGGCGGGCCGCGCCTTTTGCACCGGCCAGGACCTCGCCGACCGCGTCCGCAAGGAGGGCGAGCCCGCCCCCGATCTCGGCGCCTCGCTGGAGGCCAATTACAACCGCCTGATCCGTCTGCTGAAGGATCTGGATATGCCGGTGCTGGCCGCCGTCAACGGTATCGCCGCCGGGGCCGGGGCCAATCTGGCTCTGGCCTGCGACATCGTCATCGCCGCCCGCTCGGCCGGATTCATCCAGAGTTTCTGCAAGGTGGGCCTGATCCCCGATTCGGGGGGCACCTGGGTGCTGCCCCGGCTGGTGGGGACGGCGCGGGCCACCGCCCTGATGATGCTGGGCGACAAGGTTTCCGCCGAGCAGGCCGAGGCCTGGGGCATGATCTGGAGATGCGTCGACGACGAGGCCCTGATGCCCACTGCGCTGGGCATGGCCCGCCATCTGGCGGCGCAGCCGACACTGGGTCTGGCTTTGACCAGGAAGGCCCTGGCGGCCTCCGCCAGCAACAGCCTGGATGATCAGCTTGACCTGGAACGCGACCTTCAGGCGATAGCGGGGCGCTCCGAGGATTACCGCGAAGGCGTCGCCGCCTTCATGGAAAAGCGCCCGCCCCGCTTTCAGGGCCGCTGAGCGATCCCCATCTGGAAGACACACCCACGAGGAGTGCGGCATGGCCGAGCGGTCTTTCCACCATGAAATCCAGTCGCTGCGCCTGGGCGACGGCCAGACCTTCCGGGGCGAGGGCATCCTGGCCGTCACCAAGGCGCTGCTGCAATCGGGCGTCTCCTATGTGGGCGGCTATCAGGGCGCGCCGGTCTCCCATCTGATGGATGTGCTGGTCGATGCCGAGGACCTGCTGTCGGAGTTGGGCATCCATATCGAGGCCTGCACCAACGAAGCCGGGGCGGCGGCCATGCTGGGCGCCTCCATCGCCTATCCCATCCGCGGCGCCGTGACCTGGAAATCGGTGGTGGGCACCAATGTCGCGTCCGACGCCCTGTCCAACCTGGCCTCGCCCGGCGTCATCGGCGGCGCCATGATCATCATCGGCGAGGATTACGGCGACGGCGCGAGTGTCATTCAGGAACGCAGCCACGCCTTCGCCATGAAGTCGTCGCTGTGGCTGCTGGACCCGCGCCCCAACCTCCCCTCCATCGTACGCATGGTGGAAAAAGGCTTCGAACTGTCGGAGGCCAGCAACACACCGGTGATGCTGGAACTGCGCATCAAGGCCTGCCACGTCACCGGCGAGTTCGAAACCAAGGACAACCGCGCCGCCGCCATCTCGCGCAATGCCCCCATGGGCAAGCCCGCCCGCTTCGACTATGGCCGCCTGTCGCATCCGCCCAGCACTTTCGCCCACGAAATCGCCAAGGTGGAGAAGCGCCTGCCCGCCGCCCAGGCCTTCATCCGCGAGCACAAGCTGAACGAGATGTTCGACGGCGATCTGGCCGGGATCGGCATCGTGGTCCAGGGCGGACTCTATAACAGCCTGATGCGTGCCCTGATGCGGCTCGGCCTTGCCGATGCCCTGGGCACCTCCCGCATTCCCATCTATTGCCTCAATGTCGCCTATCCGCTGGTGCCCGACGAGGCCGCCGGTTTCTGCGCCAGCAAGAGCGCCGTGCTGATGGTGGAAGAGGGCAACCCCGACTATATCGAGCAGGCCCTGGGCCAGATCCTGCGCAAGGCCGGGCTGCCGACCCGATTGATGGGCAAGGGCTGCCTGCCCATGGCCGGGGAATATACCTCGGACGTGCTGGCCGAAGGCATCGCCGCCTTCCTGGAGCAGGCGGCGCCAGACGGCTTCGATCCCGCCCCCGTCCGTGCCGTGGCCGAGACCATCCGCGCCCATCGCCAGACGGCGGCGGCGCTGCTGGAGGCCGAACTGCCCGGCCGCCAGCCGGGCTTTTGCACCGGCTGCCCGGAACGGCCGGTCTTCGCCGCCCTCAAATTGGCCCAGAAGGATGTGGGGCCGACCCATGTTTCCGCCGATATCGGCTGTCATTCCTTCGGCACATTGCCGCCGTTTTCCATGGGCAATTCCATCCTGGGGTTCGGCATGAGCCTGGCCTCCGCCGCCGCCGTCGGCCCCAATCTGGGGCGGCGCCCCGTCGCGGTAATGGGCGATGGCGGCTTCTGGCACAACGGCGCCATCACCGGCGTGGCGGGCAGCCTGTTCAACCGGGGCGACGGCGTACTGGTGATCCTCCAGAACGGCTATACCTCGGCCACCGGCCAGCAGTTCATGCCGTCCACCATCGCGCCCGGCCGCCGCGCCGAGACCCCCATGAATATCGAGGCCACCTTGAAGGTGATGGGCGTGAAATGGCTGCGCACCGTGCGGTCCTATTCGGTGTCCACCATGAAATCCACGCTGAAGGAGGCCATGACCTCGGCGGAAAAGGGCCTGAAGGTGATCATCGCCGATGGCGAGTGCCAGTTGGCCCGCCAGCGCCGGGTCAAAGCCGAGGACGCCGCCAGACTGAAGGCGGGCGAGCGGGTGATCCGGGTGCGCTTCGGCGTCGATGATGAGGTCTGTTCCGGCGACCATTCCTGCATCCGGCTGTCGGGCTGCCCGTCGCTGACCATCAAGCCCAACCCCGACCCGCTGCGCGACGACCCGGTGGCGGCCGTGATCAATTCCTGCGTCGGCTGCGGCTTGTGCGGCGAGGTCGCCCATGCCGCCGTGCTGTGCCCGTCCTTCTGGCGGGCCGAGGTGGTGCAGAATCCCGACCGCTTCGACCTGTGGCTGGACGGCTGGCGCGGGCGGATACGGTCCTGGTTGATGGCATTCTCGGCTTCTCCCCCCGGCTTGGCCGGGGGGAGGTCGGGAGGGGGGAACGCATCATGAGCCATCAGGGCAAGCCCTTGCGACCCATTGCCATCGTCATCGCCGCCATGGGCGGCGAAGGCGGCGGCGTTCTCACCGACTGGCTGGTGGAAGCCGCCACCGCCGAGGGCTTCGCGGTGCAAAGCACCTCCATCCCCGGCGTCGCCCAGCGTACCGGCGCCACCACCTATTACGTGGAAATCTTCCCGGTGCCCCTGGCGCAACTGGGCGGCCAGCGGCCCATCCTGGCCCTGGCCCCCTCGGCGGGCGAGGTGGATCTGGTGGTGGCCACTGAACTGATGGAAGCGGCCCGCACGGTGGCGCGGGGCTTTTCCGCCAAGGATCGCACCCATCTGATCGCCTCCACCCACCGGGTCTTCGCCGTGGCGGAGAAGGCGGCCATGGGCGACGGCCGGGTCGATCCCGAGGGCTTGCGCCGGGTGATCACCGCCGGTTGCGCCAAGGCCTTGCTGTTCGACATGGAGCGCACCGCCAGGGAGGCGGGCTGCGTCATCAATTCGGTGTTGCTGGGGGCGGTGGCGGGTAGCGGCGTGCTGCCCATCGCCCCCGAGACCTTCGAGGCCGGTATCCGCTCGGCGGGCAAGGCGGTGGAGGCCAATCTACGCGGCTTCCAGGCCGGACTGGCCGCCGCCAGGGGCGAGGTGTCGGAGCAGGTGCCCCAGGGACACAAGCGGCCCCAACCCGAATCCGCCGCCGCCCTGGCCCTGGTGGCCCGCGCCCATTCCGAACTGCCCGAGCCCGCCCAGGCCGTGGCCGAGGAAGGAGTCCGGCGCCTGGCCCATTACCAGGATACCGCCTATGCCCGACTTTACCTGGACCGCCTTGGCCCCATCTGGGGCGCTGAACGGCTGGCGGGCGGCGATGGCTCCCTGACCCGCGCCGTCGCCCGGCATCTGGCGGTGCGCATGAGCTTCGAGGACGTGATCCGGGTGGCCCAGGCCAAGACCGATCCCGCCCGCTTCGAGCGCATCCGCGCCGAGATCGGCGCCCAGCCCGGCCAGCCGGTGGTGATCACCGACTTCCTGAAACCCGGCCTCGAGGAAATCTGCGGATTGCTGCCCGGCTTCCTCGCCCGTCCCGTCCTGGCCGTGGCCCGGGCGAACGGCTGGGTCGAGACGGCTTATGTGGGTAGCGAAGTCGCCAGCAGCGGCATCCTCGGCTTCACCGGATTGTGGCTGCTGGCCCGCCTGAAGGGCTGGCGCCGCTTCAGCCATCGCTTCGCCGAGGAACAGTCAGCCCTGGAAGCCTGGCTGGGATTGGTGAGTCGCGCCACCGAACGCTCGCCCTTGCTGGGGTTGGAGGTGGCGGACTGCGCCCGGCTGGTCAAGGGCTATGGCGAGACCTGGCGGCGGGGCGAGGCCAATTTCGCCGCCATCCGGGACCGGGTGATCCGCCCCGCCCTCGACCAGGACTGGCCCACCGCCTTTGCCCTGGATGCCGTGGCCAGCGCACGGGCCGCCGCCCTGGCCGATCCCGAGGGCGAGACCCTCGCCGCCGCCCTGGACGCCATCGAGACGAAGCGGCGAGGCGGTTAGAACTGCCGCAGCAGGCGGCGCAGATAGTCCAGTTCGACCTCGGGACGGCGGGGGTCGGAGGCGCGGCGGCGCAGTTCCTCCAGGATTTCCCGCGCCCGCCTGCCATCCGAACCGCCCTGGACCCTGGTGCCGCCGTCGTCGCCCAGCCTTTTGCCAGGGCCGCCCCGGCCCAGGGGATCCATCGCCGCGCCGCCCCGGCTGGACCGGGCGGCCGCCATGGCTTCGGCCAGATCCCGGCCGCCATCCTGCAGCAGACGCAGCGCCTCGCCCTGCTTTTCGGCGGCGCCGGCCCAGTCGGCCCGTCCCAATGACTCCGCCGCCTCGGACATGGCGCGCCCGGCATCGCCGAGGGCGGGCGGCGGCTGCCCCAGGTCACGGCCCAACTGGGCCAGCGCCTCGGCCAATCGCTTTTGCGCCTCCGCCGCCTTGCGGGCCTCGGCGCGCTGGGCGGCACTAGGCTTGGCCGAGGGCAGCGGGTCGGATTCCTCGTCGAAATCCTCCTGCGGCCGGGGGGCGCGCTGGAAACTGTGGTCGAGCAGGTCCTGCTGCTGTCGCGCCAGGTCCCGCAGCCGCGACAGCGCCTTGGCGGCGGCCTGATCCTCGGGGCCGGGCGGGCGGGCGCGGCCGAGTTGGGACAGGGTCTCGCCCAGTTCGGCGAGGCGGCGACGCAAGCCCTCGCGGTCGCCGGTCTCGGCCAGTTGGCGCAGCGCCTCCATGGCCTCCATCAGATCGGCCTCATCCACCACCTGGGCGTCGCCAGGAGCGGATGGCCCGGCGGGACCTTCCGCCATGGCCGCCATCCAGCGTTCCAGCGCCGCCTCGAACCGCTCCAGCAATTCGGCCAGCTTTGCCGGAGGCGCCCCTTCGGCCAGGGCCTGTTCCAGGTCGCGCCGGGCCTGCTCCAGTTCCTGCTCGGCAGCGGGCAGGCCGCCCTCGTCCAGTCGGGTGGCGGCATTCCACAGCAGGTCGCGCACCTCGTGGCGGTCGAAGCCGGGCGAGGCCAGCAGACGCCGCACCAGCGACAAGGCCAGATAGACCCGACCGTCGCCATTCACCGCATCGGGATCGGCCAGCAGCAATCGCAGCCGCAGTACCACCTCCGGCGCCGCCTGGGGCGACTGGCTCACCTGGCGGCGCCATTCGATCAGGGCACGGGCGACGGGATTGCGGAACAGCCGTTCGGGCAAGGTCAGCCGCAACGGCAGGCCCAGGCCGATCTGTCCGGCGCCATCCTCGGCATGGGGAGCCACCAGCACAGGCAGCCCGGCCCAGTCATGGGCGGCCAGATCGAGGCGCGGCGCCAGAGCGGCCTGTCGCGGGCGGTCGCCGGGCAAAACCAGCGGCAGGGTCAGGGTCTCGGTTCCCGGCGGCGGCTCCACGGGTCGGATCGCCAGCCACAGCCGGGCGAGGCCGTAATCGTCCGAGGCGTCCAGGCGCAGATTGAGGCGCCCACGCTCGTCGGACTCGGTCTTGTTGGACAGGGACACCACCGGCGGCGCGTCCGCCACCACCGCAAGCGGCCAGGCGGCGACGGTACGCCAGCCCTGCTCGACCACCAGCCGCTCGCCCGACTCGACCACCGCCTCCGCCCGGCGGCCGCCGCCGTCATCGGCGCCGAACGCAACCTCGGCATCGCCCGCCCGCAGGCTGCCACGCCCCAGCCCTCCCCTCAGAACCGCCGTCACGGTGCTGCCCCGGGGAATGGACACCGCCCGCCCGTCGGGGGGCAGGGCCATGGGCCCCAGCCCGGTCTCGGGCGGCGGCTGGACCCAGGCCTCCACCGCCACCGGCCCCAGGCCGGGAAGCGCCATGGCGGGAATCAGGAATCGCCCCAATCGTTGTGGCCAGTCCGCCCCCGTTCCGGCCAGCGCGATCACCAGCAGCAGCAGGGCGGCAAAGCGCAAGGCGAAGGGATCACGGGCCGCCAGCACCGGCCGGGGCCAGCCCGGCCGCAAGGTCTCGGCCTCGGCTTCCATCCGCTGAAGGTGCAGCCGCCACAACGGAGCATCGCCACTGGCCAGCCGGTCTTCCAGCACCGCCAGGGGACGATGGGACACGCCGGACTCGGCTTCCAGCCGCCGCTGAGCCTCAGCCTCGGTGGGAGGGACTTGCCGCCTTGCCCACCAGACCAGCCAGACCAGGGCGGCGAGAAGGGCGAGCAGCACCAGGGCATGGAGCCAGCCCGGCAGCCAGGACGCCGCGTCGAACAGCGCCAGGGCGGTGGCCAGGGCCAGCAGCGACGCCCCTGCGGTCACGGCCGGAACCAATCGCTCCCACCACAGCGCCAGCCGGGCGAGGTGCAGCCGGTCGGCGAGGGAGAGAGCGGTCATGAAGTACTAGAACCAGTCGGGCAGGCTTTCCAGCGCCCGCATCTCGTCATAGCTGGGCCGGGCGCGCACCACGGCATAGGCCTCGTCCTTGACCAGCACCTCGGGCACCAGCGGCCTTGTATTGTAGGTGGACGACATGGCGGCGCCATAGGCTCCGGCGGTGCCGAAGGCCAGCAGATCGCCGGATCGCATGGGCGGCAGGCGACGCTGCTTGGCGAAGGTGTCGCCGCTTTCGCAGACCGGGCCGACCACGTCCACTTCCACCGGCTCCTCGCCGGGGCGGGCCTGGTGCACCGGGAAGATGGCGTGATGGGCGTCGTAGAGCGCCGGGCGCATCAGGTCGTTCATGGCGGCGTCGACGATCAGGAAGGTGCGGGTGGCGCCTTCCTTCACATAGACCACGCGGGACACCAGGATGCCGGCATTGCCCACCAGCAGACGGCCGGGCTCGACCACGATGCGGCAGCCCAGATCGCCCAGGGTCTCGGCCATCACCTTGGCATAGGCGGCCGGACTGGGCGGGGTCTCGCCGTCATAGGGCACCCCCAGCCCGCCGCCCAGGTCCAGGCGGCGGATGTCGATGCCATCGGCCCGCAGCAGCGCCACCAGATCGCGCACCCGCAGGAAGGCCTCGCGGAACGGCTCCAGCTCGGTCAATTGCGAGCCGATATGGCAGGCCACCCCCACCACCTCGACGCCGGGCAGCGACTGGGCCAGGGCATAGACCTCGCGCGCCCGGGTCCATTCGATGCCGAACTTGTTTTCCTTCTTGCCGGTGGTGATCTTGGCGTGGGTGCCCGCGTCCACGTCGGGATTGACCCTGAGCGCGATGGGCATGCGCACGCCGCGCGCCGCCGCCACCTGGGACAGCAGCAGCAGCTCGGGCTCGGATTCCACATTGATCTGAAGGATGCCCTTGGCGACAGCGAATTCCAGCTCGTGCAGGGTCTTGCCCACGCCGGAAAACACGATGCGCCCCGGCGGCACCCCGGCGGCCAGGGCCTGGCGCAACTCGCCCTCGCTGACCACGTCGGCGCCCGCCCCCAGCTCGGCGAAGGTGCGGATCACCGCCAGATTGGGATTGGCCTTGCAGGCGAAGCAGACGGTGGCGTCCAGCCCCGCCGCCTTCAAGGCGTCGGCGAATACGGTGTAATGCCGCACCAGGGTGGCGGTGGAATAGCAGTAGAACGGCGTTCCCACTTCGCGGGCGATGCGCGAGATGGCGACCTGCTCGGCGTAAAGCTCGCCGTCGTGATAGTCGAAATGATTCATTGCACCGGACCCGGTTCGGCGGAGGGGGCTTGGGAGTCGGGGGCCTTGCGGGCGCCCGGCGGCGGGAAGGGAATGTTGGGATAAACCCGGGGATAGACCGCGTTCTCGGGAACCTCGGGCGAGCCCTTGCGGCCGCAAGCCGCCAGCGGCAGCGCCAGCAGCAGGGCAAGGGCGGCCAGGATCAGGCGGCGGCTCATGACGCCTCCGCGTCCAGGGCGGCGCGGGCGGCGGCCACCGCCTCCCTCACCCGTTGCGGCGCGGTGCCGCCGAAGCTGGTGCGGCTGGCCACCGAGAACTCCACCGACAGCACCCGCTGGGCCTCGTCGGTGATGCCGGGCTCGATGGCCCGCATCTCGTCCAGCGACAGGTCTTCCAGCCCGACGCCCTTGTCCTCGGCCAGCTTGACCAGCGACCCCGCCACGTGATGGGCGCGGCGGAACGGCATCTTCAAGGCGCGCACGCACCAGTCGGCGATGTCGGTGGCGGTGGTGAAGCCCGCCCCGGCGGCACCCCGCATCACCGCCACATTGACCTCCAGGTCCCAGACCATGCCGGTCATGGCGGCGATGGCCAGTTCCATGGTGTCGGCGGCCTCGAACACCGGTTCCTTGTCGTCCTGCATGTCCTTGGAATAGGCCAGCGGCAGCCCCTTCATGACGATCAGCAGGGCGTTGAGATCGCCAATCACCCGGCCGGTCTTGGCGCGGATCAGCTCGGCGGCGTCAGGGTTGCGCTTCTGCGGCATGATGGACGAGCCGGTGGTGAAGGCGTCCGACAGCTTGACGAAGCGGAACTGGGCGCTGGTCCAGATCACCAGTTCCTCGGCCAGGCGCGACAGATGCACGGCGCAGATGGAACAGGCCGCCATGAATTCCAGGGCGAAATCGCGGTCGGAAACGCCGTCGAGGGAATTGCGCATGGGGCCGGCGAAGCCCAACTCGGCCGCCGTGAAGTGGCGGTCGATGGGGAACGAGGTCCCGGCCAGCGCCGCCGAGCCCAGCGGCGATTCGTTCAAGCGACGGCGCGCATCGGTCAGACGGCCGCGATCGCGCGAGATCATCTCCACATAGGCCATCAGGTGGTGGCCGAAGGTCACCGGCTGCGCCGCCTGGAGATGGGTGAAGCCGGGCATGACGGTATCGGCGTGCTGTTCGGCGCGCGACAGCAGCGCGTCCAGCAGGCCCTTCAGCGCGGCGTCCATGCCGTCCATGGCGTCCCTGACCCACAGGCGGAAATCGGTGGCCACCTGATCATTGCGCGAGCGCGCGGTGTGCAGCCGTCCCGCCGCCTCGCCGATCAGGGCGGCAAGACGGGATTCCACGTTCATGTGGATGTCTTCCAGCTCGGCGGAGAAGGGGAAATCGCCCGCCTCGATCTCGGCCAGGACCTTGTCCAGCCCGCCCAGAATGGCCTCGCCATCCTCGGCGGTCAGGATGCCGGCGCGCACCAGCATGCGGCAATGGGCCTTGGACCCCCGGATATCCTGGGCATAGAGACGCTTGTCGAAATCGATGGAGGCGTTGATCCGCTGCATGATGGCGGCGGGTCCACCGGCGAAGCGGCCCCCCCACATGGCGGAGGCGGCGGCCTGGGTCTTGGTGTCGGTCATGAGAAAAGCTCGTCCAGCATGAAATCCCGTCGATCCGGGCCGCCCAACCTACACCCTTCGGTGTCCGGCCGGAAGAGGGCGGACGACAAAGGAAAAGGCCCTAGCCGGGTGAGCGGCTAGGGCCTTGGTAAACTTGGTGGAGGATATAAAGCTTCCACCCTGTTCAATGCCATATCCCAAGTCAGATACGACCTGGACCTTCAGCACCTTAAGCTTCCGCTGAAGGGTGAATATTAGCGTCAAAAAAAGTTGCTGCATTCGGGCGACGATCATCGACGCTGCAATTCACGGTGCTGCGATGGCAGGGGTAACTGGAAGTGCATGGACGTGGGTGCCTTCGCTACGCTCGGCACCACACGGACGCTCGTTTGCCAGACACCTTGCCTGCGGCTGCGGGTCTGGACACAACTCGCATCAATCGCTACCACTTCAAAAATCTGAAGGCCACCCTGATTGGGTAGAGCATCGCTATTTCCGAACCTCCCCGGCAGCCATGACCGAAGCGGCAATATCAGCGATGGATCGGAATAGCACCAACTGATCATCCTTGGATGGCAAGAACCCACGTCGCTGCCAGAATGATGCGGCTTCGGAATCAATCGCATTCACGATCAAGGCACGACCGCCGATCAGCCTCGCACCCTGAACACAGCGGGTTAGGGCGTGGGCCAGAAGCCCGGTGCCGATGCCCTGACCGGCCCATTCCAGGTCGGTCGCCAGTTGGCCCAGCAACAGGCAAGGGACTGGGTTTGGCGGCTGCCCGGTCTTGATCGATCTGGGCATGACGGACGGCACCACCGCCGTTGGGGCCAACCCATAATAGCCAATCACCCGGCCCGCATCATGGACGACCATAACGACGGTGAATCCCTTTTCCTGGTTGGACAAGGCCCGAGTTTTGAGCCAGTGATCCAAGGCGGGTTTGCCACAGGAAAATTGCGATAGGTCGTGGCCTGCGTTTAGAGGCTCTGGGGCGGACAACGCCATGGCGGCATCAACCCTGCCCGTTACCCTGCTCCCATGGTGCTGGACGCCGCAAAATATCGACCATGGGGGCCACGGGGGTGGCCGGTGCGGATAACACAGCCATGAACGCGGCGAACCCTTCCTCGGACATTCGCACCAGCCCTGATTCCATCAGGACTTCTTCCGCCGCACGAACCGCTGCATCACGGACAAAATCCGTCCTCGATCGACCGCGTAGACCTGCCGCCCGATCAATCAGGGCGATGTCGGTGTCGGGCAGCCGCATGGACAGCGGATGATCTTTGCGATGGGTGGTGGCGGTCATGATCTGGCTCCTGTGGACCGATCATCAATATGAGCCGGTGTAGTGCGTTTTGCAATACAGCAAAGGCGGTGGGCAAACTCACCCGTGTTCCGCAACCTCCCCGACATCCATGGTGATGGTCGATGCCGGTTCTGGTTCGGCATGATCACCAAAATCGACCCGGACCTGATCACCGGATCGGACCTGATCGAACAGACATTCGACCTCGTAGGCCACCTTCCGAGCCGCCCTGACGGCATCATAGTAGTTCGATGTGCCCAATGACCTATTCAGGTCTAAACGGGCCAGCTTGGACCTCAGATCGGTCGGAACGGCTACCCTGTATTGCCATACCGATCCCCGAAGCCATAGACCGGTCAGACGGCGACGACGTGGTTTGGTGGAGCCATTATGTGACGCCGTTATGTGACAGTCATTTCCTCGAAAAACCGAGGATTTCTGCGGCTTTCCGGGCGATACTGACGCATCATTTCGTAACGTGGAATCGTAACAGGCCGGTGATTTCTCACCGGCCTGATCGAAAAGACCAACCGAATCAACATGTTGGTGCTTTTTGGTGGAGCCGAGCGGGATCGAACCGCTGACCTCCTCATTGCGAACGAGGCGCTCTCCCAACTGAGCTACGGCCCCGAAAAGGGAAGCGGGATAATGTTCAAATCCCTTCCCTCTGTCAAGCGCCCTACCAGCGCATTTGTCCGCCCAGCGGTTTCGCCTTCTGGGCACCGCGCCGGGTCATCAGCACCCAGTCGTTGACCTGCATGTAGCGAGGGGCCAGGAACTGGTATATGTCGCGGATGCGGTTGGTGTTCTCGTCCGAACGCACCACGAAGATGGACTTCCAGACCTGGATGAAGTCTTCCCACGGCAGCAGGCGGGCATGCAGGGCGTCGCGGACCTCGCGGATATAGCCGATCTGGTTCTCGATATTCTTCAACATCGCCAGGATTTCGCCGGTCTGGGCATCCACCTGGTCGAAATAGTCCTGCAGAACCTTCAAGGCCCGCTGCGATAGGCGCGCCACCTGGTCGGCGGTCTCGATCATGGAACGGTCGGCGCCATAGATGCGGCGCAGGCCCTGCAGCTTCTCGTCGATCTTCTGGACCTCGCCAAAGGTATCGCGCAGCGCCTCGATATAGGCCAGTTCCTTGGCCAGGGTCTCGATATAGCGCACCACCTCGTCGCGGTTGTCGCGGCCCAGGCCCAATTCCTCGGCGGCCTCGGTGAAGGCCAGTTGCACGTTCTTCTTGACCTGGGGGTCGTCGGCCACCTGGGCCAGTTCGGTCACGCTGCTGATGACGTGCTCGTTGCCGGTCAACCAAGTCACCAGCTGCATGGTCAGGCGCTGATAGGCAATTCGGCGATGGCGATCCTGCGGCTCCCACGAGGCCTCGCGGGTGGTGACCTCCTTGGGCAGGGGATCGCCGGGGCGCAGGCCGCGCACGAATTGCAGCCCTTCCGACACCTTATCAAGCATGCGGAAATCATTGCTGTCGGGCTTCAGATTGAATTCGCGCTTGATGCCTTCCATGGAAAGCACCGCCTCGTTGGTGGCCAGCTTCAGCACGGCCACCGGCTCGCCGGAATCGGTCAGACGGAAATAGAGATCCTCGAACGATGTGAAGAACTTGTGCTCGAAGTTGATCTCGTTGCCGAGGTCAGGAAGCTCCGCCTTATCCTTTTCCTTGTCTTTTCCACTCGCATCCGCAGCCATGGTTTCCGTCCAGCATACCCCTTGCGGCGGGCCCCAAACCCACCGTATCCCTACCTGAGTATGCCGAGCCCCGCGACGGGGGGCAAGCCGTGCAAATTAAAGTTCCATTTCGACATATTGATGGCCGGGACGGCCATGGATGTAGCCATTGGCGAATTCGGCCCCCGGCACCAGGGCCGCCAGCCGATCCTCGGCCTCGGCCGGAGCCAGGCGGCCGTCCAGCACGGCGCGGAACAGCCCCGCAACCTGGGCCATGTCCGTCACATGCGGCCACAACCGAATGCTGGACACGCCCCGCCGGACCAGATCCCCCACCTCGCCCAGCAGGCTCATATGATGGTAGGACATGGTCTGGGTGCCGTTGACCGCCAGGAAGGGAACCTCGTCCAGGGTTTCCACCGCCATGCCGTCGGGATCGTCGGCGCAGACATACTGGCAGCCATCCTTGGACAGGCCGCGCGCCCGCGCCGCGTAGCACCGCGCCGAAATGGCCAGGGGCAGGCGGCCGAAGGCCTGGACCTCGATCCCCATCTTGGCCTTGGCCGCCAACTGGCCGATGGCGTCCGCCGCCAGTTCGGCGGGCAGGCAGACCCGCACCGCGCCCATGGCCTCCAGCGTGGCCAGGGTTCCTTCATTGTAGATGTTGAGCAGCGGCCCGGCGACGAAGCTCCGCCCGGCCATCATGGCCGCCACCGAGATATCGTTGGCTTCCACCAGCAGGCCGGACTCGGCCAGATCGCGGGCCTGGGCGGCTTCGCGGTCGTTCATGATCAGGGCCAGCGACGACGCCACCACCTGCTTGCCCGAGGCCTGCAGCCGCTCGATGACCTCGGGAATGACGGGGTCGAGGAAGGGGGTGCGCTTGGAACACACCACCTCGCCCACATGGACGATGTCGATGGCCTCGGCGTCGGCCATGCGGAAATAGAAGTCGCGAAAGGCGTCCGGCTTCCAGTTGAACAGGAGGGGGCCGAGGGTTATGGAAGTCATTTCAAATGCCCCTCACTCGCCGGGCGGGGATCGAAGAAACCCTTGGCTTTCGCGCGCACGAGCGCGCGGGCGCTCAATGCGCCAGTCGCTTCGCTCCGGTTCATCGCCAAGCCTTCTCGTAGGCGCCGGTGGTCTGCTTGCCACCCTCGGTGATGCGGTCCAGGTCGATCTCGGGCAGCGGACGCCCCGCCATCACCGCGTCCACCCCGGCGCGGAAGGCCTGGACCACGGCGGCCACATAGGCGCGGCCACGCTGGCGGCCCTCGATCTTGAAAGCGGTCACCCCGGCCTTGATCAGGTCGGGCAGGATGGCCAGGGTGTTGAGCGAGGTGGGCTCCTCGAACAGATAGCTGGCCTTGTCGCGGGCGATGAAGCGGCCCTTGCACAAGGTGGGATAGCCCGCCGGTTCGTTGGCGGCGAATTTGTTGATGGTGAAGCCCGACAGTTCCGAGGTGACGCCCTGCGCGGTCTCGGTATAGCGGACCTCGCCCGCCGGGGAACAGACGCCGTTCATGTTGGGCGACTGGCCGGTGACATAGGAGGACAGGGCGCAACGCCCCTCGGCCATGACGCACAGCCCGCCGAACACGAAGACCTCGGTCTCCACCGGAGCGATGCGGGCATTGATGGCGGAAATCTCCTGCACCGTCAGCACCCGGGGCAGCACCACCCGCTTGACCCCGAAGCGCTCGGCGTAGAAGGCGATGGCCTCGGGGTTGGAGGCGGCGGCCTGCACCGACAGATGCAGCCGAAGCTCGGGATGATGGCGGGCGGCGTGGTCGATCAGGCCGATATCGGCCAGGATGGCGGCATCGGCCTTCAGGCGGGCGGCGTCGGCCACCGCCTGATGCCACAGCTCCGGCTGGCCCGCGCGGGGGAAGGTATTGATGGCCACCAGCACCTTGGCACCCTTGTCATGGGCATAGGCGATGCCCTCGGCCAGTTCCTTGCGATTGAAGTTGAGGCCGGGGAAGTTCCGGGCATTGGTCTCGTCGCGAAAGCCCACATAGACACAGTCGGCACCGGCATCCACCGCGCTTTTCAGCGCCGCCGGAGTCCCGGCCGGGCAGACCAGTTCGGGCCGCGACGGGGGAAGCGTGCTCGCCATCACGCCGCGCCTCCGCGCCGTTGCGCCTTGCGCAACTGGCGGATTTCCGCCTCCAGGGCGTTGATGCGCGCCCCTTGGGCATCCACGTCCTTGACGGCGGGGGCGATCAGGGAGGCCCGCAGGGTCTCGAAATCATCGCGCAGGCGCCCGGCCAGCCCGGCGGCGGTGCCCGCCAGACGGCGAAAGGCGGTGCCCAGCGGCCCCAACTGGGCGGAAATGTCGTCGATCAGGTCGATCCCGGCGCCGTCGACGGCATTGCGGAGCGCCACCACCACCTCGGTGTCGCCCTCGATCACCAGTCGGCGCGAGAAGAACAGGGCGTCGCCATCCACCTTGCCCTCGGCCAGGGCCACCAGGGTCTCCAGCGAGCCGTGGATCACGGCCGCCGCCTCGCCGTTCTCGATCTGGCGGCGCACCAGCAGGGCGGGATGCTCGGGATGGGGGTCCAGCAGGATGACGAAGGGCAGGTCGGTGGGGTCGATGCAGACCGGCTTGTCGGCGTAGTCGGCCATGCGCTCCAGGATATCGGGATGTCGCGCGCGGATCATGCGCAGCATGGCGTCGAACAGCGGCTGCAGCATCTGGGGCCGCAGCGGCTGCAACGCCAATCCCAGCAGCAGCACCGGCGAGAACGGCGGCGGCGCCGGCCGGACGGAGCTTTGGACATGCCCTGGTATCATGGATGCGGCCTTTCGGAGCTGACAGCGCATACTGTCCATGGGTCATAGCCCCCCTCATTGACCGCCGTCAAGCAGGGGGAAAGGCCCGGCTCGCGGAGAGGCATTCGGATAGGCCGGGTCTTCTCCCCTTGGCAGCGGCGGGCGGGATGGCTACTTTCAAGGAATCAATCCTACCGAGGGGGGACCATGCAGATCGACGTCGACCTGGGCTCGCTGACCGCGCTCATCATCGACGACTCGCGCTATGCCCGCTCGTTCATCAAGACGGCGCTGCAGAGCTTCGGTTTCCGCACCATCCTGGAAGCCGGCGATGGCCCCACCGGACTGGAAACCATGCGGACCACCCCGGTCCAACTGGTGATCGTCGACCACGACATGTCGCCCATGAACGGCATCGACTTCACCCGCTATGTCCGCAGCGGCGATCTGGTGCCCTGCATCGACGTCACCATCTTGATGGTGTCGGGCGACGCCGCCAAGGAAACGGTGTTCATGGCTCGTAACGCCGGGGTCAACGAATTCCTGGTCAAGCCGATTTCGGCGGAATCCCTCTACCGTCGCATCCGCAACGCCATGATCAATCCCAAGGCGTTCGTCCAGACACCCGGCTTCACCGGCCCCGACCGGCGCAGCCTGGCCCGACCGCCCGCAGGCATTGCCGAGCGCCGCACCCGGCCGCCGCTGCCCAAGCCGCCGCCGCTGGTGGCGCCGCCGGGAAGCGCGCCATCCTCGTCCGCCGCCGCCCCGCCGCCCCAACCGGTCAAGCCGCCAACGGCCGAGCGCACCAGCCATCGCAAATTCGCCGCCGGTCAGGTCATTTTCCAGGAAGGCGAGCGCGGCGACGTGGCCTATGTAGTGGAAAGCGGCCGGGTCGCCATTTTCAAGACCGTGGACGGCGCCAAGGTGGTGCTGGGCCAGATCAAGACCAACGGCGTGTTCGGCGAGATGGCCCTGATCGACAACGAACCGCGCATGGCCTCGGCCGAGGCGGTGGAGGACACCACCTGCCTGGTGATCCCCATGGCGGCGCTGAAGGCGCAGATCGGCAAGACCCCCGATCTGGTGATCCTGGTGCTGGAAACCCTGCTGCACGATATCCGCAAGATGGGCCGCGAACTGGGCCAGGTCCGCGCCGCCCTGGAGAAGCGGCGGGCGTAGATCGGGAGCGCGGGCGCCCTCGCCCACTACCATGGCCGTCGCGGCCTCAATCATCCGCCGCGAATTTCTCCACCGACAGCGACAGCGGCTGGACCGGATCGCCAGGCGCGGGCGACAGCGATATTTCCGCGATATTGGTCAGGGAGCGGATGGTGCCCGTGGTCAGGTATTTGAAGGTCAGGGTCACCGGCAGCACGCCTGCCTGCATTTCGTCGAGGAAGACGCCGCAGCCGCGCGAATACTTGGAACCGGTGGCGAATTCGATGCGATAGGTGCCGTCGGGAATGCCGCCGACGCCGATATGGTAGGTGGCGGGGATATAGAACGACGCCACCGTGTGCCCCGCCAGGGTCTTCAGCTTGACCACGCCGTCGCGGCGTCCCTCGTTATGGATCAGCATGCGATGGTCGCCCGAGACGCGTCGGCTCAGCACCTCGCCCGCGCCGGGCTGGCCGCCCCGGTTCTCGGCGCACCACTGGCTCTTGAAGCGGGTGCCCGACCCGGCATAGAGCGAACGGGTCTCCACATAGCCGTCCACCCCGGCGGGTGTCCGGATATGGACCCATTCCGGCGTATCGGTGTCGCCGGTGACCTCCACCGTGGTGAAACGGTCCAGCAGGGTCAAGACCGGCGCACCAAAGATGGGGGCCATGCGCACCTTCAACCCCTCCACCGCCACATGGCGGATTTCGCCGATCCCCACCGGCCGCATGGCGATGGTCCCCGAAGTCGACACCGGAACGTCCCAGGGCTTGGTGGCGATCAGGGCGAAGACGGCGGCCGTCAGCGGCAGCGCCGCCAGCGGCAGGGCCTGGGCCAGGAACACTCCGCCGCCCAGACTCCACCGGCTTTTCAGTCGACGCGTGTCCCCGGCGTCGCGGGTGGCGTGCAGCAGGTCCTCGACCCGGGCGCGGTCATCGGGCAGCTTGGCGAAGCGGGCGGCCTGCAACCCCAGCGACCGGGCCAGTTCCAACTCGCCCCGGGCGAGGAAGGCGCGGCCCTGGCGAATCAGGATGCGGGCATTCTCGCGCCTGGGCTTGGAGCCGCCGAACAGATTGCCCAACAGGGCGAAGGGCGCGAGAAGCAGGCCGGGCAGTGACCACCATCCCCACAGCCAGGTGATGATGGAGGCCTTCACCGCCGTGCGGTCGGCGCATGCCCGGCAAAAAATTCCCTCCAACCGGCCCGTTTTTGCCCACACCAGATACGAGCGGACAGTGCGATAGACCACGTAGCGGGGCTGGGCGGTCAGGCTGCCACAGCAGGAACAGGCGATGGGAATCGCCCCGGCCGGAACCGAAACATCGTCGTCATCGTCCAGGCATTCCTGGCCGGTAGTATCGTATTCGGCCCGGCGCACCACATCGCGCAGGACGGCATAGGCTTCCATAAGCCTTTGAAATTCCTCACGCGCGCGCGACGAGGCATTGCGGTCGGGATGGACCGACTTCACCCGGTTGCGATAGGCCGACTTGATGGCGGTCGCGTCCGCCCCCGGAGACAGTCCGAGGACGGCGTAATAGCCCTTTGGGTCGCGTGCCAGGGTGTTCATGGCGGATTTCGCAGCCGGATCCGGTGAGTCATTCTGCAGGTTGCTTTGCAAGGCCCATGCCGCCTGTTCCGCCGACGAAGCAATTCACCCGCGGATCATACCACGATGCGGGTGCCCGGCGAGTCGGCGGGCGGCAATTCGACGAAGCCGCGACCCGACTGGAACCCCACCATGCCCTTGACCCCGGTCAGTTGGGCGCATTCGGCGAAGATGCCGGATATGTCGCGGCGGATATCGGACTCCAGCGGCTGGTCGCTGCGGATGATCAAATCGAAGCGCTTGGCATCCTTTTGCACCAGACCCTCGAACTGGATGCGGCCCAGGCGGCTCATGCTCACATCCAGGATGAAGCGTTGCTCGTCGCCCTTCTTGCCGCCCTGGCCCGCCTCGTCACCCGATACCCGCTGGACATAGAGATGGATGGGGTCCACCTGGGCGCCATAGGCGAAGGGCATGGTCAGAACCTGCCAGTCGCCGTCGCCGCGCGGCCGCTGGGCCTGGTCCGAAAGCTCCAGCATGTCCTTCTTCAGCCGCTCCGCCAGATCACGCCGCCCGGCCCGGTCCAGGCCACGGGTGACGCCCTCGCCCATCACGGCGCGCACATCGCCCGAGCGCACCGCCCCCGCGAAGACCGACAGCGCCGCCGCCAGCCGGGGATTGGCCTGGGGAATCATGCGGACCAACTGATCCGCCACCGCCCGGTCCATCTGCATCAACGTATCCACCGCCGAATCCAGGGCGGGCCAACCGCCTTGGGTCAGTCCCTGGCTGTCCGAGGCCGACAACGGCGCGGGCGGCGGCGCGGGTGCTCCCATCACTTCCAGGCGCAGGCCGGAGCCCACCGCCAGACTGGGACCACCCGGCAGCGACAACAGCCCGGCGGGGGTCTGCACCAGGGCGGTGCCGCCCGGCGAATGGGACACGACCGTGCCGGGCAGGGGGATCGGCGTGGTGGGTTGGGACGGCGTCGGTGCCTGAGACGAAGATTGTGGTATCGGCGGCGGCATCGCGCCGCCCGGCGCCTGGGGCGTCTGCCCCGGAGTCTGGGTCGGTGGTGGACGCAAGCCCGTGGGCTCGCCATGGCTGGGCGGTGGGGCGAAGGGCTTGGCCGCCTCGGCCGGAGTCTCCGGCATTGCCGGATTCGGGGGGGAGGGCTGTGGCATCCCGGCCTTGGCCCCGGGATCGGTCAGGAGCGGTAGCGGGGCGCCGCCGCCCGGCGGCACCACCCCGGCGATGCGCACGGTCAACTGAGTTCCCGGCACCAGATCGGCCAGACCCGGCGGCGGCGCGGCGGCCTGGCCGCCCGGCGTCTGCCCCGGCGCCAGCAGGGTCGCCCCGGCGGGGGCGGGCCGCAGCACGGTGGCGGTCAATCCCAGGGGAGCGGCGGATGCGCCGCCCGGCCCCAGGGAGGGCTGGGGCTGTCCCAGGGCGACGGAATCGCCGCGCCCCATGGGCTGGGGCATGCCGCCCGCCTTGGCGGCGCCGGGATTGAGCAGGTCGGCGAGGCCGGGCAGTTGCGGCAAGCCGGGCAGCCCAGCGGCAAGCGGCGGCGTGCCGAAGGGGCGGCCGTTGACCGAGAGCAGCTTGAAGGCGAAGCCGCCGCCCGCCGCCTGGGTCAGTTGCAGGCCCAGATCGGCCTGGGGCGGCAGGGTCAGGCTGGGCGGCAGACGCAGCGACAAGGTGGTGCCGTCGGCGGTGGTCACCTGCACCAGCCCCCTGGCCGCGACCGCGTCCAGGGCGGCGGTGACCAGCGCCCCGGCGGGCAGCTTGGCCAGGGCCTCGGCCCCCGATCCCACCACCACCGTCAGCACCGGCGGGCTGGATACCGTCGCGGGGACGGGAGTGGGTGGCGGGGCGGGCGGGATGGCCGAGGAGGTCATGGGCTAGTCCAATCCGCTCGGGCGGGCGAGACGCCCGCGCTCCGGACCGGCGCCCGGCGTCCGGGGGGCCATCATCACCTCGGCCGGATCAGCCGTTCGACGATGGCTTCCACGTCGGCGGCGGCCTCGGCGTTGGGCGAGCGGGTCATGATGGGGGTCTGGTTGCGGATGGCTTCCCGCACCTTGAGATCGCGGCGGATGACGCCCGCCAGCGGCGGCGAAATCTTCAGGAAACCCTCGCAGGCCTTCAGCAGGGTATTGTAGATGCGCTCGCCCTCGCGGGTGGAATTGGCCATGTTGACCACGATACGCATATCGGTGCCCGGCCGTTCCATATGGGTGACCTTGATGAAGGCATAGGCGTCGGTCAGCGAGGTCGGCTCATCGGTGGTCACCACCATGATGGTGCCCGCCTGCTGCGAGAAATTGCGCGTGGTCTTCTCGACGCCGGCGCCGAGATCCACCACCACCCGGTCGTAATTGCCCGCCAGCAGCACCAGGTCCTCGCCCAGCATCTGCAGCCGCGACAGCGGAATATTGGCCAGGGTGCCCGATCCCGAGCGCCCGGCGATGATGTCGAAGCCACCATCGGGATAGGGCGTCAGCGCCTGATTCAGGGTTTGGCGCCCGGCCACCACGCTGCCCAGGTCGGTCTTGGGCATCAACCCCAACTGGATGTCCACATTGGCCAGGCCAAGATCGCCATCGAACAGCAGCACCCGCTGGCCCGCCCGGGCCAGGGCATGGGACAGGGTGATGGAAAACCAGGTCTTGCCCACGCCGCCCTTGCCGGAGGCAACCGCGACGACATTGCGGCCCTTGGCCCGGATGGGGGGGCGCGGCGCGAGCATGGGAGCTTCGGTCGTGGTCATGATGCGGGTGCCTCGGTCCAGAAAGTTTCATCGTGGGGTGCGGGTTCGGGGGCTTGCGGCATGATCAGCCGGGCCAGGGAAATGGCAGAGATCGGCGCGATGCCCGATGCCACATGCGGGCTGGCCGAAACGTCGCAGAAGGCCATCTGGCCCGCCTCGGCGCAGGACAGGATGCCGCCCAGGCGCCGCGTCGTGTCGAGCCGGGAGGCGAACAGCCGGGTGGTGCCCACCTCGGCGAAGGCCTCGCCGATCTCGGCGGCTTCCACCGCATCGCCACCGGCGGCCAGTACCAGCACCGGCTCCACATTGGCGGCCTCGATCAGCGCCTGGAGATAGTCCATGTCACTTTGCTTGAACGGATTGAGGCCGGGGGAATCCACCAGCACCAGATCGAACAGGCCCTGGCTGCTGTCCACCACCCGGGCCAGGGCCTCGGGGCCTCGGGCACGCACCAGGTCCAACTCCAGGATATTGGTAAAGGCGGCCAGTTGTTCAACCGCGCCCGCGCGGATGTTGTCGCAGGTGATGACCCCCACCTGACGCTGCTTCAGCACGCTGCGCGCCGCCAGCTTGGCCACGGCGATGGACTTGCCCGAACCGTTGGGTCCCACCAGCATGAAGGCGCGCGGCGCGCCGTGTTCCGGCAGATGGGCAAAGCTGAAACCCGCTTCCAGGGCGGCGGCGCAGGCCAGCGCCGGGTCGGAGAGTTCCGAGGTCCGGGCGGCGTTGACCAGCCGGTCGGCCAATCGCTGGGGAACGCCATGGTCGGACAGGGCCTTGCGCACCTCGTCGGCGGCGGACGAGCCCGTGACCTCTTCCAGCATTTCGGCGATGGCCATGTCGGCGTCGGCCGGTTCCAGGGCGGCGGTGATGCGCACGCCCTTGCTTCCGGCGGCCCGCTGGGTCGAGACGATGATGGCGTCGTCGCCCAGTTCCTGGCGAACCAGTTCCATGGCCTCGGCCATGGTGGGCGCGGTGAAGGATTTCAGGCGCATGGGCCGCTCTCCCCGTCATCCCGAGCGCTGCGAGGGATCTCCGCCTGGAGCGATGGCGGCAAAATGGACGAATTGGAGCAGGATGAGATCCCTCCTCCCGGTGGTCGTCGGGATGACATCTGCACGGCTCTCATATCTGTCCCAGCGTCTTGATGCGGGCCTTGGGGTGGATTTCCGACTGGCTCATGACCACCGTCATGGGGCGGAAGCGCTCGATGATGGAGCGCACATAGGGCCGCACCACCGGGCTGGTCAGCAGGATCGGCGTCTCGCCTTGCATGGCGAAGCGCTCGAAGGTCTGGCGCACCCGGTTGATGAAGTCCTGCAACTGGCTGGGCGCCATGGAAATCTGCTTTTCCTCGCCGCTGCCCACCAGGCTTTCGGCGAAGGCCTGCTCCCATTCCGGGCTCAGGGTGACCAGCGGAATGAAGCCCTGGTGTCCGGTATTGCCGTCCGAAATCTGCCGCGCCAGCCGGGCGCGGACATGCTCGGTGATCATTGTGACGTTGCGGGTATGGCCGCAGGCCTCGGCGATGCCTTCCAGAATGGTGGGCAGATCGCGGATGGAGACGCGCTCGCCCAGCAGGTTCTGCAGCACCCGCTGCAGGCCGCCCACGGTCATCTGGCTGGGAATCAGCTCGGTGACCAGCTTCTGGTGTTCCTTGTCCAGCTCGTCCAGCAGCTTCTGGGTCTCGGCGTGACTCAGCAGCTCGGACATGTTGTCCTTGATCACCTCGGTCAGATGGGTGGTGATCACCGTGGGCGGATCCACCACGGTATAGCCCCGGAACAGAGCCTCTTCCCGCACCCCCGAATCAATCCACATGGCGGGCAGGCCGAAGGTCGGCTCGCGGGTCTTCTCGCCCGGCAGGGTGATCTCCTCGCCCCGGGGGTCCATGATCAGCAGCATGTTGGGGCGCAGATCGCCCCGCCCGGCCTCCACGTCCTTGATGAAGACCACATAGGTGTTGGCGGGCAGCTGCATGTTGTCCTGGATGCGCACCGAGGGCATGACGAAGCCCATCTCTCCCGCCACGGCGCGGCGCAGGCTCTTGATCTGGTCGGTCAGGCGCTGGCCCTTGGGGTTGTTGATCAGCTGCAGCAGGCCATAGCCCAGTTCCAGGCGGACATGGTCGATACGCAATGCCGTCGAGATGGGCTCTTCCGCCACCGGGGCCTGTTGCATGGCCTGGGCGGATTCCTTGTGGGCCTCTTCCTCGGCCTTGGTGCGCTGGTGCTTGTCCAGGAAATAGGCCGCCGCGCCCATGCCGCAGCCCAGCAGGGCGAAGGGCACGAACGGCATGGAAGGCACCAGCGCCATCATGCCCATCAGGGCGCCCGCCATGCCCACCGCGCGGGGATAGCCCGCCAACTGGTTGAACAGGGCCTTGTCCATGGAATCGGGCACGCCCGCCTTGGTCACCAGCATACCGGCCGAGACCGAGACGATCAGGGCGGGAACCTGGGTGACCAGGCCTTCACCGACGGTCAGCTTGGTATAGATGTCGGCGGCCTGGCTGAAGGTCAGGCCGTTCTGGGCCATGCCGATGATCATGCCGCCGATGATGTTGATCGACGTGATCAGCAGACCGGCAACGGCATCGCCACGCACGAATTTCGAGGCACCGTCCATGGAACCGAAGAAGGCCGATTCCTGTTCCAGCTCGGAGCGGCGCTTCCGGGCGGTGGGTTCGTCGATCAGACCGGCCGACAGATCGGCGTCGATGGCCATCTGCTTGCCCGGCATGGCGTCCAGGTTGAAGCGGGCCGCCACTTCGGCGATACGCCCCGAACCCTTGGTGATGACCACGAAATTGACGATCACCAGGATGGCGAAGACGATGATGCCGATGACGAAATTGCCGCTCATGATGAAGCTGGCGAAGGCGGCGATGACCTTGCCCGCGCCGTCGACGCCTTCATGCCCGTGCGACAGGATCAGGCGGGTCGAGGCCAGGTTGAGCGACAGGCGGATCAGGGTGGTGATCAGCAGCACGGTGGGATAGGAGCTGAACTGAAGCGGCTTCTCGATGAAGATCGAGACCATCAGGATCAGCACCGACATGGTCAGCGACAGGGCCAGGCCCACGTCCAGCGCCCAGGCGGGCAGCGGCAGGATCAGCACCATCAGGATCATGATGATGCCGACGGCGAAGCCGACATCGCCCCGGCGCGCGGCGGCCCCCATGCGGTCGAAGAACTGCCTTGCCGCTACCTGCCCGTCCGAAGCGCCGCCCTCAGCCATGATATCCGCCTTGCTGCCTGATCATGCGTCTACAGACCGGCCCGTTCGGGCTCGCCGCCGGCCGGCGGCACGTCGATACCCTCGTCCACATACTGCTTCAGCTTGTTCCTCAGCGTGCGGATGGAAATCCCCAAGATATTGGCGGCATGGGTGCGATTGCCCAGGCAGTGCGAAAGCGTGTCGATGATCAGGTCGCGTTCCACCTCGGCCACGGTCTTGCCCACCAGATTGACCTTGGCGCCGCCCATGACGGCGGCAGCGGCATTGGCGGCCTGGGCCACCACCGGATCGGGATTGGTGCCGACCGAACCGCCCGACAGGATGATGGCGTCGGGTCCGATCTCGGCCCCGGTGGCCAGCAGCACGGCGCGGTGCATGCAGTTTTCCAGCTCGCGCACATTGCCGCGCCAGACATGCCGCGTCAGCATCTGCTTGACCTCGGCCGACAGCGAGCGGTTGGGCAGGGCGTTGGCCTCGGTGTAGCGCTTGACGAAATGATCGGCCAGCACCGCGATGTCCAGCGGCCGCTCGCGGAGCGCGGGCAGCGCCAGGGTCACCACGTTGAGGCGATAATAGAGATCCTCGCGGAAGGTGCCCTTCCTGACCTCGTCCTCCATGGTGCGGTTGGAGGTGGCGAGAATGCGCACATCGACCTTGACCGGCTGGTTGCCGCCGACCCGGTCGATTTCCTTTTCCTGGAGCACGCGCAGCAGCTTGGACTGCAGCCGCACATCCATTTCCGAGATTTCGTCCAGAAGAAGCGTGCCGCCATTGGCTTCCTCGAACTTGCCGATGCGCCGGGCCACCGCGCCGGTGAAGGCGCCCTTCTCGTGGCCGAACAGCTCGGATTCCAGCAGGTTTTCCGGAATGGCGGCGCAGTTGACGGCGACGAAGCGCTTGTCCGAGCGGCGGCTTTTGTTGTGGACGAAGCGGGCGATCAGTTCCTTGCCGGTGCCGGATTCGCCGGTGATCATGATGGAGGCGTCGGAATTGGCCACCTGCTCGGCCAGCTTCAGGGTCTGCGCCATGCGCGGATCCTTGAAGACGATATTGTGGCTTTCCTGGGTGACGGCGGCGATGACGGCGGCGATCAGTTCGGCGTCGGGCGGCAGCGGGATGTATTCCTTGGCGCCCGCCTTGATGGCGCGCACGGCGGCCGAGGCATCCGACGCAATGCCGCAGGCCACCACCGGCACCACGATGCGCTCGGCTTCCAGCGAGTCGATCAGGCCCTTGATGTCCCGCTTGACGTCGATCATCACCAGATCGGCGCCCTGACTCCGCAAGACTTCAAGGCCGGCAGGCACGTCCTCGGCCTGACGGACCTTGGCGCCCCGGGCCATGGCGATCTGGCTGGCGGCCCCGATCTGTCCGTCGAGCGTGCCAATGATCAGAAGTCGCATGTCGTCGCTCTCCCGTCCGTCCGACCCACGATCACGCGCGGTCTGTCTTGATGATTTCCGTCATGGTCACGCCCAGGCGATCTTCCACCACCACCACCTCGCCACGCGCCACCAGGCGATTGTTGACGTAGATGTCGATGGCCTCGCCCACCTTGCGGTCCAGTTCCACCACCGCGCCGCGCCCCAGCTTCAGCAACTGGTTGACCTGCATGGTGGCCTTGCCCAGCACCGCCGAGACCTGGACCGGAATATCGTAGACGGCTTCCAGGTCGCGGGCCGACCTCGGAACGTCGGGAATGTCACCCCGTTGCTCCTCGCCCTCGGGCGCGAAATCGCTCAGTTCGAAATCGGGCATAATGTCCTCCTAGAACCGGCCGGAGCCGGAATAAGTGCTTACTCTTCCCTTGCCTCGGGCAGCGCCAGGCTGCGGGCCACGGCTTCCTCGATATCGGCGATCAGGCGGGCCTGGTCGCGTTCGGCACCGCCATCGGTCCATTCCACCCGGCAATCGCCCCGGGCCAGGCGCTGGTCGGCCTGGACCACCACGCGGCCCTCGAAGCCATGCATCACCGCCACCGATTCCAGGCGTTCGCGCACCGGGTCCACCAGATCGGCCTCGGTGCGGACGATGATGCGCGGCTCGTCCAGCACATTGGCAAAGCAGTCCTGGACGGTGCGCACCACCTCCTCGAAGGCATGTTCCTCACAGGCGGCGGGCAGAATCTTGCGCAGAACCGCCATGGCCACCCGGGCGGCCACCCGCTGGGCCTCGTCAGCCGCCTGCTCCTGGGCGCCGTGCAGGCTCCCCATGGCTTCGGCCAGCCGGGTCATGGCCTCGGCCAGTTGCGCCTCGGCCGAAGCCGCCGCTTCGGCCAGCCCGGTATTGCGGCCTTCCTCCCAGGCGGCCTCGCGCACCACCTGCAGGTCCTCCTCGGTGAAGGTGGGCGGCGGCGGCGCCTCGGGCTCGGGCTCGTGGTCATGTTCGGCCTCGGCCGCCGCGGCAGCCGCGGCGGCGGCCCGCGATTGCGAGGGCGGGCCGAAATCCAGGTCGAACATGTACTTCTTGTAGGTGGCCATTCTTAAATCATTCGCCTCAATCGCCGGTGCTCGCTCCGCTCGCTTGGCTTTCGCGCCACGCATGCTCCGCATGCAAACAATCGTTTGCCAGCGTAGCTGGCGGGCGCGCCGACCCTTGGTCGCAACTCCTCGCGGATGCTCGTCGAGCCTTGTGCTTCTTCTCCGCCTTAGTACACCAGCTCGTCTTCCTCGCGGCCCTCGGAGATGACGATCTGACCCGATGCCGCCAGTTCCTTCGCCATGACCACGATGGCCGCCTGGGCCTGGTCCACGTCGCGCAGGCGGACGGGGCCGAGGGCTTCCATGTCTTCCCTGAGCATCTTGCCCGCGCGTTCGGACATGTTCTTGAAGAACAGTTCCTTGACCGCGTCGGCGCCGCCCTTGAGGGCAATGGCCAGCTTGTCCTTTTCCACCGAGCGCAGCAGCACCTGGATACCCGCCGCGTCGATGCGGATGAGGTCGTCGAAGGTGAACATGAGCGCCTTGATCTTTTCCGAGCTTTCGCGATTGCGCTCTTCCAGGGCGGACATGAAGCGGTTCTCGGTGTTGCGGTCCAGGTTGTTGAAGATGTCGGCCATGAGTTCGTGGGCGTCGCGGCGTTGGGTGCGGGCCAGATTGGTCATGAACTCGCTCCTCAGGGTCTTTTCGATGCCGTCCAGCACTTCCTTCTGCACCACTTCCATGCGCAGCATGCGCATGATGACTTCCATGGCGAAGTTTTCCGGCAGCACGGCGAGCACGCGCGCCGCGTGGTCCGGCTTGATCTTGGACAGCACCACCGCCACGGTCTGGGGGTATTCGTTCTTCAGGTAGTTGGCCAGCACCTGTTCCGACACATTGCCCAGCTTGTCCCACATGGTGCGACCGGCGGGACCACGGATTTCCTCCATGATGGCCGCGACGCGATCCTTGGGGATCGACTTCATCAGCAAGCGTTCGGTGGTATCGAAGGTACCGGTCAGCGAGCCGGTGGACGACAGGGCGTCGGCGAATTCCACGAAGACGCGTTCCACCAGATTGGATGACACCGTGCCCAAGGACGCCATGATCTGGGACAGTTCCTTGATCTCGTCATCGCCCAGCATGCCGAACAGCTTGGCCGAGTGCTCCTCGTTCAAGGACAGCATGAACATGGCGGCCTTCTGGGGACCGGTGAGGCTGCGATAGTCTTCTTTGACGCGACCCATGGCGTTTTCCTATCAGCTTTCCTGGTACAGCCAGTTGCGGATGATCGAGAGGGCTTCTTCCGGATGCTTCTCGACGATTTCGCCGATCTTGCGGATGGAGGACGCCTTGACGCGGCCTTCCACCTTGTCGATGTCGATCAGCTCGTCGGCGATGACTTCTTCCTCGCCGCCCAGGGCGGGCGGTCCGGCGGCGCCGGGGCCGGTCAGCTGGGGCATGGCGCCGCCCTCGGCGGTGAGCAGGCGGCGGCCATCGGGGCCGACCTGGCCCTGCATGGACTCGATGGCGCGGCTGATGAGCGGGCGCAGGACCAGCAGCAGGAACAGGATGGCGACGATGGACAGGCCCAGGTTCGAGGCCACCTTCTCGACGAATTCGCGGCGCATGCCGAAGATGAATTCGCCGGGTTCCTCGGCTTCCAGCAGTTCCTCGCCCTTGTAGAAGGGCATGGAGGCAACCTTGACCTGATCCTCGCGGTCCTTGGTGAAGCCGATGGCCGACTTCACCAGCGCCTCGATCTGGGCCAGTTCCTCGGCGGAGCGGTCGCGATACGAGGTCTGCTTGCCATCGGCGGATTTCTCGCGCACGCCGTCGACGATGACCGCGGCCGAGACCTTGCGGATCTCGCCCATCTCGCGCACCGTGTTCTTGGTCTTGCGCGAGATTTCGTAATTGACGGTTTCCTGGCTCTTGTTGGCCTTGGTGGAGGTGCGGATATTGCCCGAGGCCGAGGCATTGGGGTCGGGCAGGTTCTGCTGTACCGTCACCGGGGTGGGTTCGGCGTCCTGGCTCTGCTCGCCCTCGTTGATGGTGACCTGCGAGCGCACCACCTTGGTCTCGGGATCGAAGGTCTCCTCGGTGGTCACGGCGCTGCTCATGTCCATGTCCACCGTGACCTCGGCCCGCACCCGGCCCGGCCCCAGCGAGCGTTCCAGCAGGTCCTCGATGGTCTTGACCAGCCGGGCCTCGGTGTTGAGGCGCATCTCCTCGGCGGACTGGGCCTGATACTCCTTCGAGTTCTCGAATCCCTTGGCCAGCAGGGTGCCCTTGTCGTCGACGATGGAGATGCGCGACGGCTTCATCTTGGGCACGGCGGCGGCGATCAGATGCTGGATGGCGGTGGTCTGGGCCTTTTCCAAGCGGCCGTTGCCCTGCATCTTCAAGATGACCGAGGCCGAGGGCTCCTGGGTCTCGCGCGAGAAGGCCTCGCGCTTGGGCAGCACCAGATGGACACGGGCCGCCTTCACCTTGTCGATGGAGCGGATGGTCTTGGCCAGTTCGCCTTCCAGGGCGCGAACCATGGTGACGTTCTGCTGGAAACTGGTGGCGCCCAGGGCATCTTGCTTATCGAACAGTTCGTAGCCCGCCATGCGGCCACCGCTGGGCAGCGCCTGTTCCGCCATGCGCACCCGCAGGTCGAGCTTGCGGTCCTTGGGCACCCAGACCTCGGTACCGTCCTTGCGCAGTTCGTAGGGAACCTTTTCGGCGGTCAGCTTCTCGATGATCTGCTTGGAATCCGCCAGATCGAGGTCGCCATAGAGCAGTTCCATCTGAGGCGCGGCGACGCGGCTCATCAGGTAGATGAAGAAGCCCAGGATACTGACGCCGACACCGGCGATGGCGGCAAGCCGCATGGGGCCAAGGCCGCGCAGCATCTGAAGGAATGCGTTCACGTCGTCTCCATCGCCCCAAGGTCCCGGCCGTCTCGCCCGGGGACGCGACAATACGCGACCCGGCCAGCCTTGCATCAGACGGCCAGCCTAAATCCCTGTCACTGAACAGATGGTTAACGACCCGGCAAATTTTGCCGGGTTAAGGGCGAAATCAGCGCAAGACCTTGGCTTCCGCCTCGCACTCGTCATGGGCGCGGACATCGCCCGCCCTGGCGAACAGCCGCGCCGCCGCCTGCATGGCGGCATGGGCCGCCTTGTGGTCGCCTTCGTCGGCCAGGACATGGGACAGGGCCCGGCTGGCCTTGGCCTCACCCAGCAGGTCGCCCGCCTCGCGGAACAGGCCCAGCGCCTTGTCGCAATCGGCGCGGGCGCGATCCAACTGCCCCAGGGCCCGGGCCAGGGTCGCCAGGGACCGCAGGGCATGGGCCTCGCCCAGGGTATCGCCCGCCCGGCGGAAATGGGCCAGGGCCTGACGATAATGGTCCATCGCCTTGTCCTGGCGCCCGGCATCGCGCTCCAGATGTCCCAGGCGGCGGGCCACATGGCCCATGCCCGACGCATCCGAGGCACTGTCATAAAGCGCCAGGGCGGACAGGTAACAGCTTTGCGCCTCGGCACCGGCCCCTTGGCGTTCGGCCAGACGGGCGAGACGGACCAGCAGGGCGGCCTGATGGTGCTGGTCGCCCCGCCGTGCATGAATGGTCCGGGCCTCCACATAGGCCTCGCGGGCGCCGTTGGGATGGCCGGTCTCGGCCTCCAGGTCGCCGATCAGCAGCAGGGCCTGGGCCTCGCCACTCTCGTCGCCGCTCTGATGATACAGCAGGCGGGCGCGACGGAACGCCTCGCGGGCGGGCTGGCGTTCCCCGGCGAGCCAAAGCGCCTCGCCCTGGTCCAGGATGGTATCCGCTTCGCTCCGGGTCATGGCCGCCTCGCGCCTCTGCTACGGTTTCATGACAGCAGCCTAGCACGCCCCCCAGACTGTCGCACGCGCGGCCTCGACATGGCCGCCGCGAAATAGTTCTTTGACCTCACAGGCGGGAGGATTAAATCATGGGTATCATGAGGTCTGTTCTTGCTGCCCTCCTCGTTCTCGGCTGCGCCGCCAGCGCCGAAGCCGCCGACTGCACCGCATCGGCGGCACCGCAGGTGGATTGGCAGCGCTGCTACATGGATGGGCGCGACTTCATCGGCGACGACCTGAAGGGGGCGAGGCTGCGCGAAACCAGCTTCCAGCGCTCCAACCTGTCCCGGGCGGATCTCAGCCGCGTCGACGGCTACCGCGCCCGTTTCATCAGCGCGACCATGCCATCGGTCAGACTGGACGACGGCGTGTTCAGCGAGGCAGACTTCACCAAGGCCGATCTGAGCGGCGCCTCGCTGGTGCGGGCCGATCTTCGCCGGGCGCGGTTCTTCCACGCCTCGCTGCGCAAGGTGGACCTGAGCGGTGCCCGCGTGCAGGGGGCCGACCTGCTGGGCGCCGACCTGTCGGGGGCGACCTGGGTGGATGGAAAGAAAGTCTGCGCGGAAGGGTCTGTCGGCCAATGCAACTGAGCCGATGCCACGGTTTGACGAGTACGGGGTATCACCCAAGATGAAGACCAGTGATCCTATCGACGTCGCTTCCCACTGCGCCCGTGCCGCGCTGGGCATGATGGAGCGCCACAAGGTCCCTCCGACCCCGGAGAACTTCGCCATCTGGTACGCCTTCGTCGCTGGGCGCAATCCGGCGCTGTCCGACGCCATCAACGCCATCCTGTCGGGCGGCGGCAAGTTCACCACCAAGGTCAATGAGGAGCTTTACGAGCGTTTCGCCGTGTTCGGCCAGGACAAGGCGGAATTGCGCGAAGTTGGCCTGCGGGTCGAGGAAGCGGTGGGCAAGGTGCTGGAATATCTCAGCAATGCCGGGCAGGGAACCGCCAGCTACGGCGCCGCGCTGGAAACCTTCAGCGGCCGCCTGTCCGGCGGCCCCGCCCCCGACCATCTGAGCGAGGCGGTGGGCGCCATCCTGGCCGAAACCAAAGCCATGGCCGAGATCAACCGCCAGCTCGAACACAATCTGGAAGCGTCGAGCACCGAAATCGTGCGCCTGCGCAACGAATTGGACGACCTGAAGCGCGAGGCCGCCACCGACGCCCTGACCCAACTGGCCAACCGCAAGATGTTCGACCACTCCCTGGCCCTGGCCATCCACAATGCCCGGGACGGCGGTCACCCCCTCAGCCTGTTGATGATCGATATCGACCACTTCAAGCAGTTCAACGACACCTACGGCCACCCCTTGGGCGACCAGATCCTGAAGCTGGTGGGGCGCTCGCTGACCGAGATCGTCAAGGTCAAGGATACCGCCGCCCGCTATGGCGGCGAGGAATTCGCCGTCATCCTGCCCGACACCTCCCTGGCCGATGCCATGGCCATGGCGGAAACCATCCGCAGCCAGGTGGCGGCCAAGCGGGTGACCAACCGCCGGACCGGCCAGGTGCTGGGCCAGGTGACCCTGTCGGCGGGCGCCGCCACCTATGTGGCGGGGGAAGACCCCGAATCCTTCGTCAATCGCGCCGACGAGGCGCTGTATCTGGCCAAGCGCACCGGCCGCAACCGGGTCAAGAGCCAGGAAGACGTCGCGGTGGCCGCCAAGACCTCCGAAGACCTCTGAGCCCCGCCCTCAGCCCCGTTCCAGCAGGCTGGAATCGCCATAGGAGTAGAAGCGGTACCCCGCCGCCTTGGCGTGTTCATAGGCCGCCTTCATGGCGTCGAGCCCCATGAAGGCCGAGACCAGCATGAACAGGGTCGAGCGCGGCAGGTGGAAATTGGTCATCAGCACGTCCACCAGCCGGAAACGGTAGCCCGGCGTGATGAAGATATCGGTGGCGGCATCGAAGGGATGCAGGATGCCGGTCTCGTCGGCGGCACTTTCCAGCAGGCGCGCCGCCGTGGTGCCCACCGCCACCACCCGGCCGCCCCGCGCCCGGGCGGCGTTGATCGCCGCCGCCGCTTGGCCCGTGATCACGCCGATTTCCGAATGCATGCGATGGTCGCTGGTGTCGTCCACCTTGACCGGCAGGAAGGTTCCCGCCCCCACATGCAAGGTGACGCAGACCCGCTCGATGCCCCTAGCGTCCAGTGCCGCCAGCAGGTCGGGGGTGAAATGCAGCCCGGCGGTGGGGGCGGCGACGGCCCCCTTCTCCCGGGCGAACACCGTCTGATAGTCGTCGTGGTCGCGCTGGTCGGCCACGCCCTTCCTGATATAGGGCGGCAGCGGCATGCGGCCGAAATCCTCGAGCACCGCCAGCAGGGCCTCGCCCGACTGGTCGAAGGCCAGCGTCACCTCGCCCGCCTCGCCCTTGTCCGCCACCAGGGCCGAGAAGCCCTCGCCGAAGGTCACCCGGTCGCCGGGCCGCAGCTTCTTGGCCGGGCGGGCGAAAGCCTTCCAGGCATCCAGGGCGACGCGCTGGTGCAGCGTCACCTCCACCCCCGCCTCGCCGCGGCGGCCGAACAGCCGGGCCGGAATGACACGGGTGTCGTTGAACACCATCACGTCGCCGGGCCGCAGGAGTCGAGGCAGGTCGGCGACCATGGCGTCGGCCCGCCCAGCCGGCGTCACCCGCAGCAGCCGAGACGAGCCGCGCGGCTCGGCCGGACGCTCGGCGATCAGCTCGCGCGGCAGGTCGAAATCGAAGTCATCCACTTTCATGGGGTGGGTTTAGGCCGCCAAAATGGGCGCGTCAATCACCAGGCAAAATGGCATAGTATGTTCGGATCATACAGCACGGACGGCCATGGACCTGTTCCCCCCCTTCGAGCCTCACGCCTCTGGCATGCTGCCGGTCGGTGATGACCATCTCATCTACTGGGAAGTTTCGGGAAATCCCGACGGCCCGGTGGTGGCCTTCGTCCATGGCGGACCGGGGGCGGGCACCGCCCCCGCCTATCGCCGCTTTTTCGATCCCGGCTTCTGGCGCATCGTGCTGTTTGACCAGCGCGGCTGCGGCCGCTCCAGACCCCATGCCTCGGTGAAGGCCAACACCACCGCCCATCTGGTGGCGGATATGGAGAAGCTGCGGCGCCATCTGGGGGTGGACCGCTGGCTGCTGTTCGGCGGCTCGTGGGGCAGCACCCTGGCCCTGGCCTATGGCCAAGCATACCCCGAGGCCTGCACCGGCTTCGTGCTGCGCGGCATCTTCCTGTTCCGCCCCCACGAGGTCGATTGGTTCCTGAGCGGCATGGGGCACTTCTTCCCCGAGGCTTGGCGGAGATTCATCGGCCATCTGCCGGTGCTGGAGCGCTCGGACCCGCTGGCCGCCTATATGCGCCGCCTCAATGACCCCGACCCTTCGGTGCATCTCGCCGCCGCCCGGATGTGGTGCGGCTACGAGGAAGCCTGCTCCCGACTGATGCCCCCCGCCTCCCAGGCCGAGGGCGACGGGCCCGGCAGCCTGTCCATGGCCCGCATCGAAGCCCATTACATGGTTCATGAGGGCTTCCTGGAACCGGACCAGTTGCTGACCGGCCTGGGACGCATCCGCCATCTGCCCTTGACCGTGGTCCAGGGCCGCTATGACGTGGTCTGCCCCCCCGCCACCGCCGAGGAACTGGTGCGGGAATGGCCGGGATCGGTGCTGCGGATCATCCCTGATGCAGGCCATTCCGCCATGGAGACCGGCACCCGCGTCGCCCTGGTGGAGGCGGTCGAGGCCATGAAGTCGCGGATCAGGCGGTGATTTGCCCGCATTAGGATTGGCGGAACCCCGCGCAGCGGGCATGATGGGGGCATGATCAGGGGAGCCGACCAGACCGCCGCCGCCAGCCATCTCGACCTGATGATCGAGATGACGGGGGATTTCGCCCAGTCCCAGGACGTGGAGGCCACCCTTCGCCTGGGTCTGGCGCGGGTGGCCGAACGGCTGGGGGCCGAGGCGGCCTCGCTGTTCCTGTTGGAGGCGGATTCCGGCGACCTTGTCTGTCATGCCAGCATCGGCCCCACCGAAGTGATCGGGCTGCGTCTCGCCCCGGGACGCGGCATCGTCTGGCGCACCGTCGACCTGGACAGCCCGCAACTGGTCAAGGACGCTCGCTTCGACCCCGATTTCGCCAATTCGGTGGATAATGCCACCGGCTTCGTCACTCGCTCGATCCTGTGCGCCCCCATGTCGTTCCGGGGCCAGAAGCTGGGCGCCATCGAACTGTTCAACAAGGCCGGAGGCGGCGCTTTCACCCAGGCGGACGCCCAGTTGCTGCGCGCCCTGGCCATGTCCTCGGCCCTGGCGCTGATCAATACAAGGCTGGCGGCGGGCATGGCCGAGCAGGAGGGCTTTCGCCGCGAACTGGCCCTGGCCTCGGAAATCCAGCGCGCCATGCTGCCGCCACCCCAGCCGCCGGGCTATCCGGTTCACGGCCTCAACCTGCCCGCCCGCGGCGTGTCGGGCGATTTCTACGAGATCGTGCCCCTGGCCGATGGCCGCATCGCCTTCGCCATCGGCGACGTTTCGGGCAAGGGGATCAACGCCTCGCTGCTGATGACCAAGACCGCCAGCCTGTTCCGCTGTCTGGCCAAGCGCGAGGACGGCCCCGGCCGCGTCCTGGCCGCCATCGATTCCGAGTTGCAGGAAACCGGGCTGGCCGGGATGTTCGTCACCATGGTGGCGGGCATCCTCGACCCCGCCACCGGCCGGGTGGTGCTGGCCAATGCCGGGCACGAGCCGCCGCTGGTGCGTGGCCAGGACGGATACCGCCCCATCGAGGACGGCATGCCGCCGCTGGGCATCGACCCCGAGTTGTTCGCCCATGGCTGCCTGGAAAGCGTGATCGAACTGGATGGCGGCGCCCTTTACCTGTTCACCGACGGCCTGACCGAGGTCCGCACCCGTTCCGGCGCCATGCTCGGCGCCGATGGCGCCAAGGGCCTGCTGGACGCCTTCGCCGCCATGCCCGCCGAGGAACGGCTGCAGGCGGTGGTCGGCGCCCTGGATGGGGTCGGGTCCTTGCGCGACGATGTCACCTTGATGGTGGTCGAGGACATGCGCCCCGGCGGCCGCTCCGCTTTCGTCCGGCGCTACGATGCCCGCCCCGAGACCCTGAGCGATATCCGGTCCGACCTGTCGCGCACCGCCCGCGAACTGGGCTGCGATGCCGATCTGGTGGGCGATGTGGTGCTGGCGGTGGACGAGGCCTGCCAGAACGTCATCCGTCACGCCTATAAAGGCGGCGAAGGCGATATCGTGTTGCATGTGGAGCGCGAGGACGATCTGTTGGTCATACGACTTATGGACTTCGCTCCTCCGGTGGAAGTGGCTAATATCAAGCCTCGCTCCTTGGATGAAATCCGACCGGGCGGCCTGGGAACCCATTTGATGCGATCCATCATGGATCAGGTGGATTTCCTGCCGCCGCCCGCCGGGATCGGCAATCTTTTGCAGATGGTCAAGCGGATACGCCCATGAACATGACACTCAGCCAGCAGGACGGCGCCACCGTGGTCACCTTGGCGGGCGAGGTGGACCTCAGCCACAGCCCCACGCTCCGCAAGGCGTTGATGGAGCTGATGTTCGAAAAGAAGCCGGTGGTGGTGGTGGACCTGTCCGCCGTGGAATACATCGACTCGTCGGGCGTCGCCGGACTGGTGGAGGCCTATCAGTCGGCCCGCAAGAACGCCACCCGCTTCGTGCTGGCCGCGGTCTCGGACCCGGTGCGCCGGGTGCTGCAACTGGCCCGCCTGGACAAGGTCTTCGCCATGGCCGACACCGTCGAGTCGGCACTGAAAGGGTAGAACGGTGGCGGACGGGGGGACGGGCCAACATCAATTCTTCGGTTTCCTGGACCGGCTGGGCCGCCGCACCATGGGCGGCGTCGCCGAATTCGGCTTCGCCTGCGCCCTGGTGGGCGAAAGCCTCTATTGGCTGGTCATGGGGGGCAAGCGCCGCCAGAGGGTCCGCCTCGCCCCGGTGGTGGCCCAGGCCATGGAAATCGGCATCGGCGCCCTGCCCATCGTCACCGTGCTGTCGGGCACCATCGGCATCATGCTGGCCATCCAGGGCATCTATTCGCTGAAGCTGTTCGGCGCCGAATCCCGCGTCACCCTGGGTGTCGCCATGTCGACGGTGCGTGAATTCGCCCCCCTGATCACCGGCATCCTGGTGGCGGGACGATCGGGCTCGGCCCTGGCCGCCCGGCTGGGCACCATGCGCATCAACCAGGAAATCGACGCGCTGACCGTCATGGGCATTTCGCCGGTGCGCTTCCTGGTGGTGCCTGCCCTGGTGGCCATGCTGGTGATGCTGCCCTGCCTGACCCTGTGGGCCGATCTGGTGGGGCTGTTCGCCGCCGGTCTTTATATCGCGCCGCAACTGGGCAGCAGCATGGGCGCCTATGCCGACGAGGTGGTCAATCTGGTCAAGCTCAACGACATGCTGCACGGCCTGGCCAAAAGCGGCATCTTCGCGGTGCTGATCACCGTGGTGGGCGTGGTCAACGGCGCCTCGGTCACCGGCGGCGCCGAGGGCGTCGGGCGCATGACCACGCGCTCGGTGGTGCATGCCATCTCGGCCATCGTCATCACCGACATGATCTTCGTCTTCATGGTGACCCGCTGATGGCTCCGTCCCCTTCCGATGACACCAGCATCGAGGTGATCGGGCTCAACACCCATTACGGCGAGCGCCAGATTCTCCACGACGTGAATCTTGAGGTCCGCCGAGGCGAGATCATGGTGATCATGGGCGGTTCGGGCTCGGGCAAGACCACCTTGCTCAACCATCTGCTGGGCCTGCTGTCGCCGTCCTCGGGAACGGTTCGGGTGCTGGGCCAGGATTTGGCCGCCCTGTCCCCCATGGAGCGCCAGCAGTTGCGCACCCGCACCGGCGTCGCCTTCCAGTCGGGCGCCCTGTTCTCGTCCATGACCATCGGCGACAACATCTCGCTGCCGCTGCGCGAGCACACCGACCTGGACGAGACCACCATCGGCATCATGACCCGCCTTAAGCTGGAAGTGGTCAGCCTGGCCGGGTTCGAGGACCTGAAACCCGCCGAATTGTCGGGCGGCATGATCAAGCGCGCCGCCCTGGCCCGCGCCATCGTCATGGACCCCGACCTGCTGTTCTGCGACGAGCCCTCGGCCGGGCTGGACCCGGTGGTGGCGTCTTCCATCGACGACCTGATCCTGCGCCTGCGCGACGCCATGGGCATGAGCATCGTGGTGGTGACCCACGACCTGGACTCCACCTTCAAGATCGCCGATCGCATCTGCGTGCTGGACCGGGGCAAGGTGCTGGCGCTCGACACCGTCGAGGCCATCCGCGCCAGTTCCGACCAGCGCATACAGAACCTCCTGAACCGCCGCACCGAGGAAGCCGCCCTGGACCCCGACGCCTATTTGCGTCGGCTGCTGGGCGACAAGGCCAACCAACCCAACGGAACCATCAGGCCATGAAGGACGCTCGCATCAATTATGTCATGGTGGGCGGCTTCACGCTGGCCATGCTGATCGCCCTGGTGGTGGTGGTGGCGCTGTTGACCGGCAAGACCGGATCGACCACCGCCTATTTCACCCGGCTGAACAACGTCACCGGCATCAAATACGGCACCAAAGTCACCTATGAGGGCTTCGCCATCGGCCAGGTGGAAGACATCACGCCGCTGCGCGATGGCTCCAGGACCAGTTTCCGGGTCGAGTTGGGCATCAACGACAAATGGCGGCTACCCAAGGACTCCGTGGCGCGCGTCGCCGCCTCGGGCCTGCTGGCCGCCGCCGTCATCGATATCAAGTCGGGCGACTCCCTGGAAATGCTGCCGCCCGGCGCCGAGGTGGCGGGCGCGCCCGCCGCCAACATCTTCGCCGCCATGAACGATGTCGCCGCCCAGATCACCGACCTGAACCAGAGCGCGCTCAAGCCGCTGCTGTCCAGCCTGAACCAGCAGATCGGCGCCATGGGCACCATCCTGGAAAAGCACGCCCCCGAACTGATGGGCCATCTGGTGGCGGTGGCGGCCGACCTCTCGGCCAAGACGCCCCGCATCACCTCGGACGTGGAGCGCATGACCGGCACCCTGTCCAACAAGGTGGTGACCGAGGCCAATGCCGAGCAGATCCGCATCTCGCTGGCCAATCTGGCCCAGTTGTCGGCCGGGCTTCAGGATAGCCGGACCAAGGTGGATTCGGTGCTGGGCGCCCTGGACAAGGCGGTGGCGGGCAACAAGGACGCCATCGACCACAGCCTGAAGGACTTGCGCCACACCTTGCAGGCGGTGTCGCGCAATATCGATTCGGTGACCTACAACCTGGACGGCACCACCCGCAACCTGCATGAATTCTCGCGCCAGATTCGCGAAAATCCCGGCGTGCTGATCGGCGGCAACAAGCGCGGCGAGGACGGCCCGGGACGGAAATGAAGGTGACGGCAATGCGCAAGACGATTTGTTCGCTGATCCTGCTTCTCGCCCTGGCCGCCTGCGCCGGGCCGGCGGCGCCGCCCGACAATTTCCACCGGGTGGAGCCCGCCGACAGCGGCCTGCGCTTCGCCCGCCCGGCCTTGCCCGGCGTGCTGGAAATCGACCGTCTGGCCACCGACGGCACCCTGGCGGAGCGGGCGGTAACCTTCGCCGCCCGGGACGGCGGGCCGCTCAGCCACTACAAATACGACTACTGGAGCGAGGCGCCCGCCCTGATGCTGCAGGATCGCCTCTCCGTCGCCCTGACCCGGGCCGGAGCCGCCGACCGGGTGGTCACCCCCGACCTGCGGGTGCTGTCGGACTGGATGCTGCGCGGCAAGCTGCGGCGCTTCGAGCAATTGGCGGCAAGTTCGCGGGCGGCGGTGGATATCCAACTGGCCATCGTATCGTCGCGCGACGGCTCGCTGGTGCTGCTGCAGGACTACAGCGCCGAGGTCGCCACCGAATCCGAACGGGTCGAGAGCCTGCCCGCCGCCATGGACAAGGCCCTGACCGACATCTTCGCCCGCTTCCTGGCCGATCTGGGACGGGCCCGGGGCAACGCGCCGGTGGCACGGTGAGCAAGCCGCCCCGCCGCCGTCCCCATCAGGCGCGCAAGAGCCGCGCCGCGCCGCCTGCCGCCCGCATGGCTGAACTGTGCATCGAGAGCGTCGGCGCCCGGGGCGACGGCCAGGCCACCCTGGACGGCGAGACGGTGTTCGTGCCCTTCACCGTGACGGGTGACACGGTGGTGGCGCGCATCGAGGGCCGCCGGGGCGAGGGCCTGACCGCCGGGCTGATCGAGGTGCTGGAGCCCGGCCCCGACCGGGTGACGGCGCCCTGTCCCCATTACGGCCGCTGCGGCGGCTGTTCGCTGCAGCATCTGGCCGACGACGCCTATGAGGCATGGAAGCGCGACCTGCTGGCGGTGCCCCTGGCCCGCCAGGGTCTGGGCGAGGTGCCGGTGGCGCCGCTGCTGCGCATCCCCCCGGCCAGCCGCCGCCGCGCCGCTTTCGCCTTCGCCCGCACCAAGGGCACCGCCGTCATCGGCTTCAATGCCCGGGCCAGCCATACCGTCATCGACCTGGAGCGCTGCCTGCTGCTGGAACCCGCCCTGATCGCGCTGCTGACGCCGTTGCGCCTGATGCTGGCCCGCATCGTCCCCGAGGGCACCGGCGGCGACGTCATCGCCACCCTGACCGAAGGCGGTCTCGACGTGCTGGTGGAGGCCGAGGCCCGCCTCGACCTGTTCGAGCGGGAAGCCCTGGCCGCCTTCGCCGAGCAGGCCGATCTGGCGCGGCTGCACTGGCGCCGCCCCGGCGCCGGATTCGTCGAGCCCATCGCCCGGCGTCGCCCGGCCGAGGTGCATTTCCGCGGCGTGCCGGTGGAACCGGCGCCGGGGTCCTTCCTGCAACCCACCCGGGGCGGCGAGTTGGCCATCGCCGGGCTGGTGATCGAGGCGGTGGCCGGGCACGGCCCGGTGCTCGACCTCTATGCCGGATGCGGCAGCTTTACCGTGCCGCTGTCGCTGTCGGCGCCGGTCCACGCGGTGGAAGGCGAACAGGCCCCCCTCGCCGCCCTGGACGCCGCCGGGCGGCGCTCGGGCCTGCCCATCACCACCGAGGTGCGCGACCTGGCGCGGCGCCCGCTGGCACCCCACGACCTGATCCCCTATCGCGCCGTGGTCATGGACCCGCCCCGCGCCGGAGCGGCGCCCCAGGCGGCGGAACTGGCCAAACCACCATCCCCCAAGGGGGGGCCGCGCCTGCTGGTGATGGTGTCGTGCAATCCCGCCACCCTGGCCCGCGACCTGCGCATCCTGGCCGATGGCGGCTGGCGCGTGGATTCCGTCACGCCCATCGACCAGTTTCCCTGGTCGGCCCATCTGGAAGCGGTCGCCATCCTCCGCCGCTGACACCACCCTCTTGAATATAACTTTAGTTAGATTACATTTGGCAGGGACAGGATAAGCGATGGTGGATCAGCCCGAAAACGCCCTTGATATCCGGTTCGCCGAGTTGCTGTGCGCCCGCCTGTGCCACGACATGGCCGGGGCAGTCGGCGCGGCGGCGGCGGGGGCCGAACTGCTGGAAGACGGCTTTGACGCCGAGACCGCCAAGATGGTCTCGGACAGTGCCGGCGGCGCGGTGGCGCGGCTGAAATTGTTCCGAGCCGCTTTCGGACCGGCGGGCCCCGAACAGTCGACGCAAACCGTACGCGACTTGTGCGCCAGTTATCTGGACGCGGCGGCGGCCAGCGGCGGTGGCAAGCTCGTCCTGGGCTGGACCTGCGGCCGGGACCGCCTGGATGGAGAGGCGGCGCGGCTGGTGCTCAATCTGGTGTTGCTGGCCCGTGACGCCTTGCCTCGGGGAGGCACGGTGGACGTGACCATCGATGCGGCCTCCAGGCTTGATCGGGCGGGGGTATCGGTGGAGTTTCGCGGCCAGGGCGCCCGACTGGATGATCAAACGATGCGCTGCCTTTCGGAGCAGTCCTTGCCCGATGGCCCACGCGAAGCCCAGGCCTGGCTGACCGGCAAGCTTGTACGGAAAATCGGCGCCAGGACCGAGGTTGTGACAGGAGAAAACCACGGACGGATCAGCACCTGAAGAAATTCGTTACGAAAGCGGATTTATCCGGGTCAGGGTTCTTCTAAAGACCATCCAGCCGTGCTATTAGTCGATCCTGCCTGATGGACTTCCGTCATGGCAGCGAATTAGGAAGGCCGTCGCTCGGCGGTCCACAGGGGGCATTTCGGAGACGACCATGGATGATCTCCTCAGCGAATTTCTGACCGAGACGTCGGAAAGTCTGTCCACGCTTGACGTGGCATTGGTGAATTTGGAGCAAAATCCGAATGATCCTCAGATTCTCGGCAATATCTTCCGCCTGGTTCACACCATCAAGGGCACTTGCGGCTTCCTCGGACTGCCGCGCCTGGAGCATGTGGCCCATGCCGGCGAGAACGTCCTGGGCAAGTTCCGCGATGGCGAACTTGAGGTCACCCCCGCCGCCGTCACGCTGATCCTCCAGAGCATCGACCGCATCAAGCTGATCCTGGGCCATCTCGAACAGAACGAGTGCGAGCCCGAGGGCAGCGATGAAGACCTGATCGCCCAGCTCAATGCCATGGCCGAGGGTCGCTCCAATCCCTCCGCGCCGCCGCCGCCGCCGCCGCCGCCCATGCCGACCTTCGAGTCGGTGGCCGCCTCGGCCCAGGCCGCCGCCGCGCCGCCGCCGCCCGCGCCGGAGCCCGAGCCCGAGCCTGAACCCGAACCGGCTCCCGTCGCCAATGTCCCGGCCCCGGCCGCCCAGCCGCCCGCCGTGGCCGCTCCCACCGGCGTTTCCGCCGCTGGGGCCGAGGCCAAGGAATCCGCCGTCGCCGCCCAGACCATCCGCGTCAATGTGGAACTGCTGGAAAACCTGATGACCCTGGTGTCCGAACTGGTGCTGACCCGCAACCAGCTCCTCCAGATGGTTCGCGGCAAGGATGACAGCGAGTTCGCCACCCCGCTGCAGCGCCTGTCCCACATCACCACCGACCTCCAGGAAGGCGTGATGAAGACCCGCATGCAGCCCATCGGCAATGCCTGGGCCAAGTTGCCGCGCATCGTCCGCGACCTCTCGGTCGAAATGAACAAGAAGATCGACCTGCAGATGCTGGGCGCCGAGACCGAACTCGACCGCCAGGTGCTGGAACTGATCAAGGACCCGCTGACCCATATGGTGCGCAACTCGGCCGACCATGGCCTGGAGCCCACCGACGAGCGCAAGCGCATCGGCAAGCCCGAAGTGGGCAAGATCGTGCTGAACGCGTTCCACGAGGGCGGCCATATCATCATCGAGATTTCCGATGACGGCCGCGGCCTCAACCTGGACCGCATCAAGCAGAAGGCCATCCAGAACGGCATCGCCACCGAGTCCGAACTGGAGACCATGACGCCGCAGCAGATCTACCAGTACATCTTCAAGGCGGGCTTCTCCACCGCCGAGAAGGTCACCAGCGTCTCGGGCCGCGGCGTCGGCATGGACGTGGTGCGCACCAATATCGAGCGCATCGGCGGCACCGTCGAACTGAAGAGCCTGCCCGGCAAGGGCTCGACCTTCGTCATCAAGATCCCGCTGACCCTCGCCATCGTCTCCGCCCTGATCGTGGAATGCGCCGCCGAGCGCTTCGCCATCCCGCAGATCAGCGTCCTGGAACTGGTGCGCGTCACCGCCAATTCCGAGCACGGCATCGAGATGATCAACAATGCCCCGGTGCTGCGCCTGCGCGACCGGCTGCTGCCGCTGGTGTCGCTGAAGCGCCAGCTGCTGCTGGCCGAGGATAGCGAGGAGCGGCAGGAGACCTTCATCGTGGTGACCCAGGTGGGCACCTACACCTTCGGCATCATCGTCGACCGGGTGTTCGATACCGAGGAAATCGTGGTCAAGCCGGTGGCTCCCATCCTGCGCCACATCACCATGTTCTCGGGCAACACCATCCTGGGCGACGGCTCGGTGATCATGATCCTGGACCCCAACGGCATCGCGGGCGCCACCGGCGAATCCGGCCTGCTGGGTGGTGCCCAGGCGGCCGAGAGCCAGACGGTGCGCGAGAGCCACGCCGACGCCAAGACCTCGCTGCTGGTGTTCCGCGCCGGCGGCGACGATCTCAAGGCGGTGCCGCTAGCCCTGGTGGCCCGTCTGGAAGAGATCGACGTGGCCGAGATCGAGCACAGCCATGGCAAGCCCATGGTGCAGTATCGCGGCCATCTGATGCCCCTGATCTCCATCGACGGCTCCATGAACTTCCGCGACGAGGGTCGCCAGCCGGTGCTGGTGTTCTCGGACCAGGACCACACAATGGGCCTAGTGGTGGACGAGATCGTCGACATCGTCGAGGACCGGCTGCGCGTCGAACTGTCCGATGGCAATCCCGGCATCATCGGCACCGCCGTCATCGCGGGCAAGGCCACCACCATCATCGACGCGGGCTACTACCTGCCGCAGGCCTTCGGCGACTGGTTCGGCCGCAACGACAAGGAGTTCGGTAATGCCGACTTCCATCAGCCGCGCGTGCTGCTTGTGGACGACTCGCCGTTCTTCCGCAACCTGCTGACGCCTTTGCTGTCGGTGGCTGGCTATGAGGTGATCTCGGTGGAAGGTGCCGACAAGGCCCTGGCGCTCCGCGAGCGGGGTGACGAGTTCGACGCCATCATCAGCGATATCGAAATGCCGGGCATGAGCGGCTTCGAATTCGCCCAGGCGGTGCGCGCCGATGGCCGCTGGGGGGCAATCCCCATGGTGGCCCTGTCGTCGCACGCCACCGAAAAGGACTTCGAACGCGGACGTCAGGTCGGTTTCAACGACTACATCGCCAAGTTCGACCGTGACGCCCTGATTTCCACCCTGGCCTCGACCATCGCCGCCTCCAAAGGTGCCGCATGAATCAAATCGTCCCCGCCGGCAAGCGCCAGGTGACCGAGCTCGCCGCTCCGGAAACCCAGGACTTCGTCACCATGTTCATCGAGGGCCAGCTGTTCGGCATTCCGGTCCTCACGGTCCAGGATGTCCTGGGGCCCCAGAAGATCACCCGCATCCCGCTGGCCCCGCGTGAGGTGGCCGGGTCGCTGAACCTGCGTGGCCGGATCGTCACCGCCATCGATGTCCGCCTGCGCCTTGGCCTGCCCAAGCGAGCCGAGGAAAAGAAGGGCATGAGTGTGGTGGTCGACCAGTCGGGCGAGCTATACTCCCTGATGGTCGATTCGGTGGGCGAGGTGCTGTCGTTGCCCGCCGCCAAGTTTGAACGCAATCCGCCGACACTTGATCCGCACTGGCGCGAATTTTCCATCGGCATCTACCGGCTTGAAGGCAAGCTCCTGGTGGTGCTCGACGTGGGGAAGCTGCTGGATTTCACGCGGAACGAATAGTATAGGCTTTGGTACGAGATCATCGAAGGGGGCACCAGTCGTCCAACACGAGACGGCTCCCCCTCCACCGGAGGCAAGCTTGGGCATGAAGTCCTGTCTGATCGTCGACGATTCCAAGGTCATCCGGATGGTGGCCAAGAAGATCCTGCATGAGCTGAGCTTCAAGACCGAGGAGGCCGAGGACGGCGCCCAGGCCTTGGAAGCCTGCAAGCGTTCCATGCCCGATGCCGTCCTATTGGACTGGAACATGCCGGTGATGAACGGCATCGATTTCCTGCGCGAGATGCGCAAGCTGCCGGGCGGGGATCACCCGATCGTCGTTTTCTGCACCACGGAAAACGATATCGAGCATATCCAGGAAGCCATCACCGCGGGTGCGAATGAGTACATCATGAAGCCCTTCGACAGCGAAATCCTGCAGGCGAAGTTTTCGCAGGTGGGCCTGCTCTAGGCAACTTGCGGGATATAACCCCAATGACCTCAGAATCCGCACAGTCGCCGTCTCAAGGCGCCGCCAGCACCCCGATCCGGGTCATGCTGGTTGACGACTCCGCCGTGGTGCGGGGACTGGTGACGCGTATTCTGGAAGCCGAGCCAGGCATCCAGATCGCCGCCTCGGTGGGCAATGGCCAGATGGCTTTGTCCTCGCTGGAGCGGAACGAGATTGACGTGGTCATTCTCGACATCGAGATGCCCATCATGGACGGCATGACAGCCCTGCCCAAGCTGCTGGCCGCCGATCCCGGCCTCAAGATCATCATGCAGTCGACCCTGACCCTGAAAGGGGCCGACATTTCCATGCGCGCCCTCGAAATGGGAGCCGCCGACTACATCCCCAAACCCACCGCCACCAAGGATCTGGCGGGGGGCGCCGAATTCAAGGCCGAACTGGTGGGAAAGATCCGCGCCCTGGGACAGGCGCGTCATCGCTCGCCCAACCGGCCGCCGCGGCCCGCCGGAGCCCCGGCACTGCGCCCGCCCCCCAGCGCGCCGCCTGCCCGGGTGCCGATTCACCCACCGGGGCCGTTGTCGCTGCGCAACAACACCCCCGAACATCCCGACGTCATCGCCATCGGATCAAGCACCGGCGGGCCGCAGGCCCTGTTCGGGGTCCTCGGCCTGATGCGTTCGGGTACGGTGTCCCAACCGATCCTGATCACCCAGCACATGCCCGCCACCTTCACCACCATCCTGGGCGAGCATATCAGCCGTGTCTCGGGCTGGGAGGCCAAGGAAGGTCAGGACGGGGAAATCATCAAGGGCGGCCGCGTCTATATCGCGCCCGGCGACTTCCATATGGTGGTCGAGACCAAGGGGACCGACAAGGTCATCCGCCTGAACAAGAATCCGCCGGAAAATTTCTGTCGCCCGGCCGTGGACCCCATGCTGCGCAGCATCGCCGCCGCTTATGGCAAGCGGGTGCTGGCCTGCATCCTGACCGGCATGGGTTCGGACGGACTGAAGGGGGGACAGGCCGTGGTGGCATCCGGAGGAACGGTAATCGCCCAGGACGAGGGCAGCTCGGTTGTGTGGGGCATGCCGGGAGCAGTGGCGACGGCGGGCATTTGCTCGGCCGTGCTGCCGCTGCCCGAAATTGCTCCCTGGATCATGAAACTGGCGACGAGGCGCTAAATCCATGCGGCCCGAAGATTTCGATTATGTCGCCAAGTTGCTGAAAGACCGGTCCGGTCTGGTCATTACGCGCGACAAGGCCTATCTGCTGGAAAGCCGTCTGACCCCGGTGGCGCGCAAACGCGGCCTTAAAGGTCTGGACGACTTGGTCGGTTCCCTGCGCACGGCGGGCGAGGACCTGCTGCGTGAAGTCACGGAGGCCATGACGACCAACGAGTCGTTCTTCTTCCGCGACATCAAGCCCTTCGACCAGTTCAAGGCCATGGTTCTGCCGCACATGCTCCAGGCCCGTGCCGCCACCAAGACCCTGCGTATCTGGTCGGCGGCCAGTTCCTCGGGCCAGGAGGCCTATACCCTGGCCATGGTGCTGAAGGAAGAAGGCGCCAAGCTGGCGGGCTGGAAGATCGAGATCGTCGGCACCGACATCTCCACCGAGATGCTGGAAAAGGCCAAGGCCGGTCTTTACTCCCAGTTCGAGGTGCAGCGCGGCCTGCCCATCCAACTGCTGGTCAAGTACTTCAAGAAGACCGCCGAGATGTGGCAGATCGACCCGGCTATCCGCGCCATGGTCAATTTCCGCGAATACAACCTGCTGCACGACCTGAAGCCGCTGGGCAATTTCGACGTGGTGTTCTGCCGCAACGTGCTGATCTATTTCGACCAGCCCACCAAGACCCGGGTGCTGGACAATGTCAGCCGGATCATGCCCGACGACGGCTTCCTCTATCTCGGCGGCGCCGAGACCGTGCTGGGGATTTCCGACAAGTTCAAGCCGGTGCCGGACCAGCGCGGCGTCTACGCCACCACCCGCGCCAAATAGGGCCGGGCTCCCTCCATTCGTCACCCCCGGGCTTGCCCCGGGGGGTCCATGGATGCCCGGATCAAGTCCGGGCATGACGAGGAAAGAAAGCCCACTCCGCCGCCCCCCCGACAAACGCTAAAGCAAACTCCCCTGCCGTCCATCGGGCGGCGGGGGTTTTCGCGTCTTGGCGGCGGGAGGAGGCGATGACGGCGGCGGCGCCGTGCCATCGGCCACCACCTGGATGGCACCGTCGCTGAACTCCACCATCAGGGCCGTGCCCGGCACGACCGCGGCGGCGCTGACCACCGGCTGACCATGGCCGTCGCGGATCACGGCATAGCCCCGTTCCAGGACCTTGCGGTAGGAATAGCTTTCCAGCAGCTTGCCCGCCGTTTCCACCTTCTGGCCATACTCGGCCAGCAGGCGCGGCAGGGCCTGGGCCAACCGGCGTCCCCCCTCGTCCAGGCGCAGGCGGTCGCGCTCGACGGCGGCCAGCCCGGCGGCGCGGGCGGCGCGCAGGCCATTGTCGAGCCGATCGGTCAGCCGGGCCAGGTCGATACGACGGCGCTCCACCAGTTGCGGCAGGGCCTTGGCCAGCCGCTCGGCGCGCTCGTCCAGGCGCCGGGTGCAGTCCTCCATCACCCGGCGGGGATGGGGCAGGGCGCGAAAGGTCTGGGCGAGATGATCGCGGCGGCCTTGCAGGCCCCTGGCCATGGCGCCCACCAGCCGCCCATCCAACTCGGCCAGACCGGCCACCAGTTCGGCGCGCACCGGCACCGCCTTTTCGGCGGCAGCGGTGGGAGTGGGGGCGCGCAGGTCGGCGGCGAAGTCGATCAGGGTGGTGTCGGTCTCGTGCCCCACCGCCGAGATCAGCGGGATCTGGGATTCGGCGGCGGCACGGACCACGATTTCCTCGTTGAAGGCCATCAGGTCTTCCAGCGAGCCGCCGCCCCGCGCCACGATCAGCACATCGGGGCGCGGCACGGCGCCGCCGGGGGCCAGGGCGTTGAAGCCCCGGATGGCGGCGGCCACCTGGGCGGCGGCGCCCTCGCCCTGCACCGCCACCGGCCACAGCAGCACCCGGCGGGGGAAGCGCTCCGCCAGCCGGTGCAAGATGTCGCGGATCACCGCGCCGGTGGGCGAGGTCACCACCCCGATCACCTGGGGCAGGAAGGGAATGGGCCGCTTGCGCTCGAGCGCGAACAGGCCTTCGGCGGCCAGGCGCTTCTTGCGGTCCTCCAGCATCTTCAGCAGGGCGCCCTGGCCCGCCAGTTCCATGCGCTCGACCACCATCTGGTATTTGGAGCGGCCGGGATAGGTGGTCAGCCGCCCGGTGGCGATCACCTCCATGCCGTCCTGGGCGTCGAGCCCCAGCCGTACCGCCTGGCCGCGCCAGCACACCGCGTCCAGCACCGCGTCGGCGTCCTTGAGGGCGAAATAGAAATGGCCGGAGGAATGGCGCTTGAAGCCGGAAATCTCGCCCCGCACCCGGACGAAGGAAAAGGTTTCCTCCACCGACTTGCGCAGCGCGCCCGACAGTTCGGAGACGGAGAATTCGGGGATGTTGGTGGCAGGGCGGGCGTCGTCGGTCATGGCGGGATGATGGCCTTTTGCATTCATCGGCGGAAGTGCTAAAACGCGGCCAATGCGGCAAGGGAGAGACGGCAATGAAGGTCCTGGTGGTCGGTTCGGGCGGGCGTGAACACGCCCTGTGCTGGAAGCTGAAGCAGTCGCCGCTGCTGACCCAATTGTGGTGCGCGCCGGGCAATGCCGGGATCGCCTCGGTCGCGGACTGTGTCGCCATCGGCGCCGAGCAGGTGGACGAGCTGGTTTCCTTCGCCCAGGCCAATGCCGTCGATCTGGTGGTGGTGGGACCCGAGGCGCCGCTGGTGCTGGGCCTGGCCGACAAATGCCGCGCCGCCGGGATCAAGGTGTTCGGCCCCTCGGCCGCGGCGGCCGAGTTGGAGGGCTCCAAGGGCTTCATGAAGGACATGGCGTCCAAGGCCGGGGTTCCCACCGCCTGGTACGGCCGCTTCACCGAGATGGAGGCCGCCAAGGCCTTCATCCGCGCCAAGGGCGCCCCCATCGTGGTCAAGACCGACGGGCTGGCGGCGGGCAAGGGCGTTGTCGTCGCCATGAGCCTGGACGAGGCCCTGGCCGCCGTCGACAGCATGATGGGCGACAAGGTGTTCGGCGATGCCGGCAACGAACTGGTGATCGAGGAATACCTGGACGGCGAGGAATGCAGCTTCTTCGCCCTGTGCGACGGCACCACCGCCGTTCCGCTGGTGGCGGCCCAGGACCATAAGCGGGTGGGTGACGGCGATACCGGCCCCAATACCGGCGGCATGGGCGCCTATTCCCCCGCCCCGGTGGTCACCCCCGCCATCCAGGACGAGATCATGGCGACCTCGATCCTGCCGCTGGTCAAGGCCATGCGTGACGCGGGCAAGCCCTATACCGGCGTGCTGTTCGCCGGGATCATGGTGACTTCGGCCGGTCCGAAGCTGCTGGAATACAATGTCCGCTTCGGCGATCCCGAATGCCAGGTGCTGATGGCGCGGCTGAAATCCGACCTGCTGCCGGTGCTGCTGGCGGGCGCCGAGGGCAAGCTGTCCGGCGTCTCGCTGGAATGGTCCATTGATCCCGCCCTGGTGGTGGTGATGGCGGCGAAGGGCTATCCCGGCTCCTACGAGAAGAACACCGTCATCGGTGGTCTGGATGCCGCCGGAGCGGTGGACGGCGTCACCGTGCTGCATGCCGGAACCGCGCTGAAGGATGGCAAGGTGGTGGCCACCGGCGGAAGGGTGCTGGGCGTCACCGCCGTCGGCCAGACGGTGAGCCAGGCGCGCGAGCGCGCCTATGCCGCCGTGGACAAGCTGGACTGGCCGCAAGGTTTCTGCCGCCGCGATATCGCCTGGCGGGCACTGGAACGGGGACTCTAGCCCCCCTCCCGACCTCCCCCCGGCATGGCCGGGGGAGGGGAAGACGGCATCTCCTCTCCCTCCCCCGCCATAGTGGGGGAGGGTCGGGGTGGGGGCAAAACTCAGCCCGGCGCGTATTCCGCCATGCAGTTGGGGGTTTCCCAGACCCGCACCGCCACCAGACGGGCACAGCCATCGGAACGCGCCGCCACCGGCTGTTCCAGCAGCCCGTACCAGTGCATGGCCAGGCATTCGGCGGTGGGCTGGAACGGCACCACGTAAAGCTTGGTCAACATGCGGGTGTCGGTGGTCAGCGCGGCGCCGTCCGCCGCCACCTGGGCCCGAATGCCACCCACCCAGGACTCGGCCTGGGCGCCGACGGGGGCGAACAGGCCCAGCAGCTCGGCATCGGCGGCGGCGGCGATGAAGCCGTGATCGCAGGGCGCATCGATCAGCCGCATCATCTCGTCCTTGAGGAATCCGAAATCCACCACCATGTCGGTCTGCTCGCCATCGGCATGCAGGCGCCGGGCCTCGCACTCCACCTCCACCACATAGCGATGGCCGTGCAGGTTCCGGCATTTGGAGCCGTGGGTCATGATGCGGTGGCCGGCGTCGATCTCGATGCGGCGGCGGACGCGGAAGCTGCTCATCACGGAATCCCGATGATCTTGTGGGTCTGCAAGCTGAGCCGCCAGCGCGGATGAGTCAAGCAGTGCCGCAGGGCCTCGCGGGTATTGGCCTCGCGGTCGGGGCCATCCATGGGCTGCAGCAGGAAATGGGTGAAGCCGAGACGCTCGAAGGCCTCGGGCGGGGCGCCCGCCTGGGGATAGACCAGCTTCAACTCGTCGCCCGAGGTCACCACCAGATCGCATCCCGCCTTGGGGCTGACGCAGACCCAATCGATGCCCGACGCCAAGGCCAGGGTGCCATTGGTCTCGATGGCCACCTGGAAGCCCCGGTCATGCAGGGCGGCCACCAGCACCGCATCCAGTTGCAGGGCGGGCTCGCCGCCGGTCACCACCACATAGCGGTTGCCCTGGCCCACCGGCCACAGGCCCGCCACCCGCTCGGCCAGGGTCTCGGCATCGGGGAATTTCTCGCCGCCGACGAAATCGGTATCGCAGAAGCCGCAGGCCGCCTTGGCCCGGTCCTCCTCGCGGCCGTTCCACAGATTGCAGGCGGCGAAGCGCAGGAAGATGGCGGCGCGGCCCGCCTGGATGCCTTCGCCTTGCAGGCTGGGGAATATCTCCTTGACCGTATAGGGCATGGTCAGGTCAGTGATCGGAGCCGTGCAGCACCTGATGGGTGATGCCGGTCTCGTAATCCACGCCCGCCGGGGTCAGGCTGACCCCCATGGGAAAGCTGCCCTTGATCAGGCCCTTGCGTTCCAGCGCCGCCCACACCGCCGGATTGGCCAGGCCGGTGGCATCTTTCGACAGCGCCACCTTGTGCCCCACGTGGAAATGGTCGCCATGGGGATGGGGCAGTTGCGACAGGAAGACATCCCCGCCTTCGGTCCGGGTGGACGATTCCGGATGGCGGGCCAATTCCTGGAACAGGACCAGGGTCTTCAACTGCAACGGATTGAGCTTCAGCGGATTGGTCTTGGGCGGCATGGCGGGCTCGATGGGCTGGGAAAACAGGGGCGGCATCATGGCACCGGCCGCCGCCGAATGCCAATCCCTTCACGGATATGATTCCGCATGGCGGCTGCGCCGCTTATGCCATATTGTTTAAATGGGGTTTACATCTGAGGTTAGCATGGGGCACGGATCGGATGTGAAGGTCGGGCTTGATGGCGCGCTACGGGCCATCTTTGACAACGCCCTGGACGCCATCTGCCTGCATCAGAACGCACGGCACATCCTGGCCAATCCCGCCTATGTCCGCCTGTTCGGCTATACATCCGCCAAGGATCTCGTCGGCCAACCGGTGATCGACACCATCGCTCCGGAATGCCGGGAACAGGTCATGGACCGCATCGCGCGGCGTGTCCGGGGCGAGGCGGTGACCGCCCAATACCTGACCCGAGGGCGAAGACAGGACGGCACCACCTTCGATCTGGAAATTCATGGCAGCGCCTTCACCATCGAGGGCGAAACCTACATCCTGGCCATTCTGCGCGATGTCAGCGCCGCCGTCGCCGAGGCCGGCAGGCTGCGCGAGAGCGAGGCCAGGATGCGAACCCTGTTCGATTCCTCGCCCGACCCCGCCTGGATCATCGAGGGCAGCCGCTTCGTCGAATGCAATGCCGCCGCCGTGGACTTCCTCGGATATCCCTCCAAGGATGACTTGCTGTTCGTCCATCCCTCGCAGATCTCGCCCAAGATCCAGCCCGATGGCCAGCCCTCCTACGCCAAGGCCGAGGAGATGATCCGGATCGCCCAGGCCCGGGGCATCCACCGCTTCGAATGGCTGCACAGCCGCGCCGATGAAAGCGAATTCCTGGCCGAGGTCACCTTGTCGGCCATCACCCTGCAAGGCCGCCCCGCCATCTACTGCACCTGGCGCGACATCACCCAGCGCAAGCTGGCGGAAGCCGAGATGCAGTTGGCCGCCAGTGTGTTCCACACCACCCGGGAAGGCATCCTGATCACCGATGCCAAGGGCATCATCCTGTCGGTCAATCCGGCCTTCTCGGACATAACCGGCTATTCCGCCGAGGAAGCGGTGGGCCAGACCCCGCGCCTGTTGAAATCCAATCATCACGGCGGGGCGTTCTATGCCGAGATGTGGCACCAGATCGTCGATACCGGCGGCTGGCAGGGCGAGGTGTGGAACCGGCGCAAGAACGGCGAGGCCTATCTGGAATGGCTGACCATTTCCGCCATTCCCGGCCCGGATGGCCGCCCGGATCGCTTCGTTTCGGTTTTCACCGACGTTACCGAGCTGCGGCGCAAGGACGAGCAGATCCGCCACCAGGCCTATCACGATTCCCTGACCGGCCTGCCCAACCGCGCCCTGCTGGGCGACCGCCTGGAGCACGCCATCGAGGTCGCCCAGCGCGAGGACAGCCAGGTGGCGGTTCTGTTTCTCGACCTTGACCATTTCAAGGTGGTCAACGACAGCCTGGGCCACCAGGAAGGTGATCGCCTGCTGCAGCAGACCGCCCAGCGCATTTTGGACTCGGTCAGGCGCAGCGATACCGTCGGCCGACTGGGCGGCGACGAGTTCATCGTCATCCTGAGCGGCGTCGATGCCGGGTCGGAGGTCGCCCTGGTGGCCGAGAAGATCATCGCCGCCATCGCCCAGCCCTTCGACCTGGCCGGGCGCCCCGTCCATGCCGGCACCAGCATCGGCATCGCCGTGTTTCCCCAGGATGGGGGAACGGCCGAAACCCTGATGAAGAATGCCGATACCGCCATGTACCAGGCCAAGGGCGCCGGTCGCAGCACCTTCCGCTTCTTCGACCCCTCCATGAACCGACGCGCCGTCCAGCGCCTGGAGATGGAAGCCAATCTTCGCGCCGCCCTTGATCTTGGGGAATTCCGGCTGTTCTACCAGCCCAAGATCCACGTCCTCACCGGCCGGTGCTGCGGCGCCGAGGCGCTGATCCGCTGGCAGCGGGCCGATGGGGCCCTGGTCTCCCCCGCCGACTTCATCCCGGTGGCCGAGGAGACCGGCCTGATCATTCCCATCGGATACTGGGTGATCGAGGAAACCTGCCGCCAGAACGTCGCCTGGCGCGCCTCGGGGCTGGCGGCGGTGCCGGTTTCGGTCAATCTGTCGCTGCGCCAGTTCCACGACCACGCCCTGGTCGACCGTATCGCCGCCATCCTGGCCGCATACGGGGTCGAGGCCGAGGCTATCGAGGTGGAACTGACCGAATCGGCGGTGATGGAAGAGCCGGACAAGGCCATCGTCACCCTGAAGCGCTTGCGCGACCTGGGTCTCAAGGTCTCGGTGGACGATTTCGGCACCGGCTATTCCTCGCTGGCTTATCTCAAGCGCTTTCCCATCAGCACCATCAAGATCGACCGGTCCTTCGTCACCGATCTCGGCACCGATCCCGAGGATGCCGCCATCGCCCAGACCATCATCGCCCTGGCCCGCACCCTGAAGCTGGACGTGGTGGCCGAAGGGGTCGAGACCGAGGGGCAGTTGGCCATCCTGACCGAAATGGGCTGCGAGGTGGTCCAGGGCTATATCTTCGGTCGTCCGGTGCCCGCCGACGACTTCGTCACCTGGTTATCCTCGGGGCGATGACGCCCAATCCCCCGCCACCGACTGCCACACCGCCAGGGCGGCGATGGCGGCGGTTTCCGCCCTGAGAATACGCGGTCCCAGCCCCACCGGCCGGGCAAAGGGCTTCGACGCCAGCAGTCGGCGTTCCTCGTCGTCGAATCCGCCTTCCGGCCCCACCAGCAATGCCGCCGGGCCGGGCGGGATGGCCTGGGCCAGCGGCACGCCGCCGCCGCTCTCGTCGAGATAGAGCAGAACCCGGCCCTCGGGCCACTGGCCCAGCACCTTGTCCAGCGGCGCCGGATCGGCCAGTTCGGGAACGCACAGGCGCTCGCATTGCTCCGAGGCTTCCACCAGATGGGCGCGCATGCGTTCCAGATTGACCCGGCCGGCATTGGTGCGCCGGGTGAACACTGGCCACAGCCGAGACACACCCAATTCGGCGGCCTTTTCCGCCACCAGATCGGTGCGTTCCTTCTTCAACGGCGCTGCCAGCAGCCACAGGTCGGGGACAGGCGCCTGGGGGCGTGTCTGGCGCTCCGGCACCAGCGCCGCCCCGGCCTTGGCCAGCCCGGCGATGCGTGCCAGCCATTCGCCGTCGCGGCCGTTGAACAGCAGCACCGCCTCGCCCGCCGCCGCCCGCATCACCGAGGCCAGGTAATGGGTCTGGTCGCGGTCCAGCGCCACCGCCGCACCCTCGGCCAGGGCATGGGGAACGAACAGGCGCAGGCGGGGACGAATGTCGGTCATGGCCCACCATCTCCGAGAAGGGCGTCAATGTCGCGATGACCCTCGATGATGTTCACGACCTCGACCCGGTCATCGATATAGCGGAAGAACACCACATAGCCCTCATGGACAACACTGCGGATGCCGGGCAGCAATGCCAGATTGCGGCAATGGCGGCTCAGGCGGGCGACGAAAGTCTCCGCCACGTCGACGCGGCCGCTGCTCTGGGCGATATAATCGAGAATGGACAACAAATCGGAGCGGGCCGAGGACAGGTAGACCAGCCGCCTCACCCCCCGATCCCTTGCAACCTCAATCGCGCCGCCCGTTCCGCCAGCGCGGTGTCGATGTCTTCCTCGCCATGCTCGCCGCCGGACGCCATGGAGGCCTCCAGCATGGCACGCAAGGCTCCGAGCTTGGCTTCGCGCTCTTCCACCAGGCGCAGCCCCTCGCGGACGACCTCGCTGGCCGAACCGTAGCGACCGGTCCTTACCGCCTGTTCCACGAAACTTTCCCAACGCTCTCCGACGGACACGTTCATGATCGGGGGCCTTTGCCGACAAGGAAGACTTAACGATAACATAAACTGCGCAAACTCTGTTACCGCCTTCCGCCTTCGGGAAGCATGCTTGACGCCCGGCCCGGCCCGGCCTATGTCGAAAGCTGAATTTCTCCCCGAAGGTTTTGCCCATGGCCGTCCTGCCCATCCTGACCGCCCCCAATCCGATCCTGAAGTCCAAGGCCAAACGGGTCGAGACGGTGGACGACCGCATTCGCGGCCTGGTCGCCGACATGCTGGAGACCATGTACAAGGCGCCGGGCATCGGGCTTGCCGCCCCCCAGGTGGGAGTGCTGGAGCGGGTGGTGGTGCTCGATATCGGCAAGACCGAGGAAACCCGCAATCCCATGGCCCTGATCAATCCCGAGATCGTCTGGGTGTCGGAGGCGGACAACACCTATGAGGAAGGCTGCCTGTCGGTGCCGGAGCATTATTCCAACGTGGTCCGCCCCGCCGAGGTCAAGGTGCGCTATCTGGACAAGGAGGGCGCCTCGCGCGAATTCCACGCCGTTGGCCTGCTGGCCACCGTGGTCCAGCACGAAATGGACCACCTGGACGGCGTCCTGTTCATCGATCACCTGTCCTCGCTCAAGCGCAACATGATCCTGCGCAAGCTGCTGAAGACCCGCAAGGAGATGGGCGAGGCATGAAGCTGGTTTTCATGGGCACCCCGGATTTCTCGGTGCCGATCCTGGATTCGCTGCTGGATGCCGGGCATCAGGTGGCGGCGGTCTATTCCCAGCCGCCCCGCCCCGCCGGGCGCGGCCACAAGGAACAGCCCTCCCCCGTCCATGCCTTCGCCCACGGGCGCGGCATCCCGGTCCACACCCCGAAAAGCCTGAAGTCGCCCGAAGAACAGGCCGCCTTCGCCGCCATCGGCGCCGACGCGGCGGTGGTGGCGGCCTATGGCCTGATCCTGCCCCAGGCGGTGCTGGACGCCCCCCGGCTGGGCTGCCTCAACGTCCATGCCTCGCTGCTGCCGCGCTGGCGCGGCGCCGCCCCCATCCAGCGCGCCATCATGGCGGGCGATGCCGCCACCGGCGTTACCATCATGCAGATGGATGCCGGGCTGGATACCGGCGCCATGCTGCTGAGCGAAAGCATCCTGCTGCTGCCCGACGCCACCGCGACCTGGCTGCACGATATGCTGGCCGCCATGGGCGCCCGCCTGATCGTCGAGGCCCTGGAGGGAATCGAGCAGGGCAGCCTGGCCGCCACGCCCCAGCCCGCCGAGGGCGTCACCTATGCCCATAAGCTGGCCAAGGACGAAGGCCGCATCGACTGGCGCCAGTCGGCCGCCGAGATCGAGCGCAAGGTCCGCGCCCTCAATCCCTGGCCGGGAGTATGGTTCGACCTGGGGGCCGAGCGCATCAAGGTCCTTGAGGCATTGCTGGTGCCCCAGGACGGCGCCCCTGGCACCGTGCTGGACGAGCATCTGACCGTGGCCTGCGGCCGTCATGCCCTTCGCCCCACCCGGGTTCAGCGCCCCGGCAAAGCCGCCATGAGTGCCGGGGAAATGCTGCGCGGCCACGCCATCCCCAAGGGTACGGTCCTCGGCTGATGCCGCGCTACAAGCTGACCGTCGAATATGACGGCACCCCTTTCGTCGGCTGGCAGCGCCAGGACAACGGCGAGTCGGTCCAGAGCGTGCTGGAGGCCTCCGCCGCCCGGCTGGCGGGAGGCCCGGTGGCCATCCACGCCGCCGGACGCACCGATGCCGGGGTCCACGCCACCGGCCAGGTGGTGCATCTGGACTTGGTCAAGGACTACCCCGCCGACACGGTGCGTGACGCCATCAACTACCATCTGGGCCGTCACCCGGTGGCGGTGGTCGAATCGGAGCTGGTGGGCGAGGATTTCCACGCCCGTTTTTCCGCCACCGGCCGGGCCTATCTCTACCGTATCCTCGACCGCCGCCCGCCCCCCGCCCTGGATCGTCACCGGGTGTTGTGGCAGCCCACCCCCCTGGATGCCGGAGCCATGGCCGAGGCCGCCGCCCGGCTGATCGGCCATCACGACTTCACCACCTTCCGCGCCCGCGAATGCCAGGCCAAGTCGCCCATGAAGACCCTGGACGTGCTGCGGGTCACCCGCATGGACACCGAAATCCGGGTGGTGGCCGAGGCCCGCTCCTTCCTGCATCATCAGGTGCGCAACATGGTCGGCACCCTGATCCTGGTGGGCCAGGGCAAATGGAGCCCCGACGACGTGTCCCGCGCCCTGGCGGCCCGCGACCGGGTGGCGGGCGGCCCCACCGCCAAGCCCGACGGTCTTTACCTGACCGGAGTGCGGTACTAAGCTGCCCCCCGCAACAGCATCTGGTGGTCCGCCCGTGATTCCCCCCCAATTTTTCGCCTTCCCGGTGTCCCCATGAGTGGCTGGAAACAGGGCTTCGCCGCCTATCTCGACCGCCGGGTGGTGATGGTCCTGCTGCTGGGTTTTTCCAGCGGCCTGCCGCTGCTGCTGACCTTTTCCACCCTGTCGGCCTGGCTGAAGGGCGAAGGCATCTCGCGTTCGGCCATCGGCGCCTTCGCCCTGGTGGGCACCCCCTATGCCCTGAAATTCCTGTGGTCGCCGCTGATCGACCGCTTGCCGCTGCCCATCCTGACCCGGCTGCTGGGGCGCAGGCGCGGCTGGGGCGTGCTGATCCAGGTATTGCTGATCGGCTTCATCCTGGCGCTGGGCGCCACCGATCCGGTCAACCAGCTGTGGCTGACCGCCGCCCTGGCGGTGGTCACCGCCTTCCTGTCGGCCAGCCAGGACATCGTCATCGACGCCTATCGGGTGGAAATCCTCGACGACGAGCAGCAGGGGCCGGGCGCGGGGGCGGTGCAGACCGGCTATCGCCTCGCCATGCTGGCCGCCGGAGCGGGCGCCCTGCTGGTGGCCTCGGTCTGGGGCTGGTTCGCCGCCTATGCCACCATGGCGGCGCTGCTGTCGGTGGGATTGGCGGTGCTGCTGCTGGGTCCCGAGCCCGCGATCCGGGTCTCGGCCGCCACCGCCGAGCGCGAGCGCAAGGCCGCCGAATACCTGGAGGCCCGCCCCCACCTCAAAGGCACCCCCGCCAAGATCGCCGCCTGGCTGTATGGCGCCGTGGTCTGCCCCTTCGCCGACATCATGTCGCGGCCGGGCTGGATCGCGGTGCTGCTGTTCATCATCGGCTACAAGATGGGCGAGGCCATGGCGGGCGCCATGGCCAACACGCTGTATATCGAGATGGGCTTCCGCCTGGACGAGATCGCCTGGGTCAGCAAGATCTTCGGCTTCGGCGCCACCATCATCGGCACCATCATCGGCGGCGCCCTGGTGGTGCGGCTCGGTGTCATGCGCTCGCTGCTGATCTTCGGCGTGCTGCAGAGCCTGGGCAATCTGTTCTACGTGGTCCAGGCCATGGCCGGTCACAACATCTGGGCGCTGGCGCTGTGCGTCGCCGCCGAAAACCTGACCGCCGGCATGGCGGGCTCCGCCCTGGTGGCCTATATCTCCGGCCTGTGCAACCAGGCCTATACCGCCACCCAATACGCCCTGCTGTCGTCGTTGACCGCCGTGGGCCGCACAATCTTCGCCTCGACCAGCGGCAAACTGGCCGACATGATGGGCTGGGTCGATTTCTTCCTGCTGACCACCGTCATCACCGTGCCCGCCCTGGTGCTGCTGCCCTGGCTGATGAAACAACAAGGCCGGGTTGCAGCCGAGACGGGTTGAAACCTGTCTCCCAAGCGGTCATGCTGGAGTCAGGAATCGTTCCAAAGGTCTGAGCGCCATGCGCGTCGGGGTTCCCAGGGAAATCAAGACGCACGAATACCGGGTCGGGTTGACGCCGGGTTCGGTGCGTGAACTTGCCCATCATGGCCATGAGGTCATGGTGGAAAGCGGCGCGGGCGAGGGCATCGGCTGTTCCGATGCCGCCTATCGCGCCGCCGGGGCCGAGATCCTGGGCAGTGCCGCCGATGTGTTCGCCAGGGCCGACCTGATCGTCAAGGTCAAGGAGCCCCAGCCGGCGGAATTCGGCCTGCTGCGCGAGAACCAGGTGCTGTTCACCTACCTCCACCTCGCCCCCGATCCCATCCAGACCAAGGCGCTGGTGGACTCGGGCTGCATCGCCATCGCCTATGAGACGGTGACCGACGGCCTGGGCCGCCTGCCGCTGCTGGCCCCCATGTCGGAAGTGGCCGGACGCATGTCCATCCAGGTGGGAGCCCATGGCCTTGAAAAGGAACAGGGCGGTTCCGGCGTGCTGCTGGGCGGCGTCCCCGGCGTGGCGCCCGCCAAGGTGGTGGTGCTGGGCGGCGGCGTGGTCGGCGGCAACGCCACCCGCATGGCCGTCGGGCTTGGCGCCCGGGTGGTGGTTCTGGACCGCTCCCTCGCTCGCCTGGCCCATCTGGACGACCTGCTGCTGAACTCGGTGGAGACCGCCTTCGCCACCTTGGACAATATCGAGCACCATGTGCTGGAGGCCGACCTCCTGATCGGTGCCGTGCTGGTGCCGGGCGCCGCCGCTCCCAAGCTGGTCAGCCGCGAGATGGTGGCGGCCATGCGCAAGGGATCGGTACTGGTGGACGTGGCCATCGACCAGGGCGGCTGCTTCGCCACCTCGAAGCCCACCACCCACGCCAATCCGACCTTTGTGGAAGAAGGCGTCGTCCATTATTGTGTCACCAACATGCCGGGCGCCGTGGCACGGACCTCGGCCTTCGCGCTCAACAACGCCACGCTTCCTTTCGTGCTGGCTTTGGCCGATAAGGGCCTTGCCCGCGCGCTGAGCGAGGACCCGCACTTCCGGGCGGGCCTCAATATCCACCACGGCCGCGTCACCCATGCGGCGGTGGCCCAACATCTGGGTTACGATTTCACGGCGCCGGAGAGCGCCCTGTCCAACTAGGGAAACACAGCAGCAATGGACCTCAAGAAGATCCCCATCGGCAAGAACCCGCCCCGCGACGTCAACGTGATCATCGAGATTCCGTTGCGCGGCGATCCCGTCAAATACGAAGTCTGCAAGGAATCGGGGGCCATGTATGTGGACCGCTTCCTCAACACCGCCATGTATTACCCGGTCAATTACGGCTTCATCCCCCACACCCTGTCCGAGGACGGCGATCCCGCCGACGTGATGGTGGTCGGCCGTATTCCGGTGGCGGTGGGCGCGGTCATGCGCTGTCGCCCCATCGGCGTGATGATGATGGAAGACGAGGCCGGCATGGACGAGAAGATCCTGGCCGTGCCCCATTCCAAGCTGCACCCGTTCTATGACGGCGTCACCAGCTACGAGGATCTGCCCAAGATCCTGGTGCAGCAGATCGAGCACTTCTTCGTCCACTACAAGGACCTGGAAGTGGGCAAGTGGGTGCAGTTGAAGGGCTGGGGCGGCCCGGAAAAGGCCGCAGCCATCATCCAGGAATCCATCGACCGCGCCCAGGCGGCCAATCCCAAGAAGAAGAAGTAGCCCAGGGCGACTTCTCCCAACCAAACGGCGGGCCTAAAGCCCGCCGTTTTCATGTTCAGAACATTTCAACATCGTCATCGTCGACATCGTCGCCGCGAAACACCAGCCCGGCCCCCATTCCGGGATCGAGATAGGCGTGAACCTCCACGTCCGAGATGGTCCGCGCGATATAACGGGCAAGACCGAACAAGTATTCAGGACCATTCACGGTCAAGGGAGAGTAGCTGGGATCGCGGCTGCGGCCTAAGTCGACAATGAACATCACGGCCTCCTGTTCTTCGAGGTCCGATTATATCCAAACGAGGCAATGGCACCTATGCACAAGTATAGGGCCACTGCCATGCGCGGCAGGTATAGTATTGAATAAGGATAAAATTTTATGGATTTTTACGACACCGCCGCCGTCTTCCGCCCGACCCGATCATAGGTCCGTCCGATCTGGACCAGGCAGATGGACAGTTCCGGCGTCACTCCGTCGAGCATATCCAGGATGTGCTGGCCCACCTGGACGAAGGTGGCCTCTTCGGAATTCCCGGCGAAGACCATGGGGAAGGCCTCGATCAGGGCGCGGGACTCCGCCAGTTCGGCGCCATAGAGCTTCTTGCCCATGATCTTGTGGCAGTCGAGATAGCGTTCGGCCGCCGCCAGCACCACATCCACATGCAGGCGTCGACGCAGCGCCTCGCGCAGCTGGATGGCCAGCTGGGTCGGACGACGGGCCAGTTCGGCGGGAATGAAGGGACGCTTGGCGTTGATGGAACTCTTGTCGCGGGCGGCGCCGACGCAGGCGGCATAGAATTCGGACAGCCCGAACTTCATCTCGCCATGGCGGGTGAACATCATCATCACCAGGATATCCACCAGCAGATTGTTGAAGTTCTTTTCCGTCTGGTGCAGCCGTTCGCGCAGGAAGCGGGTGGTGGTCTCGCCATGCCCCGCCAGCCCCAGCAACTCGTCGCGGGACTGGGTGAACAGGCGGGTGTTGAAGTCCAGCAGGGTGCGCAGGAACTGGAAGTCGGCGGCAGGCGGCAGTTCGACGCCGGATTGCGAGGCCTTGTCCCGCAGCTCGGCGATCATGGCCAGCGCCTCCTCTTCCTCCTTGTTCAGTTGGTTGGCGGGCGGCAGGGTGACCTTGACCTTCTTGGTGGTGGTTTCCTTGCCCAGGGAAAAGCTCACGCCCATGATGTTGTAGGACTTGGGGCGGACCACTTCCTTTTCCACCACCTTGATCTCGGAGTGGAATCCTTCGCCGCGCTGCTGCGCCGCCAGCTTGGATTCGCCCGATTTCTGGTGCTGCGCCAGCTTCTCCAGGCGGGAATCCACCGCCTTCCAGACATGGGAGCGCATCTCGGTCCAGAACGCCTTGGCGCGCTCCGGATTGGTCAGCACCGACTGGTCGACCTTGACATAGACCCGCCGTTCCAGACTGACCCGACAGCGGCTGAGCAACGGCCCCTTGACGAAGGCCTTCAGCACCGCCCCCAGGCGGGTATCGAACAGGAAGAACGGTTGGCTGTGGCAATAGGCCACCGAGGGAATCTGGGGCGGCGGCACCATCATCAGGGCCAGCCGACGATCCACCAGTTCGCCCAGATGGGCGGCGATACGTTCCTCGGCGGCGGCGAAGTCATAGGGGCCGTCATCCACCGACCCCAGGTGCAGCGACATGGGCAGCGGCGCCGGGACCAGATCGCTTTCGCGCCGCTTCGGCGCCTGCTCCTCGGCCTCCAGCGCCGCCAGCCGGGCCTCCTCGGCGGCATGCCAGGCCTTGGCGATTTCGGGCCGTTTCTCGATCACCACCCGGATGACCTCGGCGGCCAGGGATTTCTGTTCATTCCAGGTCAGGCCCGCCAGACCGGCGGCAAAGGCGTCCTGGATGGTCGCCAGGAAGGTTACGTCGCTCTGGCGGCGCAGCAGGGCGTGCAGCACCTCGGCCATGTAGTGCAGCATGCCGGGCAGGTCGCTGATGCGCTCGAGCTTGGCCAGCAGATCGTCGAGAAGCAGGTTCTGGTCCTGCGGCAGGGCATTCATGGCTTCCACCCCTTCTCGATGGCGACGGCCGACACCGAATTCTTGGGGGAGCCGTCGATGATCTTGTCGCTGTAGACCAGATAGACCAGCACATCACGCTTCCTATCGTGGAACCGCACCACCTGCAGGGTCTTGAACAGCAGCGAGGTATCCTTCTTGAACACCGTCTCGCCGTCCTTGAGCGATTCCTGGATCTTGATCGGCCCCACCTGGCGGCAGGCGATGGCCGCGTCAGAGGTATCCTCGGCCACCCCCAGGCTGCCCTTGATGCCGCCGGTCTTGGCCCGCGACAGATAGCAGGTCACTCCCGCCACCTTGGGGTCGTCGAAGGCTTCCACCACGATCTTGTCATTGGCCCCCACCATCTTGAACACGGTGGAGACGCTGCCGATTTCCTCGGCGAAGCTCGGCGCGGACAGGGCGAGCATCGACACCAGGCACAGGACCGATCCGTAACGCATCATCATATCGTCCGATAAATTTGGACCATGATGGCATGGTCCGAGAGGATGGCACCATACGACGGAAAGTCTTAGCCATCTGTGAACGCGTTTACAGAACGGGTGATCAAGCTCAAGGCATCCGGGCCGGAATCAGTCCATGCTCGGACCCGCCCTTTCCCTTTCCCGAGTCCCGCCATGCCCTTTCCCGCCTTTTTCGACGACGCCCCCGCCATCACCCTGTTCGACCCCCTGGCCGCCTTTCTTGGCGCACCATCCGATGGGATGATCCGCTATGGCTATGGGGATGCCGTGCGGCTGGCGGGCCATTCCTGCCCCACCGTGGCGGGCGCCTGGCTGATGAGCCTGGCCGCCATGGCGGCCCTGTGGCCGGGCGCGGTGCCCGAGCGCGGCCAGATGCGGGTGATGATGGCCGACGCCCAGGACAGCGGCGTTACCGGCGTGATGGCCGCCGTTGCCGGGCTGGTGACCGGCGCCGCCGGGGCGGGGGGCTTCAAGGGCATCGCCGGGCGCTTCACCCGCGCCGACCTGCTGGCCTTCGGCGCCGCCACCGGCGCCGAGATGACCTTCCAGCGCCTCGACACCGGATGCCGGGTGGCCGCGTCGTATCATCCCGAACTGGTGCCCGCCGATCCCGAGATGCGGGACCGCTTGCAGTCGCTGCTGTCGGGACGAGGCGATGCCGAGGATGCCCAACGCTTCGCCCAACTGTGGCAGGACCGGGTCAAGCGCATCCTGGTGGATCATGCCGACGAGCCCGGGCTGATCCAGCTGACGGTTACGGCATGAGCGGCGCCCCGGTCATTTCCCACATTTTTTTTGGTGTTGTGAACGATTCCACACAATGCCATATGGCACCGTAGCTGTTAATCTTTACCCGCCTCATCCCATCATCACGAGTGTGAACATGCCCCAACCGGCCCTCGGCTTCGGCCTTTCCTTTTCCGACCTGTATGATCGCCGTGGGCTGGAGCTGACCGACCTCGCCTTTCTCGACAGCCTGGCCGGCAGCGATGCCGCGCTGCACGCCCGCCTGAGGGCGGCCCGCGCCGAGCCCGCGGCGCTGACCCCCACCGCCGAGGCCGAGCTGATCATCGCCCTGGCCCCCCATCTCGACGATTTCCTGGCCGAGCTGTTCGCCATCCGCGCCGCCGCCGCCGAGTTGAAGGAGCGCCAGGACGCCCTGGCGCCGCTGTATCAGGCCAAGCGGCAATTCGTGCAAAAGCGCGCCGTCAAGGATGTCTCGGCCGAGGAAGCCGCCGGGCTGAACCCGGATTATCTGGCGCTGGACTACGCGGTGCGCACCGGCGAGGCCTTCAGCGAGCTGGGCTTCGCCCGCAAGGTGCTGGGCTGGCTGGACGACGAGGCCAATCACGCCGAGGATCTGGCCTTCGCCGCCCGGCTGGCCGCCGCCGCGGTCGCCGCCAATGCCAAACGCCCCCACGCCAAGGGCGTGCTGTTCAAGCTGCCCACCAAGCATGATCCGCTGGCCATGGTCCCCACCATCCCGGTCGAGCATTGCGGCGTCTTGGCCGTCGAAGCCGACACCGCCCATCTGCGCCGCCGCGAGGGCTTCAACCTGACCGATCCCGGCACCGATCTCGCGGGGGCCTTGGGCGAGATCAACTATTGCATCTTGTGCCATCACCAGGGGCGCGATTCCTGCTCCAAGGGCATGAAGGACAAGAAGACCGGTGACTTGGTCAAGAACGCCGTCGGCGTCACCATGGAAGGCTGCCCGCTGGAGGAAAAGATCTCGGAGATGCACGAGGTCAAGGCGGCGGGCCATGCCATGGCCGCCCTGGCGGTGATCACCATCGACAATCCCATGGCCGCCGGGACCGGGCACCGCATCTGCAACGACTGCATGACCGCCTGCGTCTATCAGAACCAGAACCGCGACCCGGTCAATGTTCCCGAGGCCGAGACCCGCACCCTCAAGGACGTGCTGGAACTGCCCTGGGGCTTCGAGGTCTATTCGCTGCTGACCCGCTGGAATCCGCTCAATCTGCGCCGTCCGCTGCCCCGACCCGATTCGGGTCGCAAGGTGCTGGTGGTGGGGATGGGACCGGCGGGCTATACCCTGTCGCATCACCTGATCCAGGACGGCCACCATGTGGTGGCGGTGGACGGTCTGAAGATCGAGCCGCTGGCCGCCGAGCTGTCGGGAGTCGACCCCCATGGCCGCCGGGTGGCCTTCAAGCCGGTGCGCGACATCCGCGCCCTGTGGCAGCCCCTGGGCGAGCGGGTGATGGGCGGCTTCGGCGGTGTCGCCGAATACGGCATCACCGTGCGCTGGGACAAGAACTTCCTCGACGTCATCCGCCTGCTGCTGGAACGCCGTTCGGAATTCGCCCTGTTCGGCGGCGTGCGCTTCGGTGGCAACATCACCCTGGAACAGGCTTTCGAGGCCGGCTTCGACCATGTGGCCCTGGCCACGGGGGCGGGCAAGCCCACCATCCTCGACATGCCCAACGGGCTGGCGCGCGGCGTGCGCCAGGCCTCGGACTTCCTGATGGCGTTGCAGCTCACCGGCGCGGCACGCTCCGCCACCCTGGCCAATCTGCAACTGCGCCTTCCCGTGGTGGTGATCGGCGGCGGCCTGACGGCGGTGGATACCTGCACCGAGGCCCTGGCCTATTACCCCATCCAGGTGGAAAAGTTCCTGTCGCGCTACGAGCTGCTGGTGGCGGAACGGGGCGAACATGCGGTGCGTGTCCACTGGTCCGAGGAAGACCACGCCATCGCCGACGAGTTCATCGACCATGGCCGCGCCATCCGGGCCGAGCGTCTGGCCGCCGCTTCCGAGGGACGCGAACCCCATATTCTCGAATTGCTCAAGAGCTGGGGCGGCGCCACCCTGGTCTATCGCCGCCGCCTGACCGACAGCCCGGCCTATCGCAACCACGAGGAAATCACCAAGGCCCTGGAAGAGGGTATCCGCTTCGCCGAGGGCCTGACCCCGGTGGCGGTGGAGGTGGATGATTTCGGCTCGGCCTCCGGCCTGCAGGTCAAGGACAAGGACGGCCAGCCCCATCGGTTCCCGGCGCGTTCCATCCTGGTGGCGGCGGGCACGGTGCCCAACACCAATCTGGCCCGCGAGCGGTCCGACATCACCCTGGATGGCAAGTATTTCCAGGCGGTGGACGAGGACGGTAATCCGGTGAAGCCGGAACTGCTGGCCAAGCCCGGCACCCCCCAGGTGCTGATGCATGTGGATGGCTTCGACCGCACCGTCAGCTTCTTCGGCGACCTGCACCCGTCCTATGCCGGCAATGTGGTCTCGGCCATGGCCTCGGCCAAGCAGGGCCACCCGGTGGTGACCCGCGCCATGGCGCGCCGCCCCGCCAACGGCATTGCCGCCAAGGATCTGTTCGCCCGTCTCAACCACGATCTGCGCGCGTCCGTCCATGCGGTGGAGCGCCTGACTCCCACCATCGTCGAAGTGGTGGTCAAGGCCCCCGCCGCCGCCCGCGCCTTCGAACCCGGCCAGTTCTTCCGGCTGCAGAATTTCGAGATGCTGGCCCGCAAGTTTCCCGGCGCCACCCTGGCCATGGAAGGCCTCGCCCTGACCGGCGCCTGGGTCGACGTGGAGCGGGGACTGGTGGGACTGATCGTGCTGGAGATGGGCGGATCAAGCGATCTGGTCGGCCATCTCACCCCCGGCGAGCCGGTGGTGCTGATGGGCCCCACCGGGGCGCCCACCCATGTCTGCGGCAGGGAAACCGTGCTGCTGGCGGGCGGCGGTCTGGGCAATGCCGTGCTGTTCTCCATCGGCCACGCCTTCCGCGCCGCCGGGTCCAAGGTGCTGTATTTCGCGGGCTACAAGAATGCCCATGACCGTTTCAAGGTCGCCGACATCGAGGCCGCCGCCGATGTGGTGGTGTGGTGCGTCGATGGCGGCGAGGCCTTCACCCCCACCCGCCCCCAGGACCGTACCTTCGTCGGCAATATCGTCGAGGCCATGGTGGCCTATGGCGAGGACCGCCTGGGACCGCAGACCCTGTCGCTGAAGGATGTGGACCGCGTCATCGCCATCGGCTCCGACCGCATGATGGCGGCGGTGGCCAAGGCCCGCCACGACCGCCTCGCCCCCTGGCTGAAGAAAGGCCATACCGGCATCGGCTCCATCAACTCGCCCATGCAATGCATGCTGAAGGAGGTCTGCGCCCAGTGCCTGCAACGGCACAAGGACCCGGTGACCGGCGAGGAGAAGATCGTCTTCACCTGCGCCGACCAGGACCAGCCACTGGACAAGGTGGATTTCGTCAGCCTGAACGAACGCCTGGGCCAGAACTCCGCCTCGGAGAAGCTGGGTCGGGTCTGGATCGACCGGGCGCTGAAACAGGCCGGGCTGCGGGGATAAGTCTGGCGGGGTTTGCGGACACACCCCTCCCCCCGCCACAGGTGGGGGGAGGTCGGGAGGGGGGCTTGCGTCCACCCGCACTTCCCGTTCCGTCAGCCCCCACCCCAACCCTCCCCCGGCAAAGCCGGGGGAGGGGGAGCAATAGGTGAAGCCCCCTACTTCTTCTTGGTCAGGCTGTCGATCTGGGCCTGCAGCGCGTCGACGCGGGCCTGAAGCTCGTCCACCTTGGGTTCGCCGCCATCGGCGCCGTGGGTCTGGTAGAAGGGCGTGAACATCTTCATGGCGCTTTCCATGAAGGACATGTTCTTCTTGGTCATGTCCTCGAACGGATTGAAGGGGAACATCCCTTCCAGGGCATTGCGCATATAGTCGCGCATCTGCTGTTCGTTACGGGAAAAGGCCTGCATGGAATAGTCCAGGTAGCGCGGAACCAGCCCGCCCAGACTATCGCCGTAAAAGCCAATCAACTGGCGCAGGAAGCTGATGGGCAGCAGGTTCTGACCTTCCTTGCCCTCTTCCTCGACAATGATCTGGGTCAGCACCGAGCGGGTGATATCCTCGCCGCTCTTGGCGTCATAGACCACGAAGTCCTCGCCGTCCTTCACCATCTGCGACAGGTGGTCGAGGGTCACATAGCTGCTGGTCGCCGTGTTGTAGAGGCGGCGGTTGGCGTACTTCTTGATCGTGATGGGAGCCTGGGCGGTGGTCTGGGACTCGGACATCGGGGCCTTCATATCGCAAGGTGAGACGGGCATTATCGCCCATACCCTCATAGTAATAGCAGAAATTACCGGCCACGGAAAATTTTCGCTTGCCGAGCGGATGGACCGCGGCGGCGCCCTCGGCTATAGTTCGCCCATGTCAGACACACCGCCGGATTTCAACGCGCTTGCGCGCCGTTACCTTGACCTCTGGCAGGAACAGGTGGCCGCCGTCGCCGCCGATCCCGCCCTGGGCGAGGCGGTGGCGCGGGGCGTCGCCATGATGACCCAGACCGCCGTCGCGGTGGCCGAGGCCACCGGGGTCGCGCGCAACGGGGGTGTGCGGGGTGCGGCGGCTTCGGCCAGGAATGGGGCGGGATCGGATGAAGGCACAGTCTCTCCCGGCGGCACCGCCCCGGACAGGCCCCAGGCCGCTGCCACTGCATCTGATGACCCACGCCTCCACCATGATGAGCTCGCGCGCCGCGTTGCCGCTCTTGAAGAACGGGTCGCTACCTTGGAAGCCACATTTGGCGGAAGCGGGCCGCAGCCTGTCCCGCAGCCTCGCAAGCGTCGGCCCCGAGGCCCTCAAGCGGTTTGACGAGGCGCTGGCGGCCGAGGCCGGACGCCGCCACGAGGCTTTCCTGGCCGGAATCGAGGCCTATCGCCACCACCCCTATCGCCGCGCCATGCCCCCGGTGCCGTTGGCCTGGAGCCAAGGCACCACCCGGCTGTGGGACTATCGCGCCGCCACCTGCCCCGCGGATGCCCCCCCGGTGCTGGTGGTCCCCTCGCTGATCAACCGCGCCTATATCCTGGATCTCAGCCCCAAGCGCAGCGTCATGCGCTATCTGGCCGAGAAGGGGCTGGCCCCCTTCCTGGTGGACTGGGACGCCCCCGGCCCCGAGGAACGCGGCTTCACCCTGACCGATTACATCGCCGGACGCCTGGACGCGGCGCTGGACCGGGTGGTGGCGCTGACCGGACGCAAGCCGGTGGTGGTTGGCTATTGCATGGGCGGGCTGCTGGCCCTGGCCCTGGCCCAGCGTCGGCCGGACTCCGTGGCCGGGCTGGTGCTGTTGGCCACGCCGTTCGACTTCCTGGCCGGACGCGAAAGCAATGCCGTGCTGATGCGCGCCCTGGCCAAACCCCTGGGCGAGTTGATCGCGGCGGCCGGGGTGGCGCCCGTCGACATGCTGCAGTCCATGTTCTCGGCCCTTGACCCCGGTCTGGCGGCGCGAAAATTCGCCGCCTTCACCCGCCTGAAGCCCAAGAGCGCCAAGGCACGGGACTTCGTCGCCCTGGAGGACTGGGCCAATGACGGGGTCGACCTAGCCGGACCGGTGGCCCGCGAATGCCTGTTCGACTGGTATGCCGAGAACAGCCCGGCCGAGGGACGCTGGCTGATCGCCGGACGGGCGGTACGGCCCGAGGATGTCACCATACCGTCACTGCTGATGGTCCCGCATCGCGATAGAATCGTACCTCCCATCTCCGCTCTGCCGTTGGCAGAACGCCTTCATGGTGCCAAACTGCTGATGTTGTCCGGAGGGCATGTGGGCATGCTGACCGGGCCAAGGGCGAAATCCGACGTCTACGGGCCCCTGATGCGCTGGATTCGCCGCGTCGCACAATGACACGGCGGTTGCATCGGGGCCGACCGAAGCAGTATGACACCAGGGGCGGTTCCATTTTTGGAATGCCCCTAGTGAGCGGATCAAGATCCACCGAGGAGACACAAAGCTCATGACCGATATCGTTATTGCCGCCGCCACCCGCACCGCCATCGGCTCGTTTTCCGGTTCGCTGTCGGGGTTCCAGGCGGCCCAGCTGGGTGAAATCGTGATCCGCGAAGCGCTGAAGCGCGCCGGTGTCGAGGCCGAGGCCGTCGACGAAGTGCTGATGGGTCACATCCTTTCCGCCGGCTGTGGCCAGAACACCGCCCGCCAGGCCGCCATCAAGGCGGGCATTCCCAACACCGCCACCGCCATGGCCATCAACCAGCTGTGCGGCTCGGGCCTGCGCGCCGTGGCGCTCGGCTTCCAGGCCATCGCGCTGGGCGACGCCAATATCGTGGTGGCGGGCGGCCAGGAGAGCATGACCAACGCCCAGCATTCCGCCTTCCTGCGCAACGGCGTGAAGATGGGATCGCTGGAATTCACCGATACCATGATCCGGGACGGCCTGACCGACGCCTTCAGCCCCATCCACATGGGCATCACCGCCGAGAATCTGGCCGAGAAGTTCAATATCAGCCGCGCCGAGCAGGACGAATTCGCCGTGGCCTCCCAGAACAAGGCCGAGGCCGCCATCAAGTCCGGCCGCTTCAAGGACGAAATCACTCCGGTCACCATCATGGTGAAGAAGGAAGAAAAGGTGTTCGATACCGACGAGTTCGTCCGTATCGGCGCCACCCTGGACGCCATCGCCAAGCCGAAGCCCGCCTTCAAGAAGGACGGCACCGTCACCGCCGCCAATGCCTCGGGCATCAATGACGGCGCCGCCGTCGCCGTCTTGATGACCGCCAAGGAAGCCGCCAAGCGCGGCATCACCCCGCTGGCCCGCATCGCCGGTTGGGCCACCGCCGGTGTCGATCCCAACACCATGGGCTATGGCCCGGTTCCTGCCTCGCAGAAGCTGCTGGCCAAGATCGGCTGGAAGCACCAGGACCTCGACCTGATCGAAGCCAACGAAGCCTTCGCCGCCCAGGCCATTTCGGTCAACAAGGGCATGGGCTGGGATACCTCGAAGGTCAATGTCAACGGTGGCGCCATCGCCATCGGCCACCCCATCGGCGCTTCGGGCGCCCGCGTGCTGGTCACCCTGCTGCACGAGATGCAGAAGCGTGGCGGCAAGAAGGGTCTGGCCACCCTGTGCATCGGTGGCGGCATGGGCATCGCCCTCGCCGTCGAGCGCTGATCACAGCCAAAACCAGGGGAGCCGCGCCCGCCCGGCGGCTCCCCACCTTATCCCACGGGTGGAAACCGGCCAGGCGGACCAACAAGCCCAACCAGAGCCGGATGGAGACACAAGCAAAGAGGAGAACCCCATGGGGCGTTTAGCTATTGTGACCGGTGGCACCCGCGGCATTGGTCGCCAGATTTCGGTGACCCTGAAGAATGCCGGCTATAAGGTTGTCGCCAATTACGGCGGCAACGACGAGGCCGCGCGCAAGTTCACCGAGGAAACCGGCATTCCCTCCATGAAGTGGGACGTGGGCAACTATCCCGCCTGCGAAGCCGCCATTGCCAAGATCACCGCCGACCACGGCCCGGTCGAGATCGTGGTCAACAACGCGGGCATCACCCGTGACGGCGTCCTGCACCGCATGACCTACCAGATGTGGGAAGACGTCATCCACACCAACCTGACCTCGTGCTTCAACATGGCGCGCCTGGTCATCGATTCCATGCGCGAGCGTGGCTTCGGCCGCATCGTCAATATCGGCTCCATCAACGGCCAGGCCGGCCAGTACGGCCAAGTCAACTATGCCGCCGCCAAGTCGGGCATCCATGGCTTCACCAAGGCCCTGGCCCAGGAAGGCGCCGCCAAGGGCATCACCGTCAACGCCATCGCTCCCGGCTATGTCGATACCGACATGGTCCGCGCGGTGCCGCCGGCGGTGTTGGAAAAGATCATCGCCAAGATCCCGGTCGGCCGCCTGGGCCGCGCCGACGATATCGCGCGCTGCGTCATGTTCCTGATCGCCGACGACGCCGATTTCATCACCGGCTCGACCCTGTCGGTCAACGGCGGCCAGCACATGTACTAAATTCCGCGACGCCCGGCGTCACGGCACCAAGCCCTCCCCGAACGGGGAGGGCTTTTTTCTATCAAACATAGGTCGTTCGCCCGATGGCTGACCCCATCCGGTCATGCCATGATGCGTTATGTGGTTATTCACGGATCTGCCATGAGCAACAGCGAAGGCAAGGCCTGTTTGGAACAGCGGACGACGCAGATCGGCAGTCTGATCGGCGGCGCGGCCTTGTTTCAGGCTGGGGCCATGATCAAGGGCGGTCAACGCTGCGCCGATCTGAGAACCTGTGACCATTGGCAGGATTGCGCCGGCCGACACGGGGAATTGTGGACCCATCTGACCACCACGCTGGCCGAAGTCAAATAGAGCGGCGCCCGAAACAATTCCTATACGAAAAGATAGGCCGCCTCATACCTTAGGGTAAGCCTTTGCGCTATCGCCCTTGCTTTCTGCGCCTTTTGTCACATTGCCACACAAATCACTCCCGATCGCGGGTGGCAAGCAGCGACGGCAAGACGGATGATTATCCTGTCAGAGCAAACCTCCTTGTCATCCGAGGCAGCACATGAACGGCTCACTCTTCGCGATCATCGGCAATGCCATCGCCGCCGCGCGCCAGATGGGACTGACCTGCGCCGAACAGCAGGAAACCGCCCGCGCGGTTCTGCTGGCCCATGACACCTCCCTGACCCCCGGCATCGCCCGGGTGCTGGTAGAGCAGCTCTACGACTCGGTCACCGCCTTGTCGGAACCGGGTCTGGCCGTCTAGCGGTCCGATCCTGACGCTTCAATTTCCCAACGTCAGATGAATCGGCCCACTAACTGATTGAATTGTGGAAACAAATCTAAAATTTGCCAGGGATGCAAATGTTAGATTTTTTTCCACCAGGCGGAGGAGGCGGGGATGATCGGGTCGTCCTACAAATGCCTGACGCAGATTTCCGAGGCCCGGCGCCTGTATGACCAGGGACGCTATGGCGAATGCCTGCGCCTGATCGACGACATCCGCAACTGCGCCAGCCTTTGCGGCGAGCATGACGTCTGCACCCGCGCCCTGCGCCTGGCATCCAGGGGAATGAGCCTGGACGGGCACGAGGAACCGATCCCCGCACCCGCCCTGACCTGAGTCAGGCCTTGGTGTCGACCAGGCCGGACGACAGCAACTTGGTGAGATAATCCGACGACGAACTGGACCCGCTCAACGACTTCAGCAACTCCTGAAGGGCATCGGCGGCAGAGGTGTTGGTGTCGTCATAAGTGACCTTGGTGCTGGTGGTCCCGTCGGTATAGGTGGTGACGGTGGTGGTGACCCCGTTGACGGTCGAGGCCTTGGTGCTTTCCACCTCCTTGGACGATGTGTCCTCTTCCTCGGAGGTCGAGGCCTCGCCCTCGCCCGATGGCGGTGGGCCGCCCGCTTTCATCTTCTGCTCGAACTGATCCAGGGTGGCGCGGATGGACGAGGCCTCCTCCTCGCTGATTTCCCCGGACGCGATATCCTCTTTCAGCTTGGACTCGATGGCGGAACGGATATCGGCGGGATCAGGACGCGAGCCGCCCGAGGACGACATGGTCGACTTGATCACCGAATCGATTTCAGAGCTGATCTGACTGGCCTTTTCGGCGGACAGCCCATTGGTTTGCAGAGAGCTTAGCAACTGGCTCTGGGGGGACGGCCTGTCGCCGACCGAACTGATGGACATGGCGATTCTCCTTCTGAGACGAGGCTTCGTTGATGTGCCTGATGACGGTTACACGCATCACCGGCCCAACCCATGCGCTCCACCCCACCGCCCGCCGCTATCCCAAAAGCCAGGGAGGCGCGGCGGGCGGGCGACCATCCGAAGGGGGATCAGACGGTCAGGGAGCTGGTCTGGAGCAATGACGATGCGTTTGCATTGCGATAGGCCGACTCCTGATAGGAGGAAATCGCCTGCAGGAGCTGTTGCAGCAGGGACTCGGACAAGGGCTGGCTATCGGCGGTGGCGCTGGCCTGGCTGGCATCCGCCGATGGCGGAGGCCCCGCCTGTTCCAGAGCGGCGGCGAACTGATCCTCGGTCAGGCTGGTGGCGTCGGTTCCGGCCAGCTTGTCGAAGAAGGCCGAGGCCTGGCTTTCGCTCACATCCTCGGGCCGCCCGGCCAGGAATTCCTCGCGGGTGACGTTGCCGTCGCCGTCCACGTCCAGGTCACTGAACATCTGGGACGCGTCGGGCGGGCCTCCCGCCCGGCCGGTGCCACCGGGAGGAGGCGGAGGCTCAGCCTGTTCCAGAGCTGCGGCGAACTGGTCCTCGGTCAGGCTGGTGGCATCGCTCCCGGCCAGCTTGTCGAAGAAGGCCGAGGCCTGGCTTTCGCTCACATCCTCGGGCCGCCCGGCCAGGAATTCCTCGCGGGTGACGCTGCCGTCGCCGTCCACGTCCAGGTCACTGAACATCTGGGACGCGTCGGGCCGGCCTTTCTCCCGGCCGCCATCGCCGGCCTGGGTGTCCTGCTCCGACTGGGCCTGGATCAAGACAGAGGCCATGCTTGCCGCCATCTGCTGAAAGGCGCTGAGAAGATCGTTCTGGCTGAGGGAACCGCTGGAGCTGGTATCCAGGCTGTCGAACAGTGACCCGGCCTGATCCTCGGACTGATCCTGGGGACGCCCAGCAACAAATTCACTGCGACTGACTGAGTTGTCAGAATTGGTATCAAGCTTGCCGATAAGCTTTCTAAGGCTTGCTGAGGCCGCCTGCCCATGCTCGCCAATACTGTGCAGCATGATTGTTCTCCACTAGTAAAGACATTGCCATAAAATGGCACTTCATTGTCTTTCACTAGGCAGAAGCATTATTACATGCGAAAATATTTCGTTTTATTTTACATTGCCGTGGACGCTACAATGCTCCATAGCAGTCAGGGCATGGCTGTTCATTGCCTGCCTCGCAAAGCCCGGGCCAGAACGGCCACCTACAGCAACCCATTGGAATACCTGATTTTTCCCATCAGGACACCCACCCTTGGCGCCGTCCGACCAGGAAGAATCTGCCGCCACCGGCAATTTTTGCCGGGTTTCGGCGAATTTTGCCGCATGGAACGCGGCCGCCGAGCCGTGAAAGGGTGAGATGCGCGCGACAAGCTTGGACGGGCAGACGAGCCACGGAACGGAGACCAGCGACGACAAGCTGCTGCAGGCTGTCGCCCGCGGCGATCGCACGGCCTTTCGCCAGTTGATGGACCGCCACGCCCGCCCCATGCTTGCCCTGGCCACGCGCATCACCGGCAACCCCGACGACGCGGACGAGATCGTGCAGGACGCTTTCATGAAGACCTGGAGCCTGGCGGCCAAATGGCGGGCGGATGGACCGGCCAGCTTCGGAACCTGGCTGTACCGGGTGGTGCTGAACGCCTGCCTCGACCGCAAGCGCCGGGCGCCCTTCAGCCCGCTGGAGGATGCGGGCGACCCCGCCGATCCCGGCATCGCCGGGGTGGACTACGCCATGGGGCGCCAGCGCGAGGCGGTTCTGGCCGCCGCCATGGCGGATATCCCCTCCAGACAGCGGCAAGCCCTGGCGCTATACTATTTCAGCGATCTGAGCGCGCCCGAGGCGGCCAGGGTACTGGATTTGTCGGTATCGGCGCTGGAAGCCCTGCTGGTCAGGGGACGGCGCGCCCTGAGGGACCTGTTGCAACGCCGGGGCATCACCGGCAGTGGAGACTTGATATGAGCTGGGATGATCCCGAGCGCTTGCGGAGTCGCCCCCCGCTGGACATTCCCGACCACCGGGTCGAGCGGGTCCTGGATGCGGTGCTGGCCGGACTCGACAGGCGGCCGCCTTCTCCCTCTCCTTGGGTCAGGCTGTCCGATTGGCTGACGGCCCTGAGTCCCCAGCCCCGCTATGCCATGCCCATGATGGCCGCGCTGGTGCTGGGCGTGATGGTGAGCCAGGGGCTGCAGACAACGGAAAGCCCCGCCCAATTATCCGATCTTCTGGCCTATTCCTCTCCCCTGGTGACGGGATTCTGATGGACCTGACCTTGATTCGCCGCTGGAGTCTGCCGCTGTCGCTGGCGCTGAACGTCTTCCTGGCAACGGTGATCGCCCTGCATCCCCGGCCGCCGCACCGCCCCGGCCCGCCACCGCCGCCCATCGAGATCGCCCGTCAGATCGCCGCCAGCTTGCCACCCGCCGATGGCGCCATCCTGCTGGAGGTGTTCGCGGCCCATGCCGAGACCTTCCAGCGCAGCCATGACATCCAGCACGAGGCGCCCGAGCGCATCAAGGCCGCCCTGGCGGCCCGGGAATTCAGCGCCGACGCCCTGCGCGCCGCCTTCGACGTCAATCGCGCCGGACGTCAGCTGATCGACGAGGCCCTGGCCGCCACCCTGATCGAGACCGCCAGCCGCATGTCGCCGGAAGGCCGGGCCAAGCTGGCGCAATGGCGGCCGCCGGGGCCGCCGGGCGGAGGGCCACCGCCGCCCCGCTGACGCAGGTCAGCGCGCCGCCCCGCCGCGATTGAGGCTGCGCATGGCGCCATCGAGGCCTTCCAGGGTCAGGGGGAACATGCGGCCGCCCATCATCTGGGCCAGGATGCCGGTGGAATGGGTCCACTGCCAGCGCGATTGCGGCGCCGGATTGAGCCAGACGGCGCTGGGCCACTGGGCCAGCAGGCGCTGCATCCACACCGCCCCCGCCTCCTCGTTCCATTCCTCCACCGCGCCGCCGGGCACGGTGATCTCGTAGGGGCTCATGGCGGCGTCGCCGACGAAGATCAGCTTGTAGTCCGAGCCATAGGTGTGGATGACGTCCCAGGTGTTGGTGACATCCTGGTGGCGGCGGCGATTGTCCTTCCACAGGCCGGAATAGGGGCAGTTGTGGAAGTAGAAGTGCTCCAGGTGCTTGAACTCGGACTTCACCGCCGAGAACAGCTCCTCGCAGGTCCGCACATGCTCGTCCATGGAGCCGCCGATATCGAGCAGCAGCAGCACCTTCACCTTGTTGTGGCGCTCGGGCACCATCCGCACGTCGAGCATGCCGCCGGATCGCGCGGTGGAGCGGATGGTGTCGGGCAGGTCCAGTTCGGTGGCGGCGCCTTCCCGGGCGAATTTGCGCAAGCGGCGCAGCGCCATGCGGAAGTTGCGGGTGCCCAGTTCGATGCCGTCGTCCAGATTGCGGAAGGCGCGTTCGTCCCACACCTTGACGGCGCGGCGATGACGGGATTCGGCCTGGCCGATACGCACGCCCTCGGGGTTGTAGCCATAGGCGCCAAACGGCGAGGTCCCGGCGGTGCCGATCCATTTCGAACCGCCCTGGTGGCGCTCCTTCTGCTCCTCCAGCCGCTTCTTCAGGGTCTCCATCAGCTTGTCGAAGCCGCCCAGCGACTTGATCTCGGCCATCTCCTCCGGGGTCAGATGCTTTTCCGCCAGACGGCGCAGCCATTCCTCGGGGATGGCGGCCTTGATGGCGTCGTTGAGGATATCGGACTCGGTCAGCACCCCCTGGAATACCTTGGCGAACACCCGGTCGAACTTGTCCAGGTTGCGCTCGTCCTTCACCAGGCAGGATCGCGCCAGATAATAGAAGGTATCCACCGACAGCTCCGCCACCCCGGCCTGCAGCGCCTCCATCAGGGTGAGGTATTCCTTGAGGGTGACCGGCACCCTGGCGTCGCGCAACTCAAGGAACAGGGTCAGGAACATGCCTACCCCTTTTTCGCCCTGGTCCAGGCGGCGTATTTCAGGTCCTCGATCAGGATATGACCCTTGAGCCAGGTCCACAGGAAATCCGCCACCCGCTGATCGGAATCGGCAAAGCCCTCGGCGCGGTACTGCTTGAGCATGGCCGCCACCTGATCGGCGAACAGGTCATGCTGGCCGCGATGCCCTTCAATTCCGGGATAGCCGATGGCCTCCAGATGGGTCTCCTCCCGCTCGAAATGGCCGCCCACATAGTCCAGCAGCTCGTTGAACAGTTCGACGAAACCCGTATCGGAGTAATGCAGGCCGTTGATCATCTGAATCAGGTGCTTGTGGTCCTGGTCCAGTTCCTCGACGCCGACGCTCATGGCCTCGGTCCATTGGATGGTGGTCATCAGCGGCCCTCCCTGCGGCTCATGAAGGCCAGGCGCTCGAACAGATGCACATCCTGCTCGTTCTTGAGCAGGGCGCCGTGCAGCTTGGGGATCAGCGAGCGGGAATCCTTGGCCCGCAGATCCTCGGGCGACAGATCCTCGGCCAGGATCAGCTTGATCCAGTCCAGCAGTTCCGAGGTGGACGGTTTCTTCTTCAGGCCCGCCACCTCGCGGATATCGAAGAAGGCGGTCAGCGCCTCGTGCAGCAAGGCGGGCTTGATGCCGGGGAAATGCACGTCGACGATGCGTTCCATGGTCTCGCGGTCGGGGAAGCGGATGTAGTGGAAGAAGCAGCGGCGCAGGAAGGCGTCAGGCAGTTCCTTCTCGTTGTTGGAGGTGATGATCACCAGCGGACGGCGTTCGGCCCGGATCACCTGCTTGGTCTCGTAGACATGGAACTCCATGCGGTCGAGTTCCAGCAGCAGGTCGTTGGGGAATTCGATATCGGCCTTGTCCACCTCGTCGATCAGCAGCACCGGCGGCGCGGGCGCCTCGAAGGCTTCCCACAGCTTGCCCTTGACGATGTAGTTGGAAATGTCGTGCACGCGGGCGTCGCCCAATTGCGAATCCCGCAATCGCGCCACCGCGTCGTATTCATACAGCCCCTGCTGGGCCTTGGTGGTGGATTTGATGTGCCACTGGATCAGCGGGCGGCCCAGCGATTTGGCCACCTCGGCGGCCAGCACGGTCTTGCCGGTGCCGGGTTCGCCCTTGATCAGCAGCGGGCGTTCCAGCCGCAGTGCCGCGTTGACCGCCACCAGCAGATCCTCGGTGGCAACGTAAGACTCGGTTCCCTTGAACGTCATGACGCGGCTCCTCCTGGTTCAAGGGTAGAGGCGCGGACCAGGGCGGGTCAAGCATGGCGGGAAAAAGCGAACCCCGGCCATGGGAGGATGGCCGGGGTTCTTGTCCGTCGTCGCAGGCGTCCGAAACAGCGGGATGGGGGGGAGAGTCCCGGAAGCCCGAGCGCGGCGACGGCTGTAATTCAAGGGGCTCCGCTTGGGAGGAGAGTGAGCCCCTTGAAGAAAGTTAGGCGGCGACCTTGGTCAGAGCCTGGAACGCGGCGAAACGGGCGTTCAGGGGCTCGAAGGCAGCGGTCAGGGCCGAGGTGGCCAGTTCGGCGATCTTGCGACCGTCGACGATGGCGGTCTCGATGGACTCGCGGGCCAGCTTGCCCTGCAGGTCGACCAGCTCGGTCGGGCTCTTCACGGAGAAGAGAGCCTTCACGGCGGCGTCGGCCTTCTCGACATTCTTGGCAACCACGGCCTGCTGGGCCTTGGCGATTTCCTCGAACGCCTTCACGGTGGCGGCGCTGGACTTGGCGATGGCATCGGCGTTGTCCTTGGACAGCGAAACCAGCTTGTCGAAACCTTCGATCTTGAAGCTCATGGGATGACCCTTTCTGATTTGGTGACGCGCGTTGTGCGCTGCAACATGAGAAGCAATCTACTCGCTTTCTGTTGCAGTGCAACATGATTTTTGCAGCGCAGCAAAAGAGTCGCGCATAGGGCCATGCCAAAAACGCAGACGCCCCCGGAACCCTAAGGCTCCGGGGGCGTCAAGACATTGAAATATCAGCGGGTCGCGGCGAAGTCGCGCAGCACGCTCATCTCCAGCTGGGCTTCATGCAGGCGGAAATTCACCGCGTCGCCGATGGAGACGATGCCCAACAGCTCGTCCTTTTCCACCACCGGCAGGTGGCGGATACGGCGCTCGGTCATCACTTCCATGATGGCCTTGACCGAGTCGCCGGGGGCGCAGGTGACCACCGGGCTCGACATCACGTTCCGCACCGCCATTTCCAGCGCGCCCTTGCCGTACTGGGACAGGCCCTTGACGATGTCGCGCTCGGACAGCACGCCCACCAGCTTGCCCTTGGCATCGCAAACCACGGCGACGCCGACCTTCTTGTTGGTCAGCAGATTGGCGGCATCGGCCACCGAATGTTCCGGCCGCACGGTGAAAACGTTGCTGCCCTTGGTCTTGAGAATGGCTTCAACGGACATCGATGGTCCCCCTTTGGACTGTAAAACGCGAATTCATTGTTCTCGAGCGAGCGCAAAACGACACTTCAACCCGGCTTTGCCACAGAATGGTCCCGAATCCGAATAAGTTCAACGTTCAACTCGGCACCGGGCATGCGTAATGCGGGGGTCAGACCGGCGGGGTGACGCCGCTGGCCGCCAGTTGCGCTTCCAGGGCAAGACGCAACTGCTTCAGCCCATGGGCCGAAGCCGCCTCACAGCGGGCCACCAGCACCGCCTGGGTATTGGAGGCCCGCAGCAACCACCAGCCATCCGCCGTATCCACCCGGACGCCGTCGATGGCGTTGAAGGTGGCGCCCGCCGCTTCCAGCCGGGCCTTGACCTCGGCCACCACCGCGAATTTGCGGGTATCGGGGCAGTCGAAGCGCATTTCCGGGGTATTGACCATATGCGGCAGCCGGTCGCGGCGATGGGCCAAGGTTTCCCTGTCCCAGCGCGCCACGATGCCCAGCAGCCGCACGGCGGCATACAGGGCGTCGTCGAAACCGTAATAGCGGTCGGCGAAGAAGATGTGGCCGCTCATCTCGCCCGCCAGGGGGGCCTTGATCTCGGCCATCTGGGTCTTGATCAGGGAATGGCCGGTACGCCCCATCACCGGCTTGCCGCCCAGGCGCGCCACCTCGTCGAAGAACACCTTCGACGCCTTGACATCGGCGATGATGGTAGCGCCGGGCAGGGTCTTCAGCAGGTCCTCGGCCAGGATCACCAGGATCTGGTCGCCCCACAGGATGCGGCCCTCGCCGTCCACCACGCCGATGCGGTCGCCGTCGCCGTCGAAGGCGATGCCGAGATGGGCGCCCTCGGCCAGCACGGTGTCTTGCAGCGCAACCAGGTTATGGGGCTCGGTGGGATCGGGGTGGTGATTGGGGAAGCGGCCGTCGATCTCGCCATACAGCACCCGGTGGGTGCCGGGCAGGCGCTTGACCAGTTCGGCCAGCACCTCGCCGGTGGCGCCGTTGCCGCAGTCCCACACCACCTTGAGGTCGCGGGCGCCGTCATAATCCTGGGCCAGCCGGGCGACGTATTCGTCGAACACCCGGTCCTCGACCACATGGCCCGCGCCGCTCTCGAAATCCCCGGCGCTCGCCATGGCCCCCAGGCCCTGGATATCGGGGCCGAAGAACGGCCGCCCCGCCAGCACCATCTTGAAACCGTTGTGGTTGGGCGGATTATGGCTGCCGGTGATCATGATGCCGCCATCGGCGTCCCGCGCCTTGGCGGCGTAATAGAGCATGGGCGTCGGGCCGCGCCCGATGCTGCGCACCGAACAGCCCGCCTCCACCAATCCCTTGGTCACCGCCTCGGCCATCTCCGGGCTGGACAGGCGCCCGTCCCAGCCGACGCAGACCACGCTGCCGCCGTTGCGGCGCACCCGGGTGCCGAAGGCGCGGCCGATGGCCCTGGCATCCTCAGCGAACAAAGTCTCGCCGACGATGCCGCGAATGTCGTATTCGCGCAGGATGGTGGAGTGGAAGCTGTGGGTCATGTCAGGTAATCACCGTCGGTTCCGTGCGGCCCGTGCGGGCCTCGATCTGGGCCAGATCGCGGGCAATACTGATCAGATCGGCCAGGGCGACCTGGGGATCAAGATGGTGCTTGGCGGCATCGGGCTCATAACGTTCGATATAGACCCGCAGCGTGGCGCCCTCGGTGCCGGTGCCCGACAGGCGGAACACCACCCGCGAGCCGTCCTCGAACACCACCCTGATGCCCTGCTTTTTCGAGACCGAGCCGTCCACCGGATCGGTATAGGCGAAATCGTCGTTGAAGGCGACGCGATAGGCGCCCAGGGTCTGGCCCTTGAGCGAAAGCGAGCGCAGATGCTCCATCAGCCCCTCGGCGGCGGCGGAATCGATGCCTTCATAGTCGTGGCGGGAATAGACGTTGCGGCCGTAGTCCTGCCAGTGCGCCGTGACGATCTCGGCGACGCTTTGCTTGCGCACCGCCAGCACGTTCAACCAGGCCAGCACCGCCCACAGCCCATCCTTCTCGCGCACATGGTCGGAGCCGGTGCCGAAGCTTTCCTCGCCGCAGAAGGTGGCCTTGCCCGCGTCTAGCAAGGTGCCGAAGAACTTCCAGCCGGTGGGGGTCTCCCAGGCCGGGATGCCCAGCCTGGCGGCGACCCGGTCGGGGGCGGCGCTGGTGGGCATGGACCGGGCGATGCCCTTCAGGCCCGCCTTGTAGCCGGGGCACAGAGTGGCATTGGCCGCCAGCACCGCCAGGGAATCCGACGGCGTGACGTAGAAATCGCGCCCCAGGATCATGTTGCGGTCGCCGTCGCCATCAGAGGCAGCGCCGAAGTCAGGGGCGCCCGCGCCGGTCAGCGCCGCCACCAGATCATGGGCATGCACCAGATTGGGGTCGGGATGGCCGCCGCCGAAATCCTCCAGCGGCACGCCGTTCATCACCGTGCCCGCGGGCGCGCCCAGGCGGTGTTCCAGGATTTCCACGGCATAGGGGCCGGTGACCGCGTGCATGGCGTCGAACTTCATGCGGAACCCGGCCTTGAAGGCAGCGCGGATGGCGTCGAAATCGAACAGGCTTTGCATCAGCTCGGCATAGTCGGCGACGGAATCGAAGACCTCGACCACCATCTCGCCCAGGTGTTGCTCGCCCAGGCGATCAAGGTCGAGATCGGCGGCGTCGAGGATGCGGTATTGGGTGATCTTCTCCGAGCGGGCGAAGATGGCCTCGGTGATGGCCTCGGGGGCGGGGCCGCCCGCCGGGATGTTGTACTTGATGCCGAAATCTTCCGTGGGGCCGCCGGGATTGTGGCTGGCCGACAGGATGATGCCGCCGAAGGTCTGGTATTTGCGGATGACGCAGGAGGCGGCGGGGGTGGAGAGAATGCCCCCCCGGCCCACCATCACCTTGGCGAAGCCGTTGGCGGCGGCCATCTTCAGGATGGTCTGGATGGCGGTGCGATTGTGATAGCGGCCGTCGCCGCCCACCACCAGGGTCTTGCCCGCGATGTCGCCAATGGAATCGAACACCGACTGGACGAAATTTTCCAGGTAATGGGCCTGGGCGAACACCGCCACCTTCTTGCGAAGCCCGGACGTCCCCGGCTTCTGGCCGGAAAAGGGCGTGGTGGCAACGGTCTTGACGGTAGCCATGGCGGCGATCTCCCTCGATCCATATACGCTTGGTAGGTGTCGCCGAAGCGCGGGCGGGTGTCAATGGCGGCGGGACGGCCTCACTCAATCGGCCGGGGGCGGCTGGGTGTTACTACTCCGCCGCCCGGGGCGGCGTCAGGGTGATGGAAGTGTGGATTTCGTCGTAATCGGCCCGCCAGGCATCGTCGCGGCGTTCCACCAGCCCCACCGCCGCCAGGGCGGCCAGGTCCTCGTGTACCCGTTTGTAGTCACGGCCGATGTCGCGGGCCAAGGCCCGGATGCTGGTCGCCGGATGCTGATGAAGATGCTGGAGCAATTCGTGGCGCTTGTCGGTCATTACCGCCGCCAGGGCCGACCAACTGACGAAGGTGATGGTTTCAGTGGCCTCGACCGCGTCGCCCCGTTCCGCCTTCGCCCAGGCGTCACCAAAGCGTCGCGCCGCGTCCTTCAGGCTGCCTCCGACCTCGACCCGCTTGATCATGGCGTCCTCCGCAACTCTTCCACCTCGGCGACGAAGCGCTCCAGCAGGTTGTCCATGGAGACGAAGGCGAAGCTCTCCTCGCGGCCGTCCCGGTGCCGATGGTCGCCCTTGCCGCGCTCATTGTCGTAGCCGAGCACACGGACACCATCAACGATGTAGACGAGGCTGTATTTGAAACCGTGGGAGGATGGCGGCAACGGCGACGGCAGACGCCAAGCCACCATCTCCACCAGGGAACCGTCGGGAAAGACGACTCGTTCGCGGATCAGCAGGCTCGCCTTCATGATGGCGAATTATGCCATCATGAAGGCGATGGCGTCAAATGCCATCAGGGGCGGCCGATGCTGGTATAGGTAAAGCCCAGCTCCACCATCTCGTCGGGGGCGTAGATATTGCGCAGATCGACGATGGCGGGCGACTTCAGCGCCGCCTTGACCTTCTTGAGGTCGAGGGCGCGGAACTCGTTCCACTCGGTGATGATGACCAGGCAGTCGGCCCCGCCCATGGTGGCGTAGGCGTCGTTGCAGTACTGCACGGCGGCGGGCAGCATCTTGGCCGCCTCCTTCATGCCCTCGGGATCGAAAGCCTTCACCACCGCCCCCTTGTCGATCAGGGCGGCGACGATGTCGATGGCGGGGGAATCGCGCATGTCGTCGGTATTGGGCTTGAAGGTCAGGCCGAGCACGGCCACGCTCTTGCCCTGGACCGAGCCGCCGCAGGCGGCGACCACGCGGTCGGCCATCTGCTTCTTGCGCTGGTCGTTGACCGCCACCACCGTCTCGATGATCTTCAGCGGCGCGTCGAAATCGCGGGCGGTCTTGACCAGGGCCAGGGTGTCCTTGGGGAAGCACGAACCGCCATAGCCGGGACCGGGATGCAGGAATTTCTTGCCGATACGGCCGTCCAGGCCGATGCCCCGGGCCACGTCGTGGACGTCGGCGCCCACCTTCTCGCACAGATCGGCGATCTCGTTGATGAAGGTGATCTTGGTGGCGAGGAAGGTGTTGCCAGCGTATTTGATCAATTCTGAGGTGCGGCGCGAGGTGAAGACGATGGGGGTCTCGATCAGGAACAGCACCCGATAGAGCTGCTTCATCACCTTGCGGGCGCGCTCGGACTCGGTGCCGATCACCACCCGGTCGGGGCGCATGAAGTCATTGATGGCCGAGCCTTCGCGCAGGAATTCCGGATTGGAGACCACGTCGAACTCGGCATCGGGGCGCCGCGCCCGGATGATGCGCTCGACCTCGTCGCCGGTGCCCACCGGCACGGTGGACTTGGTCACCACCACGGTATAGCCGTCCATGGCGTCGGCGATTTCCTCGGCCGCCGCATAGACATAGGACAGGTCGGCATGGCCGTCGCCGCGCCGCGACGGCGTGCCCACGGCGATGAACACCGCGTCGGCGCCCTTGACCGCGCCTTTCAACTCGGTGGTGAAGGTCAGGCGCCCGGCGTCCACATTGGCGGCCACCATCTCGTCCAGGCCCGGCTCGTAGATGGGCATGACGTTCTCGCCCAGCAACTCGATCTTGCGGGCGTCCTTGTCGACGCAAACCACGTCGATGCCGAACTCCGAGAAACAGGTCCCCGACACCAGGCCCACATAGCCGGTGCCGATCATGGCGATGCGCATGACGCTTCAGTCCTTAACGGTTAGCCGTGAAAACGGGTGATCAGTTCGCGGGCGGCCTCGGCCATGTCGTCACGGGCCAGGGCGAAGGCCAGATTGGCCTCCAGCCAGCCCACCTTGTCACCGCAATCGAACCGCTGGCCCTCGAAACGCAGGCCGTGGAAGGGCACCATGCCGATGGTCTGGCTGATGGCGTCGGTCAACTGGATTTCGCCGCCGGCGCCCTTTTCCTTCTTGTCCAGCACGTCGAACACCGCCGGATGCAGGATGTAGCGGCCGATGATGGAGAGCGTCGAGGGCGCCACTTCCGGATCGGGCTTTTCCACCAGGCCCTTGGCCTTGGCGAGGCGGCCGTTGTCGAATTCCACGTCCAGGATGCCGTAGCGCTTGGTGTGCTCGCGCGGCACGTCGGAGACAGCGACCACATGGCCGCCCACCTCGGTGTGCACGGCGGCCATCTGCTTCAGACAGGCGGTCTTGGACAGGATCAAATCGTCGGGCAGCAGCACGGCGAAGGGCTCGTCGGCCACCAGATCGCGGGCGCACCACACGGCATGGCCCAGGCCCAGCGGCTCGCTTTGCCGGGTATAGGAAATCTGGCCGGACTTGGGCATCCAGCTGGTGACCGCCTCGACCAGATCGAACTTGCCGCGATCCTTGAGCGTGCGCACCAGTTCGGGATTGTTGTCGAAATGGTCTTCCAGCGCGTTCTTGCCGCGACCGGTGACGAAGATGAAATGCTCGCATCCGGCCGCCGCGGCTTCCTCGACCGCGTACTGGATCAGCGGCTTGTCCACCACCGGCAGCATTTCCTTGGGCATGGCCTTGGTGGCGGGCAGGAAACGGGTGCCCATGCCACCCACCGGAAACACCGCCTTACGCACGCGACGCGCCATCCTTGGACCTCCTTGACAGGGCATACAGCCGATGGCGGGAGTATTGCCACGACGGCGCCCCCGACGCAATCGCGGCTTATACTTCCCCGATCTTGTTCAGGCCGCCCCGATCTTGTTCAACCCGATGGCATCCACCAGGGTCCGCAGTTCCTGGCGGGCGGCCACGTGACTCATATTGAACTCGAAGCCCATGATCTTCTTACGCAAATCCAGCAGGGTGAGGCCTTCCAGGAACATGGAGCGGTAGATCACCCGCTCGCCCAGGCCGGGGATGACGCGGAATCCGACACGCTTGGCCAGATCGGCCAGCAGCTTTTCCATGTCGCGCTTGTTGCGGGCGTCCAGGTTGGACAGGCGGTTGCGCAGCACGATCCAGTCCACCACCGCCATCTCGCCCCGAAGGGCGCGGGCCTTCTTGGTCTCCCACACCATCTCGGAATAATGGCTGGGGCGGCGGATCTTCATGCTGCCCGGCTCCACTAGCGCCAGCACGTCCAGATCCACCAGGGAATCGTTCAAGGGCGTCACCAAGGTGTCGGCGAAGGAATGCCCCAGACGCGACAGGTAATGATCGGAACCGGGGGTGTCGATCACCACCACGTCATGGGCGCTAGCCATGCGGGCGAAAGTCTCGTTCAGCCGGGCCTCGTCGGCGGCGCGGTCGTCGGTGGGCGGCAGCGCCACATGGTCGGGCAAGGGCAGGCCCAGCTCGGCCAGGTCCTTGCGCGCCTCGCGGTTCTTCAGGTAGCGGGTCAGGGTGGCCTGGCGGGCGTCCAGGTCGATGCTGCCCACCGACAAGCCCTTTTCCAGCAGGCTGATGATCAGATGCATGGAGACGGTGGACTTGCCCGTCCCCCCCTTCTCGTTGCCGACCACCACGATATGGGCGCGTTTGTTCTTCATAAATCAGTCCTTTGTTGCCCCTCAATCGCCGGGCGGCGACTTCCCGTCGCCTTGGCTTGCGCGGCACGAGCCGCGCCGGCCCTTGGCCGCAACTCCTCGCCAATGAAAGATTTCATTGGCTCGTCACTTGTTTGAGCCAGATCTTGGTGTCGTGGAACACGGCGCCACCCGCCGGACGGGCGGCGTCGGAGCTGGTCAGGTGGTTGATGCCGCGGCCCTCGACGAAGCAGTCGTCCGGCCAGATGCTTTCGACCGCCACCACCCCCGGCGCGATGCCGTCGGTGGCCTGGACATGCACCACCACCGAACCCTTGTCATTGCCCAGGCGAACCGGATCGCCGGTCTTCAGCCCCAGGGCCTCGGCATCCCCGGCATGGACCAGGGCGGTGGGCCGTCCGGCCTGGGCGCGCGAGGTCGGGGTCTCGGTGAAGCTGGAATTGAGGAAATGGCGCGACGGCGGCGTGATCAGGCGGAAGGGATGCTCGGCATCGGCCTCGTCGGTCACGGCGTAATGGTCGGGCAGTTCCGGCAGAGCGGGATCGTTCCAATCGGGGGCGAAGCGGAAACGGCCGTCGGCATGGCCGAAGCCCGAGAGGAAATGGGCGTCGTCGAACACCTTGGAGCAGTTGAGCCAGCCCATGGCGTGCAGCTCCGAGGCCTTGGGCAGCTCCGAGGCGTCCAGCACCTGATCGATCATCTCCCACGCATCCATCTCGAAACCGGGATGCGCCGCGCCGAGCCGGGGTGCCAGGGCGTTGATGACATCATGATTGGAACGGGCCTCGCCCAAAGGCGCGATCACCGGCTTGGCCACCTGCAGGAAGGTATGGCCATAGGCGGTGTACAGGTCGTGATGTTCCATGCTGGTGGTGGCGGGCAGCACGATGTCGGCGAAGCGGGCGGTGGCGGTCATCACCTGCTCATGAACGGCCAGGAACAGGTCGTCGCGGGCAAGACCCCGGCGCACCAGGGCGCTGTCGGGCGCCACCAGGGCCGGGTTGGAATTCTGCACCAGCATGGCGGTCACCGGCGGCCCGTCCCCCAGATCGGCGGGATCACCGGTCAGCACCGGGCCGATGCGGCTCATATCCAGCACGCGCGGTTTGCGGTCGGGCACGTCGAGACCGTCCAGCAAAGTGCGGGCGATGTCGAACACGCCGCTGGTGCTTTGCACGGCGCCGCCGCCCTTGTGCTTCCACGCCCCGGTGACAGCGGGCAGGCAACTGGCGGCATGCATGTTGACGGCGCCGTTGCGCGACCGGGTGAAGCCATAGCCCAGCCGCAGATAGGAATTGGGCACCGAGCCGTACAGCGCCGCGAAAGCCTCGATCTCGGCCACCGTCAGGCCGGTGATGGGGGCGGCCCAGGCGGGACCGCGATCCCTCAGATGGGCTTCCAGCCGCTCGGGGCAGTCGGTGTAGCGCGCCAGATAGTCGCGATCGGCCAGATTGTCGCGGAACAGCACATGCATCACCGCCGAGGCCAGGGCGCCGTCACTGCCCGGCCGCAGCATCAGATGCAGGTCCGCCTTCTCGGCGGTGGGGGTGCGATAGGGGTCCACCACCACCAGCTTGGCGCCATTGGCGGTCTTGGCCTGCTTGATCAGCCCCATCAGCTGCACCTGGGTGGCGGCGGGGTTGGCGCCCCAGATGACGATCAGGCCGCTATGGGCCATTTCCTGGGGCGGCACCCCCCATTTGGAGCCCACCCCGGCGGCCCATCCGGCGCTGGAGGAGGCGGCGCAGATGGTCTTCAACTGGCCGGAATAGCCCATGATCCGCCGCAGCCGGTTGATGCCCGCCTGCTGTACATGGCCCATGGTGCCGCCGTAGAAATAGGGCCACACCGTTTCCGGCCCCAGCCGGGCGCTGGCGTCCTTGAAGCGGGAAGCGATCTCGTCCAGGGCCTCGTCCCAGCCGATGCGCTCGAAGCGTCCCTCGCCCTTGGCTCCCACCCGGCGCAAGGGGTGCAGCACCCGGTCGGGATGGTGAACCCGCTCGGCATAGCGCGCCACCTTGGCGCAGATCACCCCGTTGACATAGGGCATGGCGCCGCCACGCACCCGGCCGATCCGGTCCTCGGCCAGGATCTCCACCTCCAGCGAACAGGCGCTGGGGCAATCATGGGGGCAGACGGAGGGACGGGTTTCCACGCTCACGGATGTTCGCCTTGTGTTGCTATTCGTCGGCCGGACTCTAGCCTTGCCGAAGCCCCGACGCAACGACCATCCGGCTTTCCCCTCCTTGCGTCGGATGCTATGCTTCGCGACATCTAGAGGTAACGCAGCCCATGGGAAACAACGTGTTGACGGAAGCGGAGGCCGAACGGGTCGATGCCGTGGTGATCGGCGCGGGGGTGGTGGGTCTGGCCGTCGCCCGCCAATTGGCCCTGGCGGGGCGCGAGGTGCTGGTGCTGGAGGCCGAGGGCCGGATCGGCGCAGGTATCTCGTCGCGCAACAGCGAGGTGATCCATGCCGGCATGTACTATCCCAAGAGCAGCCTGAAGGCGCGACTGTGCGTGGCGGGCAACCGCATGTTGCGCGACTACGCGCGCGACCGAGGCGTCACCCACAAGATGGTGGGAAAGCTGATCGTCGCCACCGACGAGGCCGAGGCCAAGGCATTGGACGGCATCCTGGCCAAGGGTCTTGATAACGGCGTCGAGGGGCTGCACGCCATTCCGGCCTCCGAGGCCCGCGCCCTGGAGCCCGAACTCGACTGCGTCGCCGCCCTGTTCTCGCCCGCCACCGGCATCGTCGACACCCATGGATTGATGCTGGCGCTGCAGGGCGAGGCCGAGGCCAAGGGCGCCTCCGTCGTCTTCATGTCGCCGGTGACGGCGGGCCGCGCCGCCGAGGGCGGCCATCTGCTGGCGGTGGGCGGGGTCGAGCCCATGACCCTGCTGGCGAAAAGCGTGGTGGTGGCCGCCGGCCTGTCGGCCCCTGCCCTGGGAACCGCGCTGGGCCTCCGCGAGGTTCCGCCCGCCCATCTGTGCAAGGGCAATTATTTCGGCCTGACCGGCAAGACCCCGTTCACCCGGCTGGTCTATCCGGTACCGGTGGCCGCCGGGCTGGGGGTGCATTTCACCCTGGACCTGGCCGGTCGCGGCCGCTTCGGCCCCGATGTGGAATGGGTCGAGCACGAGGATTACGTGGTCGATCCCCGCCGGGGCGATTCCTTTTATGCCGCCATCCGCCGCTATTGGCCGGGGCTGAAGGACGGGGCGCTGGAACCCGCCTATGCCGGGATCCGCCCCAAGATCCAGGCCGAGGGCGAGCCCGCGCGGGATTTCGTCATCCACGGCCCGGCCCAGACCGGCGCGCCGGGGGTGGCGGCGCTGTACGGTATCGAAAGCCCGGGCCTGACCTCGTGTCTGGCCATCGCCCGGCTGGTGGGGGAGATGCTGGCATGAAGAGGCGGCCGTGTCATTCCGACGACCATCGGGAGGAGGAATCTCGTTCTGGAACGGCTTTTCCCATATGGCTCCGTCGCGTCGGACGGAGATCCCTCGGCTTCGCTCGGGATGATATGAAATCCCATGCCAGAGGGTTGGCCTTAGCTTTTCTCGGCATGGTGCTGTTGACCGCCTTTCCCGCCGCCGCGCTGGACAAGCCCCGCGACTTCGTGCCCCCGCCCATCGAGCGCATTCCCAATTTCCGCGAACAGACCCGTGACGTGATCCTGGAATTGGCGCGCTATGCCAAGAAGCGCAATCCCTCCTTCCAGGTGCTGATGCGGGGCGGCCCGGAACTGCTGGTCAAGGGCGAGATCGAGGTGGAGTGGGAAGACATCCGCGATCCCCAGGGCACCAATTTCATCAAGCGCCTGCCGCTGCGCGCCCACTACCGCCAGCTGATCCAGACCCTGGACGGCGTGGTGATGGAAGGCCTGTATTGCGGTCCGTTCAAATTCGACAAGCCCCTGGCCGAGGTGATCAAGGAGCGCCTGGGCCTGGATGCCGAGCTGGATCGGGAACGGCGCCAGGGCATCCATCGGCCGCCGGTCCCCATCGAGATGGGGCCGTTCAGCAACGATCCCGCCGAGGAACTGCGCAAATCAGCCGAGATCCGGCTGAAGCAGATGCGCGCCGAACAGCAGCGCCGCATGACCTATGCGGTCAACGCCATGCGCGCCGAGGGCCGCAACATCCTGGCGCTGGATTTCTGCCCCACCGCCGCCGAGACCGAGGCCGCCTTCCGCGCCGGGGCCCGCGACAAGGCCCCCGCCTTCGCCAGGACCGGCGAATCCATATTGGACGAGGCGCCGCGCACCCATCCCGCCTTCGAGAATCCGGCCGAGGTCCTGACCATCGCCAATGTGCGCAACTGGCTGCCGGTGCTGCGCTCGGACAAGTTCGGCACCAAGGGCAAGTTCATCGAGGCATTGGCCGCCACCAACTACGACCTGGTGGTGGTGGACGTGGCCCATCGCAGCAGCGAACTGCTGGTGAAGAACGATATCGCCCGGCTGAAATACAAGAAGCTGGGGCCGCGCCGCCTGGTGATGGCCATCATGCCCATCGGCCGGGCCTATGACTGGCGCTGGTACTGGATGAAGGACTGGGACGTGGGCAATCCCGCCTTTGTCTTCGCCCATGACGAGACGCCGGGCACCTTCATCACCGACACCGGCAGCGGCGAATGGCGCGGCCTGCTGGGCAAGTATCTGGCCGGAATCATGGATCTGGGCTTCGACGGCGTCATCTTCGACGATGTCGGCACCTATTTGTGGTTCGAAGAGCTGATGCCGCTGGGAAACTGACGGCGAGGACCCGGCTTGGCCGCCATTGTGATTCGAGCAATGTTATGCCACCTTATCGAATTAGGATAAACTTGCATAAGGTCAGTTGAATTGGACCCGCGCGCCAATCCCTATGCCCCCGGAGCCGGATACCCACCGCCGGAACTCGCGGGCCGGGACGAGGTCATCAACAAGGCGGCCATCTCGTTGGATCGCACCAAGAACCGCCGTTCGGCGCGCGGCTGCATCTTCTACGGGCTGCGTGGCGTCGGGAAGACCGTGCTGCTGAACAAGATTCGCCAGGATGCCGAAGCCGAAGGCATGGCAATCGTCAGCATAGAAGCTCCGGAAGATCGGTCGCTGCCGGGCATTCTCATTCCCGCGCTGCGGGCGACCCTGCTCAGGCTGAATCGAGGCGAGGCCGCGAAGACCGCCGTTTCCAATGCGATCAGAACCCTGGCAAGCTTTGCCAAGGCCATGAAGGTCCGATACCAGGACATCGATATCAGCTTCGATGCGGCGCCCGAGCCCGGTGCCGCGGATAGCGGCGACCTGGAAAGCGACCTGGGGGAACTGCTGATGGCGGTCGGAGACGCCGCGGTCGAGCGCAAGACCGCCGTCGTCATGGCCATCGACGAACTTCAGTATGTTCCCGAGGAACAGCTGGCCGCGCTGATCGCCGCCCTGCACAAGGTCAACCAGCGGCAATTGCCGGTCACGATCATGGCGGCGGGCCTGCCGCAACTGGTCGGTCAATCGGGACGCGCGAAATCCTATGCCGAGCGCCTGTTCGAATTCGTTCCCATCGATCGTCTGGATGAGGTCGCGGCCACCGCCGCGCTCTGCCGTCCGGCGGAACGGGAGGGTGTCAGCTTCACCGATGACGCCATTGGGGAAATATTGAAGCAGACGCGCGGCTATCCATATTTTCTGCAGGAATGGGGCAAGCATAGCTGGGATATCGCCACGTCATCGCCGATTTCCGGCGATGACGCCCGGGCCGCCTCGATCGCGGCGCTGGCGCAATTGGACGCCAGCTTCTTCCGTGTCCGCTTCGACCGCCTCGCCCCCGCCGAAAAACGCTATATGCGGGCCATGGCCGATCTGGGACCGGGGCCCCACCGATCCGGCGACATCGCCGAGCGGCTCGGCAAGAAGGTCACCACCGTGGCTCCCATCCGCAGTTCGATGATCGGCAAAGGCATGCTCTACAGCCCCAGCCATGGGGACACGGCCTTCACCGTGCCTCTGTTCGACGGCTTCATGCGCCGCATCATGCCGCCGCCATTCGACGGCAACGGCGCCTCGTGACCCGATCATGCTGAACAATCCCCGCAGCTACGAGGAAGCCTGCCGAACCTTCCGCTGGAAGATTCCCGATCGCTACAACCTCGCCTTCGACGTCTGCGACCGCCAGACCATGGCCGGGGCCGATGGCCATCGCACCGCCCTGATCGTCGAGGGTCCCGACGGAACCAGCGAGCGCTATACCTTCCATGTACTGCGGCTGCTGGCCAACCGGCTGGCCAATGTGCTGCAGGCCTGGGGCGTCACCCCTGGCGATCGGGTGGCGCTGGCGCTGCCCGCCGGGCTGGAAGCCGCCGTGGCGCTGCTGGCCGTAACCCGCATGGGCGCCGTGGCCGTGCCGATTCCCACCAATCTGGGCGCCGAGCCTTTGGGATGGCGGCTGAGCGACAGCGGCGCCCAAGTGGCGGTGGTGGACGCCGAACTGCTGCCCGCCCTGGACCTGATCCGCTCCGGCCTGACGGCCCTGGCCCGGGTGCTGGTACCCAATGCCGCCGCCCCGGGAACCACCGAATTCTGGTCCGAGATGGAACGGGCCTCGGACGCCTTCGCGCCCCTGGTCACGCCCGCCGGCCATCCGGCCTTCATCTTCTATCCCCCCGATGGCTGCGGCAAGCCGCCCGGCGCGGTTCTGCCCCACCGCGCCATGGCGGGCGGGCTGCCCGCGGTGGAGATGTCGCTGAGTTTTTTCCCCCAGTTCGGCGACGTGGCCTGGACCTCGGCCGACTGGATGAGTGCCGAGGCCCTGTTTCGCGCCGTTCTGCCCGCCTGGCACCACGGCGTGCCGGTGGTCGCCACTCCCGGCCCCTTCGACCCGGCCCGAGCCCTGGACTCCCTGTCGCGCCACGGCGTGCGCGCCGCCTATGTTCCCCCCGCCCATCTGGCCCGCCTGGCCGAGGCGGCGTCAGGTCGCCCCCATGCCATGCCCCGTGCCCTGGCCAGTGGTCCCGCCCCCTTGGACGAAGCCCTGCACGAAGCGGTGATCAAGGCCTTCGGCATTCATGCCAACGAGGCCTGGGGGGTGATCGAGACCGGGGCGGTGGCGGCCAATCTGGCCGGTCTGATGGAATTGCGGCCCCCCTCGCCGGGGCGCACCGCGCCGGGCCTCACCATCGAAGCGGTGGATGATCGTGGCCGGGTGCTGAAAGCGGGCGAGCGCGGCGTTCTGGCGGTATCGCCCAACGCACCGGGCAGCTTCCTCGGCTATTGGGGCGATCGGGTGGAGGGACCGGCGCGGCGCGGCGGCGGCGGCTGGATGCTGACCGGCCGCCTGGGGGTGCGCGACCTGGACAACTATATCTGGCCGGAACCCCTGGCCCTTTCCGACGACACCGTCATGACCACCGAGGGACCAACCCGCCTCGGCGCGGTGGAAGCGGTGCTCAACCTCCACCCCACCGTATCGGCGGCGGGCGTGGTGGAATGGCCCGAGGGCGAGTTGCGCGCCTTCGTCCAACCCCGGGGCTTGGCCACCCCCGCCCTGCTCGACGAGGTCGGCGCCTGGGCCCGCTTGCGCCTGGGCACCGCCGGAAGCCCCCGGCGCCTGGAACTGATCGAGACGCTGCCCCTGGCGGTGGACGGCAGCGTGCTGCGGGCGGAGCTGCTGGCCCGGGCACCCCGGATCGATGCCCCCACCGCCGAGGACCGCTGGCGGCCTCAACGAAAATGAAACCATTTCCCGGATAGGCTGAGGTCGATCCGGGAAAGGGAAGCCATGGCCGCAATCGGCGACACCATCACCCTTGATGACCATCAGCAGGCCGCCTTTGACGGCATGTGCAGCATCATCGATACCGTCGAGGACGGCATCGAACTGCTGACCCGCACCCAGGACCTGGTGAATATCTTGCTGCGCCGCGCCTCTGACCAGGACTTGCGCGACCACACCCTGGGGGAAGTTTCCCGCTTCTTCCTCGGCATCATCAAGGCCAGCGATCTGTCGCCCGAATACCGTATCCGCCGACTGCGCCAATTCGCCAAGGCGACCTTGCACCTGCTGCTTTCAAAACGGCCGCACCAACCCCGGCCCGAACACCCGCCCCCGCCTTCCTGATCATTCAACCCAAGATTCAAGTTGCATTTTAGCTGGGTTTGTGGGCACTTTATAGCCTGTGCCAGAAGGTATCAGCCAAGGGGTGTGCGGAAATGCTCATCCCTGCGCACAGACACACATCCAGATAGGAGGGCAGAATGTCCACCTCGATTGCAGCCAGTATTGGCCCCCGCGCGTCAGGTCCCGAGAGCCTAAGCCCTTCGCATCCCCCCGTGCAGCAGCACGAGGAAGAGGTGAAGAAGGAAAATCCGTCTCCGGCCGAGGCCATCGCCTTCACCACCCCGGTCATCAAGGTCGACAACAACACCGGCTTGGCATTGCTGGTGGTGCGTGACGGCTCGACCGGCGAAGAATTGGACCAGTATCCGTCCAAGAAGGTGGTCGAGGAATACCAGCGCGTGCAAGGCAGCACCCCCGCCCCGACGCCAGCGACCGACTCGTCGGCTCCGGCTGATGGCGGTGCCGCACTTGCCGCCGGTGCCGTGGTTCCGCCCGTTGCGGTTGCCGCTCCGCCTGTGAGCCCGGCCACCGGCGACGCCCGGACCACCACGACGGTATCGACCAGTTCCGGTGTAAAGCCGGTAACCAACTGACAGACGTCTTCACCGCGTTGGTGAGGAACGGAGCGATGGCCCGCCACTGATCGGTGGCGGACCGTGGTGTCGTTCCGTTCGACGCGACGAAGCGTGCTGCCGCACCGGATTCCCGGCCGCTCGCCGGGGATGGCGGTTCAACTCAGCCCGCGCGCTCCATGGCGCGTCGGGCCGGTGGTGCTGGGGGAAAGATGCTCCCGTGAAGAGATGCGGGCGAGGCGCCCGCGCTCCCATGGCACCAAGAGGCTTCCTTTTCATTCGTCATCACCGGGCTCCGTCCCGGTGATCCACGCGGCCCCGCCTGAACGCCTTGAAAAGCAATGAGTTCGGCGGATGGGCATGACCGAAAAGAAGGGCGGCGGCCGACTCCGCCTCCTTGGTGCCTTGGTGGTAAATCCCGTTTCGAGAACGACCCCCGCGCTCCGAGCCTTCGGCGTCAGTCGTCACCCATCTTGAGGGCGGCGAGGAAGGCGCTTTGCGGAATTTCCACCTTGCCGAACTGGCGCATGCGCTTCTTGCCTTCCTTCTGCTTCTCCAGCAGCTTCTTCTTGCGGGTGGCGTCGCCGCCATAGCATTTGGCGGTCACGTCCTTGCGCAGCGCGCTGATGCTCTCGCGCGCCACGATGCGCCCGCCGATGGCGGCCTGGATGGCGATCTGGAACATCTGGCGCGGAATCAGCTCCTTCAGCCGCTGGCAGATGCCGCGTCCGCGTGATTCGGCATTGGCCTTGTGGACCACGAAGGACAGGGCGTCCACCGGTTCGGCATTGACCAGGATCGAGACCTTGACCAGATCGGATTCGGCGTAACTGTCGACCTCGTAATCGAAGCTGGCATAGCCGCGCGAGATGGATTTCAGCCGGTCGTAGAAATCGAACACCACCTCGTTGAGCGGCAGCTTGTAGACCGCCATGGCGCGCTGGCCGGCATAGGTGAGGTCGATCTGCTGGCCACGGCGATCGGTGCACAGGGTCAGCACCGGCCCCAGATATTCGTCGGGAACCATGATGGTGGCCTTGATCCAGGGCTCTTCCATATGGTCGATGCGGGCGGGATCGGGCATGTCGGCGGGGTTGTGCAACTCGTGCATCTCGCCATTGGTCAGGTGGACGCGATAGACCACGCTGGGGGCGGTGGTGATGAGGTCCAGATTGAATTCGCGCTCCAGGCGTTCCTGGATGATTTCCAGATGCAGCAGGCCGAGGAAACCGCAGCGGAAGCCGAAGCCCAGCGCCGCCGAGGTCTCGGGCTCGTACTGGAAGCTGGCGTCGTTGAGGCGCAGCTTGGCGAGGGAGTCGCGCAGATCCTCGTAATCGGCGGCGTCGATGGGGAACAGGCCGCACCACACCACCGGCACGCTGGGCTTGAAGCCGGGCAGCGGCGTCTCGGCGGGCTTCTTGTCGTCGGTGACGGTGTCGCCCACCTTGGTATCGGCCACCGCCTTGATGGCGGCGGTGAAGAAGCCCATCTCGCCGGGCTTCAATTCATTGCACTGGACGATTTTGGGGGTGAAATAGCCCACCGAATCCACCTGATAGGCGATGCCGGTGGCCATCATGCGGATCTTCTGGCCCTTCTTCAGGACGCCGTGCTTGATGCGCACCAGGATGATGACGCCGAGATAGGGGTCGTACCAGGAATCCACCAGCAGCGCCTGCAAGGGCGCGCTCTCGTCGCCCTCGGGGGCGGGCAGGCGGGTGACCAGGGCTTCCAGCACGTCGCCGATGCCCAGGCCGGTCTTGGCCGAGATCATCACCGCGTCGGTGGTGTCCAGGCCGATGACGTCCTCGATCTGCTGCTTGATCCGCTCGGGCTCGGCGGCCGGCAGGTCGATCTTGTTGAGCACCGGCACCACTTCGTGCCCGGCATCCAGGGCGTGATAGACATTGGCCAGGGTCTGGGCCTCGACGCCCTGAGAGGCATCCACCACCAGCAGCGAGCCCTCGCAGGCGGCCAGCGAGCGCGAGACCTCGTAGGCGAAGTCCACATGGCCGGGCGTGTCCATCAGGTTCAGCTGATAGGTCTTGCCGTCCTTTGCGGTATAGGACAGGCGCACCGTCTGGGCCTTGATGGTGATGCCGCGTTCACGCTCGATATCCATGGAATCGAGAATCTGCTCTTTCATGTCGCGCGCCTCGATGGCGCCACAGGCCTGGATCAGCCGGTCGGCCAGGGTGGATTTGCCGTGGTCGATATGGGCGACGATGGAGAAATTGCGGATATGGTCGAGCTTGGTCATCGGGGCATGAATCCTAAAGTTGCCGGACCATAATGCGGAGCGCGGATTTTTGGAAGAGAGGAGCGTGATCGCAGGCCAATCGCCCGGACGCCAAGGTCATGGTAGATTGCGCCGCTCGCGGCCGGGGAGAGAGCAATGACGACCGAGAGAGTGTTCATTTTCCTGACCGGCGCCGCCGTTCTGGCGTTGGAACTGATTTCGTCGCGGGCGCTCAATCCGTTCTTCGGCGTCGCCCTGTATATCTGGACCGGTGTCCTGTCCACCACCCTGGTGTTTCTGTCGGTGGGCTATTATCTCGGCGGCCGCCTCGCCAGGGATCTGGACAGCAAGACCCTGACGGCGAGCTTCCACGCCCTGATCGCCGCATCGGGCTTGGCGCTGGCGGTGTCCGTCCACATCTACCCGGTGGTGCTGGGGCCCCTGGCCCGCTTCAGCCTGGTGCTGGGCAGCTTCGCCGCCTGCGCCGTCATCCTGTGCGTGCCGCTGATCGCCCTGTCCGCCCTCAATCCCCTGCTGGTGGCGCTGGAGCGCCGCAATGGCCCCGGAAGCGGCGAGTCCGACGATGCCGGGGCCGGAATCATCTTCTTCATCAGCACATTGGGATCGGTGGCCGGGGTCAGCCTGGCCGCCTTCGTCCTGATCGCCCATTGGAGCAACCGCGAAAGCATCGCCCTCATCGCCCTGTCCCTGGCGGTCATGGCCGTGGCCGGCGCCCTGGCGCGACGGAAGCATCTGGCCCGGGGGCCGTTCACCGCCGTGCTGGTCCTGGCGCTGCTGGGCGGCATGGCCGCCGCCGCCGTCCTGGTGGAGGCCAGCCGGGCTTCCGTCGAGGTGACGGACGGCCAGCGTCGCCGCTGGTCGATCCTGGCCGAACGTCCGACCCCCTTCGGCACCCTGAAGGTGGCCCGCGTCACCGCGCCCGACGGCACCACCATGACAAGGCTGCTGAATGTGGGGGAATCCATGAACGGATTCCTGCCCGGCGGCGAGTCCTCGTATCTGTTCACCTACATGATCGGCGCCGGGACCCGGCCGCTGGTGGACAGCCCCCGCCGCGCCCTGGTGCTGGGCTTCGGCGCCGGAGTGGTTCCCTCCTATTTCGCATCCCAGGGCGCCCAGGTGGACGCCGTGGAGATCAACCCCGAGATGGAGCGCCTCGCCCGGGATCATTTCGGCTTTCGGCCTCGGCCCGATATCCGGGTCGTCACCGCCGATGCCCGCACCTTCGTCCAGGGCTGTCGCGGCGAGTATGACGTGGTCAGCATCGACCTGTTCTTCGGCGACGGCATCCCCGAGCATCTGACCACCCGGGAATTCTTCGCCGATGTGCGCAACTGCCTGGCCCCCCAGGGCGTCATTGCCATGAACAGCCTGTTCGTGTTCGAGAACACCACCTATTACCGCCATCTGGTGGCGACCATGGTGTCGGTGTTCGGCGCAGTCGCCCTGCTGGAAGAACCCCAGGGGCCGGGGGCGGCGGGGACCAATTATTTCATTTATGCCAGGAAGGACGGCGGCGGCTTCGACGCTTTCGCAGCTCCGCTGGCGCGACCCTCGGGAACACCCGCCCCCATCTTCGAGTCCATGGTGAAGACCATGAAAACCGCCCGGGTGATCCAGCCGGGATCGCCATTCATCGCCGGGATTCCCGTCGTCCGCGACGAAACCAACCCCATGGCCATGGTGGGGATTCCGCTCCAGACCATCTATCGGGTCTCCATCGTGACCTACACCCCCGACGCCATCCTGGTGGACTGAATGTTTCACGGCCCATGCCGCAGTGTAACATTTGGCAATAATGATTGATTTGAGCCCTGGACGCCCCCCTGGTAGACCTGTGAGCGTGAAATGAAAGCCCGCCCGGAACCATCGGTTCCGGTCAAGGTCAAAGGGGAACAGGCGTGAATCAGATCGTTGCCCATCTGCTGCCGGGGACCACTCCCGCCACCGCCGTCTCCGATGCATCCGCCATCCGCTCCCGCACCCTGAAGACCGCCATCGGCTGCACCGGCGTCGGCCTGCATTCCGGCGCCAAGGTCACCATGGTGCTGCATCCCGCCGAAGCCGGAACCGGCATCCGCTTCCGCCGCGTCGATATCGCGGGCGCCGGCGCCATCGTTCCCGCCCATTGGTCGGCGGTGCATGACACCCGCATGAATTCCTGCCTGCGCAACGACGACGGCGTGGTGGTCGGCACGGTCGAGCATCTGATGTCCGCCCTGGCGGGCATGGGCATCGACGACTGCCTGATCGAGATCAACGGGCCGGAAGTGCCGGTGATGGACGGTTCCGCCGCCCCCTTCCTGTTCCTGATCGAATGCGCCGGTGTGGTCGAGCAGGCCACTCCCCGCCAGGCCATCAAGGTGCTGAAGCGGGTGACGGTGAAGGATGGCGACCGCATGGCCTCGCTGACCCCGTCCTCTGGCTTCTCCATCCGCTTCGAGATCGATTTCGGCGCCACCGCCATCTCGCGCCAGGAATTCTTCGTCAACCTGTCGCGCGGTTCGTTCAAGTCCGAGATTTCCCGGGCGCGCACCTTCGGCTTCGAGCAGGAAGTGGCCTATCTCCGCGCCAACGGCCTCGCCCGTGGCGGCTCGCTGGACAACGCGGTGGTGATCGACTCCACCGGCACCCGGGTGCTGAATGACGACGGCCTGCGCTATGGCGACGAATTCGTCCGTCACAAGGTGCTGGACGCGGTGGGTGACCTGTATCTGGCCGGTGCTCCGATCCTGGGCCATTTCCACGGCGTGCGCTCGGGCCATGCCCTGAACAACCAGCTGCTGCGCGCCCTGTTCGCCGACCAGACCGCCTGGACGTTCGCCACCATCCAGCCGGGTTCGGCCGCCGCCCCCTTCGCGGCCCAGCCGCAGCGGGCCGCCCTGTCCGCCTGATTTTGCCCTTTCCAGTTTACGACCCCCAAGGTCCTCCCCGCTTCGGCGGGGAGCTTTTTTCGGCACCCGCGATCAGCCGTTGCCAAGCATGGCCGATTCGTCGTACCTGACGCGCGACACTCTGGCCCGGTGAAAGCTCTCCCTTGGACTCCATACCCTTCCTGCGCGGCGTGATGATCGGCTTTTCCATCGCCGCCCCCATCGGCCCGGTGGGCATCCTCTGTATTCGCAAGGCCCTGGCCGATGGGCGCCTGGCCGCCTTCGTGGCCGGTCTGGGCGCCGCCATGGCCGATACCGTGTTCGGGGCGGTGGCGGCCTTCGGCGTCGGCGCCATCATGAGCTTCATCAACGGCCAGATCACTGCCATCAAGGTGGTGGGCGGGCTGTTCATGATCTGGCTGGGGGGCCACACCTGGCGGGCCGCCGCCATCGCCATCGAGGCCGAGCCGGGCAAGGGGCCGGGCATGCTGAAGGACTTCGTCTCCACCTTCGCCATCACCGCCACCAATCCCGGCACCATCTTAGGCGTGGCGGGAGTGTTCGCCGCCCTGGGGCCATCGGCCCAGCCGGGGGGTGTTCAGTCGGCATGGCTGGTGGCAGGCATCTTCTGCGGCTCGACCCTGTGGTGGCTGATCCTGTCGGCGGTGGCCTCGGCGGCGCGAGCCCGCTTCACGCCCGAGCGCATGCGGCTGTTCAACCACCTGTCGGGCGGATTGCTGATGGTGTTCGGCCTCGCCGCCCTGGTCAGCCTGATCGCCTTCTGAGGAGTATCTCGGCCCGGCCCGGCGCCACCAGATCCTCCAGCGGCGCGACCTCGACGAAGCCCCGCGCCGCGTAGAACACCCGCGCCGAGGCGTTGAAATCCGAGACGCAGGCCCACAGATTGGGGGTGATCCCGGCGGTCTGGCCCGCGACCCAGTCCACCACCGCCCCACCCAGGCCGCGGCCCTGATGGGCGGGGAAGACGGCCAGCAGCTCGATATAGGCGCCGCGCAGCCAGGGCCAGCGCACCGCCAGCAGTCCGGCGCGGCCGTCCTCGCCCCGTTCCACCGCGAAACGGGCCAGGGCGGCATCGTCGCGGGCCAGATAACGCTCCAGGGCAGTGGCATTGAAGCCCAGGCTGAGCCACGGGTCCTGGGCCGCCAGCGCCTCGGCCATGGGGCGGCAGTCGGCGGGTTCCAGCGGCCGCAGGCGGCAACCGTCCAGGGCATGACGCTCGGGGGAGAAGGGGCTCATACCACCACTCACTTCATCACCTCGTCCAGGCGGACGAAGCCGTATCCCCGCTTGCGCAACTCGGCGAGGATGCCGGGCAATGCCGCGCCGGTGGCGGGCGCCCGGCCGTTGACGTGGAAGATCAGGATATTGCCCGGCCGGGTCCGGGACAGCACCCAGTCGGTGAGATGGGCGGGCGTCACCCCCCGGGCGGGATCGCCAGAGGCGAAGCTCCAATGCACCACTGTGTGGCCCAGACTTTCCACCTCGGCCAGGGCGGCGGCATCGTAATTCCCGGCGGGAAAGCGGAAGAAGCGGGGCCTGCGACCGGTCACGCGCTCGATCTCGGAATCGGTCTCCGCCACCTGACGGCGCAGGCGGGGGCCATCCAGGCGTTCCATGTGCTGGGGGTGGTCGAAGGAGTGGTTTTCCACCTCGATCCGCCCGGTTTCGGCCAGCCGCGCCAGTCCGGCGGCATTCCGCCGGGCGAACAGGCCGGTGACGAAGAAGGTGGCGGGAACCTTCTCGGCCTCCAGCACCGCCAGGATGGACGGGTCCAGCAGGGCGGGAGCATTGGGGGCCTCGCAGCCGTCGAAGGTCAGCGCCACCACCTTGTCGCGGCCGGGCAGTTGGGTGACCACCTCGGCCCCGGCGGGGACCGCGAGCAGAAGGAAAAGAGCGGGGAGAAGCCTAGAAATCCAGGTCGGCATAGTGCCGGGGCGGCGGCATGCCGGGCAGGTGATCGGCCAGCACGGCGCGGAAGCTGGGCCGCGACTTGACCCGGGCATACCAGTCCTTGGCGCCCACATGGGCGTCCCAGGGGACGTCGCCCAGATAGTCGATGGCGGAAATCTGGGCGGCGGCGGCGATATCGGCCAGGGTGAAGACCGAACCGCCCAGGAAGGCGCGGCGCTCGGTCAGCCAGGCCACATAGTTGAGATGCTCGTGGATATTGGCGAAGCCCGCCCGGATCTTGCGCGAATCCGGCTCGCCATGCTGGGAGGACAGCCGCTTGTAGACCTTCTCGCCCACCAGATTGAGGGTGACCTCGGTGTGGAACTTGCTGCCGAACCAGCCCACCAGGCGGCGCACCTCGGCGCGGGCCAGCGGGTCGGCGGGCAGCAGCGGCGGCTCGCGATGGGTCTCGTCCAGGTATTCGGCGATGGCGACGGCGTCGGCCAGGGCGGTGCCGCCCTCCTCCACCAGCACCGGGACCTCGCCCGCCGGGTTCAGGGCGGTGAAATCGGCGCGGCGCTCCCAGAACTTCTCGACCTGGGGCTCGAATTCCAGCTTCTTTTCGGCCAGGACCACCCGCACCAGACGGGAGAACGGGCACAGCGGATGATGATACAGGGTCCTCATTCCCCCCTTTTAGCGCGTTTTGCGCTGCGGGAACAGTGACTCGGATCACTTGACTCGCACGGCCATCGCGCCGACCCTTTGCACCCGCCTTCCGAGAGGACAGAACCATGGCCTTCCTCGACCACATCAACGCCTGCAATCGCCACGACCTGTCCAAATTCCTGCCTTTCGTGGTGGCTGGCGAACGGATCGGCCATATCCGTCACGACATGGCGCGACGGCTGGCGGCCTTTCCGGCGGTCTTCCGGCGGTCTGGCGGTGCGGTCGAGTTGCACCCGGCCCTGACCAGCCCGGACGAACGCAGCCTTGCCCTGGACGAGGTCTGTCTCGAATTGCAACGTGATTGGGGAACACCCCGGCTGCGGGGCGAGCGCTATCGGGTCGGTCGCCGCCTCAACGATCCGCCGCTGATGAGCGTCGATCGCGGCGTGGTCAGCCTGTTCGGCCTGCGCGCCTATGGCATCCATGTCAACGGGCTGGTGCGCCGCCCCGATGGACTGCATCTGTGGATCGGGCGCCGCGCCCTGGACAAATCGGTGGCGCCGGGCAAGCTCGACAACATGGTGGCGGGTGGCCAGCCCATGGAGCTGACCCTGCATGAGAATCTGCGCAAGGAAGCGGCCGAGGAAGCCGATATTCCCGCCAGCCTGGCCGCCACCGCGCGGCCGGTGGGGGCCATCGCCTATTGCATGGAGGATGAATGGGGCCTGAAGCCGGACCTGATGTTCTGTTTCGACCTGGAGGTCCCCGCCGATTTCGTCCCCCGCAATACCGACGGCGAGATTTCCGATTTCCAACTGATGCCGGTGGCCGAGGTGGCCGAGCGGGTGCGCCATGGCGACGATTTCAAGTTCAACGTCAATCTGGTGCTGATCGACTTCCTGATCCGTCATGGCGTCCTGTCGCCCGACTTGGAAGCCGATTACGCCGAGCTGGTGGCGGGGCTGCGGCGCGGCGCCTAATCACAGTCTGCTCTAAGCCGACAACACCCCTGCCCATCATTTCCCGCAGGGAAGATATGGTTGTGATTTCTAGTATCACTTCATATCATCACCTGCATGAGCACATGCACCCTGCCGACCGACTGCCAAAAGAAGTTCCAGGCGACCTCCAATTGCATCGAGTGTGGGGTCTGGGTTGACGCCATGGTGATTCTCGGGGATATCGCCTTCTGTCCCCTGGACACGACCTGCCATCACCACGAGGCCTGCGCCGAGGAAGCGGCGCGCTGTGCCAGCGACCTGCATCATGGCTCGCCGCTGCGCTCGAAACTGCTGGACCGGCTGCGGCACGTGGCCGCTCCGCCGCCCTTGCTCGACTGACCGCCGCAAGGCCTTGTTAGCTACCAAGCAGAGGGAGACCGCCTTGGCCGACTGCTCCGCGACCTGCGCCCCAGCCCCCGCCCATCAGGCCTGCGCCCTGCCCTGCGACGGCTGCGACGAGGCCATCGCCGCCGCCCGCAGCCATGGTCGCGGTCATGACCTGCATCAGTCGCAAAGCGATGGCTGCTGGGTGGTGCGGATCGGCTTCGCCGAGAAGCTGCGCAGCGACAGTCCCTGCCTCGCCTGCTCGTATTTCCGCAACAAGACCGAACTACTGACCGGCTGACCCCCACCACGCCTTCCGCTTGCGTCTTGCCCCGATTTCGATAGAGTTCCGGCGCCTTTTTCGCCGTCTTCGGATCGTCGCACCATGATCGCTCCCCATTCCGTCATTCGCTGGACCGACTCCCTGCTGCTGGGGGTCGAGTTCGTCGACCACGACCATCGCCATGCGGTGGACGCCATCAACCATCTCGCGGCCCTGGCGGTGGAAGGCGGCGACCTGACGGCAGACGCCGAGGCGTTCCGCGATCATTGCGCCGAGCATTTCGCCCGCGAGGAAGCCATGATGACGCGGACGGCTTTTTTCGGGCTGGAACCCCACCGCGACGAGCATCAGCGCGTGCTGGCCGAACTGGACGGCATCATCCTCCGGCTGAAGGCCGGTGAAGACTGCCGCGACTATTTCACCGAAGCCTTGCCCCAGTGGTTCCTGGAACACCGGGCGACCATGGATTTCGTCACCGCCGATTTCGCTCGCGAGCGGGGATGGACCGGGCCGGGCTGAGCGGCCGGGTCGCCTGCTCCAGCCACTGCGCCACCTGGGGCTCCACCAACGGCGAAATCTCGTCCCGCACCCGGGCGTGATAGGCGTCCAGCCAGCCAATCTCCTCGGAGGTCAGCAGCCTTGTGTCGATCAGGGCGCGATCGATGGGCGCCAGGGTCAGGGTCTCGAAGCCCAACAGCGCCCGCTCTCCCCCCGCGGGTGTCTTGACCGGCACCACCGCCACCAGATTCTCGATGCGGATGCCATAGGCCCCGGCCTTGTAGTAGCCGGGCTCGATGGACAGCACCATGCCCGGCTTCAGCGCCACCGAATTGCCCAGCTTGGAAATCCGCTGCGGCCCTTCGTGCACCGACAGATAACTGCCCACCCCGTGGCCGGTGCCGTGGTCGTAATCTAATCCCTCGCCCCAGAGCGGTTGCCGCGCCAGCACGTCCAACTGGCTGCCGGTGGTGCCCACCGGGAACAGGGACCGGGCCAGGGCGACATGCCCCCTCAGCACCAAGGTGAAATGGCGGCGCTGGCGGGGCCGGGGCTTGCCCACCGCCACGGTCCGGGTGACGTCGGTGGTGCCGTCGCGGTACTGCGCCCCCGAATCCACCAGATACAGCTCGCCCGGCATCAGATGGCGGTTGGTCGCCGGACTCGAACGGTAGTGAACAATGGCGCCATTGGGACCGGCACCGGAGATGGTGGGAAAGGACAGGCCCCTGAAATTCTCGCCCGGCCGACGAAACCCCTCCAACGCCGCCGCCGCCATCAGTTCGTCCACCTGACCGCCGGGCGCCTGCCGGTCCAGCCAGCACAGGAAACGGGCCATGGCGGCACCGTCGCGACGATGGGCGGCGCGCAGCCCGGCCAATTCCACCGGATTTTTGCAGGCCTTGGGCAATTGGCAGGGATCGGCCCCACGCTCCAGCCTGGCGCCCGCCGCCGCCAGCAGCTCGGAAATCCGGGCGGGCGCGGTGGCGGCATCGACCCGCACCCGGGCACCGAGGCGGCCCAGCCGCTCCAGTTCAGCCTCCAGATCCGTCGGAGGCCGCACCCGGATATCGGGGCCGAGATGGGCCGCCAGCCCATCGGGAAGCTTGGCCGCATGGATGAACCAATCCACGGACGCATCGTCATGCAGGACGGCGAAGGACAGCGGCAACGGCGTATAGGCCACGTCACCGCCCCGCACATTGAGCAGCCAGGCGATGGAATCGGGCGCGCTCAAGACCAGGGCGGACAGTTGTTCGGCCGCCAGGGCGGCGGCGATATCACGGCGCTTGTCGATGGAGCCGAGACCGGCCAGGGCCTCGTCCTGGACCTCCACCGGCGCCATGGGGGGCAACGGCCGGTCAAGCCATACCGCATCCAGCGGATTGTCGGGACAGGCCACCAGTTCGGCACCCACCCGCTCGCAGGCCAGCCGCAACGCCTCCACCTGATCGGCGGTGTGCAGCCAGGGATCGAAGCCCAGCCGGTCACCCTTGGCCAAAACCTCGCCCAGCCAGCGGGTCGGGGGCTGTTCCACCAGATGCAGCGGCTGAAAGCGGGTGGTATCCACCTCGGCCCGCACCTGCAGGGTATAACGGCCGTCCACGAAGATGGCGGCGCGATCCACCAGCACCACCGCCGCCCCCGCCGAACCGGAAAAGCCGGTCAGCCAGGCCAGCCGCTGGGCCGAGGGCGGCACGTATTCGCCCTGATGTTCATCGGAACGGGGCACCATGAAGCCGGTCAGGCCGCGACGCGCCAGTTCGGCGCGAAGGGCATCCAACCGCTGTGGCGCTGCTGGCCCGGTAATGGCGCAGTCATCGGTCATGGGGTCATTCCGCCTGTGGTGTCGCTTGCTTGCCTCCTTAGAAAGGTAGTGCATGACCTTCGACGGTGATAGCCCCGTTTCCGCCGATTCAAACTCACCCCAGGGTTGCCAATCCCGGCAAGGTAACGAACTAATGCCGCAATGCAGCAAGAAGCCTCCCCGATTCAGTCCTAGACAAAGGTTGGCGTACCCATGGCAAGCTTCAATCAATCATGCGTTTGATGTAAGATACTTCTGTATTAGGCTTATGTTTTTATTTTGTTAACAAAGGTGGGCCGGCATGGGATCGCAGGAAACGCCGTCGGTGGCCGAACCGGAGACGGCCATGCTTCTGCGCGAGCCTGGGGGCAAACGCTGCCGGGGCGTCGCCGGGGTGGCGGTACGCGCCATGATCGACCTGCTGGACGAGTCCGCCCATGACGGCGCCGTCACCATGGATGTGGTGCGGCGCATCGCCAATGCGGTGCTGTCGGCCAAGGGACCACTGTCCGACTATTACGCCAACTGGGAAATGGGCTGTGATTCGGCCTTCGCCCTTCGCCGCATCGAGCAACAGCGCACCGATTTCATCGGCCGCATCATCACCCAGCCGTTTCATCTGCTGCTCAACGATCCCGACAGCGGCATCGAGCGCAAGAACCTGCCCCAGTTCTTTGCCGCCGTCCGCATGATCATCGGCGAGGAGCCGTTCGAGAAGCTGCGCACCCGGGCCAACGAGGCCGCCGAGCGCCACCGCACCAATGAGAGCATGGTGGCCTGGGACGATTTCTATCGCGATTTCGACGTGCTTTTGATCTTCGAGACCATGGCGGTGGCCATCGCGCGGAGCTTCCGCCGCTTCGAGCCGCGCAAGGACTGGTTCCTGATCATCATGAATTCCAACCCGTCCTCCATCTCGACCGCATCCAACGCCTTCATTCCCAAGAAGTCCGAGGACAAGCTGACCCGCGAATTCGGCGAACCCCAGATGAGCCGCCTGCTGCTGACCCTGTTCTCGGAATTCCGGCTGGAGACGTTCACGCCCGAGCGGAAAGCCGCCTTCATGGAGCGTTGGGGCTCGGAGCCGGAAAAGGTGTTCGGCCCCCTGTTCGTCAGCCTGCTGGCCATGGCCCCGGCCGGGACCTGATGGTCTGGGCGACGCGTCTCTCCGCTTGCTCCGGACCGCGTGTGCTTGTATGACTTCCCCCATGCATATCCTTGAATTTGAAAAGCCCATCGCCGAGCTCGAGGGCAAGATCGAGGAGCTGCGACACCTGTCCGATGGTGGCGACGTCAACATCGCCGACGAGGTGGGCAAGCTCCAGGCCAAGGTCGACAAGCTGTTGCGCTCGACCTATGCCAAGCTCACGCCCTGGCAGAAGACGCAGGTGGCGCGCCACCCCGAGCGTCCGCACGCCCTGGCCTATATCCAGGCGCTGATCGAGGACTTCACGCCGCTGGCCGGTGATCGCGCCTTTGGCGAGGATCGGGCCGTGGTCGGCGGGCTGGGCCGCTTCCGGGGCCGCTCGGTCATGGTGATCGGCCACGAGAAGGGCCACGACACCGAAAGCCGCATCCGGCACAATTTCGGCATGGCCAAGCCCGAGGGCTACCGCAAGGCGGTGCGCCTGATGGAAATGGCCGACCATTTCCAGGTCCCGGTGATCACCCTGGTTGATACGGCGGGCGCCTATCCCGGCGTCGATGCCGAGGAACGCGGCCAGGCCGAGGCCATCGCGCGCTCCATCGAGACCTGCCTCAATGTCCGGGTGCCGGTGGTTTCGGCCATCATCGGCGAGGGCGGTTCGGGCGGGGCCATCGCGCTCGCCACCGCCAATACCGTGCTGATGCTGGAACACGCCATCTATTCGGTGATCAGCCCCGAGGGCTGCGCCTCGATCCTGTGGCGCTCGGGCGAGAACGCCAAGGACGCGGCGGAACAACTGCGCCTGACCGCCCAGGACCTGCTGAAGCTGGGCATCATCGATTCGGTGGTGCCCGAGCCCATGGGCGGTGCGCACCGCAATATCGACCTGATGGTCCAGACCCTGTCCATGTCGCTGGATTCGGCGCTGCGCGATCTTTCCAACATGGAAGGCGGCATCCTGCGGGCCCGGCGGCGCGAGAAGTTCCTGGACATGGGGCGGGCGGGGCTGTCGTGACCGGCCTTGCCACCACCGACATGGCCCCCGAGCTTTCGGTGGTGGTGCCGGTCAAGAACGAGGCCGAGAACATCCTGCCGCTGCTGGAGGAAATCCATGTGGCGCTGCAGGGCAAGGTGCTGTTCGAGGTCGTCTATGTGGATGACGGCTCCGACGACGCCACCGCCGCCGTGCTGGATCAGGCCCGCCTGATCCATCCCCGCCTGCGGGTGGTCCGCCACCATGTCAGTTGCGGCCAGAGCCAGGCGGTGGCCACGGGCGTCCGCCATTCCCGCGGCCATCTCATCGCCACCCTGGACGGCGACGGCCAGAACGATCCCGCCGATCTGCCCGCCATGCTGGAAAGCTGGCGCGCCGCCCCCGATGCGATCCGCCCCGGCCTGATGATCACCGGCTGGCGCGCCGCCCGCCGCGACAACGGCCTGCGCCGCCTGTCGTCCAAGGTGGCCAATACCGTGCGCTCCAGGCTGCTGCGCGACGGCATTCCCGATTCCGGCAGCGGCATCAAGCTGCTGCCGCGCGCCCTGTTCCTGGACCTGCCCCGCTTCAACCACATGCACCGCTTCATGGCCGCCCTGGTGATCCGGGCGGGCGGATCGGTGCGCACGGTCAAGGTCAACCACCGCCCGCGCGAGCGCGGCACCTCGAAATACGGTGTCTGGAACCGCCTGTGGGTCGGCATCGTCGACCTGTTCGGGGTGATGTGGCTGATCCGCCGCGCCAGCAATCCGGTGGTCGAGATCCGGGAGTGACCCCGTCCCGGCCGTCCCACCCGCTGCTCAATCCCCGCGCCCTGGCGCGCGGCATGGTGCTGATCGTCACCTTTGCCGCCATCGGCTTCCTGATCGACGCCATGGGCTTCAAGGAAGCCCTGGACACCCACTGGGTCGATGCCGAAATTCGCGGCCAGGGGGTGCGCGGCGACGCCCTGTTCGTGCTGGTGGGCGGCGTCTTCATTGCCATCGGCCTGCCGCGCCAGGCGGTGTGCTTTCTGGCGGGCTATGCCTTCGGCTTCGCGGAAGGTCTGGTCTGGGCCAGCCTGGCCTCGCTGGCGGGCTGCGTCACCGCCTTCTTCTACGCCCGGTTCATGGGCCGCGATTTCGTCACCGCCCGCTTTCCCGACCGCATCCGTCGCATCGACGCCTTCCTGGCGGGCAATACCCTGTCCATGACCCTGTTGATGCGGCTGTTGCCGGTGGGCAGCAACCTGCTGACCAATCTGGCCGCGGGAGTCTCGGGCGTGCTGGCCCTGCCCTTCTTTGTCGGCTCGCTGTTGGGATACCTGCCCCAGACCGTGGTCTTCGCCCTGCTGGGCAGCGGCATCTCGGTGGATCCGGTCTTTCGCATCGGCGCCAGCGTGGTATTGTTCGTGGCCTCCGGGGTGATCGGCGTCTGGCTGTTTCGGCGCTATCGCCACGGTCGGCACCTGGATTCGGCAACCGAAGCAGCCCTGGACGAGACTGGCGACGATGACCCCGAGCAAGCCCGCTAGACTGACCGCCCCCCTGGCCGTCCTCGTGGCCGCCCTGATGCTGGGCGGCTGCGGCGCCTCCGATCCCGGGCGGCCATCGCCGACCACGGCCGTCACGCTGAAGACCGATTCCTCCGGCCGGGTGGCGCGGCCACGGGCCGAACGCAACCAGGATGACTCGGTGGGCCGCGCCGTGCTGAGCGCGCTGCGCCAGAACGACGCCACGGCATTCAAGGGCGTGTCGGCCCTGGCCTGGGACGGCCGCGTGCTGCTGGCGGGCGCAGTCGCCAAGCCGGAACAGCTGCGCCGGGCCGAGCAACTGGCCAAGGGCATTCCCGGTGTCGCCACCGTGTTCAACGATCTGGTGCTGGACGAGAATCCGGCCTCGCCCGCCTTCGTGCCCGATGTGGCGCGCGAACAGAAAATCTATGCCGGGCTGCTGGGCCAATCCGACATCACCGGCGCCTATGTGGTCCGCGTGATCAACGGCGCCGCCACATTGATGGGCAGCTCCACCTCTCGCGACGACGTGGTCCGGGCCATGGCCTTCGCCGCCGATATGGACGGCATCAAATGGGTGGCCGACCGGGTGCTGGTGCCCTGACTTATGGGGGAGGGTCTCCGACCCTCTCCACCCAGACCATGGACAGGTCATCGTCGAAGCGCCAACCGGCGCGCATCAACGCCTCGATCTCGGCCTCCAGGTCGCCGGAATATCCCGCCGCCAGCCGCCGTGCCCCCTCGTCGCCGAACAGGTTGCCATCGGCATCCGCCGCCTCGATCAATCCGTCACTGTGCAGCAACAGGCCGTGGCCGGGAGCAAACGGCAGCTCGAGCGAGCGATAGCGGGCCTCGGGCACCAGCCCCAGGGGATGGGAGGACTCGCTGATCAGCCGGACCAAGCCGGTCGGGTCGCGGTGGATCGGCCCCGGCGCCGCGGCCATGGCGACCTCGACCACGCCGCGCTCCATGTGGAACACCGCATGGACCATGGCGGCGAACTGCCCACGGCGCAGCACGCCCAGCAGGGTCTGGTTGACCCGTTCCAGCAAGGCAGCCGGGTCGGTCAAGAGGTCCTGCTTGCGCGCCATCATCACATGCAGGCGAAAGGTATTGATGGCGGCCGCCACGCCATGGCCGGTGAAATCCACCAGATAGACGGCGAAGGCCTGGGGACCGAGGGCGATGACGTCCCACAGGTCGCCCCCAAGTTCATCCGAGCTGCGAAACACCGAGGCCAGCCGCACGCCATAGGCCGCTTCCACCGCCTTGACCCGCTCGGGCCCCGGCAGCAGGGCCAGTTGCATGTCCCGCGCCGCCGACAAGTCGCGCCCCAGCCGGTCGCGATAGCGGCTCAGGCGCCCCACCAACAAGCGGGAGCGCAGATGGACCGATACCCGGGCGGTGAATTCGCGCCGGTCGATGGGTTTGACCACATAGTCGGCGGCGCCAAGGTCAAAGGCCCGCACCCGTTCCGGCTGTTCGCCCAAGGCGGTGGTCACGATCACCGGCGTATCGTCATTGGCCGGGTCGGCGCGGAAGCGCTCCAGAAAGCCGAACCCATCCAATTTGGGCATCATGATATCCAGGATGATGATGTCGGGACGCAGGCTGGCGGCCATGTCCAGCCCCTCCAGTCCGTTGGTGGCGACCTCGACGCGGCCGATTCCCATGGCGTCCAGCATGGCGCGGATCAGTTGCTGGTTGATGATGCTGTCTTCCACCAGCAAAGCGCAGCAGGTGGAAAAATCGGTGCTGTCCCGCGTCACGTCCGCTCCCCTACTCTCATGATCTATTATGCACGACACTGGTCAGACAGCCAGAACCATGCTTCATTATTCCCAGCATCAAGGGCCAGAGAATCGGGGCATGGGAGATCAGGCGGAATTCGTGGCCATGGCCAGGCGGCTGGGGGACCGGGTCCGGCGGTTTCGCGCCCGGCGCGGCATGTCGCGCAAGGATTTGTCCCAGCATGCGGGTATTTCCGAGCGCTATCTCGCCCAGTTGGAAGGCGGCCAGGCCAATGTCAGCTATAATATCCTGTGGCTGTTGGCCCAGGCCATGGACCTGCCCATCACCGAACTGATCGAAGCCGAGGCCGAGGACCAGAACCCCGATCTGATCCTGGCCCGCAAATTCCTCGACACATTGACGCCGGACCAGCAGTCCGAGGCCTATGTCTTGCTGCGCCAAAGCTTCAAGCGCGGCATCAAGCTGTCGCGCCGGGTCGCCCTGGTGGGCCTGCGCGGCGCCGGCAAGACCACGCTGGGCGAAAAGCTGGCGGAGCGCTACGGCGTGCCCTTCGTCCGCGTCACCTCGGTGATCGAGCAGATCGCGGGCATGGACATGACAGAAATCCTGCTGTCCATGGGCCAGAAGGGCTATCGCAAGCTGGAATACAGCGCCCTGGACGCCACCATCGAAAGCCATGCCAGCTTGGTGCTGGAATCGGGCGGCTCGCTGGTGTCAGAGTCCCAGACCTATGACCTGCTGCTGCAATCCTGCTTCACCGTCTGGGTCCAGGCCACCCCCGAGGAGCACATGCACCGGGTCATGGGCCAGGGCGACCTGCGCCCCATCGAGGGCCAAGGCCAGGCCGCCATGGAAGACCTCAAATCCATCCTGGAGGCGCGACGCCATCTCTATGGCCGCGCCGACGCGGTCCTCAACACCTCGGGCAAGACGGTGGAACAAAGCCTGGAAGAACTGTCGCGCCTGACCGCCCCCCATCTGGGCTTGTGATTTTCCTACCGCTCCCGATCCAGTCATGCATTATAATGCATGAAAGCCTATCGGAGACGTCATGCCGCCCCGCCACCTCCTGATCGAACATCTGCACCGGCTGCAGGACCGCCATGGCGGCCTATATCACCGCGACTTGGCCGAACTGGCGGCGGAGTTCCGGCTGGCCGTGTCGGAAGTGGTGGAGACCGCCAGCTTCTACGCCCATTTCCGCTTGCTGGAGGAGGGCGAGGCCGCCCCCAAGGCCACCCTGCGGGTCTGTGGCGGCCCCGCCTGCCGTATGCGCGGCGCCGACCAGTTGCACTCTGCCCTGACCGGAATGGGCGAGTCGTCGCTGCGGGTGGAGGAGGCGCCCTGCATCGGCCTGTGCGACCACGCCCCGGCGGCGCTGGCGGGACGGGTGCCGGTAAGAGGCGCCAGCCTGGACGCGGTGCGATCCGCCCTGACCGGGCCGCCTCCCAACCGTCCCCAGCCCATCCCCCATGATTTCCGGGTCTGGCGCCGCTGTGTCGACGGCATCCTGAGCCGCGAGGCGGCCCTGGCCGGGTTGGAGGCCTCGGGCCTGCGCGGCATGGGCGGCGCCGGGTTCCCCGCCGCCCGCAAATGGCGGATGGTGGCGGCCCTGCCCGGCCCCCGGCTGGTGGTGGTCAATGCCGACGAGGGCGAGCCCGGCACCTTCAAGGACCGCCATTTCATCGAGACCGCCCCCGACCGGGTACTGGAAGGCGCCCTGGTGGCCGCCTGGGTCACCGACGCCGAGGCGATCTACCTCTATCTGCGCGACGAATATCCTGACCTTCACGCCCTGCTGTCCGAGCGGATCAAGGCGCTGCCCGAAGGCGCGCCCCCCATTCATTTGCGCCGGGGCGCCGGGGCCTATGTCTGCGGCGAGGAATCCGCCCTGATCGAGAGCCTGGAGGGCAAGCGTGGCCTGCCCCGGCAGCGGCCGCCCTATGTGGCCGAGGCCGGGCTGTTCGGCCGGCCCACCCTGGTCAACAATGTGGAGACGCTGTACTGGGTGTCGCGCCTGCTGGACGAGGGTGCCGGGCTGTTCACCAGCCGGGGCCGCAATGGTCATTCCGGCCTGCGCAGCTATTCCGTCTCGGGCCGGGTCAGATCACCCGGCGTCAAGATCGCCCCCAACGGCCTGACCATCGCCGAACTGATCGACGAGTATTGCGACGGCATGGAGGACGGCCATCATCTGGTCGCCTATCTGCCCGGCGGCGCCTCGGGCGGGTTCCTGCCCGCCCATATCCGGCCGCCGCTGGCCTTCGGCGCCATCGAGGAGCATGGCGGCTTCATCGGCTCGGCGGCGGTGGTGGTGTTCTCCCAGGCCGACGACCTGCGCCAGATCGCCCGTGATCTGGCCCGTTTCTTCGCCCATGAAAGCTGCGGCCAGTGCACGCCCTGTCGCCTGGGCACCGTGCGGGCGGCCGACATAATGGAGCGGCCCGCCTGGGACCTTGCCCGGCTCGACGACCTTGCCCATGTGATGCGCGAGGCCTCCATCTGCGGCCTGGGCCAGGCGGCGCCCAATGTCTGGCAAAGCCTGATCCGCCATTTCCCGGAGTTCGCGTCATGACCCGCTTCGTCCTGGATGGCGTCGAGGTCGAGGCCAAGGCCGGAGAGACCCTCTGGCAGGTGGCCAAGCGCCTGGGCCGGACCATTCCCCATCTCTGCCATGCCGACCGCAAGGGTTTTGCGGCCGAGGCCAATTGCCGCGCCTGCGTGGTGGAGATCAAGGGCGAGCGGACCCTGGCCGCCTCGTGCCGCCGCCCGCCCAGCCCCGGCATAGTGGTGGTCACCGCCGGCGAGCGGGTGGAGCGGGCGCGGCGCATGGTGTTCGATCTGTTGGGCGAGCCCGTCACCGCCCCGCCCGCCGACCTCAGCCACCCCGCCATGGCGGTGCGGCTGGAGGCCTGCATCCTGTGCGGGCTGTGCGTCCAGGCCTGCCGCCAGGTCCAGGGCAACGACGTCATCGCCATCAAGGGCCGGGGCGCCGCCAGCCGTATCGTGTTCGACCAGGGCCTTCCCCTGGGCCAAAGCTCGTGCGTCGGCTGCGGCGAGTGTGTCCAGGCCTGCCCCACTGGCGCCCTGGCCCCCGCCCGGCCCCAACCCGAGGCAACCACCCAGATTGACTCGCTCTGCCCCTATTGCGGCGTCGGCTGCCAGGTCACCTATCATGTGGCCGATGGCGCCATCGTGCGCACGGAAGGCCGCGACGGGTTGGCCAACGAGCAGCGGCTCTGCGTCAAGGGTCGCTTCGGCTTCGACTATCCCCGCCACCGCCACCGCCTGACCATGCCGCTGATCCGCAAACCCGGCGCGCCCAAGGAGCCGCTGGACCCGGCCGATCCCTTCACCCATTTCCGCGAGGCGAGCTGGGACGAGGCGCTCGACTTCGCCGCCGCCGGATTGAAACGGCCTCCTTCCGCGTTAGCGGGCCTGGGCTCGGCCAAGGGCTCCAACGAGGAGGCCTATCTGTTCCAGAAGCTGGTGCGCACCGGCTTCCAGACCAATAATGTGGATCACTGCACCCGGCTGTGCCATGCGTCCTCGGTGACGGCGCTGCTGGAAGGCATCGGTTCGGGCGCCGTCACCGCCCCGGTGGCCGAGGTCGCCAATGCCGAGGTCATCGTCGTGATCGGCGCCAACCCCACCGCCAACCATCCGGTGGCGGCCAGCTTCATCAAGAACGCAGTGCGCAAGGGGGCGAAGCTGGTGGTGGCCGATCCGCGCGGCCAGGCGCTGGACCGTTTCGCCGAGCACAGCCTGCGCTTCAGGTCCGGCACCGACGTGGCCCTGCTCAACGCCATATTGCATGTGATCGTCTGCGAGAAGCTTTACGATGCCGACTTCGTGGCGGCGCGCGTCACCGGGTTCGAGGCCCTGGCCGAGCATGTCATGGCCTATGCCCCCGAGGTGATGGCTCCGGTCTGCGGCATCGAGGCCGACACCATCCGCGCGGTGGCGCGACTGTTCGCCACCGCCCGTTCCGCCATGATCCTGTGGGGCATGGGCATCTCGCAGCACGCCCACGGCACCGACAATTCGCGGGCCCTGATCGCGCTGGCGCTGATCTGCGGCCATGTGGGGCGCAAGGGCAGCGGGCTGCACCCCCTGCGTGGCCAGAACAACGTGCAAGGCGCCTCGGATGCCGGGCTGATCCCCATGATGCTGCCCGACTACCAACGGGTAGGCGAGGAGGGGCGCCGCGCCCGGTTCGAGGCCGCCTGGGGCATGGACCTCGACCCCACCCCCGGCCTGACGGTGGTGGAGATGATGGACGCCGCCCTGGCCGGGCGGCTGCGCGCCATGTATGTCATGGGCGAGAATCCCGCCATGTCGGACCCCGACCTGTCCCATGCCCGGGCGGCGCTGGCCGGTCTCGACCATCTGGTGGTCCAGGACATCTTCCTGACCGAGACCGCCATGCTGGCCGATGTGGTGCTGCCCGCCTCCGCCTTCGCCGAGAAGACCGGCAGCTTCACCAATACCGACCGCCATATCCAGATGGGCCGCGCCGCCGTGCCCCTGCCCGGCGACGCCCGCCAGGACCTGTGGATCATCCAGGAACTGGCGCGGCGCCTCGGCCTGGACTGGCGGTACAGCGGCCCGGCCGAGGTCTTCGCCGAGATGACGACCGTCATGCCCTCGCTGGGCGGCATCACCTGGGAGCGGCTGGAGCGCGAAGGCGGCATCACCACGCCCCAGGGCAAGGCCATCCTCTTCGACGACGCCTTTCCCACCCAAGACGGCAAGGCGCGGCTGGTCCCGGCCTCGGGCATCGCTCCGGCCGAGACGGTGGATGGCGACTACCCCTTCATCCTGACCACCGGCCGGGTGCTGGAGCACTGGCATACCGGCTCCATGACCCGCCGCTCCGAGGTGCTGGACCAGTTGCGCCCCCAGGCCGAGATCACCGTCAATCCCGATGATCTCGCCGCCCTGGGCGTGGCCGAGGGCGGCCGCCTGCGCATGGAAAGCCGACGTGGCGCCGTGGAGGCCGCCGCAAAGCCCGATCCCCGATTGCCGCGCGGGCTGGTGTTCATGGCCTTCTGCTATGGCGAGGCGGCAGCCAATATGCTGACCAATCCGGTGCTGGACCCCATGGCCAAGATTCCGGAACTGAAGGTCTCCGCCGTCCGCCTTCTTGCACTGGGTGAAGTCGATGATTCCCTCTCCCGCGAGCGGGAGAGGGTGACGAGGCGAAGCCGAGACGGGTGAGGGCGCGCGCGTCGGCGCGCCATCCGACTTTGTATTCGCAGCCACCAAGCCCTCACCCCGACCCTCTCCCGCAGGCGGGAGAGGGGGAAAGCGGATCTGTTTCCTTCACCCCAACGCCCGTCTCTATGCATTATAATGCTTCTAAGGCGGCGATGTAGGTGCTATAGTGCAGCAAGTTCAGCAGGCGGAGGCTTTGACGTGTCCAAGACCCAATTCCAGGCGCTGGTGTCCACCATCACCTCCTCCATCGCGGGCCGCGCCGTCGACGACGACCTGAAAGCCTTCCTCGCCGCCCAGTTTCCCCCCGAGGGCGAGACCTTCAAGGCCATCGAGGCCGCCTGCCACCAGGGCGTGGCCGAGGGCTGGATGTGCGACAAGGAACATGGCGGCATCCGCTACGGCCGCGTCATCGAGGCCACCCCAGATCTGGCGGGCTATTCCGTCGATGTGGTGCTGATGAAGGACCTGGCAGGACCCCATCACCGCCATCCCGAGGGCGAGATCGACATGGTGATGCCCATCACGCCCACCGCCAGATTTGACGGTTCGCCCAAGGGCTGGGTGGTCTATGGCCCCGACAGCGCCCACCGCCCCACGGTGAGCGAGGGGGAATCCCTGGTGCTCTATCTGCTGCCTGGCGGCAAGATCGACTTCACCCGGAATAAATAAATGTGGCGCGAGCACACCCACGGCACCATCGATCTCGGCGATCAGGTGCTGGAATACAAATGGCTGCATCCGCGCGTCGCCGGGCGGCCGAGTCTGGTGCTGTTGCACGAAGGGCTGGGCTGCGTCGCCATCTGGAAGGGCTTCCCGGAAAAGCTGGCCGAGGCCACCGGCTGCGGGATCTTCGTCTATTCCCGCCGGGGTTACGGCAAATCCTCGCCGGTGCCGCTGCCGCGCCCGCTCACCTATATGCATCACGAGGGACTCGACGTGCTGCCCCGGCTGCTGGAGACCCTGGACCTGGGGCCGGTGGTGCTGGTGGGTCATTCCGACGGCGCCTCCATCAGCCTGATCCATGCGGGCGGCACCCCCGCCCCCACCGTCCTTGGCGTGGTGGCCATGGCGCCCCATGTGATGAACGAAGAGGTCTGCGTCGCTTCCATCCGCCTCGCCAAGACCGCCTATGAGAGCGGCGATCTGCGCGCCCGCCTGATCGGGCTGCACCACGACAACGTGGATTGCGCCTTCTGGGGCTGGAACGGCGCCTGGCTCGACCCCGACTTCATGGCCTGGAACCTGGAGGAATTCCTGCCCGGCATCCGCGTGCCGGTGATGGTGATCCAGGGCAGGGACGACGAATACGGCTCCGCCGTGCAATACGACTCCATCCAGGCCAAATGCGGCGGTTCGGTGGAGGTGGTGCTGCTGGACAAGTGCCGCCACTCCCCCCACAAGGACCAGCCCGACACCACCCTGGCCGCCATCGCGCGTTTCGTTGAAGGACTCACCCCATGATCAGACTGCAAAGCTATCTCGCCGGGCGTTGGCAGGACGGAAGCGGCCCCGGCGCCCAACTGACCGACCCGGTCACCGGCGAGGAATTGGCCACCGCCTCGGGCGACGGACTCGATCTGGCCGAGGCGCTGGATTTCGCCCGCGCCAAGGGCGGCCCGGCGCTCAGGGCGCTGACCTTCGCCGCCCGGGCCGGTCTGATCAACGCCGTGGCGGGCGTGCTGGCCGAGAACCGCGAGCGCTACAACGCCATCGCCCTGGCCAATTCCGGCAATACCGCCATGGACGCCATGCTGGACGTGGATGGCGGCATCGGCACCCTCAAATACTACGCCTCGCTGGGGCGCAAGCTGGGCGAGGTCCACACCCTGGTGGAAGCGGGCTCCGACCAGTTGTCCAAGGACGAGAATTTCCGCTCCATCCATCTGTGGACCACGGTGCACGGCGCCGCCGTCCACATCAACGCCTTCAACTTCCCGTCCTGGGGATTGTGGGAGAAGGCGGCGGTCTCCCTTCTCGCCGGGGTGCCCTTCCTGGCCAAGCCCGCCACCGCCACCGCCCTGCTGGCCTATGAGATGGTCAAGGACGTGATCGCGGCCAATGTGCTGCCCGAGGGCGCCCTGTCGCTGCTGTGCGGCGGCGGCCGCGATCTGATGGACCACCTGAAGCCCGGCGACGTGGTCGCCTTCACCGGCTCGGCCGACACCGCCCTGATGTTGCGCTCCCACCCCAACGTGACCACCTCCAACATCCGTTTCGCGGTGGAGGCCGACAGCCTCAACCTCTGCGCCCTGGGCCCCGACGTCACCCCCGACTCACCGGAATTCACCGCCTTCATCAAGGAGGTGGTACGCGAACTCACCGTCAAGTCGGGCCAGAAATGCACCGCCATCCGCCGTATCCTGGTGCCACGCAACCGGGTCGAGGCGGTGACGGCGGCCATGGGCGCCGCCTTCGCCAAGATCAAGCAGGGTGACCCCCGCGATCCCGATATCCGCATGGGGCCGCTGGTCAATGCCAGCCAGACCCGGGCCGCCCTGGACGGGCTGGTCAGGCTGGCCGCCGAAGCAAGGGTGGTGGCGGGCGGCGGCGAGGCCAAGGGAAATTTCCTGCCCCCCACCCTGCTGCTATGCGACCTGCCCACCGAGGCCCATGCGGTGCACGAGGTGGAAGTGTTCGGCCCCGTCGCCACCCTGATGCCCTATGATTCCATGGAACAGGCCATCGCCCTGGCCCGCAAAGGCGGCGGCAGTCTCGCCGCCTCGGTGTTTTCCGGCGACAGCGCCTTCACCTCCACCTTCGTTCCCGCCATCGCCACCGCCCATGGCCGGGTGCTGGTGGTGGACGCCACCGTGGCGGCCAGCCAGACCGGCCACGGCGTGGTGATGCCCCATTGCGTCCATGGCGGGCCGGGCCGGGCGGGCGGCGGCGAGGAATTGGGCGGCCTGCGCGGATTGCGCTTCTACATGCAGCGCACCGCCATCCAGGGCAACAAATCCACCCTGGAAGGGCTGGCGGCGGTCTCGGCCACCGTGGCGCTGTAGCCAATGCATGAAAAAGCCCCCTGGCCCAAAGGCCAGGGGGCGTTCTCGTTTCCGACTTTACTGCTTGGCCACGGCGATGGCGGCCTCGTAATTGGGCTCTTCGGCGATTTCCGGCACCAGTTGGGTATAAGCGACCTTGCCGCCCTTGATCACCACCACGGCGCGGGCCAGCAGACCGGCCAGCGGGCCGTCGACGATCTTGACGCCATAGCGCTCGCCGAAGCCCTTGTCGCGCATGTCGGACAGGGACTTGACCCGTTCCAGCCCCTCGGCGCCGCAGAAGCGCTTATGGGCGAAGGGCAGATCGGCGGAAACGCACAGCACGGCGACACTGCCCAGCTTGTCCAGCTCGGCGTTGAAGCGGCGTACCGAGGCGGCACAGGTGGGGGTGTCGATGCTGGGGAAGATGTTCAGCACCACGGTCTGCCCGGCAACCGCGTCCAGGGTGACATCGGCCAGATCGACGCCGGTCAGCGAGAAAGCGGGAGCGGCGGCGCCGACGGCGGGCAGATTGCCGTTGGTGTTGATGGGATTGCCCTTGAGGGTGATGGCGGCCATGGGTGTGAACCTCTTGCTTGGCGGATGTCTAAGGAGCCGTGAGAGTGCCCCAAGGCGGGCCGCAAGGCAACCGCCGGTTCGTCAGCGAACCGGCGGCAATCGCTACGCCATGTCCTCGCCCTTGACCGCCTTGTCCAGCAGGGCGACGGTCTCGGCGACGCCGTACAGCTTGATGAAGCTGCCCATGCGCGGCCCCTGGTCATTGCCCAGCAGCACCTCGTAGCAGGTCTTGAACCAGGATTTGAGGTCGGCGAAGCACTCGCGCTTGCCGATCTCGTAGACCAGATTCTGGATATCCTCTGCCGAGGCGGCGGGACCCAGCTTTTCCAGCCCGGCCTTGAGGTCGGCGAAGGCGGCGGCCTCGTCGGGCGTCGCCTTGCGGTATTTGAGGCTGGGCTTCACGAAATCGCGGTAATAGGCCAGGGCATAGCCCACCAGCCCGTTGAGGATGGGGGCATTGTCGGGCGTGGCTTCGGGGGCGTAGCGCTTGATGAAGCCCCAGATCACCGCGGGCTCCTCCGAACGGCAGACGCCCACCAGATTGGTCAGGATGTTGAAGGACAGATGGGCGTCCTCGGCCGGGGGCTTGCCGCCATGGATGTGCCACACCGGATTGTCCAGCCGCTTGGCGGCGTCCTCGGCGGGGAATTTGCCGAGGAAGGTCAGATAGTCGTCGACGGCGCGCGGAATCACGTCGAAGAACAGCCGCTTGGCGGTCTTGGGCTTCTGGTACATGAACAGGGCCAGGCTCTCCTGCGGCGCGTATTTCAGCCAGTCCTCCACCGCCAAACCATTGCCCTTGGACTTGGAGATCTTCTGGCCCCGATCGTCCAGGAACAGCTCGTAGGTCAGGTTCATGGGCGGGCGGCCACCCAGGATTTTCGCGATGCGGGTGGACAGCTCCACCGAGGGAATCAGGTCCTTGCCGCTCATCTCGTAGTCGACGCCCAGCGCCACCCAGCGCATGCCCCAATCGGCCTTCCATTGCAGCTTGCAGGCGCCGCCGGTGACCGGGGTCTCGATCAGCTTGCCGTCGTCGCGCTTGTAGACGATGGTGCCCGCGTCCAGGTTGCGCTCCACCACCGGCACCTGCAGCACCACGCCGGTCTCGGGGCAGACCGGCAGGAAGGGCGAATAGGTGGCGCGGCGCTCGTCACCCAATGTGGGCAGCACCACGTTGATGACCTCGTCATAGTGGCGCAGCACGCCCAGCAGGGCCTGGTCGAACCGGCCCGACAGATACCAGTCGGTGGCGGACTGGAACTCGTATTCGAAGCCGAAGGCGTCGAGGAACGAGCGCAGGCGGGCATTGTTGTGATGGCCGAAGCTCTCATGGGTCCCGAAGGGATCGGGAATGCGGGTCAGCGGCTTGCCCAGGTGTTGGCGCACCATCTCCTGGTTGGGGATGTTGTCGGGCACCTTGCGCAGCCCGTCCATGTCGTCGGAAAAGGCGAACAGGCGGGTGGGTATCTCGGGCGCCAGCAAGGCGAAGGCGCGGCGTACCATGGTGGTGCGCGCCACCTCGCCGAAGGTGCCGATATGGGGCAGCCCCGACGGGCCGTAGCCGGTCTCGAACAGCACATAGCCTTTTTCCGGTTTCGCGCCCTTCAGCCGGTCGTCCAACAGGGAACGAGCCTCCTGGAACGGCCAGGCGGTGGCGGAACGGGCGAAATCGGAAAGATCGGACATGGCACGCATGCTTTCTGTTGAAGGGAAGAGCGGGAAGTTAGCCCGGATTCGTGGTAGAGTCATCAGTGGATGGCAGCCATGTCCTCATGAAAATGCTGCACCGCACAAAATCCACTCGCCACCCCTGCCCCTGATGGTGCAGACTGGCGTCATAGTTCAATGAACCGAGGCCAAGGATGCTGGGACCGGCAGAATTTCGGGAAATCATCGACGCGCTGAATCAGGCGGGCCTGCAGCCCGTGCGCCTGCCCGAAGGCCGCAGCCCCTATCTGTCGCCGGTCATGGCGGCGGGCATGGCTGTGCCGCGCGCGTTGCGCAAGGCCAGGAAGGATGCGAGCGAAAAGCAGCTTCCGGCGGTCAAGGACTCAGCCGAGAAGTCGTAGCAGCCTGATCCGGTCTTCCATCACCCGATGAACCAGCCGCCAGGGCAGACCCGGCAGCGGCAGTTCGCGGGTGCCCGGTGCCGTGCCCGGACGGCCACGTTCGGGGAATTCGGCCAGGGCGTCGACGGCTTCGGCGATGATGCGGCCCACCCGGGCGGCGGCCCCGGAATCCAACCCGGCGCGGATGCGGTAAAGATCGTCCAGCGCTGCGTCCGACCACCACGGCGTCAGCACGTGCCGCCCTGCTTCTTCTCGGACTCGCTGCCCCAACTCAGCAGCCAGCGGCGAATATCATCGTGGGAACGGGCGGGGGCCGGGGACTCGTCGCCTTCGCGCGCGGCGGCCGCCACCGCCTCGGCCAGGCCGCGGGCCTTGTCCTCGGCATCGAGGAAGGCGACCAGGGCATGTTCCAGCGCCGCCGCCTCGTCGCCGCCGCGCTCGGCGACATAGGCGTCGAAACGCCGGGCCAAGTCCGCGTCAAGGATCAGCGTCACCGTCCTAGGCGCCATGGGGACTCCTTATGCTCAATCCGGCCGCAGTCTAGCAGCGGATGGCCCGACGCGCACCTTGAGACCGCCCAGATCGGAGCGGCCGAACTCCAGGTCGAGGCCAAGGGCATCGGCGAGATCGGCGACGATGGCGAGGCCCAGGCCCGAACCGGGCGCCGCCTCGTCCAGGCGGATACCGCGCCGTGTCGCCGCCACCACCTGCTCGGGGGACAGGCCGGGGCCGTCATCCTCCACCGTCACGCCGTGGGCATCGGCAATGACCCGCACCCGGACTTTCGACCATTTGCAGGCATTATCCATCAGGTTGCCGAGGATTTCCGCCACGTCGTCGGCCGAGCCGGGCAGGCGGGCGGCGGGATCGCAATCCAGGTCCAGGCCAAGCCCGCGTCCGGCGTGAATCTTGCCCAGGGCGGCGGCGATATCCGCCGCCAGCGGCGCCACCAGCGCCTCGCCCATGGCCGGAGCCGAGGCCACCGCCTCGGCGCGGGCGCGGCCCAGATGCACGTCCACCAGCCGGGCCAGCCGCTCGGCCTGGGCCGCCATGACGGCGCGATCGGGATTGGGGGCGGCCAGTTCGGCCTCCAGCACCGCCAACGGCGTCTTCAGCCCATGGGCCAGATTGCCCATATGGGTCCTGGCCCGCGCGATCAGGGCGGCGTCGTGGTCCAGCACCTGGTTGACGGCGGCCACCAGCGGCGCCACCTCGGCCGGAACCGGGCCATCCAGACGTCCGCCGGTGGCCCGCAAGGTCTTCAACTCGGCGGCCAGGCGGCCCAACGGCCGCAGCCCGAAGCCGATCTGTAGCGCCACCGCCGCCACCAGCCCCAGGCCCAGGCCGCCCGCCGACAGGGCCAGCAGCAGATCGAAGCGGGCGATTTCGGCCTCCACCTCGCGGCGCTCGGCCGCCACCGCCAGATGCAGCGGCGTCGACGCGCCGGGAAACACCAGATCGCGCTCCACCAGGGCCAGCACCTCGCCGCGCGGCCCGGATTCGCGCCGGACATGGACGGCGCCGGGCTGGGAGGCCGTCACCACCGGCAAGGCGAAATCCCACAGCGAGCGCGAACGCGCCAGCACCTTGGTGCCGTCCGACACCTGCCAGTACCAGCCGGAATAGGCCTGCTCGAAGCGGGGTTCGCCCACCGGGCGGCCGACGGTGACGGCGCCGCCCTCGGCTACTTCCACCACCGCCGACAGGGCGCGCAGATGGGCGCCGAGCCGCTCGTTGAAGCCGTGGTCGGCGGCGTCGCGGAAGGCATGGCCCAGCACCACCCCGCCCACGCCGAGCGCCAGCGCCAGCCACAGCACCGCCGCCAGGATCAGGCGGACGCGCAGCGATATCGCCCCCTCCCCCGCCTTGGGTGGGGAAGGGATGGGGAGAGGGCTGCCTTCGGCAATCGGAAGGGGGGGCGGAGTCACGATGGCGGGTCCATGCGCCAGCCCTGGCCGCGCAGGGTGTGGATGACCTCGATCCCCAGCTTGCGGCGGATGCGCGCGACCAACACGTCCAGCACGTTGGAATCGGGGTCGGCATTGCGGTCATAGACGTGTTCCACCAGTTCGCCGCGTCCCACCACCCGGCCCTGATGATGGGCGAGATAGGAGAGAATGCGGAATTCCTGGGCGGTAAGCGCCACCGGCATGCCGTCCAGGCTGGCCCGGCCGCCGATGGTGTCGATGCGCAACGGGCCGCAAGTGATCTCGGGCGAGGCATGACCGGCGGCACGACGGATCAGGGCGCGCAGCCGCGTCACCACCTCCTCCATCTCGAAGGGCTTGGTGACGTAATCATCGGCCCCGGCGGCGAAGGCGGCCGATTTGTCGGCCCAGCGGTTGCGCGCCGTCAGCACCAGCACCGGCAGGGCGCGGCCCGCCTCGCGCCAGCGGCCCAGAACGCTGACGCCGTCCAGCTTGGGCAGGCCGAGATCGAGCACCGCCGCGTCATAGGACTCGGTTTCGCCCAGATACAGGCCCTCCTCGCCATCATAGGCGGTATCCACCGCGAAACCGGCGGCTTCCAGGGCGTGTTGCAGCCGCAGCGTCAGTTGCGGCTCGTCTTCCACCACCAGCACCCTCATGGCTTTTCCTTGGCCGATATCCGCGAGCCATCACGGGCATCGTAGTACAGCTTCATCAGCTTGCCGTCCCGGGTCATCTGCTTGATTTCATAGACCATGCGGCCGTGCTTGCGTTCCAGCTCGGCCTCGATCAACTCGCCGGGATAGTCGGCGTTCACGCGGTCCAGGATGGTGGTCAGCGGCAGGATTTCCCCCGCCAGAACGGCACGGCGCGCGTCGTCGTGATCGCCCGCCCGGGCCGGGGAGGCGAGCAGCAATAGAGCGAGCACCATGCCTGACAGGAAGCGCCTCATCCCAACCATCCCGATTTGCCGTCACCCTCGGGCTCGACCCGAGGGTCCAGAGTCGTCTCGCGGGGATGGCCGGGTCAAGCCCGGCCATGACGCGGTTCACTCACAATGATCCGGGTTGCATGAACCGTCCATGAACCGGTGGGTCATGGGGAGTTCAGGTGGCGCTGGCTATGGTGGCGACAGTTGACCCACGCCACCAGGAGTTTCGCCATGCTGGCCAAGATGATCTTACAGGGACTGGCCGCCACCGTCTTCGTCGCGGTGCTGGCCTTCGGTTATTCCGCCTCGGCCCACGGCCCCATCAAGGCGGCGGAATGGGAGCATCACCAATGAGCCCGCGCGTCGAGTTCACCCTGCTGCGCCTCTGGCATGCCGCCCTGGCCGGGGGATTCGTGGTGGCCTATGTCACCGCCGACGAGGACACCTATGCCATGCATGTCTTTTCCGGCTACTGGGTGCTGTGCGCCCTGACGCTCAGGCTGGCGCTGGCCCTGATCGGGTCAAGCTCCGGCCCGCTGCGGTTGCCGCGTCCGAAATTCACCTGGGCCAAGCCCGGCCGCAATCCCCTGTTCGCCTGGATGGCGGCGCTGCTGCTGCCCGCCCTGGCGCTGGGCGCGCTGACCGGCGTCATCGCCGACGGTGTCCCGGTGGCCGAGGACCTGCATGAAGCCATCGCCGAAGCCGGGTTGTGGCTGGTGATCGCCCATGGCCTCATCATCGCCTGGATCTTCCAGGGACGGCGCATCCGCGAGTTCCTGACCGGCGCTGCCGCCCTGCTGGCGGTCGGACTGATCAGCCTTCCCGCCTGGGCCGCCGATCCCGCCATCGCCGCCGCCTATGGCAAGGAAGCGGGCGAGACCCTGTCGGCGGCGCGCGGCGAGGCGCTGTATCTGTCGAAGAACACCGCCTCGGCCGATTTCGCGTCCTGCTCCACCTGCCACACCCCCGATCCCAGGGCAGCGGGCCGCCACGCCAAGACCGGCCGGGTGATCGAGCCCATGGCGGCCTCGGCCAATGCCAAGCGCTTCACCGATGCCGCCAAGGTGGAGGAACGCTTCACCCGTGACTGCCAGACCGTGCTGGGCCGCGCCTGCACCGCCCGGGAAAAGGGCGACTACCTCACCTTCCTGATGATGAAGTGACCAATCTTTCCTGTCATTCCGACGGCCCCTGGCCGGAGGAATCCCGGCCTGAACCACTGGTTCCGACATGGCATGGCCAATCCAGGCGAAGATCCCTCGCATATGCTCGGGATGACACGTTCAACAGGACCCGCATGATGAAAAAGCTCGCCCTTCTCCTCTGCCTCGTCGCCTCCCCCGCCCTGGCCGATTTCGCGCCGCCCATCACCGATCCCCTGACCAAGGCGGCCTGCGGCGAATGCCACATGGCGTTCCAGCCCGCCTTCCTGCCCGCCCGGTCCTGGGACAAGATGATGGCCAATCTGGCCGACCATTTCGGCGACAACGCCACCCTGGCCCCCGACAAGGCCGCCCATATCCGCAAGGTCCTGGCCGAGAGCGCCGCCGACGGCCCCCAAGGCGGCCGTATGGGCCACAAGATCCTGAGTCGGCTGCGGGCCGACGAGACGCCCCTGCGCATCACCGAGACCGCAGCCTTCCTGCGCAAGCATCGCCTGCCCGAATCGGAATGGAAGCGGCCCGATGTGGTGACCAAGTCCAATTGCGTCGCCTGCCATAAGACGGCGGAAAAGGGCATCTATGAAGATGACTGAATTTTAGGGGTTTGTGAGGCTTGACTTTGGCCGCCCGCGCGGCCCACTGTCGGCATTCCGAAGGGGAGCCCCATGACTGGGGCTGAGAGGCCGGAAACCATGCCGGCGACCCTTGGAACCTGATCCGGGTCATTCCGGCGAAGGGATCGGAACCTCGCTCTTCCGCCTTCCGTCGTCGGAATTTCCCCCTCGCCCTGGTGGAAAGAACACGACCATGCCCGATACCGCATCCCTCGACGCCGCCCTGAAGATCACCACCGGCCCGCTGCCGGGGTCGCGCAAGATCCATGTGGAGGGCTCGCGCCCCGATATCCGGGTCGCCATGCGCGAGATCGACCTGACGCCCGGCTGCGGCGAGGAACCGGTGCGGGTCTATGACTGTTCCGGCCCCTATACCGATCCCACGGCGAAGATCGACATCGCCAAGGGCCTGGAGCGTCTGCGCGCCCAGTGGATTTTGGAACGCGGCGATGTCGAGCATTACGAGGGCCGCGCCCACAAGCCCGAGGATGACGGCCTGAAGCCGGGCGAGACCATCGGCGTGCCGGTGTTCGACCGCGCCGGGCTGCGGCCGCTCCGCGCCAAGGCAGGCAAGGCGCCGACCCAACTGGCCTATGCCCGCGCCGGACTGATCACTCCCGAGATGGAATATGTCGCCATCCGCGAGAATATGAAGCTCGCCGAGTTGAAGGCCGCCGCCATCGCCCGCGACGGCGAGGATTTCGGCGCCGACATCCCCGACGAGGTGACGCCGGAATTCGTCCGCGCCGAGATCGCCCGCGGCCGCGCCGTGCTGCCCGCCAATGTCAACCACCCCGAAGCCGAGCCGATGATCATCGGCCGCAACTTCCTGACCAAGATCAACGCCAATATCGGCAATTCCGCCGTCGCCTCCTCGGTGGAGGAAGAGGTGGAGAAGATGGTGTGGGCCACCCGCTGGGGCGCCGACACGGTGATGGACCTGTCCACCGGGCGGCATATCCACGCCACCCGCGAATGGATCATCCGCAACAGCCCCGTCCCCATCGGCACCGTGCCGATCTATCAGGCGCTGGAGAAGGTGGGCGGCAAGGCCGAGGAACTGACCTGGGAAATCTTCCGCGACACCCTGATCGAGCAGGCGGAACAGGGCGTCGATTACTTCACCATCCATGCCGGCGTGCTGCTGCGCTATATCCCGCTGACCGCCAAGCGCACCACCGGCATCGTCAGCCGGGGTGGCTCGATCATGGCCAAGTGGTGCCTGGCGCATCACAAGGAAAACTTCCTCTATACCCATTTCGAGGATATCTGCGAGCTGCTGAAGTCCTATGACGTGGGATTTTCGCTGGGCGACGGCCTGCGTCCCGGCTCCATCGCCGACGCCAATGACGCGGCCCAGTTCGGCGAGCTGGAGACCCTGGGCGAGCTGACCCACAAGGCCTGGGCCCATGACTGCCAGGTGATCATCGAAGGCCCCGGTCATGTGCCCATGCACAAGATCAAGAAGAACGTGGAAAAGCAGATCGAGCTGTGCGGCGAGGCGCCGTTCTACACCCTCGGGCCGCTGGTCACAGATATCGCGCCGGGCTACGACCACATCACCAGCGCCATCGGCGCCGCCATGATCGGTTGGTTCGGCACCGCCATGCTGTGCTACGTCACCCCCAAGGAGCATCTGGGCCTGCCCGACAAGCAGGATGTGCGCGAAGGCGTGGTCACCTACAAGCTGGCCGCCCATGCCGCCGATCTGGCCAAGGGCCATCCCGGGGCGCAACTGCGCGACAACGCTCTGTCCCGCGCCCGCTTCGAGTTCCGCTGGAAGGACCAGTTCAACCTGTCGCTGGACCCGGAAAAGGCCTTGCAGTTCCATGACCAGCATTTGCCCGCCGAGGGCGCCAAGCTGGCCCATTTCTGCTCCATGTGCGGCCCGAAATTCTGCTCCATGAAGATCAGCCAGGAAGTGCGCGACTTCGCCAATGCCGAGGCGGGGATGGCCGAGATGAGCGAGAAGTTCGTCAAGGACGGCGCCGAGATCTATCACACCGACAAGCCCGCGGCGGCGGAATAACCGCCTGGGCGTATCGCCCTCCCCCCTTGCGGGGAGGGCTGGGGTGGGGGACCCCAACATGATCCAAAGCCTGTTGGGTATCCTGGTGTTGACCGGGGTCGCCGTCGCCCTGTCCGAGAACCGCCGGGCGGTCTCCTGGCGGGTGGTGGTGGCGGGTATCGGCCTGCAAATGCTGATGGCGCTGCTGCTGCTCAAGGTCCCGGCGGCGCAAGGCCTGTTCCTCGCCCTCAACCACGCGGTGGACTCGCTGCAGACCGCGACGCGGGCGGGGACCAGCTTCGTGTTCGGCTATGTGGGCGGCGGCCCGGCGCCCTGGTCCATCACCGACCCGGCGGCCGGATTCGTGCTGGCCTTCCAGGCGCTGCCCATGGTGCTGCTGATCAGCGCCCTGTCCGCCCTGCTCTATCACTGGCGCATCCTGCCCTGGGTGGTGCGCATGGCGTCGCGCCTGCTGGAACGCAGCATGGGCGTCGGCGGCGCGGTGGGCATCTCGGCCTCGGCCACCGCCTTCATGGGCATGATCGAGGCGCCGCTGCTGGTGCGGCCCTATCTCGCCCAACTGTCGCGGGGCGAGCTGTTCCTGGTGATGACCACCGGCATGTCCACCATCGCCGGAACCGTGATGGTGCTTTATGCCACCTTCCTGGCCGGGGTGGTGCCCGATCCCATCGGCCATCTGCTGACCGCCTCGCTGATCTCGGTGCCCGCCGCCATCATGGTCGGCAAGATCATGATTCCCGACGCGGCGCGGACCGGCGCCGCCCATCTCGCCGAGGCCCATTCCTACGAAAGCTCCATGGACGCGGTGGTCAAGGGCACCCTGGACGGGGTGCGGCTGCTGGTGGGCATCGTCGCCATGCTGATCGTGCTGGTGGCCCTGGTCAGCCTGGCCAACGCCGCCCTGGCGCTGGGGCCGAGCCTGATGGACGCGCCCGTGACCCTGCAACGGCTGCTGGGCTGGGCCATGGCCCCCGTGGCCTGGCTGATGGGCGTTCCCGCCGCCGAGATGGTGACGGCCGGGGCCTTGATGGGCACCAAGATCGTGCTGAACGAGCTGCTGGCCTATCTGGAACTGGCCCGCCTGCCGCCGGACGCGCTCAGCGAGCGCTCGCGGTTGCTGATGACCTATGGCCTGTGCGGCTTCGCCAATCTGGGATCGCTGGGCATCCTGATTGCCGGGCTGTCGGTGATGGCGCCCGAGCGCCGCTCGGAGATCGTGGCTCTGGGCGGGCGCTCCATCGTCTCGGGAACCCTGGCCTCGTGCCTGACCGCCGCTGTGGTCGGCGTCATTCTCTGAAAGCCTATTCGCCGCGCCGCTTGATGGCCGACCAGACGATCCAGGCGGTGATGGGCGGCGCGCAGATCAGCATGATGCGGTTGACCGCCACGGCGAAGCCCCAGCGCTCGCCATCCAGCAACAGACGCTGCTTGCATTCATAGCGCTTCTGGAAGCTGCCCTCGCAGGCCTTCATGCGGTCCTGCATGGCCTTGGATGTGTGGTTGTCGGTGATCTCGTCCGGCACATCGCCAAAGAAGGCCCATCCGGACAGGGCGATCCAGGCCAGGCAGGCAATGGTCACGACAATATCGCCGATCCGGCGTCTGCGACGCCGATCCAGCAAGCCATCGGAGAAATGAACGGACATGGACGGCATGAACCCGGTTCCCTCGGTCCCGGGAACCCTATCATCGTCCAGGTTAAGGGACGATTAAGTGACATGAGCGATATAGCCCCAAGCCACATTTGTTTGATATGAATTCGCGCCGACACATTTTGTTTCAGGGGTTCCCCCTTATCTTGCAAGCACGCCAGACCAAGATCGTTACTCGCCTGATCGCGGGATTTGCCGTGGTCCTGATGCTGACTGTCGTCATGGCCGCCCTGGCGGTTCGGACCATGGGGACCATGGCCGAGCTGGCATCGGATATGTATGCCCATCCCTTCACCGTCACCAACGCACTGGTCCAGCTGCGCGCCAGCGTCAACGGCATCCGTGCCGACATGCTGGGCCTGCTGCGGGCACAAAGCCCGGCCGAGATCGAGCAGATCGTCGGGATGGTGGCAGCCGCCGATTTCGACATCGAAACCAATATCGACGTGATACGGCGTCAGTATCTGGGCAGGCCCGAAGATGTCCGGCAACTGGGCGAGGAAATGGCCCGCTGGCGCGAGTCACGCAACCATGTCATCTCGCTGGTTCGCCAAGGCCGCATCGACCTGGCCACCGCCGGCCTCGGCGAGGTCAGCCGCCCGCTTTATCTGGGTCTGCGCGACAATCTCGACACCATCTATCTGTTCGCCCTGAACAAGGCGGCCGAGTTCAACACCCGCATCGAGCAGGAACGCCAGGCGGCCATCCGGCAAATCCTGCTGACCCTGGCCGGTCTGCTGGCGCTGGGTTTCATCACCGCCCGGGTGATCACCCGCTCCATCGTCGGGCCGCTGCAGCATCTGCGCGAATGCATGGCGGAACTGGCCGATGGCAATCTGGACGTGACCATCTCCAACCAGACCGGCCGAGGTGAACTGGCCGCCATGGCCCGTGCGGTGGAGGTCTTCAAGGGCGCGGCCCAAAGGCTGTATCGCCAACGCTGGATCAAAGCCGAAATTGCCCAGCTTTCGGCGGACCTCCAGCCCGCTGAAAGCCCGCTCCAATTCGGTCAAGCCGCCCTTGAACGCCTGGCCCCCGCCCTTGGCGCCGTCCAGGCCCTGTTCCATCTGAGACGCGAGAACGAACCGGTGTTCGACGCCGTCGCCGCCTGGGGGCACTCCGGGCAAGTGCCGCCGTTCCGGGCGGGCGACGGCCTGGCGGGTCAGGCGGTCCTCTCCAAGTCGCTGATCAGCCGCGACGGCCTGCCCAGTGACTATCTGCGGGTGCGTTCGGGATTGGGCGAGGCACTGCCGCGACTGGTGCTGGCGGTCCCGGTGATCATGCGTGGCCATGTTCTGGCGGTCATTGAACTCGCGACCCTGGCGCCCTTGGATGAGGGTCAGCGCGGTCTGCTGGACGAATCCCTGCCCATATTGGGACTGAATCTGGAAATCCTCGAACGCAACCGGAGGACCCGCGACCTGCTGGCCCAGACCCAGGTCCAGGCCGAGGAATTGCGAAGCTCGGAAGAGGAGTTGCGCAGCCAGAGCGAAGCCCTGCAATCGGCCAATGAGGAATTGCGGGCGTCGGAAGAGGAGTTGCGGATGCAGCAAGAAGCGCTGCAGGCCGCCAACGAGGAACTGCGCCTGAAGGGCGAGGCCCTGGAAGAGCGTGGCGAGGCGCTGGAGACCGCCCGGGCCGAGGCTGACCGCCGCGCGGTGGAATTGGACCAGGCCAGCCGCTACAAGTCCGAATTCCTGGCCAATATGAGCCACGAACTGCGCACGCCGCTCAACAGCCTGCTGATCCTGTCCAAGAGCCTGGCCGACAACGATCAGGGCAATCTGACCGAGGATCAGGTGGAATCGGCCCGCGTGGTCCACGAAAGCGGCTCGACCCTGCTGTCGCTGATCAACGAGATCCTCGACCTGTCCAAGATCGAGGCGGGCAAGATGTCGCTGAACCTGGGCGACATTCCCAGCGACAGCCTGATCGGCATGATCCGCCGCCGTTTCCTGCCAGTCGCCCAGGACAAGGGCCTGTCCCTGACCATCGAGGAGGAAGCCGGACTGCCCGCCATCTGGCGCGGCGATCGCGGCAAGATCGAGCAGGTGGTCAACAATCTGGTGGGCAATGCCCTCAAATTCACCACCAAGGGGGGCGTGACGGTCCGTCTCTCCTCCGCCACCACCGCCGAGCGGACCGCCGCCGGATGCGCGGGCGGTGGCCAGGGCGCCCTGGCGCTGACGGTCAAGGACAGTGGCATCGGCATCACCGAGGCCGACCTCGCCCGGGTGTTCCGTGCCTTCGAGCAGGTGGACGGCAGCAGTTCCCGCCAGTTCGGCGGCACCGGGCTGGGCCTGACCATTTCGCGGCAACTGGCGCGGCTGATGGGCGGCGACGTGCTGGCGGCCAGCACTCCCGGTCTGGGCAGCACGTTCACCCTGGTGATTCCGCTGGAAGGCGCCACGGCAGCTTCCGCGGCCGAGCCCGAGCCGACGCCCCGCCCCATCGAGCCCCCGGCAAGCGCGGCGGCGACGGGAGGGACACCGCTGCTGCTGGTGGTCGAGGATGACGCCACCTTCCGCAACATCGTCTGCGATCTGGCGCAAAAGCGCGGTTTCCGTACCCTGGCGGCCGCCAATGGCGGTGAGGGCGTCGCCCTGGCCCGCCAGCACCTTCCCTCGGGCATCATCCTCGATATCGGACTTCCGGACCTGGATGGCTGGGGGGTGATCGAAACGCTCCGCCAGTCACCGGAAACCGCCGCGATACCGGTGCATGTGATCTCCGCCGCCGACGAGAAGTTGCGGGCCAGTCAGGCGGGGGCCATCGGATTCCTGGCCAAGCCCGCCCCCAAGGAACGGATCGAAGCCGCCTTCGATCAGTTGCTGCGGGCCCGCCCCTCCGGACAGCGCCGCGTCCTGCTGGCGGATGCCGACAGCGAGGCCGCCGATGCCGTGATGCGCATCCTGGGCGGGCTCGGCCTCGACATCCTGGCCTGCGGCAACGGTGCCGCCGCCCTGGCCCTGTTGCGGAATCACCGGTTCGACTGCCTGATCCTCGACCCTTCGCTGCCCGACATGAGCGGGGCGGAATTGCTGGAGCAGGCCGCCCGCGACAGGATCGAGCTGCCCGCCGTGATCGTCCATTCCGCTTCGGACCTGTCGGCGGAAGACACTATGCGCATCCGCGAGTTCACCGACAGCATCGTCATCCAGGGCGCCCGCTCGCCCGACCGGCTGCTGGACGAGGTCAGCTTGTTCCTGCACAGTGTCGAAGCCCGTCTGGGCCGGGATAAGACCATCGCGGCCGCTCCTCCCTGCGCCCCCGCCAGAATGGACCTGCTGCCGGGGACCACGGTGCTGGTGGTGGATGACGACATGCGCAACGCCTTCGCCCTGTCCAAGGTTCTGCGTGCCAAGGGGCTGAAGGCGTTGATCGCCCAGGACGGCGCCAAGGCCCTGGCCCATCTCGACAGCCAGGAACGCATCGATGTGGTGCTGATGGATATCATGATGCCCGGTATGGACGGCTACCAGACCATGCACGAAATCCGCAAGCGCCCGCGCTTTGCCCACCTGCCCATCATCGCGCTGACCGCCAAGGCCATGGCGGGTGACCGCGCCAATTGCCTGGACGCCGGCGCCAACGACTATATGGCCAAGCCGGTGGACGTGGACCGGCTGCTGGTGATGATGGCGGCGCGCCTGAAGGAGGCCGCTGATGCCAGGCCGCGCGAGTAATCTTCACGCCATCGAGCTGGACCTGTTCCTGGAAGCCCTGGCCCGACGCCACGGCTATGACTTTCGCGGCTATGCCCGTGCCTCGCTGCGGCGCCGGGCGGCGGGACTGGCCATCAAGCTGGGCTGCGCCACCGTCGCCGAGCTGATTCCGCGCCTGCTCTACGACGACAGCCTGCTGCCGGAAGTCCTCTCCGGCCTGTCGGTGCCGGTGACCGAGATGTTCCGCGACCCATCGGTGTTCAAGGCCATCCGCGAGCAGCTGGTACCGGTGCTGGCCACCTATCCCCGCATCAACATTTGGCAGGCGGGCTGCGCCACCGGCGAGGAGGTCTATTCCCTGGCCATCCTGCTGGAAGAGGTCGGCCTGCTGCACAAGACCCAGATCTACGCCACCGACATCAACGACCAGGCCCTGGCCAAGGCGGAAGAGGGCATCTTCCCCGCCAAGCTGATCGAAAAATACACCGAGAACTACCTGAAGGCCGGGGGAACCAAGGCTCTGGTCGCCTATTTCAGCCTGGGCTACGGCTTCGCCAAGATCGATGCCGCCATCAAGCAACGCATCTCCTTCGCCCATCACAATCTGGTTTCGGACGGTGTGTTCTGCGAAGTCAATCTGGTGGTCTGCCGCAATGTGCTGATCTATTTCGATCGCCAGCTTCAGGACCGGGTGCTGGGCCTGTTCGATACCAGCCTGTCGCGCGGCGGTTTCTTGTGCCTTGGCACCAAGGAGAACCTGGCGTTCAGCGCCGCCGCCAATGCCTTCCAGCCGGTGGACGCCAGCTTGCGCCTTTACCGCAAGCGGCAAGGAGTGCCGCCGCCGTGACCGCCGCCGACCCCGCCCAAGGCCCTATCCACGCCTTCGCCATCGGCTGCTCGGCCGGGGGACTGAATGCGCTGCACGCCATCTTGCCGGAACTGCCCGAAGGTTTCCCCGCCCCGGTGGTGGTGGTCGCCCATCTGGGCGCCAATGACGGCGGCAACATGGCGGCGGCGTTGCGACGCGACTGCCGATTGCCGGTGGTCGAGGCGGAAGAGCGGCTCCCGGCCCAGGCGGGAACCGTCTATATCGCGCCACCCGACTATCATCTGCTCATGGAAGCGGACCACACCTTCTCGCTGTCCGCCGATGCCAAGGTGCTTAATGCCCGCCCCTCCATCGACGTCTTCATGGAGTCCGCCGCCGAGGCCTGGGGCCGCTCCCTGGCCGCCATCCTGCTGACCGGCGCCAATGCCGATGGCGCCGCCGGAATGGCGGCCGTCAAGGCCAATGGGGGATTGTGCATCGTCCAGGACCCCGACGGCGCCACCGCTCCCGAAATGCCTGACGCCGCCATCGCGCTCGGCGCCGCCCATTGGATCGCCCAGCCCGACCGCATCGCCTTCCTGATGATATCCCTGTGCCGGGGCCGTGGCGGAGGATTCCCGGAATGACCCATACCACCGCCAAACCCAAGATTCTCGCCGTGGACGATCGGCCCGCCAATCTGCTGGCCATGCGGACCATTCTGGCCAAGACCGATGCCGACGTCCTGACCGCCGTTGGTGGCAACGATGCCCTGGCGCTTTGCCTGGAACACGATTTCGCGGTGATCCTGCTGGATGTGGACATGCCGGGCATGGACGGCTACGAACTGGCGGAGCTGCTGCGCGGCGAGCCCAAGACCGCCCAGGTGCCGCTGATTTTCGTCACCGCCTCCTATTCCGACGAATTGCACCGCAAGCGCGGCTATAGCGTCGGCGCGGTGGAGTACATCCAAAAGCCGGTGGACGACTTCATCCTGCGATCCAAGGTCAATATCTTCCTCGACCTCTATCTCAGCCGCCGCAGCCTGGAACTGGAACTAGCCCGGTCCGAGGCCATGGCGAGCATCCTGCGCGAGAACGAGGCCCGATTGCGGGCTGGCGAGCAGAAATTCCGCAATCTGGTGGAAAACATCTCGGACCTGATCTGGGAAACCGATGGCAATGGCTGCTTTACCTATGTCAGTCCCCGCTGCCTCGACCTGCTGAAATGCACGCCCGACAGCCTGAAGGGCCGCTACCTCGCCGATCTGTGCCGCCCCAATGACGCCGACAGGGTCAAGGCCGCCATGGCCGAGGGCGTCCAGCGCCTAGAACTGACCCTGCGCCTGCCGGGAGCGGAGGAGATTGAGACCGAGATCAGCCTGTCCCCCATCATGGACGGTGCCGGCTCGGTGGTTGGCCATCGCGGCATTACTCGCGACATCACCACCCGCAAGAAGGTCCGCGCCCAGCTTGCCCAGAAGACCGCGGAGCTGGAGCGCTCCAATGCCGACCTGGAACAGTTCGCCTATGTGGCCAGCCACGATCTGCGCGAGCCGCTGCGCATGGTCAGCAGCTTCCTCGGCCTGCTGGAGCGCCGCATCGCCGATCGCCTGGACGAGGAATCCCGCGAATACATCGCCTTCGCCAAGGACGGCGCCCAGCGCATGGACCGCCTGATCCGCGATCTGCTGGACTATTCCCGCATCGGCCGCACGGCCCTGCCCGACACCCCCATTTCCCTGGAAAATCCCCTGGAGAGCGCGCTCGGCAATCTGACCGTGGCCATCGAGGAAAGCGGCGCCGAGATCATCCGCGACACAACCATGCCGTCGCTGCGGGTCGACGGGGGAGAATTCGTGCGCCTGTTCCAGAATCTGGTGGCCAATGCCATCAAATACCGCCACCCGGACCGGGCCCCCCGCATCACCCTGTCGGCCATGCGCAGCAAGGGGCAGTGGGAATTCACGATCCAGGATAACGGCATGGGGATCGAGCCCCAGTTCAGCGAGCGCATCTTCCAGATCTTCCAGCGCCTGCAGGGCCGGAACGAGACGGAAGGAACCGGCATCGGCCTGGCGGTGTGCAAGCGCGTGGTCGGACGGTATGGCGGTCGTATCTGGGTTGAGTCGGTCCCAGGCCAGGGAAGCTGCTTCCGCTTCACCCTGCCCGATCCATACGGAGTAGATGGCGATACGTCTGTATAATAGCGGCGTGTATTTGAATTGTAAATAATCCAAATCGGCAATTGACTGCTGATTTATTCACCCCTACAAGCCAAGCTCAAGAATCAACCGACGCGCGCTGGCGCGAAGCGGAATCGTCCGGAATACCGGGCTTGAGGCAGGGGAAATCAGTCATGCGAATCGGCATTCGGTTGCGGCTTATCGTATTGACCGCGCTCTGTGGCGTCCTGGCGGTGGTGGCCGCCAGTCTGGTGCAGACCCGCCATGACCTGATGGACGACCGCGAGGTCAAGACTCGTCATCTGGTTGAAACCGGCAATTCCCTGCTGGCCTGGTTCGAGGAACAGGAACGCTCGGGCAAGATGACCCGCGACGAGGCGCAGGCGGCGGCGCTGTCGGCGGTGGATCGCCTGCGCTACGAGGGCACCGAGTATTTCTGGGTCCATCGCGTCAGTGATTCGGTGATGCTGGCCCACCCCAACCGCAAGCTGGTGGGCACTTCGGTCGGCGAAATGAAGGATCCCGACGGAAAGCTGATCTTCCAGGAATTCAACCGCGTCGCCAAGGAGAAGGGCGCGGGCTTCGTCTACTACCAGTGGCCCAAGCCGGGCGCCACCCAACCGGTCGGCAAACTGTCCTTCGTTCAATCCTTCGCGCCCTGGGGCTGGGTGATCGGCAGCGGCATCTATATCGATGATGTCAGCGCCGCCTTCCAGGGCCGCGCCATCAGCTTCGCCGCCGCCGCCCTGGTCATCCTGGCGGTGGTCTGGAGCATCGCCGCCTGGGTGGGACGCGGCATCACCCGCCCCTTGCGCGACGTGACCAATACCCTGGACCGCCTCGCCCTGGATGACGCCACCGCCGAGGTTCACTATATCGACCGCAAGGACGAGATCGGCGCCCTGGCCCGTGGCCTGCTGGTGTTCCGCTCCCATATCGAGGCCGCCGCCAAGACCGCCGAGGAAAAGAACCGCCGCCAGGAAGCCGACCTGGCCCGTCAGCGCCGTCTGGTGCAGTTGGCGGCCGAGTTCGACGCCAAGGTGTCCGGCGTGGTGAAGTCGGTGGGCGCCGCCGCCACCCAGCTTCAGACCACCAGCCAGACCATGTCGGCGGTGGCGAGCCAGACCAGTCAGCAGTCTTCCACCGTTGCCGAGGCGGCCAACCAGGCCGCCATGAGCGTCCAGACCGTGGCCGCCGCCACGGAAGAGCTGCACGCCTCCGAGGCCGAGATCGCCCGCCAGGTGGAAGTCTCCACCAACTTCGCCAAGACGGCGGTGAACGAAGCCGAGCGCGGAACCGAGATCGTCGGCGGACTGACCGCCGCGGCCGGACGTATCGGCGAGGTGGTGCAACTCATCAACGACATCGCGTCCCAGACCAATCTGCTGGCGCTGAACGCCACCATCGAGGCCGCCCGCGCCGGCGAGGCCGGCAAGGGCTTCGCCGTGGTCGCCAACGAGGTCAAGACCCTGGCCAACCAGACCTCGCGCGCCACCGACGAGATTTCCTCGCAGATTCTCGAAGTCCAGTCGGCGGCGGAAAATGCCGCCGCCGCCATTGCCGCCATCGTGCGCACCATCAGCGACATCGACAGCATTTCCGGGACGGTGGCCGAGGCGGTGGAACAGCAGGCCGCCGCCACCACCGAAATCGCGCGGAGCATCGAGCAGGCCTCGGTCGGCACCACCGAGGTGTCCAGCAATATTTCCGATGTCAGCGAAGCCGCCCATCTGGCGGGCATGACCGCCGACGAGGTGCTGGCCGCCGCCACCGAACTGGGGCGCCAGGCCGATGACCTGCGCCGCGAGGTGGAAAGCTTCCTGGTGGCCATCCATCAGGAGCACGACCAGGACCAGGACAACCGGCCGACCCGTTTCGCCCTGGCGGCGGAATAGGACCAGACGGACCGGTTCACCATGGGGTGGAGGGGGCGCCAAAGCGCCCCCTTTTTTCTATCCCCGCTCGCGGGTGGTGATGGCCTTGCGCGCCAGGATGCTGTCGCACATGGCGGTGGTGTCCCACGACGACGACTTGCCCAGTGTCGGCTTGATGGTCGGCCAGGAGGCCTGGAAGGCGGCGCGCCCCAGCCCATGCAGATGCACCAGGAAATCCCACGATGGGGCATCCTTGGAATAGATGCCCAGCTTGGCGATCTCTTCGTCCGAATGGATGCGATGCAGGTTGATGCGGTGGTAGGGACGCTCGCGGCCAGGGGATTCCTTGACCAGCCCGGCATCGATCAGCCGGTTGATGGTCTCGATGGCGTTGACCTCGTGGATCAGCGATGAATTGAAGGTGACTTCGTTCATCCGGTCGAGAATCTGGCGCGGCCCATGGGGCACGGTTTCACGCCGCAGCGGATTCATGGTCACCACCAGCAGATCGTGCGCGTCGTTCTCGTGCAGGCACTCGATCAAGGGGGTGAGCGGCGGATTGCCCATATAACCGCCATCCCAATAGGCCCGTCCCCCCGCCGCCCCCATCTGGAAGCTGGTGGGCAGGGCGCTGGTGGCGCGGATGACATCGGGGGCGACGGCGCCGTCCACGAACAACTGGCGGCGACAATCGACCACATCGGTGGCGGCCACCACCAGCATGGGGGTTCCGGGCTGCGGCAGGGCGAAGATGGCGGGAATCTCGGGCAGCACCTCGCGCAACACCGTGTTCAGGGTTGCCCCCAACCCGGTTTCGGTGGGATGGCCCGACGCCAGCGACACATCGGCCCAGCGGGCGGCGGCGGTTTCGTCGATATTCCAGTCCGGCGCGAGTCCGATGGCGGCGACGAAGGGGTTGCCGCCCCAGAAGGCGGTGCGCGCCACGGTTTCCCACAGCTCGCGAATCTTGGCCCGCGCCGCCTCGGCCATGCGCTTGGTCCGCGCCGTGGCCGGACCCGGCAGGGCGGCCCCTTCGTGGAAGCCGTAGACCAGGGCGGTGGCGCTCAGGGCTCCTGACGACGAACCACTGACACCGACGATGTCCAGATGTCCCTGGGCTGCTTCGTCCAGCAGGGCATCCAGCACCCCCCAGGTAAAGGCCCCATGCACACCACCCCCTTGCAGGGCCAGCGCGATCTTGTGCGTTTTAGCCATGGCCGTGTTCTCCCCTCGGCGATTTTCCCTGTTTTCTTTAAAGGGTACTCCCATGGCGGGCCGGGGAGCAACCGCACTGAATGTGTCACCCTCCCCACGCTTGACCTGGGCGGGGCTTGCGTCTACTCCATTGCCCAAGCATGCCCAGCCCGAAGCGGAGAAGCCCGATGGCCTCGTACCAATACGTCTATGTCATGAAGAATCTCACCAAGGCCTATCCCGGTGGGAAGGAGATCATGAAGGGGCTGACCCTCAGCTTCCTGCCTGGCGCCAAGATCGGCGTCCTGGGCGTCAACGGCGCGGGCAAGTCCACCCTGCTCAAGATCATGGCGGGCATCGACAAGGAATATGGTGGTGAGGCCTGGGCGGCCGAGGGCGTCAAGATCGGCTATCTGTCGCAGGAACCCCATCTCGACCCCACCAAGGACGTGCTGGGCAATGTCATGGAGGCGGTGGCCGACACCAAGGCGCTGCTGGACCGCTTCGAGGAAGTCTCGGCCAGATTCGCCGAGGAGCTCTCCGACGACGAGATGAATGACCTGATCGCCGAACAGGGCGAGTTGCAGGAAAAGATCGACCATCTCAACGCCTGGGACCTGACCCGCACCCTGGAAATCGCCATGGACGCCCTGCGCTGCCCGCCCGGCGACGCCGAGGTCGCCACGCTCTCGGGCGGTGAACGGCGCCGCGTCGCCCTGTGCCGCCTGCTGCTGTCGCATCCCGACATGCTGCTGCTGGACGAGCCCACCAACCATCTCGACGCCGAATCGGTGGCCTGGCTGGAACGCTTCCTGGAGGATTATTCCGGCACGGTGGTGATGGTCACCCACGACCGCTACTTCCTGGACAATGTCACCGGCTGGATCCTGGAACTGGAGCGCGGCCACGGCATCCCCTACGAGGGCAACTACACCAGCTGGCTGGAGCAGAAGGGCAAGCGCCTGGAGCAGGAAGAGCGGGAAGAGACCGCCCGCATGCGCGCCATCCGCGACGAGCTGGAATGGGTGCGCTCTTCCCCCAAGGCCCGCCAGACCAAGAGCAAGGCCCGTATTTCCGCCTTCGAGGATCTGGTCAACAAGTCCCAGGAAAAGGCCACCGGCCCCGCCGTCATCTCCATCCCGCCCGGCCCCCGTCTGGGCGGCAAGGTGATCGAGGCCGAGAACGTCTCCAAGGCCTTCGGCGACAATCTGCTTTACGAGAACCTGAACTTCCGCCTGCCGCCCGGCGGTATCGTCGGCATCATCGGCCCCAATGGCGCGGGCAAGACCACCTTGTTCCGCATGATCACCGGCGCCGAGACGCCCACCACCGGCACCTTCACCGTGGGCGAGACCGTGGTTCTGGGCTATGTGGACCAAAGCCGCGATTCGCTGGACCCGGACAAGACCGTCTTCCAGGAAATCTCCGATGGCCAGGAGGAAATCGACCTGGGACGGCGCAAGATCAATTCCCGCGCCTATGCCGGCCTGTTCAACTTCAAGGGCGCCGACCAGCAGAAGAAGGTGGGCATCCTGTCGGGCGGCGAGCGTAACCGCGTCCACCTCGCCAAGATGCTGAGCCGTCCTGCCAACGTCATCCTGCTGGACGAACCCACCAACGACCTGGACGTGGAAACCCTGTCGGCCCTGGAAGACGCGCTGGCCGAATTCCCCGGCTGCGCCGTGGTCATCAGCCACGATCGTTTCTTCCTGGATCGCGTCGCCACCCACATCCTGGCCTTCGAGGGCGATTCCCAGGTGGTGTGGTTCGAGGGCAACTACCAGGACTACGAGGCCGACCGCAAGCGCCGCCTGGGCGCCGAGGCCGACCAGCCCCACCGCATCAAGTACAAGCCGCTGAAGCGGTAGCGTTCGCCCCCCTCCCGACCTCCCCCCACGCGATCCGCGCGGGGGGAGGTCGGGAGGGGGGCCGGGGTGGGGCTTCAGATCCCTCAGTCCACCACCGCGTCCAGCAGCATGGTCTTGAACAGGGCCAGGAAATGCTGGTCCAGGTGGTGGTCCATCTCGTGGGTCATGATATCGAGCGCCTTTTCCGCCGGCATGGGCGGCTTGTAGACGCGGCGATCGGTGAGCGCGCTGAACACGTCGACGATGGAGGCCATGCGGGCCAGATCGTTCAGCGCCCCTCCCTTGAGGCCATTGGGATAGCCGGTGCCGTCCAGTTTCTCGTGATGCTGGGCGGCGATGATCATCACCGGCTTGGGGATGTCGTGGGCCACGTCGAGGAATTTGATGGTCTCGGTGACGTGGCTTTTCATCACCGTGAATTCCTCCTCGGTCAGGCGGCCGGGCTTGTTCAGCACCTCGTGGGGAATGGAAATCTTGCCCGCGTCATGGAGAAGCCCGCCGCTGGCCAGCACCAGTTGATCCTCCTTGGGCAGGCCCAGGGTATGGCCGAACAGTGACAGCAGGGTCGCCACCCGCATGCTGTGGGCGTAGGAGTAGTTGTCGTGCTCCCTGACGCCGTTGAGGATGCCCTTGAAGTCATTCTTGGCCACCGCGTCGATCAGCGGCGCGCAGGCCTCCTTGACCGAGCCGAACGGTACCGGCTCGCCCGCCGCGATGAAGTCGGAGATGTTGTTGAACACCTCCACCGTCCCCTTCAGCGCCTGGCGCTGGATCTCGGGCAGGTTGTCCCAGTCGGCCTCCACATTCCGGTTGATCAGGGCGGTGACGGTCTTGATCAGGGCGCTGCGCCGGAACGGCTTGGGCAGAGAACCCACCGCCCCGCACTGCTTGGCCATCTCGGCCAGGACGGCCTCGTCCCGCTTGCCCGTGATCACCGTGGGGATGGCGGCCAGGGCGGGCTCGTGCTTCAGATGGGAAATGAAGGCGCTACCGCCCTTGGGCGGAACCTGCTCGTCCACCAGGATCACCGCCGGAGGCGCCGCCCGCAAACCATGGATCGCCCGCTCGCTGTCGGCATAGGCATTGACCCGGTAAAGCGACATCAGCGCCTGCGTCACCTGCTGGCGCGACGCATCATGGGAATCGATGACGGCGATGAGGGCGACTTGTCCGTGCATGGCCATGGTCGCAATTATCTGAAATAGGCGGGCACCGCTCTCGTCGCCTCGCCGATATGACTGATGATATAGCGCAGCAGTGGCATGGTCGGCTTGAACTCGGCTCGGGTCACGGTTTCATCCTTCGATATTACCGTGATCTTGGCATCTATGCAGTCACTAATATCGCTGAGCCGGGCGATGGTCAGCGCAACCGTGGCGCCGATTTTGTGGTTGGCGGCCTGATACGAGACTCCCGCCGTGGAGATATCGATCACCGGATGGACCTTGCCGTTGATCAGGACGACCAGCCCCTGCCCGACCTTGCGCGGCAACCGGCGCCTATCCTTATGGGGGAACATGTTTCCGCCTCTCATGCTTGAACTCAGGCCACAGGTTATATCCGGAAGGAATGAACGGAGTTTCGGGGGGGTGTGAATGTCGAATAAACACTGAACGCCCCCGGCGGAGATAGTCCCAGGACAAATCGCGGTTTGATTGCTATATTTCTCGCTTGCATGGGGACGGGATGGCTCAAGGAGGGGGAGAGCGCGAAAGATGGATGCCAGGCCGCTCAGGGTGATCCTGGTGGAAGATTCGCCCGACGATGCCGAACTGGTGGAACTGGAGCTGATCCGCGGCGGTTTCTCCCCTACCCTGCTCAGGGTGGAGACGGCCGAGGACATGCGCACCGGCCTGCAGCGCGGCCCCTGGGATCTGGTCCTCAGCGATTTCAACCTCCCCGCCTTCAGCGCCGCCGGCGCCCTCGAGACTCTCCAGGCCAGCGGGCTCGACCTGCCGTTCATCATCATGTCGGGCATGGTGCGGGCCGAGGAAGCGGTCAAGCTGATGAAGCGGGGCGCCCACGACTTCATCGACAAGGCCGCCCTGGCCCGGCTGGTTCCCGCCATCGAGCGCGAGTTGCGCGACGCGGGCGAGCGCGCCCGACGCCGGGCGGCCGAGGAACAGGTGCGCGTCCTGTCCATGGTGGTGGAACAAAGCCCGGTGTCGGTGGTGGTGACCAATACCGAAGGGCTGATGACCTATGTCAATCCCTGCTTCCGCGACACATCGGGCTATGGCCCCGCCGAGGTGCTGGGCCAGCCGCCCAGCATCCTGCGGGCCGATGCCGCCAGCGGCGAGACCTATGACGACATCTGGCACACCATCCAGGCGGGGCAGGTCTGGCGCGGGACCCTGCATAACTGCCGCAAGGACGGCTCCAGCTATTGGGAGGAGGCGGCGGTGTCGCCGGTGCGTGACCTGGATGGCCGCGTCTCGCACTATGTGGGCATCCTGCGCGACGTCACCGAACGCATGGCCCGCGACCAGGAACTGCGCCAGGCGGTCGAGCACCTGACCCGGGTGAACACCGAACTGGAACGCTTCGCCTATGTGGCGTCCCATGACCTGCAGGAGCCGTTGCGCACCCTGACCTCGTTCACCCAATTGCTGGAACGACGCCTGGGCGGAGATATGGATGCCGAGGCGCAGGAATACATGACCTTCATCATCGATGCCGCCCGGCGCATGCATACGCTGATCAACGACCTGCTGGCCTATTCACGCATCGCCACCGAGGAGAAGGGGTTTGTCCCGGTCTCCATGCACGAAGCCTGCGCCGCCGCCATCCGCAACCTGAAAAGCAGCATCGACGACGCCGGAGCCCTGGTCACCATCGGCGAACTGCCCCAGGTCATGGGCGATGAAATCCAGCTGATGCAACTGTTCCAGAACCTGATCGGCAACGCCGTCAAGTTCCGCAAGCCCGGCGTGACGCCGACGGTGGTGGTGGAGACCAAACGCGACGACGCGGAATGGCGGATTTCGGTGTCCGACAACGGCATCGGCCTTAGCGCCACCAGCCAGGATATCTTTGAAATCTTCCGGCGCCTGCACAATCCATCGGAATATCCCGGCACCGGCGTGGGACTGGCCATCTGCAAATGCATCGTCCAGCGCCACAAGGGCCGTATCTGGGTGGAATCCGAACCGGGGCAGGGCTGCACCTTCTTCTTCACCCTGCCGGTAACCGGCCTGAAGCCGCCGGAGGATCAGCCCGGGTCGGGCCTCGCCAGCGCGCTGGCACGGTAGTTCCGCCAGGCTGGCGCCAAGTCGGCGGGATTGTCGAAGTCGATGGAAACCTGGGACTGGTCGAACCGAGACCCCTTGGTAAAGTGCCAGTCGCCGACAAGGGAAGCGTCATTGAGGAACTTTGCCAGATGATTCATTCCTTCGATGCCGCGCGAGATGGGAAATGTCAGGTTGTTGCTTGGCATTTGAGTCACCACGACTTTCACTAGCCCACGTATGGGCGGATCATGATCCAGGTGATCAGGCAGATGACCAGGAAAAGAGGGACAATTACCGGCGGAACGAGCCAGTCACTCAGCAGTCCAACTGCTTGCGGTTCGTGCTTTTCCATTTTATGAATCCTAAGGAGCGGGTTCACGCTCATCAAATTATAATTTACACTATATTTTAATTATTTACAATTTAATTAGCTTCCGCAAGTCGCGACAGCCATTCTCCACTTGCCCATTCCACGGGCTGGAATTGGATCGCTATATAATCGGTTCATAATTTTTTGATACCGTTCCCCCGTGGGACATATCGGCAAGGGGAAGGCCATGCGGGTCGAAGAGGTTCTCGCCAAGAAAGGCGATCTGGTTCACACCATCAGCCCCGGTTCATCGCTGCACGAGGCGGCGGTCCAACTGCAAGACAGGGGGATCGGCGCCCTGGTCTGCACCGACCCCACCGGCGGCGTGGTCGGCATCTTCTCCGAGCGCGACATCGCCCGTTGCGTCGCCAGGTCCGGCTGGGACGCCATCGACATGTCGGTGGCGGAAACCATGACCAGGGACGTCATCACCTGCCGTCTCGACGACGATATCGACTACCTGCTGACCGTGATGACCGAAACCCGCTGCCGCCATGTCCCGGTGGTGCGCGAGGGCAAGGTGGTCGGCATGGTCTCCATCGGCGATCTGGTCAAGATCAAGCAGGAATAGGCGTCACCGCCCCTTGCGCTTAGGCGGGCGGAACGGTGCCGGACCGCGACGGGGCGGCCGGGCGCCACGCTCGGGGGCGCCGTCCAGGTTGAACACCATGGAGCCGGTCAGGGTATTGGCCTCGCGCAGCACCACATCCAGGCGCTGGCCCAGTTGGAAGGTCTTGCGGGTGCGCTTGCCCACCAGGCAGTGATGGGTCTCGTCGTGGACATAGAAGTCCTCGGGCAATGACGAGATGGGCACCAGCCCATCGGCGCCGGTCCCTTCCAGGGTGACGAACAGGCCGAAACGGGTGACGCCCGAGACCTTGGCATTGAAGACGGCGCCCACCCGATCGGCCAGATAGGCGGTGACGTAGCGGTCCACCGCTTCGCGCTCGGCGGTGGCGGCACGCCGTTCCGTCATCGAAATGTGTTCGCCCCAGTCCGGGAAGTCGACAACCGCATCCGCAGGCAGTCCGCCATCGCCGAATTTCAGTCCGGTCACCAGGGCGCGATGCACCAGCAGGTCGGCATAGCGGCGGATGGGCGAGGTGAAATGGGCGTATTTGGCCAGCCCCAGGCCGAAATGGCCGATATTCTCGGGCTGGTAGACCGCCTGGGCCTGGCTGCGCAGGATCACCTCATTGACCAGATGGGCGTTGGGGGTATCGGCCACCGCTTCCAGGATGCGGTTGAAATGCTCGGGGCGCAGCACCTGGCCCTTGGCCAGTTTCAGCTCCATGCTGCCGAGGAATTCGCGCAAACTGTCCAGCTTCTCGGCCGAGGGCAGATCGTGGACCCGGTACATGCAGGGCTGGCGAATCTGCTCCAGGGTCTCGGCGGCGCAGACATTGGCGCTGATCATGAAGTCCTCGATCAGCCGGTGGCTGTCGAAGCGCTCGCGTTCCTCGATCTTGGCGATCTTGCCCGACTCGTCCAGCACCACCTTGCGCTCGGGCAGGTCGAGCTCCAGCACGCCGCGTTGCTTGCGGGCCAGGAACAGGGCGTTCCAGGCGCCATACAGCGGCTCGATCACCGGCGCCAGCAGCGGTGCCGTCTGTTCGTCGGGATTGCCGTCCTTGGCCGCCTGGACCCGGGCATAGGTCAGGCGCGCCACCGAGCGCATCATTCCCCGGACGAAACGATGGCGCAGCTTGTTGCCCAGCTTGTCCAGCCAGAAATGCACCGCGAGACAGGGCCGGTCCTCGTCGGGCTTCAGCGAGCACCAGCCGTTGGACAGCTCCTCGGGCAGCATGGGCACCACCCGGTCGGGGAAATAGACCGAGTTGCCGCGCTTGAAGGCTTCCTTGTCCAGGGCGTCGCCGGGGCGCACATACCAGGACACATCGGCGATGGCGACCAGGCAATGCCAGCCGCCCGCATTATTGGGATCGGGGTCGGGCTCGGCCCAGACCGCGTCGTCGAAGTCGCGGGCGTCCTCGCCGTCGATGGTCACCAGCGGCATGGCGCGCAGATCGGTGCGGTGCCCCATGGGGGCCGCTCCCTCGGCGGCGGCCTGCTTCAAGGCGGCTTCGGGGAATTCGAACGGAATGTCGTTGGCATGGATGGCGACCAGGCTGACCGAGCGCGGCGCCCCCATCAGGCCCAGGCGTTCCTTGACGCTGACCTGGCGCAAGCCGTAAAGGCGGCCGGGCATGATGTCGGCCAGCACCAGCTCGCCCGCCTCGGCACCGTTGCTTTCGCCCTTGGGCACCAGATACTCGGCCTTTTCCTTGCGCGAGGTGGGCCGCAGCCGCCCCGACCCGTCGGGATTGGACTCGAACACCCCCAGCACCCGGGCTCTCGCCTCGCCCACCACCCGGATGGCGCGGGCCTCGTAGGTGTCGTCGCGCAGGCGCCGCAGCTTGCACAGCGCCCGGTCGCCGACGCCCAGCGCGGGCTCACCCTGGCGGAAGGGCGCCATGAAGATGCGCGGTGGCCGTCCGTCATGCTCCCAGGCCAGCGGTCGGGCCAGCAATTCGCCATCGGCATCGGTGCCGATGATTTCCACCACCCCCACATCGGGCAGGGCGCCGGGACGGGCAAAGCGCTTCTTCTGGCCGCGCTCCACCGCGCCTTCCCGCTCCAGTTCCCGCAAGATGGCCTTGAGGTCGATCTTGTCAGACCCGCGCAGGCCGAAGGCACGGGCCAGTTCGCGCTTACCCACCCGGCCGGGCGAGGATTTGATGAAGTCCAGCACTTCCTGCTTGGAGGGAATGGGGACGTGCTTGGGAGCTTTGTGAGGCGGCTTGGTCATGGTCGCAGGGTAGCCCCTGGCGCCCGGTCTGTCAGCCATCGTGTCGCGACACCTGACTTCCGCCCTCCGTCACGCTATGCTGGCGCCTTCCAGGTCAAGGCAGGGGATGGACATGACCGAGAAGAAGAGCCTCACTCCCGAGCGGCGCACCTTTCCCAAGGGCAGCGTCATCTTCCGCGAGGGCGAGATCGGCGACCGCGCCTATTTGCTGCAGCAAGGCAGCGTCCGCATCTTCAAGACCGTGGCGGGCAAGAAAGTCACCATCGGCCGGGTGTTGCCGTTCCAGGTCTTCGGCGAGTTGTCCATGATGGACGATTCGCCGCGCATGGCGGGCGCCACCGCCGATGACGACGTGGTCTGCCTGGTGCTGGAAAAGGCCTCCATCCGCGCCATGATGGAACAGGCGCCGCCGGGCCTGAACAACCTGCTGATGAGCCTGCTCAGTTCCATGCGCTCCATGGGCAAGGAACTGGCCGACGCCAAGGCCATGCTGCAGGAGAACGGGATCGAAAGCTGATCCCGCGGATCGTCAGTCCGGCCCGGACTCCCCTTGACGCCGTGGATCATTCTGCGCCCTTGAATCCCCTTGCGGCGGAATTAAAAAAACGTATGCTCGTTTAAACACCAATGAACGGGAGCGTTCCATGCCGGGTTTCAATTCCGCGCTCAACTTCGATCTGGGCGAGACCGCCGACATGCTGCGGGATTCGGTGGCGGCCTTCGCCGCCGACACCATCGCGCCGCTGGCGGCCGAGATCGACCGCAGCAACGAATTTCCCAACCATCTCTGGCGCAAGCTGGGCGAGATGGGGCTGCTGGGAATCACGGTGGAAGAGGAATACGGCGGCGCCGGCATGGGCTATCTGGAACATGTCATCGCCATGGAGGAGATCAGCCGGGCCTCGGCCTCGGTGGGCCTGTCCTATGGCGCGCATTCCAATCTGTGCGTCAACCAGATCCGCCGCAACGGCAACGAGGCCCAGAAGAAGAAGTATCTGCCCAAGCTGATCAGCGGCGAATATATCGGCGCCCTGGCCATGAGCGAGCCCAATGCGGGCTCGGACGTGGTGTCCATGAAGCTGAAAGCCGAGAAGAAGGGCGACCGCTACATCCTCAACGGCACCAAGATGTGGATCACCAACGGCCCCGACGCCGACGTGATCGTGGTCTATGCCAAGACCGATCCGGCGGCCGGGCCGCGCGGCATCACCACCTTCCTGGTGGAAAAGACCTTCAAGGGGTTCTCCGTCGCCCAGAAGCTGGACAAGCTGGGCATGCGCGGCTCCAACACCGGCGAGCTGGTGTTCCAGGATTGCGAGGTCCCGGAGGAGAACGTGCTGAACGCGGTGGGCAAGGGCGTCAACGTGCTGATGAGCGGCCTGGACTACGAGCGGGTGGTGCTGACCGGCGGGCCGCTGGGCATCATGGCGGCCTGCATGGACATCGTGGTTCCCTATGTCCACGAGCGCGAGCAGTTCGGCCAGCCCATCGGCACCTTCCAGCTGATGCAAGCCAAGCTGGCCGACATGTACACCACCTTCAACGCCTGCCGCGCTTATACCTATGCGGTGGCCAAGGCCTGCGTCCGGGGCGAGACCAACCGCAAGGACGCCGCCGGGGTCATCCTGTATTGCGCCGAGCGTGCCACCTGGATGGCGCTGGAGGCGATCCAGACCCTGGGCGGCAACGGCTATATCAACGACTACGCCACCGGGCGGCTGCTCAGGGACGCCAAGCTCTACGAGATCGGCGCCGGAACCAGCGAAATCCGCCGCATGCTGATCGGCCGTGAGCTGTTCGGCGAAACGGCGTAGCGCCCTGCGTCGCCCGTTCCCTATCCGTCATGCCCGGGCTTGTCCCGGGCATCCCTGGCCCCCCGGACTTGATCCGGGGGTGACGAAGAAAAATCGGAAAGCCCGGCCATGAGCGTCATCAAAACCTCCGTCAATCCCCGCTCGGACGAGTTCAAGGCCAATGCCACGGCCATGGAAGCGGTGGTGGACGACCTGAAACGGGTGGTGGCCCAGGTGAAGCAGGGCGGCGGCCCCGCCATGCGCGAACGCCATATCGCGCGCGGCAAGCTGCTGCCGAGGGAGCGCATCCGCCGCCTGCTGGATGTGGGATCGCCCTTCCTGGAATTCTCGCAGCTGGCCGCCTGGGACATGTATTCCAAGGACGTCATGGGGGCGGGCATCATCACCGGCATCGGCTCGATCCAGGGCCAGGAATGCATGATCATCGCCAATGACGGCACGGTGAAGGGTGGCAGCTACTACCCCATGACCGTCAAGAAGCACCTGCGCGCCCAGGAAATCGCCAAGGAAAACAACCTGCCCTGCGTCTATCTGGTGGAATCCGGCGGCGCCAACCTGCCCAACCAGGACGAGGTCTTTCCCGACAAGGAGCATTTCGGCCGGATTTTCTACAATCAGGCCCAGATGTCGGCCCTGGGCATTCCCCAGATCTCGGTGGTGCACGGCTCGTGCACGGCGGGCGGCGCCTATATCCCGGCCATGAGCGACGAAAGCGTCATCGTCAAGAACCAGGGCACCATCTTCCTGGGAGGGCCGCCGCTGGTGAAGGCCGCCACCGGCGAGGTGGTCACCGCCGAGGAACTGGGCGGCGCCGACGTGCATTGCCGCACCTCGGGCGTCACCGACCACTATGCCATGGATGACGGCCACGCCCTGGCCATCGCCCGGCGCATCGTCGGCAATCTCAACCGGGTCAAGCCGGTCTCGGTGGACATCGCCGCCCCGGAGGAGCCGCTCTACGATCCCCGCGAAATCTACGGCATCATCCCTGCCGACCGGCGCAAGCCCTATGACATCCGCGAGGTCATCGCCCGCATCGTCGACGGCTCACGCCTGGACGAGTTCAAGCAGACCTACGGCACCACCCTGGTGACCGGCTTCGCCCATATCTGGGGCTATCCGGTGGGCATCGTCGCCAATAACGGCATCCTGTTCTCGGAAAGCGCCCAGAAGGGCGCCCATTTCGTCGAGCTGTGCAGCCAGCGTGGCATTCCGCTGATCTTCCTGCAAAACATCACCGGCTTCATGGTGGGCAAGAAATACGAGGCGGGCGGCATCGCCAAGGACGGCGCCAAGATGGTCACCGCCGTGGCCTGCGCCAAGGTGCCGCGCTTCACCGTCATCCTGGGGGGAAGCTTCGGGGCGGGCAATTACGGCATGTGCGGCCGCGCCTATCAGCCGCGCATGCTGTTCATGTGGCCCAATGGCCGCGTCTCGGTCATGGGCGGCGACCAGGCCGCCAATGTCATGGCCCAGATCAAGCGGGACGCCATGGAGGCCAAGGGCCAAAGCTGGCCGCCCGAGGAGGAAGAGGCGTTCAAGGCCCCCATCCGCGACCAGTACGAGACCCAGGGCCATCCCTATTACGCCGGGGCCAGGCTGTGGGACGACGGGCTGATCGACCCGGCCGAGACCCGCATGGTCCTCGCGCTCGGCCTGTCCGCCGCCTTCAACGCCCCCGCCGAGCCCACCCGGTTCGGCGTGTTCCGGATGTAATGGCCATGACCGGCAATCTTCTCGTCGAGTCCCGGGACGGGGTCCGCTTCGTCACCCTGAACCGGCCCGACCGCCACAACGCCTTCGACGACGCCCTGATCAAGGAACTGACCGAGGCCTTCTCCCATCTGGGCGAAGCCCGCGCCGTGGTGCTGCAAAGCACCGGCAAGAGCTTTTCCGCCGGCGGCGACCTCGCCTGGATGAAGCGCATGGCGGGCAATTCACCCGAGGACAATCTTCGCGACGCCAAGGCGCTGTCGGGCCTGATGGAGGCCATCGACACCTGCCCCCGGCCAGTGATCGGCGTGGTCCAGGGCGCCGCCTATGGCGGCGGCGTCGGACTGGTGGCCTGTTGCGATCTGGTGGTGGCGGCGGAGAGCGCCAGCTTCTGCCTGTCCGAGGTCAAGCTGGGCCTGATCCCGGCCGCCATCAGCCCCTATGTGGTCCGCGCCTTGGGCGGGCGTCAGGCGCGGCGCTATGCCGTCAGTGCCGAAATCTTCACCGCCGCCGTGGCCCAGGCCAGCGGCCTGGTGCATGAAGTGGTGCCCGCCGACGGGCTGGAAAAGGTGCGCGACCTGTGGCTGGGCAAGCTGGCCGCCAACGGCCCCAAGGCCATGGGCGCCGCCAAGCGGCTGATCCGCCGCGCCGCCGACGAGCCGCTGACCGACGCCTTGCGTGACTGGACCGCCGCCCAGATCGCCGATATCCGCGCCAGCGACGAGGGACGGGAGGGTGTCTCCGCCTTCCTGGAGAAAAGAAAGCCGGGGTGGTCATCGTGACGTTGTTACGTCTCCCTCTCCCCCCGTGGGGGGGAGAGGGTCGGGGTGAGGGGGTGGCGGTGGCGAAAAAGCCCTCACCCGTCTCGCTATCGCTCGCCACCCTCTCCCGCCAGCGGGAGAGGGGAAAGGAACAGAGGGACGCATGTTCGACAAGATCCTGATCGCCAACCGGGGCGAAATCGCCTGCCGCGTGATCCGCACCGCCAAGCGCCTGGGTATCCGCACCGTGGCGGTCTATTCCGAGGCCGACGCCGAGTCCAGGCATGTGGCCATGGCCGACGAGGCCTTCCTGATCGGCCCGCCCCCGGCGGCCGAGAGCTATCTGCGCCCCGACGCCATCCTGGACGCCGCCATCCGCTCGGGTGCGCAAGCGGTGCATCCCGGCTATGGCTTCCTGTCCGAGAATGCCGGTTTCGCCGAAGCCTGCGCGAAAGCGGGCATCACCTTTATCGGCCCGCCGGTGGGCGCCATCCGTGCCATGGGCTCGAAATCGGAGTCCAAGCGGCTGATGGAGGCGGCAGGCGTGCCGCTGGTACCCGGCTATCACGGCACCGGCCAGGGCGTGGCCGAGCTGACCCTTGAGGCCGCCCGCATCGGCTATCCCGTGCTGGTCAAGGCCAGCGCCGGGGGCGGCGGGAAGGGCATGCGGGTGGTGGCCGAGGAAGCCGGGCTGGCCGACGCCATCAGTTCGGCCAAGCGCGAGGCCAAGGCGGCGTTCGGCGACGATTCCCTGCTGCTGGAACGCTATCTCGGCCGTCCGCGCCATGTGGAAATCCAGGTCTTCGCCGACACCCAGGGCAACGCCGTCTATCTGTTCGAGCGCGACTGCTCCATCCAGCGCCGCCACCAGAAGGTGATCGAGGAGGCCCCCGCCCCGGCTCTGGACGAGCATATCCGCCGCGCCATGGGCGAGGCGGCGGTGGCCGCCGCCCGGGCGGTCGATTATGTGGGCGCGGGCACGGTGGAATTCCTCTACCAGGACGGCCGCTTCTTCTTCATCGAGATGAACACCCGCCTCCAGGTGGAGCATCCGGTTACCGAGATGATCACTGGCCTTGATCTGGTGGAGTGGCAATTGCTGGTGGCCTCGGGCCGTCCGCTGCCCCTGGCCCAGGACCAGATCACCCGCCACGGCCACGCCTTCGAGGCCCGGTTGTATGCCGAGGACCCGGCCAAGGATTTCCTGCCCGCCATCGGGCGGCTGGTCCATCTGGAGCCGCCCGCCGAAAACCGCCATGTGCGGGTGGATACCGGCGTGCGCTCCGGCGACGAGGTCACCATGTTCTACGACCCCATGATCGCCAAGCTGATCGTGTGGGACGTGGACCGCGACGCTGCGCTGCGCCGCCTGCGCCGTGCCCTGGCCGACTATCACGTGGCCGGGGTCACTACCAATGTGGGCTTCCTGGGCGCCATCGCCGCCCATCCCGCCTTCGCCGCCCAGGAGATCGACACCGGCTTCATCGAGCGCTATCGCGCCGACCTGCTGCCCGCCGCCGCCAGGGTGCCCGATCTCGGCCTCGCCTTCGCCGCCCTGGCCCTGCTGCTGTGGCGTGACGAGGAAGGCCGCGAGGCGGCCCGGCGCTCGGGCGATCCCTTCTCGCCCTGGCACCAGACCAATGGCTGGCGGCTCAACGACGATAACCACCACGACTTCCGCTTCCTGGACGGCGACGAGTCCTGCCCGGTCACGGTGCATTTCGCCAAGGCCGGCTGGCAGTTGGACCTGCCCGGCGGATCGCTGTCGGCGCGGCGCGCCACCCTGGCGGGCCGTACCCTGACCGCCGAGATCGGCGGCGAGCGACGCTCGGCCACGGTGGTGCGCGCCGGCTTCGACATCACCGTGCTGCATGACGGCCAGACCTGGCGCATCAAGCTGGACGACCCCTCGGCCAAGGCCGCCGACCGCGACGCGGGCGACGGACGGCTGGCGGCGCCCATGCCGGGCACGGTGGTGCAGGTTCTGGTGAAGCCCGGCGACGTGGTGACCGGCGGCCAGCCGCTGATCGTGGTGGAGGCCATGAAGATGGAGCACACCATCAAGGCGCCGGGCGACGGCGCCGTCACGGCGGTGCATTACGGCGTCGGCGACGCGGTGGCCGAGGGCGCCGATCTGCTGGACTTCGAGGCCAGCGCCCCGTAGCCCCCCTCCCGACCTCCCCCCAGCTCGGCTGGGGGAGGGTCGGGGTGGGGGCGAACCCCGCGATGTGGGGGCGACCCCCGCGATGACGGAGACGAGCATGAAGTTCCCCCAATCGGTCAAGCTGGTGGAGGTCGGCCCCCGCGACGGCTTGCAGAACGAGGCACGACTGGTTCCGGCCGAGGTCAAGATCGCCTTGATCGACATGCTGTCGGAGAGCGGGCTGTCCGTCATCGAATCGGGCAGCTTCGTCAGCCCCAAATGGGTGCCGCAAATGGCGACCACGCCCGAGGTGATGGCGGGCATCACCCGGCGGCCCGGCACGTCCTATCCGGTGCTGACCCCCAACCTCCAGGGACTGGAATCCGCCATCGCCGCCCGCGCCGAAGAGGTGGCGGTGTTCGCCGCCGCCTCGGAAAGCTTCTCGCGCAAGAACATCAACTGCTCCATCGCCGAAAGCCTGGACCGCTTCGCCCCCGTCATGGAGCGGGCCAAGGCGGCCGGAATCCGGGTGCGGGGCTATGTCTCCTGCGTGCTGGGCTGCCCCTATGAAGGCGAGATCGCCCCGGCGGCGGTGGCCGAGGTGGCGGCCCGTCTTGCCGCCATGGGCTGCTATGAAGTCTCGCTGGGCGACACCATCGGCACCGGCACCCCCGCCAAGGCCCGCGCCATGGTCGAGGCGGTGACCGCCCGCCTGCCGGTTTCCATGCTGGCCGCCCATTTCCACGACACCTACGGCCAAGCCCTGGCCAATATCCTGGCGGTGCTGGACCTGGGCGTCGCCGTGGTGGATGCCTCGGTGGCGGGCCTCGGCGGCTGCCCCTATGCCAAGGGGGCGTCAGGCAATGTCGCCTCCGAGGACGTGCTCTACATGCTCAACGGTCTGGGCATCAGGACCGGCGTCGACCTGGACAGGCTGGTGGCGGCGGGGAAGTTCATCTGCGGCCAGTTGGAAAAGTCCAGCGGTTCCAAAGTGGCGCTGGCGCAAGGCGGTCAGATAGGCTGAAATGCGGCCCTTGCTTCACGGGAAGGGCGGGTCATGGATTTCGGCGCCTACGACCATTATTTCTATGCCGTCGTGGCGCTGCTGGGCACGGTGGCGGCGGCGTGGTTCCTGCTATGGGTGACGCTGCGCTCGCCCTGGGCCGAGGAGATCAGGACCTATCGCGGCATGTCGCCGCCCTTCCTCGGCGTGGTCGGCGTGTTGTTCGCCCTCACCCTCGCCTTTCTCGCCAATGATACCTGGAACGCCCATGACCGCGCGTTGAACGCGGTGCATCAGGAAGGCGACGCGCTGCGCAGCATCAAGGCCCTGGCGGCACCGCTGCCCCAAGCCTCGCGCCGGGCGGTGGAAGCGGCGGTGGCCGATTACGCCCGCATCACCGTGGAGGAGGAATGGCCGCTGCTGGCCCGCAGGCTCAGCAGCCAGGAGGCGGCCGATAGGCTGGACGCCCTGCTGGCCCTGCTCTCGGGCGAGGAGATTTCCCTGACCAGCCAACCGGCCACCCATGCCCTGATGCTGACCCAGGTCACCCAGGTGCGGGTCGCCCGGAGCATGCGCATCGCGCTCAGCCGCACCCATGTCAATCCGCTGAAATGGCTGGGTATGGCGGGGCTGGGCTTTCTCACCATGATTTCCATCGCCATGGTACATGTGGATCAGGCGCGGGCGGAAATCCTGGCGGTGGCCATCTTCGCAGCCGCCGCCGCGCCCACCGCCGCCATCGTGCTGGTGCAAGGCAATCCGTTCCAGCCGCCGACGGTGATTACCGACGCGCCGATCCGGGCCCTGGTCCCGTCCTGATCCCGGGCGGGATCAGTCGTGATGGGGAGCGGCCGGCGCGCGCTGGAAGAAATCGGCGTCGGTCAGGGTCGAGGCGGAGACGGTGATCATGGTCTTGGGCTGCTTCTGATTGAACAGCCGGGCGTGCATGATGCCGTCCACATGTTCGAACAGCTTCTCGACCACCCAGAAGTTCCCCTTGGTGTCATGCGTCTTGACGAAGACGTCACCGACCTGTGCTTCAAGGGATTTGCGCTTGAACATTCCTACTCCACCGGCAATGCCTGGGACGCCTGCATATCACGTCGGACGTGACGCCGCCACCCCGTTGGACACAGGGTATATGAGCGCGGCGCCAAGGTGAAGCAGAGTCATTGCCGTATTTTCCCTCATTCCGGCCACGAGCCGTGGAAATCCAGGCCACGGAGCGACACCACCCCCACCACCCTTTCCCCATCCACCACCGGCAGATGGCGGAAGCCCCGGGCCAGCATCACGGCGCGGGCTTCATCGGCGGACATGTCGGCCGCCATGGTGACCGGCACCGGCGTCATCACCGCGTCGACGTCGACGATATAGGGATTGCGTCGGGTGGCGGCGAAGAAGCGCAGCGCGTCGCGCTCGGTGAAGATGCCCAGCAGGGTGTCGCCCTCCATCACCACCACGGCGCCCACATCGTTCTCGAACATGACCCGCGCCGCCTGGCGGACCGAATCGCCGGGCCGCACGCTGATCAGGTCCCTGCTGCCCACCACATCGCGAAGGGTCCTCGTCATGCCTGGCTCTCCTGATGGACGCTGATCCGAATGGCGGTCAAGATAAGGAGACAAGCGGCATCCATCAATATACTATAGCTTGCAAAAAGACGCGTAAAAGAATGCATGAATAAGGCGTCACACCCATGACGAGTGTTGTCCTGATCGACTGCGAGAACCTGTCATCACCGGCCCAGCGCCAGACCGTGCGCCGCTGGCGGGATTTCGGCCGCATCGAGCTGTTCGGTCGTGACCTGCTGGTGGAGCCCTGGCGGCGAGCGCTGGTCAAGGCGGGGCTGACGGCGAATGCGGAGGTCCTGGTCCCTGACGACGCCCCGCCCCAGGCCGCCGACCAGATCATGGCGGCACGGATTCGCCAATTGACGGAGCGGGCGCCAAGGCCCGGCTTCATCGTCATCGCTTCCAACGACAAGGGCTTCGATGCCGACATCGCCCTGGCCCGGGCGGAGGGGGTGGCGGCCGAGCGCCAGGGCGATCCCTCCCACCCGCAATTGCTGCGGCTGGTGGCCGAGGAACTGGCCTCTGACGGCTGGGCGCCGGTGGCGGGAGTGGGCGACCATCTCGCCCGCCGCTTCGGGCTGCGCCTGGGCGGCCGGGTCGAAGCCCTGGCCCGGGCGGCGGGGATGGAGCTGGCCCGCCGACCGGGCGGGCTGTGGCTGAGGGTTTAGCGCGTAATACCATTGGCCCATTTCGACTCTCACGGCCGGAATGATAGGGTATTCACCGGATAAACGCCGGAAGGGGGAGGGCGAAGAATGGACGGCGGGCGTATCTGCGTCATGGTGATCGATGCCAACGCCCATATGCGGCGGTTGATCACCACGATTCTGAGCGCCCTGAGGGTGACCGACATTGTCGAGGCCCGCTCCACCACCGCCGCCGCGCCGCTGATTGGTGTCCATAACCCGCATCTGGTGGTGATGGACTGGTCGGCGGATCACACCGAGGGGATGCTGTTCGTCCACCGCCTGCGCCGGGGCGAAATCGGCGCCTCCCACACGCCCGTCCTGGCCCTGGCCAAGGACCACCATCACGCCGTGCTGGAAGAGGCACTGGAAGCCGGCATCGACGAGGTGGTGGCCAAGCCGCTATCCGCGCTGGAACTGATGGACCGCGCCACGACGCTGATCGCCCAGGCCCGCCGACATCTCGCCGGGCGGGAAGCCGCCTTGGCGGTTTAAGGCCTTGCCCGCCGCCGACGATTTTCTTGACCTTGACCCCGAGGCCATGGCCCGCGCCGAAGCCGCCCTGGCCAATTTGTCGGGCCGCTATATCGCCTGGGCCGAGGCCGATCTCGCTCGCCTGGAGGCCTGCTGGGCGCTGGTCATGGCCGAGCCGGATCAACGCCCGTCGCATCTGGCGACACTGTTCCAGATTGCCCATGACATGAAGGGCCAGGGCAGCACCTTCGACTACCCCCTGGTCAGCGAGTTGGGCCAGCGGCTGTGCCGACTGCTGGAAACGCGGCCCGAGGCGCTGGAGCCCATGGCGGCCCTGGTGGCCGCCCTGGGCCGGGTGATCCGCGAACGCCTCAGCGGCGATGGCGGCGCCATCGGCAATACCCTGCTGGGCGAGTGATCAGAGTCCTTGCTGCAATTCGCGGAAGCCCTGGACCATGGCCCGCGCCCGGCCCAACTGGCGCTGGTTGAGCCCCTTGGCCACCGCGTCACGGGCGGCGGCGGCGGCGGGCTCGCCCTCGGCGGCGGCAAGGTCGTAGAGCACGAAGGCCCGCACCGCATCCCGGGCGAAATGGCCGAACCCTTCCGCCGCCAACGCGGCCAGGGTGATGGTGGCCTCGGCATGGCCCTGGGAGGCGGCGGCCTCCAGCCAGCCGATGCCGCGCGGCATGTCCATGGGCAGTTCCATGCCGGTCACCAGGGACTTGCCCAGCAGGAACTGGGCTTCGGCATGGCCACGACGGGCGGCGGCGGTCAGGCGCCGCTCGCCCTCGACCATGCCCGGCCGCATCTGGCTGAGAATTTTGTCTTCCTGGCCGGTGGGCTTGACGGTGAAGGGGATGGCGCCGAAGGGCAGGCCCTTGCGCTCGGCTTCCTTCAGATTCCATTCCTCCAGGGTCGGCATGCGCCAATAGGCGGGACGGGCCAGCAACAGCCGCCCCAGCCGGTATTCCGCTTCCAGGTCGCCAGTCCGGGTAATGGCGACGCGCAGCCAGCCCTCGGCGGCATCCTCGTTGGCGGCGACGCCCTGGCCGCGTTCAAAGGCATCGGCCAGGATCATGGGAGCGCGATTGTCGCCGCGACCGGCGGCTTCCACCAGCCACTCGACCCCGGCGCCGCCACCCAGCGAGGCGACCTCGCCCGACAGAACCAGCTCCACCCACTTGTCGCGCGCCCCGGCATCTCCCAAAACCCCGGCATGGTAGAGCCACTGCGCCGCCTGCTCCATATCGCGCTTGACCCCGTGGCCGCGCTGATAGAGATCGGCCGCATCCAGGGCGGCGGCGGCGCTGCCATTGGCGACCGCCAGCCCAAACCAGCCCAGGGCGGCGTGGATATCGGCCTTGACGCCGTGTCCGTCGCGATAGGCCTGGCCCAACTGGCGCTGCGCCTCGGCCTCGCCCCGGTTGGCGGCATTGGTCAGAATCACCAACGGCGAGTCGACCACCGGCTTGGCAGCCTTGGCGGGGGCCTTGGCCTTGACCGGCCGGGCAGTTTCGGCCTGGGCCACGCTCGACAGGCCTATTGCGGCCAATGCGGCGACGAGAACGGCGATCCTCATGCGATGGGGCTTTCCACGTCCAGGTGAAAACGATTCAAAAAGTTGGTGGCCTCCTGCCGCGCGACCCGGATACTGGACGACGAGCGGAAAACACCAGGGAATGGGGGCGCATGATTCCATTTCCGGCGAACGAAGGCAATCGGAGCTTGGAGAGCCCGGACCTTCCATTTCCGCATTTGGCTAGTCCGACGCCCGCGATGCGGGCAAAGTGGGGCTTGGACAGGGGAAGGGGACCGAGGGGAATGATCAAGACATCGTGGCTGGCCGCGTGCCTGATGCTCTGGGCATCGGGCGCCGCCGCCGAGCAGCTTCGCCTGACCTTCCTGCATGTCAACGACATCTACGAATACCGGCCGGTGGATGGACAGGGCGGCCTGGCGGAACTTCAAACCCGCATCGACCAGGAACGGGCCAAGTCGCCCCTGGCGGCCTTCACCTTCGGCGGCGACCTCATCAGCCCCTCGCTGGCGTCGAACCTGACCAAGGGCGCCCATATGATCGAGTTCTTCAACGCCCTGGCGCCGGTGGCCGCCGTCCCCGGCAATCACGAATTCGACGCCGGACCCGCCAATTTCGCCGAGCGCATCGCCCAGTCCAGCTTCCCCTGGGTCGGCACCAATGTGCTGGGAAGCGACGGCAAGCCCTTTGGCGGCATGGCGGAATCGCTGATCCGGGAGATCAACGGGGTCAAGGTCGGCTTTCTCGGCGTGCTGACCGCGCGGACCAGGGATCTGGCCCAGGCCGAGGGCGTCACCTTCACCGACGAGATGGCCGCCGCCCAGGCCATGGCCCACCAACTTCGCGCCCAGGGCGCCGAAGTGGTGGTGGCGCTGACCCATCTCGACCTGGATGAGGACCGCAAACTGGCGCTCAGGACCAAGGGAGTCGATCTGGTGCTGGGCGGCCACGACCACGACCCCATCAGCGTCAAGGAAGACGGTGCCCTGGTGCTGAAGGCGGGCAACAATGCCCATTGGCTGGGGGTGGTGGATCTGGTGGTCGACCGCCCCGACCCCGGCGCCACCGGCCCGACCAAGGTGGTCACCGAGGGCTGGCGCTTTGTCCGGGTGGCAGGCGCCGCCCCCGCCCCGGCCTTGCTGCCGCTGGTGGCCCGCTACGACACCTTGCTGGCCCAGGCGCTGGACCAGCCTCTGACCCGGCTCGACACCGCCATGGACAGCCGGGGCACCGTGGTGCGCAGCGACGAATCGGCGGTGGGCAACCTGTTCGCCGATGCGCTACGAGAGCATTTCAAGGCCGAGCTGGCCCTGATCAATGGCGGCGGTCTGCGCGGCAACCGAAACTATGCGGCGGGGACCACCCTGACCCGGCGCGACATCCTGACCGAGATGCCGTTCGGCAATGCGGTCATGGCGGTGGACATCACCGGCAAGCAGCTGCTCGCCGTGCTGGAATACAGCCTGTCGGGTGTGGAGGCCAAGGCCGGGCGCTTCCCCCAGGTCTCGGGCATGGCCATCACCTATGACGGCGCCAAGCCGCCGGGCAGCCGCGTCATCTCGGTGCGCGTCGGCGCCAAGCCGCTGGAACCGAGCCGGGTCTACCGGCTGGCCACCTCGGATTATCTTGGCCGGGGCGGCGACGGCTACAAATCCCTGACCGAGGCCAAGGTGGTGGTGGACGCCAGCGGCGGCCCACTGCTGGTCAATGTGGTGGCCGACTATCTGGCGGCGCGGACCAGCGTGGCGCCCAAGGTGGAAGGAAGGGTGGTGGCGGTGCGGTAGATCACCCGGCGCCCGAGCGCGCTTGTGCTCTTTCCGTTCCCCCTGTAGTCTCCGGCCATGCCGCCCGACGCCCCCCGCATCCTGCTGCCCCATGCCCCGGTCCTGGTGACGGGGGCCAGGGGCGCCGTGGCGCTGGAGCCCGATGGCGAATTCAGGCGTCTCAGCCTCGCCCAGGCCGCCCGCTACGCCCGCAACGAATCCCCCATGGTCTGCCATGGACCGGCGGTGGCGGCGCGGCTCGGCCTCGATGATTTCATCCGCCTGGACGTGTTGGAACTGTTCGCCTTCGTGCGTCCCGCCCGGTTCTGCCTGCCGACGCCGCGCGGACTGGCCGAGATCATGGGCTTGCCCCGTCCCGCCGATCTGGAGGACGAGGCCGAGGCGCTGATGACCGCCAGCCGCCGCCTGCTGGAGGAACTGGCCCGCAATACCGCCGCCGACACCGCCGCCCGGGCGGTGGACACCCGCGGCCTGGCCTGGATGATGGCGCGGGCGGGTTGGGGCTGGGGCAGCCCGGTGCTGGCGGCCTTGGGCGTCCAGGGCGATTCGGGACGCGGCGGCGGCGCGGCGCGGGTGTGGGAGCGACTGCCGGAATGGAATGAATTCGCCCCCGAGCCACCGGGCGGCAGCCTGCCGGTCGATCCCGCCGAGGCCCGCGCCCGGCTGGCATCCATGCTGGGAAGCGGCGCCGAGCAACGCCCGGCCCAGGCCGACTACGCTTCGGCGGTGTCCTTCGCCTTCCTGCCGCGCGAGCGGGAAGACGAGCCCCGCCTAGTGCTGGCCGAGGCGGGCACCGGCACCGGCAAGACCCTGGGCTATATCGCCCCCGCCAGCGTCTGGGCCGAGAAGAACGCCGCCCCGGTATGGATTTCCACCCATACCCGCAACCTGCAACGCCAGTTGGACGGCGAGCTGGACCGGCTGTTCCCCCTGCCCCACGACAAGGCGCGCAAGGTGGTGATCCGCAAGGGCCGCGAGAACTATGTCTGCCTGCTGAACTTCGAGGAACAACTGACCCGCAACCGCAACCAGGACGCCCCTGCCCTGGGCCTGATGGCGCGCTGGGTGCTGGCGACGCGGGACGGCGACATGGTGGGCGGCGACTTCCCCGGCTGGCTGGTGGACCTGCTGGGACGGGCGCGGACCATGGGACTGGCCGACCGCCGGGGCGAATGCGTGTTCTCGGCCTGCTTCCACTACCGCAAATGCTTCATCGAGCGCGCCGTGCGCCGGGCGCGCCGGGCCGACATCGTGGTGGCCAACCATGCCCTGGTGATGGTGCAGGCGGCGCTCGGCGGGCTCGACGACGGAATCATGCCGACGCGGACCATTTTCGACGAGGGCCATCATGTCTTCGATGCCGCCGATGCCGCCTTTTCCGCCCATCTGACCGGGCTGGAGGCGGCCGAGCTGCGCCGCTGGCTGCTGGGGCCGGAAGGCGACGCCGCCACCCGCTCGCGGGCCAGGGGACTGCATCGCCGCGCCGAGGATCTGGTGGGCCATTCCGAGGATTGCGTCCAGGCCCTGGACAACGCCCTGGCCGCCGCCCGCGCCCTGCCCGGCCCCGGCTGGCTGATGCGGCTGGGCGAGGGCGCGGCGCATGGCCCGTCCGAGACCTTCCTGGCCCTGGTGCGCCAGCAGGTCTATGCCCGCAGCGCCGACAGCTCATCGCCCTTCAGCCTGGAGACCGATACCCAGCCGCCGGTGCCGGGGTTGCCGGAGGCGGCGGCCGACCTCGCCCAGGCCCTGGGCCGCCTCGCCATTCCGCTGCAGACCCTGATGAAATCCCTGGCCGGGCTGTTGGACGACGAGGCCACCGAACTGGACAGCGCGACGCGATCGCGCATCGAGGGCATCTGCCGCTCCATCGAACGCCGCGCCCTGGCGCCGCTGGCGGGGTGGAAGGGCATGCTGGACGCGCTGGGCGGCACCAGTGACGACCGCTTCGTCGACTGGCTGTCGGTGGAACGCATCGACGGGCGCGACATGGATGTGGGCATGCATCGCCACTGGATCGATCCCACCATTCCCTTCGCCAAGGCGGTGGTGGAGCCGTCCCACGGGGTGGTGATCACCTCGGCGACGCTGCGCGACGGCTCGGGCGACGTGGATGCCGACTGGCGGGCGGCCGAGCGGCGCACCGGCGCCGCCCATCTGGCCGCCGCCCCCTTGCGCGCCGCCGTGGCCTCGCCCTTCGACTATCCCGCCCAGACCCGGGTGCTGATCGTCACCGATGTGCGCAAGGACGACATGGATCAGGTGGCGGCGGCCTATCGCGAGCTGTTCCTGGCCTCGGGCGGCGGCGGGCTCGGCCTGTTCACCGCCATTTCGCGGCTGCGGGCGGTGCACAAGCGCATCAACGCGCCGCTGGAGGATGCCGGGCTGCCGCTGCTGGCCCAGCATGTGGACAACATGGACACCTCGACCCTGGTGGACATCTTCCGCGCCGAGGAGGAGTCCTGCCTGCTGGGCACCGACGCGGTGCGTGACGGCGTCGACGTGCCGGGGCGCTCGCTGCGCCTGATCGTGTTCGACCGGGTACCGTGGCCGCGCCCCGACATCCTGCACAAGGCGCGGCGCGCCCAGTTCGGTGGCAAGGCCCATGACGACATGATCACCCGGCTGCGCCTGAAACAGGCCTTCGGGCGGCTGGTGCGCCGGGCCAGTGATCACGGTGTCTTCGTGCTGCTGGACCCCATGATGCCGTCACGGCTGTTCGGCGCCTTCCCCGAGGGCGTCACCCCCGTCAAGGTGGGACTGGCCGAGGCGGTCAGGCTGACCTCCGAGTTCCTGGCGCCGCCGACGGGCTGAGCCCGGAAACCGTTATGGCAGCGGCTTCATGCGACGGGCGGGCACCGCCTCGTCGTCCTCGGACCCATAGCCTTCGTAATGGATGGGACAACGGCCATCGGACAGCACCGCGCCGGTCACCCGGGCGGGATACCAGTCACCCTCGGACAGGACGCTGACCCGGGCATTGGGACGGCAGAGCGACGACGAGGCTTCCGATCTGGCGGACCCTTTTGCGCTGGGGGAACTGGGCGCCGCCTCGGCAGCCGGGGCGGTTTCCTTGTCGCAAAAGGCGGTGCAGACCCGGCGAGAACTGACCTGGCCGCCGCAGGTGGTGTAGCAGGTCCGGAAGTCCCTGCCGCATTCGGCCTTGCATGACGAGTCGCCGCAGCCATAGCTGCTCTCGAAGGAACTCTCGCTGCGCTCGACCTTCCTGCCCCTGTCGCGCTGCTCGCGCACATAGCGGTCGTAGTCGCGCCGGGCTTCGTCGCGGGCGCGGGAGCGACAGCGATCCTCCTCCAGCTCACAGTTGCGCTTGCAGTAGGTCTGGGTGGTCTGGCACTGGGTGGCGCATTGCCGCCCCTCGGCCGAGCGGGGCGGTGTCAGGTCGTAGACGGTTTCATAGACCGGGCCACAGCCCCCCAACAGCAGCACGACCAGGACAGGCAGCCAGTGGAGCAGCTTGGGCATGGGGACGTTCCTCGCGACTGTCGGGCCACGATCTTGCGCAAGTCAGGACGGCGAAACAAGCCCTCGCACCGCCTCCCACACCCGTTGCACCGAAATTCCGGCGACGCAGGGAAAGGCATCGGCGTCCGACGCCCGCTTGGGGCAGCGCCACAGGCAGTGGTAACAGTCCATCTCGTGGTTGAGGAACACCGCCCGGGGCGGCCGGATGGACTCGGGATAGGGCACGAAACAGCCGAAATGGCCGCCCCCCGCCAGCAGCACCGTCGCCGCCCCCACCCCGATGGCGAGATGGCCGGGGCCGGTATCATTGCTGACCACGCAGGCGGCATGCTTCAGCACGTCCACCAGTTGCGGCAGCTTCAGGCTGCCGATGGTGTCCACCACGCCGGGATGATCGAGGGCGGCGATGGCGGGCTTGGCGAAGTCCTCCTGCCGCGCTCCCACGAACACCACCCTGAGACCGGCCTCCAGGCAATGGCGGGCGAGGTCGAGGAACTGGGCGAAGGGCCAGCGCCGCCCCGGCTCGTTGGAACCGAAATTCATCACCACATAGGCGCCGCCCTCGGGCAGGGCCGGAGGCTCATTCCGCCAGGGGATGGCGGGCACTTCCGGCGGCATGCGGGTGCCGGTCAGGGCCTGCAGGAAGGTGAAATGCCGCAACCCCTCATGGGTGGGATAGGGGCCGGTATCGATCACCCGGGTCGCCTTGGCCAGGTACCAGGCGTATTCCGCCTTGGTCCGCTCGGTGATGAAGGGGGTGCAGACGATGCGCTGCTCGGCGCGGCTGGCCCAGACCAGACTATCGGCGGTCAGGGTCTTGCGCATGAACATGTCGCACACCGCCACCTGGAAGCCCTGGCGGCGAACCATGAGCGCGATCTTCAGGCGATAGAGCCACTTCTTCTCGAAGGCATGCTCGTCGATGGCCACCACTTTGAAGCCGGGAAACACCTGATCGGCCAGCGGCTTCCAGGAATTGCAGCCCAGCACCGTGATCTCGGACTTCGCCACTCCGAAGGCGTCGGGATAGTGCTCCAGCGCGGCGCGGAACATCACCATGTCGCCGATGCCGTCCATGCGCACCACCAGCACGCCCTTGCGCTCACGCGGCGCGGGCCACAGCGCCACCAGGGCGTCGATGGGACGGAACATCCACCAGCGACGGCGCATGCCGCGCGGGAAAAGACTCATGACAAACACCAGGACCTCGCGAACAAACCCTCGCCCGCTTGCGGGAGAGGGTGGCGAGCGAAAGCGAGCCGGGTGAGGGCATGGATGGTGGACACTAAGCCCTCACCCTCTGGCCCTGCGGGCCTCCTCCCTCTCCCGCAAGCGGGCGAGGGAAAATGGCCGACCGCTGCCGTCACGGCATCCCCCCGCCGGTGGCGGCGCGGACATAATCCACCACCGCCTTGGTATCCAGCTCGGCGACGCATTTATACATGCCGTCCTCCAGCGGGAACTTGCAGCGGCCCAGGCAGCCCTGGCATTCCATGGGGACGTAGACGAACTGGACATTGTCGGGGGCGACCCGTTCGTCATAGGGCACGCCCGCCCCGGCATAGGCGGCCGAAGCCAGGCACAGGGTCGGGGTGCCCAGCAGCACCGCCAGATGCAGACCGGCGGTGTCCACCCCCACGGACAGGCGCGAGCCCAGCAGGATGGAGGCGAGCCGGTCGAAGCCCGAGGTCTCCATGGTCACGTTGGGCTGGGCCATCAGCGCCATGTATTCGGGGTTGCGGTCGAAGTCGTTGCGGTGGCCCGCCACCAGGATGCGCCAGTGCGACGGCACCGCTTCGGCCATCTGGCGCCAGATTTCCATGGGAATCTGGCGCTGCTTGACGCCGGAAAACGGGAAGAAGACGATGGTTTCGGGCAGGTGCTCGGCCGGGGGCAACTGGCTGTCGGGCAACAGCGCCAAAGCGGGCTGCTGGCGGTCGTCGAGAATTTCATCGGCGAATTTCGACCAGCGCAGGATCTTGTCCTGACGCAGCGGCCCCGAGTCGAACAAGATGTCGAAGACCTTCTCGCTCTCTTCCAGGCGCTGGTGATAATTGCGCTTATAGGGCGGCGGCACCATGCCCGCCGTCTCGGCCGGATCGGCGGCCAGGATCAGGGCCTCGTCCTGGTCATGCTCGCGCACATAGTCCAGCGATACGATCATGCGGTAATGCTGGGCATGCAGGTCGATGAAGGCCTGCCAGCGGTATTCCAGATCGTCCAGGCGGCGGAACTCGATCTTGCGGATCTTCAGCAGCCGGGGAAACAGGAAGGCCATGCCCGCCGCGTCGGGGCGGCACAGCAGGGTGACGCTCTCGTCCAGCCCGGCCAGCCGCATGAAGCGGCTGAGCACCGCCGAGAGGAACACCATCTCGGCCGGGCCGCGCGAACTGACCAGCAAGATGCCCTCGGCCCGCTTGCGGCGGCTCTTGTAGCGCAGCAGGAAGCGCAGGACCGGGTCCAGCATGGCAGCGAAACTCATGACCCACCCTCCGTCATGGCAACGACCGTCCTGATCACTTCTGCCCTGTCCAGGGCGGCAACGCAAGGATACATGCTTTCAACCGCGGGGAAACGGCAATCGCCAAGACATCCCTGGCAGTCCATGGGGTGGTATAAAACCTTCAACGAGGCAGGAGTCACCTCGGCGGCATAAGGCACGATCTCGCCCACATAGGCGGCGCTGGCCAGACACAGGGTGGGCGCCCCCAAGGCGGCGGCCAGATGCATGCAGGCGGTATCCACCGAGATCACCAGCCGGGCCGAGCGCAGCAGCCCGGCCAGTTGGGCGAAGGGCGCCGGTTCGAACGACACTCCCGGCAACGCCAGCAGTGGCCGGTAATCGGGATTCTTGTCCAGGTCGGAGGGATGACCGGCGATGCGCACCTCCCAGCCCTCGGGCAGCGCCTTGATGATGTCGGCATATAGGCCGGGCGGACTCTGCTTGGCCTTCACCGCCGAGAAAGGCTGGATGAAGACGGTGGGGCGGTCCAGCGCCACCGCTTCGGGCATCTGGTCGGGACGCAGCGTCACCACCGGGGCGGGCTCCGCCTCTCCCAGCAGGGCATCGGCGAAGGCGGCCCAGCGCAGCACCTTGTCGCGGCGGACCGGTCCGCACTCCACCACCTTGCCCCAGCGCCGGGCATGGGCGGTCAGGCGGCGGTCGTGCTTGGGCCAGGGCCGGGGCGCCATGGCGGCGCGCTCGGGCGCGGCGCAGGCGAAGGCCAGGGCCTCGTCCAGGTCGGGATGACGCAGATAGTCGGTGGAGACCACCAGCCGGAAATGGGCGCGGTAAAGCTCGGCCATGATCCGGCGGCGATGGCCGGGCTGGCGCAGCTTGGCGAAATCCACCGCCACCACCTTGACCTGCTTGGGGAACAGGAAGCTCATCTTCGCTCCATCGGAGCGCAGCAGCACCGTGACCTCCTCGCCCGGCCGCGCCAGTCGGAGGAAACGCGGCAGCAGCAGCGAGAACAAGACGGTGTCGCCCAGCCCCCCGGCAGAGAGCAACAGCACGCCCGACGCCTCGCCCCGGCGGGGCGACAGGCGCCGTTCCACCGCCAGCAGCGGGTCGATCAGGCGGTGAAGCTTCATTGATTCATCCCCGTCATCGATTGGGTTTACGCCCTAGCGTTTGTCATCCCGAGCGCATGCGAGGGATCTCCATCTGGAGCGGCGGGGCCAAGTCTGAACCGCCTGGTCAGGATGGGATCCCTCCTCCCCTCGGTCGTCGGGATGACAGGTCAATTCAAACACCAAACGGTATCGGCCCGTTGCATGCCGCCCGGACATGGGAACCGGGCTGGCGCGTCAATACGGCGCGTAGGACTTCTCTTCCACCAGGGCCGAGCCCAGCAGGTCGTTGACCTTGCGCTTGACCGCCGCGCGCTCGTCATTGGTGACATAGACCGCGCGGGCCAGTTCGATGAACTTGGCGCCGAAATCCTTGGCGCGCTCGCAGTCGCGGATATCATCCTCGATCACCCACAGCTTCTCGTTGATGGCCTTCAACTCGGCCGACAGGGCGGCGAGACCGGCATGGGCGGGGAATTCCCGCTCGCGCACCGCCACCAGCTCGTTCAGTTCCTTGGTGACATTGGCCAGCTTGGCGGCATCGGCCAGACGCTCGGCCTTGATTTCGAGAATGGTGATCTTGTCGATGATTTCGCCCCACGACACGGGCACAAGAACGGACATGGCGAACCTTGAAAAGGATTGAACCACGGGTTCTTAGCAGATTTCCCATGGGGGAGCAAAAGGACCGAAGCTAACGGCTCGTTAACTGCTCGGAGATAGCATATCCAGGGACCGGGCAGCCTGGGTCGATGGGATATACCCTGTGCAAAAGCCAATGACGAGCGAGGAGCAGGACGCTCTCTTCCAGGCCATCGTCCGGAAGATACCGACCGTGCGCGATGTCGCCAAGCTGGAGGAAATCTCCCTGCTGGCCCTGGCGCTGATGTTGCGGCGCCCCGCCGACAGCGAATTGCTCGATGAATTGATCCGCCAGATCAAGGCGGCGGTGGCCGAGGTCAAACCCAGCCATTCACCCGAATCCATCCGCGAGGAAATGCGCGGAGCGGCCCGGGCCTGCGTCAAGGCCTTGCAAGCCGCCAAGGAAAAGCGCCTGCCCCGCCACCTGCAGGAAGCGGCCCACCCGCCCGCCGCGTCCCATCCTAGCCCCAAGCCCAAGACCAAGCCCATCCATCGCCCCGATCCCGAGGAAGCCTCGAACAACCGCGTCGCCCGCATCGTCGCGGCGGTGGCCGGGGTGCTGGTGCTGGCGGGCGGCATCGGCTGGTGGATCGGCCAGGATGCCCAGGTGACGGATTCCGGCGATACCGAGAAATTCGTCGAACAGATCGTCAAGGCGGTGGAAGGCAACGCGCCGCCAAACCACATGTTCGGCGGCGAGTTGAAGGTGATCTCCATGGGCGGCATGCCGGTGGTCACCGCCGCCGGAGTGCCGCCACGCATCTGCGCCGCCTCGGGCATGCGCCTGGTCAGGAAGGGCCTGCTCTCGGTCAACGGCGTCACGCCGACCCGGGTGTCGTCGGCCATCATCACTGAATTGTGCAACAAGGAAGAGGGCGATGCCTCCATCATGTGGGCGCCGAAATAGAACCATCGCCCTGGCAATCGCGCTGCTGTCCCTGTCGCTTCCCCTCCAGGCCCAGACGGTCCTGACCGGATCACCGGAGCAGGGCGGGCTGGTCCTGGGCCAGACCTCGCCCGGTGCCCGGGTCAGCCTCGACGGCCGGGATGTGCCGGTGGCCGCTGACGGCCTGTTCCTGCTGGGCTTCGGCCGCGACGCCGCCGAAGCCGCCCGTTTGGTCATCGAGGGCACCCCGGCGACGGAAGAGAGACTCCTGGTGGTGGCGCGCCGCGACTGGCCGGTCCAGAAGGTCGAAGGCCTGCCCCGCGACAAGGCCGAGCCCGACCCGGTCGCTGTCGCCCGCATCAAGGCCGAAAGCCAGATGATGCGCGACTTGCGCGGCCGCCCCACCCCCCTCGCCCAATTCCTGTCGGGCCTGGAGCGGCCCGCCACCGGCATCGTCTCGGGCGTGTTCGGCAGCCAGCGCTTCTACAACGGCAATCCCGGCGCGCCCCATTCCGGCCTGGACATCGCCGGGCCGACGGGCAGCCCGGTGCGGGCCGCCGCCGATGGCGTGGTGGTGCTGGCGGCTCCCGACCTGTTCCTGACCGGCCGGACGGTGATGATCGACCATGGGCTGGGACTGATGTCCAGCTACGCCCATCTGTCCGCCATCGCGGTGACGGCGGGCCAACGGGTCATTCGCGGCCAGCCCATCGGCGCCATCGGCGCCAGCGGTCTCGCCACCGGTGCCCACCTCCATTGGGGCATGTCCTGGCAGGAGGTCAGACTGGACCCTGTATCCGTGGAAAAGCTCCTACGAAGGTAATAATTCGCCCCGCGCCTTCGAATTAACTTACCCTAAAGAAGTAGAAAACTACCCCTTCGCATGATACACCCTATCCTATTAGACGGGAGGGGGCCGCCATGTTCGGATTGCAGGCTACGGCCGAGGATGACCATAAGGACTTGGACGATGACGCCTTGGACCAGATCGAGGGCGAGGCCCTGATCGTGGTTGAAAATCCCGAGCGCTATTCCCCGATCACCGTCGAAATGGCGCGCCGGACCCTGGCCATGATCCATCGCCTGCGCCGCCGCACCGGCCCGCAATTCATGATGGCGTGACCCGCCTGGACAGGGATCAGGGGCGACATTCCCAGATATCGTAGAAGGCCCCGCTGCTCACCTTGGTGTGGTGGGCAAAGAAAGCGGCGCGAGCCGCCTCGGGGAAGACCTGCTGGTTATAATAGCCGGTCAGGTTCATGGGCTCGCCATCCTTGGGCACCAGCCAGACCTGGGTATGGCAGGTCTCGATGCGGCGGATGGCCTCGTCCGGGAACGGCACTCCCAGCTTGGTCAGTTCCATCATGATTCCGGCGTCCATGGTATAGGGATTGCCCCTGAACACCGGCAGATTGCGCCAGGAATAGTAATGATAGGAGAGCTGGGTTCCCAGATCGGTGTCCACCCGGCCCACCGTCATCTGCACCCGCTTGTCCTTGTACCTGTCCAGCACGGCGGAGATCTCGGCCACCACCTCCCGCGACTTGGCCCATTCCAGCTTCTTGAAGAAGCGCCGCTCGGCCTGGAACGATCCCGCCAGGGCGAACAGGGCGAAGACCGTCACCGCGATCTTCTGGCGCCCATTGGGGGAATCGGCCGACAGGCGGCGGATCAGATCGGCGGCCAGGGGCAGGAAAGGCAGGAAGTAATGACTGCCACCGCCCACCTTGGTGGCGGGGAACAGGGTCACCAGGATGCACAGGCCATAGGCGCCCAGATAAATCTTCTCGGCCAGATCCAGGGGACGGCGCCGTCCCAGGGCCAGGAACAGGAAGGGGAAGTAATACAGCGCCACCTCCCAGTACCAGCCCAGCATCCAGTTGTTTTCCTTGGCCGAGATGGGGCCCAGCCAGGCCAGATAATCCATCAGGGGGAAGGTGGGCAGCAGGAAGAAGGCCACGGCGGCCGCCATGGCGGCCACCGCCATCATGGGCAGGTGGCGCCAGTTTCCCGCCGCCAGGTGGTACAGCCCCACCGGCAGCAGATAGATGGCGGCATGCAACTTGATGTTGACCGCCAGACCGGCGGCCAGGCCCAGGATCAGGCTGGCCTTCCAGCGCCAATCCCCGGCGCGGGCCACCGCGAAGACCGCGAAGGCGATCAGCAGGAACAAGATGGCGTCAGGGCGGATCACCACCGGAAAGGCGATGACGATGGTGTAGATGCCGGTCAGGAAGGCCAGCGTCCAGCCCGCCACCGGACCGGCCTTGCGGGCCAGCAGGAACAGGGCCGGGGTCATCAGCACCGCGCCCAGGCAGGCGGCCACTTTGCTGGCGGTGATGGAACCGCCGAACAGGGCCAGCGGCCACATATGCCAGAGATAGGCGACGGGGCCGTAGATATTGGTGATGCGCTCGGCGGACTCCAGCGGATAGTAGGCCTTGGCGCCACCCAGCATCTTCCAGATCATGGCCGAGATGGCGGGCTCGCCATGGTCGATATAGCCGGGATAGAGCATGTAGAGGACGGCGACCGTCACCACATTCGCCCAAGCCAGCGCCGCAAGGGTCCAACCCGCCTTTTCCCACGTCTTGCCCATATTCATGGCCCCGGTCCCATCCTTGTTCATCGTCCCACCGGCTGCCCGTCGCAGGTCACGCCCAGGGTGAAGATCATCTCCTCGCCCACCGGGCAGGAGTCGTCGAATCGCATGGTGTGGTTCAGGTCCCTGAACCGCTGATACTGATTGCCGCGAAACACCGTGCAAGGATGCGCCGCCAGGATGGCGTCCAGCTCCACCGGCTTGTTCCAGCGCATCAGGCTCTGCTTCCACCAGGTATGGTCGAAGATGAACCAGCTGTATTCCTCGGCGGGAAACAGCTTTTCCAGCCTGGGCGAATAGCGGGCCAGGGCGTTCATGTCGCCCCTTTGGAAGGCGAAGGACTTGGCCGAAGCGGCATCGAAATAGACCCGGGCGCAGGCGGCGAACCGCTCCTCCATGACGAAGGCCTGGGTATCACGACTCCATTGGGCCAATTCGGTGCGCTGGCGCCATTGGGCATTGCCCCCCGCCACCACCAGCACCACCCCCAACACGGCCCAGGCGGGGCGCCACAGCCGCTCCGGCACGCTCTCCCGGCTGATGGCCCACAGCAGCGCCAGCATGGGGCCGGTCAGCATCAGGGCGGGCACCATGTAGTGGGGCGCGGGCTGCTTGGCGATCAGCACATGGGTGGCGAAGGCGGCCGCCACCAGCCCCAGCAGCAACCGGGTCCGCCGGTCAGGCGCGGCGCGACCGGAGCGCAAGGCCAGGCCATGTACCAGCAGCAGCGACAGCGACAGGATGACGGCACCGGTATAGAACCATTTGGCGGAAAACAACCGCCAGATGGCGCGGACATACTTTCCCGGCTCGATCACCGTCTGCGGCCCGTCGCCATAGGCCCCGGCGCCCAGGAATACCCGGTGCAGCCAGTCCAGCCAGATATCCAGCGAGCCCAGGGCGGGGGCGAAGAACAGCCCGAAGGACAGCAACGTGACCCCGGCATAGACCACCACCCGGCGACGGTCGAACAGGAACAGCGGCAACACGCCCAGGGCCATGAAGTGAATCTTGCAGCAGATGCCGAACCCCATCACCAGCCCGGCCAACACGGCATGACCATCGCGGCAGCGCTCGGCCCGCAGCGCGGCGAACCCCACCGCCACCAGCAGGGCGGCGGCGATGACCATGAAGGGCTCGGGCTTGGGATGCAGCGCCATCTTGACGATGATGCGGGCCAGAAACGGCGAGGACTGCGCCAGCAGGGCGGGAGCCAGGCCGCCCCAGCGGAAGGCCTCGCGGCCCATCAGCCACAGTGACGCCCCCACCAGCAGGAAGATGACCGTGGTCGCCGCCATCAGATGGCCTTCCGGATCGGCCAGAACCGCATCCACCACCCGCTCCATAGGATCGAGGGGATGCAGCGCCCGGATCACCGCCGCGATCAGCACCTGGATGGGGGTGCCGGGATGGCTGACATCGGTGGGGGACAGGCCCTCGACCAGCCGCAGACCGTTCAGCAGATAATAATAGTCGGGGTCCAGGTTGAAGGCCTGCCAGAACGGCAGGCTGGCATCGCGCATGGCGAACAGCGAGGCCACGAACAGCGCGGGCAACAGCCACAGCGCCATGGTCTCAGCCCATGTTACCGCCGCATTGGATCGTGATCTGCTCAAGTCCTTGGGTTCCTCCCTGATCGGGCGGAAGCTAGCACAGGCGACAGGGACTGTCAGCGCATGCGGTTGAGCCTGATTGAGAGCAGGCAAAAAAGTGGCGGGACCCGGCTTTCACCGCGTCCCGCCCAATCTCAGGGAGACAAAGCAGTAATGGGTATTGTGGTACCAGAATGCAGGATTTGGGTCAATCCATACCTTCGGATAGGTCAGACCGGGAGAGCGTCACGGCGTAGCGCGCAATCTCCCTCCGCCGCCCCATCACGGGGAACGTAGGCTGGGAAAATGAAAACCGGCCTCTCCTGGGGAGAGGCCGGTTAGAAGACTCAGGCGATGACTTCGACCGTATCCGCCTGCGGACCCTTGAGGCCCAGCGTAGTCGTGACGCGCACGCGCTGGCCGGATTCCAGGGCGCCGATACCCGAGCGCTCCAGGGCCTTCACATGAACGAACACGTCCTTGCCGCCCTCGTCGCAAGCGACGAAGCCGAAGCCCTTCTCGGCGGAGAAGAACTTGACCACGCCTTCCACGGTCTGGGTCGGGCCGCGTTCCTCGCGACGCGGGGCGCGCGCCACGGCGGTGGAGGCATCCACCTCGTGCACCGTCACCACCTGCGGGCCGCGCTGGCCTTGGCCCAGGTCCACCACCAGGGTGGTTCCCTCGGCAACCTGGGACAGACCGGCGCGTTCCAGCGCCGAAATGTGCAGGAAGGCATCCGGCGAGCCATCGGACGGGGCGACGAAGCCGAAGCCCTTTGAGGCATTGAACCACTTTACAGTGGCGCTGACGTTCGCCTGACTGACCATCTGACGGTCGAAGGAGCTGGGTCCGGCAGAGCGGGGAGAGCTGCTGCGCGGCGGCTCGTACGCCGGCTCTCCGAAGTCGTCCCGCCGCCCGCGATCCCGGGAGCGGCTGCCATGATTATCTCGGTTCCATGCCATGTGTCGTTCTCGTCGATAAGTAAACTAAAGTCCCCCGCACTGACGCGAAGGCATTCCGCCCCGGCTCTGTATGCCCAGATCGGTCTGAACGGATATCATTACCCGAGAAAGGGCGCTGCCGCTAGGGTCTTACGGAGATTCACTGCCTTCATGACGATTATTTTTCCAAAATGTCATGCTGCTTTGCACAATAATTACCCGGTGCAACCAGAGGCACAGACCGCTGACGATGATGCCTGATGCGATCACATCGGACAGAAAATGCCCCCCCTGGGCGATGCGCACCCCCCCCACCAGCACCCCGAATCCCAGGGCGGCGCGCAGGGCCGGACGCCGCCACGCCGGGGACGCCAGCAGGGCGAACGCCACCATCCAGAAACCCAGCGCGGCATGACCCGAGGGAAAGGAGCAGTTATCGGGGCACTGGTCGGACGGAATGAGGGCCCGAACATACTGGAACGGTCCCGAGAACTCGGCGATGGTGCTGGGCCGGGGGCGCCCCCAGAAATCCTTCAGCAGCACATTGACCACCAGCCCCGGCCCCAGGGCCAGGCTGGCTACTAGATAGAGCGACCGGCGCCCGTCCATCCCCAACAAGGCGCGCCCCCGCCAGGCCGCGAAAGCCCCCAATGCCGCCGCCGCCGCCGCCAGGGCGAACAGGATGCCGGGCAGGACCTTGCGCACGAACTCGCCCAGGGGGTGGGTGCGCAACAGAAAGATCTTTCGCACCGGGTCGAAGAACATTCCCGACAGGGCGATATCGATCTGGGGAAACAGAACCAGCGGCAGGAACAGGGCCAGAGACCACCGCCAGGGGTGGCGCTCCACCGATCCCAACAGGTCCATGTTCAGCCATCCTCCAGATGGAACAGCCCCGCCATGCCCACCAGCCCGGCAAAGACCGCCGGGGTCCAGGCGGCCATGGCCTGGGGCAGGGTCGAGGACAGGCCGAAGGCGTAGACCACCTTGGAGAAGAAGTAGACGGCGAAGCCGGTGGCCACGCCCGCCGCCACCCGCGTCCCCAGCCCGCCGGACCGGTTGTTGGGCTTGAGCGAGAAGACCGCCGCCAGCAGCACCATGCCGCAATACAGCACCGGCGAGGCCAGCAGGGACTGGAGATACAGGCGATGCTTGGCGGCGGTGAAGCCCGCCCGCTCGAAAAAGCGGATGAAGCCCGGCAATTGCCAGAAGGACAGGGTTTCCGGCGCGGCGAAATTGTCGTGGATACGGTCCAGGGTCAGCTGGGTGTTGATGCGCATGGCCTGGACGAAACTGGACGGCCGCCCGCCTTCCATCACCCAGGCGCCATGCACCTCGAACACCCCGTCCACCAGGGTGGCGGTCTCGGCGCTGATGCGCCGGGCGAAACGGTCCGGCCGGTCATAGATGAAGAACTGGGCATCCTTGAGGAACAGGGTCAGCCCTTCCTGACGCACATCCTGGGAATGCACCACCATTTCGCCCTGGTCGTGGGGCTCGCGCAGCCACAACCCCACCTCCGACAGGTCGAAGGCCGAGGACTTGGCGTTGATCAACTCGTCCTGCAGCCGCTCGTAGCGGCCGTACATGCTGGCGGCCAGGGGATTGAAGGCGGTGATCTCGAAGATTCCGAACACCGACGACACCGCCAGGACCGGCGCGATGAACTGCCAGGCCGATATTCCGGCCGAGCGGGCCACCACCAGTTCATGCGACCGGGTCAGGCGCCAGAAGCAGATCATGGCTCCGATCATCATGGCGAAGGGCAGCACGGTGTGCAGCATCTGCGGCAGCTTCAGCAGCGCCAGCACAAAGATCAGCCCGGCCCCCAGCTCGGCCTTGCCCGCCGCCCGGCGGATCAGCTCGATCAGGTCGAACAGCAGGATGATCCCCAGGATCACCAGCAGAACGCCGCCGAACGCCGAGGCGAACTGGCGCGCGATATAGCCGCTGAGCAGAGGGGACAGGCGCATGGTCGGTTCCGGCCGAAATCAGGGGGCACGCACGAGAGTATAGAGCTTTCGCCGCCCCTCGTGTCATAAACCTCGCGGATCACGACTTGGGGACGCATCATGGTCAGGCTGACGCGCATCTATACCCGGACAGGCGACAAGGGCAAGACCTCTCTGGGGGACGGCGCCCGCGTCGACAAGCATGCGCTGCGGGTCGAGGCCTACGGCACCGTCGACGAGGCCAATGCCGTGCTGGGCCTGGCCCGTCTGCACGCAGAGGCGGGCGAGCACGCCATCCTGGCGCGTATCCAGAACGACCTGTTCGACCTGGGCGCCGATCTGTGCACGCCGCCCGCCGGGGACGAGCAGCCCGGCACCCGCCTGCGGGTGGTCCAGTCCCAGGTGGACCGGCTGGAGGCCGAGATCGACGCCGCCAATGCCAAACTGGCACCGCTGGAATCCTTCATCCTGCCCGCCGGAACGCCGCTGGCCGCCCATCTGCACCATGCCCGCACCGTGGTGCGTCGGGCCGAGCGCCTGATCACCGCCCTGGCCGGGCGCGAGCCGGTCAATCCGGTGGCGGTGGCCTATGTCAACCGTCTGTCCGACCTGTTGTTCGTGCTGGCCCGCGCCGCCAATGCGGGCGGCGCCGCCGACGTGCTGTGGACGCCGGGCGCCAATCGCTGATCCTCCCGCTCCACCCGGTTTAATTTTCGTCCGCCGATCCCATATGCCCTTCGGGCGCCATCGCGATCGGATCGACCATGATCGAACTTGGAAGCGGTTTTTCAGTCCCCTTGCCCGGCCGGACCTTCCTGGGCGTGGTCCGGGCCTTCGCCCTGGCGGTGGAGCGGGCCGACCCCCACACCGCCGGGCATCAGCGCGGCACCTTGCGCTTCGCCGCCCGCCTCGCCCGCCGGCTGCGCTTTTCCTCTGCCTCGGTCCGGCTGATCACGGCGGGCGGATTGCTGCACGACGTCGGCAAGATCGGCATTCCCCGCTCCATCCTGATGCGACCCGGGCGGCTGACCGCCGCCGAATACGCCGTGGTCAAGGAACACCCCAGACTGGGCTTCGAGATCCTGCGCGAGATCGATTTCGCCGGGCCGCTGGCCACCGTCATCCGGCAGCATCATGAACGCCTGGATGGGTCCGGCTATCCCGATGGCCTTCGCGACGGCGCCATCATGGATGAATCCCTGGCGGTGGCGGTGGCCGATGCCAGCCACGCCATGGCGTCGCGCCGCTCCTATCACCAGGAACGGGGCGAGGACTGGATCTTCGAGGCCATGGAACGGGATCGCGGCGTCCGCTTTCCCGCCGCCTATGTGGATGCCGCCATCGACCTGATGCGCGCCGATATCCGGGCGGGCCGGGTATCGGCGCACTGAGACGGCCTGTTACCGCTTCATCTGGGCTTCCACCGCCGCCAGGGCGGTGATGTTGACGATATTGCGCACCGTGGCCGACGGCGTGAGGATATGGGCGGGCTGGGCCACGCCCATCAGGATCGGCCCCACCGACAGGGCGTCGCCCGCCACCTTCAGCAGGTTGAACGAGATATTGGCGGCATCCAGGGTCGGCATGATCAGCAGGTTGGCGGCGCCCTTCAGCTTGGAATTTGGGAAGATGCGGGCGCGGATGTCCTCGTCCAGGGCGGCGTCGCCGTGCATCTCGCCCTCGGCCTCCAGATAGGGGGCGCGTTCGCGCAGCAGGGCCAGGGCTTCGCGCTGGCGGATGGCCGAGGCCGACTGCCGGGCGCCGAAATTGGAGTGGGACAGGAAGGCCACCTTGGGCTCGATGCCGAAGCGCCGCACCTCCTCCGAGGCCAGCAGCGCCATGTCGCAGATCTGTTCCGGCGTCGGATCGGGGGTGACATAGGTGTCGCAGATGAAGAAGGTGCCGGCCGGCATGATCAGCAGGTTCATGGCCGCCGGAACCTTGACGCCGTCACGGGTGCCGATGATGTTGAGAATGTGCGACAGATGCTTGTCGTAGCGGCCGATGGTGCCGCAGACCAGGCCGTCGGCCTCCTTGCGCTTGACCATCAGCGAGCCGATCACCGTATTGCGGGTCCGCACCACCGTGCGGGCGTATTCCGGGCTGACCCCCGCCCGCTCCATGATGGAGTGGTAGAGCTTGGAATACTCGTTGAAACGAGGATCGTCTTCCGGATCGCACAGGTCGAAATGCTCGCCGATCTGGAGGCGGAGGTCGAGGTCGTGGATACGCTTTTCCACCACTTCGCGCCGACCGATCAGGATCGGCCGCGCCAGCCCCTCGTCCACCACGGTCTGCACCGCGTGCAGCACCCGGCGCCCCTCGCCCTCGGTATAGACGATGCGGCGCTGGTCCTGGCGCGCCCGGTCGAACACCGGCTTCATCACCAGGCCCGAGCGGAAGACGAACTGGTTCAACTGGTCGAGATAGGCGTCGAAATCGATGATGGGGCGGCGCGCCACTCCGGATTCCATGGCGGCGCGGGCCACCGCCGGAGCGATCTTGATGATCAGGCGGGAATCGAACGGCTTGGGAATCAGGTATTCCGGCCCGAAGGTCAGCGGCGCGGTGCCATAGGCGGCGCGCACCCGTTCGTCGGACTCGGCCATGGCCAGCCCGGCGATGGCGTAGACGCAGGCCAGCTTCATCTCGTCATTGATCTTGGTGGCGCCCACATCCAGGGCGCCACGGAAGATATAGGGGAACACCAGGACGTTGTTGACCTGGTTGGGATAATCCGAGCGGCCGGTGGCGATGATGGCATCGGGACGCACCGACTTGACCTCGTCGGGCAGGATTTCCGGGGTGGGATTGGCCAGGGCGAAGACGATGGGCTTTGGCGCCATCTTGTCCACCATTTCGGCGGTCAGCACGCGGGGCGCCGACAGACCGAGGAAGATATCGGCGCCCTCGATCACCTCGGCCAGGACGCGCATGTCGGTCTGCTTGGCATAGATGGCCTTGTACTCGTCCATTAGCTCGGTGCGGCCCTCATAGACCAGACCCTTGATGTCGGTGACCCAGACGTTCTCGCGCTTCACGCCCAGCTTGACCAGCAGGTTGAGACAGGCCAGGGCGGCGGCACCGGCGCCCGAAGCCACCAGCTTGACGTCGCCGATATTCTTGCCCACCACGCGCAGCGCGTTGACCATGGCGGCGCCCACCACGATGGCGGTGCCGTGCTGGTCGTCATGCATCACCGGAATCTTGACCCGGTCCTGCAGCTTGCGCTCGACCTCGAAACACTCGGGCGCCTTGATGTCTTCCAGATTGATGGCGCCGAAGGTGGGCTCCATGGCGGCGATGATGTCCACCAGCCGGTCGGGGTCCAGCTCCGCCAGTTCCATGTCGAACACGTCGATGCCGGCGAACTTCTTGAACAGGACGCCCTTGCCCTCCATCACCGGCTTGGCGGCCAGCGGCCCGATGGGGCCGAGCCCCAGCACGGCGGTGCCATTGGTCACCACCGCCACCAGATTGCCCCGGGCGGTGACATCCACCGCCGAATCCGGATCGGCGACGATCAACTCGCAGGCGGCGGCCACGCCCGGCGAATAGGCCAGCGCCAGATCGCGCTGGGTGGCCAGCGGCTTGGTCGGCGTGACACTGATCTTACCGGGGGTGGGAAGGCGATGGTATTCCAGCGCCGCGTCGCGCAGCTCGTCGGACATGCTCATGGAGGCAACCTCGGGCAACAATATTTCACATAAGGGCGGACACCATACCCGAGTCGCGGCCGCGCGAAAAGCGCCGCATGACCCTATTATCGGAAAACCACAGGCTTTTCACGGGGTTGGAGGTATTACCACCAAAATAATCATGGGTATCAAAATTGCGCGCCCCGGCCTCAACGACAAGGCCCGCCGGAGGTGATCCGGCGGGCCTTGGTCATTACAGGTGGTGCGGCCAAGAAGACTCGAACTTCCACGGGAGTTACCCCACAAGCACCTCAAGCTTGCGCGTCTACCAATTCCGCCATGGCCGCGAACCGGTCTCCCGGTTGGGACTTGCCAACGGGGAGACAGGGGAATACCAAATCGCATCCGTCGAATCAATCGGAGTCTCCATGCCTGTCCCCGTCGAGTGGCGAATTTCCGACCAGCCGGTGGACTATCCCACCGCCGTGGCCGAGATGGAGGCCCGGGTCGCCGCCATCCGCGCGGGCACCGCGCCCGAACTGGTCTGGCTGCTGGAGCATCCCCCGCTCTATACGGCGGGCACCAGCGCCGATCCCCGTGATCTGGTGGATCCCGACCGTTTCCCGGTGTTCCAGACCGGGCGCGGCGGCCAGTACACCTATCACGGCCCCGGCCAGCGGGTAGCCTATGTCCTGCTCGACCTCAAGCGACGCGGCCCCGATGTTCGCGCCTATGTCTGCGCCTTGGAGGACTGGGTGATCCGGACCCTGGAGCGCTTCGTAATCAAGGGCGAGCGCCGCGCGGGGCGGGTCGGCATCTGGGTCGATCGCGGCAACGGACGCGAGGACAAGATCGCCGCCATCGGGGTGCGGGTGCGCCACTGGGTGACCTTCCACGGCATCAGCATCAATGTCGACCCCGACCTGTCCCATTTCGAGGGCATCGTGCCCTGCGGCATCCGCGAGCACGGCGTGACCTCGCTGTGGGACCTGGGCCTGACGCCCACCCTGGAAGACCTGGACTGCGCCTTGATGGCAACCTTTCCCGAGGTGTTTCCTTGAGCTATCCTGGACCGATCATGACCGAGACCCCAGTGACGCCCGACCTGTCCGTCATCATCCCCTGCTACAACGAGGGGGAGAACGTGCCGCTGCTGTTCGCCCGGCTGATCCCGGCGCTGGAGGCCCTGGGCGTCACATTCGAGGTGGTCACCATCAATGACGGTTCCAAGGACAACACCCTGGAGCGGCTGCTGGAGATGCAGAAGGCCGAGCCTCGCCTGCGGGTGATCGACCTGTCGCGCAATTTCGGCAAGGAAAAGGCGCTGTCGGCGGGGCTGTTCCATTCGCGCGGCCGGGCGGTGGTGCCCATGGACGCCGATCTGCAACACCCGCCCGAGGCCATCGCCGACATGCTGGTCAAGTGGCGCGACGGCGCCGAGGTGGTGTTCGCCCGGCGCGATGCCCGCACCGGCCAGAAGCTGTCGGAAAAGCTGTTCGCCAAGGGCTTCTACTGGGTGTTCGACCACCTGTCCGAGGTACGGCTGCCGCGCGAGGTCGGCGATTTCCGCCTGATGGACCGCAAGGTGGTGGACACCATCAACCGCATGCCGGAACGCTCCCGCTTCATGAAGGGCATCTTCGCCTGGGTGGGCTATCGCGAGGCCGAGATCGTCTACCGCCAGGGCGAGCGAGCCGCTGGAACCACCAAGTTCAACGCCATCAAGCTGCTGCGCTTCGCCTTCGACGGCCTGACCTCGTTCTCCAACTTCCCGCTGAAGGTGTGGAGCTGGGTCGGCGCCGCCATCTCCACCCTGGCCTTCCTCTACATCGTCGCCCGCCTGATCCGCACCATGATCTGGGGCGTCGACGTACCGGGCTACGAATCCATCCTGATGTCGGTGCTGTTCCTGGGCGGCGTGCAACTGCTGACGCTGGGCATCATCGGCGACTATCTCGGCCGGGTGTTCGACGAGGTCAAGGGGCGGCCGCTGTTCATCATCCGCCAGCTCTACGAGCCCGGCGAACGCTGATCAGGCCCCGGGATCGGGCTGCCCCTCGGCATAGGAGCGATAGCGCAGGTCCTTGCCGATGATGTGGCGCATCAGCCATTTGGACAGGAAATCCAGCGCTTCGTTGGGCGACACGCTGACCGGGTTGTCCAGATAGCGCTGGCGCATGTCCAGCACCTCCTTGACCATGCCGCGATGCACCCCCTGGTGCTCCTCCAGGTCGGGATAGCCGCAGGCGGCCAGCAGCTTCTCCTCCTCGCCGAAGTGATAGCGGGTATAGTCCAGCAGATCACTGAGCACGGTATCCACCGCCCGGGTGGCGTCGCCGCTCATGGCGTCGAACAGCATGTTGATCAGGTCCACCAGCTTCTTGTGGTGATCGTCCATGCGCTTGACGCCGACGCTCAGATTTTCGGTCCATTCCAGATAGGCCATGCCCCACGCCCCCCATTGGTCTTGATGCCTCGCTACTTAGCACGAGGCCTCCGATGCTGAGAACATGTGCATTGGGGTTATGGAAAACCATAGGCATCCATGGCCAGAATCCCGGAATCCACGCTGTGATGCAGCCGTCGCGCCTTCCCACCCGATGCCGCGCCCAGGGCGACGAAGAACGGCATCAGATGGTCCTCGGTGGGATGGTTGCGCCCGGCCTCGGGGGCGAGGCGGCGGTAATTGAGCAGCGACTCGGTCAGACCGGCCTCGGCCGTCCTGGCCAGCCAGTCGGTGAATTCCTGGACATGGGGCTCCACCGGGCCGCCCGCCGGGCGGCGGAAATAATCCTCCAGACCGTGGGTGGCGGCGCCGGTGCCCATGACCAGCACCCCCTCGGCGACCAGCGGTCGCAGGCGGCGGCCAAGCTCCCAATGCTCGCGGGCGCCAGGTCCACGCAGGACCGACAACGGCACCACCGGAACATCGGCATCGGGCCAGATCAGGCTCATCACCGACCAGATGGCATGGTCGATGCCGGCGCCGGGATCGCGGCGCACCGGCTCGCCCAGCAGATCGGCGGCCCGCGCCGCCACCTCCGGCGCTCCCGGCGGCTCGTAGCGCATCTGATAGAGTTCGGGGGGAAAGCCGTAAATATCGTTGATCTTGTCGGGCCAGGCGGCGAAGCCCAGGGCGGGTTCCAGGGTCTGCCAATGGGCAGAGACCGCCAGCACCGCCCGGGGCTTGCCGATCCGGCCGCCGAGCCCCTTGAGGAAGTCCCGGGCCGGGGTCTCGTCCAGCACCATCATGGGCGATCCGTGGGAAACGAACAGGGTGGCGATGTCCATGGGAAGGCTCCTTCATCCCCCCGATTTTGTCTTCTGCCGCGCCGATCAACAATGCATGATCGAGGCAACGGATTGTTGAGGGATCAGGATCAATGACGCCCCGCTTCGATTGCCTGCAAGCCTTCGTCAAGGTGGCCGAAACCGGCAGCTTCTCGGAAGCGGCGCGTCGGCTGGGCCTGTCCAAGTCCATGCTCAGCCGCCAGGTCTCGGCGCTGGAGGCCGATCTGGGGGTGCGGCTGCTGCACCGGACCACCCGCTCGCTGTCGCCCACCGAAGCCGGGCGAGCCTATCTGGAACGCTGCCAGCGCATCCTGGCCGATCTGGAAGAGGCCAATCTCCAGGTCAGCCGGTTGCAGGCGGTGCCCCGGGGCCGCCTCAGGGTCAGCGCGCCGCTATCCTTCGGCATCGGCCATCTGGCCGGGGTGCTGCCCGCCTTCCTCGAGCGCTATCCCGAAATCGAGCTGGACATGAACATGACCGACCGTCATGTGGATCTGGTGGAGGAGGGTTGGGACCTGGCGGTGCGCATCGGGCGGCTGGCGGATTCCTCGCTGATCGCGAGGCGGCTGGCCCCCATCCGGGTCATGGCGGCGGCGGCGCCCGCCTATCTGGCCCGCAAGGGCGTCCCCCACCAGCCCCAGGACCTGGCCGGGCATGATTGCCTGACCCATGGCCTGTCCATGACGGCGGAATGGCGCTTCGCCGCCGAGGACGGCCGAAGCGTCGATGTGGCGGTCAGCGGACGCTTCCATGCCGATAATGGCGATGTGCTGCGGGTGATGGCGCTGTCCGGGCTGGGCGTCGTGCTGCTGCCCAGCTTCTTCATGGGCGACGATATCCGGGCGGGACGACTGGTGCCGGTGCTGGAGGGCTTCGTCCCCCAGGGCGCCACCCTGAACGCGGTCTATCCCCATTCACGGCATCTGTCACCCAAGGTCCGCGCCTTCGTCGACCATCTGGCCGAGAGTTTCGGACCTGAACCCTATTGGGACAGGGGCATCGCCCCGCCCGTGCGGGAATGACGGGACGCGGTCCGGCGCCGAGCCGTGGCCTTGCCTGGACGGGGCGCCGGAGCGGCAAGCTTGATCCAGGCCTTTGGCAGCGGCGGCAGGGCCGGGGGCGTGGCCCGGATGCCGTCCAGGGCTTCCAGCAGGGCCGCCCAATCTGTAAGGTCTATTCTCATGTGGCGTTCCATTTCGCAGGCACGATCGTATCGGACCATGACGGTTATCGTATCGGACCGGGCGGCGAGGCACTGTGAGAGGAACCACATAACCGAAAGTTTATTCCCGCCGCGACTGCTCCAGCGGCTCCTCCCGAGTGATACACGCATGCCGATCCGATTCCCTGCGACGACCAAAATCATGGGCCATTGCGCCAGGAGCATGGCCCTGATCGCCGCCCTGGCCCTGCTGGGCGCCTGCGCCGAGCGCAAGGACGGCATGCAGACCGTGCGAGACGGCCTGTTCTATGACGGGCTCGCCGCCTTCCACGAAGGCTTCTACCCCGAGGCCGCCAACCGCTGGGAGCGCGCCGCCCGCTTCGGCGACGCCGAGGCCGCCCGCAATCTGGGCCATCTCTACCGCCAGGGCCTGGGGGTGGAGCAGGACGCCGCCAAGGCGCGGGATTTGTATCAGGTGGCGGCCGATGCCGGGGTGATCTCGGCCCAGTACAATCTGGGCATGCTCTATCTCAAGGGCGGCAACACCCTGCCCCCCGACCGGACCCTGGGCCTGCACTGGCTGGGCAAGGCCGCCGCCGCCGGCCTGCCCCCCGCCAAGGTGGAGCTGGAGCGCCAGACCGCCGAACCGGCACCCGCTCCGGCTCCGGTCGCCGCCGAACCGGCGGTTCCCAAGGATGTGGCGGTCCCGGTCGAAGTGGTGCCGCCCTTCATCGATCCCCCGGCCGTGGCCAAGGTGCAGATCGGGTCCTATCGGGTGCTGGCCGATGCCGAGAAGGACTGGCTGCGGCTGCGCCCCAAGGGGCTGGAGCGGGAAATCATCAGCGTCCGCATGGGCGAGCGCGGCACCTGGCACCGCCTGCTGGCGGTGGGATCACCCGAGGCGGTGGAAGCCTATTGCCAGGAGGCGGCCCGCCACAAGATCGGCTGCTGGCCGGGCAAGAGGAACTGATACCAGCGGTCGAATGTTTCGACCGCTGGACGGCCGCAAGCGCGGCCGCGCCGCCCGTGCGGCGAAGCCAAGGGTTTCGGAGAAACCCGCCCGGCGCATGAGGGCGCCGCAATGCCGACCAAAGGTCAGGCATTGCGGCCGTTGGACTGACTCAGTCCGGGTCCAGTTCCTCGGCCTGACGGCGGCGCTGCTGCGCCAGCAGATGCTCGTTGGCGAAGGCGCAGGCGGTATCCAGGATCAGGATGGCCCCGGCCAGACGGCCCCAGGCCTCGCGCTGCTCGTCATTGGCCGGGCGCAGCGTGGCGCGCAAATCCACCAGCAGCCGCATCAGGGTGCGGCCCGGCATCAGCTGGATGGGAATGTCGGGCAGGGCCGCCACCCCATAGGCCGCCTCGATGGCCGCCAGACTGTCGCGGATATAGGTCTGGTCGCCCGCTTCGAGCGCCAGAATCTGGTTCGGCGCCTTGCGAACCAGCCGTTCCCCGGCGAGGTCGGCGAGGGGGCGATCCATGATCCGCGGTCCTTTCCCTTGGAGTTTCTTTGCGATCATTCCAATATAGGAGCCAGATCGGCAGCGGAGAAGATGTTTATGCCCGAAAATGCCATCCGCCGGATCACCGCCTATCACCGCCGCACCAAGCACGCCGCCGATCGCTACGCCCTTGGCCCTGGATATCTGGACTGGGACAGCCAGCCCGACCCTTTCCGCCGCTTCGACGGGGCGCGCCGGGTGGCGCTGCCGCTGTCGCCCGAGCGCCCGACCCCCGCCTTCGCCGCCCTGGCCGAGACTCCGCCCGCGCCGCTGGACGCCGGGTCGCTGGGGCTGTTCCTGGAACTGGCGCTGGGGCTGTTCCTGGAACTGGCGCTGGGCCTGTCGGCCTGGAAGGAGGCGGGCGGCGCCAGTTGGGCGCTGCGCAACAATCCCAGCAGCGGCAATCTGCACCCCACCGAGGGCTGGGTGGTGCTGCCCGCCCTGGATTGTATCGGCGAGGCACCGGCGCTCTACCACTACGCCCCCTATCACCATGCCCTGGAGGAACGCTGCCGCCTGGAGCGCCTGCCCGCTCCCCTGCCCGAGGGCACCTTCCTGCTGGCGCTGTCGGCCATTCCCTGGCGCGAGGCCTGGAAATACGGCGAACGGGCCTTGCGCTATTGCCAGCATGACGCCGGGCACGCCCTGGCGGCGGCGAGTTATGCCGGGGCCTGCCTGGGCTGGCGGGTGCGCGCCCTGGCCGGACCGGGCGACGATCGCCTTGCCCATCTGCTGGGACTGGACCGCGCCGATGCCCATCACCCCGAGGAGCCCGAGCATCCCGACCTGATCTGCGTGGTCTCGCCCCTGGCGCTGGCGGAACCGGTGCTGGAACCGGTCGAGGGGCACTGGTTCGGCGCCGCCAACCGGCTGGGCGACATTCATGAAAGCTGGCCGGTGATCGGCGAGGCCCTGGCCTGCGCCCATCGCCCCGATGCCGCCCCGATTGTCGCGCCGCCCCTGCGCTTCGGCAGCCTTCTCGGCAGTGGCGAACCGGCGGGCGACATCATCCGCCGCCGCCGCAGCGCCCAGCGCATGGACAACAAGACCGGGCTGGGCCGCGACGCCTTCTTCCGGATGCTGGCCGCCACCTTGCCGGATGCCGAGGCGGTGCCGTGGCGGGCTTTCCCCTGGGCGCCACGTATCGGCGCCCTGGCCCTGTTCGTCCATCGGGTCGAGGGGCTGAGCCCCGGCCTCTACGCCCTGATCCGCGACCCGCAGGCGGCGGACCGCCTGCCCGCCGCCTGCGAGTCCGGCTTCGCCTGGGACGCGGTGGAATCCTGCCCGCTGCCGCTGTTCCGGCTGCGAGATGGCGATATCCGCTGGGCGGCGGCGCATCTGTCCTGCCAGCAGTCCATCGCGGGCAACGGCGCCTTCAGCCTGGGCATGCTGGCCGATTTCGCCCGCACCCTGGCCGAGGAGGGCGCCTGGGCCTATCGCCGCCTGTTCTGGGAGGCGGGGATGATCGGCCAGGTCCTCTATCTGGAAGCCACCGCCGCCGGGGTGGCGGGCACCGGCATCGGCTGCTATCACGACGACGAGGTCCATGCCCTGCTGGGGCTGGCGGCCGGTTCCGAGGAGTGGCAGTCGCTCTATCACTTCACCGTGGGCGGCGCCGTCGAGGACAGCCGCATCGCCACCCGCCCGGCCTATCACCACCTGGCACCTTGAGACTCTTTTCAGCCTGCACTGCGAATTGTCAATGCGGCCGCCCCATGGGCTTCCGTAGGCTCCGAGACTTGGCATATCGGCCATTCAAGGAGTCCTTTTCATGCATCTCGACACCGATGCCTATATCGCCCTGGGCGGCCTGGTTTCGATCCTGGTCATCAGCTTCGGGCTGCTGGCCTTCATGCTGGTCAAGAAGCGCTGAACACCACTATCGCCAAGGATGACCCATGTCCGCCATCGACCCGTCCCCCGTCGCCGAGTGTAAATCCTCGGCGGCCTACGTCGCCACCCAGAAGGTGCATCCCCGCAAGGTATCGGGCACCTTCCGCACTCTGAAATGGGCGGCCACGGCCCTGCTGCTGGCCTATTGGCATCTGGCGCCGCTGATCCGCTGGGACCGGGGGCCGGGGGCGCCGGATCAGGCCATCCTGGCCGACATGGCCGGACGGCGGGCCTATTTCTTCTTCATCGAGATCTGGCCGCAAGAGGTCTACTACCTGACCGGCCTGCTGTTCATCGCCGCCATTTCGCTGTTCCTGATGACCGCCCTGGCCGGGCGCATCTGGTGCGGCTTCCTGTGCTGGCAGACGGTCTACACCGATCTGTTCGTGGCGGTGGAGCGTCTGGTGATCGGCGACCGCAACGCCCGCATCGCCTTCGACAAGAAGCCCCTGGGCGCCAATAAGATCGCCCGGAAGGCGCTGGTCAACCTGGTCTGGCTGTCCATCTCGGCGGCCTGCGGCATCAGCTTCACCCTGTATTTCGGCGACGCCTTCCAGATGCTGCGCGAGATCTTCACCGGCCAGGCCAGCACCGCCACCTATGGCGCCATCGCCGTGGTGGGTGGGTTCTGCTTCCTGTTGGCCGGTTACGCCCGCGAACAGGTCTGCATCTATATGTGCCCCTATGGCCGCTTCCAGTCGGCCATGTTCGACGAGCATTCCCTGATCATCTCCTACGAGGCCTGGCGCGGCGAGGCCCGCGCTCCCGCCCCCGCCAACCGCGACTTCCAGGGGCGCGGCCATTGCGTCGACTGCCGCGCCTGCGTCCAGGTCTGCCCCACCGGCATCGATATCCGCGACGGCAACCAGTTGGCCTGCATTGGCTGCGGCTTGTGCATCGACGCCTGCAACGCGGTGATGGACCGCTTCGGCCTGCCGCGCGGGCTGGTGTCCTATGACTCTTCCGCCAATCTGGCGGCACGTGGCCAGGGGCTTGCCACCCGGCTGCGGCTGATCCGGCCGCGCACATTGATCTATGGCGGCATTCTGCTGGCGGTGGCCTCGGTCATGCTGGTCCGTCTGGTGTCGCGCCCCGACACCACCGTCAACGTGTTGCACGAGCGTTCGCCGCTATTCGTGCAGATGTCGGACGGCTCCATCCGCAACGGCTATGTCTACAAGGTGCTGAACATGTCGTCGGAAGGCCGGACCTATCGCCTGACGCTGGACGGCCTGGCCGGGGCCAGCATGGACGTGGTCGGCGGCGGCAAGGGCGGCGAGACGGTGGATCTGGACGTCGCCCGCGACAGCGTCGGCAGCTTCCAGCTCTTCGTGTCGGCGCCGTCCGCCTCGGTCGCCGCCAAGGCGGTGCCGCTGCGCTTCGTCCTCGACGGCCCCCAGGGACGGGTGGTGAGCGAAAGCCTGTTCGCCGGGCCGGAACGCTGATCACCCCTCGGCGGCGATGCGCTCCAGGGCGGCCAGGTCGCGCTCGAACAGATTGGGCGCGACCTCGGTGATGATGCTGCTCCGTTTGAACTCGGCCACCACCCGGCTGGCGGTCTCGGTGGTGATGCCGAGCAGGGCGCCCACATCCTCCCGCCCGAACAGGCGGCAGCGCGGCACCAGAGGCGGCGCCAGCAGGCCGAACAGCCGGGCCAGGCGCTGGCGGGCGCTGCCGGTGGACAGTTCGCGGGTGCATTCATGGGAACGCCGCACCGCCTCGTGCCACTTATTCATCAATTGCCGGTTCAGCTTGGGTGACAGCCGCGCCACCACATCCTTGGGAATGCGACAGACCTTGGAGGCCTGCAACGCCACCGCCGCATGCTCGTAGCGGTCGGCGACGATGGCCTCCAGCCCCGCCACGTCGCCCTGGCGCAACAGGCTGACGATGCGGCGGTTGCCGTCGGGCAGGTACTGTTCCAGCTTGAACAGACCTTCTCGCACCGTGTGGATATGGGTGGCCGCCTGATCCGGCTGATAGAGCGGCGCGCCGGGTGGCAGCCACAGATCCTCGATGGGCAGATGGATGACCCCGAAATCCTCGCCCGCCAGATCGGCGAACAGGACGAGATCGCGGATCTGGCACCGCTCGCAGGAGGCCAGGCCTTGCCAGGCCGCCTCGATCTCATGCTCTTTCATGGGCCATCCCAACCATGCGCGGACCGGACCGCAACCGGACCGCAACCGGACCGCCGCCATGGTGGACCGCCTGACCACCCGGCGTCAACGCGGCCGAAACCGGCGGCCCGCTTCGGTCTTGGCGGCCAGGCGCACTCGAATGATTTCAGATTGAATAACAAAGTTGTATATTCGCGTTCTTCCCAGGCGGGATATTCGCTATCATACCATGGTATGGGAAGTATGACTTTCAGCCAGGGCAGGAACGGTTGCGCGATCAAATGATGCCAAGCCAGACCGGGGCGCAAGCGAGCGGGGGGCCCGTTCGCGATCACTGCGAGACCGAGGCACTCCACCATGCCGCCTGCATCCAGCCCCATGGCGTGATGCTGTGCGTCGACACCCGGCACGGAACGATCCTGTCGGCCAGCGACAACCATGCCATGATTCCCCGTCTGGCGCGGCCGCTGGAAGGCCACCGGCTGAGTGAACTCTGGCCCGAATTGGCGGCTTGCGGCAGCGATGGCGCTTTCCAGTTGGACCAGGACCACGTCGCTTTTATCCATACCCATGACCACACCACCTTCATCGAGATCGAGCCGCTTTGCGACGAGGACAAGGCCTCTGCCCTGCAGTTGACCGATCTTGGCGCCGTCCTGGAGCGCCTGAACAACGCCGATACCCTGGAAGCCCTCTGCGACATCGCCGCCCGGGCCATTCGCCGCATCAGCGGCATGGAGCGGGTGCTGATCTATCGCTTCGAAGAGGAAGGGCATGGCGAGGTCATGGCCGAGTCCAAGACCGACCAATGGGAGGAAAGCTTCGTCGGATTTCACTTCCCCGCCGCCGACATCCCGGCGCAGGCGCGCGCCCTGTATCTGCTCAGCCCCTGCCGTTTCGTTCCTCGTCGCGACTACGACCCCGCCGAATTGGACCCGCCCCTGGACCCCCGCAGCGGCGCGCCCTTCGACCTGACCTTTTCGCGGCTGCGCAGCCTGTCGCCGGTCCATCGCCTGTATCAGCGCAATCTGGGCGTCGATGGCGCCATGTCCATCTCCATCATCAACGAGGGACGGTTGTGGGGCCTGGTGGTGGGACATCACCGCCAGCCCCACCGGGTCAGCATTCCCGCCCGCCAGCAGGTGATGACCATCACCACCGGCCTGGCCATGCGGCTGTCGGCCACGGAAACCGCCGAGGAGCGCGATGCCCGCGCCCGCCATGTGATCCTGCACGCCAAGCTGCTGGAACAGATCGCGGGCGCCGACGATTTCGTGTCGCCGCTGGTCCACGGCGATGTCAAGCTGACCGACATCTTCTTCGCCTCGTCGGGTGCGGCGGTGGTCTATCGCGACGACAGCGACGACGAGCATCTGGAAGTGCGCACCGTGGGCCAGGCCCCCGACCACGAGCATGTGGTGGCGTTCTCGCGGGCCTGCCGCCCGCTTCTGGCGGACGGCGTCTTCGCCACCGACCATGCCGCCGCCATCCTGCCCGCCTTTTCCCGTCACTCCGACTATGCTTCTGGGGTGCTGGCCATCACCGTGGGCGAGGAAGGCCGCCATATGATCTTGTGGTTCCGTCCCGAAACGGTGCGGACCACGGTCTGGGGCGGTGCCAATCCCCATCAGGTGGAGCAGGCAAAGCGGGCGGGAAACTATCTGCCCCGGGAATCCTTCGCCCGCTGGGTTGAGGAACGGCGCGGCCATTCCCGTCCCTGGCCGCGGTGGAAGATCGACATCGCCCGCTCGCTGCGCACCGCGCTCAATGACGTGATCCTGCGCCAGATGCGGACCATCCGGAACCTGAATGCCCGCCTGGAGGAAAGCGACCAGGCCAAATCGCGTTTCCTGGCCCATATGAGCCACGAATTGCGCACGCCGCTCAACGCCGTGCTGGGCTTCGCCGAGGTGCTCGAGGTTGGCATCTATGGTCCCATGCCCGAAAAACAGATCGAGGGCGTCCGCCTGATTCGCGAGGCCGGGGAACATCTTCTGATGATGATCAACGACATCCTGGACCTGTCCAAGGTGGAATCCGGCAAAATGGAGCTGCGGCCGCAGCCTTGCGATCTGGCCCCCCTGATCGAGCGGGTCATCACCCTGCTGACCGGCTTTGCCCGCGAACAGGGCGTCCGCATCGAGAACAACCATGCCGGCCCCCTTCCCCAGGCCAATGTGGATGAGCGGCTGGTGAAGCAGATGCTGTTGAACCTGCTGTCGAACTCGCTGAAATTCACCCCCCAGGGCGGCCGAATCACCGTCGTCTCCAGCCAAAGGCCCGATGGCGGCATCAGTATTTCCGTGGCCGATACCGGAATCGGCATTCCGCCGGAATTGCACGCCCGGGTCCTGGAACCCTTCCGTCAGGCCCATGACGACATGATGATCACCCATGCCGGCACCGGCCTGGGACTGCCCATCGTCAAGGCCCTGATCGAACTGCATGGCGGCACGCTGGACCTGGACAGCACGGCGGGCCACGGCACCACCATCCGGCTGAATTTCCCGGCCTCGGCCAATCTGGCATGAGCCAGGCAGGCGCCTGGGCCGCGCTGAGGGCCGCCACCGCCGAAGCCCACGCCACCCTCGAGTCGGTGCCGCTCAACCGCCGCCTGTTCGCCGAGGACTTTTCCCAAGCCGAATTGACCGGGCTACTGAACCGCATGGTGTCGGTCTACCGCCCGTTGGAGCGTCGACTGGTGGGGGTCGAGCCCGCCCTGTCGCTGGTCTATCGCCCCCGCTTGCCGCTGCTATTGGATGGGTTGGCGGTTCTGGGCGCCGCCGCCACGGCCGCCGACATACCCGCCCCGGTGCTGGACCATGACGACGCCCGCCTGGGCGCGCTTTACGTCATCGAAGGGTCGTCCATGGGCGGACAGATGATCCACCAGCAGCTATCGGCCCGCCACCCGGCCGCCGCCCTGGCGGTCTTCCTGCCCCATGGGGACGGGGCGGGCGAGGCCTGGCGGGCCTTTCGCGCCGCGCTGGACACCCGGCTGACCCGGCCGGAGGCATTGGAACGGGCGACGGCGGCGGCCATCGCCACCTTCCGCATGTTTCATCAGGCCTTGTCGGCGAACTGGTCGTAGGCTTCCAGGGCCAGGGCGCCGTACATCAGCGACGGCCCGCCGCCCATATAGACCGACATGGCGATGGTCTCCATCACCTCTTCCCTGGTGCCGCCCAACTCGTGCACCGCCTTGGCGTGGAAGGCGAGACAGCCATCGCAGCGCGCGGCGATGCCCAGGGCCAGGGCAATCAGTTCCTTGGTCTTGGCGTCGAGCGCGCCCGGCGCCGTCGCCGCCTTGGCCATGGCGGAAAAACCCTTCATGGCGTCGGGCGCGCCGCCGCGAATCTGGCCGACAAGCTTCGACAGGCCACCGGCCAGTTCGTTCCAGTCCTTGATCATGGGATGCCTCGCGCTCGGAATGGTCGATTATTTAAGAATAATCTAATATTCCGTCCCGACAGGCAAGCCTCCATGGGGCATGCCTGTCATGCGAGGTGAAGCCGCCTCAGGCGGCGTTGGCGCAAATCTCGGGGAAGCGCGCTTCCTCGCACCATTCACGGCTGACCGGCATGCCGTCGCCACCCAGCACCGAATACCACACGATGTTCTCGGCGACGCGAATGACTTCGCAGATGGCCGGGCTGTGATGTCCCTTGGACAGCGCGTCCTGGCACACCAGCCGCGCATGCGCGAAACGAAGGCCCGATGACGGTTTCATGGCAAGCTCCCAAATCCAAATCAACTCTGTCGCAATGCGGTCTGCATTCATGACGCAATGCAGCATAGCGCAAATCTCTTACAAACCGGTTGATTTAGCGAGCCAAAGCGACCGCATTGCTGCGATGCGGCAGCATGGCGGCCATCCGCGTTTGCATGGCTCCTTTGAGAATTTCTTAAAAAGCCGCCACGGCGCAGGACTGTCCCTTGGCCCGGAGCGCCTTGCACAGCTGCTCGCTGTCCGCCGCCGACAGCGGCCCGGCCAGCAGCCGGTAGGTGGTGCCGAGATCGGGAATCTCGGTCTTGACCGCCTTGAAGGTCAGCGCTCCCAACTGCTCGGGGAACTCCTTCTTCAAGGCGTCCACCGCCTTGTCGGTCAGGTTGTCCGAGGCCATGGACAGCAGATGCACCCCCATGGGGCCCTTGGTGTCCTTGGGAGGAATGGCGCCACCGGGAACGTCGCCGGGCTTGGAGCCGCCCTCCGACCCCACCGGCGGCTTCTTGCGGACCGGCTTCTTTTTCTTGGGCGGCTCGGGCGGCGGCGGTGGCGGTTGGTTGGCCAGCACCTTCTCGCGCTGGCCGATGGCTTCCAGCTCATTGTGACGCTCGTCCGGGGCCACCAGCCCCAGCCCGGCCAGACGCTCCACCCGGTCGCGGCCGAGCTTGAGGGCGGCGGCATCGCCTCGGGGCGGCGGCGTCCGGGTGCGGGGCTGGGCGGGCAGCACCGCGTCCAGCAGCAGGTCGCGCTCGGCGCCGGTGGCGGGGCCGGGTTGCACCGACAGGCGGCCCAGGCGGCGGGCGATATCCTGCAACGGCGCCACCCGCGCCAGCCCGTCAGCGGGAGAGGGCATGGAATAGGGCAGCATGGCGCCCAGATTGGCATTGCGGCGGGCATCGGCCTCGTCGGGCCGCACCACTCCGTCCTCCACCAAGCGACGCAGGGCATGGAAGCGCTGGGCCTCGGGATCGGTGGCTAGGTCCGCGGGCATGTCGAGCTGCACCAGCGGCGCCTCGGGCAACGGAACCACCGGGGCCGGTTCGGCGGGGACGGGCCAGGAGGCCTCCAGCGGCGGCAGGCCGACCACCGCCTTGGACGAACAGGCCGCCAGGGCGCCCGCCAGCATGGCCGCCACCAGCACCGCCCGCAGCCTCCCCGTCCTTGGTCTCGTCATCGCCACCGGCGCCCCTTGTCATCCGCCCCCATGGGACAGAGGGTATGCCGTGGCCCGGCAAAGTCAACCGCCGCGACAGCGCCGCCCCGGGTTGGTATTCTGGGCCGATCACGGGGGAGACAACGGCGTGAGTCATCCGCAATCGACACGGGTCCTGGTGCGCGGCGTCGGCGAGATCGCCTCGGCGGTGGCCTGCCTGCTGCGCCGGGCCGGGGCCAGACCCGCCGTCCAGGCCTCGCGTCCGCCCATCGCCATCCGGCGTCGCATGGCCTTTTCCGACGCGGTGTTCGACGGCACTGCCCGGCTGGAGGAATTCACCGCCCGGCGCCTGGACAGCGCGACCCGGGCCGAGACGGTGTGGGAGGCGGGCGAGATCCCCCTGCTCTATGGCGATTTCGGCCAGATGCTGGCCCAGGCCCCCTGGCAGGTGCTGGTGGATGCCCGCATGAACAAGCAGCAGGCCCCCGAGTCCCAGATCGGGCTGGCGCCGCTGGTGATCGGCATGGGGCCGGGCTGCGTCGTCGGCGTCAATGTGGACATGGCGGTGGAGACCAGTTGGGAGGCCCTGGGAACCATCGTCGCCCAGGGCGCCACCATGGAGCTGGCAGGCGAGCCCCGCGCCGTCCTGGGCCATGCCCGCGACCGTTTCCGCTATGCCCCGGCGGCGGGGGTGTTGCGCTCGGCGGTGGCCATCGGCGCCACCGTGCGCGAGGGCGAGGTGGTGGCCTGGGTGGGGGAACTGCCGGTGATGGCCGCCTTCGACGGCATGGTGCGCGGCCTGACCCGCGACGGCGTGCCGGTGCTGGCGGGCAACAAGATCGCCGAGATCGACCCCCGCATCGGCCAGGCCCGGCTGGACGGCATCGACGAGCGCCCCCGCCGCATCGCCGAGGCGGTGGTCGACATCATCCGCCGACGCCTCGACTGGCCTTCGCGCATGGAAGCGCCGCTATCGGCCGTGTAACCCGACAAGGACGATCCATGCGATGATCGTCCATCGGTCATGCGGGTGACACCATGGACATCACCGGCCTTACGAAGGTCGCAGCCTCCCAGACGTCCTCGACGAAGGTGTCGGCATCGTCCGGCGGAACGACGACTGCCAGTTCGACCGGCAGCGCGACCTCCGATGACACGCTGTTCTATTCCAGCCCCATCTTCACCGTCGACACCCTGACCGGCGCCCTGGTCCAGGTCTGGCGCGACAGCAAGACCGGGGAGACCCTGTCGCAGTCCCCCAGCAAGGCGGCGCTGCTTTATGGCGATGCCCAGGGACGCGGCGGCGCGGGTGGAGGCAACAGCCGTGGTGGCGGCGTTTCGATCCTGGCCTGATCGGCGTCAGACCGCCCCCACCGCCGCATGGGCGGCGGCGACCACATGGGTGGTCGCGGCGCGAAGGTCATCCATGGCGGCGGCCCGGTTGAGCGCCGCGTCGGCGAAGGCGCCGCGCCATTCGGCGGGCAGCAGCCCCGCCACCGCCTCGCCCAGGCCCCGGCCGCAGCGGGCATCAGCCCCGCCCAACCGGGCGAAGGCGGCTTTCAGGGCACGGGCGGCGGCCTCGGCATGTCCGGCGGCGCAGGCGGCCTCGGCCACCTGAACACAGGCCCCCACCAGCGAGGCGGGCCGGTCCAGCGGCGACAGGGCGGCGATGGCGTCGTCCCAGCGGCCCAGGGCGGTCAAGGCCCGGCACTGTTCCAGCGCCACCCCTACCGCCACGGCGGTGGCATCGCCGCCGATGCCGCGCTTTTCCTCCAAGGCCCGCCCCATGGCGCCGGCGAAGGCGGACAGCATGGAATCCGGCAACTGCCCGGCCGCCCAGACCAGGGCCTGATCCTTGCCCATCAGTTCCAGGGCGCCCTCGGCGATGCGGGCCAGCGGCCCTGCCACCTGCTCGGGCTCCAGCGGCCGGTCGGCCAGATGGGTGAAAGCCTCGCCCGCCCGGCGGACGAAAGCGCCCCGGTCGCCCTTGAGGCCGAAATGACGCGCCGCCCGGGCGACGCCCTCGATGAAGGCAAGACCGGACTCCAGGGCGCCAATGGCGGCCAGGGCGTCGGGTTCGGCGCCCATGCGCAACAGGATCTCGACACCGTCCAGGGCGAACGGGCCATCGCCCAGCCCCCGGGCAAGGCGCACCGCCGCCTCGGCATGGCCCTCGTCGGCGGCCAGTCGCGCCAGATCGCGGCGGATGTCTCCCGCCAGGAGCGGGCCCTTCCAGGCCTCGAACAGCACCATGGCCCCCGCCAGATCTCCCCGTGCCACCTTTTCCGCGATCATGGCCTGACGCAGACGGGGCAGGGCCGAATCCGGCAGGGCTCGCAGCGCCGGGGATTCGGCGCCGCAACTGCGCGCCAGGGCCGTCACCAGATCATCCATGGCGGAGCCGCCCACCGCCTCGGCCTGGTCGCAGGCCCGCGCAATGGCGGCAGCCACGAAGGCGTCGTCGCCGGTGCGCAGCCGCTCGGCGGCGATCTCCGCATGAACCCGCGCCCGTTCCTGGCTGGCTCCGGCCTCGGCCAGGGCGCCCTCGGCGATGGCCAGGGCCTGATCCTCGTGCCCCACCGCCACCAGCAAAATGGCGGCCTCGGCCCAGAGCAGGCGGCGATCGGCCTCCGATTCCGCATGTTCGGCGGCGGCGCGAAGCGCGGCCAGCGCCACCGACAGCTTGTCCTCGCCATGAGCGTCGCGCGCCAGGGCCAGGGCCCAGGCGAAGATGCGCCCCTTTTCGCGTACCGACAGGCGACGACGGCGCAGCCGGGTGAGGGTGTCCCCCAGTTCGGCGGCCAGGAGGCTTTGGGCGGCCTCCGCCTCGGTCAAGGCGCCCCCCAGTTCGGCGGCGGCCTCCTCCAGCAGGCCCATGCTCCACAGGAAGTTCCCCAGGGCGTGGCGGGCATGCAGCACCGCATCGTCACCCGGCCCGGCGATGGCGACGAAACCATCGATGGCGGCGCGGTAGAGATCGTGGATCACCTCGGGGTCGCCATCCTCGGTGCGGCTCATGGCCTCGGCCAGCCAGAACCGCGCCGAGGCCAGCACCCCCGGCTCCATGTCGGCGGGATCGATCAGCGACAAGGCGCGGCTCAACTGCTCCACCGCCTCGGCGGCGCGCCCGGATTCGGTCAGCAGGCGGCCCAGGCCGATCAGATCCTCGGCCTGCTCCTCGGGCAGGGCGACCTCGCCCAGATCCACCAGCCGCTGCTGCACCTGCTCCAGCTCGGCGGACGGCCCCTGGCGGCCCAGATGCTTGGCCAGTTGCACCAGCCAGACGCGCTCGGCCTCCGGGGTGCCGGAGGCCAGGGCGGCGCCCCGGCGCAGCAGGGCCAGCAATTCCGTGTCCATGCCCAGGAAATCCAGGCTGCCCGCCAGGGCACGGCGGATGATCTCGGGCCATCCGCCCACCGGGCCGTATTCGCCTTCCGCCAGGGCCAGGGCCTGACGCAGCAGCACCGGAGCCGTCGCCCCGTCGCCCCGCCGGTCGGCGATGGCGGCGCGATGATAGAGGACCAGGGCCTCCTGCCCGTCACGACCGCGCTTCAACTCCGCCGCCAGCAGGGCCAGCCGGTCCACCGCCGCCTCGGCCTCGTCCAGCCGGTCCGCCCGCAGCAGCACGGTGGCCAGCGAGCGCAACGCATCGAGCCGGGCGATCGAACCGGGCACGGCCAGACGCTCGAACCCGTCCACCGCCAGCCGCTGGGCTGCCAGGGCGGCTTCGGTCTCGCCCTCGGCGATCAGGGCGGCGGCCAGTTCCTGCAGGCGGGTCGCCTCCGCCTCATGGGTTGGGGCCGGGCTTTCCGCCCAGGACGCCAGACGCAACCGCTCGGCCGCGTCCAGGGCATGAGCCCCCTCGGCCTGCAACCGCCGCCACAGCTCTTCGGGCTCACCGCGCTCCATGTCATCCCCTAAGACCATCCTCGGCCATCACTGTGCCGCCCCGGGGCCATCCGTCAAGAGCGCATGCGCGGAAATCACACCGCACATGTATGCCAGAAGGTTGCTCCGGCGGCCGGACCGTGGCACGGTCTGCCGCGAATTCGGATGATTGCCAGGGAATGTGGAGAAATGAGTCGACTGCTATTGTCATGCGTCGCGGTAGCCATTGGGCTGCTGATGGCGTCCCCGGTCCGGGCCCATGCGGTATTGGTGGACTCGCAACCCAACGCCAAGGCCACCGTGGTCGGCGAGGCCGTGGAGTTCGTGCTCCGCTACAACAGCCGGGTCGACGCGAGGCGGTCGCGCCTTGTGCTGAAGGGACCGGGCGGCGAGTCCGTACTGGAGGTCCGCCAGGGCAAGACCGAGGCCGATCTGGCCGCCACGGCGGCCAAGCTGGCGCCCGGGACCTATCAGCTGCTGTGGGACGTATTGTCGGTGGACGGCCATGTCAGCCGCGGCAAGGTTCCCTTCACCGCGAAGGAGCGCTGAGATGCTGGCCGCCCTTCCTCCCGACATCCTGGCTTTCATCGGCGTCATCCTGCGCGGCCTGCAACTGACGGCCCAGTCCTTCGTACTGGGCGGCGTCATGTTCGTGCTGGCCTTCGTGCGGCCCATGGCGCCCCGCCTGGCGGGCCAGGCCGCCGAGCTCGAGGCCACCGGCCTGCGCTGGACCTCGTGGTCCGGCTTCGCCCTGACCGCCGTGGTGACCATCGCCATCCTCAACACCCTGGCGCAGCTGGTGGCGGGACTGGAGATCGACACCCACGAGGCCATGGGCGCCGATTTCATCGCCTGGAATCTGGTGATGGCCGCCGCCGCCGTCGCCGCCGGGCTGGCGGCGCGCTCCGCCGGGGGCAATCGCGCCTATGTGCTGGCCGCCGCCGCGGCGGTGGTGCTGATCGCCTCCATCCTGTCCAGCCACGCCTATGCCCGCCTGGACGACCGCCCCTATTTCGTGGCGGCGGGCGTGCTGCACCAGTTGGGCGCCTCGCTGTGGATCGGTGGCATTCCCTTCATGCTGCTGGCCCTGGGCCGCTTCAAGGACAGCCATATCCGCCTGGCCGTCGGCGTGCGGTTCTCGCAATTGTTCACCGTGGCGGTGGGTCTGCTGCTGGCCGGCGCCGCCCTGCTGGCCTGGGGCTACATCAACACCCTCGCCGGGCTGGTGGGCACCGCCTATGGCATCATGACCGGGGCCAAGATCACCTTGCTGGCGGTTCTGCTGCTGCTCGCCGCCATGAACCGCTCCGCCACCCACCGCCCCGAGGGCGATGTGGAAAAGGGCCTGTTCCGCCTGCGCCGCTTCGCCGAGGTGGAGATCGGCATCGGCATCACCGTGCTGATGATCGCCGCCTCCATGGCCTCGCAACCGCCGTCCATCGACCAGACCGAGTTCCAGGCCACGATCAGGGAAATCGCCGAGCGCATGCTGCCCGACCGCATGCCGCGCCTGGTCAGCCCCGATCCCTCGACGCTGAGCATCTATGTGGACGCCGAGGGCAAGACCGCCGAGATGGAAACCGCCGACAAGATGTGGTCGGAGTTCAACCACAACTGGGCGGGCATCTTCGTGCTGGCCATGGGGCTGATGGCCATCGCCAATGGGGCCGGTGCCCGCTGGGCACGGCATTGGCCGCTGATCTTCCTGGTCCTGGGCGCCGCCATCATGATCCGTTCCGACCCGGAAAGCTGGCCCATCGGCCCCCGGGGCTTCTTCGAGACCCTGACCGATCCCGAGGTGTTCCAGCACCGGGTGGTGGGCTTGCTGCTGTTCCCCTTCGGCCTGTTCGAATGGGCGGTGCGCACCGGTCGGCTGAAAGCCGAGCGCCACGCCCTGATCTTCCCCATCCTGTGCGCGGTGGGCGCCGCCCTGCTGCTGGTGCACAACCACACGCTGAGCGACGTCAAGGAGCGCTTCCTGATCGAGTTCAGCCATATTCCCATGGGCATCTTCGGGGTGATGGCTGGCTGGATGCGCTGGCTGGAAATCCGCACCGATGGCCGGATCAAGACCGTGGCCGGACTGGTCTGGCCGATCTGCTTCTCCATGGTGGGCGTCCTGCTCATCATTTATCGGGAGCTTTAGCAAGAAGTGCCCAACCGGATCCGCATCCTGCTGCTGGCGCTGGCCACCACCTTCCTGACGGTGGTGGCGGTGCTGGTGGCCAATGAGTGGATCCGCCGCCCCACGGTCATCACCATCGCCGTCGGCCCCGAGGGCACGCCCGAGAACCGCTTCGCGGCCAAGCTGGCGGAGGCTTTGCGCCAGAACCATTCCTCGGTGCGCCTGACGGTGATCACCTCGGAATCGCGCACCCAGGCCTTGAACAGCTTCACCCACCGCGAAGCCGATCTGGCCATCATCCGCACCGATGACCGCAAGATACCCACCAATGCCCGTGCCTTGGCGGTGCTGGAACAAGAGGTGCTGCTGCTGATCAGCGCCAAGCGGGCCAAGATGTCCACCCTGGCCGACCTCCAGGGGCGCAAGGTGGCGGTGATCGGCCGCGACGGCCGCAACGAGGCCTTCCTGCGCCGCCTGCTGGAGCAGTACAAGTTCGACTTCGCCAAGACCGAGATCAAGACCCATCCGCCGGGCACCCAGATGGACAAGCTGATCCCGGCCCAGGCCGATCTGGCGGTCCTGGTCTATCCCCTGTCACGCCTGGGGGTGTCGTCGGATTTCGAGTTCCTGTCCAATACCGCCAAGGGCTATACCGTCCATGCCCTGACCGACGCCAAGGCGCTGCAGCGCAAGCTTCCCGGCATCCAGGCCGAAACCATCGAGGCCGGCCTGCTGATGGGCTCGCCCCGCATCCCCGACGAGGATATGGAGACGGTGGCGCTGCAGAAGATTCTGGTGGTCCGGCGGGGATTGGCCGAGCAGCATGTGGTCGAGCTGATGCGGGCCCTGTTCGAAAGCGGCCGCCTCCTGGCGGTGGAAAACGCCTTCGCCACCCATATCGAACCGCCCGACACCGAAAAAGGCGCCCTGATCCCCGCCCATGAGGGGGCCAACCAATATGTCGACAGCGAGGTGAAGACCTTCTTCGACCGCTATTCCGACCTGATCTATATCGGCATGTCGGTGGCCAGCGTCGTCGGCTCCATGGCCGTCGCCCTGTATGGCACGGTTCTCCGCCGCCGCCGCCCGGTGGCCAGCGACCGCACCGCAGATGTCATCCGCCTGGGCCAGCGCATCAAGGCCGCCGCCAGCGCCGAGGAGATGAACGCCGCCGAGGCCGAGTTGGAACAGATTCTCAATCAGGTGCTGCTGGGTCTGGCCGATGGCACGGTGTCCCCCCATGGCATGGAGGCCTTCCAACTGGCCTATGAGCATGCCCGCGACGCACTGGCTGTCGGGCGCAGGCCATAAGCGGCCAGAGACATCATCTTTTCCAGCGGGAATCGCGGATCGGATATGCCGAACCGGCATACCCCCGTCACCGTTCCGTGCCCCACACTGCATGAAGAAATTATTGCGAAAGGACGGGTGATGGCCATTACAGCCTCATCCATGATCCGGGTCCTTCTGATCGAGGATAATCCCGGTGATTCCCGCTTGATGGAGTTGCTTCTCTCCGAAGTCGGCGGATTCGACATGACCTTCGCCGATTGTCTGGCGTCTGGGCTGGCGCGGCTGGCCGCGAATGGTCCGGATGCGGTCCTGCTGGACTTGTCGCTGCCCGACGCCCACGGCACCGAGGGTATCGACGCCATCCGCAAGGCCGCTCCCGACGTTCCGCTGATCGTTGTGACCGGGCTTCAGGACGAGGACATGGCCCTGAAGGCGGTGCAGCACGGCTGCCAGGACTATCTGATCAAGGGCCAGGGCGACGGCCATTCCATCCGCCGCACCATCCTCTATGGCATCGAGCGCATGGCCATGGACCAGGAACGCCGCGCCAGTGCCGAGCGGCTGAAGCAGGTGCTGCGCCAGACCGTGCGCACGGTGTCGCTGGCCCTGGAAATGCGCGATCCCTATACCACCGGCCACCAGCGCCGGGTGTCGCAACTGGCCGGTTCCATCGGCAGGCGACTGGGCCTGGCTGACGATATGGTGGAGGGGCTGGAGACCGGCGGCCTGATTCACGATATCGGCAAGATCCACATTCCCGCTGAATTCCTCAGCCGCCCCGGCAAGCTGTCGGCCGAAGCCTTCCAGGTGATCAAGACCCATCCCCGCATGGGCTGGGAGATCATCCGCAATATCGATTTTCCCTGGCCGGTGGCCCAGATGGTGCGCCAGCACCATGAATGCATGGATGGCTCGGGCTATCCCGATGGGCTCAAGGGCGACCAGATCATCCTGGAGGCCCGCATCATCGCCGTGGCCGACGTCTTCGAGGCCATCGTCTCGCACCGTCCCTATCGCCCGGCCCTGGGGCTGGCGGCCGCCATGGAAGAAATCGAGCGTCATTCCGGCACCCGCTACGATCCCAAGGTGGTGGCGGCCTGCCTCGACCTGGTTCGCGAAAAGGACGGCGCCATGCCTTTCGACGAAGATCCCACTGACATAATGAGGTTATCGTCATAAGGCCAGCGCCGACTCATTGACAATAGGCGGCAAGTTGAGACATAATTGTTTTGTAGCAAATCAGGAGGACACAGCGGCTTGGACGATTGTCACCAGAGTATCCACTGACAGCCCGCCTCATGTGGGGCGCGCCGTAAGGGATGGGAGGGTGTTACAATAGACATGACGCCACCGGGTCGAATATGAGGTGCTGCTAGCTTGGCATCTCCGACTTTTACAGTACTGATGCACGACTTATCGGCCAGAGCGCCGACATAACAGGGCCTGTGAGCCCGCAAGCCAAATGCCCCGCGCCGGACTTTGATCCCCGCGGGGCTTCGGCTTTTATAGAGCTTCGAGCCTCGATGACGCGGCCGCCTTGCCGTCTGCCGAGATTGTCGCGCCGCACCGCGTGCGCTAAAGTTTCGGCGATACGCAGCAGCGGCAAGAGGAACGCACCCATGAGCCACCGGAATGACGTCAAGGATCTGGCCTATCGTCTGTGGGACGAGGCCGGGCGCCCCGAAGGGCGGGACATGGATTTCTGGCTGCAGGCGGAAGAGGCGCTGTCCGCTCCGGCCAAGGCGGCCAAGCCCAAGGCGCCCGCCAAGCCGAAGGCTGACGCGGCCCCCAAGGCTGCGGCCAAGGCGAAGGCACCCGCCAAGACGAAGACGGCGGCCAAACCCAAGGCGAAATAGGAAGGGCGGGCCTTTTCCTTGTCACCCTCGGGCTTGACCCGAGGGTGACGAGGAGAGGGGACTTCCACCGAAACCGGACAGACCTTATTCGCCGGTGGCGATGCGCTCGACCAACTGCTTCACCGTGGGGATGAAGCCATTGGCATAGAACGGATCGGATCCGAAGCGATAGGCGTTGTGCCCGGCGAACATCAGTTCATGCTCGACGTCGCCACCATGGCCGATATTCTGCAGCGTCTTCTGGATGCAGAAGCTGCGGGGATCGGCCTTCTTACCGGTGGTGCCCGCCTCATTCTGGGCCCAGTTGGAAAACATGCACTGGGACAGGCAGCCCATGCAGGCCACCTGATCGATGCGGATTTCCTCGGCCTTGTCCGGGGTGACGAAGATCAGGGTCGAATCCGGGGTGCGCAGCGCCTCGGTGAAGCCCTCGGCCATCCAGCCCAGGGCGCGGTCGCGGTCATGGGGAGTGACCCAGACGATACGCTTCCTGGCGCCGATGGGCAGTTCGGCTTCGTGGTCGCCGACGCATTCGCTGGAATAGGGAATCTGGTGATCCAGGCGCTGGCACAGCTCGTTGATGAAGCCGTTCTTCACCGCCGACGAATAGAAGCCGGTGGGGCTGAAATGATGCAGCAGCACATCGCCGGGCTGCAGGGTCAGCAGGCGCTGCTTCCAGGCATCGGAAATGGGGCTTTCCTTGGTCAGCAGCGGCCTGGTGCCGTACTGGAAGGCGATGGGGCCCAGTTCGGGATTGCCGATCCAGTCTTCCCATTCCTTCAGCCACCAGACGCCGCCCGCCATGAAGATGGGGGTCTGGTTCAGGCCGCACTCGTTCATGACGGCGCGCAGTTCGCGCACCCGGCCATAGGGCGGCTCGGGCTTTTTCGGGTCCTCGGAATTGGACAGGCCGTTATGGCCGCCTGCCAGCCAGGGGTCCTCGTAGACCACGCCGCCCAGCAACTGACCGTATTTGTTGTAGGCGCGCTTCCACAGGGCGCGGAAGGCCCGGGCCGAGGAGACGATGGGATAGTAGTAGACGCCATAGCGGGCCGCGATCTCGGCCACCTTGTAGGGCATGCCCGCGCCGCAGGTGACGCCGTGGATCAACCCCTTGGCCCCGTCCAGCACGCCTTCCAGAATGGCTTCGGCGCCGCCCATCTCCCACAGCACGTTCATGTGGATACGGCCGTGGCCGCCCGAGATGTCGTGGGCGATGCGGGCCTGGGCGATGCCGCCCCGGATGCCGTAGGCGATCAGCTCATTATGCTTCTCGGTGCGGGTCTTGCCGTAATAGACCATATCGATGCGATTGCCGTTCTCGTCATAGAGATCGGCATTGACGCCCGAGAAGGTGGCGACACCACCGGCAGCCGCCCAGGCGCCGGAGCTTTCACCATTGGAGACGTTGATTCCCTTGCCGCCTTCGACGATGGGCAGGACTTCACGACCGGAAATGAGAATGGGATCGAGCGGTTTCAAGGCGACGATCACTCCTTAGGCCAAACGACAGGCGGGCGCCCACCTGTCCAAGAGGGGTCTTATATAGTGCCGGGCGAAGGGCGTCACCAGTGACGTTACGGAATCATGACGAATACGGAAAATCGGTGAATACCGCCGTCACGCCCATCTCCCAAAGGTCTTGTTGTCGTTGTTTGTCATTCACCGTGTAGGCCATTACCAATAGCCCGGAAGCCGTGATCTCGGCAACCAGTTCGGACTCCAACCCGTCGTGCTCGGCATGGATGGCCTCACATCCCAGGCGCCCGGCCTCGGCGCGCCAATCCGGCGGCACCGTCTCCACCAGCATTCCGCGCGGCCAAGCAGGCGCCAGATCGCGAGCCACTTCCAGGCAGGATCGGGCGAAGCTCGATATCAGGGGAGGCTCGGCCTCGGCGGGCCAGGCTCCCCGGACGGCCTCCAGGCAGACCCGCGCGGTCTCGGCCTCGCGCCCGGCATCGGGCTTGATCTCCATATTGACCGCGAGGCCCAGTTCCAGGCACAGCGTCAGCACCCGATCCAGACGGGGAATGGCTTCGCCCGCGAAATCCGCCCCGAACCAGGCCCCGGCATCCAGCCGCGCCAATTCCGCCCAGGACATCTCGGCCACCTCACCTACGCCGTTGGTGGTGCGGGCCAGACCGTCGTCATGAAAGACCAGCGGCACCCCATCGGCCGACAGCCGCGCATCGAACTCCACCATGCCCGCCCCCAGGGCGGCGGCTTGCCGGAACGAGGCCAGGGTATTCTCGGGTGCCAGACCGGCGGCGCCGCGATGACCGATGACCGGCGGCGGCCGGATCACGGGCGGGCAAGCAGGTCGGCGATGCGCTCCATCACTGCATCCACTGGAATGGCGGTCATGCAGCGGGCATCGTCACAGGCGGTATTGCGGTGGTTCATGGCCGAGACACAGGGCGAACAGGCCAGCCCGGCGAACAGGAATTCGGCATTGGGATTGAGCGCCCCATAAAGCTTGGGCGTCTCGGGACCGAAGAGCACGATGGTCTTCAGGCCGGTGGGGGCGGCGAAATGGGCTGGACCGCTGTCATTGGTCAGCATCAGCGTCGCCAGGGTGTAAAGCGGCAGCAAGTCGGTCATGCGGGTGAAGCCCGCCAGATTGACCATGCGTTCGCCCCCCACCGCGTCACACAGCCGCTGGGCCTCGGCCCGTTCACCCGGCGCTCCGGTGATCAGCACCGCCATTTCTGGGTCTTGCAACAGGCGGCGGGCCACTTCGATATAGCGTTGCGCGGGCCATTTGCGCAGCGGCATCAACTCGCTGCTGTTGGGATTGAGCAAAATCCATTTCGGGGCCGTGGCCAGCACCGGATGGGCTTCGATGATGCGGGCGCGGAAGGCCTCAATCTCGGCGGCGGGCGGCACGATCCGCTCCAGCCGGATATCCTCGTCGGAAAAGATGATCTTGGTGTGGGGCGTGGTGCCCGCGGGCTCGGTCAGGGCATGAATCTGGGCCAGGAAGCACTTGGCCACATGCTGATGCGGATTGTAGTGCACCCGGTGGGTCAGCAGATCGCCCCGGTACAGGCCCTCGGTGTGGAAGGGATGGAAACCCACCCGGTTGGCCGCGCCGGAAAAGAAGGTCAGCAGCGCCGAATAGCGCGAGAACATCTCCATGTCGATGGCGGCGAACAGATCCAGGCGGCGCATGGCGATGATGGCGCGGACGGTGTCGATCACCAGCGTCACCAGCGACTCGGCGCGGATGGTCAGGGTGCGTTCGGCCGGAATGGTCCCCATGATATCCAGGCTGGGCCGGTTCTTGGCGAAGATCAGGAAATGCAGCCGGGCCTCGGGAAACAGGGTTTGCGCCCGCTTGAAGGCGGAATCGGCGATGACGGCGCTGCCCATCTCGGACAATTCGATGAACAGGATGTCGCGGCCGCTGCGTGGCGCCTCGGGTCGGAACAGCCGCCACAGGCGATGGACAAGGCTGACCACGGCGCACAGCGGCACCCCCACCCAAAAATCAATCTGCCGCATGCGATCGACGTTCACTGCACCCCCCGTGCCTTATCCTCGGCGAATTCCTCGAACATGCCCTGGCGATAGCCCTCGGCCAGCCAAATCTCGTAGCGGTCGATCACCCGCCCGCCCCAGCTGCGATCCAGCGCGCCCACCAGGCTGATCCGGTCGAAGAATTTCGCCGCGTCCTCCACCCCGCGCGGGCTGACGCGAGTCACGAACAGTGCGTCGCGTCCCCTCAGCCCGGCCACGTCCCCGGCATCATACGAGGGAATTCGGGGAATTCCAGCCGAACCCGTCAGATAGGCCTTTGGATGGCCCGGCAGGTAATAGGTCAACAGCCCGCTCATCTCGTGCTTCTGGACGAAGACGAAGGCGTCGGGATGCAGGCGGCGCTGCTCCTCCACCGCCTCCGCCACCCGGTCCCAGCCCCCCAGGCGCCCGAGGGGATCGCTTTTCGGCGGCACCGGCAGCAGCGCCGTCGCCATCTGAAGATAGACCACCGCCAACAGCACGGCCCCCAGCAGCGGCGCCGCCTTGAACAGGGACTCGCCCAGGCGGCCGCGCGGCCCCTCCCCGAGCGGCCACGAGCGCCAGCCGCCCACCGCCGCCATCACCCCGCCCAGATAGGCGGGACCGGCCCAATGGGGCTGCACCAGTCCGCCCAGGCTGTGGTTGAGGAAGAAGGCCAGCACCGGGGCCGAGCTGGCGCCCAGCAGGAACCAGTCGGCACGCCCCCGCCGCCAGCCCGCCCACAGCGCCCAACCCATGCCCCACAGGGCAAAGCCCAGCACCAGCGGCGTCACCACTCCCAACTGGGTGCCGACAAAGGTGCCCAGGCTCTTGAGTGGGCTGCTGACCGGCGTGTCGAAGGAATGGGACAACTGCTTCCTGAACGACACCCAGTCATTGGTCAGGTTCCACACCAGCACCGGCGCGGTGCAGGCCACCGCCAGGGCGATGGCCAGATAGAAATGCGGGCTGCGCCACCAGCGGCGCCCTTCGGGGAACAGCAGGAACACGGCCAGAATGCCCGGCGCGATCAGCACCATGGTGTATTTGCTGGCGAAGCCCAGGCCCAGCGCCGCCCCCAGCACATAAATCCAGACGGCGCGCCCTTGCCGCATCAGCCGGGTCATGGCCCATAGCGCCGTGGTCCAGGCGGCCAGCAGCGGCGGATCGGGGGTCACGGTCACCGCCGCCGCGCCGAACAGCACGGTGGCGTTGAGCCAGGCCGCGGCCCACAAACCCGCGCGCACATCGCCGAAGGCCACCCGCGCGGTATCGAACACCAGGCCGGTCACCAGCGCCGAGGCCAGTATGGCGGGCAGGCGCACCGCCAGTTCGGACTCGCCGAAGACCCAGGTGGAGGCCGCCATCCACCACGCCACCATGCCGGGATGATCGAAATAGGACAGTTGCAGCCGACGCGACCACAGCCAGTAATAGGCCTCGTCGCCGGACAGCAGGGCGGAGCCGGCCACCCCCATGCGAACCAGGGTCAGCCCCGCCACCAGCAAGACCAGGATCAGGATCGGGCGGCTCAGGGCCGTCTCCCACCGGGGCGTCGGAAGCGACGCGTCTGCCACCAGCCAGCCTCCCTAGCTTTACCGACCCGCGAAAAGAGGCCCGGCAATACCATGAAACCCGCCCCCGTGCCAGAGGACACGGTTGTGGGGCCGTGGTCTTCCAGCTATACCGGATGACATCGTTCGGGGAGATGACATCATGATGGGATCAAGGAGCTTCAAGGGACTGTCCGTGGCCGTTCTGGCCTGCGCCACGCTGGCGGCCTGCGGCGGCGAGCCGTCGGACGGAGACATGAAGGCGGCGGTCGAGGAAACCTACAAATCCCTGAACAAGGATTTGGGCAGCGTCGGCAGCCTGATCGGCAAGGATCTCAGCACCAAGATCAAGGCCCTGCGCAAGATCAGTTGCGCCAAGGCGGACGGGACGCCCGGCTATCGCTGTGACTTCGAAATGACCGTGGACGGCCCCCTGGGCGAGAAGACGGAAAAGGCCTCGGGCCGCTTCGTCAAGGGCGACAAGGCCTGGACGGTGCTGGAAAAGTAGCCGCTCAGACCCGCAGCGCCTTGCGCGTCAGCTGAATCCGCAACTCGTCGGGCAACTGCTCCAGCAGGCGCAGCAGCGCACCCACCCCAATGGGAACCTTGGATCGCCCATCCGCCCAGCGCCATACGGTGGTGGGGGCGGGCTGCTGCTCGCCCAGATCGTCAAGCAGGCGCGCCAGGGCCGCCTGGGACAAGCCAAGGCGCTGCAAAGCAATGGTGAATTCGTCTTCCGTCATGGTCCGCTCCGTACCCAGGGCCCCGATTCATCGGTTCCCGAAGACTGGCAGATGGAGAAAATGCATATATATGAGACTCATGTCAACAATCGTCATAATCACTAAGTATTATCCACGATCATCGACGTAATGCAACCAAAACATTAGATTTTATCCGGCAATTCCCCGTCTCCTATTGCGGTCATTCCCGTCGTTTCGCCGCCAAATCCGCGAGAGGGTGGCAGCTTGTCACCAGCTTCAGGCGCTGCGCTTCCTGGACATGGGTATAGATCTCGGTGGTGGCGATATCGGCATGCCCCAGCATCTGCTGCAGGCTGCGCAGGTCGGCGCCGCCCGCCAGAAGATGGCTGGCGAAGGAATGGCGCAGCACGTGAGGCGAGACCCGGCCGGGGTCAATCCCGGCGGCCAAGGCGATACGCCCCAGCATGGCGGCGAAACCGGCGCGGGTCAGGTGTCCCGACACGCCGGTGGAGGGAAACAGCCAGCGCGATGGCCGGGACTTGGGCTGGGCGGCGTCGCGCACCGAGCGCCAGGCGGCTAGGGCGGCGCGGGCTGGATCGGACAGCGGCACCATGCGTTCCTTGCCGCCTTTGCCGCGCACCACCAGCACCGACGGGTCGCGGGCGACGGCGGCGGCGGGCAGCGACACCAGTTCCGAGACCCTGAGGCCGGTGGCATAGAGGGTCTCCAGCAGGGCGGTGGCCAGGACTCCAGCCTCGGCCTCCAGGGCGCGGGCGGCATCCAGCAGCGCCTTGACCTCGTCCTCGCTCAGATATTTGGGCAGTGGCCGCCCCAGCCGGGGCGAATCCAGGTCGGCGGACGGATCATCGCGGCGCAGCCCCTCGGCCACCAGGAATCCATAGAATTGCCGGATGCAGGACAGGCGGCGGGCCTGGGTGCGGGGCGCCATGCCCAATTGCGCCTGACGAGCCAGCCAGCCCCGCACCGCCGTGGCATCGGCGGTGAGAGGATCGCCCACACAGTCCTGCAGGTCGTCGAGATCACGACGATAGGCATCCAGGGTATTGGCCGCCGCGCCCCGCTCGGCGGCCATCATCTCCAGAAAGGCCTCGGTATGGCGCGTCACTTACTTATCGCGACCAGCGGCTCCGCACTCGGCAATGGCCTTGGAGAGCTCCTTGCAGATGGCCTTGGCCTGGGCGCCATCCTGGGCGGGCGCGAACAGGCGGATGAACTTGCCCATGCCTTTGATATCGACACTGCGCATGACCGGCTCCATCCCCTTCAGCGAGGCGGCCTGGCCCGACAGGATGCCCCAACCCTTGCGGGCCCAGGCTTCGGTGCGGTACGAGGCAAGATAGACCAGGGTAGGCGGCGCCATGACCGCCGGCGGTGTCGTTGCCGCCGGAGGGGGAGGCGCGACGAGCGGCATGGGCACGGCCTCGGGCGTCATGGGGGCGGGATTGGTCGCCAGCTTCTCGCCATGCTCCAACCGCAGCAGCCAGGCGCCGAAGCGGGTGAGCAGGCTGCCATCTGCCTGGACGGCATAGCGGGCGAATGCCTCGCCCGCGCACATCACCGTCAGGATCGGCTGCGGCGTCGCGGCGCCCCCATGGCCCAGCACCGACTCCGCCGCGCCCATGGACTCGGCATAGCTCGGCCAGGGACAGGCGCGCCCGGCCACGTCGCCCGCCATATCCGGGTCGAGACGGACCCGTTGGCCGCGGGGCGCCGACGCCATGTCAGTGACCGGCCCGGCGGGAAAGGCATCGGTGACGATCCAGGTTCCGGCGATGCTGTCGGGGGGAGCCGACGCGGCCATGCCCCCCGGCTCGGTGGCACAGGCGGCCAAAAGCAACAATGGCGCCAGTCGGAGCGAACGGATAGCGAGACGGAGCATCTTGGCCATCCTCACATCACGTCGAGCAACAGCTTGCGCCGGTTGAGCGGCATCACCGGACGGGCATTGTTGGAAAACAGCTTGGCTAAGCGGGCCAACTGCTCGGCCGAGGCGGTGATGGCTTGGCGAAAGACCACCCATTGCACCACCTCGGTACAGGGCGGCGTGGTCAGCGACCCGGCATAGCGGAAGGTCACCACGTCCTTGGGCAGCAGCATGGAGGCATCCAGCATGGCGGCGGCGGTCACCGTCTCGCCGCCATTGGCGGGCATCACCTGCCAGATGGCTTCCAGCGCCGGATTGGGCGCCCCCTTGGCGATCATCACGCCGAGCACCGCCAGACCGCCATCCGCCGCCTTGTGGACGAAGTGGCATTCCATGTCGAAGGTGGCGCCGTCGACGGTGTGTTCGCTGGGATGATGGAAGTGGAATTGCAGCAGGTCGTAGGACTTGCCGTCCAGGGCCAGGGTGCCGCCGCCGACACCATCCACCTGGATGGTATGGCCGTTATTGGTCACCTTCAGCGGCAAGGGCCGCCAGGCCGGTACGGGATCGCCCGTGATGGCGGCGATGGGCTTGGTCAGATCAATGGGCGATTGCTCCTTGCCCATGGAACAGGCCGCGTATTCCGGCGCCAACCCGCCCCATTCGGCGGGGCCGCCATGGCCCTGATAGGCCCAATGAGCCGCTTCCGAGGCCATGGCCTGACTGATGCCACCGCCGCAGGTGCCGCACAGACAGGCCGCACCGGTGGCATGACGCAGGAAAGAACGACGATCCATGACCCAACCTCCCACAGTCTGGACCGTCAGCCTATCCTGGACGGGAGGGGGCGTCCAGCGGGGGAACGTCGGAGTCAGGCGTTGCCAGCGGCTTCCTGGGTGATATCGGGGGTGGCGGGCGGCGCGAGCTGGGCCGGTTCACTTCCGCCATTGCCCTTATGGGCGGCGGCGGCTTCCAGCGCCTTGGCGGCGGCGGAACGGCGGATCAGACGGCCTTCCATGCTGGCCCCGGCCTCGATCTCCAGACTGTCCTGGGTGACGTCGCCGGTCACGCGGCCCGACTTGGTGATCAGCACCGACGAGGCGTTGATCTTGCCGGTCAGTTCGCCGTGAACCTGCACTGTCTCGGCGGTGACCTCGCCCGAGATGCGGCCGCCCTCGCCCACCAGCAGTCGTTGGCAGGCGATATCGCCCTCCACATGGCCGTCGATCTGCATCTCGCCCTGGGTGTAGATGTTGCCGACGATCTTGACATCGGGCCCGATCACCGACAGCGGCAAGCCGTTGGCGGTGGAATGGCGATGTCCATGGGTGGCCGCGGAAACCGCGTTGATGGCCTTACCAAGCTTTGGGAGCATTTTCACCTGCCGCGATGAACTTGAGGGGGTCCTTGGGAGTATCCGACAGGCGGACCTCGTAATGCAAATGGGGACCGGTGGAGCGCCCGGTATTGCCCAGCAGCCCGATCACGGTGGAGCGGGTAACCTTCTGGCCTTCCTTCACCTTGATGCGCGACAGGTGGGCGTAACGGGTCGACACGCCATTGCCATGATTGATGTCGATGGTCAGGCCGTAGCGGTCCCAGGGACCGGCGAAGTCCACTACGCCCTCGCCGGTGGCATAGACCGGGGTGCCATGGGGGGCGCCCAGATCGACACCTTCATGAACGCCGGTCCGGCGATTGAGCGGGTCCGAGCGGGTCCCGAAACCGGAATTGATGTCGTAGTCCGCATGCAGCGGCTCGCCCAGCGGCATCTTGTTCATGACCGCCTTGACGCCACTCCACCGATCCAGCCGATCCAGCAAGCCGGACAGGCCGGTATCGCTGGTGGAGGTGACCAGGGGAATGAAGGGACCGCCGCGGCCGCCCTCGCGCTGCTGCTGGCGGTCGAAAATCTGGCGGGCATCGATGCCCAGCTTGGACAGCGCCCGCTCGGCATCGAAGATTTTCGACGAGGTGGCGTCACTGGTATTCTGAACCGCCTGGGCATAGGCGACCTTCAGGCGCTCCAGCGAGCTTTCCAGACGGCGGACCTGATCGCGCACGGCGCGGGCCTCGTCGCTGGCGGGCTGGCCGTCGTCGTTCCAGGCGGGCTCGGAGCGGGTGCGGGTGCGTGGCGCGGCCACCACCGACTTGGTCGACTGGTGGTCCTTGGCCAGGGCGGCATTGGTCTCGGCCAGCACCAGGATATTGGTGTGGACCATGTCCACCTCGCGGGCGATGTCGGCCACCATCTTCTGGGACGACACCAACCGGTGCTGCGCGGCGCGGGTGGCGGCCATCATCTCTTCCAGATGACGTTCCTTCACCGCCAATTCCTCCGGCTGCCGGGTCAGCAGGGTCGAGACGATGGCGGCCCAGATCATGATCACCACCATGCCGGCCAGGATCATCACCTGGCGCTTGCGGGTAAAGGTGAACTGCTCGGCGCTGCCATCGGGGCGCCGGATGAAGACCTGCCATTCGGGAATGATCCAGGCGACGGCGCGTTTCAGCGCCTTGGCTCGCTTGCCTGCCGCGGGGATCAATCGCTCGTCCGTCACTGTCCTTACGTCCCCCCGTCCGTTCGGCTGACTGGCCCGGTTTTCGGGCGCGGCCAGTGTAGCCAGAACCAGTCGCGTTAACCTATAGGTAAGAACTCCTTACATCAGCAATTCCGATATTCCAAATCGAATCGCCAGATGTAAGGCGAAATTCATCGCCGCCCCTCGGCCCACCATGCCGCCAGCAATCCCCCCAAACCCAGCACCAGCAAGGCCCAGGCGGGCAGCAGCGGGGTCTCGCGCAGGCCATCGACCACATGGTCGCCCCGTTCGGCCAATCCCATCCATCCCCGCCCCGAGGCCACCGCCCCCGAGGCCACCCGACGGAATTCGGGCACGCCGCCCGATGACAGCCAGGCCAAGCCGCCACCGGTTGCCGCCGCCACCGGCCCCAGCCGCGCATCCGAGGCGGTCAGCTCGGCCAGTTCCACCGGCGAGGGCGACCCGGCGGCGGCCAGGGCCACCAGCCCCCCCTCTTCGGCTGCCCGCCAGAGCCCTGGTTGCGATACCGCCAACCGCCCCATGGCGCTGCCGTTACCCAGATCCGCCAGGGCCAGAAGCTGCGCCTTGCCGTCTGGCGCGGTCACCGTCACCTCGGCGGCGCCCGGTTGGGGGCTGCGCCGGGTCACCGTCAACTGGCCGCCCATGATCTCGGCCTTCAGGGCATGCTCCTCCAGTTCGGGTTCCTTCATCAGCCAATGGCCGAGGCGGCGCAGCATCTCGCCATGGGGGCCGCCGCCCTCCCAGCCCCGCGCCCACAGCCAGGCGGTATCGGACAGGATCATGGCCACCCGTCCCTCCTCCACCCGGTCAAGCACCATCAGCGGCAAACCGGCCGCCCCGGTCAGCAGGGTGGCGCCGCGCGGCTCGCCCACCTCGATCTGACGCATCCAGCCGCCCCAGGACGGTTCGCCGGTTCCGGCACCGCTTCCCGGCAGCCCGGCGGTGACCGGATGGCGGCGCCCGGCCTCGGTGAGCCGGGGACGGAAGGCCACTCCCAATTGCCGCCCGGTGGGCAGGGCGGGCAGCACCCGGGCCAGTTCGGATTCGGCCAGCCCGCCCGGCTCGGCGAATTCCGGCCCCACCGCCATCAGCAGGGCGCCGCCCTTGCGGACATAGTCGGCCAGGTTGCGGTAATAGGCCGAGGCCAGCACGCCGCGCCGCCGGTAGCGGTCGAAAATCACCAGATCGAAATCGGCCAGCTTGTCCTCGAACAGTTCGCGCACCGGAAAGGTGATCAGCGACAATTCGCGGATGGGGGTGCGGTCGTCCTTTTCCGGCGGGCGCAGGATGGTGAAATGCACCAGATCCACCGCCGGATCGGCCTTCAGCAGATTGCGCCAGGTGCGCTCGCCCGCATGGGGCTCGCCCGAGATCAGCAGCACCTTCAACCGGTCGCGCACCCCCGAGATGGAGACGGCGGCGCGGTTGTTGACCAGGGACAGCTCGCCCTGCCCGGCCTCGGCCTCCAGTTCCACCACATTGGCCCCGGCATGGCGCAGCGGCACCTCCATGGTGGCGTCGCGGTTGAGCGGCACCGAGATCACCGCATGGGGTTCGCCATCCAGCCGCAGCGTCACCATGGCCTCGCCGCCGCCGCCGCCATTATCCTCGACCCGGAAGCCGAACACCGCGCTCTTGCCCACCAGGCCGAAGGCGGGAACCTTGCCCGGCACCAGGCGGCGGTCGCGCTCGCCCGGCGATCCGCTCAGCAGGGCATGGACCGGCACCCCCAGCGAGCGCCCCAGATCGGCGGGGACGTCGTGGACGCGGCCATCGGTGATCATCACCACCCCGGCCAGCCGTCGCCGGGGCGTGTCGGCCAGGGCGCGCTCCACCGCCGCGAACAGGCGGGTGCCCTCGTCGACACCGGGAGTGGGGCCGACCCGCTCCACCCGCAGTTCCAGGCCGGGCAGCCGCTCCAGCCGGGCGCGCAGCTCGACCAGGGCGGCCTCGGTGCGGGCGGCGCGGTCGAGGATGGACTGGGACAGGCTGTCATCCACCACCACCACCGCGATATCCGCCAGCGGGCGGCGCTGTTCCTCCACCAGACGCGGACCGGCCAGGGCCGCCAGCAGTACCAGACCGACCACCAGCCGCAGGGCTCCGGCAAGGCTCCGCCCGCGCGCCGCCGCCAGCGCCACCACCAGGACCGGCACCGCCAGCCCGGCCAGCAGCGGCCAGGGCAGCAGGGGGGCGAACCGTATGGCCTCGAATGCCTCGTTCATTGTTCAAGCCCCTCAGGCGCCGGGCGGGGCCTCACGGCCCCTTCCCATAGGTCTCGCAGGAGCACTGCTCCTGCTGAGGGGCTCCTCCGCTGCGCTCCGGGCGGCTCAACGGCGCCGCGCTTCGGCTTCGCCTCGCTCATCGGCCCAGCCTTTCCAGGATGGCGGGCAGGTGTACCTGATCGGCCTTGTAATTACCGGTCAGGGCGTACATCACCAGATTGATCCCGAAGCGATAGGCCATCTCGCGTTGGCGCTCGCCGCCGGGGGTCAGGGCATGCAGCGGTCGGCCGCGCTCGTCCACCGCCCAGGCCCCCACCCAGTCATTGCCGCCCAGCACCACCGGCGACACTCCGTCATGGGCGTCGGAAGCGCCATCGGCGCGCCCCACCCAGACGGTGGTGCCGTCCCAGCGCCCCGGCGCCGATTTCAGCAGATAGAAGGCGCGGTTGAGCACATGGTCCGGCCCCAGCGGCTCCAGCCCCGGCAGGGCGAGGCCGCGCGCCAGCTCGCGCAACCGGCTTAATTCGGCGGTATCGGGACCGGCGCCCGGATGGCCCTCGTCGGCGGTATCCAGTACCACCAGCCCGCCCCGCGCCATATAGGTGTTCAGCGTCTCGGCCGCCCGGGCCGACAGCGCCTTCTGGCCCGGGGTGATGCGCCAGTAGAGCAGGGGGAAGAACACCACCGGATCGCGCTCCAGATCCACCATCAGCGGCGCGGCCATATTGGCGGTGGAGCGCAGGGTCAGCACCTGCGACAGGCCACTCAGCCCGGCGAGGCAGTCGCGGTCCACGGCGGCGTCGAAAGTGCGGATGCAGGCCAGCCGGGTGGACTGACCGGCCTCCAGGGCAAAGGCGTCCGCCGCCTGGGCCTCAAGCGGAACGGCAAGGCACAGCAGGGCCAAGGGCATGATTCGGCGCCACCACCCTTGCAGGGCCAGCACCGCCAGCCCGTCGGCCAGCAGCAGCAGCAGCGCCAGCAGCAACAGGGCCGGACCCAGATCCATGGCGGCGCTGGCCGGGTCAAGGCTCAGGGCGCGGGCCCCGGGCGGCAGCGGCAGCGGCATGGGCGGATCGAGCCGGGGCGACAGGTTCAGCGCGGCGCGGCCATCGCCGAGGCCGTACCAGCCCGGGGGATGGCGCGGACCGGCGGGCGGCATCTCCGTGCCGCCGGGCAAGGCGGCGGCGATGCCCGAGGCCGGACCCGGACGGCCGAAGCCATCCAGCAAGTCGCGCGGCGGCAACGGCCCCGACTCCCTGGCTCGGCCCTCGGTCACCGGCAAGGCCACCAGACGTCGCAGCATGTCCACGAACAGGCCCGACAGCGGCAGGTTGCTCCAATCGGCATTGGCCGAGCTATGGACCAGCACCAGCCAGCCCCGGCCGCGTCGCTGGGCCGTCACCAGGGGCGTGCCATCGGCCAGGGATGCCCAGCTCCGTTCGGCCAAGTCCAGGGCCGGCTCGGCCAATACCTGGGAGCGCACCACCACCTCGTCGGGGATGGCCAGTCCATGGAACGGCCCGGTCTCGGGGAAGGGGGCCAGCGACATGGGCACCGTCCACGACATGGCGCCGCCCAGGGCGCGCCCGCCCAGGCGCAGCCGCACCGGCAGCAGCGGGTCGCCACCGGGTCCTCCCGCCGCCGCCGCCCGGGCGAAATCGGGACCGGCGAAGCGGATCACCACGGCGCCCTGCTCGATCCTGGCCGCCAGCCGCTCGGCCAGGGGTCCGGCGGTCAGGGGCAGATCGGCCAGGAACAGCACCCCCGGCCCGTCCTCGGCAAGCAGGTCAGGCAATCCGCCCCGGCGCAGCTCGGCATGGGGGGATAGGGCGCGGTCCAAGTAGTGCAGACGGTCCAGCAGCGGCGCCCCGGATGTGTTTTCGGCGGCCACCAGCCCGACGGCGCGACGGCGCCAGCGCTCGTCCAGCAGCACCGTGGCGGCGGCCGAGCGCTCGCCCTCGATCTCCAGCCGCTCCAGCCGGTTGCGCAGCTCCAGCGGCAGCAGCAGGGGCAGCGGCGCCTCCATGTGCCCCCCTTCCACCATCACCTCGCCCCTGGCCAGCACCGTTCCGGCGGCATCCAGGCCCCGCACCGCCAGCCGCTCGGGCTGAGGGGTGGACAGCCTGCGGATCACCGGAACCAGACGGTCGGCGGCGGCGCCTTCCTCTGGCGGCATCAGTTGCCGCCCGGCCGCCCCCGCCGCCATGTCGAGGCCTCCGCCCAGGGACTGCAGTCCCCGGGCCAGATCGGCGGCGCCGGGACCGTCCATGCCGTCATGCAGCCATACCACCCGGCCGATGCGCAGCTCCTCGGGAAGCTGGCGCAGCGCCTCGACGGCGGCACGGCGATCGGGCGCCCAGGGCTTGGGCTCCAGTCCCGCCAGCTGACGCGCCGCCTCGGCGCCGGTCATGACGCGTCCCGGCGTCACCGGGCCGCCATCGGGCGGCGGCGCCGTGCCCAGCAGGATCACCGGCCGAGCCTCGCGGCCCGCCCGCTCCAGGTGCTCGTCGAGAAAAGCCCGCCGGGCGCTCCAGTCCCGCGCGGCGGCCCAGCCGTCATCCACCACCAGCAGCAGGGCGCCCACCGGAGCCGATCCCCGGGGCGGCGGCGTGGGATCGATCACGGGCCGCGCCGCCGCCAGCACTAGTACCGCCGCCAGGGCGAGACGCAGCAGCAGCAGCCAGGGAGGCGTCGCCAACGGCGTCTGATCGTGCCGCCCGAGACCGAACAGCAGGGAGATGGCGGGGAACCGGACCCGTTGCGGTTCGGGCGGCGTCACCCGCAGCAACCGCCACAACAGCGGCAGCAAGGCCAGCAGCGCCAGGGCCCAGGGGGCGCCGAAGGCCAGACCCGGCAGGAAGCTCATGGCCCGGCCTCGGCCAGTTGGCGATACAGCGCCAGCAGCGCCTGCTGCGGCGGCTGGTCGGTGCGGTGGGTGGCGAAACTCCATCCCGCCAGACGGGCACAGCTGGCCAGGCCCCGGCGATGTTCGGCCATGCGCCGGACATAGTCGGCGCGGACACCCTCGACCCGACCGACCAGCACGGCGCCCTCGCCTTCCATGCCCTCGAAGCGCACCCGTCCGTCATAGGGCAGGCTTTCCTCGGCCGGGTCCAGCACCTGGAGCAGATGGCCGCGCCCGCCGATCCTGCGGACCAGCCCCTCGGTCTCGGCCAGCGGCGCCAGGAAATCGCCCATCAGCACTACTGGCCCCTTGCGCGGCAGCAGGGCCGGGGGATGGTCGCCCGCCAGGGCCTCGGCCAACCGCTCCAGCGCCGTCACCCCGCCCAGGGGGGAACCGGCCCCCGCCAAGGGCGCCACCCGCTCGCCGCCCCGCAGCAGCAACGCCGCCAGGGCGAGCACCAGCAGTTCCGCCCGCTCGGCCTTGGTGGGCAGCGCCGCCGCCGACCGCCAGTCCATGGAGGCCGAGCCGTCGCGCCACAGCCACACCGTCTGGGCCGCCGCCCATTCCCTTTGGCGGACGAACAGATGGTCGCCCCGGGCCGATTGGCGCCAGTCGATGACGGCGGGGGCATCGCCCGGCCCGGCCCGGCGAAACTGCCAGAAGATTTCCCCTGGCCCGGCCCGGCGACGGCCATGAACCCCCAGGGCCACGGTGGCCGCGATCCGACGCGCCGCCACCAGCAGCGGCGGCAGCCGTGCCGCCAGGGCCTGAGCCTGGAAGCGGGCGGAGTGGGTCATCTGACAATCATGCCGACGAACCGATGAAGGCCTTCATCGGCGAGGAGTTGCGACCAAGGGTCGGCGCCGCTCCTGCGGCGAAAGCCAAGGGATTCGGAGAATCCCGCCCGGCGATTGAGGGACGACAAGCGAGGCGATTCATCGGCTCGCTCCATTAAAGCAATGTCTTGCGGATATGCTCCAGCAGGCCCGCCGATCCGGCCTCGATCATGTCGAGGACCCGCTCGAAGCCGTCGCCGCCACCGTAATAGGGATCCGGCACGTCTTGCAGCCGCAACTGGGGCGCGAAGGACAGGAACAGGGCCAGGCGGTCCTGCCGCACCGGCGGACACCGGCTGGTCAACAGCCCAAGATGGCCGCGATCCATGGCCAGGATCAGGTCGAAGCTGTCGAAATCCGCCTTCTCCACCTGACGGGCGCGCAGATCGTCCAGGATGACGCCGCGCCGCCTGGCTGCCGCTACCGAGCGGTCATCGGGTGGCTGGCCGACGTGATAGGCATGGGTTCCCGCCGAATCCACCGCGATGACGCCGTCCAGCCCCTGGCTTTGCACCAGATCGCGGAAAACACCGTGGGCGGTGGGCGACCGGCAGATATTGCCGGTGCAGACGAACAGAATCTTGACCATGGCCGCACGATCCTCCTGCCTTCGGGATTATCCCCTCGCCAGGATCGCCGCAAGCACTATTCGCCGCTCTTGGCCTGGCGTTCCAGGGTGGTCAGCGACCGATGCAGGGCATTGAAGTCGAAATTGCGGCCGGTCTGCGGCGCCTCGACGCCCTGGGACCTGCCGAAGGCCCGCGCCAGCCATCCCTTGGGCTTTTGCGTCCGCGCGGAAATTTCCTCCCCTCCCGGGGATATTGACGTCTCGGACATCGTGCTTCCTCCCCCGCCCCTTTGGTGGGGCTTATTTGCAGCTTTGAATATTGACGGTTTCGCCACCGACTGGAAGACTCCAGTTGTGACAATCACTCTCGACTGAAGTCATAGGCCGATCCGAGCATGCCCCCCATCCCCAAGGACGCCCCCATCGTCGTGCTGACCGGCGCCGGTATTTCCAAGGAATCTGGCCTGGACACCTTCCGCGACAAGGACGGAATCTGGAGCAAGGTCCGACTGGAAGACGTCGCCACCCCGGAAGGGTTCAAGCGCGATCCCGCCCGGGTCCACGCCTTCTACAACGCCCGGCGCCGCAGCCTGGCCGAGGACGGCATCTCGCCCAATCCCGCCCATGACGCCCTGGCGCGGCTGGAGCGGGAGTGGCATGGCCCGGTTCTGGTGGTGACCCAGAACATCGACGACCTGCACGAGCGCGCGGGATCGACCCGCCTGATCCACATGCATGGCGAGTTGCTGAAGGTCCGCTGCAGGCGCTGCAATCGTCCCATGGAATGGACCGGCGACCTGGACACCGGCCATGCCTGCCCCGATTGCGGCCGTCCCGGACTGCTGCGCCCCCATGTGGTGTGGTTCGGCGAGATGCCGTTGGACATGGGGCTGATCTTCCAGGCCCTGGACGACTGCGCCCTGTTCGTCTCCATCGGCACTTCGGGCCATGTCTATCCGGCGGCGGGGTTCGTGGCCCAGGTCAGGAGACGGGGCAAGGCCCACACCATCGAACTGAACCTGGAGCCCTCCGAAGGCGCCTCACTGTTCCATGAAATCCGCCAAGGCCCTGCCTCAGAGCTGGTTCCGGCCTTCGTCGACGAATTGATGCATTCTCAGGATGCTTGACTCCTGGCCCATTCCGGGTAGGCATGTGCGGTTAGAGACTACAGGGGACACCTGATATGACGGCTCACCCCGGCGACGGCCAGTCCCGGAACGTGCCCGCCCTGATGCTGGCCGCCATCGGGGTGGTATTCGGCGACATCGGCACCAGCCCGCTCTATGCCCTGAAGGAAACCTTCGCCGGCCACCATGCCATGGCGTTGGACAAGGCCAACATCCTGGGCGTGCTGTCGCTGATGTTTTGGGCCATCACCATCATCGTCTCGTTCAAATACGTCATCATCATCATGCGTGCCGACAACCGGGGCGAAGGCGGATCGCTGTCGCTGCTGGCGCTGGTCAGCCGCGCCGCCGAGGGCCACGGCCGCCTGCCCATCATCGTCAGTTCGCTCGGCATCTTCGCCGCCGCCCTGTTCTACGGCGATTCCATCATCACCCCCGCCATCTCGGTTCTGTCGGCGGTGGAGGGGCTGCGGATCGCCGCTCCCAACCTGGAACAGTGGGTCGTCCCCCTGACCATCGCCATCCTGGTGGTGCTGTTCGCCATCCAGTCCCACGGCACCGATCTGGTGGGCAAGCTGTTCGGCCCGGTGATGCTGGTCTGGTTCGGCACCCTGGCGGTGCTGGGCGTCAAGAACATGGCCCTGGCGCCATCGGTGCTGTCGGCGCTGTCGCCCCACCATGCCATCGCCCTGATCTTCCGCGAGGGCTGGACCGCCTTCCTGGCGCTGGGCTCGGTGGTGCTGTGCGTCACCGGCGCCGAGGCGCTTTACACCGATATGGGCCATTTCGGCCGCCTGCCCATCCGGCTGGCCTGGTACATGTTCGTGCTGCCCGCCCTGATCCTGAACTATTTCGGCCAGGGCGCCCTGCTGATCAGCGATCCGGCCGCCATCGCCAATCCGTTTTTCAAGCTGGCGCCCACCGCCATGGCGCTGCCCCTGGTGATCCTGGCCACCCTGGCCACCGTCATCGCCAGCCAGGCGGTGATCTCGGGCGCCTTCTCGGTCACCCGCCAGGCCATCCAGCTGGGCCTGCTGCCGCGCATGGAGATCATCCACACCTCCAAGGACGAGATGGGCCAGATCTATCTGCCCTTCGTCAATTGGCTGCTGCTGCTGCTGGTGATCGCCCTGGTGCTGGGCTTCCAGACCTCGAGCAATCTGGCCGCTGCCTATGGCGTGGCGGTAACCGGCACCATGGTCATCGACGCGCTGCTGGTGGGGACGGTGATGCTGCTGATCTGGAAATGGAATCCGCGCAAGGTCAAGATCATGGTCGGCGGCTTCCTGGTGGTGGACCTGGCCTTTTTCCTGGCCAATTCCATCAAGATTCCCGATGGCGGCTGGTTCCCGCTGATCGCGGGCGGCCTGCTGTTCACCGTGATGGCCACCTGGAAACACGGCCGCCAGCGCCTGCTGGCCAAGCTGCGCGCCGAGGCCTTCCCGGTGGAGGATTTCCTGGCCTCGCTGTCCGACCGGGTGCCAAGGGTGCCCGGAACCGCCGTGTTCCTGACCGGCACCTCCGAGGGCGTGCCCATCGCGCTTTTGCATAACATGAAGCACAACAAGATCATCCACGAACGGGTGGTCCTGCTGACCGTCCAGGTGGAGGAGCGGCCCTTCGTGCCCGAGGCCGACCGGCTGGAACACCGCCTGCTGGCGCCCAACTTCCACCGCTTGTTCCTGCGCTACGGCTTCATGGAATCGCCCAATATTCCCAAGGCGCTGGCCCATGCCCGCTCGGACCAGCTGGGCTTCTTCTACGAACCCATGTCGGTGTCCTATTTCGTCTCGCGCGAGACTCTGATCCCGCTGCCCAAGCAGGGCTGGGCCGACAAGCGCGATCAGGTGTTCGCCGCCTTGGCCCGCATGGCCACCAGCGCCATGGATTACTTCCATCTCCCCAGCAATCGCGTGGTCGAGCTGGGCAGCCAGATCGAGATTTAAGCCATGGCAGCCGACACCCCAGACAAAACCGATATGAAGCGCCTGGCGGGGCTGTCACTGGCCGCCCTGGGCGTGGTCTATGGCGATATCGGCACCAGCCCGCTCTACACCTTGAAGGAATGCTTCAATCCCGCCCATGGGGCGCCGCTGACCCCCGAGAACATCTACGGCATCGCCTCGCTGGTATTCTGGGCCATCATCATCGTGGTGACCCTGAAATACGTGCTGTTCGTCATGCGTGCCGACAACCGGGGCGAGGGCGGCATCCTGGCGCTGCTGGCACTGGCCATGCGCGCCACCGGTACCGACAAGAGACGCACCGGCCTGCTGGCCTCGCTGGGACTGGCCGGTGCGGCGCTGTTCTTCGGCGACGGCATGATCACCCCGGCCATCTCGGTGCTGTCGGCGGTGGAGGGCCTCGAGGTCGGGACCCCCATGTTCCAGCCCTTCGTGGTCCCCATCACCCTGGCGGTACTGGTGGTGCTGTTCGCCATCCAGAGCCACGGCACCGAAATCGTCGGCCGCCTGTTCGGCCCGGTGATGACCGTGTGGTTCATCACCATCGCCACACTCGGCCTGATCGAAGTGATCGGCCATCCCAGTATCCTGGCCGCCATCAATCCCGCCTATGGCGCCGTGTTCCTGGTCAATCACGGCTGGATCGGCTTCGTGGTGCTGGGCTCGGTGGTGCTGGCGGTCACCGGCGGCGAGGCGCTTTATGCCGATATGGGGCATTTCGGCAAGCTGCCCATCCAGCTTTCCTGGTTCGTCCTGGTGCTGCCCGCCCTGACGCTCAGCTATTTCGGTCAGGCCGCCCTGATCCTGGACCAACCCGAGGCCGTCAGTAATCCCTTCTATCTGCTGGCCCCCGACTGGGCGCTGTACCCCTTGGTGGCGTTGTCGACCCTGGCCACGGTCATCGCCAGCCAGGCGGTGATCTCGGGCGTGTTCTCGCTGTCGCGCCAAGCGGTGCAGCTGGGCTATTCGCCCCGGCTGGACATCCGCCACACATCCGACGAGGAAGAGGGGCAGATCTACATTCCGCGCGCCAATTGGGGGCTGTTGCTGGGCATCATCGCCCTGGTGGTGGGATTCAAGAGTTCGTCCAACCTCGCCGCCGCCTACGGCATCGCGGTGACCGGCACCATGGCCACCACCACCTTGCTGGCGCTGGTGGTGGCGCGCACCATGTGGAAATGGCCGCTGGGCCTGTGCATCGGTCTCGGCGTGATTTTTCTGGCCATCGACTTTGCCTTCCTTGGCGCCAACCTGCTGAAAGTGGCCCATGGCGGCTGGTTCCCCCTGGCGGTGGGCGCCATCATGTTCCTGCTGATGGCCACCTGGCGGCGCGGCCGCGTCATCCTGGCCAAGCGCCTGGCCGAGGGCGCCATGCCGCTCGACCTGTTCCTGAAGCAGGTCAAGGATTCCGAGAACACGCTCCGGGTGCGCGGCACCGCCATCTTCATGACCGGCGATCCCGATACCGTGCCCATCGCGCTGCTGCACAACATGAAGCACAACAAGGCCCTGCATCAGCGGGTGGTGTTCATGACGGTGGTGACCGAAGACATTCCCCGCATCCCCGCCCGCGACCGGGTGGTGGTGGAGGGCCTCGCCGAGGGCTTCTACCGCATCACGGTGCGCTACGGCTTCTTCCAGGAGCCGGACATTCCCAAGGTGCTGCGGCTGTGCAAGGCCTTCGGACTTGAATTCGACATGATGGATACATCATTCTTCCTGGGCCGCGAGACGGTGGTCCCGTCCGTCCATCCCGAAATGGCGGAATGGCGGGAACGCCTCTACGTGGTGATGGGCCGCAACGCGGTCTCGGCCACCGACTTCTTCCGCATTCCCGCCGGGCGCGTGGTGGAGTTGGGCATTCAGGTCCAGATGTAAGGGCGGAGAAGCCCCCATGTGATGGGTCATTCCGACGACCACCGGGAGGAGGAATCCCGTTCTGGCTCGGCTGTTCCAGTGGGAAACCGCCATCCCAAGCGGAGATTCCTCGCTTGCGCTCGGAATGACAGATACGGATTGTAAGGCCATCATGCGCGTGTTGCTCGCTGTGTTGATGCTGTGGCTGGGAATGACGGCAGTCTTCGCCGCCGCTCCGGGTGAATCGGATTGGGCCGCCAGCGAATCCGGCCGGGTGCGGCTGGTGGCCGCCACCACTTCGGTGGGACAAGCCGCCGAGTTGCGCCTGGGGGTGCAGTTCCAACTTCAGCCCGGCTGGAAGATCTATTGGCGCAGCCCCGGCGACGCCGGCTATCCCCCCCGGCTGGACTGGGCCGGGTCGGCCAATCTGGGCGAGCCCGCCATCCGCTGGCCCGCCCCCCACCGCTTCGTGCTGGCGGGACTGCAGAACCACGGTTATGTGGGCGAGGTGGTGCTGCCGCTGGACGTGCCGGTCATCACCCCCGGCCAGCCGGTTGCGGCGCGCCTAGCGGTGGATTTCCTGGCCTGCTCGCAGATTTGCGTACCGCAGAAGGCGGAACTGGCCCTGGACCTGCCCGCCGGGGCGGCGCTGCCGTCCGAGGCCGCCCATGTGATCAGCCGCTTCGCCGCCCTGGTCCCCGGCGACGGTATCCGCCACGGCCTCGCCCTGGAGCGGCCCGAGACCTTCGGCGAGGGCGACGGCGCCGTGCTGCGCCTGTCCCTGGCCGCCAGCGAGCCCCTGACCGAGCCCGACGCCTTCGTCGAGGCCGAGGAGGTGGCCGGGTTCGGCCAACCGCGCGTCACCCTGTCCAGCGATCGCCGCTCCGCCTTGCTGGAGATTCCCGTCACCCCCGGCACGGTGCAAAAGCCACTGGCGGGCCAGACGCTGCGGGTGACCGTGACCGACGGGCTGCGCAGCCTGGAGACCAGCGTCACCCCCCTGGCCATGCCAGCCCCGCCCCCCACCGTCAATCCACCCGAAACCGGGTTGTGGGGCATGCTGGCGGTGGCGCTGCTGGGCGGGCTGATCCTCAACCTGATGCCCTGCGTCCTGCCGGTTCTGTCCATCAAGCTGCTGGGCATCCTGGGCCATGGCGGCGGCGAACGCGGCCATGTGCGAGCCAGCTTCATCGCCTCGGCGGCGGGTATCTTCGTCTCGTTCCTGGCCCTGGCCGCCCTGGCCATCGCCGTCAAGCAGGCGGGCCAGGCGGTGGGCTGGGGCATCCAGTTCCAGCAGCCCGGCTTCCTGGCGGTGATGGTGGTGCTGTTGGCCCTGTTCGCCGCCAATCTGTGGGGCGCCTTCGAGATCCCCCTGCCCGGCTGGCTGATGAATGCGGGCGGCGGCGGGCGCCATCACACCGTGCTGGGGCATTTCCTGTCGGGGGCCTTCGCCACCGTGCTGGCCACGCCATGCTCGGCGCCGTTCCTGGGCACCGCCATCGGCTTTGCCCTGGCGCGTGGTCCGGTGGAGATCATCGCCATCTTCGCCGCCCTGGGCCTGGGCATGGCGGCGCCCTTCCTGGCGGTGGCCCTGTGGCCCGACGCGGCCCTGCGCCTGCCCCGTCCCGGTCGCTGGATGATCACCGTGCGCAAGCTGCTGGGCCTGGCGCTGGCGGCGACCGGTGTCTGGCTGCTGAGCGTGCTGGCGGCGCAGGCGGGCATCGCCGTGGCGCTGGTCTCGGGCGGCGCGGTGGCGGGAGCGGTGCTGATCCTGGCGCTGAAGCCCCGGCTGCCGCCATCGTCACGCTCGGCGGTGATGGCTTGCGTCGCCGCCCTGGCCGGTCTGGCGGTGGCGGCGCCTTTCCACGGCGGCGAGGCGGCGCGCGGCTCGGCCGATACCGGCTCCGTCGCCTGGGTGGCGTTCGACGCCAGCGCCATTCCCCGGCTGGTGGGCGAGGGCAAGGTGGTGTTCGTCGACGTCACCGCCGACTGGTGCATCACCTGCAAGGTCAACAAGGCGGCGGTCATCGAGCGCGGCCCGGTGGCCAAGCGGCTGGGCGCCGCCCAGACCGTGGCCATGAAGGCCGACTGGACGCGGCCCGATGACGGCATCGCCCGCTATCTGGCGTCATTCGGCCGCTACGGCATTCCGTTCAACGCGGTTTATGGTCCGGCGGCGCCGGACGGCATCGCCTTGCCGGAACTGTTGAGTGATTCGGATGTCCTGGGCGCCCTGGACCGGGCGGCGGGCGTGGGGGCGGGGCGCTGAGCGGCGCCCCATCCAGCCCGATCAGATACGGCGGACCTTGATCACCACGTCGATGCCCTGGATGGCCATGCCCGGTGGCGCCTGGGGCAGGTCGATCACCTGGGGCTGCGGGCCGTGGATGTCCTCCAACTGGCCGCTGACCACGTCATAGAAGTGGTGGTGTTCGCCGGTATTGGTGCAGAACCAAGTGCGGTCGCCCACACCGACACGGCGCAGCAAGCCGGCTTCGGCAAAATTGTTCAAGGTGTTGTAGACCGTGGCCAGCGACATCCGGATCCCGGCATCGCTGAGTTCGCGATGAAAGCTTTCCGGAGTCAAATGGCGGCGACCACCCTCGCGGATGGCCCGCATAACCCCCAGGCGCTGGCTGGTGGGGCGAATACCTGCCTCGCGGAGACGGTCACTGTCCACGCGAACGGGCTCAATGGCGGCCATGTCGTCACCTGCTGACAAGCTGGAATTACTATTATCTGAAGGAAAGCAAATTCCCATAAAGCCTTCAAGGTTTTTCACCCCTCCCTGGCCGGTCGGCATAGGCGGGAGGGGTGTGGCTCCTATTTCTTCTGATCGATGAATTCCACGGCGCTGGACGGCGCGTCGGGGTCGCCCGGCTGACCGGCCCCGGCGGGTGCCGGAATGGCGGGAGCGGCGGCCGGGGTGGCCCCCGAAGCCGCCGGGACGGCCGTGCTCGGCACCTCGGCGGCGGGCCGCTTGTGCCCGGCCAGGGCGGCGTTGATGGTCGCCTCGCGGTTCTGGCGGAACAGCGAGCGGAAGGTGGCGTATTCGTCCAGCGAGGTCCGGCGGATTTCCTTGATGGGGTCCAGGTATTCGGTCCGAGAATCCAGCACGCTGGCGCCGGTTTGGGCATAGCCCGCCGCTTCGAGGCCATAAGCCCCCAGCACATGGCCGGTGGGATGGGCGAAGAAGTCGGCGGCGCGCCCGGCCCCGTCGCGGGTGCTGGCCGGGCCGAAGAACGGCAGCATCAGATAGGGACCTTCGGGAACGCCCCAGACGGCGAAGGTGACGCCGATATCGGTCTTGTGCGGCTTGGCGCCGCCGGTTTCCGCCACCACGTCACGGGTGCCGAACAGGCCCCAGGTGGAGTTGATCATGAAGCGGCCCAGCGCGTCGGCGGCGGCCTCGGGATTGCCCTGCAGCAGATCGTTGCCGGCGATATAGGGTTCTTCCAGATTGGCCAGGAAATTATGGACGGCGCGCCGGAACCAATCGGGGAAATTCTCGCGATAGGCTTCGGCGACGGGCTCCATCACCGCCTTGTCCAGGGCGCTGTTGAAGTCGTAGACGGCGCGGTTGGTCGGCTCCAGCGGATCGTTGACGGCCTCGGCCTCCGCCCGCTCCTCCGGATCATCGGGAAGAGTGGCGCAAGCCCCCAGCATGACGATCGCCGCGGCCGCGGCAATGGAAACCAAACCTCGCGACATTTCTCGTCCCTCCTGCCGACCCCTTTCGGCCGGATGTGTCGTTCGCATGGACCGGCAGGCGGAGTCAAGGGGCGTCAGAGCCGGATGCCTTGATGTTGAATCGCCATGCGGTCAACCATCACAGCTGAATCCGCCACTCCATCAATAGATTAGAGGGAGATTCAGACATTGGGATCATGGCGCGGACGCCCGATCCAATGCCATCGCACTCTAGACTCGCCCGGTTCGAATCACCTCGGCGAACCACTTATAGCTGTCCTTGGGCGTGCGCTTCAGGGTGTCGTAATCCACCCGGACGATGCCGAACCGCTTGGACAGGCCATAGGCCCATTCGAAATTGTCCAGCAGCGACCACACCAGGTAGCCCTTGACGTTGCAGCCGTCGCCCAGGGCGCGGCCGACCTCGGCCACATGGTCACGGATGAAGGCCACCCGCTCGGAATCGTGAACCTGTCCATCGGGGCTGACCACGTCGTCATAGGCGGCGCCGTTCTCGGCGATGAAGACCGGCGGATTGCCGTAGAGCTCCTTGAATTCGCGCAGCAAGTCGTAGAGCCCGTCCGGCTGCACCGGCCAGGCCATGGCGGTCCAGCGGTCGCAATGGGCATCGCCCCAGAACACGTCGAAGGGATGGCCTTCCTCGTGCTTCATGGTCATGCGGGAATAGTAGTTGATGCCCAGCAGGTCGAGGGGGAACTTGATGGCCTCCAGATCGCCGGGCTTGACGATGGCGGCCATCTTCTCGGCCAGCACGTCGGGAATGGCGCCGCGCAGGACGCCGTCCAGCGGCACCCGGTTCCACACCGCGTCCCAGCGGATGGCGGCGGCCTTGTTCTTCGGGTCGTCGTCCTGGGAGCGGCAGGGCTGCAGGTTGATGACGGTGCCCAGATTGGCCTTGGGATATTCGGCGCGGATGGCGCGGAGCGCGGCGCCCTGGGCCAGGTTCTGGTGGTGCAGCGCCTTCAGGATGCCGTCCTCGCCCAGCTTGTAGCCCGGCGCGTGCTCGCCGATGCCATAGCCGATGATGGCCACCACATTGGGCTCGTTCAGCATGAACCAGTCCTTGACCCGGTCGCCCAGGCGCTTCGACGCGATGGCGGCGTATTCGGCGAAGGGGCCGACGATCTCGCGCCCCTGCCAGCCGCCCTTGTCCTCCAGCGGCTGCGGCAGGTCCCAGTGGTAGAGGCAGGCCATGGGGCGGATGCCCGCCTCCAGGATCTTGTCCACCAGCCGGTCGTAGAAATCGAGGCCCTTGGGGTTCACCGCGCCGGTTCCCGCCGGGATGATGCGCGGCCAGGCCAGCGAGAAGCGATAGGCGTTGAAACCCGCCGCCTTCATCAGGGCAATGTCTTCCGGATAGCGGTGGTAGTGGTCGCAGGCCACCTTGGCGCTGGACCCATCCATGATCTTTCCGTCGGCGGTGAACTTGTCCCAGATGGTCATGCCCCGACCATCGGTGTCGTAGGCGCCCTCGATCTGATAGGCGGCGGTGGAGGCGCCCCAGAAGAAATCCTTGGGGAACTGGCGGGCGGCGGCTTGGGCTTCGGGCTTGGCAAGGGTCATGGCGGCGGCTCCGGCAAGGACTTGGCGGCGGGTGAGGCGAAGAGTCATGCGGTGGGACGCTGGTGGAAGTCGTGGCCCACCGTCTCGACGGAGGGTTCCACCGAGACGCGGGCAACGGAAGCGGCGGGGGGACCGCGATGGCAGGCATGGACCATGTCGTCGACGGTGACGGCCGGGCCATGGAAGACCGCCTCCACCGAGCCGTCGGAGCGATTGCGCACCCATCCGGCCAATCCCCGGGCGGCGGCCTGCTCGATGGTCCAGCCGCGATACCACACGCCCTGGACCCGGCCCTCGATGACGACGCGAACGGTCTTGGACTCGCTCAACCGCGCTCTCCCAACTCTCCCATCCCTGGATTTAAGCACGGGACGGGAAGTCTGGGAAGATGGGGGCTGGGCCGCCCCGTCAGGCGGCCGAACCCTCGTCGCGGATGCCGTTCAGCACCTGATGCATGGTGCCGCGCAGGGTTTCGGCCTGGTGACTGAGTTCGGCGGCCGCCTCGAGCACCTCGCGGGCCGCCTCGCTGCTGGAGCGCGCGCCTTCGTTGACGCCGCCGATATTTTCCGCCACCTCGCTGGTGCCCGCATGGGCCTGCTGGATATTGCGGGAAATCTCCTGGGTGGCGGCGCCCTGCTGCTCCACCGACTCGGCGATGGAGGCCGAGATGGCGTTCATGCGCTCGATGATTTCGGCGATGTTGCGGATGGCGGAGACCGCCTGGTCGGTGCGGGTCTGCACCCCGACGATCTGGCCGGTGATCTCCTCGGTGGCGCGCGCGGTCTGGCTGGCCAGGGTCTTGACCTCGTTGGCCACCACGGCGAAGCCCTTGCCCGCCTCGCCCGCCCTGGCCGCCTCGATGGTGGCGTTGAGCGCCAGCAGGTTGGTCTGGGCGGCGATGTCGTTGATCAGGCTGACTACCTCGCCGATACGGCCCGCCGCTTCCGCCAGGCCGCGCACCAACTCGTCGGTGGTGGCGGCCTCGGCCGCCGCCCTTTGGGCGATGGAACTGGCGGTGACCACCTGCGAGGCGATCTCGCGCGACGAGGCCGACAGCTCCTCGCTGGCCGCCGCCACCGTCGCCACATTGGCCGCCGCCTGCTCGCTGGCCGCCGCCACCGCGCCGCTGCGGACCATGGTCTGCTCGGAAATGGAGGACAGCCCCTGGGCATTGGCCTGAAGCTCGGAAGCCGCCGAGGCGACGATGCCGATCACCTCGACCACCTGGCGCTCCATATGGTCGGCGGTGGCGTGCAGCGCCTGACGCCGTTCGGCGACGGAACGAGCCTCGTGCTCGGCTTGCTCGCGGCGCAGGGACTCCATCTTGCGGGCATTCTCCTTGAACACCTCCACCGAGTGGGCCATGGCGCCGATCTCGTCGCCGCGCCCCAGGGCCGGAACCGCCACCGACAAGTCACCGTCCGCCAATTTGCCCATGATCGCGGTCATGGCCTTGACCGGCCGCACCATGCCGGTGATCACCCCAACCACCCCGGCCAGGGTCAGGGCCAGCACCAGGCCGGACACCGTCCACAGCACCGCCATGAAGGAGGATTCGCGGGCGGCGGCGAATTTCTCGGTCTCGGCGGTCAGGATCTCGGTGTCCTTGACCACCCGGTCGATCTCGACCCGATGGGCACCATAGGCCTTGGAGATGATCGCATAGGCGGCGCGCGCCGCGTCCAGGTCGCCCTTTTCCAGCGCGGGCAGGAACTGGGTCTCGGTGGCCTGCCACAGCAGCATGGCCGGGCCATGGGCATCCTTGGTCAGGTGGTCGCGGATCTGGGGGTCGAAGTCCTGCGCCACCCAGTAGTCGTGCCGATCGTCATAGTCCTTGCGCAGCTTGGCCAGGGCCTGCTTGCGTTGGGGAAGCTCCGAGGGATCGGCCAGCAACAGGCTGGTTTCCAGATAGGCTTCGATCACGTATTCCGGCGGCGGCAGGATATCGGCCACCAGATCCTTGCCCAGGACGATCCGCTGGTAGACCGGCCCCCCCACCTTCAATTCGTCGATAGCCCACAGGCTGGTGCCGACCATGGCGATGAAGCCGAGGACAACCGTCACCCCGAACAGATTGGTCATCGTGGCGATGCTGATCCTGCCTACCATTATCTATCCCCTTCGGCGAACGCGACCACAACGCCCAATTGTTGAGCGTTTCTTCAGATAAGCCTAATTTTCAGGCAATGTGGCAGAATCATGAACCTTTCCGCAATAGCTTATGAACGGCAGGTGCCATATTGCCGCCACATCCCTGCTTTAGACGGGACCGTGCCGCTGTGCTAAAGAGACCCAATCATGGATATTCACCACCCGGAACTGACCGCCGCCGCCATCGTCGCCATGGCCGCCATGCTGTGCGGCGGGTTGATGGCGCGGCTGCGCCAGCCCGCCATCGTCGGCTATATCCTGGCGGGCGTCGCCCTGGGACCGTCGGGGCTGGGACTGGCCAATAACCGCGAGGCCATCTCGGTGCTGGCCGAGTTCGGCGTGCTGATGCTGCTGTTCGTGGTGGGCATGCGCCTGGACCTGCGCCGCTTCATGGCGGTGTGGAAGACCGCCCTGTTCGTCACCGTCTTGCAGATCGCGGGCAGCGTCGGCACCGCCCTGCTGCTGCGCCATGTCATGGGCTGGAGCCTGGGGATGGCGGTGGTGCTGGGCTGCGCCGTCGCCATCTCGTCCACCGCCGTGGTGATCAAGGTGCTGGAAAGCTCGGACGAGCTGGATACCCCGGTGGGCCGCACCACCGTGGCCATCCTGATCGCCCAGGACATGGCGGTGGTGCCCATGATCCTGACCCTGGAAGCCATGGAGACCCGCAGCTTCGAGGCCATGGACGCCGGGCGGGTGGTCTTGTCCATGGCGCTGCTGGCCCTGTTGTTCGCGGTGCTGTCGCGCCGCCGCCTTCACCTGCCCCTGACATCGAGGCTGGTGCATGATGTCGACCTGTCCACCCTGGCGGCGCTGACCTGGTGCTTCGGCGCCGCTGCCCTGTCGGGCCTGCTCAACCTGTCGCCCGCCTATGGCGCCTTCCTGGGCGGTATCATCCTGGGCAATACCGCCGAGAGCGAGGTGCTGCTGAAACGCGCCCAGCCGGTGAAAAGCGTGCTGCTGATGGTGTTCTTCCTGTCCATCGGACTGCTGCTGGATTTCGGCTTCATCTGGCGGAATCTGGGCAGCGTGCTGCTGTTGCTGCTGATGGTCACGGTGTTCAAGACCGGGCTGAACATCGCGGCGCTGCGCCTGCTGCGCCAGGACTGGCCCAGCGCCTTCCTGGCGGGCGTCGCCCTGGCCCAGATCGGCGAATTCTCCTTTCTGCTGGCCGAGACCGGCAAGGCCGGGCGGCTGATCACCACCCAGGAAACCAAGCTGGTGGTGGCGGTGACGGTGCTGTCGCTGGTGCTGTCGCCATTCTGGCTGTTCACCATGCGCCGCATGCACGGACTCGCCGCCTCGCAGATTCATTCCTTCCGCGAATTGATGAACGGGCTGTACGGCCGCGAGGCCAATGCCCTAGCGCGGGCCGCCAGACGGGCACGGCTGCTGGCGCGGCGGAGGGGCGGGGATGCCTGACCTGTCCCGCGAAGCCGCCCTGGGCGGCGTGGTCTGCGGCATCGACGAGGTGGGACGCGGGCCGCTGGCCGGGCCGGTGATCGCGGCGGCCGTGATCCTGGACCCCACCCGCCTGCCCGCCCGCCTGCTGGAGCGCCTCGACGATTCCAAGGCGCTGTCCAAGCGGCTGCGGGAGGAGTTGGCGGAACTGGTGCCCGAGACCGCCCGGGTCGGCTTCGGCGAATGCTCGGTCGACGAGATCGACCGCCTCAACATCCTGCAGGCCACCCTGCAGGCCATGCGTCGGGCCCATGATTCCCTGGGCGTGGTTTGCGGGCACGCGCTGGTGGACGGCAACCGTCCGCCCCGCCTGCCCTGCCCGGTCACCTGCGTGGTCAAGGGCGATTCCCTGTCGCTGTCCATCGCCGCGGCCTCGGTGGTGGCCAAGGTGCGCCGCGACGCCCTGATGGCCGAACTGGCCCTGGCCCATCCCGGCTATGGCTGGGAGCGCAACGCCGGATACGGCACGCCTGAGCACTTGGAGGCGCTGAAACGGCTCGGCCCCACCCCCCATCACCGCCGCTCCTTCGCCCCGGTGGCGCAATATATGCCGCCTTGAGCGGGGGGTTATCCACAACCTGTGGCAATGAATCGTGTGATTCCAATAGGTTCTTGACGGATTCTCAGGTTTGACTCAAATTGAGTCTCCTAAGTCAATCCGAGCCCGAGTCCCATGACCCTGCCGCTGAACACCATTCTTTCCGGCGACTGCATCGCCATGATGGACTCGCTGCCCGCCAAATCGGTGGATCTGGTCTTCGCCGATCCGCCCTATAACCTGCAATTGGGCGGTGAATTGCTGCGCCCAAACAACTCCAAGGTGGAAGGGGTGGACGAGGAGTGGGATCGCTTTTCCGACTTCGCCGCCTATGACGCCTTCACCCGGGCCTGGCTGAAATCGGCGCGCCGCATCCTCAAGGACGACGGCGCCCTGTGGGTGATCGGCAGCTACCACAACATCTTCCGGGTGGGCGCCATCCTGCAGGATTTGGGATACTGGATGCTGAACGACATCGTCTGGCGCAAGACCAATCCCATGCCCAATTTCAAGGGCACCCGCTTCACCAATGCCCACGAGACCATGATCTGGTGCGCCAAATCGGCCGAGACCCGCTACACCTTCAACTATGATTCCATGAAGGCGCTGAACGACGACCTGCAGATGCGCAGCGACTGGACCCTGCCGCTCTGCACCGGCGGCGAGCGGCTGAAGAGCGGCGGCAAGAAGACCCACCCGACCCAGAAGCCGGAATCCCTGCTCTATCGCGTGCTGATGGCGTCGACCAAGCCGGGCGACGTGGTGCTGGACCCCTTTTTCGGCACCGGCACCACCGGCGCGGTGGCCAAGAAGCTGGGCCGCAACTTCATCGGCTGCGAGCGCGACCCCGAATATATCGCGGCGGCCAAGGAACGCATCGCCAAGGTGATCCCGGTGGCCGATCCCTCGGTGCTGATGGCCATTTCCAAGCGCTCGGAGCCCCGCATTCCCTTCGGCTCGGTGCTGGAACGCGGCCTGCTCAATCCCGGCGACCTGCTGTTCGGCGGCACCCGCCACGACAAGGTGGCCAAGGTCCGCGCCGACGGCACCCTGATCACCGACATCCATCGCGGTTCCATCCACAAGGTGGGCGCCCTGGTGCAGAACGCCCCGGCCTGCAACGGCTGGACCTATTGGCATTTCCAGGCGGGCCACGACGAGTTCATGCCCATCGACGTGCTGCGCCAGAAGATCCGGGCGGAGTTGCACTAAAGAGCGGGCGAGGGCGCCCGCGCCCGCTCAGCCGTCCTTCAGGTCGTCCCACAGCTCTTTCACCTTGGCGAAGAAGCCGTGGCTTTCCGGCGAGTTCTTGGCCTTCTCGCCCTCGCCGTTCTTGTCGAATTCCTTCAGCAGCTCGATCTGGCGCTTGGTCAGGTTGACCGGGGTTTCCACCACCGCCTGGATGAACATGTCGCCGCGCGCCGGGCTTCTGAGCACGCTCATGCCCTTGGAGCGCAGGCGGAACTGATGCCCGCTCTGGGTGCCTTCGGGAATGGTGACCTTGGCCTTGCCGCCGTCGATGGTGGGCACCTCGATGGCGCCGCCCAGGGCCGCCGTGGTCATGGGAATCGGCACCCGGCAGAAAATATTGGCGCCGTCTCGCTGGAAGATGCGGTGCGCCTGGATGGATAGGAAAATGTAAAGATCGCCGGCCGGAGCGCCGCGCATGCCGATCTCGCCCTCGCCCGCCAGGCGAATGCGGGTTCCATCCTCCACCCCGGCGGGAATGGTGACCGACAGGGTCTTTTCCTTGTGGGTGCGGCCGGTGCCGCCGCATTTGCGGCAGGGGTCCTTGATGACCTTGCCCATGCCCTGGCAGGTGGGGCAGGTGCGTTCGATGGTGAAGAAGCCTTGCTGGGACCGCACCTTACCATGGCCGTGACAGGCCGAGCAGGTGGCAGGCTGCGAGCCGTCCTTGCCACCAGTGCCCTTGCAGTCGTCGCATACCGCCGAGGACGGCACCTTGACGGTGGTGGACTTGCCCGCGAAGGCGTCCTCCAGCGAGATTTCCATGTTGTAGCGCAGGTCGGCGCCACGGCCCGAGGACTGGCCCCGGCGGCCGCCCATGAATTCCCCGAACATCTCGTCGAAGATGTCGGCGAAGCCGCCACCGCCGAAACCACCGCCGAAGCCGCCGCCACCACCGCCGCCACCCTGTTCGAAGGCGGCATGGCCGAAGCGGTCATAGGCGGCGCGCTTCTGCTCGTCCTTGAGGACGTCATAGGCTTCGTTGATTTCCTTGAACTTCTGCTCGGCCGCCGCGTCGCCCGGATTGCGGTCCGGGTGATACTGCATGGCCATCTTGCGATAGGCCTTCTTGATATCGTCGGCGGAAGCGCCGCGTTCCACGGCCAGAAGTTCGTAATAGTCCTGCTTGCTCATGCCATCTCGCCCCCAACCCTCGCCCGCTGGCGGGAGAGGGTGCGAGCATCGCGAGCGGGTGAGGGCGGATACCGCCGTTCACCATCCCCGGCCCTCACCCTCCCAAGCCGCAGGCTTGGGCCCCTCCCTCTCCCGCTGGCGCGGGAGAGGGGGTGGTTTCCTACTTGCCCTTCTTGTCGCCGTCGACTTCCTCGAAGTCGGCATCGACAACCTTGTCGCCATGGCCGCCCTCGGCCGCCCCGGCGCCCGGCTGGGCACCGGCATCGGCGGCACCGGCGGCTTCCTGGGCCTTGTACATGGCCTCGCCCAGCTTCATGGACGACTGCATCAGGGCCTCGGTCTTGGCCTTGATGGCCTCGACATCGTCGCTTTCCATGGCGGTCTTCAGGGCGGCGAGGTCCTTCTCGATCTCGGCCTTGATATCGGCGGGAGTCTTGTCGCCGAATTCCTTCAGGCTCTTCTCGGTGGTATGGGCCAGACCGTCGGCATGGTTACGGGCTTCCACCAGTTCCTTGCGCTTGCGGTCGTCGGCGGCATGGGCCTCGGCTTCCTTCACCATCTTCTCGATGTCGGAATCCGACAGGCCGCCCGAGGCCTGGATGCGGATCTGCTGTTCCTTGCCGGTGGCCTTGTCCTTGGCCGAGACGTTGACCAGGCCGTTGGCGTCGATGTCGAAGGTCACTTCCACCTGGGGCACGCCGCGCGGCGCCGGGGGAATGCCCACCAAATCGAACTGGCCCAGCACCTTGTTGTCGGCGGCCATCTCGCGCTCGCCCTGGAACACCCGGATGGTGACGGCGGTCTGGTTGTCCTCGGCGGTGGAGAACACCTGGCTCTTGCGGGTCGGGATGGTGGTGTTGCGGTCGATCAGGCGGGTGAACACGCCGCCCAGGGTCTCGATGCCCAGGCTCAGCGGGGTCACGTCCAGCAGCAGGACGTCCTTGACCTCGCCCTTCAGCACGCCGCCCTGGATGGCGGCGCCGATGGCGACCACCTCGTCGGGGTTGACGCCCTTATGGGGCTCGCGGCCGAAGAATTCCTTCACCACTTCCTGGATCTTGGGCATGCGGGTCATGCCGCCCACCAGGATGACCTCGTCGATCTCGCTGGCCTTGACGCCCGCGTCCTTCAGCGCCGCCTTGCAGGGCTCGACGGTGCGCGCCACCAGATCCTCCACCAGGGCTTCCAGCTTGGCGCGGGTCAGCTTGATGTTGAGATGCTTGGGGCCCGCCGCGTCGGCGGTGATGAACGGCAGGTTCACCTCGGTCTGCATGGAGGAGGACAGCTCGATCTTGGCCTTCTCGGCGGCTTCCTTCAGGCGCTGCAGGGCCAGGCGGTCCTTGCGCAGGTCGATGCCCTGCTCCTTTTTGAACTCGTCGGCCAGGTAGTCCATGATGCGGGCGTCGAAGTCCTCGCCGCCCAGGAAGGTGTCGCCGTTGGTGGACTTGACCTCGAACACGCCGTCGCCGATTTCCAGCACCGAGACGTCGAAGGTGCCGCCGCCCAGGTCATAGACCGCGATGGTGCCCGCCGACTTCTTTTCCAGGCCATAGGCCAGGGCGGCCGCCGTGGGCTCGTTGATGATGCGCAGCACTTCCAGGCCGGCGATACGGCCGGCATCCTTGGTGGCCTGGCGCTGGGCGTCGTTGAAATAGGCCGGAACAGTGATCACCGCCTGGGTGACCTTCTCGCCCAGATAGCCTTCCGCGGTTTCCTTCATCTTGCCCAGGATGAAGGCGGAGACCTGGCTGGGGCTGTACTTGGCGTCGCGGGCCTCGACCCAGGCGTCGCCATTGTCGCCCGCCACGATGTGGTAGGGGACGAGGTTCATGTCCTTCTTGGTGATGGGATCGTCGAAGCGACGCCCGATCAGCCGCTTGATGGCGAACAGGGTGTTGGTCGGATTGGTCACCGCCTGGCGCTTGGCCGGCTGTCCGACGAGGCGTTCACCCGACTCGGTGAAGGCGGTCATCGACGGGGTGGTGCGCATTCCCTCGGCGTTTTCGATGACCTTGGCGTTCTTGCCTTCCATGATGGCGACGCACGAATTCGTGGTGCCCAGGTCGATGCCGATAACCTTGCTCATGTCGTCCTCTTTCCTGTTCGGCGGTTCTGAAGCGGCCCTGACGGTTTCAGCAGCCGCCCGCTAGAGCCCCATCGCGTTGAAATCCTTGGGACGGAGTATCATCCCACCGGCCTTATATAGGGTGGCCTTGGGAACGCGCAACTATGGAAGGCGCGTCCGTGCCAAATGGCGCCGCCACACCGCGCGCAGCAGCCGTTCCAGGTTGCGTGCCCAGGTAGCGCCGTCGCAGAGCGGCGAGGCGAACAGCCGCGCCCGCAACTCGGCTCTTTGGGCGCGCCAATGCTCGCGGTTCGCCACCGCCCGCAGCGCCACGGCGACATAGTCATCGGCGGAGGCGGCGGTGAATTCGTCCAGCCCCAGCGGCTTCTGGATGGATCGGGTCCAGCGGCTGATCATGCGCGGCCACGGCCAGGTCACCACCGGCACCCCCATGCACAGGGACTGGAAGCTGGTGGTGGAGCCCGAGAACGGGAAGGGATCGAGGGCAAAATCGGCGTCGTTGTAGCGATCCATGAAGGCGGCATAGCTTTCCGCCTCGGCTACCATTTCCACCTGATGCGGCCTGGCCCCGGCTTCCGCCAGCAGACGAGCGAAGCGGTCGGAGAGTTGCCGGGCGCCATAGCGGGTCTGGTATTTCAGCACCAGCCGGGCCTCGGGCAGGGCCTTCAGGATGCGGCCCCACACCGCCAGCACCGCAGGCGTGATCTTGGCGGGATTGTTGAAGCAGCAGAACACCGGCCCCGGCGATGGCGCCGGATCGCGCAGCGGCGGCAGGTCGTCGGGCATATCGGCGATGTAGAAATGCGGCATGCGCAAAGGCCGCTCGGTGAAGAACTCGGCGCCCCCCTTGGGCAGCAGCACCGGGTCGCCGATCAGGTAATCCATCTGGTCGAGGCCGCTGGTGGCTACCTCGTGCAGGCTGAGCTGGACCGGCGCCACCCGTTCGGCGCAGACGGTGGGGCGGTTCTCGTCGAAACGCCCGGCCAGGCTGACCAGGATGTCGATCCGGTCGGCGCGGATGCGTTCGGCCACCTGGGCGTCGCTCAGGCCGGTGATGTCGCGCCAGCCCGCCGCGATCGCCTTGAATTTCTCGGTCATGGCGTCGGGACGGGCGATCTGGGCATAGAAATAGGCGGGAAACCCGGCCCGGTCCATGCGGGCCACCACCGGCAGCAGGTTCCCGGCCACCGGATGGGCGCGCAGGTCCGAGGACAGATAGCCGATGCGAATCTCGCGGCGCGGGGGCCGGGGCGGCAAGGGCCGCACCGGCCGGGCGAAGCTGCGGCCGAACTGGCGGTGCAGCTCGGCCAGATCGTCATCGGTCAGATCGTCGAGATAGATGGCGGCGGCCAGCAGGTTGCGATGCGCCTTGAGGTCCATGGGGTCCAGGGCCAGGGCGGCGCGGTATTCGGCCATGGCGTCGGACTGGCGCGCCACCGCGAACAGGGCCGTGCCCAGGTTGTTGTGACATTCGGGGCTGTCGGGGGCCAGTTTCACCGCCGCCTCATGGGCCACGATGGCCTCGTCCAGCCGCCCGGCATCCTGCAGCGCGCTGCCAAGGTTGCTGCGTAGCCGGGCCGAACCGAGGTCAAGTGCCACCGCCCGGCCATAGGCCTCGGCCGCTTCGGCTGCCCGGCCGGTCTCGGCCAGGACCATACCCAACGCCGCCCAGGCCTTGCCGTAATCGGGCCTGAGCGCCACCGCCCGGCCGAAGGAATCGGCGGCGGCGGCGCAATCGTTCAGATCGTGAAGGGCGCTGCCCAGGTTGTAGTGGATGGGAGCGGCATCGGGCACCAGCGCCAGGGCGCGGCGGAAGCTGTCGGCGGCGCGGGCCGCCTTGCCCAGCGCCTGCTGGGCGTTGCCCAGATTGACCAGCCCGCCGGGGTCGTTCGGCACCTGCTTCACATAGGCGGCCAGCGCGGTCTCGGCCTCGGCATGGCGACCCAGCAGATAGGCGGCCATGCCCGCCAGCTTGGCCGCCTCGGCCAGTTTGGGATGGGCCTTGCGCAGGCGCTGGCACAGCTTGGCCGCCTCGGCGGCGTTGCCCGCCCGCAACAGAGCCTCCGCCTGGGCCAGTGCCTGGGCCGCCCCGCTCAATGCTGCCCCTGGCTCAGCTTGCGATGGACCATCAGCAGGTCGTGCCAGGCGGCGCGCTTGGCCTCGGGGGTGCGCAGCAGATAGGCGGGGTGGAAGGTGGCCAGCACCGGCACCGGCCGGGGCAGGCCCGGCGAATTGAATTCGAACCACTTGCCGCGCAGCCGGTTGATGCCGTCGGCCTTGGCCAGCACCGCCGAGGCGGCGGCGCCACCGAACAGCACGATCACCTGGGGGTCCACCAATTCGATATGCCGCGACAGGAAGGGCAGGCACACCGCCACCTCGTCGGGGGTGGGCTTGCGGTTGGCGGGTGGCCGCCACGGCACCACATTGGTGATATAGGCGGTGGTCCGGTCCAGCCCGATGGAGCCTAGCATGCGGTCGAGCAGGCGGCCGCTGGGACCGACGAAGGGCAGTCCCTGGCGGTCCTCCTCCTGGCCGGGGGCCTCGCCGATGCACATGACCGAGGCCTCGGGATTGCCATCGGCGAAGACGGTGCTGGCCGCCGCCTGCTTCAGCGCCAGACCGTCGAAGCCTTCCATGGCGGCGCGCAACTCGGCCAAGCTGCGGCAGGCGGCCGCCAGATGGGCGGTGGTGCCGGGAATGGCCACGGGCGGCATGACGTCCGGCGCAGTGGCCGGGGCGCGGGGATGGGCGGCCTGGACCATGGCGGCCCGGCTGGCCTGGGCCTGTTTCAGCGCGGCATAGCGATCCACCGGCACCTCGCCGATGGTTTCGTCCACACCGGCCTCCAGGTACCAGCGCAGGATGTCGATGGGATGGCTCTGCGTTTCCATGGTGGCAGCCTATCACGCGGCGCGAAGCTGTGCGACCACCCGGCATATTTCGGTATTTCGCTGCCGATTTTTTGCCATAAGGGATCGAAACTGCCACAATTCTCATGCTATAGAGGCAGCCGTCCTGTCAGGACCTATGGGCGTGGATGCCCGTGGTCGATCTTTGTGTTGGGGTCGTCATGGAACGTGAAAGCATGGAATTCGACGTCGTGATCGTGGGCGGCGGGCCTTCGGGCCTCGCGGCGGCGATCCGGCTGAAGCAGCTGAATGCGGAACTCACTGTCTGCGTGCTGGAAAAGGGCTCGGAAGTGGGCGCCCATATCCTGTCGGGCGCGGTGATCGAGACCGGCGCGCTGTCCGAACTGCTGCCCGACTGGAAGGAACGCGACGCGCCGCTGCTGACCCCGGCCACCGACGACCGCTTCATGTTCCTGACCCAGTCCAAGGCCATCCGCCTGATGACGCCGCCGCAGATGAACAATCACGGCAACTTCATCGTCTCGCTGGGCAATTTCACCCGCTGGCTGGGACAGCAGGCCGAGGCGCTGGGCGTCGAAATCTTCGCCGGTTTCGCGGCGGCCGAGGTGCTCTACCACGATGACGGCTCGGTCAAGGGCGTGGCCACCGGTGACATGGGCATCGGCAAGGACGGCCAGCCCACCCACAATCACACGCCGGGCGTCGAGTTGTGGGCGCGCCAGACCATCTTCGCCGAGGGCTGCCGCGGCAGCCTGACCAAGGCCCTGTTCGAGCGCTTCGACCTGCGCCGGGATTGCGAGGACCAGACCTACGGCATCGGCATCAAGGAGCTGTGGGAGGTCGATCCGGCCAAGCACAAGCCCGGCACCATCCTGCACACCGTGGGCTGGCCGCTGGATACCCAGACCTATGGCGGCTCCTTCCTCTATCACCTGGAAAACAACCAGGTGGCGGTGGGCTTCGTGGTCGGGCTCGACTACGCCAATCCGCATCTGTCGCCCTTCGACGAGTTCCAGCGCTTCAAGACCCATCCCGCCATCCGGCCGCTGTTCGAGGGCGGTCGGCGCATCTCCTACGGCGCCCGCGCCCTGTCGGAAGGCGGCTTCCAGTCCATCCCCAAGCTGACCTTCCCCGGCGGCGTTCTGGTCGGCGACACCGCCGGCTTCCTCAACGTGCCCAAGATCAAGGGCACCCACACCGCCATGAAGTCGGCCATGGTGGCCGCCGAGGCGGTGGCCGCGCTGCTGGCCCTGGCCGACGGCCCCAAGGAAGCGACGGCCTATCCCGAGCATCTGAAGAAGAGCTGGGTGTGGTCCGAACTGCACACCGTGCGCAATATCCGCCCCAGCTTCCACTGGGGCCTGTGGGGCGGCATCGCCTATGCGGCGCTGGAGACCTATCTGTTCCGGGGCAAGATGCCGTGGACGCTGCACCACCATGCCGACCACCTGGCGCTGAAGAAGGCGTCGGAATGCCCGAAGATCGTCTATCCCAAGCCCGATGGGGTGGTCAGCTTCGACAAGCTGTCCTCGGTGTTCATTTCCTCGACCAACCACGAGGAAAACCAGCCCGCCCATCTGAAACTGCGGGATGCGGCGGTGCCCATCGCCATCAATCTGGAGCATTACGACGCCCCCGAGCAGCGTTATTGCCCGGCCGGGGTCTATGAGATCGTCAGGGCCGACGACGGTTCCAATCCGCGCCTGCAGATCAATGCCCAGAACTGCCTGCACTGCAAGACCTGCGACATCAAGGACCCGACCCAGAATATCAATTGGGTGGTTCCCGAAGGTGGCGGTGGACCGAATTATCCCAACATGTAAAGCTGGGACTCCGGCGCTCCGTGACGGGGCGCCGGAATCGTTCATCCCGGTCTGGTTGGAGAATATGGTCACTTTCCTTGGTCGCCTGCCTGCCGTCGCGGTGGTCATCGCCGCCCTGTCGGGCTGCGTGCCCCAGTCCGGTACCCGCCAGGATGCCTCCGACCGGGACATCGCCGTCCTGTCGGCCGAACCCGGATTGGGCGCCTATCTGGCCGGCCGTTTCGCCCAGAGCCATGGCGATACCCGCTCGGCGGCGGAATTCCTGTCCATCGCGGCGCGGCGAGACCCCGAGAACATCGACCTGCAACAGCGGGCCTTCGCCTTGCTAGTGGCGGAAGGCCGCATGGACGAGGCCGCCGCCATCGCCGAGCGGCTGCTGATCATCGACAATGATTCCGCCCTGCCCTCCATGCTGATGGGGGCCCGCGATTTCCGCGATGGCCGCTACGCCGCCGCCGAGAAGCGGTTCTCGGTGCTGCCCAAGAAGGGTATCAATGGCTTCCTGGGACCGTTGCTCACCGCCTGGGCCAAGGCCGGGCAGGGTGACATCAATGGGGCGGTGGCGCTGCTGGCCCCCAGCCCCGAGACCGCGTCCTTCGCCCCCATTTACGACTTCCATGCCGGGTTGATCGAGGAGTTGGGGGGACGCCTGGATCAGGCGGAAACACGTTTCAAGGCCGCCCTGGCGGCGCAGACCAGTGTGCGCACCGTCGAGACGGTCGGCGCCTTCTATCAGCGCCATGATCGCATGGAGGCCGCCCGCGCCCTGTATCTGCGCTATCGCCTGGAACATAACGATCGCGCCCTGTTTGACGGCGACCGCCAGTTCGCCCTGGGCGCCGCCGCGCCCGCGGTGGTCAACACCCCCACCGAGGGCCTGGCCGAGGCCATGTTCGACACCGCTTCGCTGCTGCGCCAAGGCGCCGCCCATGATCTGGCGCTGGTGTTCTCGCGCATGGCCCTGGCGCTGCGCCCCAATTTCCCCATGGCCCATATCCTGGTGGCCGACACCCTGGGCCACCAGCGTCGGCTGGAGGAGGCCAACGACATCTACCGCGCCATCCCCAAATCGTCGCAGGTGTCGGGCTTCGCCCGGTTGCGGCTGGCGGTGAACCTGGACGAGCTGGGGCGCAGCGACGACGCGGTGAGCGAACTGAGCGCCCTGGCGGCCGAACGCCCGGACAGCCATGATCCGCTGATGGCGCTGGGCGACATCTTCCGCCGCCACAAGCGCTATGCCGAGGCGGCCGACGCCTATGACCGGGCCTTGGCGCGGGTGGACACCAAGGATCCCCGCAACTGGACCCTGCTTTACGCCCGGGGCATCGCCCTGGAGCGTTCCAAGCAGTGGAACCGGGCGGAGCGGGATTTCCTCGAGGCGCTGCGGCTCAAGCCCGACCAGCCCGACGTGCTCAATTATCTCGGCTATACCTGGGTCGACCAGGGCCTGAACGTGGAACAAGGCCGCAAGCTGATCGAGCGGGCGGTGGAACTGCGCCCCAATGACGGCGCCATCGTCGATTCGCTCGGCTGGGCGCTCTATCGCATGGGCGAGTTCCAGGCGGCGGTCAGGCATTTGGAACGTGCCGCCGAGTTGAAGGCCGAGGACCCCACCATCAACGAGCATCTCGGCGACGCCCTGTGGCAGGTGGGTCGCTATGACGAGGCCCGCTACCAGTGGAGCCGCGCCATGTCGCTGGACCCGGAACCCGACCAGATCGATGGCCTGAAGGCCAGGATTTCCACCGGCCAGCTCCCGGCCCAAGCCTCGAAGTAGCCCGCCATGATCACTGTCTTCGCTCCCGCCAAGGTCAATCTGTCGCTGCATGTGGTCGGCAAGCGCGACGACGGCTATCACCTGCTGGATTCGCTGGTGGCCTTCGCCGGGGTGGGCGACACCCTGGACATGGAACCGGCCGACACCCTGACCCTGGACATCACCGGCCCCACCGCCGCCCTGATCCCGGACGAGGGCGAGAACATCGTGCTGAAGGCGGCCCGGCTGCTGGCCGAGGCCACCGGCACCAGCCTTGGCGCCACCATCTTGCTGACCAAGCGCCTGCCGGTGGCGGCCGGGATCGGTGGCGGCTCCGCCGACGCCGCCGCCACCCTGACCGGCCTGATGCAGTTGTGGCGGGTCGAGCTTGCCCCCGAACGGCTGGCGGCGCTGGCATTGTCCATCGGCGCCGACGTGCCGGTCTGCCTGTCGGGCCGCCCCACCCGCATGCGCGGCATCGGCGAGGTGCTGGAACCCGCCCCCCCCCTGCCCCCCGCTTGGCTGGTGCTGGTCAATCCCATGGTGCCGCTGCACACCCCAGCGGTGTTCAAGGCTCGCACCGGGCCGTTCTCCGCCGCCGAACCCCTGACGGAAAGCCCCGCCGACGCCAAGGCCCTGGCCGAGGCCCTGGCGGCCCGGCGCAACGACCTGACGCCCCCCGCCATCAGCATCGAACCGGTGGTGGGCGAGATGCTTGCCGCCATCGCCGCCGGGCCCGGCTGCCTGCTGGCCCGCATGTCGGGATCGGGCGCCACCTGCTTCGGCCTTTACGCCGAGGAGGCCGAGGCCCGCGCCGCCGCCGCCTCGCTCCAGACCACCCATCCCGGTTGGTGGATCGCCCCGGCGCCTTTGCTGGGATAGGGCGTTGAAACCCATCGCGGTTCGGATTATGGTGCCGACCCGCGCTGGTGGGGCGTCGCCAAGCGGTAAGGCACCGGTTTTTGGTACCGGCATTCCCAGGTTCGAATCCTGGCGCCCCAGCCAACTCTCTCTCACAAGGAAATCCGCGCCTTTCGCCACCCCCGATCCGGGCGTGTGTAGCACCCTTGTGTAGCAGTCCCGTGGAGCAACCACGGAGACCCCAATGCCGGTTGTCCAGCATACCCTGCGCCGGGGCGGCATCTACCACTTGCGCTGCCGCGTGCCCTCTGATTTGGTCCCTGTCATCGGACGGGGGGAAATCCATCGCTCATTGGCGACGGCCTGTCCAAGGAAGGCCAAGTGGCGTGCGCATCGCCTATATGGCCGCGTCCTGGATATCTTCGAGGGGTTGAGAGGGATGGCGGACACCAAGGAGGAATGGCTCGCTCAACTAGCGGCAATGAGTCCCAGCGACCGCGAAGCCGCCATCGGGGATTTGTTTGACCTCGCCACCGCTGCCGTTCGGGAAATGGAGCAGGAACAGGGAAGACGCGAGAAGGCTGAAAAGGCTGCCCGCGAGTTGGGAAAGCAATGCGGGGTTCTGCTCGGCCATTTAGCCGAAACAGTTTCCGAAGATAGACTTAAACAGTTGGAGCAAGTGCGCGACGGCGTGGTTGGCCTGCAACGAGACCGAGACGACCTGCAACGACAGAAAGACGAACTGGAAGGTTCAGCTATCGTCGGACAGGGCGAGGCGATTGTCGCCGCGCTGAGCCGTCGGCTCGGCCTGCCGCGTCATAGCGCCACCACGCCCACGGTGATGCAGTTTCTGACCGATACCTACACCAAGGAGAAGCGGCTGGCTGATGACAGCCAACGCCATATTGTGAATTTCATTTCCCTGTTCGCCCGGATCACCGGCGACAAACGTCTGGCGGATTACGGGCGGACGGATATCCTCAATTATGTCCTGATACTAGAACGCCTCCCAAGATCGCTAGGGAAATCGCCGAGCGACAAATCCGCTTCCATCGAAGATCTGTTTGCGAAGGCTGCCCGCATGTCGGAGAAGGCGGGCGGGCCGATGACTTTGAGCGCAACAACCATCGGCAAGCATGTCCAGCATGTGAAGGGCTTCTTCAACACGGCGCGGCGGCATCTCAACTTCACGACCAGCGACGCCATCGACGAGATGTTTGATGGCATCAAATTGAGCAAAGGCGTGCCTTCGGCTCAAAAGCGCAAGTCGTGGCCTATGGAGCAACTCAACCTTTTGTTCGCCACACCCATCTGGCAGGGAACGGGGAGCAGGCCGGAGGATTTCACAAAGCGGCACAAGGAAGGCGACCACATCTATCGTGATGCTTATTGGTGGCTACCGATTACGGCTCTCTGGACCGGCGCCCGGCTGGAAGAACTGGCCCAACTGCACCACGAAGACCTCGTCGCCGATTCCAGCGGCTTTCGCTTCATCCACATCCACGGCGAGGGGGAGCGGCGCGTCAAGACGGCCAACAGCATTCGACGGGTGCCAGTCCATTCGGTGCTGGCGGGGTTCGGCTTCCTCGACCTGTTCGACCATAAGAAGGCGGGGCAGCGCATCTGGCCCGAGTTGAGGCCGACAGGGCGGATGAAGAAGTTGGGCGATACGTACAGCACACACTTCACCGACTATCGGCGGCACTGCGAACTCTACGAGCCGTTGATGGACTTTCACAGCCTGCGGCGCACCTTCATCACCAGCATGAGGACGCGGGCTAATGTCGACGCCCTGACGGTCGCGGCACTTGCCGGACACGACGAAGAATTACCGATTTTCGAACGGGCACAGCAAACGAACGACTACACCGATTACGGTATTGCCGCCCTTGCTGAGCAGATCGAGAGGTTGGACTACGCCGCCTACGGCCTCGACCTTGGGCTCATTGAAAAAACGTAGGAGCCGCAGAGTGGGGCGGCTTACGCCGCCACCCTCTGAACGTTGGAAGCGTTGCCGGTCATGACTGGGGTCATGACTTCTAGCACAAAGTTCGCCATGGCCCCGTTGCGAATTCCGCGGACGCCGGAGACCAACTCGCGCTTGGTCGGACGGCGGCCAAGGCGGGCTTGAAGCGTCTCGGCCTTGACGATCAGTGCCTCCAACTCCGTCAGCCGGTAGCCGTCCAGCAGTCGCCGGGCGTCGGCCAAGTGCATGGCGGCGACGCGAACTGCCCAGCCGATGTCCTCGGCATCGACAATCGGATCGGCCTTGCCCAGCAGGACGTGATAGACCAAGGCGTATTTGAACGCCCGCCACATGACCCGGCGAAAAAACGATGAAGGCATTTCCCGATTCTGCTGGAACTGGTGCTGAAATCCATTCGCGAATGCCGCCTCCGCCTCTGGCGAGACGACGTATTCAGGGTGCAGCGGCAGGGCGGCGATGGCTTTCCACGCGATATGAAGCGGTGCTAGGTTGTCCGATTCCTCGACCCGGTAAATCGGAAACATGTCCGGCGTCCGGTTCGGATCGGCCTCGCCAACGATGAAGCCGAAGCGCTGGGAGAAGCCGTCAAGCATCGACTCTGCCGATACGTTGTCGAGGAATGTGTCATGGACGGTGGTGCCAAGGATGACCAAGGCCGGATCATTGATTTCAATGCTCCCCTTGACGGTGCGCCGTGCCAGTGGCTTGCCGTCGTGCAGCTTGAGCAGGTATTCCCTGAGTTCCTCACAATAGGTCTGGGTCTCGATCCGTTTCAAGGTCTGCGCCCACTCATCTTGAAACCATGCCGCGCGGTTGTTTTCGGCAAGGGCCTCCATGAACTTCGCTGCGGATGCCGCTTCCGGGAATAGCCGCAGGGGCATGACCCGCTCAATGACCGAGACCGTCTTGGTCTTGCCCGCCCCGCTTGGGGCAAGCAGCACCGACCACAGGTCAGGCTGAACCCGGCTTCCTGCCACCCTGGCCTCAACGCCCTTGTCCAGCAGATATGCCGCCAAGGAATGGAGCACGACAAACGCCGGGAGTTCGAGGGGGAAATCGGTGGTGCGCGCAAACAGATCGACCACCCTGTCCAGCAATGAACCCGGCGGGATAATGGTGTCGCCGCGCCATGTCCTTGGCGTGGCCGTGGTGGCGAGTATCCCCCGGAGCGCTTCCCGGCGTTCGCCGGTCAGGCCGCCGGCCTCGATCAGCGCGATAAGGTCCAACTGCCTTGGGTCGTCTTTCTCGACCTTGGTCTGCGTCTTCTTCCTCATTTTGGCGTCCCCCATTCGTTGCGGACGGAAGTGCCCGCAGACGTCGACATAGGGCCATGTCAGCAGCCGCCCAGCCCCCGGCGCGAATTATTTTTGAGGGGTGGCGTCAGCGTCGGTAATCTGGGCTTATACCCGCGGAAGTCCTGGGGTTTCTGGTCATTCTGATGCGTCAGCAGAGCGTCAGCAGCCAATAAGAGAGCCGCCGCAGTCTTTCCAGACCGCGGCGGCGGAAGAAGCCGATTATCTACCGGCATCAGGCTTGGAGAAGGCCGCGAACCATGCGGGCGCGGATGCCTCCATGGCGCAGAACCTCGCCCAGACGCATGACCATGACCGGCTCCAAGGTAATAGCCTGTTGAACGAAGGCGGGATCAGCCTCGACCAGCCGCCGGACAGTATCGGGGGCGAGAACGCTGTCGCGCATGGCGGCGGCGAAGACCTTGATGGCGTCCCGGCTGGCGTCATCAGACGGAGCCGCAACCGCGACCTGCTTGGTCCCCTTGGCCGCCTGCCGCTCGCGTTTTCGTCGTTGGCGAAGCGCTTCCGCGCTTGCCTTCGTCCGGAGATACGCCTTTACCGGAACCACCCCGCCTCGGGCGAGGCGGTCATCGTCGAGCGCGTCATCGACCAAGACCGAGGACGGCCCCATGGCCTCAGCCTCCTCTATGGTCTCGGCGATATGCAGGGGCAGGTTCGCGGATGTGTCGTCAGCGGCTCCTGGGGTGCTCATTGTGCCGAGTTCCAGATGCATTTCTGCGGTGACAGTGCTGTTCATAATTGTTCTCCGTTCATTGTCAGGACGGTTGTCCTGACATGGTTTTGCAGTGGGTATTCCATCTGCTTACATAGGAGAAGATGTCGTGAATGCTCATCGCAATGGGTAGATTAAAAATATTGTTTTTCATGTTTTGATTGCTCTTTGAGGCACGTCAAGCCTCCGTCAATGCATGATTGCCAGGGTCATGACTGGGGTCATGACCAGCCGAAAATCAGACGACGATCATTTTGGTGCCCCTCCCCGGCCTTGAAGGTCGCCCTATGTCTTGATGGAAGGCAACCGCTCACGGAGGACACCATGGACCACCACGCACAACCCAATGCATCCGAACCACAGTCCAAACGCAGCCTAACCGCCGCAATGCGCCGTCCCATCCCATGGGACGAAGGGCCGGGCGATGCCGAATTCTGGGCCGACGGCGGGATTACCGACGCCCAAAGATGGGCAAATCGTCCAGAATGGTGGGTAGCGCAGCGCCGAAACGTGGAATACACAGTCGGCAACCGCGTCGCGGCGATGTTGCCCGGTGCTCTCGACAAACTGCGCGACTCAAGCATCCCGATCCAGAACAGAGCGCGGCTGGCGGCATATCTCCACCGCTGGCATTGCAACGGGGCGTTCGGAGAATTGACAGCAGCCGAACTGCAACTGGTTCTGCTGGTAATCCAATCCGCTGGCTTTACCGTGCCCGATGGCGGAGGAGCCGCCGCGCCTCCACGCTCGCGGCAGTCAGTGCGGTAAGGATTGGGTCCAGTCCGTCTGCCTGGTCTTTCTCGGCCTCGATCTTTCCGACACGCGCATCGCTGATTGGCTTGGCGGCTTCAGCCAGCACATGGCCGACGTGTCGGCCGAGACGAGTGCCGGAGGACCGTGCCGGAGGTTTTGGACCGTCCGCTGGGGCCTCAGTTCGCTGCGCCCATTTAGCCAGTTCCAGCGCGTCGCCTTGGGCGAGACCCATTTTGATGGCGTCGCGGGAGTTGGCGAGCAATGCCTTCCATGCGGCCAGCCGAGAGGCTTCGTCATCGGCGAGCCGGACGGCGCGGGCGAGCGCCAAGACGGCGGTGCGGGAGTCGTGTCGCATGGCTCGCCTGTCGTGGGGCACCATGGCCACCGCCCACGACACATCCGGGCGCTTGCGGGCGATAGCGGTCTGTCCGGGGCCACGGTGCCGGGTGGGGCGTCGTGCGATACCCTGCGCCGCCAAAGACCGGGCGTCGATCCGATCCACGACCCCGGCGCGTGCGAGATGGCGGTTGCAGCAGTCTTCCCACGCCTGTCGTATCCGACGCAGTTCCTCGGCTCGGTCGCTACCGCCGAAAGCTCTTATTTTCGGGCCGGTTCCATCGCCGCAGATTACCCGTTCGGTCAGGGCGATGTGGGCATGATGGTTGCGGTGGTCTCCGGCGGCATCAGGAGCATGGAGCGCGTAATCAACGGCGCACCCGTATCTGTCCGCGATCTCCCGTGAGAATTCCTCCACCAGCGTATGGCGCTGGGCGGCGGACAGTTCATGCGGAAGAGCCGCGATGGCCGTGCGACCCGCCACGGCCCGTCGCCGGATGTCGCCTTGTCGCGGCCCGCGCTTGCGAACGCGCTCGCCGTCCAGCACGGCGGCCCATAGGGCATCTCGCCCGCCCACGATCAGGTCGCCGGAAACGCCCGGCGGCCACACGACGCCCTCGGCTATCAAGCCACCGGTCTTGGAGGGCCGGAAAGTTTCGCCATCCAGTCGCATCGGCTGGCGAGTCTGGTAGGCCAATGCCGGGCCGACCTTGCCGACCGGAAGCGGTTTGACGCTGAAAGAGTAGATCGCCACGGCGCACCCCGGATCGACCGCCGGTAGGCGGGAGGCGCACGCAAATGGGCCTGTCCTATTTGCCTAAATGCGCCCTTCAATCTTGAGAGACGTAGTGTCGTTTCCGGTATTTCTGAGATAATTTTCACAATCAACATGAAAAAATTAGCGACCAATGCCTCAAAGGCGGCGCCACCCTACTATCTCGAGAACCCAACTTAACCTACAGGCGAACACTTAAACTTGACTCCAAAATCAGTCATTTTTGGTGTTGAATATTGCCAATGACCTCACACCGAGTCATTCTTCTCGATGAATTTGGTATCTATGCAGGGGTGATGCAAATGAGGTCTCTTATATTGGCCGCTATCGCCGTGGCTTTGCCTGTGGCCGCCTTTGCTCAGCAGAATAATCCGCTGGGGCAAATCCTTGGACAAGCGATTGGAGGTGGAGTCGCTGGCACCCCTTTGTCATTGAAGCCCGCCGGGATAAATTCCATCGGTTCTCTATCGGTAATGTTCTACGTCGAAACCTACCCTAAATTTGGGGGAGGGAGCGAGATGGCGTGTAAAACAAATGCCCAAATTAGAAATGACACCAACTCATTCATTAATATTCGCAGCCTTGCCATCACCCCTATAAATAAGTATGGGCAGCCTCAAGAAGGATGGATTGAAATGGGGGAGATTGGGCCAGGTCAGTCGATAATCAGAACATTAACAACCAATGGCGCTTTTGACTGCGGCGGGATTACTGGGATCCAAATGCATCCTGGTGGCGCGCAGGAATGGCCAAATCACTGCCTTGTCAACAACTCTCCCGCACGGCCCTGCCCGGTAACGATCAACGCCACGGGAAGAAACATCAACGTTCAGTATAGGTAAGCCTAGCGCCGCTTCTTTTGGTGTGCGCCCAAGTGTCTAACCCACCCAGGCGGCGCTGACAATCGCGTTCGTCGAGCATTTCTAATGCTGGAGCTCAATCCATGAAGACTCGTTTCGCCGTTTTGTTGATAGCTCCCCTGGCACTATCTGGCTGCCAAACCATGAACAGCGCGTTCTCCGATAATTGCAAAATCGGCGGGACTGCTTTGGGAGCCCTGGCAGGAGGAATTATCGGATACCAGTTTGGGCATGGCTCTGGCAATATTTTGGCGACTATTGCAGGTGTGGCTGCGGGGTCTCTTATCGGAAATCAAATCGGCGGTCTGCTTGACTGCAATGATAAACAGGCGGTTGCCGCGACTAACCAAGTCGCCGCAGAACAGCCAACCGGAACACAGGTCACCTGGGGCTCGCAGAATGCCCAGCCACAAGCTGCCCCACAGGCCTCCAAGGAAATCATTGTTCCGACGATCTATTCGTCCGGCTCGACGTCCAGCACTTCGAAAACGTCTTCGGCCGGCACAGCCCCCGCGACGAAGCAGCAAAAGAGTGCAGCCAAGGCCCCGTCTCAGGCGCCCTCTCAAACAACGTCCCAGCCTAGCACGACAAACCAAGCCCAATGGAAGGTGGTTGAGCCCGCCGTTCGTTCGGAGGGTAGTTCCGGGATGTGGGGGTGGTCGGAACCGATTTCCAATCCTCAGGTCATGGCTGATGGGCGCACTTGCCGCCAAATTCGTCAGGTTATCGTTGATCCATCTGGGAAACAGAGTGAGCAGGTCTCGCTGGCCTGTAAGGGAGCCGACGCTAAATGGACGGTGGCGTCTGGCTAAATGAAATTATGGCTACAGATCGCCGTGGCTCTTTCCCTGTCCGTCGGAGGGGTGCTTGGAGCCATGGCGATTTTTCATCGCGGACCAGACAATGCTCCGGAGGATAAATTCCGGTTTGTGTCCGGAAATCCAATGCTGACTGATGGCATGGCCCTCCTTGTTCAGAGGACGACCATTCAATTGTCTGGGATAGAGATGAATAGTTCTCCGGATGCGTTGGCGGCGTCAAAAGCCTATTTAGCGCAGGTTGGTGCGGTGAATTGCTACGAGTCTGCCGATGGTTGGAGTTGTTCAGCAATTGAAGGCAGAAACAATCTCGCTGAAGTTCTTGTCCTTTCCGGCTTGGCAAGAACAACGTCATCAGCCTCAAAGCAGCTTATTGAGGCAGAAGAATTTGCGCGAACAAACGGAAAAGGCATTTGGCGCATAGCGCGATAAGCAGTTTGGAGGTGAAAATGTCCGAAGAAGTTAGTCAGCCGCAGAATGCTGCACCGCAGCAGCCTCAGTTTGTAATCATAAAAGAGCCAGCATCTACTGTTGGTGTTGCCGGAATACTTTCTATTGTATTCGGCGGAATAAGTGTATTTATATTTTCCATTGTGACGTCCCCGATAGGATTTATTGCCGGTATTTTTGGCCTGATGAAGCCAGGAACGGGGCGTGTTTTGTCAATCATTGGAATAATACTTTCCATAGTTGGAGCCCTCACATCTCCCGTAATAATGGGTATGGTTGGCGCATTTAATCTTGCTTCAATTGTCGGTTCCGCCGCAAATTCGCAAAAAAATAATGCCCCTAAGATTGAGGCCGAGAGAAAAGCCCCCCCCCCTGTCGGCGTAACGGCTACGCCGGTCCCAAAAGCGCAGCCCCAACCGGCTCTCGTCGAGCCGGAAAGACGGCCAAATTTGCAGCAAAAGCCCATTTCGGGGAGGCCGGTGCTGACACGCGCGGATACGCTGAATTTTGATGGTTCCGTTGTTCGGCTTCTTGGCATCGTTCCCTCAAATGTAGCACAGGCCGACAACGCTTTTAGAGATTACGTGGCGCACGCTGGCGTTATCGATTGCCTGCCCCAAGGCAATGAGGAATGGTCTTGCTTTGCCAAGGAACGCAATGGAGCCGACTTGGCTGAAGTAGCGCTTCTTTCAGGATTTGCCAAAACAAGTCTGCAAGCGCCGCCACGTCTGATTGAAGCGGAGGCAATGGCCAAGAGCCAGAAAAAGGGGATTTGGGGTAGCCCCTAGATCTGATAGCCCTGATTTCCGGTCATGACCCATGACATGACCGGAGAGGTTCGCCGCAGGTCACTGTCGGATTGAGGCACGAAATGGGCCGCACCACCGGCATAAACTGGACCACGGCGACATGGAACCCTTGGCGAGGATGCACAATCTGGTCGCCGGGACGTCATCGGTGCTAGGCAAAAGCACAGGTAGAAGCCCAGGGCCGGGGAGCCATCAAATGGGGCAAGGCGGTCGTCGGCAATCGTATGCGGACTGCCACTTGGGCAGACCCGCCAAAGTGGAACCGGGAAGCGCAGGCGACCGGAGAGCGGATTTTCGTCTTCGCGGCCTCATTGGCCGATATCTTTGATGACCATCCGGACATTCAGACGTCTTGGCGAGATGAGGTCTGGGAACTCATACCAAGTCCCGGTAATCAGCGCCCATGAGCCCGAAAAATAAGACCCGGCCCTAGATTTTCGGGGAGCAGGGGGCACCGCCCTGCGAATGCGCTATCAGGCGGTGTCATTAGCATCGACCATCGGCCCGCGCGACGGGTGTTCTGGCCAGCACAATGACCTCGCGTCCTGCCGAGCAATCCTGCCTATCCACCGGCACCACTTGGGACCATTGGCTCGGGTCATTCAATCCAGTAGAATCGAAGCATTGACGGGACTGTGTAGCAGCCTTGTGTAGCAATGCAGCCCACGCATCGGGACGGCACTGCCGCTTCCTTGTGAGTTTCCGCCGTTTGGGGGAGCGCTGGCTTCGAATCCTGGCGCCCCAGCCAACTTCTCCTCGCAAGGAAATCCGCGCTTTTTGCCACCCCCGATCCGGGCGTGTGTAGCACCCTTTGTCGTTCATGCCCTATTGGGTGATGCTGCGCGACGACGGCCCCAAACGTCCCCTTTCTTCCCGCGCTTTCGAGGCTCCCCCGCGGGGCCAGCCACACTCAGGCAAGCCGCTCGATCTCCCAAGCCCAGTCGTCATAGTTGCGGTGATATTCGGCGAGCTTCGGCTGATCGGCGGTCTTTGCCATGTAGTCGGCCAGCACGGGAAGTTGCCATTCGGCAAGTGCAGCTTTATCCACGCCGTCAAGGTGCCGCAGGAGTGACGCGAAACTGACCACCACATGGCCGCCACCGGGTTTCATCACCGCCTTCGTCAGATTGTCGATCATGCCGGGGACAGACTTCATCAGCCATTCCCCATAGGCCCGCAGGACCGGAACTTGGTCGCGAAGCTCTCCCCATTCTTGGTCGAAGTCCATGCGGCCCACCACAGCCTTGTCCCGATAGACGACAGGGGCCGCCGATGACGTATCGCAATCCCAGCCGGCACGGGGAACAAGAAGCTCGGCTTGGTCTGCCTCTTCCCGGTAGGGAAAGAATGGCATGGTGCGGCAGCGAGACGGCTTGTCGGCATGGATGCCGCACAGATTGTCGGAGGTCAGCGCCGGACAGGGCATGGACGGCGGGATATAGCCGGTGGGGACTATTCGAACGGCAAGTTGCTTCTTGTTCCGCATCCTCACCGTGATGCCGAGCCTTGCGGTGATGTCAAACGCCTTGCTCGCTTGCTTGATCGGCGTCCATACCACCGCCAGGGGAAACCGCTGGGCATGAGCCAACGCATCCTTGATCGTCAGCGGCAGCCAGCCGAAACAGCATTTGCCGCAGGCTGTGCATCGGAAATGACGGTCCATGGGCAGCCTCCGTTCAGGCTCCGCAACACTTCTTGTATTTCAAGCCGGACCCGCACGAACAAGGATCGTTGCGTCCGACCTTGCTGACCTGAAGAGGCGTGCCCTTGGGATTCACCTCTCCATTCGCATACAACCAATGCCCATCCTCATTCCGCCGGAAGGTCGCCAGTTCGTGATGAATTTGCACTTTGCCGCGGATGCGGAAGCGAGCCACGTATTCCACCGTCCCGGCCTTGTCCTCGACACCACCATCGGTGACGGCACGGACCACAAACCCCAGCCCCTCGGCATCCCGCGCGGACTTCTCGACCTCGCGCAGATTGAACTCGCCTTGCTTTTCGGGGGCCAGGGTATCCCTGAGGAAATCGCCGATCTGCCTGGTGGCAAATGCGGTATAACGGGCACGCATCAATGCCTCGGCGGTCAGAGCGTGTGCGCCGGCAAGAATGGGGCCGCAGCACTCGTCAAGAGAGCGGTCGGTTCCGCAAGGGCAGGTGGTCATGGCTGGCGGGGCTCTCAATGGCAGGGCTAAAGGGAAGCCCCACCATAGCGTTAGCGGCAGGGCTGAACAACGATCAAGCACAAGCCCATTCTGGGTTGGGCCTGCGCCCGACACACTCTGGTCCTGGCGTCACGAGCAACGCGGCCGGGCTGACAACCGACAATCCCCTGCACGGGATCAGGTCCGAAAGGTGTATTATAAACTCCACCGAAAAGCCGCTACGGAACATTGGCACCTGCCAGACTGTGGCCGTCGCCACGCTATCGGAGCGGAAGGTGCGTCATGTCCCCCATAAAGCCCACGCCGCTCTGTCCCGTTAGAAATGTGGAATGCGATGTGCTCGTGTCATCCGAAATCCGCTATCGCCGTCTGTTCGAGACCGCGCAGGACGGGATTTTGCTGCTCAATGGCGAGACCGCGCAAATCGAGGACGTCAATCCTTACATGATGGTGATGCTGGGATATTCCCATGCCGACTTCCTCGGCAAAAAGTTATGGGAGATTGGCGCTTTCTCCGACATTGCGTCGAGCCAGGCAAATTTCGACGAAATTCTTAGCAAGGGATACGTTCGATACGAAGACCTTCCGCTGATTACAGCGAAGGGAGAGCGGATTGAAGTCGAGTTCGTCAGCAACTCCTACGACTGCGACGGCATCAAGGTTATCCAGTGTAACATCCGGGATATTTCCGCCCGCAAACAGGCCGAGATGGCGGTGTTGGTCAGAAATCGGGAACTCATGGAATCCAACGTCGAACTTGAACGGTTCGCCTACGTCGCTTCCCATGATCTGCAAACACCGCTGCGGAACATCGTCCATTTCGCTCAACTGCTCGAACGCCGCTACAAAGACAAACTGGACGCGGCCGCGGACGAGTTCATTGGCTTCATCGTCGATGGTGCCAAGCAGATGGGCACACTGATCACCGATATCCTCGAATATTCTCGCATCAGGGGCCATTCGATCCCGATGCAGCCCGTGCGGGCTGCCGATGCCCTCGCCCAGGCCGTTGGCGTCCTTGGACCGGAAATCGAAGCGACCGGGGCGACGATCACCGTCGGCGACCTCCCGAAGGTGATGGCCGAACCGACCCATCTTGCCAGCCTGTTCCAGAACTTGCTGGGCAACAGCCTGAAATATCTCTCACCGGACCGGCCTCTCACCATTTCGGTCTCGGCGGAACGGGCGGGAGCCAATCTCTGGCGGTTCGCCGTGACCGACAACGGCATCGGCATCGAAGCGGCATACCATAACAAGGTCTTCGAGATTTTCCAGCGGCTCAATCCCGCCGCCGAGGCGGAAGGCACCGGCATCGGCCTGACGATGTGCCGACACATCATTCATCGTTTCGGCGGGACGATCTGGGTGGAGTCGAAACCGGGAACCCTTGGCGCGACGTTCTTTTTCACGCTCTTGGACGCCTCGCCCGCAGTCTAGGGTGCGAAAAGACGCATGGCCTTCACGAGCCATTTCAAACCAGAACGCGACCGCCACCGAAGATGGAATGGGCCAGGCTCACCCCCTCTCGTCTCCTATCCCCGTTCCAGCAGCCCCCCGGCGGCAACGCGTCCGGCGGCGTGGAGGCGGGTGATCACTTCCCAAGCCGAGGCTTGGCCGTCACCGCGATCCACCAGGGTGCCGTCGATGGCCAGGCTGGTTCAAGCCCCTTCAGCCGCGCCAGATCGTGGGGCAGCCAGCGGAACGGCTTCAGGTGGCCGCGCATGCGCTCCAGCGCCTCCAGGTCGCGCAGCAGCGGCGTATTGAACAGCAGCCGCTGCATGCGTGCCGCGATGGCCTGGGCGGTGACCGGCACCCGTGGTTCGGCGTCGGGGGTCAGCTTCACCAGCAGCAAAGCGCGGCAAGTGCTGTCCAGCGCCAGGGGCAACAGCGGCGGATTGGCCGAAAAGCCGCCGTCCCAATAGCTTTCGCCGTCGATCTCGACGGTGTGGTGCAGGGATGGCAGGCAGGTGGAGGCCAACACCACCTCGGCGGTGACCTCGTGCTCGCGGAAGATGCGCGCCGTACCGGAGGGCACATGGGTGGCCGACAGGAACAGCCCCAGCGGTGGATCGCGCCGCAGCCGCTCGAAATCCACCAGCCGCATCAGCAGGTCGCGCAGCGGATTGATGTTGAGCGGATTGAACTGATAAGGCGACAGCAGCCGGGTCAGCAGGTCCAGTTGCAGATGGGCGCCCGGCGTCCCAAGCAGTTTCAGGAAGGGCATGTCGGCAACGCCGGTCCACAACTCGCGCAGGCGCTGGCGCGCCCGCTCCTGCCCCCCCTCGGCCAGACCGGCGGCCATCACCACCGCGTTGAGCGCCCCGGCACTGGCGCCGCTGACCATGATCGGGCGAAAGCGCGGCTCTTCCAGCAGCCGGTCCAGCACCCCCCAGGCCCAGGCGCCGAAAATGCCGCCGCCCTGCAGGGCCAGCCCCAGATCGGGACGCAACGGCACCGGCGGCGGCGGCGAGCGGGAAAACCAGCGCAGGACACCCATTCCGGCCTCCTCCCAAGAAAAAAGGCGGCGCCGCAGATGTCGACGCCGCCTTTGACTCTAAGTCCCGTCCGATCAGGTCAGACGGTTCTTCACATAGGAGCCGGGGGCATCCTCGATGGCCTTCAGCTTGCCCGAACCGGGCACCCTGGCGGCGATCTTGGCGCCCGCGAACTTCTCGACCCAGGCCTGCCAGTCGGTCCACCACGAACCGGGAACCTCGGTGGCGCCGGCCAGCCAGGCATCGGGGTTCTTCGGCTTCTTGGTGTTGGTCCAGTAGCAGTACTTGCCCGCCGCCGGGGGATTGACCACGCCCGCGATGTGGCCCGAGGCCGACAGCACGAACTTGATGGGGCCTGAGACGTTCTGGGTCATGGCATAGGTGCTGGTCCACGGCGCGATATGGTCCTCGCGGGTGGACAGCATGTAGATGGGGGTCTTGATGGTCGACAGATCGATCTTCACCCCGTCCAGCTCGATGCCGCCGGGAACGATCAGCTGGTTCTCCTGGTACATCTTGCGGAGATAGAAGCTGTGCATGGCGGCGGGCATGCGGGTCGAGTCCGAGTTCCAGTAGAGCAGGTCGAACGGGAACGGGTCCTTGCCCAGCAGGTAGTTGTTGACCACGAACGACCAGATCAGGTCGTTGGCCCGCATCATGTTGAAGGTGGTGGCCATGTCGCGGCCGTCCAGATAGCCGGTCTCGGCCATCTTTTCCTCCAGCGCCGAAAGCTGTTCCTCGTCGATGAAGACGCCCAGCTCGCCCGGCTCGCGGAAGTCGGTCATGGTGGTGAAGAAGGTGGCCGAGGCGATGCGTTCCTGCTTCTTGGCCGCCAGATAGGCCAGGGTGCAGGCCAGCAGGGTGCCGCCCAGGCAATAACCGATGGCGTCCACCTGCTTTTGCCCGGTGGCCTTCTCGATGGCGTCCAGCGCCGCCAGGGTGCCGTCCTTCAGATACGAATCGAAGCCCTTGTTGGCCAGCGACTCGTCCGGATTGACCCAGGAGATGACGAACACGGTGTGGCCCTGGTCCACCGCCCATTTGATGAACGAGTTCTTGGGACGCAGGTCCAGGATGTAGAACTTGTTGATCCACGGCGGCACGATCAGCAGCGGCTTCTCGAACACCTGCTCGGTGGACGGGGTGTATTGCAGCAACTGGATCAGGTCGTTCTGATAGACCACCTTGCCCGGGGTGACGGCGATGTTGTCGCCCACCTTGAAGGCGTCGTAGTCGGTCATCTTGATGGCCAGGTTGCCCTTGCCGCGCTCAAGATCGTCCAGCAGGTTGTTGAGGCCCTTCAGCAGGTTCTCGCCCCGGGTCTCCACGGTGGCGCGCAGCACTTCCGGGTTGGTGGCGACGAAATTGGTCGGCGCCATGGCGTCGACGAACTGACGGGTATAGAAATCCACCTTCTTGGCGGTGTGGTCGTCGAGACCTTCCACATCCTTCACCACGCCCTGCATCCAGCGGGCCGACAGCAGATAGGACTGCTTGATGAAATCGAAGATCTCGTTTTCTTCCCACATCTCGTCCTTGAAGCGGCGATCGGCCGCGTCGGGCTTGACCACCGGCTCGGGCGTCTCGCCCATCATGCGCCGGGCGGCGTTCTGCCACAGCGTCATGTAGTCCTGCCACAGGTTGAGATTGGCCTCGACCACCTTGGCCGGGTCGCTCATCAGCTTGGCCGTCATTTCCATGAAGGCGTTGCCGATATTGAGCGGATCGGCGGACCCGAACTTGGGGTCCGACGCTTGGCGCGTGAGGAAATCGGCGACGATACGCTGGCTGCGCTCAGCGATGCTGGTCATCGCCTTCGAAAGCTCAGCCGGATCGATCGACTTGGTGTCCGCGCCCGATTGTTCAGCCATAAGTACCCCTCATTACGGTGCATCCAGAGTGCAACCCCGGCGGACGGTTCGCCGCCTTCCGGGTATCGACCAGGGGGAAGAGGCGCACCGCCCTCTCCCGTCTGATCCGTGCCACAGTCCTATATACTTTCGTTCCTTGGCCTGATAAACGTGAACTTGCCGTAAAATCCGGTTTGATCAAAACATATTCTTGCACACGGGGGCTCCGTTTCGTCCATGTTGGATTGCATCGAGGCTTGGCGCCGTCGCCATGAACGCCACGCGATCATCGTCGGCAAGACGGTTGTCGCCGCTGCCCTGATCACCGGGTGCTCCTATGTTCCCGACGCGGTGAACCCGGTGGAGTGGTACAAGGGGGTCGCCGGAGTCTTCAGCGACGACGAGGCCCCCGAGGTCGCCACCCCCAAGCGCGCCGTGGCCGACGCCAGCGCGGAAGCGCGCCGGCAGCCCGCCCGCGGCTTGAATTCCGACGCGTCCGGCCCCCGCTACGCCGACTCGGTCAAGCGCGAGCCCAACCCGACCAAGCAATTGGCCCGCAAGAACCCGCCCGCCGAGACCAAGGTGGCCGAGGCGGCGCCGAGCGGCCGTCTGCAGCCCGCCCGCGACGAGGGCCCCGCCGCCCCGCCCCAGGCCGTGGCCGGTGGACCGCCGCCCCGCGCCGACATTCCCGATCAGGTGCCCACCCGGCGCACCCTGCTGTCCGACCATTACCAGCGCCGCCTGAGTGAATCCCAGGCGGCCACCAACAAGAACGACCCCTTCGCCACGGTGCCGCCGCCGCGCAGCGAGGCCTCGTACAACCAGCCGGTCCACACCTATGCCGTGCCCGCCGTGGCCCCTGCCGCCTACGCCGCCCGGCCCGCCTATGCCGCCGATGTGGATTACGGCACGCCCCAGTTGGTAGCGCCCAAGTCGGTGCGCGGCCCCAAGGGCAGCAGCGTGCCCCGCTCACCCGCCGCCTCGTTCGAGGTCGCGGCCCTGCAGTTCGGTGCCGATGGCGGCCTGACCGCCACCGACCGCGCCGCGCTGCGCGAGGTCGCCCGCCTGCAGAAGCAGACCGGCGGCGTGGTCCGCGTTCTGGGCCAGGCGCCATCGGGGGCCATCTCCTTCGCCGGCGAGGATGATCAGGTGGTGGCGTCGCGGCGCGCCCAGACAGTGGCCAAGGCCCTGACCGGCCTGGGCGTTCCCGCCCGCAAGGTGCTGGTGGCCGCCGACCCGTCCTCGGGCGGCTATGACGACAGCGGCGCCAGGGTTTCCATCGAATACTGACGGACGGCGACTGACGGATTTTAGGGCCATGGACCAGGAGTTCCACCGGATCAAGCGGCTTCCGCCCTATGTTTTCGCGGAAGTGAACGCCATGAAGGCCCGGGCGCGGGCCGCCGGGGAAGACATCATCGACTTCGGCATGGGCAATCCCGACCAGCCGACGCCGGATCATATCGTCGACAAGCTGGTGGAGGCGGCGCGTAACCCGCGCGCCCATCGCTATTCCATGAGCCGGGGCATCCCCGGCCTGAGAAAGGCGCTGTCGGCCTATTACCTTCGCCGCTTCGCCGTCGATATCGACCCGGAAACCGAATGCATCGTCACCCTGGGCTCCAAGGAGGGGCTGGCCAATCTGGCCAATGCCATCACCAGCCCCGGCGACGTGGTGCTGGTGCCCAATCCCAGCTATCCCATCCATCCCTATGGCTTCATCATCGCGGGCGGATCGTGCCGCTATGTGCCGGTGACGCCCGATGCCGAATTCCTGCGCGCCCTTGACCGCGCCGTGCGCCATTCGGTGCCCAAGCCCATCGCCCTGGTGCTGAATTATCCCAGCAATCCCACCGCCTTGCTGGCCGATCTGGATTTCTATGGCCAGGTGGTGGAGTTCTGCCGCCATCACGGCATCTGGATTTTGTCGGATTTGGCCTATTCGGAAATCTATTTCGACGTGACGCCGCCGCCCTCCATCCTCCAGGTTCCGGGAGCCCGGGAGATCGCGGTGGAGTTCACCTCCATGAGCAAGACCTACAACATGCCGGGCTGGCGCATCGGCTTCGCGGCGGGCAACAAGAAGCTCATCGCCGCCCTGGGCCGCATCAAGAGCTATCTCGACTACGGCGCCTTCACCCCCATCCAGGTGGCCGCCGCCGCCGCCCTGAACGGGCCGCAGGACTGCGTCGACGAGATCCGGGCCATGTACAAGGACCGCCGCGACGTGCTGATCGAGGGATTGCAGGCCGCCGGTTGGGACGTCCCCAGCCCGCCCGCCACCATGTTCGCCTGGGCCCCGATCCCCAAGGCCTTCGCCCATCTCGGTTCACTGGAATTCTCCAAGCTGCTGATGCGGGAAGCCCAGGTGGCGGTGGCGCCGGGCATCGGCTTCGGCGAATACGGCGACGGCCATGTCCGCATCGGACTGGTGGAAAACCGCCACCGCACCCGCCAGGCGGTCCGCAACATCAAGACTTTCCTCGGCAACACCGGCAAGGTGTTGGAGGATTCCGAGAAACAGCGCGCGAGTTCCTCTTCATGAGCAAATCCTCCTTGAAAATCGCCATCGCCGGACTGGGTACCGTCGGCGGCGGCACCGTCCAGTTGCTGCATGACCAGGCCCAGTTGCTGGCCGCCCGCGCCGGGCGCCCGCTGACCCTGGTGGGTGCCGCCGCCCTGGAAAAGCCCACTGGCCTGCCGCTGGACGGCGTTCCGTTCTTCACCGACGCAAGGGTGATGGCCCGGGACTGCGACTATGACGTGCTGGTGGAGCTGATCGGCGGCGCGGGCGGCATCGCGCTGGACGTGGTCCGCACCGCCCTGGAGCGCGGCCGGTCGGTGGTCACCGCCAACAAGGCCATGATCGCCCATCACGGCACCGAACTGGCGCAGATCGCCGAGGCCAAGGGCGGCACTATCGGCTTCGAGGCCTCTGTGGGTGGCGGCATCCCCATCATCAAGTCCCTGCGCGAAGGCCTGGCGGCCAACCGGGTGACCAAGGTGATGGGCATCCTCAACGGCACCTGCAACTATATCCTGACCACCATGCGGGAGTCGGGCCGCGACTTCGCCGACGTGCTGGCCGAGGCGCAGAAGCTGGGCTATGCCGAGGCCGATCCCACCTTCGACATCGACGGCATCGACACCGCCCACAAGCTGGCCATCCTGGTCAGCCTGGCCTTCTCGGCCCCCATCGACCTGGATGGGGTATCGTGCGAGGGCATCCGCCACGTCTCGGCGCTGGACATCCGCTATGCCGACGAGTTGGGCTATCGCATCAAGCTGCTGGGCGTCGCCGCCCAGACCGACACCGGAATCGAGGCCCGGGTCTATCCCGCCATGGTGCCGCTGTCCTTCCCTCTGGCCCATGTCAGCGGCCCGTTCAATGCCATCGTCACCGAGGGCGACTTCGTCGGCCGCACCGTGCTGGAAGGCCGCGGCGCCGGGGCGCGTCCCACCGCTTCCGCCGTGGTGGCCGACCTGATGGACCTGGCCTTGGGTCGGACCATTCCCACCTTCGGCGTGCCGGTGGCGGCCCTCAAGGCCCAGCCCGCCGCCGCCTCGGGGGCGCATCGCAGCGCCTATTACATCCGCCTGATGGTCAAGGACCAGCCCGGCGTCTTCGCCGACATCGCCGCCGCGCTGCGCGACGAGCAGGTCTCCATGGAGCAGGTCATCCAGCGTGGCCGGGCGCCAGAGGAAACCGTGCCGGTGGTGATGACGGTGCACGAGACCGTCGAATCCTCCATGCTGCGGGCGGTGGAGCGGCTGAAGGCCCTGGGCTCGGTGGCCGATCTCCAGTTGATCCGTATCGAGAACCTGTAATCACGGGGGGCGCCATGTCCGACCCAAAGGCGGTCACCGACCGCAATCTCGCCCTGGAAGTGGTGCGCGTCACCGAAGCCAGCGCCCTGGCCGCCGCCCGCCATGCCGGGCGCGGCGACGAAAAGGCCGCCGACGAGGCCGCCTGCGGCGCCATGCGTCGGGCGCTCAACCGCCTGTCCATGGACGGCGTCATCGTCAACGGCGAGGGCGACGACGAGGGCCAGCCGCTGCATACCGGCGAGAGGGTGGGCAACGGCTGCGGTCCCAAGGTGGACATCGTGCTGACCGCCCTGGAAGGCCGTTCCATCTGCGCCCGGGGAGCCCATAACGCCCTGTCGGTGGTGGCGCTGACCGAGGAAGGCAGCTTCCTCAAGGTGCCCCAGCATTCCTACATGGAAAAGATCGCGGTCGGCCCCGGCATCCCCGATGGCGTCATCGATCTGGACCTGTCGCCCGAGGACAATCTGGCCCGCATCGCGGAGGCCAAGGGGGGCTCGGTGGCCGATCTGACGGTCAGTATTCTGGACCGCCCCCGCCATTCCGACCTGATCGAGCGCCTTTACGCCACCGGCGCCCGGGTGATGCTGTTCGACGATGGCGACGTGTCGGGCGCCCTGGCGGCGGGGCTGGAGGAAACCGGCGTCGACGTCTATCTGGGCTCGGGCGGTGCCGCCCAGGGCGTGCTGGCCGCCGCCGGGCTGAAATGCCTGGGCGGGCGCATGCAGTGTCGGTTGCTGATCCGCTCGGAAGGCGAGTTCATGGCGGCCCGCAATGCCGGACTCGGCGACCCCAAGCGCAAATGGGACCTGGACGAGATGGTGAAGGGCGAGGTGATGTTCGCCGCCACCGGCATCACCGACGGCCATGTGCTGAAAGGCGCCCGGCTGCTGGCGGGCAACCGCGCCACCAGCCATTCCCTGGTGATGCGCTCGGTCACCGGCACCATCCGCTACATGACCGCCCGGCACGATCTCGACCGCAGCCCGCCGCTGATATGAGCCACGCCCTTGCCCCCTTCCTTGGCGTCGAGCGCTCGCTGTCGGGGCGACGCTGGGTGTCACGGGCGGGGGACGAACGCCAGGCCCTGGCGCTGGCCCAGCGCCTCGGTCTGCCGGAACTGGTGGGCCGGGTCCTGGCGGCGCGGGGAATCGGCCTGGACGAGGCCGAAAGCTTCCTCAACCCGACACTCCGCGACCTGCTGCCCGATCCCAGCCATCTGAAGGACATGGACAAGGCGGTGGCGCGGCTGGTGGCGGCCGTGACTTCGGGCGAGACCATCGGCATCTTCGGCGATTACGACGTGGACGGCGCCACCTCCTCGGCGCTGCTGCGCAATTTCCTCGACGCCCTCGGCGCCCGGGTGCGGGTCTATATCCCCGACCGCATCAAGGAGGGCTATGGCCCCAACGCCCCGGCGCTGCTGCGCCTGAAGGCGGAAGGTGTCGGCGTGGTGGTGACGGTGGATTGCGGCGCCACCGCCTTCGAGCCGCTGCGGGCGGCGGCCGAGGCCGGGCTGGACGTCATCGTGGTCGACCATCATGTGGGCGAGGCGGCACTGCCCCCGGCCCTTGCGGTGGTCAATCCCAACCGACTGGACGAGAACAGCCCCCACGGCCATCTGGCGGCGGTGGGAGTGGCCTTCCTGCTGGCGGTGGGGCTCAACCGCGGCCTCAAACAGGCGGGCTGGTACCAGGACCACCCCGCCCCCGACCTGCTGCGCTGGCTCGATCTGGTGGCGCTGGGCACCGTCTGCGATGTGGTGCCGCTGGTGGGCATCAACCGCGCCCTGGTCACCCAGGGGCTGAAGGTGATGGCGCGCCGCGCCAATGTGGGGCTGGCGGCGCTGAGCGACGTGGCCGGGATCAAGGAAGCGCCCGGCGCCTACCACCTGGGCTATGTGCTCGGTCCCCGAGTCAATGCCGGTGGCCGGGTGGGCGAGGCCGAACTGGGCACCAGCCTGCTCTCCACCGCCGATCCTGCCGAGGCCGCCGAATTCGCCCGGCGGCTGGACGGCTACAACAAGGACCGCCAGGAGATCGAGGCCGCCGTGCTGTTGGACGCCATCGAGCAGGTGGAAGGCCGCCCCGACGACGGACGGCCGTTGTTGCTGGCGGCGGGCGAGGGCTGGCATCCCGGCGTGATCGGCATCGTCGCCGGACGGCTGAAGGAACGCTATGGCCGCGCCGCCTGCGTGGTGGCGATGGACGGCGATACCGGCAAGGGTTCGGGCCGCTCGGTCACCGGGCTCGACCTGGGCGCGGCGGTGATCGCGGCCCGCCAGGCGGGGCTGCTGGTGGCGGGGGGCGGCCATGCCATGGCGGCAGGCTTCACCGTCGCCCGCGAGCGTCTGGCCGAGTTCCACGCCTTCGTCTCCGACCGGCTTCAGGCCCAGTTGGAGGGCGAGCTGGTGCCCTTGCTGGAACTGGACGGCGCCCTGGACGCCGGAGCCGCCACGGTGGACCTGGTGGAAACCCTGGCCCAGGTGGGGCCGTTCGGCTCGGGCAATCCGGAACCCCGCTTCGCCATCGCCGCCGCCCGGGTGGTCAAGGCCGATGTGGTAGGATCGGGCCATGTGCGGGTCATGCTGGCGGGAGCGGGCGGCAAGCGCTTGAAAGCCATCGCCTTCCGCGCCGCCGACAGCGAGCTGGGGCACGCCCTGCTGGCCTCGCGCGGCGAGCCTTTTCACCTGGCCGGAGCGCTTCGGGTCGATACCTGGCAGGGCAATGCCAGCGTGCAACTGGTCATCGATGATGCCGATTTCGCGCGCTGATGCCGAATTCCTTGAAAGCGTCCTTGATTTTCCCGCCCAGGGCGGCTATCAAGTCGCCCTCGCGCCTCGACGTCCCCATCGTCTAGAGGCCTAGGACACCGCCCTTTCACGGCGGCGACGGGGGTTCGAATCCCCCTGGGGACGCCATGCGCTAGAGACTCCAAAAAATCTAGCAATATCAGTATGATGGACGATGTGGAAATGCGACTTCCACATAGGTCTTCCACATAGGCCAGACCCTTCGCGGGTCTCTCTGGGCTTACCTCCCCTTTCTGCCCCATATGAACCACGCGCCCACCCATAGACCGATCCACAGCAACATACCCCAGCCACTCACCTCCCCTTCGCTTCCTCCGTCATAGCGGATATCCACGTCATAGCGGGCCTGGGTGATTAGCTGGGTGTTTGCCGTGGGATGGCTATGGGGGGCTGATAGCATGGCTAAGTTCCGAGGGTGATGGGCCTAGTTATTCTCTACCCATGCGAAAACCCTCTAGCAATCCATACGTCGATCCTGTGCCCGCCTCTCCCTGCGGAGTTCCACCCTCAGGTTCTCAGGAAGCAAGTTCATCGGGTTCCTATCCTTATAGGTCACCCGGTCACCAGGGCGAGCCTTAGTGATCAAGCGGGCCACACTGATGAGAGCTTGTCCACCACCGGGTCTCAAGCTGACACCGATAGAGGGATAGAGCCTCCCCTTCCCGTCACTGTTAGCGAGCCAGTTACACCAGCCATCCGCCGTGATGGCGTCATAGTCGGCTTTGAGAATGACAGCGGTCATGCCACGGGTGAGGTCCACAAGGGCAATCTCCCGCCCGAGGGCGTCATGGTCGAAGGTGGTTTTACGTTTCGGGTTCATGTGTCCTCCATACAAAGAAAAACCCCCGGCCAGGACGGCGCGGGGGCG
>NZ_LWQT01000043.1 GCF_001650715.1 Paramagnetospirillum marisnigri | reverse complement strand
AAACAGACCCGGAAACGCCGATCAACCGCAATTCACGCCCGGAACAACTCTCAAACCGTCAGAATGAAGAGGTTTCCCGTCCTTCCTCGGCGTTCCGATGGGTATTGAGGGCCGGGTTGCGGTCCAAAAGGCCCCAGCGCATCGCCGTGGCGAAGATGGCGGAACAGGTTGAGACGCACCGATTGGCGGCTACCGGGTAACGTTTGGACACGGCATGATGCATGTCCTCGATGTCCTTACGGCCGATCTCGGCAATGCGCTTGGTCCCCAGGTGGGGCGTGATGTGGTTCTTGAGCAGCAGGCGGCGTAGTTCAAGGGTGCTGGCCCGGTTGCGCCGCTCCACCACTTCATTCAGCCAGCGGTCGGCGAAATCTGCGAAGCTGGGGTTCTGTTCCGGCTTAACCTCTCGGGCTTCTTTGCGCTCCTGGGCAACATCGCGGCCAAGGTCTGCATTGGCGATCAGCTTGCGCGCCTCGATGCGGGCCTTGTCGAGCGGCACCTTGCTGCACAGGCCAACCGTCATCCGGCGTTCCTTGCCGCCGCGCACCCGCATCTGGACGATCCAAGCCTTGATGCCCGTGGGCGTCACCCGCACCGCGAAGCCGGGGATTTCGGAATCCCAGATGAAGGCCTGCCCCTTGGCCGGGGGCTGGATGTCGTCCACGAGGGTTTTGGTCAGTCTGACACGGGCCATGGTGCGCGCTCCGCAACGGGCAGAGCTTCACGGCCACCCGGTGCCCACGTCGGGTTTGAGCCCTGTTTCGGCAGGCTTACGAGGTGCCGTGTAAGCTTACAGATAAGCTATCACACGGCAGAATCGGGCACAACGAAGCACCTTGCGGCATCCTCGTCTGACTGTAAGTAGCTGATTTTCTAGAAAATTTGTTGGAGCGGGTGAAGGGAATCGAACCCTCGTCGTAAGCTTGGGAAGCTTCTGCTCTACCATTGAGCTACACCCGCGCCGAGGCGCAGAAAATAGGGGGATCGGTGGGTGATACGCAAGCCTGCCGATGATCCCGTTGCCAGAAATTGCCAGATGGTCCGCCATCAGGCAACCCCCCATGACGAGATATCGTGCAGGCTGAGACGATTAGACCGCTTCGCGAATGGGCTGTCCAACCAACGGGGAGGAGAACAGCGATTGACGTTCGGGCCCATCGGCACATACTCGTCACCTATGATACGTTGATAGGTGAAATATGGCAGACGAGCACCACGAGGACGCTCAATCTATTGAAGACCTGTATGCCCTGATAGAGCAGAACCGTCTTGCCGATGAATTGGTCGCGGAACGAATCTTTCAGAACGAGGTCAACGCTGCCATCAACGCCATCACCGAGATCAGCGCGGTGGCCAGTTCCCGGATCATGACAGATACCCAGGTCGCATCCGCCAAGATCCAAATCGACGCGGAGGTGGTGGCCGCCCGGCTCGCGGCCGGGGCAGAAATCGCCATATCCGGGATCAAGGCTCAAGGTGGGACTCAATCCAAGGCAAACGTAAAGGCGGCAATTTATGCCATTGGGGACGGCCAGACGACGCAGGTCATGGATACGGCCAGACACTCAATTCATCAGATGGTGACCGAGGCTGAAGCGGCGATCGCCAAGCTCAGGCAACTCGCCGATGCCGCCATTGAAGAAATCCACCGATATGCCACGAACACAACGGAGCGAATGCAGGCCACCGTTGTGGCCGCCAATCGCATGAAGGCGTTCCGGGCAGAAGAACACAGTCGTGACGAGATCGTTGCCGAAGGAACCAAGGCGGCAATCTTCGTGAGCCAGGCGGCCGAGGCTTCATCGCGAGTGGTTCAGGAAAACCTAGAGGCCGCATTGAAGAATATCCGCGCCACGACGGATCAGGCGTGCGCCAACATCAAGGCATCCGTCGAAAAGGCCGTGGAGAGAATCGAGGCAGCTCGACTCAAGGCCCAGGCCCGAATTGAAGAGGCAGTCCGTCGGGCCACCACCTAGCGGTCCGATCATGACCCCAGGATGACGAGGGGACGGGAATATCTCCCCTCCCCGGCGTTTCCAGGGGTCAGACGGTTTCCAGCGCGACGGCCACCACGGATTCGAGCCGCGTGAAGCCCTCGGCCAGACACCGGCCAAGCACCTCCAGCCCCCCCACCCCATCGACCGGATCAAGCAGGGATGCGTGATGATGGGCGGCGGCCAGCATCTCGTTGATATGGCCGACCAGGGTTCCATAAACCGCACGGTTGGACTGCTCCAACCGCGTCAGATCGGCGATGATCCGCTCGCAAACGCCGCGCATGACCGCCTGGGGCGGCCCGCCGACAGGGGTCATGGCCTCCACATGACCGCGACAGGCGGCGATGAAATCGCCCGCCGTGTCGCCGAACCGCTTGAAGTCGTCCGGATTGACCAGGCTTTCGGGGCAGAAGGTCAGATCGGCCAGCGCCTGGTCGATGTCCTGGCGCTGGGGCATGGCGGCGGGGCCGGGCTTCAACTCGGAGGACGCCAGCGGCGTGGTTCCGGGGATGAAGGAGCCGTCGCTGCAATTCATCACCCGAACCGCGCCGACACCGCGAATGGCGTTGGTCACCGAATTGCGGCCCCAGTTGAGGGTCCAGCCGGTCAGGACCTCGCCGCCGAAATTACCGGGTACGGTCAGGTTGAAGTCGTAAGGCACCCAGGTGGACAACTCCGCCTCGTCCTCGTAGGTGTAGTAGACCGAGTGGCGGGAATGATGGTGGCGCGGATCCCTGGCGCCGAAATCCAGCCCGAACAGATAGACCTCGCGGAACCCAAGCGACAGGGCGCAATACACCGCCGTATTGCCTGACGTCGGATCGGCAAAGGCAGTGGACTCGGCGCCACGGGCATAGAATTCGGTGGAATTGAGGTGATTGCGATAGAAATAGGCCACCCGGCCGAAATGGGACGGAATGCGAGGGTCCACCGTGGGGGTCGTATAGAGCGATATGTCCTTCAAGCCGCCATGGCGTTCGGCATGCGTGGCGATGACATCGGCCAGGGTCGGATCGTTTTCCAACTCGCAATGAATATCGGGGCGCAAACCGTTGTTGAGCAGGACCTTGAGAGCGGTGCTGGCCGAGATCAGGACCATGTCCTGACGACACCGCTTGATGTCATCCAGGCAGGCATCCAGCGACGGTCCAGCGCCGACCACCATGGCCGGAAGGCTACGCGCCGCGGTCACCCGCCGCCGCTGCAGATGGAAGGGCGGGCGCCGGAAATTGGCGGTATTGTTGCGCATCATGACCAGTTGATCCTCGACCCAACCGCCCATGGTGGCGAGATCACGGCCATCCATCAGCAGCTTCTGGCCAATGGCGGTAAAGTCCGGGGTCTGGTAGTGGAAGAAGACATGGGATCCGTCGAGAAACGGAAACCATGGGCCGCGCAACAGATCCACCAGCCTGGGGTAAACCTCAGTGCCGCGCAGGATGTGCAATTGGCGCCCTTGGCGTGAAAGATCTTGGATCAGCCCCTTCCAGTTGAAGGCGTGAAGCGCGTGGACGATCAGTTCATCGTGCTGTTCCACCACGATCATCTGCTTGAAGTCCAGCCGCTCGGCCAACAGCTTGAGATGATGGCCAAGACCGACACCGAACACCACCAAGGCACCGCCAAACGAAGCCCGGGCAGGCGCCCGGGCCAGCGGTGCCACCTCCTCCGCCATGGCGCGCACCACCCGGTTCAGTTCCACGCAGCTGTCCTGAACCACACCCGGCGGGACGGACAGGCGAAAGGGCTGGGGCAAGTATTCATCCACCTGCCGCATGGCGGCGGCCCGCGCGTTGTCCGGGTAGAGGAAGCCGCCCCCGACATCGATGTTGAACTCACCTTGATGGTCAATGACCAACCGAGTTGTCGTGGGTGTCCGTTCCAATAGCCGCGCCAAGGGGGCATCGAGCTTTCCCAACTGCTTCAGATTTTCCTGGAAACGCTCGCGGTTCTGGTAGGGCTTCATGGGTGGGGCTTTCTAGATCGGATAATCGACGCGGACGCTGCGTCCTTGTTGCAGCGAATCCCAGGCGGCGCAGCAGACCTCCATCACCCGGAACACGTCGGTGGTCGAGATCAGCGGCGGGCGCCCCAGGCGGATGGCATCGACGAAATCGGGGATCAGGTCGCCCTTGGCCATGCCGGGATAGGGCGTGGTCACGGCATGGCGGTTTTCCGGCTGGTCGCCGTCGAACAGCCAGGCATCGGGCATGTCGTTGATGAAGGTCTTCTTCGTGCCGTAGACGTTCAGGGCGTGGAACTTGGTGCGCTGCGGCCCGAAGGTGGTCAGGCTCTTGGCCAGGATGTCGCCCTCGAATTTCAGTAGGCTGACCATGGTGTCGGGATAGCCAAAGCCGCTGTCCCGGCTGAGCAACTGGTTGCCCATGGCCGTGACCTCCCTCACCTCGCGTCCCACCAGCCAGCGCATCAGGTCGATCAGATGGATGCCGCCGCCATAGGTGACATTGTAGAACGGCATGCGGCCGCGCCAGCCCTCGGTGATCTTCCACAGGATCTGATGGATGTAGTCGCCTTCCATATAGAAGATGTCGCCCAGCTCGCCCGCATCGATCCGGCGTTTCAGCTCGGCGAAGCGCGGGCTGGCCCGCAGGATCAGATTGGACGAAATCAGCCGTCCCGAATCCTGCTGGGCGCGCAGCACCCTGCCCGCGTCCTCGCGGTTGAGCGCCACCGGCTTCTCGACGAAGACATGCTTGCCATGCTCGAAGGCGGATACCGCCTGCTCGGCATGGTCGCAGTCATAGGAGCAGATGGAGACCACATCGATGTCCGGGTCCTCGGTCACCTTGCGCCAGTCGGCGTGACGGACGGCGACGCCCCGGCGATCCGCCACCTCGGCTAGCTTGGCCGGGTCGATATCGCACACCGCCGCCACCTCCACGCCGGGAATGGACTGATAGGACAGGACGTGCTGTTCGCCAACCCCAAGCCCGATCACCGCCGCTTTCAAGGGCTTCATCATGGCACCAGATGGAAGGTGGCGGCACGCTGGCGCTCGACGAAGCCGAGCGAGCGATAGAGCGCCAGCGACGCGGTATTGGCCGCCTGGGTGCCCACCCTCACCATGGTCTCTCCCGCTCCGTAATGGGCCAGCGCCCCCAGGATCAGCGCGCGGCCCAGGCCGCTCCCCCGCGACTGGGGCCGCACCGCGATCAGGTCGATCACCACCTCGGCCTCGCGGCGCATGCACAGATTGAACCCGGCCAGTTGGCCGCTGTCCCGCACCACCAGGGCGGCATCGGCTCGGCCCGCGACACCATTGGCCACCCAGCGCGCCTTGATCTCGTCGGCGCAGGCCGGGTTCAGACGGGTATCGGCATGGAAGCGGTCGAAGGAAAAGGCGGCGCGGCCGATGGCGGCGCAGTCCCCGGCATCGGCGGGAGAGGCCAGCCCCACCGCGACCGCCGGTTTCGGCGCCGGAGCGGGCGGCCGGACCAGCGTCACCAGCGTCTCCACCTGGACGAATCCGGCCTGGGTCAGCAGCTCGGCGGCGGCGCGGTCGTCCTCGGCGATGCGGGCCCAGGCCAGGGCGACGCCGGGGGCGGCCCGCACATGCGCGGCAATGGCGCGGATTTCCGAGGCATCCGGCACGCCGTCGAGGTCGAGGCGATGCACCGCCCCACCCAGGATGGCGCTTTCGAACGGCTGCAGGGTGATGGTGATCACGGCGGAAATCCAGGGCTTCGGAGGCGTCGAGTGTATCGGCGGCCGAAGAGTCGCGTCAAGCAAGGCCCCATATTGGGGTTGACGCCGGGGCGGGCGACCGGAAAGCTGCTGCAAGTCATCTGGAGTCCCCCATGCAGCTGTTCGGCAAGTCCACCGATACCGACGTCATCGTCATCGCCGAGATCGGGGTCAATCACGAGGGCGACCCCGAAGCGGCGCGCCGCCTGATCCACCTTGCCGCCGAGGCGGGGGCGGATGCGGTCAAGCTGCAGGTCTACACCGCCGATGCCTTCATCACCGCCGAGGACAAGGAGCGCTTCGCCCGGGTCAGCCGCTTCGGCCTGTCGCCCATTGTGGTGCGGCAACTGGCGGCCGAGGCCAAGGCGGCGGGCATCCGGCTGTTTTCCACCCCGGTCAGCCATGACGTGGTGCCACTGCTGGACGAATTGTTCGAGGCCTTCAAGATCGCCAGCGGCGATATCGACTTCCAGCCGGTGATCCGCGCCGCGGCCCGCACCGGCAAGCCGGTGCTGCTGTCCACCGGCTGCGCCGATCTCCACGACATCGACCGGGCGGTGGGCTGGCTGCGCGACGAGATGAGCGCGGCGGCCCTGACCGAGCGGGTGGTGCTGATGCAGTGCGTCTCGGCCTATCCCACCCCGGCGGAGGAAGCCAATGCGCGGGCGGTGCCGTTCCTGGCCGAGCGCTATGGTCTTGCCACCGGCTTTTCCAATCACGTCATCGGCCCCGAGGCCTGTTTCGCCGCCGTGGCACTGGGGGCATCCGTGGTCGAGGTCCATGTCACCGACCAGCGCGAGGGGCGCGACTTCCGCGACCACCAACTCTCCTTCCTGCCCGGGGAACTGGCGGCGCTGATCGCCACAATGGGCCGCATCCGCGCGTCGCTGGGCGAGTTCGGCAAGACCATCCAGCCCAGCGAGGCCCCCGCCCGCGCCGCCATCCGCAAGGGATTGGTGGCGGCGCGTCCGCTGGAAGCCGGAGCGGTCCTGACGGAGGAGGATATGGGCTATGCCCGCCCCACCACCCATTTCCCCGCCGCCCGGCGCGACGAGTTGCTGGGACGGCGGCTGATCCGGTCCTTGGCCAAGGGCGCCTCGTTCCGCCCCACCGATTTCGTGGAATAGCGGCGGATGTGCGGCATCGCCGGAGTCTTCGGCCCCGACCAGCCCGATCCCGACCGTATCGCCCGCACCCTGGCCCTGATGGGCCGACGCGGGCCGGATGGACGGGGGGTGGCCCATCTGGGCGAGGGCGAGCGGCGGCTCACTCTGCTGCACACCCGCCTCGCCATTCTCGATCTCGACCCCCGCGCCAACCAGCCCTTTCGCCGCGACGGGCTGGTACTGGTCTTCAATGGCGAAATCTACAATCACGTCGAACTTCGCTTGCAGTTAGAGAGCCTCGGCCAGAGCTTCGCCACCGCCAGCGATACCGAAGTGATCCTGGCGGCCTATACCCAGTGGGGCGAGGCCTGCGTCGAGCGCTTCGAGGGCATGTGGGCCTTCGCCCTGTTCGAGGAGGCCAGCGGCCGCTTGCTGCTCAGCCGCGACCGCTTCGGCGAGAAGCCGCTGTTCTGGTGGCGGCGCGGCCGAAGCCTTTATTTCGCCTCCGAGACAAAACTGCTGTGGTCCCTGGCCGGGACGCGGGCGGCCCCCGACCTGGAGCAGGTGACCCGCTATCTGGTCAATGGCTACAAGGCGCTGAACAAGCGCCCCCGCAGCTTTCATTCCGGTGTTGTGGAGATTCCCCCGGCGCATCAGGCCATGCTGGAGCGGCCGGGCGACCCGCTCCCCCGCTGCTATTGGCGGCTGGCCTATGTGCCTCGGCCCATGACCATGGACGAGGCGCGGGAGGAAGCCCGCAAACGGGTGATCGACGCCATCGGACTCCGCCTCCGGGCCGATGTCCCCCTCGCCTTCTGCCTGTCGGGCGGCATCGATTCCGGGGTGCTGGTCTCCATCGCCGCCAAGGCCCATGGGGCGGAGCCCCATGTCTTCTCCATCGTGGATTCCGATCCGCGCTATGACGAGATGGTCAATATCGACCGGGTGGTGGCGGATCTGGGCTGCCACGCGCACCAGGTCCACACCGCCCGGGACGGCTTCATCGACCGGCTGCGGGCCCAGGTGGCCTATCACGACAAGCCGGTGATCACCATCAACTATTACATGCACGCCTTCCTGACCGAAGCCATCCGTGAGGCGGGCTACAAGGTGGCGCTTTCGGGCACCGGGGCCGACGAACTGTTCGCCGGTTATTACGATCATTACGGCATGTGGCTGGCGGGCATGAGCGGCGAGCCCGGCTTCGACGCCCTGGTGGCGGACTGGCGCCAGAGCTACGGCGCCTTCGTGCGCAATCCGGTGTTGCAGGACCCGCTGGCCTTCGCCAAGGACCCGGATCAGCGCGGCCATATCTATCTCAACCAGGACCTGTTCGAGAGCTTCCTGGCGGTGCCGTTCCACGAGGACTTCGCCGAGGAGCGCTATTGCGACGATCTGCTGCGCAATCATATGCTCAATGAAGTCCGCCACGAGACCATCCTGGTCACCCTGCGCGAGGAGGATCACAACTCCATGATGGCCTCGGTGGAGAACCGCGCCCCCTATCTCGACCGATCCCTGGCTGAATTCCTCTACACGGTGCCGTCGCGCCACCTGATCCACCAAGGCTTTCCCAAATGGCTGCTGCGCTCGGCGGGCGAAGGCTATCTGACCGACGCGGTGCGCCTGGACAAGCAGAAGCGCGGCTTCAACGCCTCCATCGAGTCCCTGGTGGACCGCCATGACCCCGAAACCCGCGACTACCTGCTGGCCGACAGCCCCATCTTCGAGCTGGTGCGCCGCGACGCCATGGAAAGCTTCCTGTCCGGCGACATGACCGACAACAGCTTTTCCAAGTTCCTGTTCTCCTTCATCTCCGCCCGGCTGTTCCTGGAGCACGCGGCATCATGAGGTATTGCACCCGCTGCATCCTGCCCGACAGCCGCCCCGGCATCACCCTGGACGAGTCCGGCGTGTGTTCCGCCTGCCGGGGCCATGACCGCAAGCTGACGGGGATCGACTGGGATGCCCGACAGGCGGGCTTCCAGCGGCTGGTGGACGAGGCCCGCGCCCAGGCGGCGCGTGATCGGGTCGGCTATGACTGCGTGGTGCCCATCTCGGGCGGCAAGGATAGCTGGTATCAGGTGATCCGCTGCCAGGAGCACGGGCTGAAGGTGCTGGGCATCACCTGGAAGACGCCGGGACGCACCGAGGTGGGGCGCCGGAACCTGGACGCCCTGATCGAGCGCCTGGGCATCGATCATGTCGACTATTCCATCAACCCGTCGGTGGAACGGCGCTTCATGACGGCGGCGTTCGAGCGCAAGGGCGCCACCGCCATTCCCATGCACATGGCCATCTTCGCCATTCCCATCCGGCTGGCGGTGCAGATGAACATTCCGCTGGTGGTGTGGGGCGAGAATCCGCAACTGGAATTCGGCGGCGGCCAGGAACAGCAATTGGCCACCGATCTGGATCTGGCCTGGGTGCGGCGCCTGGGAGTCACCAACCAGACCGGCCCCGACGACTGGGTGGGGGCGGAAGGCCTGACCGCCAACGACCTCGCCGCCTATCGCCTGCCGCCCGAGGACGCCTTCGCGGGCAAGGTGCGCTCCGTCTTCCTCGGCGCCTTCTTTCCCTGGAATTCGTTCGAGAACGCCGCCCTGGCCCGGTCGCGCGGCTTCACCGATGGCGAGCGGCACCTGAAGACCGGGACCTGGTCCTTCGCCGATATCGACGACCATTTCATCTCGCTGCACCATTTCCTCAAATGGCACAAATTCGGCCTGACCCGGGCCTTCGACAATCTGTCGGTGCAGATCCGCTACGGCATGATGAGCCGCGACGACGCCATCGGCCAGTTGCGACAACTCGGCGTGCAGGTGCCCGAGGCCGATATCGCCGCCTTTTGCGATTTCGTCGGCCGCGATCCCGCCTGGTTCCATGGCGTCGCCGAGGGATTCCGCAACCGGGCCATCTGGTCACGGGGCGAGGACGGAGTGTGGCGCATTCCCGGTTTCCTGATCGAGGACTGGTCATGGTGAGTTGCGATATCTGCGGCGGCCCCCTGGAACGGGTGGCCGTCTTCGACGCCCCGCCGCCGGGGGAGCCGGTCTACGGTCTGCCCGACTATCACCGGGAATTGTGGTCGTGCCAGCGCTGCCGCCATGTGTGGAACCGCCATTCCCTCGACCTGTCGCGGCTGTATCTGGGGCTGTACCGTCAGGTGGGCTATGGCGATCTCGCCCAGCGCTTCGACACGATCATGGGACTGCCCCCCGAGCGCTCGGACAACCGGCTGCGGGTCGCCCGCGTCGATGCCCAGGCCCGCAGGCTGATGGCCGCCGCGCCGGGCGAGAGTCCCAGCCTGCTGGATGTGGGATCGGGTCTGGCGGTGTTTCCCGCCGCCATGCGCGAGGCCGGGTGGAGGGTCACCGCCCTGGACCCCGACGCTGCCAATGCCGAACATGCCCGCGCCCGTGCCAGGGTCGAGGCGATGGTCGGCGACTTCTTCACCGCAGAGCTTGGCGGTCGCTACGATCTGGTCAGCCTCAACCGGGTGCTGGAGCATGTGGTGCCCATGCGCCAGATGCTGGAGCGGGCGCGAGCGCTGCTGTCGGCGCGCGGCGTGCTCTATGTGGAGGTGCCCGACGGCGAAGCGGCACTGGCCGATGGCGGCCCCGGCTGCGAGGAATTCTTCGTCGACCATTACGGCGCCTTTTCCATGGCCTCGCTGGCCCTGCTGGCACTGGCGGCGGGTTTGCGGGTCGAGGTCATGGAGCGCTGCCGCGATCCGTCCGGTAAATACACTCTTTACGCCTTCTGCCGCATGCTGGGTTGAAATCCAGCGGCGGGGAGCCCTTTCACATGACCTTGAAGCCCATCCCCTTCGGCAAGCCCATGCTCGGTGACGCCGAACGGGCGGCGGTGGCGGATGTCCTGGCCGGAACCACCCTGGTTCACGGTCCGGTGACCCATGCCTTCGAGCAGGCCTTCGCCGAGCGGGCCGGAGCCCGCCACGCCATCAGCGTCGCCAGTTGCACCGCCGGTCTGCATCTGGCGCTGCTGGCGCGCGGCATCGGCCCCGGCGATGCCGTGGTGGTTCCCGCCATGACCCATGTGGCCACCGCCCATGCCGTGGAGTTCTGTGGGGCGCGGCCGGTCTTCGTCGATGTACAGCCCGATACCGGAAACCTGGATCCCGATGGGGTCGAGCGTGCCCTGACCGAGAGCAAGGCCCGCGCCGTCATGGTGGTGCATTACCTGGGCCTGCCCTGCGAGATGGACCGCATCAATGCCCTGGCCGGGAAGGCCAGAGCCATGGTGGTGGAGGATTGCGCCCTGGCGCTGGACGCCACCTGGGATGGTCGCAAGGCCGGGACCCTGGGCGCCGTGGGCTGCTTCTCGTTCTACCCGGTCAAGCACATGACCACCATCGAGGGCGGCATGGTCACCACCAATGACGATGCCCTGGCCGCCGCCATCGCCCAGCGCAAGGCCTTCGGCTATGACCGCACCCTGGACAAGCGGAGCAAGCCGGGCGTCTACGACGTCACCGTGCTGGGCTACAATTACCGCATGAACGAAGTGGAAGCGGCGGTGGGACTGGCCCAGATGGCCGGGCTGGACGAGGTCCAGCGCCGCCGCGCCAATAATGACCGCGTCATCCGCGCCGGGTTGGCGGTGCTGCCCGAGGTGACGGTGTTCGCGCCCGAGCGCGGCCCGGCCAAATCCTCCCACTACTGCCTCAACGCCGTTCTGCCCCCGGACGGGTCCATCGACCGCGACCGGGTGGCGGCGCTGATGAAGGAGGACGGTATCGGCACCAGCATCCATTACCCGGAAGCGGTGCCGCTGATGACCTATTACCGCGACAAGTACGGATATACCCCCGGTTCCTTCCCGGTGGCGGAATGGTTGGCGCGCCAGACCATCTCGCTGCCGGTGGGGCCGCACCTTGAAGACGGCGACGCAGAACGCGTCGCCCATTCCTTCGTCACGGCGGTGGCGAAGGCCCGGACGGAACAGTCAAAGGGAGGCTGAAAGCCATGTACGACTTCGAAACAAGCCTGTCGCCCGAGCATTTTTCCGATCGCCGCATCCTGCTGGTGGGTGGAGCCGGTTTCATCGGCCATAATCTGGCGCTGTGCCTGAAACGGCTGGGGGCCGACGTCCACGTGCTGGACAGCCTCCAGGTCAACAATCTGGGCGCCTTCACCAATACCATCCGCCGCGATCCCAACGCCCGGCTGTATCTGGACCTGATCAACACCCGGCTGGAAATGCTGCGCTCCGCCGACATTCCGCTGCATGTGGTCGATGCCCGCGACTATTCCATGCTGAGCCGCGCCATCACCGAGGTCGAGCCCCATGCGGTGGTGCATCTGGCCGCCGTGGCCCATGCCAACCGCGCCAACAAGGACCCGTTCAGCACCTTCGACCATTCTATGCGGACCCTGGAAAACGCGCTGGACGCCTGCCGCTCCCATATCGAGCATTTCGTCTATTTCTCGTCCTCCATGGTCTACGGCAATTTCGAAGGCGAATCAGTCACCGAGGACAGCCCCTGCAATCCCATCGGCATCTATGGCGCCTTGAAATTCGGCGGCGAGAAGCTGGTGATCGCCTATAATCAGGTGTTCGGCTTCAACTACACCATCGTGCGGCCCTCGGCGCTCTATGGCGAGCGCTGCGTCTCGCGCCGGGTGGGACAGGCCTTCATCGAGAACGCCCTGGCGGGTCGCGACCTCACCATCAATGGCGATGGCGAGGACAAGCTGGACTTCACCTATATCGGCGATCTGGTCCAGGGCATCGTCAGGGTCCTGCTGAACCCACCCGCCTATCGCCAGACCTTCAACCTGACCTATGGCGGGGCGCATTCCATCAATTCCCTAGCCGCGATCGTCAAGGAACACTTCCCCGGCATCACCGTGCGCCACCAGCCCCGCGATTCCCTGATGCCGGAACGCGGCACCCTGAACGTGGACAAGGCGCGACGGCTGATCGGCTACGACCCCTGCTATCCGGTGGACAAGGGCTATCGCCGCTATCTGGACTGGTATCTGGGCTACAGCGCCGCCAAGCCGGACCTGTTCAAGCCATGACCGCCACCGGCGGCGGATCGGTGGGGGTGGTGGTGCTCGCCCGTCTCGACTCCCGTCGCCTGCCGGGCAAGGCGCTGCGACCGCTGGCCGGTCGGCCGCTGATGGGGCGGGTTCTGGACCGGGTCAGGCGGGTCGCGTGCGCCTCGGTGGTGGTCGCCACCAGCGACCGGGGGCTGGACGAGCCCATCGCCGCCTTCTGCGCCGCCGAGGGCGTCGCCGTCCATCGCGGCTCGGCAGAGGATGTGCTGGGCCGCCTGACCGGCTGCGTCGCCGCCCACGACTTCGCCCATGCGGTGCGCATCTGCGGCGACAGCCCCTTCGCCGATCCCGAATTGATCGCCGCCATGCTGGCCCTGCATCTTCGCGAGGGGGCGGAGCTGACCACCAATGTGTTTCCGCGCGGCTTTCCCCCCGGCGCCTCGGTGGAGATTCTGACGGCGGCGGCGCTGGAGCGGCTGGACGCCCTGGCCCGCGATCCGGAACAGCGCGAGCATGTCACCCGCGCCTGCTATGACCATCCGGCCCAGTTCCGGATTCACAATGTGGCGCCACCGCATCCCTTCCCCGCCACCCGTCTGGTGGTGGACGATGGCCGCGACCTGGACCGCGCCGAGGCGGTGTGCCGGGTGTTGGACCGCCATCCCTCGGCGACGTTGCTGGAGTTGGCCGAGGCCGCCGCCCGCTGGGATGAGAGGAACCCGGCATGAGATTTGACGCCAAGACGCCGCCGCGCCGCTTCGCCGTCGGAACCGGAAACAAGCTGACCATTAGCGATTGCGGTTCCATGGCGCTGGACCCCGACGAACAGGTCACCCTGACCACGCCATCGGGGGGCGAATACGACATCACCCGCAAGGACTGGGGCTTCTACGCCACCCCGTCGCTCAACGGCCGACTGATCGGCTTCGGCCTGCGCGGCGCCCTGACCCGTAACACCCAAAGCGGCCGGATTTTCGTGATGCTGGTGGAACGCGGCTTCGAGGATGCCTTCCACGCCTATCTGGCGGAGGAAGCCATGGAGGTGGTGTGCTGGCTGGATGGCTCGGAGCCCTTGGGCGGGAAATAGTTCAGTTCGCCTCCGCCCTGGGGCTAAAATCAGCCAGCGCAATCGGCCGGAGTGGTTTGGCATCATGTCGCTTCCCTTGTCGGGACTGTTGGTGGTGGCCCTGGAACAGGCGGTGGCGGCGCCACTATGCACCTCGCGTCTTGCCGACGCCGGTGCCCGGGTGATCAAGATCGAACGGCCCGAGGGCGATTTCGCCCGTGGCTACGACCATGTGGCCCAGGGCGAGAGCGCCTATTTCGTCTGGATCAACCGGGGCAAGGACTCCCTGACCCTGGACATCAAGGCGCCCGAGGACGCCGCCCTGCTGGAGCGCATCCTGGCCCGCGCCGATGTCTTCGTGCAGAACCTGGCGCCGGGCGCCGCCGAGCGGGCGGGATTTGGTTCCGAGGCCCTGCGCCAGCGCCATCCCCGCCTGATCACCTGCGACATCACCGGCTATGGCGAGGACGGCCCCTATCGCGACATGAAGGCCTATGACCTGCTGGTCCAGGCCGAGGTGGGACTGGCCGCCATCACCGGCGCGCCCGAGGCCCCCGGCCGGGTCGGCGTCTCGGTGGCCGATATCGCCTGCGGCATGTATGCCCATGCGGGTATCTTGCAGGCATTGCTGGAGCGCGAGCGCAGCGGCAAGGGCTCCGGCATCGCGGTGTCGCTGTTCGACGCCCTGGCCGACTGGATGACGGTGCCGCTGCTGCACCACGACTATGGCGGCAAGGCCCCGGAGCGGGTCGGCCTCAACCATCCCAGCATCGCGCCCTATGGCGCTTTCGCCCTGGGCGATGGCCGCCAGGTGGTGCTGTCCATCCAGAACGAGCGGGAATGGGCGCAGTTCTGCGAGGTGGTGCTGGAACACCCCGCCATGACCCATGATCCGCGCTTTGCTTCGAACCGCGTCCGCGTCGCCAACCGGCCCGAGTTGGAAACCATCATCACCGCGGTCTTCGCCGCCCTCGACCATGCCGAGGCGGTGCGCCGCCTGAACGCGGCCCGCATCGCCTATGGCTCGCTCAACGGGGTGGCCGAGCTGTCCGACCATGTCCAGTTGCGGCGCATGGCCCAGCCGACCCCATCCGGCCCGGTCCAGATGGTGGCGCCGCCGGTCCAGATTCGTGGCGAGAACTTCACTCCCCGCCCCGTCCCCGCCCTGGGCCAGCAGTCCGATTCCATCCGGAAAGAGTTCGCGTCTTAAAGTTCACCCCCCGACGAACACCCGGGCCTTGCGCAGGAAGATGGAGACCTCCAGGCCCCGGCGCAGCTTCAGCTTGTCCTTGTGCTCGCGGGTAACCTCGGAGTCCAGCACGGTGCCGTCGGGCAGCACCACCTCCACCCGCACCACCGGCCCCAGCACGATGACCTGGCGGATGGTGGCCTGGGGCAGGTCGGGCGACAGTTCCAGGATTTCCACGTCGTGAGGACGCACGAAGGCGGTGCCGCCGCCATCCACGGCGCCGCCGCCGATATGCAAGCCCCCCACCTGGGCCGCGCCGCCGGTCACCGAACAGGGCACCGCGTTGACATTGCCGAGGAAGCGATAGACGAAGGGAGTGGCGGGGCTGTCGTAGATTTCCGCAGGCGTGCCGATCTGCTCGATGCGGCCCTTGTTCATCACCACCACCTCGTCGGCGACTTCCAGGGCCTCTTCCTGGTCATGGGTGACGAAAACGCCGGTCAGCCCCATCTCGTCATGCAGGTTGCGCAGCCAGCGGCGCAGATCCTTCCTGACCTGGGCGTCCAGGGCGCCGAAAGGCTCGTCCAGCAGCAGCAGGCGAGGCTCCACCGCCAGGGCGCGGGCCAGGGCGACGCGCTGGCGCTGGCCGCCGGAAAGCTGGCTGGGATAGCGCCCGGCCAGCCCCTCCAGCTGCACCAGATTGAGCAGGGTATGAACCCGCTCGGCGATGACCGCCTTGGAGGGGCGATCGGCGCCCTTCCTGACCTTGAGGCCGAAGGCCACGTTCTCTGCCACGCTCATATGGCGGAACAGGGCATAATGCTGGAACACGAAGCCGACCCGGCGGTCGCGGGTGCCCAGGCCGGTGGCGTCGATTCCGCCAAGCTTGATCCGCCCGGCATCGGGTTGTTCCAACCCGGCCAGGATGCGCAGCAAGGTGGTCTTGCCCGAGCCCGACGGCCCCAGCAAGGCCACCAGCTTGCCCTGGTTGACCCTGAGCGACACCCGGTCCAGCGCCTTGAAGTCGCCGAAATGCTTGGAGACGTCCTCGACCTCGATCATGCCCCCGTTCCTCTCAATGTCCCGTGGCGACGAGTTCGTCGCGGTGCCACCATTCAAGGGCAGTCTTGGCCGCGAGCGTGACCAGGGCCAGAACGGCAAGGAGAGACGCGACCGCGAAAGCTCCGACGAAATCATATTCATTGTAGAGGATCTCCACATGCAACGGCATGGTGTTGGTCAAACCCCGGATATGGCCCGATACCACCGAAACGGCGCCGAACTCCCCCATGGCGCGGGCATTGCACAGCAAGACACCGTACAGCAGGCCCCAGCGCACATTGGGCAGGGTCACCAGCCAGAAGGTGCGCCAGCCATTGGCGCCCAGGGTCAGGGCGGCTTCTTCCTCTTCCCGGCCCTGCTCCTCCATCAGGGGGATCAGTTCGCGGGCGACGAAGGGAAAGGTGACGAAAATGGTGGCCAGCACGATGCCCGGCACCGCGAAGACCACCTTGAGATCATGCTCGGCCAGCCAGGGGCCCAGCCAGCCCTGCAAGCCGAACATCAGCACATAGATCAGACCGGAAATCACCGGCGAGACCGAGAATGGCAGCTCGATCAGCGATACCAGCAGGCTTTTGCCGCGAAAGTCGAACTTGGCGATGGCCCAACTGGCCGCCAGCCCGAAGACGATGTTGAGCGGCACCGCGATGACGGCCACCAGCAGGGTCAGCCAGATGGCGGGCAGGGCATCCTCGCCCGACAGCGCCCGCCAATAGGCGTCCCAGCCTTTGGCGAAGGCCTCGGCCAGCACCGCCACCAGAGGCAGCGCCAGGAACAGGGCCAGAAAGCCCAGGGCGATGGCGGTCAACAGCCAGCGCACGACAACCGGATCGCGGGTGGAAGCGGTCTGCATCTCAGCCTCCCATGCGCGCGCGGCGCCATTTCTGCAGCAGATTGACCACCAGCAACAGGGTGAAGGAAATGGCCAGCATGATGGTGGCGATCACCGTCGCCCCCACATAATCGTACTGTTCCAGCTTGGTGACGATCAGCAGCGGCGCGATCTCGGACACGCCGGGCATGTTGCCGGCGATGAAGATCACCGAGCCGTATTCCCCCACCGCCCGGGCCAGGGCCAGGGAAAAGCCGGTCAGCAGCGACGGCGCGACGGCGGGCAGGATGACGCGGAAGAAGGTCTGGAGCCGGTCGGCGCCCAGCGAGGCCGCCGCCTCCTCCAGTTCCAGGTCCACGTCCTGCAGCACCGGCTCCACCGTGCGCACCACGAAGGGCAGGCCGATGAACACCATGGCCACCACCACGCCCAGGGGCGTGAAGGCGACCTTGACGCCCAGCGGCTCCAACAGACGGCCCAGCCAGCCATTGGGGGCATAAAGCGCGGTGAGCGCGATGCCCGCCACGGCGGTGGGCAGGGCAAAGGGCAGGTCGACGAAGGCATCAACCACCTTGCGACCGGGAAAGGGATAGCGTACCAGCACCCAGGCCACCAGCAGGCCGAACACCGCGTTGATCACGGCGGCGGCCAGGGCGCCGCCAAAGGACAGCCACAGGGCCGACAGCACCCGGGGATCGCCCAGCACCGCCAGCCACTGGTCCAGGCTGGCGCTGGCGGCCTTCAGCAGCAAAGCCGCCAGCGGCAACAGCACGATCAGCGACAGGTAAGTCAGGGTGAAGCCCAGAGTCAGGCCGAAGCCCGGGATGACGCTCGACGCCACCCGGGTCCGACGCAACAGCGACAGCGGCACTGATGTCACGCGCCTGTCCTCACTTCTTGGCGATGATGCGGTCGAATACGCCGCCATCGGAGAAATGGGTATTCTGGGCCTTGGTCCAACCTCCGAAGACATCGTCGATGGTGAAAAGGCGAACCGGCAGGAAGGTCGAGGCATATTTCTTCGCCACGTCGGCATCGCGGGGACGATAGAAGTTCCGCGCGATGACGTCCTGGGCCTCGGGGGTGTAGAGATACTGGAGATAGGCCTCGGCCACCGCGCGGGTGCCGCGCTTGTCCACCACCTTGTCCACCACCGCCACCGGCGGTTCGGCCAGGATGGACAGCGACGGCGCCACGATCTCGAAGCCGTTGCCGAATTCCTTGAGCGCCAGCACCGCCTCGTTCTCCCACGACAGGAAGACGTCGCCGATGCCGCGCTGGGCGAAGGTGGTCAGCGCGCCGCGCGCCCCCGAATCCAGCACCGGGACATTCTTGAACAGGGCGGCGACGAAGGCCTCGGCCTTGGCCGGATCATTGTTGTTCTTGTTCAAGGCATGGCCCCAGGCGGCCAGATAGTTCCAGCGGGCACCGCCCGAAGTCTTGGGATTGGGGGTGATCACCGCCACGCCGGGCTTCACCAGATCGTCCCAATCCTTGATCTGCTTGGGATTGCCCTTGCGGACCAGGAACACGATGGTCGAGGTGTAGGGCGCGCTGTTATGGGAAAGGCGCTTCTGCCAATCGGGGGCCAGCAGCTTGGCCTTGTCGGCGATGGCGTCGATGTCATAGGCCAGCGCCAGGGTGACCACGTCGGCGGGCAGGCCGTCGATCACCGAGCGGGCCTGCTTGCCCGAACCGCCATGGGACTGGTTGATCTTCAGGTCCTCGCCGGTCTTGGCCTTCCACGACTTGATGAAGCCGTCGTTGACAGCCTGATACAGCTCGCGGGTGGGATCGTAGGACACGTTCAGCAGCGTCCTGGGCTCGGCGGCCTGCGCTCCCGGGATCAAGGCGGCCAGCCCCAGGGCCAACACCACCACCAACAGACCCACCACCACCAAGCGCCCGACATCCTCGTCGCGGAACAGAGCCATGACCGCCTCCAATCACTTCCAAAGCCACCAATCTATCAATCTGTAGATTATTGGATTATGGGAGTCAAGCGCTCCATTTCGGGACTGAAGACAGCCCGGATAGGCCTATTTGGATTTCAGCTCGTGGACGCCGGTCCAGTCGGCGGGCGGCGGCGCGGCCTGATAGGCCTTGCAGCGTTCGACGAACAGGGCCGCCAGCTTGGCGCCGCCACCTTTCTCGCCGAGAGTCTGGTACAGGGAAATGGCCTGATCCCACTGCCGGGCGCGATAGGCGTTGAAGGCGGCCTCGGTCGTGCGGCACATCTCGATCTGGTCGTGGGTGGCCAGCAGTTCCGGCGGCCCCTGGCGCAAGCCCACCAGCTCGAACACCATTTCACCCGCCTTGCGGCCCTTGACCGCCACCAGATCCAGCGGCCGGATCAGGAGGGAGTCCCCCGCCGCCTGGGCCACCGCCGCGCTGATGCAGATCTTGGTGCCATAGACCTTGTTGACGCCTTCAAGGCGAGAGGCGACGTTGACCCCATCGCCGACGGCGGTATAGCTCATCCGCTGTTCCGAACCGATATTACCGACGATGACATTGGCGGTATGCAGCCCGATGCGGACAAACATGGTGGGAAGTCCATCGGCCTCCCATTCGGCATTGAGAGCCGACTGGAGCTGCTGGGCGCGCAACGCCGCGATACAGCCGCGCAGGGCATGGTCCTCGCGCCAGGCGGGCGCCCCCCAGAAAGCCATGACCGCGTCGCCGATATACTTGTCGACGGTGCCGTCCTCCTGACCGATGCACTGCGACATGGCGGCAAGGTGGCGCGAGACGTGGACCAGCAGGTCGCCCGCCTCCATGCGCTCGGACAGGCCGGTGAAATCGGCGATGTCGGTAAACATCACCGTCAAGGTGCGATCCTGCCCGCCCAGTTCGATGGTGCGGCCGCTGGCCACCAGTTCTCGAACCAGATCGCGGGGCACGAACATGCCGAAGGTTCTCAGCGCCCGCTTCATCATGTTGAGCGAGTCGATCAGTTCGTTGACCTCGCGCACCCAGGCATGGATGGCGATGGGACCGGCCAGGTCGAATTTCTGGATCTTGCGAATCTCGCCGCTCAGCCTGGCCAGGGGTTTGGAAATCCAGCGGGAAATGACGGTCATCCCCACCATTCCCAGCACCATCAACGCCAGACCCACCAGGACGATATCGCGGGTATTGGACTTCAGGGTGCCGACAAAGTCATCTTCCAGCACCACCACGCCCAAGAGCCACTTCTTGCCGAAATCGTCGGGCAATTCGCGGAACGAGCCCAGATAGGCCATGCCCCCTGAATTGAACCGCAGAAACTTCGCGCGCGTGGCGTGATAGGCGGCGAAGGCGTCGCTGACACGGATGTCGTTCAGTTCGGCGGCCTTGACCAGCGACAGTTTCAGCCCGTCCTGGCGCACCACCTTCGAGGCGTCGGGATGGGCGATCAACTGGTCCTTCTCGTCAACGATCATGCCGATGCCGCCCGAGCCCAGTTCCAGCTTGGACATGAAGTCCGATAATTGCCGCGTCGATATGTTGGCGGCGGTGGCGCCGATCACCCGCCCGTCCTTGGCGATGATCGGATAGGCGGCGGCGATGCCTGCCTGCCGGTTGCTGGTGAACACCACCAGATCGGTCCAGATCAGGCTGCGCTTGGCCACCACCTCCTTGTACCAGTCGCGAGTGCGGTGGTCGTAATTCAGTTGGTTGGAGGTCTCCCGTCCCAACACGGTGCCGTCGCGACGAACATAGGTCCAGACATCGGAATAGACGCCGCCCTTGCGGTCGACCACCCGCAACGCGAACTGCGCGCCATGGGGCGGCGGATTGTTGTTGGCACCGAATTTTTCCGTTCCCGGCGGGATCGGAAAGGCCTGGAGAAAGCGGCCATCGGCTTCAAAGGCATAATAGATGCTTTGAAGCTGCGGGCTGGAATCGAGCAGGCTCATCAGATAGGGGAACAGCGAACCGTCGCGGGCCTTGGCCTCGTCCTCGGTGGCCACTTCGGCCATGGAACGGACATGGGCGGCGACCGGGTCCAGCAAGGCCACGGTGCTGGCCATACCCGAATCGGCGACGCGATCGACAAATCTTTCGGTCAAATCCAGAACGGCGCCGGCATTCTTGACATAGGCATAGCTCACCAGCGTCACGATGATGACGCTGAGAAGAGTCGCGAATGCGGTCACGATATTGACCTGGAGGGTCAATCCCTTGCCGCGGGGGCGCCGCCTTCGCTCGGGAGGTGCCGCCATATCCATCCGAAAGCTATTCCTTTTTGTTCAATCCGTTCGGCCCGTCTCCATTTCCCCGTAAGGATATAGGAACAGGATGCCCCGGTTCACAGATACATATATGCGTGACAAAGTCACATATTGCGTTATTTCGTATGAGCCTCACTGTCAAGCCGCCTTGCCCCCCCCCATACGCCAGCATAAGCTCCGGCCATGATGCCAACCACCGTCACTCTTTGCGCCGACGACTACGGCATTGCCCCCGGCGTCGGCCGCGCCATTCGCGCCCTGATCGCCTCGGGACGGCTGCAGGCCACCGGCTGCATGACCGCTTCTCCCCATTGGTCGGACGAGGCCAAACGGCTCCTGCCCCTGGAAGGTCAGGCCGAGTTCGGGGTGCACCTCACCCTGACCGACCATGCCCCTCTGACCACCATGCCCCATCTTGCTCCCCATGGCAAACTACCTCCGGTTGGAGCCATGGTGAAACGCGCCGTGCTGGGCCGCCTCGACCGGTCCGAAATCGCCGCCGAGTTGGAAGCCCAGCTGGACGCCTTCGAGTCGGCCATGGGACGCCCACCGGATTTTCTCGACGGCCACCACCATGTGCATCAGCTACCGGTGGTACGCGACGTGGTGATGGAGCTGTGGTCACGGCGGCTGAAGGCGCGAGGCGGCTGGGTTCGGTCTTGCTGGGAAAATCCCTTGCGCATCGCCGCCCGGGGCATCGACCCCATCCGCGCCACCATCATCGCCGTTCTGGGACTGGGCCTGCGCCGGATGCTGCACAGGGCGGGCGCCCGTCATAACCACAGCTTCCGGGGAGTCTATGACTTTTCCGGCAAGGTTTCCTATGCCGAGCTGTTCCGCATCTTCACCGACCACCCGTCGCCCGGCACTCTGGTGATGTGCCATCCCGGCGAGGTTGACGATGAATTGCGGGCCTGCGAGTGGCTGACCGATCAGCGCGAGGTCGAATACCGTTTCCTGGCCTCGGAGGACTGCGCCCGCTCGCTGGCGGAGCGCGGGCTGACCCTCGGCAGGCTATGAGCCGCTCCGCCGCCGCCTTGCGCCTGGCCGCGTTCTACGCGGCCATCTTCGCCGCCGTCGGAATCCATATTCCGTTCTGGCCGCTTTGGCTCAAGGATCGCGGCCTCAGCCCCACCGAGATCGGCCTGCTGGTGGCCGCCGGATACATGACCCGGCTGGTGGCGACCCCCCTGGTGGGCCATTGGGTGGATCATCGCGGCGACCGCAAGCGGCCGCTGCTGATCCTCAGCATCGCCGCCGCCCTCACCTGGCTGGCCTTTCCCTGGGTGCACGGCTTCTGGGCCATTCTGGTGGTCACCGTGGTCACCATTTTTCCGTTCACCAGCCTGATGCCGGTGGGCGACGCCCTGTCGCTGATGGTGGTGCAGTCCCAACGGCTGGATTACGGCCGCATCCGGCTGTGGGGATCACTCGCCTTCATCATCGCCGCCACCACCATGGGCCAGGTGCTGGCCGACTGGCCGGTAAGCCTGTTGCCCTGGCTGATGGTGGCGGCCCTGGCGCTCACCGCCGCCACCTGCACCACCCTACCCGACGCCCGGGTTCCGGCCCACGAGGCACCAGCGCCCCTGGCGCCGCTGATGGCTTCGGGCATCTTCCTGCTGTTCCTGGCCACCGCCGCCTTCAACCAGTCGGCCCACACCGTCTATTACGCCTTCGCCACCATCCACTGGAAGGCGTCGGGCCTGTCCGACCCCGCCATCGGCATCTTGTGGTCCGAGGGCGTGGTGGCGGAAATCCTGCTGTTCGCCTTCAGTGGCTGGGTCGTCGCCCGGCTGGGGCCATCGGGCCTGCTGCTGGCCGCGGCCCTGGGGGGCGTGGCGCGTTGGTCCATCCTGGGGCTGACCGCCGATCCGGTCTGGGTCGCCGCCGCCCAGTTATTGCACGCGGCGACCTTCGGCTGCGGCCATCTGGGCGCCATGCATTTCATCTCGCGCGCGGTGCCGCCATCGCTGGCCGGCCGGGCGCAAGGAGTCTATGCCGCCATCGCCGTCGGCCTCGCCCCAGGCCTGATGACGCCATTGAGCGGCTATCTGTTCGAGCTTTTGGGCGGCGCCTCCTTCCTGGCCATGGGCGGCCTGTCGGCGATATCGTCGCTGCTGGCCTGGAGGCTGCTCCGATCCTGGCGCAATGGCCACGCCATCCCCATGTGAAACACATTCCCCCGGACCGCGGAGTGGGATAGACTCCCCCATGGGGAAGATGTCACGGGTGGATCGGGGATGAGTGCCAAGCCCAAGAGTGTCGCGGAAATGTCGCGCCAGGAAATGATGGAGATGCTGAGCCGCTTCGCCGGCCTGGCACCGCCCAAGGGGCATGACCAGGACGACTGGGACGGCTGGCTGGTGGCGTCGGTGCTGCTGCGCTGTCGCCGTGATCTCGGCGACGAGGCCAAGGGCGCCGCAGCCGCCATCGCCATGCTGGCACCGCTGAAATTCTTCCCGCAACTGCTGCCTCATCTCGAGGACCAGTTGGGCCGCGCCCTCACCGCCGAGGAATTGCGCCCCGCAGCGGCCCTACGGAAGAAGAAGTAGCCGCCACACCGCCCCGGCCAAGCCACAGGCGGCCAAAGTGGTCAGCATGCCCGCGTGAAAGCGCAGCATGGCCACGGCCGCCAGCACGGCCAGGACCAGCGCCGCCGGGTCCAGCGACGACCATTGGGGAACTCCCAGCTGAATCGGCCCGATCCGCTGCTCGTCAATGCGCGCGAACAGCACATGCAGCGCGAACCAGACCGCCAGGTTGAAGATCACCCCCACCACGGCGGCGGTGATGGCCGAGAGGGCGCCGGACAGGGCGCCGTTGCCGCGCAGCCGCTCCACGAAGGGTGCTCCCGCCAGAATCCAAAGGAAGCAGGGGGTGAAGGTGACCCAGACCGCCATGGCGGCACCGGCCACCCCACCCAGCCAGGGCGCCAGCGGCCCGGGATCGCGCCATCCCGCCAGGAAGCCGACGAACTGGTTGACCAGGATCAGCGGACCGGGCGTGGTCTCGGCCAGCCCCAGCCCGTCCAGCATCTCGCCCGGCCGCAGCCAGCCCTGCACCTCCACCGCCTCCTGGGCCACATAGGCCAGCACCGCGTAAGCGCCGCCGAAGGTGACCACCGCCAGCTTGCTGAAGAACAGGCCGATGGCGGCGAAGGACCCTTCGCCCCAGGCCATGGCCGCGAGCACCGGCCCCCACCACAGCAGCAGCAGCAGGACCACCAGCCGGGTCAGCCGGGCGGCCCCGGGCCGCAGATGGTCGGCCCCCGTCTCGATGATCCGGTCGGCGGCGCCCTGGTCCTGTGCCTGGGCGGCGGGCAGGAAAGCGGGATGGCCGGCCCGGGCGGCGACGAATCCCACCGAACCAGCCGCCAGGACGACCAGGGGAAACGGAATCGCCAGGAAGAAGATGCCGACAAAGGCCGCCGTCGCCAGCCACAGGAATATCCGATGCTTCAGGGCGCGACGGCCGATGCGCAACAGCGCTTCCAATACCACCGCCAGCACGGCGGGCTTGATGCCGTAGAACAGGGCGTCAACCAGCGGCACCTGCTGGAATCCGGCATAGAGCGCCGCCAGCCCCATCATCACCAGGAAGCCGGGCAACACGAACAGAATGCCCGCCGCGACGCCTCCGGGGCCGCGATGCAACAGCCATCCCACATAGGTGGCCAGCTGCTGGGCCTCGGGGCCGGGCAGCAGCATGCAGAAATTCAGCGCGTGGAGGAAACGGGCCTCGCTGATCCATTTCTTCTCGTCCACCAGGATGCGGTGCATGGTGGCGATCTGGGCCGCCGGGCCGCCGAAGCTGAGGAGTCCCACCTTCACCCAGACCCTGAACGCCTCGCCGAACGAAGGATGCCCCTCGTTCACGCCGCGTCACCGGCATCGAGGGCATGCCGCATCAGGAAGATATTGGCCTGATCGGGCGGCATGGGCTTGGCCAGGAAATAGCCCTGCATCTCGTCGCATTCCTGGGTGATCAGGATGGCTTTCTGGTCGGCCTCCTCGATCCCTTCCGCCACCACCTTGAGCCCCAGGCTGTGGGCAATGCCGATGATGCTGCCCACCAGCATCATGTCCCGCGAATCGCGGGCGAGGTCTCGCACGAAGGAGCGGTCGATCTTCAGGGTGTCCACCGGCAGGCACTTGAGATAGCTGAGCGAAGAATAGCCGGTTCCGAAATCGTCGATGGCCAGGCGTATTTCCAGTTTCTTCAACGCGTCGAGTACCTGGCGCTGCTGCTGTTCAAGGTCCAGAACGAAGGTCTCGGTGATCTCGAGCTCCAGACACTCGGCGGGGAAACCGGTCACGGCCAGCACGGCGGCAATGGTCTCGGGCAAATTCCCATCCCGGAAATCGCCGCCTGACAGGTTCACCGCCATGGTGATGTCATGTCCGGCCTCGCGCCAGATCCTTCCCTGGCGGCAGGCCTTGCCCAAGACCAGCATGTCGATACGCTCGACCAGATGCATTTCTTCCGCGATGGGGATGAAATCGGCGGGCGAGACCGCGCCAAACTGGGGATGGGTCCAGCGGACCAGGGCCTCGAAGCCAGAGATGGCGCCGGTCCTCAGATCAGCCTTGGGCTGATAATGGACCTCGAAGCCGCCGTCCTCGACCGTCTGGCGCAGGGCCGATTCCAGTTCCAGGCGGCGTTCCTCGCGGCGGGTCATCTCGGCGGCGTAGAAGTTGTGCCGCCCCTTGCCGCTCGCCTTGGCCTGATACATGGCGGTGTCGGCATGTTTCAGCAATTCGTCGCCGCTGCGGCCATGATCGGGATAGACACTGATGCCGATGCTGGCGCCGATGAAGACCTCCCGCCCCTCGATGACCATGGGCAGGGCCAGTTCGGCCAGGATCTTGTCCGCCACCACCACGGCATCGGCGGGTGACGCGATCTCATCCACGATGACGGTAAACTCGTCGCCACCCAGCCGGGCGATGGTATCGGTCATGCGCACGCATTGGCGCAGCCGCCGGGCGACTTCCTTCAACAACTCGTCCCCGGCCCGGTGGCCCATCGTGTCATTGACCTTCTTGAACCCGTCCAGGTCCAGGAACAGCAGCGCCGCCTGCCGGTCATGCCGCAAGGCATGCACCACGGCGCGCTCAAGCCTGTCCTGGAACAGCACCCGGTTGGGCAGTTCGGTCAAGACGTCGTAATGGGCCAGGCGCAGGATGTGCCGCTGGGCCTCGACCTGATCGGTGATGTCGTTGAAGCTGCCGATATAGTAGCGGACCCGCCCCTGCTCATCCTTGACCGCAACGATGCTTTCCCAGGCGACAAAAATGCTGCCGTCGCGCCGCCGGTTCCATATTTCGCCCTGCCAGCGGCCGGTGGCGGAGATGGACTGCCACATTTCCTGATAGAAGGACTCGTCGTGGTGGTCCGAGCGCAGAAGCCGGGGATTGGTGCCGATCACGTCTTGCGACGTGTAGCCGGTCATCTCGGTGAACATGGGATTGGCCCGCAATATCCGGCCATCCACATCGGTGATGATGGTGGCATCCAGGGCATAGCGGAAAACATGGGCGGCGAGGCGGTTTTCCTCCTCGGCGCGCTCCTTCTCCGCCATGCGGACGGCGCTGCGCCGGGAAATGACCAGGATGCCTCCCAGCCCCAACAGCCAGATGCCCCCGTGGGAGGCGGCCAGGGCAAGCACCGCCGCCGCCTCGGCGGCGCGATAGGGCGCCAGCGGCACCGCCACGCCCACCGCCCCCCGAACCTCGCCGTTCTTGAACCCCAGATGCCCATGACATTTCTGGCAGCTCTGTTCCATGATGAAGGGCTTGATCAGGCGCAGATGCGGCGCGCCGTCCACATCGGTGACCGCCAGCTTCTCCTTAATGCTCCCGGCGGAGAACTGGCGGATGGCCTCGGCCTCCCAAGGGTCCGCCTCGTTATTGGGATTGAGGTAGACGATGCCGACGATGCGTCCCTTGATGCCATAAAGGTCACCGTAATCCTGCATCATCTCGCGCAGCATATAGGCGGGATTCATCAAGGTGAGCAGGCGCCCGTCCGTGGTCAGCAGGTCCCGGTCGGGCAGATGGGCCATCCAGGGGCTGGGCGGTGTTTTCTCGGACGGCTCCACATAGACGCCACCATGGGAGGATGCCCAGGCGCGGTAGGCCACGTCCTTGTCGAAGGCACCCCGGGCGGAATTCAGTGCCATGTCAAACGAGATGATTTCCTGGCGCTGCACATTCCACCAGAGCGAACCGCCGAGCAGAAGACTCCAGGCCAGGACGGCCAGAGCGGCATAGCGCAAGACAATGGAACGCGCGCGTCTAGGCAAGCGATCCGTCACCCGGTCGGGCGTCTCGCCATCCCCATCCAGCCCTGACCGTGACGCCTGGATCACACGCTCTCCTCACTCAGGGAACCGCCCTGCGGCGCTTCCGCTTCGCCCACTATGCCGACCCCGCCGCGTTCCAGCGAATGGCCCCGGTGCCGGTGATATCGTATCCGCCCAGCGCCGCCGCGCGGGCGGCGAATTCCGGCGTCCTGGCAAATGCCAGCAATGCCTGGACCGCCGGTTCGAAATAGGCCTGCCGGTCGATGACCAGATCGAAGCGCTCGCCACACAGCGGCACGAAGCCCAATTTCAACGTCTGGGCCACGGAGGCCACCGCCAGCCCGGCATCGGCGGTGCCCTCCAGGATGGCCAGCCCCATATCGGTCTCGCTGCGAACCGGGGTTCCAACCACCATGATATCGTCTTCCGACAGCCCGGCCTCGGCCAGCAGACGCTGGAACAGCACCCGGCTCCCAGCCCCCTGTTGTCTCAGCGCGACCCTGTGCCGGTGCTGCGCGAGATCGGCCACCCCGGCGATCCCCAGCGGATTTCCCGCCGCGACCACCAGCCCTTGCTGCCGCCGCGCCCACTCCACCAGCACCACATTGTGTTCGGCCAGCGCTTGGCGCACATGAGGGATATTGTATTCGCCGCTCTCCGGATCAAGCAGATGCAAACCCGCCAGCGCCGCCTCGCCGGCGGCAACCCGCGCCAGCCCATCGGCCGAACTGCCGGGCAGCATGGCCAGGGAGCCGCCAACCTCGCGCAGACACCATTCCAGCAAGGGATCATGGCTGCCGGCCACGACCATGGCGGCAGAACCAGACCGGCTGCCCGCCGATCCCTGGGCGCTGTTCCGCTTCAGCCAGGCATCGATCTCGATCTTGGGAAACAACCATTTCCCCGTCACCCGGGTGCACGGGATGCGTCGATCCTTCAGCAGTTCATAGACCTTGCGCTCCTTGACCCGCAGATATCGGGCCACCTGATGGGTATCCATCATTTCCGGATATTCGGAGGAGGAGTCCATGCACGACCGCCACTTCATTTAATTATTAGCAGAGAGTATCAAAGCCTGCGGCCAAGTCCATTCACCAAAGTCACACCACCCCCTGTCCACGGAAAGTTATCGCCGCATCAGGGGGGGGCAACAAAAAGGCCGGGGCAAGCCCCGGCCTTTGAAGCCATGGTCGATTGGGACGGATTACTCGCCGCCGGCAACCGCCGCCAGGGCCTTGGCGAGTTCATAGACCCGCTTCCTGACCTGGGGGTCGGTGATGTTGTAATAGGCGCGCACCAGTTCCAGCGTCTCGCGCTTGGTCATGGGGTCGGCCTCGTAGGTGGCGGGCTCGTCCGACAGGCCGACGGAGCCCTTGATGATGTTCACCGGGCTCTGGGCCTGGGTATTGTCGGACATGTCGTCGAAGAAATAAGACACCGGCACGTCAAGGACGCGCGACAGGTCGAACAGGCGCGACGCGCCGATCCGATTGGCGCCGCGCTCGTATTTTTGAACCTGCTGGAAGGTCAGGCCGATGGCCTCTCCCAGCTTCTCCTGGCTCATCCCCAGCAGCGTGCGACGCAGGCGCATACGGGCGCCCACATGCACATCGACAGGATTGGGGGCGCCACTTTCAAGCCGACCTCGCGTCGACACGTTTCTTTTGACCAAGATAACCTCACGTAGTCCAGAATTGCTGACAACATTCTAGCGGAGGTTCGGTGCGATGCAACTAGTTTTAGCATCTTCTCCTATACTATCGGCGCGCAACACTGGCCGTTGTATATAGGACCGGCACCCCTATCCGACGAGATAGGGGTGCCCCATGGAGAATTCAATGGCGAATGAGCGGAGGCGTGATCACAGGACCCGGACATTCTTGAACTGCCAGGGGTCAGAGGTGTCCACATCCTCGGGAAACAGCTCACCACGTCCCTGAAGAGGATTCCAATCGGTATAGACCCCGACCACCGGCCCGAGATAGGGCCTGGCGATCTCCAGAATGCGATCGAAATCGATCTCGTCGGGCTCCACCACGCCACGATCCGGATTTTCCAGCGCCCAGATGATCCCCGCCAATATCGTGGCGGTGACCTGGAGGCTGGTGGCGCTGTTATGGGGGGCCAATTCACGGGCCTCGGCGATGGACAGTTGCGAGCCATACCAATAGGCGCCCTTGGCATGACCGGCCAGCAACACGCCCAATTCGTCGATACCCGCGGTGATTTCATTGCCCATCAGGCGCTGGCGCTCCTGCATCTTCCAGTTCTTGCCCGCCAGTTCGTGCAGCGACACCACGGCGTCGTCGCAAGGATGATAGGCATAGTGAACGGTGGGTCGATAACTGACGGCATCCCCGCTCTTCACCGTGAAATAGTCGGCGATGGAGATGGATTCGCTATGGGTAATCAGGAAACCGTGGAACGGGCCTTCGGTGGGGGTCCAGGTGCGCACCCGCTGGCTGGCGCCGGGACGCATCAGATAGATGGCGCTGCCGCCGCCGAATTCATGGCGGCGCCCCTCGGGCGGCAATTCCTTCTCGTGGCTGCCCCAGCCCAGTTCGGCGGGCTGGCAGCCTTCGCCGACGAAGCCGTCGATGGACCAGGTATTGACGAACTCGCCCACCGCCTTGGGCACCGATCCCACCTGGGTGTCGCGCTCGGCGACATGGATGACCTTGACGCCCAGCCGGGCCGCCAGCGCCGCCCAGGCATCGCGGGACCGGGGAGTTTCCACCGCCTGCCCGGTATCGGCGGCGATGTTGAGCAGGGCCTGCTTGACGAAATGCGAGACCAAGCCGGGATTGGCGCCATGGGTGACCAGCGCCGTCGGCATGGGAATGCCGGGAACCCTCAGCTTCAGCATCTCCTCGCGGAGCGCGTAATTGGAGCGCAGCGACGGAGACAGGCCGGGGTCGGTATAACCGCCGGGCCAGGGTTCGATGCAGGTATCGAGGTAAAGCGCCCCCACATCGCGACACAGCTCGACCAGTGCCACCGACGACACATCCACCGAAAGATTCAGCAGGAAGTCGCCCTTGCGCAGCATGGGAGTCAGTCGGTCGCGGTAATCGTCGGAGGTCAGCGCCTTGTTGATGAAGGTGATGCCGTATTCCTGGGCCACCTCGCGGCCGCGTTCACAGGCCGTGATGATGGTCATCCTGGCCGGGTCGATGTCGATATGGCGCAGGATCAGCGGCAGGATGCCCTGCCCGATACTGCCGCAGCCGATCACGACCATGCGGCCGGAAAAGACAATGGTGCGCATAAAGGTCCTCCTCTTACCTCAGTCATTGGCCGGTCGAAGCCGACCCTTGAACCCGAAAACGACGCCCTCCACGCGGTCTCCCGGGAAGGAGACCGCGCTCATGCTCAGCGGCGGCAGGCGACCATGGTTCCGGTCGCGACAGCCGCCGTCACATACTCGTACTGATTTCCGGGATGAAGCCCATCTTATGGGTCACGAACATCTACACCTCCCTTTCGGGCGCCGACCCAACCCCGTCGGCTCTTCCAAAAAGGACGCGGTCGTCGTTGCATAACCGACAAGGGCCATAGGCACGTGCGTGTGCGTCACTGAAGGGGTATATACCCGCCATTTTTCCGCGATGCAACACCCGCCGAGGAATTTTCTATCCCAAGGGTATGATCTTGATCCCGGCAGACGCCAGCGCGGCACGCACCGCGCGCGCCAGGGCCACCGCGCCGGGGTCGTCGCCATGGACGCAGACCGATTGAGCCTGGCAGGCGATCTCGCGCCCCGAAAGGCTGCGAATCACCCCGTCGCGGGCCATGCGCAGCACATGCGCCGCCGCTTCGGCGGGGTCGTGGATCAGGGCATGGGGCGAGGAGCGCGGCACCAGATAACCCTCGTCATCATAGGTGCGATCGGCGAATACTTCCTCCGCCACCCGCAGCCCGCTCCGCCGCCCCGCCTCCACCAGGGCGGACCCGGCGGGCGCCAGCAGGATCAGGCCGCCGTCCACCGCCGCCACCGCCCGCGCCACCGCCTGGGCGATATCCAACTCCACCGCCGCCCGGTTGCTCAAGGCGCCGTGCGGTTTGACATGGGCGAGATGGCCGCCATGCAGCGCCACCACCCCGGCCAGGGCGCCCACCTGGCAGGCCACCACCGCTTCCAGCTCGGCCACGGACAGCTCCATGGCGCGACGACCGAAGCCCTCGCGGTCGGGATAGGAGGGATGCGCCCCCAGCCCGACGCCGCGCGCCATGGCGGCGGCCACGGTGCGGCTCATCATGGCGGCGTCCCCGGCATGGAAGCCGCAGGCGATATTGGCCGAGGCCACCACGTCCAGCATGGCGGCATCGTCGCCACAGCCCTCGCCCAGATCGGCATTGAGGTTGATGGTTTTCATGGCTCCTCCCCGCTGACCATGCCGGAAACCAGATTGGCCGAATAGAGCGCCGCCAGATCCAGCCCCCCCCCATCGGACCGCAGGGCGGCCACGGCGGCGGCCACCGCCTGTTCCAGCGTCCGGCGCGCCGCCTGGGCCTCGGCCAGCGAGACGGCCGAAAAGCGCAGCCGGGTTCCCGGCACCGCGCGGCCCAGCCGGGGCAGATCGGCGGAGATCACCGTGGCGATCTTGGCATAGCCGCCCACGGTCTGGTGGTCGGCCAGCAGCACGATGGGCTGGCCGTTGCCCGGCACCTGGATACAGCCCGCCACCAGCCCGTCGGACGGAATGCCCGCCCCGTCCCGGTGCTCCAGCCCTGGCCCTTCCAGCCGCAATCCCATGCGGTCGGCATCCTTGGCCACCGCATAGTCCGAGGACAGGAACAGGGCCAGGGCCTCGTCGGTGAAGCGATCCGCCTGCGGCCCCGGCATCACCCGGATGGGACCCGCGCCATAATCGAATGGCGCCGCCAGGAGCAGGCACGGCTCGTCCGAGGGATGCGGACGGCGGAGCGGCAGCACCGCCCCCGCCGACAGGGCCTTGCCGCCCAATGGCCCCAGGGCGGCGCGGCTATAGGTGGACAGGCTGCCCAGCACCGGTTCCAGGTCGAAACCGCCTTCCACCGCCAGCACCGCCGTGGCAGCGCCTTCCACCGCTCCCAGGGCGAGGACGTCGCCGTCGCGCAGCAGATGGGCGCGATCATGGTCGAGGCGACAGCTCTCGCCGTCGCGGGTCAGGGTCAGACGGACGGGACCGACCACCGCCAGCCGCGCCCCCTCGCCCACCACCGCCAGACGGGGGCCGAGGGCGCAAAGCTCCAGCCCGGCCTCGCCCGGGGCATTACCCACCAGGGCATTGGCGAGGCGCAGCGCCACCGGGTCCAGCACTCCCGCCACCGGCACCCCCTGGGCCTGATAGCCGAACCGCCCCAGATCCTGGACGGTGGTGTTGAGACCGGGGGAAACAACGCGCAGGGCGGTCATCGCGGCACGAACTCCACCCGGTCGCCCGCCGCCAGCAAAGCGGGCGGATCACGCTCGGCGTCGAACAGGGCGATATCGGCGCGGCCCAGCAGGTGCCAGCCGCCGGGGCTGTCCCAGGGATAAACGGCGCTCATGTCGTCGGCCATGGCCACTGACCCGGCGGGAACCTTCAGGCGGGGCTCGGCCCGGCGCGGCAGGCGCAATTCGGGCGGCAGGGTGCCCAGATAGGCGAAACCGGGCTGGAAGCCCAGCAACCGGACCCGGAAGACCGTTCCAGAGTGCAGTTCCACCACCCTGGCAGGCGTCAGGCCGCAGGCCATGGCCACCGCGTCCAGGTCGGGACCGTCATAGGTTACCGGGATGCGCCACAGCCGCCCCTCGGCCTCGGCCAAGCCCTCTGCCTGCCCCAACCGCTCAACGACCCAGGCCTCGACCTCGGCGCGGCAGGTCGCCAGGGGATCGAAACGGATCAGCACGGAGTCCAGGCCGGGAACCACCTCCACCAGCCCGCGAACACCACCGGCCCGTCCCAGCACGGCGGCCAGCACCGCCGGGACAGGACCGGCGGTGCAATCCACCGAAAAGGCGGCATCCCCCACATCGCTGATCCGCATGACGCCCCACCTTCATTCCCATCACGTGACCATCGGCTATATACTGGCTGCATCTTGTCAAGGATTGCAAACGCCACCAACTAAAGGCCTAGCTTGATCCTTTTCAAATCAAGACCAAAGAATGGAGGAGCTTCACGATGCTGGCGATCAAGGGTCGACTGATCACGCTATGGGCGGCGGCGGCCCTGGCACTCTCCGTCATGGGCGGCATCGTTTTGCATATTTACGCATCCATGGATCGCTCGGCCGAGGAAACCGAAAAGCGCATCAATGACCACGCGGTCCTGACCCGGTTGGGCGGCGACCTGATCCGCCTGACCCTGGTGGCGATGGATTCCATCATTGACCGCGACGAAGGCAAGATTTCTCCAGAGCGCCAGGCCATGATCTCGCGCCTGGCCACAAGCCTGACCGAGGAAGCGAAACGGGCGGTGGCCGTGGCTGATACGCCGGAAGAACGCGCCAAGCTGGTCAATCTGAACCAGGACGTTGCTGCCCTGATTGTCCTGATTGACAAGGATCTGCGGCGCGCCATCGAGACCCTTGCCGCCAAGGAGGAATTTGACCGCCTCGACGATGCCATCGACAAGGCCAGCGAGAAAATCGAGGAGCCGCTGGACTTCGTCATCAAGTCACTTGAGGGCGAGATGACAGCCGCGCGCAAGGAACAGGAGAGAACCGGAGACGCCGCGCTGCGTACCGGAGAGATCGCCTTCGTCCTTAGCCTCATCGCCCTTTCTGCCCTGTCACTGCTTGTGGCCGGAAGCATCGTCACGCCGCTTCGGCGCCTGACCGCCGTCATGCAGGCCATGGCCAACGGCGATACCGCCATGGAGGTTCCCGGTCGCGATACCCAGGACGAAGTCGGCAGCATGGCCCGTTCGGTGGAAGTGTTCCGCGACGGCCTCATCCGGGCCGACCGGCTTCAGGCCGAGCAAACCACCAGCACAGCCAAGGCGCAACAGGAGCGGCAGGCGGCACTGGCCGGAATCGCCGATACGCTGGAACGCCAGGTCAAGGCGGTGGCCGAGACGGTTTCGGCCTCGGCGGGGCATATGAAGTCCACCGCCGAATCCCTGGCCGACAGTTCTGATGAATCGGGGCGAACTGTTACCGCGCTGGCGGCGGCAGCCCAACAGACAGCGGGCAACGTCGAAACCGTGGCAGCGGCAGCCGAGCAGCTGAGCGCCTCCATCACCGAAATATCGCGTCAGGTCGCCACCTCTTCGGCAGTGGCCAACGGCGCAGCCAAAGATGTCCGCGCCATCAACGACCTTGCCCAAGGCCTGACAGAGGCTGCCCGCAAGATTGGCGACGTGGTGGGACTGATCAACGATATCGCATCGCAGACCAATCTTCTCGCGCTGAATGCCACCATCGAGGCGGCCCGCGCGGGCGAGGCGGGCAAGGGCTTCGCCGTTGTCGCCAACGAGGTCAAGCATCTGGCCAACCAGACCGCCAAGGCCACCGAGGAGATCAGCGCTCAGATCGGCGAGGTTCAGATCGCCTCCAAGGGGGTGGTCGATGCCATCGTCGGCATCAGCGGCACTATCGAGCAAATCAGTTCCATCGCGACCGGTGTCGCCTCGGCGGTGGAGGAGCAGGGAGCCGCCACCGCCGAGATCGCCCGAAATGTGCAGCAGGCGGCGACCGGAACCAGCGAGGTCTCCCATAATGTCGACCGCATGACCCGCGTGGTCGAGAAGGTCAGTGTCGGCGCCTCCGAGGTTCTAACCGCCGCCGACACCCTGACCGGCAACGCCTCGACCCTGTCGACCCAGGTGGACGGGTTCCTGCGCCAGATCAGGGGAGCCTGACCGCCGCCTTCAGCCGGGCCTTGAAGGCCCGGTCCTTCTTGATGGCGGCCTCGCGCCGCAGGGCGTCGCCGTGGTCGAGCGGTCCCTCCACATGGATCATTCGCCACGGTCCCTGCCCCCGGGTGAACTTGGCGCCCTGGCCGCAATTATGGCGCCGCAGGCGATCCTCCACATCGGTGGCAATTCCCGTATAGGCAACCCCACGCTCATTCAACACGACATAGACAAACCAAGTCACATTCCCTCGCCCCTCTTCGAAGGCCGTTACAGCCCATTCATACTGGAAGCATACTTTGCTTACATGCATGCCCTAGGATGGTGCCGTGGAGATATATCAGCTCTTCGGAGACATATTGTGGGAATGTCCGCACCTGTGTCGTATCGTGTGCTGATCGTCGATGACGATCCGGCGGATATCGAACTCGTGTCCAAGGCCATCGGACGTGGCCGCTTTCCCTGCGTGGTCGAACGGGCGGTAGACGGTGTCGAGGCCATGGAGATGCTGCGCTCCCCAACGCCGGAAAGCAGCCGGAAGAATCAGCCCGATCTGGTTCTGCTCGACATCAATATGCCACGCAAGAATGGTCTCCAGGTCCTGTCGGAAATTCGTTCCGATCCCTCGTTGCGGCATCTGCCCGTGGTGATGCTGTCCACCTCTTCGGCCGAGCACGATGTCAGCGTCGCCTATCGCTCGGGCGCCCAGGGCTATGTCACCAAGCCCATGGATGTGCGCGACCTGTTCGCCGCCATCCACGCGGTCGAGGAATACTGGTTCAACACCGTGCGGGCGCCCTGTCGCTGAGCCGTCTCCTCATACGGAATCCGATTGAAGAGTTCGTCATCCCGAGCGCATGCGAGGGATCTCCGCCTGCCCCCCCTGGTGTAGATTCTCAAAAGCCATGCCAGGATGACAGAAGGAAGGGATCAATCGGATTTCGCTTTATATCTGTCGCAGCCGGAACCGCTGCACCTTGCCCGTCTGGGTCTTGGGCAGCACCTCCATGAACTTGATGTCGCGCGGATATTTGTAGGGCGCGATGGCGGCCTTGACGAAGGCCTGGATGTCCTCGGCCAGCACCTCGCTGGCCCGCGAGGGATCGGTAAGCACGATGCAGGCCCGCACGATATTGCCCCGGGCCTCGTCCGGCACGCCGACCACGGCGCATTCGAACACCTGGGGATGGTCCAGGATCACCCGTTCCACCTCTTGGGCCGAGATGTTGTAGCCCGACGAGATGATCATGTCGTCGGCGCGGTCCACGTACCAGAACCAGCCGTCCTCGTCCTGCTCCATGATATCGCCGGTGACGTTCCAGCCGTTCTTCACGAAGGCCGACTGGCGAGCCTCGTCGTCAAGATAGCGGCAACCGGTGGGGCCGCGCACCGCGAGGCGCCCGCGCTGGCCTGGCGGCAGTGGATTATCGTCATCGTCGAGAATACAGGCGGAATAGCCGTCCACCGGCCGCCCGGTGGCGCCGGGCTTGGCAACATCGGGGGGCTGGCAGATGAAATGGGTCAGCATCTCGGTCATGCCGATGCCGTTGACCAGTTTCAACCCGGTGGCGCGCAGCCAGTCCTCATAGAGCTTGGGCTTGAGGTGCTCGCCCGCCGAGGAGCATTTGCGCAAGCTTGAGACATCATAGCGCCCGATGATCTGGAGCATGGCATGGAACGATGTGGGCACGGCGTAAAGGCTGGTACAGCGATAGCGTTGGATCGCCTCCAGGATCAACTCCGGCGTCGGTCGGCTGACCAGCACGGCGGTGGCGCGATAGCGCAGCGGATAGGTCAGGAAGGCCGCCAGCCCATAGGTGAAGGCGAAGGAGGGCGAGCCCACCACGATCTCGTCGGCATCAATGGTATAGCTGCGCGGCCAACAGTCGCACACCGCCAGGATATCGCGGTGGAAATGCATGGCGCCCTTGGGATTGCCGGTGGTGCCCGAGGTGAAGGTGATCAGCGCCACGTCGTCGGCCGCCGTCGCCACATTGGCGAAACCGGCGGGCTGTGCCCCCAGACGCCGGTCCAACTCGGCCGAGCCGTCGCCCATGGGCGAGAAATAGGCGACATGGGCCAGGTCGGGGGCCTGGGCGCGGGTCAGCTCCATCTCCTCGGCCAGGCTCTGCTCGCACAGCGCGATCCTGACCTGGGCCTTGGCGACGATATAGGACAGCTCCTTGGCACGCAGCAGCGACATGGACATGACGCAGATGCCGCCCGCCTTCAGCACCGCCAGCCAGCAGGCCGCCACCATGGGGGTATTGCCCGAGCGCATCAGTACGCGGTTGCCCGGCACCAGCCCGAAATCCTCCACCAGCACCCGGGCGATCCGCTCGGCCGTTTCCAGCAGTTGGGCATAGGTCCAGGTGCCGCCGCCATCGCCGCCGGTGTGGAAGTGGAACACCGGCTTGGGTCCGAAGCCATCGGCCACCGCCTTATCCAGCAGTTCGACGGCGGCGTTGATGCGGTCGGGATAGTGGCTCAGATGGTCGGCGGAATAGTCGAACACCGGCCACAATTCGGGCGGCGGCAGCAGTTCGCGGGCGAACCGATCCACATGGGCGGTGGCCCCTCCTCCTGGCAGACGCATGACGGACTCCTCCCGGAAAGCTTATGGGGCATTGTCGGCCGCCCCTTGAATCTTGGCCTGATGCCTGCGCCCCTTGGGGGTCAGCAGGGCCTGGGCGAAAAAGTCGAATCCCTCGGCCACGTACTGGTCGAGGTCGCACAGCTCCTTCAGTCGCCAGTGCTTCAACGCCCAACTGTGGGCGAAGGTGACCAGTTGATAGGTCACCAATTCCACATTGACCTCGCGCATCAGCCCCGCCTTGATGCAGTCCTTCAGGCAGGCGGCGATCATGCCGTTGGTCTCGATCTCCGAACGCTTGATCAACTCGCGGCGATCGTCGGGCAGCGACTTGGTGGAGCGATAGGCGAGAACCGTGGCCTCGCGCCGCTGGTCCACCACCCGGCAATAGGCGGAAATGGCGGCCCAGAACCGTTCCAGCGGATCGGTCAGCCCGCTGATGGCGGCGGGTATCTCCTGCTTGTAGGAGTCCAGCACCGACAGCAGTACCAGCAGCAGCACGTCCTCCTTGTCGGTGACGTATTGATAGATCAGCCCGGCGCTAACCCCGGCCTTCTTGGCCACGTCCTGCATGGTGGTGCGGTAGAAGCCCTGATGGGAGAACAACTCGACGGCGGCGGCGACAATCTGGGCGCGGCGGCGCTGCACCAGCGCCTCGTCCGTCACCTGGGCCTTCACGTCATGGGTCATCGCCGCACCTCCAATCATCACATGATCTCCCCGCCCGCCACCGCGATGCTCTGGCCGGTGATGGAGGCCGAGCCCGGCAGGCACAGCCACCCCACCGCCTCGGCCACCTCTTGCGGCTGGATCAGGCGCTTTTGCGGATTGGACGCGACCAGATCCGCCAGCGCATCTTTGCGCGTCCGGCCGGTCTTGGCGACAATGGTGTCGAGGGTGGTTTCGACGATCTCGGTCTCGGTATAGCCGGGGCAGACGGCGTTGACGGTGACCGGCTTGGCCGCCAGCTCGCGGGCCAGGGCACGGGTCAGGCCGATCAGCCCGTGCTTTGCGGCGCAATAGGCGGCGCAATAGGCCAGCCCGGTCAGTCCGGCGGTGGAGGCCACATTGACCACGCGGCCCCAGCCCAGCTCCAGCATGCCGGGCAGCGCCGCCTGGGTGCAGAGGAAGGCGCCGGTCAGGTCGGTGCGCAGGATGTCGTCCCACAGGGTCAGGTCGGTCTTGAGGAACGGTGCCGCCTTGGCGATACCGGCATTGTTGACCAGGATGTGGACGGGGCCGAGCCGTTCCGCCGCCATGGCGAAGGCAGCCTGGATCGAGGCGGCATCATCCACGTCCAGCGCGACGGCGGCGGCCGAGCCTCCACACTCGGCCGCCACCGCCGTCGCCCGTGCCTGATCGCGTCCCGACAGGGTGACGCTGGCGCCCAGCGACAACAAATGGCGGGAAATGGCCAGGCCGATGCCCCGGCCACCGCCAGTCACGAAGGCGTGGCGGCCGAATAGAGGTTTGCTTTCATCGCCCCTCAGGCGCCGGGCGGGCGCCTCCGCGCCCTTGGCTTTCGCCGCACGAGCGGCGTCGACCTTCGGCCGCAACTCCTCGCCTGACGGCTCGTCGGGTCTATCCATTGCCGAACTCCTCGTAGACCTTGGCGGCGATCACCAGCTTCTGCACTTCCGAGGTGCCTTCGTAGATGCGCAGCGCCCGGATTTCCCGGTAAAGCTGTTCGACCGTCACGCCGGACACCACACCGAGGCCGCCCCACAGCTGCACCGCCTGATCGATCACCATCTGGGCCTGATCGGTGGCGAACTGCTTGGCCATAGAGGCTTCGCGGGTAACGCGGCCGCCCTTGACGTCCTTGGTCCAGGCCGAGCGGTAGATCAGCAGGGCGCTGGCATCCACCGCCACCGCCATCTCGGCGATCTTGGCCTGGGTCAGCTGGTAGTCGGCCAGCCGGGAGCCGAACACCACCCGCTTGACGCTGCGGGCCAGGGCCTCGTCCAGGGCGCGCCGGGCGAAGCCCAACGCCGCCGCGCCCACCGTGGTGCGGAACACGTCCAGCACGCTCATGGCCACCTTGAAGCCCTCGCCGGGCTGGCCCAGCAGATTGGCGGCGGGCACCCGCATCTTGTCGAATTTCAGGCTGCCCAACGGATGGGGGGCGATGACGTCGATACGCTCGGACACGCTGAGGCCTGGTGTGTCGGCATCCACCACGAAGGCGGCGAGGCCCTTGGCCCCCGGCTCGTCGCCGATGCGGGCGAAGACAGTGTAGAAATCGGCCAGACCGGCATTGGAAATCCAGGTCTTGCCCCCGTCGATGACGTAGTGATCGCCGTCCAGAACCGCACGGGTGCTCATATTGCCCACGTCGGACCCGGCCTCCACCTCGGAAATGGCGAAGGCGGCGATCAACTCGCCCCGCCCGACGCCGGGCAGATAGCGGGCCTTCTGCGCCTCGGTGCCGAACAGGGTGATGGCGGCGCTGCCCAGCCCCTGCATGGCGAAGGCGAAATCGGCCAGACCGGCATGGCGGCCGAGAATTTCGCGGCCCAGGCAGATGGCGCGGACATCGAAATCCCTGGCGCGGCCACCATGGGCGGCGGGAATGCTGGCCGCCAGGAACCCGGCCTTCCCCAGGGCGCGGACCAGACGGCGCGCCGTCTGGTCCATCTTGTCGCCATGGGCCTCGTCCTCGGGGCACAACGTCGCCAGATTGGCCCTGGCCCAGTCTTCCAAGGCGCGGGCGAAGTCGCGGTGGGTCTGGTCGAAAAAGGGCCAGTCGAGGAACGAGGAATCGGGCATGGGATCAGTTCCCCTCGAATTTCGGGCTTTGCTTGTTGGCGAAAGCCACATAGGCGCGCTCGAAGTCGTTGGTCTGCATGCAGATGGCCTGGGCCTGGGCCTCGGCCTCGATGCATTCGCCCAAGCCCGCGCTCCATTCCTGCCACAGCATCTTCTTGGTCATGGCATGGCCGAAGGTGGGGCCGTCGGCCAGGGAATGGGCCAGCTTCAGGGCGGCGTCCAGCACCTCTTCCGAGGAATACAGGCTGTTGTAGAAACCCCAGCGTTCGGCCTCCTCGCCGCCCATGGCGCGGCCGGTATAGAGCAGCTCGGCGGCGCGCGACAGCCCGATCAGGCGGGGCAGCAGGGTACAGGCGCCCATATCGGCCCCGGCGAGGCCGACGCGCACGAACAGGAAAGCGACCTTGGACTTGGGCGTCCCCAAGCGGATGTCCGAGGCCGAGGCCAGCATGGTGCCCGCCCCGGCGCAGATGCCGTCGATGGCGGCGATGATGGGCTGCGGGCACATGCGCATGGCCTTGACCGCGTCGCCGGTCATGCGGGTGAATTCCAGCAGTTCCGGCATTTCCATCTTGGTCAGCGGACCGATGATCTCGTGCACGTCGCCGCCCGAGCAGAAATTACCGCCGGAACCGGTGATCACCACCGCCTTGACGTCGTCGGCATAGACCAGGTTGTTGAACAGGTCGCGCAGCTCGCCATAGGAGTCGAAGGTCAGCGGATTCTTCTTCTCGGGGCGGTTCAGGGTCAGGGTGGCGACCTTGCCGTCCACCTTCCAATCGAAATGCTCGGCCTTGTATTCGGCGGCCTTGAACTTACGCATGTGTCGCACTCCATTCTTGTCTCTGTTCGCGTCACCCCCGGGCTTGACCCGGGGGTCCATGGATGCCCGGATCAAGTCCGGGCATGACGAATTTCGGGAGCGGCGAGCCTCAGCCCACCATGGTGATGCCGCCGTTGACCGACAGGACCTGGCCGGTGATGTAGTCGGCGCGGTTGGAGGCCAGGAAGGCGATGGCATCGGCCACTTCCTGCGGCTTGCCGAAGCGGCGCATGGGAATGACCTTCAGGAAGGCTTCCAGGAACTTTTCCGGCTCCGACTTCAGCAGCGGCGTGTCGGTGGGGCCGGGGCAGATGGCGTTGACATTGATGCCGTAGCGGGCACCCTCGCGGGCCAGCGACTTGGAAAAGGCGATCAGGCCGCCCTTGGCCGCCGAATAGACGCTTTCTCCCAGGCTTCCCACCCGGCCCGCATCCGACGAGACATTGACGATCTTGCCCGCCTTCTTCTCGATCATGGCCGGGAAGAAGGCGCGAATCAGCTCGATGGGGCCGTTGAGGTTGAGATTCATCACCTTGGCGATGAAGGCGTCGTCATTGTCGACGAAGGGCTGGATATGGCCCCAACCGGCGACATTGCACAGAATATCGAGACGGCCCCTGGTCGCCAGGACATGGTCGCGCACGGCGGCGATATTGGCCTTGTCGGTGACGTCGAGGCGCACGAACTCGGCCTTGGCCCCCTTGGCGCGGATGCCCGCCGCCGCCTGCTCGCCCGCATCGGCGTTGATGTCGGCGATCAGCACCTCGCCGCCCAGATCCGCGATGGTCTGCACGGTGCACAGACCGATGCCGGAAGCGCCGCCGGTCACCAGGGCGACCTTGTCCTTGAAGTTCATGAGTGTTGCTCCTTAGTTGGCTGACTTGTTCAGGAAGGCCTCGACCCGGGCGCGGGTCTCGGGCTCATGGAGGAGAAGGTCGCGGGTGCGCTCCAGTTCCTCCTGATAGCCGTCGCGGGTCGGATCGAAAGCAGCGGCGATGCAGGATTTGGACGCCGCCACGGCGGCGCGGGGCAGACCGGCGACCCGTTCGGCCAGGGCGGCGGCGAAACCGGCCAATTCGGCGCGGGGCACCGCCCAATGGACCACCCCCAGCGACTGCGCCGCCTCGCCGCCTAGAATCTCGGCGCCCAGGATCAGGCGGCGCGCCACCGACGGCCCGCACAACCGGGTCAGGCGCTGGGTGCCGCCCGCGCCAGGGATCAGGCCCAAATTGACCTCTGGCAGCGCCAGCTTGGCCTCGATCGCCGCGACACGGAAATCGCAGGCCAGCGCCAGTTCCAGCCCACCGCCCATGGCGGCGCCCCCCACCTCGGCGATGGTGGCGACGCCCAATGTCTCGATGCGCTTCAGCACGTCCTGGATATCGCGAACGAAATCGATCTGGGCGTCGACCTTGTCGGGATCGCTCAGATTCTCCCGCATCTCGGCCAGATCGGCCCCGGCGCAGAACGCCTTGCCCGCCGAGCGGATATGCACCGCGCCGACGCCCCGGTCGGCCTCCACCTCGTCCATGGCGGCGTGCAGCGCCTTGATCAGCGCCTTGGACAAGGCGTTGACCGGCGGAGAGTCCAGGGTAAGGACCGCCACCTTGCCGACGCGGGAGATATGGAGAACCGGAACCGACATGCGACCCTCTGACTGAATGACCATTCATTATGACTGAATGATCATTCAGTGAAATGCGCATGTCAATACCCATTTGGCATGGCGGTAATGGAGCGAGGGCACCCCGCCCCAACCGGACTCGTCACCTCCGCCAAAGCGGGAGTCCATGACTGGACCCTGGAGTGTCCGGTCTAAATTCTGGCTGATGGATCAGATGATTCACCACCAAGACACCAAGAGGCTTCCTTTTCCTTCGTCATCACCGGGCTCCGTCCCGGTGATCCACGCGGCTCCTCCCCCTTGGTGCCTTCGCGCCTTGGTGGTCAATCATTTTTCAAGTCCCCTGGCGGGGCCGATGCCCTAAAACGCAGACGCATTCAGGCTCTCGGCCGAACAAGGGAAAATTAAACCGGACAGCCGTGGGCTTGACCCGGCCATCCATGGACCCTCGGGTCGAGCCCGAGGGTGGCGAGAAGGAAAATCGATTCCCGGCAAAGCGGGAATGACGAGCTCAGCCATGGCTTGCCCGACTCGCCCGAACCTGGCTTCCCGGGCTTACTTCAAGGTCTTGATGAAAGCGACCAGGGCGGTGATCTCGTCGGGATTCTTGACGCCGACGAAGATCATCTTGTTGCCGGGGATGGAGCCCTTGGGATCGGCCAGATAGGCGGCCAGATTTGCATCGTCCCAGGACTTGCCCCAGCCGGTCATGGCGGGAGAATATTTGAATCCGGCAGCGGCGGTTCCCGCCTTGGAGCCATAGACACCGAACAGGCTGGGGCCGACGCCGTTGGCTCCGGCTTCCAGCTTGTGGCAGGCCTTGCAGGCGGCAAAAGCGGCGGGCGGATCGGCGGCGAGCACGGGCTGGGCGGCGAGAACGGCGAAGGCGCCGATGATGGCTGCGCTGAGAATGGTCTTCATGACGTCTCCGGATGATTAGCCTGGGTGATTATGCCCATAGGATAGCGTGACTGGCGGCCGCCAGAAAGGCGAAATGCCCGCAACCGCGCCTTGCCTCGCGATGGCGGATCGGACAGGCTATGCCCCATGGGGAGGGTTATGATCATGAACCAGGGAACAGTTTCCATCGGCACCAAGGGGCAGTTGGACGAGGACGTCGCCTTCATCCTGGCCAAAGCGGCGGAACTGAAGCTGCCGTCGCTGTCGTCCATGACGCCCATCGAGGCCCGCGCCGAGTTCGCCCGCAGGCTGTCGCGCACCAATCCCGCCGCTCCCGAGGGTGTCGATGCGGCCGACAGCGCCATTCCCGGCCCCGGCGATGCCATCCCCATCCGCCTGTACCGCCCGCAAGCCGCCGCGCCCAAGGGCGTGCTGCTGTATTTCCACGGCGGCGGTTTCGTGGTCGGCGACCTCGACACCCATGACGCCATCTGCCGCGTCATCGCTTCGCGCACCGGTTCGGCGGTGGTGTCGGTGCACTACCGCCTGGGGCCGGAACACCCCTACCCCGCCGCCATCGAGGACGGCATCGCCGCCTTGCGCTGGCTGGCCGCCACCTTCACCGCCGTCCCGCTGGCGGTAGCGGGCGACAGCGCCGGAGGCACAATGGCGGCGGTGGTGGCGTTGCATGCCCGCGACCTGGGCATTCCCCTGGCCCTGCAGGCCCTGATCTATCCGGCAGTGGACCAGTCGGGTGACTTCCCCTCCCGTTCCCGGCTGGCCGAGGGCCATCTGCTGACCGAGACCGATATCCAATGGTTCACCCGGCAGTATTTCGTCGGGCGCGAGTTGCCGGTGCTGGAATCTGACGCCTCGCCGCTGCGCGCCGCCCTCCATGCCGGTCTGGCCCCCGCCCTGGTGCTGACCTGCGGCTTCGACCCCCTGGTGGACGAGGGCGACGCCTATGCCGCCGCCCTGACCAAGGCGGGCGTGCCGGTGCGTCATGTCCGGCTGGAAGGCGCCATCCACGGCTGCCTCGGATTGGCGGCCTATCTGGCCTGCGGCCGCGCCGCCCTGGATCAGGTTTGCGACACCTGGAGCGCCATCCTGGGCGGCTGAGCGACAGGCCGCTGTCGCAACCCCGACAATGGTCCAGGCCTGACCACGTAAATCCGCCATTTCCGGCCATGGCACGGGCTTTGCTTTTGTGCACCGCAACGCCGTTTGGGGAATACGGCCGCTTCGCATCTGCGAAAGCCGCATTTTTCCTGCGACTATTCCCACCCGAAGGGCGGGAAGATGCCTCCCCCGCCGGGTTGGCATAGGGTTAACGTATTGTTTTGCAATGGTGAATAATTCGGCATCTTGATGCGTATTTTGGTGCGGCCCGGGCTTGCAGTCCTCATCCAGGTCGCATACCATCAATGTGACGCATTTTTGAGCAACTTTAAACTACCGGATCGCAGGATATCTTGCCCGAGGGAGGCCCAGGTTCCATGACCGTTCGTATCACCCGCCGCCGTGCCATCACCGTCCTGGCCGCCGCCGCCGGTCTGCCGCTGCTCCTCAAGGCGAACCGGGCCGAGGCCCGCCTGTATCGCTGGGAAGGCACCACCCTGGGCGCGCCATCCTCCATTTCGCTCTATCACACCGACGAGGCCAAGGCCCGCGCCGCCGTGACCGCCGCCCTGGGCGAGCTGGCCCGGCTGGAGGCCATGTTCAGCGTCTATCGCGCCGATTCGAGCCTGTCGGCCCTGAACCGCGACGGCAAGCTGGACAATGCCCCGGTGGAATTCATCGAGATGATCGGCCGGGCCAAGAGCCTGGCCGCCATCACCGGCGGCGTCTACGACCCCACCATCCAGCCGGTGTGGTCGCTGTATTTCAGCCACTTTACCCAGCCCGCCGCCCCCACCGCCGCCCCGGCCGAGCGCGATCTCGCCGCCGCCCTGGCGTTGGTGGACTGGCGCGGCATCGAGATCGACGCCGCCAACCGCCGGGTCTCCCTGGCCCGGCCGGGCATGGCCGTGACCCTGAATTCCGGCGCCCAGGGCTATATCACCGACAAGGTGGCCGAGGTGCTGCGCGCCCACGGCTTCGCCAACATGCTCGTCGACATGGGCGAGCCCCGCGCTCTTGCCACCAAGCCCGACGGTTCGGCCTGGCGCATCGGTATCGCCAATCCGGCCGATCCCTCGCGCGCCGTCACCGAGATCGACGTGGTCGACAAGGCGGTGTCCACCTCGGGCGGCTATGGCACCTTGTTCGACGACGCGGGCAAGTTCACCCATCTGATCGATCCGCGCACCGGCCAGACCGCCCCCGCCCTGCTGGGTGTGTCGGTGGTGGCCGAGACCGCCGCCGTGGCCGACGGCCTGTCCACCGCCATGGTGCTGGCCCCGGTCGAGCGTCGCCAGCAGATCCTGCGCGACGCGGGCGGCCTGTCGGCCATCTTCGTCACGCCCGATGGCGTGGCGGCGACGGTAACGGCCTGATCCTGATGGACGCTCCTGGCTCCACCTTTCCGGATAGCGGCACCCACGGGCTGATCGAGGGCTTCGCCCGCGTCGTCGCCGTGGATGGCGGCCGGGCGTGGCTGGAGCCCGAGGAAACCACCAGTTGCGGCACCTGTCATTCGGCGGGGCTGTGCAGCATCGGCAAGGACGGCGGCAACGCCAAGCGTCTGGCCGCCAAGCGCTTCCCGCTGCCCGGCGATCTCGACCTTCGGGTCGGCGAGCGGGTGGTGGTGGGCATCTCGGAAGGCACGCTGCTGCGCGGCGCCGCCACCGCCTATGGCCTGCCGCTGGTGACCTTGCTGGCGGGCGGCATCCTGGGCCAGGAGGTCTACCGCACCGATTCCATGGCCGCCGCGGGCGCCGTGGCCGGGCTGGTGCTGGGCCTGGGGCTGGCCCGGCTGGTGGCCAATCATCTTTCCGCCCGGGGCGTGCTGTCGCCCCGCTTCCTTCGCAAGGCCTATGCCGCTCCTTCGGACGCGGCGTGCCATCCAGAACACGGCTAAGGGGAAACCGGACGATGGAACATTATCTTCTGCTGTTCATCAGCGCGGCGCTGGTCAGCAACGTGGTCCTGATGCGGTTCCTGGGCCTGTGTTCGTTCATGGGCGTCACCACCCGGGTCGATACCGCGCTGGGCATGGGCGCCGCCACCACCTTTTGCATCACGGTCTCGGCCATGATCGACTGGGGGGTGGAGAAGGCGCTGCTGGAGCCCTACGACCTGGGCTATCTGCGCACCGTCACCTTCATCCTGGTGATCGCCGCCGCCGTGCAGTTCACCGAGGCGGTGGTGCGCAAGGTGTCGCCCACCATGTTCCAGATGCTGGGCATCTATCTGCCGCTGATCACCACCAACTGCGCCGTGCTGGGCGTCAACCTGCTGCTGGTGGAAGGCAAGATGAACTTCATCGAAAGCACCGTCTTCGCCTTCGCCTCGTCGCTGGGCTATTCGCTGGTGATGGTGCTGTTCGCCGGTCTGCGCGAACGCCTGGCGCTCTGCAACGTGCCGCGCCTGTTCGCCGGACCGCCCATCGGCTTCATCACCGCCAGCCTGCTGGCCCTGGCCTTCATGGGCTTTTCCGGCATGAGCACCAATTAGGAGTCGCCGATCATGTTGTTGGATGTCGGAAGTCTGGCGGTAATGGGTGTGACCCTGGGCGCCATGTTGGGAACCGCCGCCAAGCTGCTGGCGGTGCCGGTCAACCCCATCGAGGAGGAGCTGCAGGCGCTGCTGCCCGGCTCGCAATGCGGCCAGTGCGGCTTCGTCGGCTGCTCGCAATACGCCGCCGCCCTGGCCAAGGGCGGCACGCCGATCACGCTGTGCGCGCCGGGCGGCAAGGGCACCATCGAGGCCCTGGCCAAGCGGCTGGGCGTCTCGGCCGATACCGACGGCCACGAGGAGAAGGGCCCGGAAGTGGCCTTCATCAACGAGGATTTGTGCATCGGCTGCCTGCGCTGCATCGGCGAATGCGGCTCCGACGCCATCGTCGGCGCGCCCAAGCAGCTGCACACGGTGATCTCGGACGCCTGCCACGCCTGCGGCAAATGCTTCAAGATCTGCCCCACCGAGGCCATCGTCATGAAGCCCATCGCCCCCACCATCGCCGGCTGGCATTGGAGCAAGCCCGGCGATACCCACGCCACGCATTGAGGAGAGACGGTCGATGAAGCTGTTTCCCATCATGGGCGGCATCCATCCGGAATACCGCAAGGAGCTGACGAGCGAGAAGGCTATCGTCGCCCTGCCGCTGCCCGAGGCCCTGTACCTGCCCCTGCAACAGCATATGGGCGCCCCCGCCGGCACCACGGTGGAGCCGGGCGATCTGGTGAAGAAGGGCCAGTTGCTGGCCCGCGCCTCGGGGGCCATCTCTGCCGCCGTGCACGCACCGACCTCGGGCCGCATCGAGGCCATCACCGAGATCACGGCGCCGCATCCCTCGGGCCTGCCGACGCTCACCATCATCCTGGTGCCCGATGGCAAGGACGAATGGGCCGAACTGCCCGACGCCATCGCCGATCCCTTCGCCGTCACCCCACAGGTCATCCGCGACCGCGTCGCCCAGTCGGGCATCGTCGGCATGGGCGGCGCCACCTTTCCCTCGGCGGTGAAGCTGGGGCTGGGCACCAGCCACAAGCTGGAAATCCTGCTGCTGAACGGCGCCGAGTGCGAACCCTATCTCACCTGCGACGACCGCATCATGCGCGAGCACGCGGACGCGGTGGTGGACGGGGCGCGGATCATGGCCCACGCCCTGGGCGCCCCCAAGGTGATCATCGCGGTGGAGACCAACAAGCCCCAGGCCATCGAGGCCCTGGGCAAGGCCGCCGCCGCCTTCGACAATGTCTCGGTGGCGCCGGTGCCGGTGCAGTATCCCATGGGGGCCGAGCGCCACCTGACCCAGGCCATCACCGGCCGCGAGACCCCGGCGCGCAAGCTGACCGCCGATGTGGGCGTAGTGGTGCATAACGTCGCCACCGCGCGGGCGGTGCATGACGCCGTGCGCCAGGGGCGCCCGCTGCTGTCCCGCGTGGTGACGGTGAGCGGCGGCGCCGTGGCCGAACCGAAGAATGTCGAGGTCCTGCTGGGCACCAAGGTGACCGAGTTGCTGAAGTTCTGCGGCGGCGCCCAGGGCGCCAAGCGCTTCGTCAGCGGCGGGCCGATGATGGGCCAGCCCCTGCCCTCGCTGGATGTTCCGGTGGTCAAGGGAACCTCGGGCATCCTGGGCCTGACCCTGGCCGAGACCAAGGAAGCCGAGCCCAGCCCCTGCATCCGCTGCGGCTCCTGCGTCACCTATTGCCCCTGCGGCCTGGTGCCGGTGGAGATGGCCTCGTTCATCCGGCATGAGAAGCTGGAGGAAGCGGCAAAGATCGGCGTGCAGGACTGCGTGTCCTGCGGCTCGTGCTCGTATATCTGCCCGTCGCACATCCCGCTGGTCCATTACTTCAACTACGCCAAGGGCCGCATCGCCGCCCTGGACCGCGAGCGGCGCAAGATGGAACAGACCAAGGCCCTGGTCGAGGCGCACAACGCCCGTCTCGAGCGTCAGGCGCAAGCCAAGCGCGAGGCCGCCGCCAAGGCCAAGGCTGCCAAGGAGGCGGCCGAGGCGGCCGCCCAGGCTCAATCCTCCACCCAAGGCGGGGCCAGCGCATGAGCATCGTCGTCGATCGTAGCGGACCGTTCACCCACGGTTCCAACAATGTCTCGCGCACCATGTTCACGGTGCTGGCGGCGCTGACTCCCGCCACCTTGTTCAACCTCTATCTGTTCGGCTGGCCCGCCATCTTCCTGTTCGTGGTCACCATGGCCGCCTGCCTGGCCTCGGAATTCATCGCCATCCGCGTCGGCGGCGGCGATCCCAACCGGGCGCTGGGCGATGGCTCGGTGCTGATCACCGGCTGGCTGCTGGCGCTGTCGCTGCCGCCCTGGGCGCCCTGGTGGGTGGCGGTGGTGGCCTCGGTCTTCGCCGTCTTCCTGGCCAAGCACGCCTTCGGCGGCCTGGGCCAGAACGTGTTCAACCCGGCCATGGTCGGCCGCGTGGTGGTGCTGGTCTCCTTCCCGGTGCAGATGACCGCCTTCGTGCCCGCCAAGCCGCTGTTCTCGGCCGGAGCCCCGGGCTTTGCCGAAAGCCTGCACATCACCTTCGGGCGTGGGGTGAGCCTGGACGGCATCAGTGCCGCCTCGCAGTTGGGCTATATCAAGACCGAGCTGTCGCGCGGCGTGCCGGTCACCCAGTCCATGGCCCATCTGCCCGACCTGTCGGACATGATGCTGGGCTTCCACCCCGGCTCCATGGGCGAGACGGCACTGCCGCTGATCCTGCTGGGCGGCCTGTTCCTGATGGCGCGCAAGATCATCACCTGGCATGTGCCGGTGGCCATGCTTGGCACCTTGTTCGTGCTGGGAACCGTGTTCAACACCCTGGACCCGGCGCGGCACGCCTCGGGCTGGTTCCACCTGATCTCGGGCGCGTCCTTCCTGGGAGCCTTCTTCATCGCCACCGACTATGTCACCTCGCCGGTGTCCAAGCAGGGCCAGCTGGCCTTCGGCATCGGAATCGGGCTGCTGACCTGGATCATCCGCACCTATGCGGGCTATCCCGAAGGCGTCGCCTTCGCGGTGCTGCTGATGAACGCGCTGACGCCCATCCTCGACCAACACTTCCGGCCGCGCGTCTTCGGACGCACGCGCAAGGGCGAGCCGCTGCCGCTCAAGGGGGACAAATGAGCACCGCCATGAAGCCCACCTGGGTCCACGCCACCATCCTGGGGGCCTTCTGCGCCGGTTTCGGCGTGCTGCTGGCCCTCACCGACGATGTCACCAAGGAGCCCATCAAGGAGCGCGCCCTGGAGGACAAGATGACCTCGCTGGGCCAGGTCATCCCCAAGTCCATCCACGACAACAACCCGGTGACCGACGCCATCGCCATTCCCAACCCCAATGCGGGCGGACATGGCGGCACCGCCGAGACCGTGGTCTATCGCGCCATGAAGGGCGGCCAGATCACCGGCCTCGCCTATGAGGTCAATGCCAGCGGCGGCTATGGCGGGCCGATCAAGCTGATGCTGGGCGTGGCGCCGGACGGCAAGCTGCTGGGGGTGCGCGTCATTTCCCACAAGGAGACCCCCGGCCTGGGCGACAAGATCGATGCCGTCAAGACCGACTGGATCACCCGCTTCACCGGGTTGAGCCTCGGCAATCCGCCGGTGGAGAAGTGGAAGGTCAAGAAGGACGGCGGCCAGTTCGACCAGTTCTCCGGCGCCACCATCACGCCGCGCGCCGTGGTCGGCGGCATCCGCACCGGACTTGAATTCTTTGCCGCCAACGCTCCCCGCATGATGGAGAAGAAGTGATGTCTGCCAAATACGGACAGATCGTCAAGGACGGATTGTGGGAAAACAACGGCGTGCTGTGCATGCTGCTGGGCATGTGCCCGACCATGGCCATGACCGGCACCGCCACCAACGGCTTCGGCATGGGCATCGCCACCGCGGTGGTGATGGCCGCATCGAACCTGATGGTGGCCATGTTCCGCAACTACGTCACCCACGAGGTGCGCATCCCGGTCTATATCCTGATCGTGGCCGCCAATGTCACCTTCGTCGACCTGGGCATGAACGCCTGGATGCACGAGTTGTACAAGGTGCTGGGCCTGTTCATTCCGCTGATCGTCTCCAACTGCCTGCCGCTGGCCCGCCTGGAGGCCTTCGCCGCCAAGGAGCCGGTGCTGCCCTCCTTCCTGGACGGATTGTTCATGGGCCTGGGCTTCACCTTCGCCCTGACCGCCATCGGCGCGGTGCGCGAGATGATCGGCCAGGGCACCCTGTTCGCCGACGCCGCCCTGCTGCTGGGGCCGTGGGCCAAAGTGCTGGAACTGCGCATCATGCCCGCCGACTGGGGCATCCTGGTGCTGATCCTGCCGCCCGGCGGCTTCCTGGTGGCCGGGTTGATGGTGGTGGCCAAGCGCATGATCGACCTTGCCTCGGGCAAGGAAATCAAGATGGCCGGTGCCCACAGCGTCTAGGAACGGGAACATCGGAGCGCGGGCGTCCCCGCCCGCCGACCGAGGGACAGATGTTAAGAGGAAGCGGATCATGAAGGTCGGTGTCGTCTACGCCATTCCCACCCGCCAGTCCTGGCTGACCATCGACGTGCCCGAGGGCACCACGGTGAAGCAGGCCATCGAGAAGTCGGGCATCCTGCACCAGTTTCCCGAGATCGATCTGGAGACCCAGAAGGTTGGCATCTTCGGCAAGTCCACCACGCTCGACGCCGTGATCGAGGAAGGGGCCAGGATCGAGATTTACCGCCCCATCACCGCCGACCCCAAGACCGTCAAGCGCCGCGCCAAGGAAGGCGGCGAAGGAGCCGAAGGATGAGCACCCAGGACGATCTTACGGTCACCCAGGCCGTCGCCTATGCCGTCATGTACGCGCTGGACACCGAGGCGGGAGCCTCGTGGAAGGCCTGGGCCCATATCTGGCTGAAGGGCGACGACCGTTCGGCCCATTCCGCCCAGGTGGCCGCCGCCGGGGCCACCACGCCCTCGGCGCGGCATGCCGCCAACGCCGCCCGCCTGCTGGCCGAGGCCACCCAGTTGCAGACCGAGGCCGCCATGCTGATGAGCGAGAACCGCAACGCGGTGTGGCAGTTGGACCAGTACGACCAGCGTAACGCCCAAAGCCTGAACGAGGTGGCGGAATCCATCCGCATGTCGTCCAGCGACGGCACGCTGGACACCGAGACGCCGCGCGCCGCCGAATTGCGCGCCAAGGCCATGCGCGAGTTCTGAGACCTTTACGATCGACCCCTCTCCCGCTTGCGGGCGAGGGATATCGTGCGCCGAGTGCCCTCAGGCCTCGCCGATGGCGGCGAGGTAAAGGTCGAGGATCTGCTGTTCCTCTTCCCGCTCGGCCCGGTCCTTCTTGCGCAGGCTGACGATCTTGCGAATGATCTTGGTGTCGAAGCCTTGGCTCTTGGCCTGGGCATAGACGTCCTTGAGATCGGCGCCCAGCGCCTTCTTCTCTTCCTCCAACCGCTCGATCCGGTCGATGAACTGGCGCAGGGCTTCCGCGGCAATGCCGCCGATCTGGCTGTTCGTCTGGTCGTCGCTCATGAAGGTCTTCCTCTGCTTCGCGGATCGCCGACCATAGCCAAGCCCCGCCCCGGGTTCAAGCGAGTGTTGCCCATAACGGCATGATCCTGTTACGCTAGAATCATGATGAGAAATATCGCCACCATCCTGTTATGCCTCGTCCTGGCCGCCTGCGCCAACTGCAACATCAGCGCGGACAATGACGACAATCAGGAGCGCTGCTGGATATTCCAGAAGGGCATCTGAGGTCAGTAGACCTGGACCCGGTGCAGGGCGGGATCGTTCAGCACCGGCACCAAGACCTCGGCCAGCAGATCGGCCCAGCGCTGGCATCCCGCCTCGTCCATCAGCAGGTCCTGACGGATTTCGAACGAGACATTGGGCAATCCCGCCGCCCCGGCATGGGTGTCCAGGGTATAGTTGATTTCCTTGCCGGAATAAGGCTGGTTGTCGCCGACCACCAGATCGCCACGGGCGCGCAGCGCCGCCAGCAGCGGCTCGGACATGCGGGGATCGCGGTTCCACAGCACGCCCACATGCCAGGGTCGCGGTGCGCATCCATTGATGCGGGGCGTGAAGCTGTGCACCGCCACCACCGCCGGGGCGGTGCCGTGGCGCCACAGATGGGCGATGCGGTTGCCGATCTCGGTGTGATAGGGCCAGAACCAGCGCTGGGCGCGGTCCGCGGCCTCGGCCTCGCTCAGGCCCCGATTGCCCGGGACTTCCACCGTGCAGGAATTGGCCGGAATCGAGGTGGGATCGCCCGGCTGGCGGTTGCAGTCGATCACCAGGCGGCTGATGCCCGCCAGCACCGCCGGGCAGCCCAGGCGGGCGGCCAGCGCCCGCGTCACCAGGGCGGCGCCGATATCCCAGGCCACATGGCATTCCCGCTCCGACCGCTCCAGGCCAAGCTCGCCGAGATCGGGCGGAATCGCCTTGGACGCATGGTCGCAGACCAGAAGCACGCGGGCATCGTCGTCGCCCTCGACACACTCGAAAGCAGGTGGAAGATTGGGCGGATCGGGAATGAAGGTCAGCATGACCGCACTATAACCCGACCGATGGACAGGATTCGAGCGCCGGATACAAAATATGTTCCATGGGGGTGTTGACAGCCCGCGCCAGTTTCCCTATTTTCCCGCCTCCAGTCGACGCCGTTTTGGGCGACCTTACGCATTCAGGAATTTGGACCATGAAGATTCGCAATTCGCTCAAGTCGGCCAAGCTGCGCGACAAGAACTGCCGCATCGTCCGCCGCAAGGGCCGGGTCTACGTCATCAACAAGACCAACCCGCGCTACAAGGCTCGCCAGGGCTGATCGCCCCGGCCGGACCGGTGCGTCAGGCCCCGGTCGATGCGAACCGCGCCCCTCCAGGGAGCGCGGTTTTTGCATTTGCGGCAAAGGGGCCCGATCGGTCAGCGACAGGAATTCAGGCGCTGGCCTGCCTTGGTCCGCCGGTCATGGCCAGGAATCGCAGGCATTGCTGCTCGCGGTCATAGCCAAGCAGCGTCCCCAGGATGAAGTCCTCTTCCGGTGTCAGGTGGCACAGCGGCTTGGTCACCATGCGACGGACCAGTTCGACGCAGGGAGCCCGGCCGAAAAAGACATTGGCCTTGGCGGCGCTGACCCGATGGGCGTAATGCTCGATGGCCTCGGCCTGCAGGCGCCGGACCACCACCGCCGCTTCCTGGGTGGTCATGGTCATCATGAACAGCTGCCGAACCCCCTTGCGGTATTCGTAGAGCTGGTGGACCACATGGCCCATGACCGATGACTTCATGGCAGTTGTCCGATCCAGGCGTTGACGCGGTCGTCGGTCAGGTGGGACTGGGTGTCCTCGTCCAGGGCCAGGCCGACGAAACGCCCATCGCGGAACGCCGTCGAGGCGGAAAAGTCATAGCCGAAGGTGTCGGTGAAGCCCACCACCTGGGCGCCGCGCGCCACCACCTTGTCGTAAAGAATGCCCATGGCGTCCACGAATGAGTCGGGATAGGTCATCTGATCGCCGGTTCCGAACAGCGCCACCTTGCACGACGCCAGATCGGCGGCCTCCAACTGGCCGATATGGGTGTCCCAATCGCTCTGCAACTCGCCGATGCCATAAGTGGGACAGCCCAGGATCAACAGATCGCAGCTTTCGTAATCCGCCGTCCTGGCCTTCTGGACGCTCAACAGGCGCCCCCCGGTCTTGGCGGCGATCTTGACGGCAACGGCCTTGGTGGCCCCGGAATCAGATCCGAATATCACGGTCACGGTCATATCCTGCTCCTGGCTGAGGACGATGCCAGACAATATCGCGATTGACACTCATTCGCAATAACAGACAGTGAGCCGTCACATGGCGTCGATGGCCTCGCCCACCTCGACAAAGGCGATCTTGGCCACGGGCAGAAGTTCGGCGGCGGCGTCCAGATTGCCGGCAGCGCAATCGGACTCGATCTCGGCGCAGTAGCGGGCGAAGCGGAAGGCACCCGCGCTGTTGCCACCGCCCTTGCAGGAATGGGCCGCCTCGCGGGCGGCAATGGCATCTCCGGCGATGATGGCGGCTTCCAGCTCGTCCAGCAGCGGGCGGGTGGTATCCATGAACAGTTCCAGCAGTTCGCGCACCTCGTCGCCGATCTCGCCGAAGATCTGGCGCATGGGATCAAGGTCCAGGACCGGCGGCAGGTTACCTGACGGAATGCGGCTGGTCTGGCTGGCAATTGGTGGCGCCTCCCCCGCCGGGCGGCGCGAGCGAAGTGCCGCCGCCATGGGCAGCAGGCGGCGAATGGTGCCGTCCAACTGCTTAAGGTCGATGGGCTTGGCCAAGAAGCCATCCATGCCGCATTCATGGCAGCGCCGGGAAGTGCCCGACAATGCGTCGGCGGTCAGCGCCACGATGGGCAAATGGTCGCCGGTATCCAGTTCGGCTTCCCACTGCCGCACCCGGTGGGTCAGTTCATAGCCGTCCATCTCGGGCATGTGGCAATCGGTCAGCAGCAGCCCATAGTCCCGAATCTGCATGCGGTCCCAGGCCTCGGCACCATTGTCCACCACCTCGATGGCATAGCCCAGCCGCTCCATCAGATGGCGGATCACCACCTTGTTGGTGGGATTGTCCTCGGCCACAAGAATCAGCGCCCCGGCGGCGGCGGCTTCCTCCACCGTGGGCTGGATCCATGTCTCCACCTGTCCGTCCTCGACCTGGGCGGCGGCAGCCGGATCGGCACGACCGACCGCGGCGGACACGGCGCGCCACAGCAGGCGCTGGCGCACGGGCTTGGGCACGACACCGAACAGTCCCAAGGCATCGGCTTCGGCGGAGGCGGCGGGATAGGCATCCTGTCCGACCATCATCATCATCCGCATCTCGCCCTCGGAACCGGCAGCGGTGATCAAGGCTCCGGCCAGGCCGAGACGCTGACGATAGTCGACACCGCCGTCCAGCAGGGCGACATCATAGGCCCAACCCGCCAGCGCCGCCGCCCTCACCGCCGCCAAGGCGCCATCGGGCGAGGCCACAACCGCCACCTGGGCCCCGAGATGGCCGAGATATTGCCGGATGGAATCCGCCGCCACCGGCCCCTCGGCCAGAACCAGAACCGCCTTGCCGGTCAGATCGGGACCGGTTTCCGATTGCTCCACCGCCACATCCAGGGGGATTTCGAACCAGAAGGTGGACCCGGCGCCGATATTACTGGCGACGCCGATATCGCCATTCATGATCGCCACCAGACGGCGGCAGATGGACAGACCAAGGCCGGTGCCGCCATAGCGGCGTGAAATGGTGATATCGGCCTGCATGAAGGGCTCGAACAGGCGGGCCTGCTGCTCGGAATCCAGGCCGATACCGGTATCGGTGATGGAGAAACGCAGCCGCAGCGGCCGGGCCGAACCGTCGGCCGCGCCGACGCCGATGCGCACATAGCCCTTGTCGGTGAACTTGATGGCATTTCCCGCCAGATTGGTGATGATCTGGCGCAACCGCACCGGATCGCCCAGCACCCGCGACGGCAGCGTCGGGTCCACATGGGTGATGAGGCCGATGCCCTTTTCCTGGGCGCGCAAGGTCAGCAGTTCGGCGACGCCTTCCACCAGATCGACCACCGACATCTCCACCGTCTCCAGTTCGAGCTTGCCCGCCTCGATCTTGGAGAAGTCCAGGATGTCGTTGATGATGGTCAGCAGCGCCGTTGCCGAGTCGCGGATGACGCGGGCCATCTCGCGCTGCTCGGCGGCAAGCGGCATGTCCTCCAGCAACTGGGCCATGGTCAGCACGCCGTTCATGGGGGTGCGGATTTCGTGGCTCATGGTGGCCAGGAACAGGGATTTGGCCTGGCTGGCATCCTCGGCCATGCGCTTGGCCTCGGCCAGGGCGGCCTCCTCCTCCTTGTGGCGGGTGATGTCGGTGGAGGAGACGATCACCGCCGGCTCGCCATCCATCTCGATCTCGGCCGCCGACAGCATGGCCCAGAATTCGTGGCCGGAGCTGTCACGCATACGGCACTCGAAACCCGGCACGAAGCCGCGCTGGCGCACCAGTTCCACCAGCTTGCGCCGATCGGCGGGCTGAGCATAGCAACTGGCCACGCTCATCCCCATGGCCTCGGCCTCCGAGATCAGATAAAGCTCGGTCCAGCGGGGATTGACCGAAATCAGGGAGTGATCGGCCACCCGGGATATGGCCAAGGCCAGCGGCGAGGTATCGAGAATCCGGCGCAGGCGTTTCTCGCTTTCCACCAGGGCACGGGTGGATTCCTGCACCTTGGCCATGGCATCGCGGAACACCACCAGCTCGGCGGCCATATCGGCGATCTCGTCCTTGCCGGTACCGGGAATGGGCGTGTGGAAATCACCCTCGACGATACGGTGCATGGCTTCCGCCAGACCGGTCAGACGGCCCACGAGGCTGCGGCCCAGATACAGCCAGACGAACAGCAGCGGCCCGAAGAAGGTCAGCATGGCCACCACCAGGAGGGTGTAACGGCCAAGTTTCACCGCGTTTTCGGTGCGGCGTTCATTGTCGGCGGCATCGGTCTCGGCGGCGGAAACCAATCGCCCCACCGCCGACGAGGTCCGTGCCACCAGATCGCGGCCCTCGTCATTGGCCGCCGCCAGGCGGGCAATGGTCAGCATCTGCAGGCTGCGCAGCTCGAACACGTTCTCGGGGCCAGTGCCCAGCGCCAGCACCCGGCGGGTCAGTTCGCGCCCGCGCAGGCCACGGCTGCCCTCGCCCGCCGCTTCCACCAGCATGGGCAGCTTGCGGACCTGCTCTTCATAGGCGCTGCGCAGCTCGCCCACCTTTTCCAATTCGGGCGCGACCACCGCCTCGCGCAGATAATTCGAGGCCAGCACCACCACCGCCAGAATGGGATCGGTGCCGATGCCTTCGACCTCGCGGTGGATTTCCAGATCAAGACGGGTGATGACCTCGGCCAGGACCCGGGCGCGTTCGACCAGTTGCAGACGCTTATCCACCAGGATGTTGCGATCGACCACATTGTCGCCGAAGGCGGCGATCATCGAGCGCAGTTCCTCGACCCGGCCGGTATCGGAGGAACTCACCGCCAACTGGTCGATCAGGGCCAGCAGGCGCTCCGTCTGCTGTTGCAGGGCGACGAAATTGCTCTGACGCTGGAACTGGGACTGCGAACTGTCCAGGGCAGGCGCCGCCGCCGCCAGCCGCGCCGTGGCCTCGGAAAGCTTCAGGGCATTGGACACGCTGGGCAAGTTGGTCCGCGTCACCGCCGCCAACAGCCGCTCGATCTCGGAATAGCTGAACCAGGTCAGGACGGCACCCGCCAGAATCATGACGGCCACGGTCCCCACCGCGACCACCAGTTTGGCGCGGATGCCAAACCGCCACCGTCCCCGCGCGTCCTTGTCCGCCACAGCGCTACCCACGCGCCACATCCCCCGTTTCATGCATAGGCGGCCATAATGCCCCAGGTCACCCCGCCATGGAAGTAGGACGGGCGGAGGTGCTAGGATGCGCCGACCATGAGCAAAGCCAAGACGAAGATCGAACCCGCCGCCGTGCTCGCCGAGGCGCAGCGGCTGATGAATGCCCAGTTGCTGCTGGACGCCATCGCCCTGCTGGAACCCCTGGATGGCGAACCGGAATGCGACTATTGCCGGGCGGGGATGCTGCTGGTGCTCGACCGCCCGGCCGAATCGGAAGTTCTGTTTCGCCGCCTGCTGGCCCTGGCGCCCGACCACCTTGAATGCGCCGTCGGCCTGGCGGGCAGCCTGGTGGCCCAGGGGCGTGCCACCGAGGCGCTGCCGCTGCTGAAACGGGCGGTGGCCGCCCAGCCGGATTCCGCCCGCATCGCCTATCTGGCCGGCGTGGCGCTGGACGAGGCCGGACTGCTGGACGCCTCCGCCGCCCAGTTGGCGAAGGCCCGCAATCTGGTCATCGCCCCCGCCGAGCGGCGTGGCCTGGTCCCGTTCGAGATTTATGTCCAGCTGTCGCGCCGCTGCAATCTGCGCTGCACCATGTGCGGCTGGGAAATCTGGAAGGACAATTCCGGCTTCATGGAAGCGGACGTGTTCGAGCGGGTGATCGCCGAGGCCAAGGCCTGCGGCATCAAGACCATGCATATCCTGGCCGGACAGGGCGAGCCCTTCTTGCACCCCCAGATCTTCGAGATGCTGGAACGCGCCGTGGCCGAGGGCTTCGAGGTCGGCATCGTCACCAACGGCACGCCGTTCACGCCAGAGCGGATCGAGCGGCTGGGCCGCCTGGGCTTGGCCTATCTCCAGTTCTCCTTCGCCGGGTGGGACGCTCCCAGCTATGAAAGCGTCTATGTGGGTGCCAAGTTCGAGCGCGCCATCGTCAATCTGAAGGCCATCAATGCCACCCTGGCCGGAACCCGGACCAATTTCATGGTCAAGGCGATCGCCCTGGGCGATTGGCAGGAGGACCTGCGCAAGACCCGCGCCTTCCTCGCCAGCCAGGGCGTCACAAAGGTGTGGACCCTCAAGGCCAATAATTTCGGTGGTTCGGTCCAATGCGGCCAGTTGCACGAGCGCCACAAGGTCTGGACCCTGAAAAGCATCGACCACCACCGCCTGATGCCGTGCCGCATCTTCCTCAAGGCGGTGGGAGTATTCTGCGACGGCACCGTCACCGCCTGTGGCTGCTACGATTCCAATGCCCAGTTGAAAATCGGCAACATCATGGAGCAGGGGCTGGCGGAAATCCGCAATGGCGAAACCTGGCGCCGAATCCTGGAGGGCTTCCGCGCGGGCGACGTGTCCGGCGTCCCCATGTGCGGCACATGCGACGATCCGTTCGGCTGATCAGGCGGCTGGCAGGGTGAAGACGAAGGTCGAACCGCTGGTTCCGTCGGAGTCCACATGGATGCTGCCATCCGCCGCCTCGACGATCTTGCGGGCGATGGCCAGCCCGATGCCGGTGCCCGCAGGCCCGGCATGGTGGTGGAGCCGCTCCAGCGGCACGAAAATCCGCTCGAAATAAGTGGCCTCGATACCGATGCCGTTGTCGCGAAGCCGCAACCGCCAGAAGCGGCCGTCCGGCTCGGCGTCGAGCACCAGCAAAGGTGGCCGGTCGGGGTGGCGGAAATCCACCGCGTTCTTCACCAGGATGTCGAACAACTCATCCAGCCTGCGCTGGGACATCGCCACCTGGGGTAGTGCGCCATGCTCCACCGTCAGGGTCCCGCCGGGGCAACCGGGCGCATATTTGGCCACCGCGGTGTTCAAGGCCCGGGCGACATCGGCCACCACCCCCTTGACCTGTTCGCGCTCCATGGCGAGATAGCTCTGCACGCCGCGCAGCATGTCCACCAGCCGGGCCGAGGCGGAAATGATCCGTTCCGCCGGGGTCTTCTCTTCGACCGAGGCATCCGGACCCAGCCGCAGCATCAGCAGTTGCGCCTGCAACCGCATCTGTCGGGCAGGTTCCTGCAGGTGGTGGGCGAGCACGAAGGAGAAGCGCTCGAGATCGGCGCTGGTGCGCGCCACGTCGTCATAGGCGGCGGCCAGGGCGGCGCGCGCCTCTTCCTCGTGGGTGACATCTCGTTGAACGCCGACCCAATGGGTGATCACGCCGGTGGAATTGCGGACAGGAGACAGGGAGACATGGTTCCAGAACGGCGTCCCGTCGGCCCGCACATTGCGCAGCAGCACCGTCACCGCGCGGCCTTCCGCCAGCGCCTCGCGAATACGGTCCAGCCCCTCCTGGTCGGCCTCGCCATCATGCAGAAAGCGGGCATTGCGTCCCAGCACCTCGGCGGCGCCATAGCCAGTGATCTGCTCGAAGGCCTGGTTGACATAGAGCAGCGGCAGATCGCCCGATGACGCGTCGGCAATGGTGACACCGTTGGAGACATTGGCGAGCACACGGTCGCTGAGCCGCAGCCGCGCTTCGTCGCGGGCGCGCCGGGCCAGGGTCCGCACCAGCACCACCGTCAGTCCCAGCACCACCAGACTGACCAGCCCCACCGGGACGGCGATGCTGTCCAGGTTGCGGCGCCAATTGGCCAAAGCCCGATCCATGGGAATGCCGACGCTGACCACCAGCGGCCAGGCCAGCGTGGTGCGATAGCTGGTGATCCGCTTCACGCCATCGTCGTCATGGTCGATGAAGCCCCCCATCTCGGATTTCTTGAGATGGACGGCGAACAGCGGCAAGGTCGATCGGCTTGTGGGAGGCGTCGTCACCATGGCAACCTCGCCCGCCAGCAGCACGCCATCATAGCGCCACAGCCGCACCCGGGCGCCACTTTCCTGCTCGATCTCGTGGAACATGCCCGAGAAGTATTCGGGGTTGATGGCCGCCACCACCAGCGAGACGATGGAACCATCCCGATTGCGTACCGCCGCGCTCACCGGAACCAGACTGTGACCTGCGGCGCGAGCGCCATCGCCCATGAATCGCCCGGCCATGGGCGCGCCGATGACCAGCGAGCGGGGTAAGCGGTTCAGATCATCAAGGGTGGCGGAGATATCCACATGCCGCCCGCGGGGAGGCGCCGCGCTGTCGAACAGGATATGGCCGTCCAGGCCCACAACCACGATCTGACGGATATGCGGCGCCAGTTGCAGACGTTGCGCCACCTGACGGGCCAGCCCCCCCTTGCGGTCATCGGCCAGATCACCGTCGCGGACCGATTCCGCCACCGAGGCCAGGGTGACATCGATGGAATTGACCGACCGGGCCACGGAGTCGGTCAGGGCACGGGCCAGGCTGCCGGCATTGCTTGCGGCCGCCGCGATGGCGTCCTGCCGCCCGGCCCACAGCGCCACTCCGGTAGCGATGGCCACCGCCAGGGCGACGCCAACGCCAAACACCGCCACCAGCCGTATCAGGGCGGAGGAATACAGAGGGTCCACCGGCACGCTGCCCAGCACGACCGTATCGGTCGGAAGGGGAGGCGACGTGGAACGATGAGAAGGCCTTCCCAGCATGGTTCAGATGCAATAGCATATATCCATTGTATCGGGAGGGAAAAATGAAGCGTCTGGCCCTGGCTTTGTGCGCGGTGGTGGTGTTGGGCGGCACGGCCGACGCGGCCGACCCCGGGCGACTGGATCGGATCAAGAAGGCGGGCGAGGTCCGCGTCTGCATCTGGCCCGACTACTACTCCATTTCTTACCGCAACACCCGCACCGGCCAGTTGGAAGGCATCGACATTGATCTGGCCAAGGAGTTGGGCAAGGATCTGGGGGTATCCGTCCGCTTCATCGACAGCTCGTTCAAGACCATGATCGACGATCTTCTGGCCGATCGCTGCGACGTTTCCATGCATGGCGTCGCCATCACCCCGGCCCGCCAGGAGAAGCTGGTCTTCACCAAGCCCCATCTGCGCAGCGGCATCTACGCCATCACCACCAAGACCCACCCGGTGATCAAATCCTGGGCCGATATCGACAAGGAGGGCGTGGTGGGCGCCGTCGCCGCCGGAACCTATATGGTCGAGGCCATGAAGAAGGAATTGAAGCAGGCCAAGCTGGTGGAAGTCGCCACCCCCGAGGCCCGCGAGCAGGAAGTGATGAGCGGCCGCGCCGACCTGTTCTTCACCGACTACCCCTATTCGCGCAAGATGCTGGCCCGCCATGACTGGGCCAAGCTGCTGGAACCGCCGACGCCGCTGGCGCCCAACGGCTATGCCTATGCCATGGCACAGGGCGATGCGGGCTGGCTGGAGGCCATGGACGCCTTCGTCGCCCGCGCCAAGGCGGATGGTCGGGTCCTGGCCGCCGCCAAGGCCAACGGCCTGGACGCCATCGCCGAGCTAAAATAGCACCCCGACTGACTTGAGGCGCGCCAGCAGTTCGGCCTCCTTGTCGACAGGGAGGCCGACCAGCGGCGGTCGCACCCGCCGCCAGCCCGCGTCACCAGTCCGGATCGCCGTCACCGCCTTCAAGGCGGCGATCAGCGGCATGCCTTCCATCACCGCCCGGAAGCCCTCCAGCCCGGCCTGCATGGCCTCGGCCCCGGCATCCCGCCAGCCGCGCACCAAGGCCAGCATGGCGGCGCCGTGGATATTGGCGTTGGCGCTGATGCAGCCCGCGCCGCCGGCCCGCATCACCGGCAGGATCAGCCGCTCGGTCCCGGCGAAGACCTTGAAGCCGGGGAAGGCGCGGCAGAGCGACACCATGTTGGAAAGATCGCCCGAGGAATCCTTCAGCCCCACCACCACGCCCGGATAGGCGGCCAGCAGCCGCTCGATCAGGGCATGGCCGATGGGAATCTGGCTCTGCTGCGGGAAATGGTAGAGGTAGACCCGCAGGCGTGAGTCGCCCACCCGCTGGATCACCTCGGAGAAGGCGGCGAACAGCCCGTCCTCGGAGACAGTCTTGTAGTAGAAGGGTGGCAGCATCAGCACGCCGGAACAGCCCCGCGCCACCGCATGCGCCGACAGCCGCACCGAATCGGTGAGCGCGCAACAGCCGGTGCCCGGCATCATCCGGCCGCGATCCAGACCGGCCTCGGCCAAGGCGTCCAGCAGCGCCATCTTCTCCTCCACCGACAGCGAGTTGCCCTCGCTGGTAGTGCCGAACGGCGCCAGCCCCAGCCCCTGGTCCATCAGCCAGCGCGCCAGCGCGACGAAGCGGACCGGATCGGGGGCAAGGTCGTCGCCATAGGGGGTGAGGATGGGCGCCAGGACGCCGTCCAGACTGGTCATGCCGCTTTTCCCTTTCGCAATCCGGCCCGAAACGCCACTCTACCCCTCTCGCGGATGGAGTCCATGTCCCTGCCCTTCGACACCGCCCTGGCCCTCAAGCTCGTCCCCCTCTACATCCTGGTGGCGGTGGGCTTCGCGCTCGGCCGCCTGCTGGATGTGAAGGGCCAGGACTTGGGTCGGCTGGCGCTTTACGTATTGTCGCCCGCCGTGGTGTTCAAGGCCTTCGTCGGCGCCGATCTCAAGGGCGCGCTGCTGCTGCTGCCGCTGGGAGTCTTCGCCCTGTGCGCCCTCACCGCCCTGCTGGCGCGGCCGCTGGCGGCGCGTTGCTGGACGGACGGACGCGAGCGCATCGCCGCCTTCACCGCCGGGACCGGCAATACCGGCTTTTTCGGCATTCCCGCCTGCCTCGCCCTGATCGGCCCGGAGTCGCTTCCTTATGTGGTGATGGTGTCGTTCGGCGCCACCGCCTATGAGAATTCGGTGGGCTATTACACCGTCGCCCGCGCCGAGGCCACCATGGGCGGCGCCCTGCTCCGGGTGCTGAAATTCCCCGGCCTGCACGCCTGCTGGATCGGGGTGGCCGTCAATCTCTACGGCATCAAGGTACCGCCCTCCCTGATGCAGACCGTCGATATCCTGAGCGGCGGTTTCGTGCCGGTGGGCATGATGATCGTCGGACTGGGCTTGGCCCAGATCCGCCGCCTGTCGCTGGATGTGGGCTTCACCGCCTTCACCTTCGCCTTCAAGTTCGCCCTGTGGCCCGCCTTGGCCCTGGGCTTCATCTGGCTGGACAAGACCTGGCTGCACGGCCTGGGCCGCACCGCCCATCAGGTGTTGCTGGTGGAAAGCCTAGTGCCGCTGGCCGCCGTCACCGTCGTCCACGCCCATCTCCGCAACATCCATCCCGACCGGGCCGCCATCGCGGTGGCGGGCTCCACCCTGTTCGCCCTGGCCTGGCTGCCGCTGGTGTTCGGCCGATTCGGGCCTTGACCCCAGCCCCGCCGCCCCCGAGACTCCGCCCCCATGGCCGATAACCCCACCCCCGAGCAGCAGACCGACTATCTGGTGCGCAAGCTGGAACAGACCATCCGCGACAACCGGACTGTCAAGGGCATGTCGTTCCGCACCTGGCAGGCCATCGCCCGGGAAGAGATCTACAACGCCATGCGCGCCAACGAGAAGCGCCAGCGCCAGCATGACCAGACCGTCAACCGGCTGGTGCTGGTGGCGGCCTCGTCGCTGGTGACCATCGGTTTCTGGGGCGCCATGGTGGCGGTCAACAGCGCCTATGGCGGGGTCGCCGCCGTCATCACCCTGGTGGCCGGTGCAGCCCTGTTCTTCGTCACCGCCGATTGGGGGATCAAGCGCTTCGTCTCGGGCTACGCCAGGGAGAAGCGGGCCGAGCGGCTGGCCCATATCGAGGACCTGGACAAGCGCATCAAGCGCATGGAACGCGACATGGAAAAGAAGGCCAAGTGGCTGAAGGAAAAGATGGAGGAAATCGAGGTTTGATGGTGGGAATGGTGTACGACGTCGCGGTGATCGGCGCGGGCGCCGCCGGGCTGATGGCGGCGGCGGTGGCGGCTGGCCGGGGACGCCGGGTGGTGGTCCTGGACCACAACGACCAACCGGGGCGCAAGATCCTGATATCCGGCGGCGGACGCTGCAATTTCACCAACCGCTCGGTTTCCCTCGCCAACTATCTGTCGGCCAATCCCCATTACGCCACCTCGGCGCTGAAACGCTTCGGCCCCGGCGAGTTCCTTGATCTGGTGGCCCGCCACCGCATTCCCTGGCACGAACGCGACCACGGCCAGTTGTTCTGCGACGATTCCGCCGCCCGCATCCTCGACATGCTGCTGGCGGAATGCGGAACGGGCGGCGTCGACATCCGCCTGGGGGCGCGCATCGGCACCATTTCCGGCGACGGGCCGTTCGAGATCGCCAACAGCCGGGGCAGTGTCACCGCCCACTCCCTGGTGGTGGCGACCGGCGGTCTGTCCCTGCCCAAGATCGGCGCCAGCGGCTTTGCCCATGCCCTGGCAAAGCGTCATGGCCTCGGCGTGGTCCCCACCGCCCCCGCCCTGGTGCCCTTGAGCTTCGCCGAGCCCGAACTGGGACTGATGCGCGATCTGGCGGGTATCGCCGTTCCGGCCGAGCTGTCCCTGGGCAAGACACGCTTCCGCGAGGCGCTGCTCTTCACCCATCGCGGCCTGTCCGGTCCCGCCACCCTGCAGATCAGTTCCTACTGGCGGCCGGGACAAGCCATCTCCATCAACCTGCTGCCGGATGTGGACGCCCGCGCCTGGCTGGTGGAGCGCAAATCGGCGCGTCCCAAGGCGCAGGTGGAAACAGTGGTGGCGGAACTGCTGCCCGCCCGCCTGGCCCGGGCCATGGTGTCCTTGGCGGGACTGGCGGACAAGGCCATCGGTCAGGTCCGCAATGCGGAACTGGAACGTCTTGCCCTGCACTTGGCGGCCTGGAGCCCGATTCCGACGGGAACCGAGGGCTATCGCGTGGCCGAGGCCACCCTGGGCGGCGTCGACACCCGTGATCTGTCGTCAAAGACCATGGCGGCCAAGCATCTTGACCGGCTGTTCTTTGTCGGCGAGGCGGTGGACGTCACCGGCTGGCTGGGCGGCTATAATTTCCAATGGGCGTGGTCGTCGGGCTGGGTGGCGGGCCAAAGCGCCTGACCTCTCCGCCGCAATCGCTATGGCTGGCACAGCCTATGACGCCGACCATTTCCGGCAGGTGATCGCTGACAAGGGAGCCATCGCCGTCACCCCCAACAATCCATCCCGCAGCCGCATACAATCTGGCGAGGTTGCCCAGGCTGATGGCGGCGGCCTGACCACGCCCGGTTCCGCCCAAAATCGGGCGGAACCGGGGAAACGAGGCCAATTACTCCGCCAAACCGCTCAAATTCGAGCGTCAGCGGTGGGAGTGTCGCTCAAGAGCGGTTCTTATCCGCAGCCTGTTAGCGGGTCGGAACCGGGGTCTCGCCGGTGTAGTCATAGAAACCGCGACCGGTCTTGCGACCCAGCCAACCGGCTTCCACATACTTCACCAGCAGCGGGCAGGGGCGATACTTGGTATCGGCCAGACCGTCATGCAGCACCTGCATCACCGCCAGACAGGTGTCGAGGCCGATGAAGTCGGCCAGTTCCAGCGGACCCATGGGATGGTTGGCGCCCAGCTTCATGGCGGTGTCGATGCAGGTGACCGAACCGACGCCCTCGTACAGGGTGTAGACCGCCTCGTTGATCATGGGCAGCAGGATGCGGTTGACGATGAAGGCCGGGAAGTCTTCCGCCGAAACCGGCTGCTTCTTCAGCTTCAGGGTCATGTCGCGCACCAGGGAGAAGGTCTCCTCGCTGGTGGCGATGCCACGGATCAGCTCGACCAACTGCATCACCGGCACCGGGTTCATGAAATGCATGCCCATGAACTTGGCGGGGCGGTCGGTGGCGGCACCCAGGCGGGTGATGGACAGCGACGAGGTGTTGGACGCGATATGGGCTTCCGGCTTCAGCACCGGGCACAGCTGGTTGAAGATCGCGCGCTTGATCTTCTCGTCCTCGGTGGCGGCTTCGATCACCAGATCGGAGTCGCTGAAATCCGCATAGGCGGTGGTCGGCTTGATGCGCGACAGGGTGGCGGCCTTGTCGGCCTCGGTCAGCTTGCCCTTGGAAACGGCGCGGCTGAGATTCTTGTCGATGACGCCCAGACCCTTCTTCAGGGCCTCGTCGCTGATGTCCAGCAGGATGATGTCGAAGCCCGATGCGGCACAGACATGCGCGATACCGTTGCCCATCTGGCCTGCGCCGATGACACCGATTTTCTGGATAGCGGTCATATGGATGACTCCCGGTTTATGGGCGCTGGCGCCGAAATGATGAAACTACTTGCCCAACTCGGAGGCGAGTTCAGGCAGAACCTTGAAGAGATCGGCCACCAGTCCGTAATCGGCCACCTGGAAGATGGGGGCCTCCTCGTCCTTGTT